>JAFYHT010000012.1 GCA_017539025.1 Erysipelotrichaceae bacterium
AAGACCTTCTTCTGCATCTGCGAATCATGGATCCTGACAGAACCGGAAAGAAGTTCATATCCATTCAAAACGAGGTCATATGCTCTGGAGTAGCAGTTTGCCTGATCGTCCATCAGCTTATCGACATCTTCATCTCTCGGCGCAGTGAACGGATGGTGTGCAGACACCCATCTGTCCTCTTCTTCCGAATACTCATACATCGGGAATTGAGTGATCCAGGCAAATGAGAACTTGTTGCTATCGATCAGACCGAGCTCTTCACCCAGTTTCTTTCTGATCGCACCTAATGCTGTCTCAGCGATGTTTTTCTTGTCCGCCACAAGCAATACCACATCGCCGTTTTCCAGCTTCAGGAAGTCTCTTAATGCTTCCTTTTCTTCCATAGGAAGTGCGTTGTTGACAGAACCTGAGAATTCATTCTTGTCATATTTCAGATAAGCTAGACCTTTTGCCTTGTAGATCTTGGCAAATTCATTCAGCTCATCGAATTTCTTTCTTGAAAGACGATCTGCACAGTTCTTGAATACAAGAGCCTTGATGACTCCGCCGCCTTCCACGCAGTTTCTGAATACCGCAAAGCCACTTTCTTTGAACAGATCTGTGACATTGACCATTTCGTTTCCAAAACGGATATCCGGTTTATCGGAACCGTATTTGTCCATGGCATCGACATATCTGATGCGCGGGAACTCAAGATCTTCGATCCCCTTTGTTTCTTTGAAGATCGCTTTCATCACTTTTTCAACTTCCGTGAAGATATCTTCTTCATCCGCAAAAGACATCTCGATATCGATCTGGGTGAATTCCGGCTGCCTGTCCGCTCTGAGGTCTTCATCACGGAAACATCTGGCGATCTGGAAATATCTGTCCATACCACCGATCATCAATAACTGTTTGTATTGCTGAGGCGACTGTGGCAAGGCATAGAAACGTCCTTTATAGAGTCTGGATGGGACCAGATAGTCTCTGGCACCTTCCGGTGTCGACTTTGAAAGGATCGGTGTTTCCACTTCTACGAATTCATCCTTATGTAAAACATCTCTGACGATCGTCGTCACTTTGTCTCTGAGTAACAGTTTTTCCTTGATCGGATTTCTTCTGATATCCAGATATCTGTATTTTAGTCTCAATTCTTCCAATGCATCCGTTTCATCTGCGATGATCATCGGAGTCGTCTTGGCACTGGAAAGTAACTTGAAAGTATCAGCCAATACTTCGATCTCGCCTGTTTCCAGTTTCGGATTCGGGTTTTCCTTTACAGAAACGACACCCTCTACCTGGATGACGAATTCATTTCTGACATCCTTCACCAGTTCGGAATGATTCTCATCAAAAGTGACCTGAGTGATGCCATAACGGTCTCTCAGATCGATGAATACGATGGAACCCAGGTTCCTTCTCTTGGAAACCCATCCGGAAAGCACGACACGCTTTCCTTCATCGCTTTTTCTCAATTCGCCACATGTATGATCTCTATACATAATAATCCTCCATCAGCTGATCCAGCCTTTCACACAGTTCGTCCTTTTTCACGCTTTCCTGTGCCTTTGTCAATGTATCTTTCAATGTAACAGTGTTCTCTTTTACTTCATCCTCACCGATGATGATCACGAAACGCGCATTCTTTCTTTCCGAAGACTTGAACTGAGCCTTGAGAGAACGGCGATAGTAATCCATCTCACACGAGAAACTGTTGTTTCTTAATTCTTCCGCAACAGACAATGCATAATCCTTATCTTCATTGAGATTGATGACGTAGCAGTCGATCGACTTGCTGTAATCAAAGATCTCTTCCGCTTCGCAAAGGATCATCAGTCTTTCCACACCGATCGCAAAGCCGATGCCGGAGATCTGCGGTCCGCCCATCTCCTTTACAAGATCATCGTATCGGCCGCCACCGAAGATCGTTGCCTGAGAGCCTGATACTTCGTTCGTGGAAACGACCTCAAATACCGTATCCGTATAGTAATCCAGACCTCTGACCAGACGATCATCCACTTCATATGGGATCTCAAGGACATCCAGATAGTGTTTGACATCCTCAAAGTACTTTGAACTGCTTTCGGTCAGTTCCATCTTCGGTGCTTTGGCAATGATATCTTTCTCATGATCGATCTTGCAGTCAAGGATCCTCAAAGGATTCTTGTATAAACGGTTCTGACAATCCGTACACAATTCATCCTTCAATGGCTCAAAATAATCGATCAGGGACTGTTTGTATCTGAGTCTTGATTCCTGGTCTCCCAAAGTATTGATCAATACCTTGACGGATTGAATCCCTAAAGTCTTGATATAGAAGTAGCCCAAAGCGATGACTTCTGCATCGATCAGAGGATCCTTATCGCCGATACATTCGATCCCCATCTGGGTAAACTGTCTCTGTCTGCCCTTCTGCGGTCTCTCATGGCGGAACATCTCTTCGATGTAGCCGAGCTTCAAAGGCATCTCACTATTTCCGTACATCTTGTTTTCAACGAAAGAGCGGATCACTCCGGCTGTACCTTCCGGACGAAGTGTCAGAGAATCCTTCCCGTTTGGTGAGAAGGTATACATCTCCTTGGTGACCATATCGGAAGTATCATTCTCTTTCTGAAAGACACCGGTGTATTCGAAAACCGGCGTTTTGATCTCCCCGTAGCCGTAGAGATTCAGAAACTGCCTGAAGAGATCTTCCAGCATGTTGAATCTGATCATTTGATCGGGAAGCAGATCATAGGTCCCTTTCACGGTCTGATATGGCATAAGCATTCCTCCTTATAAAATAAAAACGTCCTTCTAAGGACGTATCAACGCGGTGCCACCTTAGTTCATATCATTCAGATATGCCCTTTGTCGCTGTAACGCAGCATCTGCGGCCTGTTTTTAGCAGGCGTCAAGGAAGTGTCCCTCATCAACCTCTTTGAAGCCTTTCACCGTTTGCTTCTCGCTGTGTAAGAGATAAACGATTAATTTTCCTTATAGACAGTCAAATTTTAACACTATTTGATAGCTCTTTCAACCGAAATAACGCTGTCGACCTTTCTCAGATTGGCCATGATATTCTGTAAGTGTTCCAGGTCATCGACCATGAAAGACATCGAAGTCGTCGCTGAAAGATCCTCGGCATTGGCTTGCGAGTTGACGAAAGTCAGATTCGCCTTGTATTGAGCAACGACAGTGACCAGATCGGTCAGCAGATAGGATCTGTCCTTGGAGAAGATCTTGATCGAAGCCTCATAACGGACATCGTGCTTATTCTGATCCCATTCTACATCGATCAGTCTTCTTTCATTGGCAACGTTTGGACAATCAGCCCTGTGGACCTTGATGCCCTGTCCCTTGGAAACGAAACCGACGATCTTATCACCATATACCGGTGAACAACATGGCGAAATGGCGATCTTCATCGAAGAAACGCCCTTGACGACGATCCCGGTCTTGGAGATGAAGTGATTCCTGTCGGAATTTCTCTTCGTCATCTTTTCCAGATAGGAAAGATCGATCTCCTTCTTGCCCAGTTTCGTCAGCTTTTCGATGACGGCGATCGGGCTTAAGGACTTGCATCCGATGGCATACAGTACATCATTGGCGTTGGACTGCTGGAAAGATCCTGCGATCTTTTCCAGTTTTTTCATATCGAAAAATTCATCAACATCCAGATCATGTTTACGGATCTCTTCCTTCAACATGTTTTCACCAAGCCTGATGTTTTCTTCCTTATCTTCAAGCTCCTTCTTCATGAAGTAAGCCTTGATCTTGTTTCGAGCGTGATTGGTCTTGACGATCTTCAGCCAGTCTTCCGAAGGTGTGGAATTCTTATTGGTACGAAGTTCTACGACATCACCGGTCTTCAAAGGCGTGTTCAAAGGAACCAGAACGCCATTGACCAGAGCACCGACAGTCTGATTGCCGACTTCGGTATGGATGCGGTAGGCAAAATCGATCGGAGTTGCGCCAGCTGCCAGGTCGATGATCCTTCCTCTTGGGGTCATGCAGTAGATATTCGCATTGAAGATATCGTGAGTGATATCGTTCATGTAATCCTTGGCATCGGCATCGGTATTTTCTTCAAATGCCTTGAGCCAGTTGAGTTCTTCGATCAGCTTGGTCTGGGAACGGGTCTTGCCCTCTTTATAAGACCAGTGAGCGGCGATACCTCTTTCAGCGATCTCATCCATCTCTTCCGTTCTGATCTGAACTTCATAGATCCTGCCGTCCGGTCCGACGATCGTCGTATGCAAAGACTGATACATGTTCATCTTCGGCATGGCGATATAGTCTTTCAAACGTCCAGGGATCGGTCTGTATACCGCATGGATATAACCTAAGATCTCATAACAGTTGGTCTCAGTCTCGGTGACGATCCTAATCGCAAGAAGATCCAGGATCTCATCAAAACGCTTGTTTTTGGTGACCATCTTCTTGTTGATGGAATAAAGATGCTTGGAACGTCCGAAGATACGGAACGGGATATTGTGCATCTTCAAAACGATCGAAATGTCTTCGATCATCAGTTCGATCTGCTGGTCTCTTTCCGATTTCTTGGATTCTACCAGTTTTGCAATCTCGCGATACTTCTCGTTATCAAGATAAAAGAACGAGAGGTCTTCAAGTTCGTTCTTGATCTCAGCGATACCAAGACGGTGTGCGATCGGCGCATAGACATCCAGCGTTTCTCTGGCGATCCTTTTCTGCTTTTCGGGAGCCAGGTATTGTAAAGTCCTCATATTATGCAGACGGTCGACCAGCTTGACAAGGATGACGCGCACATCTTTTGCCATGGCGATCAGGATCTTACGGTGGTTGACTGCCTGATATTCTTTCTCATCCGTAAATTTCAGATTTGAGATCTTGGTGACAGCTTCCACCATCTCATAGATCTCTTCATTGAAGTTTTCGATGAACTCTTCTTTGCTGACATCGCAATCTTCGATGACATCGTGTAAGAGGCCGGCACAGATCGTATATGGATCCGCCTTGAGCTTTGCCAGTTCATAGGCAACATTCAGACAATGCACAAAATAAGGCTCACCGGAAGAACGCTTCTGGTCTTTATGCCTTTCATGCGCAAAGTCATATGCCTTGTCGATCATGGCCAATGAATCGGCATTGGAGATATACGTCCTGATCTCGTCATACAGCTCTTCTTTTTTGTTGATCAGATCCTTCATGCTCACCTCATAGAAAAATCGAAGCTAAGCTTCGATCCTGTTTAATACTTCATCAGTGTGTACACATCGTAGCCGCTTAGTTTTTCTCTGCCGCCAAGTCCTTCCAGTTCGATCAGGAAGGCACAGCCGACAACTTCACCACCAAGCTCTTCCACCATCTTGATCGTTGCTTCAACAGTACCGCCTGTTGCCAGCAGATCATCGATGATCAAAACCTTCTTTCCAGGTTTGATGGCATCCGCATGCATGTGCAGTTCGTTTGATCCGTATTCCAGATCGTACTTGTAGGAGATCGTCTTGCGCGGAAGCTTGTTTGGCTTTCTGACCGGAACAAAACCGATCTTGAGATCATAAGCGACCGGGCATCCGAAAATGAATCCTCTTGATTCCGGGCCGGCAACGACCTGCGCACCGATCTTCTTTGCATAAGCGACCATCTGGCCACAAGCCTCTTTGAAGGCTTCGCCCTCAGCCATTAAAGGTGTGATATCTCTAAAGAGGATACCTTCTTGCGGAAAATCCGGAATCGTTGCAATGTAATCTTTCAAATTCATAGTTTCTCTCCTGTCTGAATACATAACAATTATAGTAAAACTAGATCAAATCTTCAATTACAAAGGAAAGCTTGTTCGGATGATAGGAATCTCTTTTCAGATGACCGATCATCCTGTCAAATTCCACATTGTTATGCGAAGGATTGAAACTGATTGCTTCTAACATGTCGTTCAGTACGAACTTCGGATAGGAAGAAGAGATCAAAAACTTTTTCCGGTACTCGGGATCTTCTATTGATAATAAAGGTTCTTCAAAACCATTTCCGAATGGCTTGAGTTCCTCCAATTGATCCAAGAGATCAAAACCGATCTCATCCTGATGAAGACACAGGACATCCTTTTCCTGTGATGTGATCTGTAAAACGTTGTTTTCGATATACTCGATGAGTTTTTCATAGCCTTCTTCATCCATACTCAGACCGACTGCCTGGGCATGACCTCCAAACGTCCTGAACAGATCTTTCACTTCCTGCAGATAAGAGAAAAGATCACTTCCCTTGACGGATCTGCCCGATCCTTTTAAAAGTCCTTCCGACTTTGCCAGGACGATGACAGGCTTGTCGTACTCATACATCAGCCGATTTGCGATCAGCCCGCACAAGCCTTCCTTGAACTGCTCGGAGCGGATGAGGATGATCCCGTTATATTCTTTCCCTATCCTTTTTGCCAGAGAAGACATCTGTCTGCTGAGATCCTTGCGATAGGTATTGATCTCTTCGATCTTGCTGAGGAATTTCAGGCATTCATTGGAATTATCGATCAGATATCGAACGACATAGTTGACATTCATCATCTCATCAAGTCTGGATACCGCATTGATCTTGGGGATGACATCAAAAGAAAGTGTCTCGTAATCGATCTCTTTCTTCTTTGAAAGAAAGCGGATCAGATAGATCGTTTCATTGTTGAGTATCTTGATCATCTGTTTCATCAGATAGCGGTTATATCCCAGAACCTTTACCATATCAGCCAGAGTTCCAAGACCGCCATAGACACTGCTCAGATCATCTCTTCTGATCGAATTGCTCAAAAGGCAACAGAGTCCTGATGCGCACATATCTTCATATTTCTTATCAAAAAGATCCGGATGCAGCCACGCATCAGCACATGGACCTTCGCTGAACTCATGATGGTCGATCACGAAAGTATTCATACCAAGATCTTTTGCATAAGCAAGCTCTTGATTTGCGACGATCCCGTTGTCTACACATAACAAGGCATCAAAACCGTGTTCATGAGCTCTTTCGACGATCTCTGAATTCAATCCATAGCCTTCCTTGAGACGGGATGGGATGTAGTAATTGCTTGAAATACCCAGATCATCAAAAAGCTTCTTCATGATCAGAGTGGAACAGATCCCGTCACAGTCATAATCTCCGACGATAAAAAATCTTTTATCTTTCATTGATAAAAGCTTTTCCGCAAAGTCTTTCAGCAGTTTCATATCGTAATCAACAATAAAAGAAGAAACATCAAGTTCCTCTTCTGTAATACCGTTGATCTGACAGACTCTGCTTTTCAGATCATTTTTGTCTGAATGAAATCTGTAATTCATGGAGTTTTAAAACCGATCAGCAGACCGATCAGAGATAATGCGATCTGTACCAGATAGAAAGACAAAACGATATTTTTCTCCGCATGGCCTTTGATCACGAAAGCATAATGGATCGGTGTATAAGAGAATACACGCTTATGGAAAAGGCGGACAGAAGTCTGCTGCAAAAGCACACAGAACATTTCCGCAACGAAAACTCCGCCGATGATGAATAAGGCGATATTCATATCACATACGATGCCTAGAGACGCAAATAAAGCGCCTAAGGCAAGCGAACCGCTGTCACCCATAAAGATCTTTGCCGGATGGAAATTATAGCGCAGATAGCCGATCAGACCTGCCAGGATGCAGATGAGGAATGTGACGATCTCATAGTATCCCTTGCGATATGTCAGGACCACGAAAGGCAACAGCGCAAAGAAAGAAACACCTGCACAAAGGCCATCCATGCCATCCGTAAAATTCACGGCATTGGCTTCCGCCATGTATAAAAGGATCATAAACGGAACAAATAATATCGGAGAAACCTTTACACTGATATCCGTAAACGGGATCGATACCTGCATCGGAATGATATCTCTGAAGACCAGAAACAGCACAAGCGTATATACGAATTCCATGATCAGTCTCGTCTTGGGAGAAAGACCCTCGTTGGAATGGGAACGGATGACAAGTGAATCATCGATGAAACCAACTGAACAGAATAAAAGATAAGACAGCAAAACAAAACAGACTCTGGAATCAGAGAGTCCTTTAAAGTTGATGATCACGAATACGATGATCGGAATGACAACGAAAAGAAGACCGCCCATGATCGGAGTCTTGTCTTTGTTTTTAAACTCTTCTAAGGCATATTCAGATGTGACCTGATTGATATTCTTCCTTTTCAGGTATCTGATGAAATATGGCATGGCAACAAGGATTGCCACAAGTGAAAGCACAAAACCTGCTAAAGGAATCAGAATCGTTTTCATACCTGAATATTATACCATTAGTCCTCAGTTTGACCAAGTTCAGGATCGATTTCCTCAGCCTGAACCTCTTCCTTTTCTACATAATTGATCTCGCGGAAGCGGATCGTGATTTCAGTTGAAGGATCGATACTGCTGCCGGCAGCGATCGACTGTTCATAAGCGACACCAAAACCTTCCATGCGGATGGATAATCCGGAAAGGTTCCAGTAATCGATGACATCCTTTCTCGTCCAGCCTGTGAAATCAGGCAATGTCTGGGAATTCCCGTCACTCAAAAGGAAGACCTTCTGATAGGAATAGACATCATCCCCTGCTTTCGGATACTGTTTAATGACATGAGAACCATCAGAGATCTCGATCACATCAAGATCATATCCTTCCAAGATCCTTCTGGCATCTGTCATGCTTTGAGACAGAAGTGAAGGCATCTCATATTTCTCGATATATTTTCCTGAACTCATCTCATCTTCAGAGATCGTCAGGTTTTCCAATAGCGCGATTCGATCGATCAGATCAGGGATCGGCTTGATATCATAGTTGAAATAAACCGTTTCAGGTGACACATATGCAAAATAAACCATGTATTCCGGATCCTCATACGGGAAACCCAACATACAGGAAATGATGTTCTGATCTTCCGCATATCCGCCATCCAAAGGAATCTCGGAAGTACCGGTCTTTCCCATGACCTCGACTGTCTTTGCCGCATAGTGACGGCATGTTCCGTCAGGCTCCGCAACGACCCTTCTCAAAAGATCCTGCATCTGTCTTGCGCTGGACTTGGAAATCGGCGTAGAAACGACCTTTCTGCTGCCCTGATAGACGACAGTATTGGAATTTGGATCTACGATCTTTTCGATCATATAAGGTTTGATCATCTCACCGTTGCCAAAGATCGCCGTATACGCCTGCAATAGCTGCAACATCGTCGTTGAAGAACCCTGTCCATAGGTCGCAGTGATATCATCGACCGGAGACAGGCCGTAGTTGGTATAACCCGGGACTTCATCGATGCCATCGGAATTGACATTCTGATAGAGATGATATCTGTTGAGATATTCTTCAAAATTACTGATACCGACATATTGCGATAGAAGTGTCGCCGTCGCTACGTTACTGGAATAGATCAGACCGTAATCCAAAGGGATATTGCCCCAATCGAGTCTTGATACATTATAGATACAGCCAAGCTGATTCCCGGCATATGTCCTTCCGGTGCTTGCTGTATAACAGTATGGCGAAGAGTCAAACAGTGTATCGCCATCATAGACACCAAGATCCATGGCTGCAGAATAGATGACTGCCTTCATAACAGAACCAGGCTCATATGCCAATTGCGAACCGTAATTGACCTGCACATCGTCGGCAGACAGATTGTTCGGATCATAGGAAGGCGTCTGCCCCCAGGCAAGGATCTTTCCCGTTTTGATCTCAACGACAGCTGCCCAGGCTCTGGAAGCATTCTTTGCCTCCATCGTCGTATTCAATGCGGTATTCAAAGCTTCCTGAATGGAAATATCAAGTGTGAGATAGACATCATAACCATTGATCGCATCAACTGTCTCTTCATACATTCCCGGCAAGATATAGCCATACTTATCTCTCTGATAGGAATGATAGCCATCCGTTCCTGAAAGTTCATCGTTCAGATAGTTTTCGATGCCGAGCTTGCCGATCAGCTTACCGGTATTATCGGATTGCGCAAAACCGACCAGCTGCGGAGAAAAAGTCTCTCCATATGGATAGTATCTCTTGTAGGAATTACGGAAATCGATGCCATGTAAGCCTTCGATCGCCTCGATCTGATTCTTCTGATCCTCAGACAGATTCCTTCCGGCTGCACCGAGTTCTACCTGATAAAGGTCAGGATTTGATGTCAGGATGTCATAGATATCGGCAGGTTCGATCCCCAGTATCGGAGAAAGTGCCTGTGCCGTAAACAAAGGATTATCGACATAAGCCACTTCATCAGAACTGGAAAGACGATCCTTGTCGAGATAACAGATGATATCGTATGTCTTGACATCCTGGGCAACGACCGCACCGCTGTTGTCATAGATGTTACCTCTGGACGCAAAAATCCTTTCCTCAACATTGGAAACGGATTGAATGTAATTGCTTAAAGAGGTGCCTGAACGGATGTGGATCTTTCCGATCGTCACCAAAAAAACATTGACGATCACTGCCAAAGCGATCGCCGACATCAGAATATAGAGAAAACGAAGCTTATGATTACTTCGTTTCATGATTATTCTCCTGCAACGGAAATGATATTATCGCTGACCTGATCCAGGTTGGCAGCGACTGCTGCCGCATAGACCCTGTCCTTGCTTTCAAGATTGGAGATCTCAAAAGACAGAGACTGGTTCTGTGATTTCAACATGCTTAACTCTTCATTCATGGTCTGGATCTTCATCGTCAGTCTTGTGTTGAGTGTATTGACAAGAAGTGAACTTGCCAGCCAGGCAAACAACGCAAATGTAAAGAGGATGATCGCAAAACCATTCAAACTGAGTCTTCTTCTTTTCTTCTTAACGATCTTTGCCATAAACTTTCCTGATCCCTCTGATAATCGCACTCTTTGCACGGTGATTGATTTCGATCTCCTCATCGCTTGCCTTATCACCGCGATTCAACAATACATATCTCGCCTTCTCTATCTGGTCGGGAGTCTTCGCGATGCGAAGGTCATCCTTAACAGTTGAGAGGTTTTTAAAACAGTGTTTGACCATCCTGTCTTCCAGCGAATGGAACGTGATGATCACCAGCCTTCCATCGATATTCAGTATCTCGTCGAAGTCATCCAGGAAATTCCTCAAAGAATCCAGTTCGTGATTGACCTCGATCCGTAATGCCTGAAAGGTCTGTTTTGCCGGATGTCCTTTTTTTGAAAGGGCCTTTGCCGGTAAAGCACTTCTGATCACCTCGACCAGCTGTGCCGTTGTATCGATCGGACGATTCTCAACGATCTTTGCGGCGATCCTTCTGGCAAATTTCTCTTCGCCATATTGCCACAGTACCCTTGAGATTTCCTCCTCACTGTAACTGTTGACGATATCATACGCGCTGAATTCATCTTCCTTGTTCATCCGCATGTCCAGCGGCGCATCATACCGGTAGGAGAATCCCCTGTCCGCTTCATCAAACTGCGGTGAGGAAACCCCGAGATCAAGCAGGATTCCATCTGCGTGATCGATGTATTTCTTCATATTCATGAAGTTGTCATGTATGAATGTGACGTTATCGTAATCCTTTAAGAAAACCTTTGACTTTTCGATCGCTTCTTCATCCAGATCGAAACAGTACAGTCTTCCGCTTTTCAGCCTTTCCAGGATCAGTTTTGAATGTCCTCCCCTTCCCAGAGTTCCGTCTACATAGATGCCGTCAGGTCTGACATCCAGCAGTTCGATCGCCCTTTCAGGCATGACCGAAATGTGTTCACTCATGGTCGAGAAGATCGCTCAGATTTTCCGCTACATCTTCAAAGCTTTCGGAAGCTTCAAGATAATAGCTGTCCCAGGTAGCCTTGTCCCAGATCTCGATATGATCATTCGCACCGATCACCACACACTCCTTGGAGATGTTGACCGGTTTGGAAAGAAACTGCGGGATCTGGATCCTGCCCTGGTTGTCTACACTGCATTCAGTCGCAGTACTTGTCAGCATCCTGATATACTGACGGGCAGCTTTTTTGGTCGTCGGCAGCTTATTGATCTCTTCAAACAGTTTTTCCCACTGTTCCATCGAATAGATCGTCAGACAGCCATCAAGACCTCTGGTCAGGATAAAAGTGCTGTGCAGTTCATCTCTGAATCTGCCGGGAATGACGATTCTGCCTTTTGCATCCAGATTATGCTGGTATTCACCTATGAACATCCCCACTTTTACCCACTATATACCACTTTCTACCACTATTATTTCATTTTGGATAAAAAATGTAAAGAAAAAGTGCATGAAAATCATGCACTTTTATACCGAAAATAAAAAAAAGAAGATTTTATCTTCTTCTCTTCTTATAAATTATTTTGCACCGCAGTTAGGGCAAGCACGATGAGCTAATTTGTATTCACCGCAAGACGGGCACTTAACCATAGCAGGTGCCATTAATTTATAATGAGTTCTTCTCTTTGCTTTGCGTGTTTTTGAATTTCTTCTCTGCTGAACAGCCATTGCTAATCTTCCTCCTCAAATCTGTATTCCATAAGCTTCTGTAAACGCGGATCTATTTCATCTTTTTTCGCAGATTCATAGTCTTTTTCGGATACAAAAACCCAACCGTCCCCTCTAGAATACTCTATTTTTTCATTTTTTACAACTTTTATCGGAACTTCCGGTAAAACGATATAAAGGACCATATCTTCGATCTCTTTATTCTCATTCAGAAAGAAACCTTCTTCATTTGGATCGTTTACGATTTTTTCATCTTCACTTAAAGAAAACGGGACATAGACATCCTCCAAAGAGATCGCACACGGACAGACCATTTCGCCCTTGAGAGAATAGTTGATCCTGAACTCATCCGATGCATCGTAGTAGAAAGCGATATCACCTTTCACATTCTCCAGTCTGCGTAAGAAAAGATTGTCCTTCACTTCAAAGGAATCGATATCGACCGGATACACTTTTTCATTGGCGATGTTCGCCAGATCTTTCAGATAGATTTTCACAAGCCTATTATATAATATTCTTGTGAAAGCAACAGGAATTATCGTTGAATACAATCCTTTCCATAACGGTCATAAACATCACATCGAAGAAACGATGAGACTGTCCAAGCCGGATATCCTGATCGCCTGCATGTCAGGCGATTTCAATCAGCGCGGAGATATCTCGATCATCGATAAATATGAAAAGACGAAAGCAGCCCTCGATCATGGTGTCGACCTGGTCATCGAGCTGCCTTTCATCTATACTTTACAGAACGCCTATGTCTTCGGAAAGAAATCAGTAGAACTTCTCAACAGACTTCATATCGATGAACTGGTCTTTGGTTCTGAAACGAATAATCTTCAAGAATTACAGAAATATGCAGATCTGGAAGTCGATGTCACCAGACTCAAACAGCTGATGCATGACGGCAATTCCTATCCGAAGTCTTATGGATTGTTGAGCGGTTCCCTTTATCCCAACGACATGTTGGCGGTGACATACCTGAAAGCATTAAAAAACATCGACATCACTCCGTTGTCCATACAACGGACCAATGACTACCATGGGAAACAGATCGATCTGATCTGTTCAGCTACTGCGATCAGAAAAGCTGTTGCAGAAAACAAAGATTATTCCAAGGCAACACCGATACAGATCGAAGAGCCCCTTTTCAATAAGGATCTCTACCCATATATCAGAAGACTTCTTTTCACGATGAAGAAAGAAGAGCTCGCAAAGATCTTCTTAGTCAGTGAAGGGATCGAAAACCTCTTATATGAGAATGCAGTGAAATATGACGACTACGAATCCTTTTTGTCCGCATCGATCTCAAAGCGATACACCAGATCAAGGATACAAAGGATATTGATCCATATCGCCTGTCATATCACAAAGGATGATGTGAATGCTCTCCCTGATAATGATTACATCAGGGTCCTCGGTTTCAATCAGAAAGGACAGGAACTTCTGTCACGATTAAAAGAAGAAGTAAAATTCATCACTCTCTTCAAGAATATCCCTGAACCGTATAAGCAGATCGAATGGAAAACAGAACTGCTTTACGCATCCTATAAAAAAGACCCTGCATCATACATCAGAAGATGCCTGCAGGGACCGCTAATCAAAAAGTGACCTCGAGGTCACTTTTCGTTTTTACATTTCTACGTTGTGATAGATCTCCTGAACGTCATCAACTTCATTCAGGTTGTCCAGCAATCTCTGCCACATTTCCTTGTCGTGATCATCAGTCAATGTGACATATTCCTGCGGAAGCATCTTGATCGCACATACTGAGTATTCGCAATCAGGGATCAGTGTATCGATCGCTTCCTGTGCCTTATGCAGATCAGCAGGTGCGACATAGACGGTCATTTCGCCTTCTTCGACTTCGATATCATTGACATCGACATCAGCATCGATCAGCGTTTCTAACATTGCATCCTCATCTTCGTATTTGAATGAAAGGACACCAAGGTTGTCATAGTTGAAGGATACGGATCCTTTGACGCCCATCTTGCAGTGAGACTTGTTGAAGCAGGAATTCATTGCTGCAACAGTTCTGTTTGAATTGTCAGTCAGACAATCGATGATGATCGTTGCACTGCCCGGTCCGAAGCCTTCGTATCTGAGTGAGTCATATGATTCACCTGTTCCGCCCTTGGCCTTTTCGATCGCTCTCTTGATAACATCTGCCGGAACCTGATTGGCTTTTGCTTCCTTGATCTTGGATCTGAGTGTAAGGTTCATTTCCGGGTCAGGAACGCCAGATTTAGCGGCAATATAGATTTCCTTGCCATACCTAGAATAAACCTTTGATTTCATTGCGGCAGTTTTTGCCATTGCCGCAGCTCTAACTTCATGCGCTCTTCCCATAAATTCACCTCTTATTTAAAATTTTCCTCTTCTATTTTAATACACATTATTCTGAATGTACAAAAAAAGATAAAAGAAAAGGCTGTCCTAAGACAGCCTCATCAATAATACTGATAGCTCTTTATCCCTTTAAGACACTCTTTACCAGTTCACTTACTTCTGATTCAGTGTGGCATTTTAATGCCTTATTGGCGAGATCTTCCATCTCAGCCTTGTTGAGAGAAGTGATGATCTTTCTGGTAGGAAGGATCTTCGTAGCGGACATTGAGAATTCATCAAGTCCCAGACCCAGAAGTACAGGAGCAGCCATAGGATCTCCACCCATTTCGCCGCACATACCGCACCATCTGCCCTGTGAGTGAGCACCATCGATCGTCATCTTGATCAGTCTCAGGATCGAAGGGTTCAGCGGCTGATAGAGATATGCGACCTTTTCGGACATTCTGTCTGCAGCCATTGAGTACTGGATCAGGTCATTGGTACCAATTGAGAAGAAATCTGCGTATTTAGCGAACTCATCTGCCAATACTGCCGATGCCGGGATCTCGACCATCATACCGATCTCGATATTGTCACTGACTTCAACGCCTTCTGCTTTGAGTTCTTCCTTTGTATCCAGTACGAACTGTTTCGCAGCTTTGAATTCGTCGATCGTAGCGATCATCGGGAACATGATGGCAAGCTTGCCGTATACGGAAGCACGCAGCAGAGCTCTTACCTGTGTCTTGAAGATATCCTTGCGGTCAAGACATAATCTGATCGCACGATAACCCAGGAACGGGTTCATTTCCGGATCAAACTCGAAGTAAGGGAGTTTCTTGTCGCCGCCGATATCCAGCGTTCTGACAACGATCCTCTTGCCTTCCGCTCTTTCCAGAACGACCTTGTATGCCTTGAACTGTTCTTCTTCGCTCGGGAAGTCTTCAGTTGACTCCATGTAAAGGAATTCTGTACGGTACAGACCTACACCTTCAGCACCGTTAGCGATGACATTGTCCATGTCTTTCGGCGAACCGATATTAGCAACCAGTTCAACCTGATGGCCATCGAGAGTGATCGAAGGCTTGTCAAGCAGTACCTGTAATGCTGCTTTTTCTTCGAGGAATCTGACTCTCTTCTCTTCGTATTCCTTCAGCTGTTCCTCAGTAGGATCGATAATGACATCGCCCTCTTTGGCATCGAGGATGATCTTGTCTCCGTGTTTGCAGGAAGACATGATCCCTGTACAGCCGACAACAGCCGGGAGACCTAACGCAACAGCCATGATAGCTGCATGAGAAGTCTTGCCGCCGATCTCAGTGACAAAGCCCAGAGAATACTTCTTGTTGAGCTGTGCCGTATCAGACGGTGTCATTTCTTCAGCAACGATGACGACTTCTTCGTCGATCGCAGTCAGATCCGGGATATTGAGTCCGAGGATATTGCATAAGAGTCTGAATGAAACGTCTTTGATGTCAGCTGCTCTCTCTTTGAAGTAAGCATCATCCATCGATTCGAACATTCCGACCATCATATCAGAAACTGTCTTGGTTGCCTGATCTGCCTTGGAACCGTCTTTGATCATACCGACGATCTGATCCTTGTATTCAGGATCCTGTGCCATCATCAGATGTGCATCAAAGATCGCAAGCTCTTCAGGAGCCAAAGTAGCGCTGGCTCTGACCTTGATCTGCTCGATATCGCTGATCGTCTTAGCCAATGCGTTTTCCAGGATCTGAAGTTCCTGCTGAGGATCTCCGGTTCCTTCACTGATCACGATATTCGGCTGTTCCAGTTTATAAACCTTACCGATCGCAATGCCGCTTGATGTAGCTATTCCTTTTAAATACATTTTTTGTCCTCTCTTTTTATTACCTTAATTATACTTCCTGAATTGCCTACAGACAACGGAGAAAATCTCTATATGCCTTCCTTCTGCAGCGATAGTATTTTGAAGGAGAACAGAAAGTGCGATACCACTTCCCCTCCTTACCCAGGATGACTTCATTTTCAATGATGAATCTTTCGTCTTCCTCCAACATCTCCACTGCAAACTGAATTCTTTTGACTGTAGTCAGACTCATTTCATATTTGTCTTGAGAATAAAACCTGATAGAGTCTATTGCTTCACTGACACGCCTATTATGGCTGGCGTATGCATTACGCAATAATCTGATTTCGTATCTGTCTTTTTCGAATCCTTTCAATTTATGGCCCCTTTCAACAGCCGATTTTCTTATTCACTGATTTCGATTAAGCCATATCCTCCATCGTTCCTCTTATATACAACAGCCAGTTTTTCGCTGTCGGCATCTTTGTAGATGAAGAATGAATGCGAAAGCATTTCCATACGTACGATCGCTTCATCCAGGATCATCTCATCCGCATAAACAGTTTTCGTTCTGACAGGTGTATCTTCGGTTTCTTCGACCTCCTGTACTTCATAGAAGTTTTCAGCCAGAGATTCCTTGTGTCTTCTGGAAAGTCTGCCTTTCTGTCTTCTGATCTGATCTTCCAGTTTGTCGATCGCCAGATCAACAGCTGTAGAAAAATCTTCATGCACGACTTCTGATCTCATCAATCCTACTTTCGTAGGAACATTCACTTCTACTTTCAGTCCGTCTCCATAGATCTTGACCGTAACCTTGGCGCTCTGTGCCTCATCAATGACTATGTACTTGTTTAACTCGGAAAGACGATTCTCGATCTTTTCCCTCATCGTGTCATTGACAGTTACATTTTCACCGTAAATAGCGAATTTCATAAGTCTACCTCCTATTTTTTCTATTTAGACTCAACTATGAGTTGTATCAGCCATCTGTATACCAGAAACAGTCCATACGCATCCAGCGAACAGTATTCCTTCAGATTCTCCATGATCTGATCGGAAACTTCAGGATCGCTCTTATTCATATCGCGCCAGTTGAATACCGCCTCCATACCGTCATAGATATCCAGGTCACTGTATGAATAATTTGAACAGATATCCACGAGTTTTTTCAGCGTATAATTCCCCTGCATCCTGATATCGTAGACCAGTCCTTCCGTAAACGGAACAGACAGATCATAGAAACGATCGACGATCTTCAAGAGTCTTTCCTCATATTCCGGATAGATCTGTGAAAGTTCAATCAGTCTCAGGCATTCCGCTCCCTGTGCATTGTATGCCAGGATCGGTCCTTTTTCCGGAAGATACTGCAGCAAAGCTTCCACGAATTCTCTTCTGCAATCTTCCGTTCCGACAAACGTCCTATGTTCCATATGGCCTTCTTCATCAATGTAATACAAAGCGAATTCGAAGCAGACGACATCCATCGGTTTCATCTTTTCATAAGCCGGAATAAGATACCTGTCCCACTCAAAATCGATGAAAGAGATCGGTCTGTCAGAGAGCTTTTCCAGCCACTGCTGCAAAGGATATCTGTCAAGGAAGACTCCTCCATTGCGGGAAGCCATGATCTGAGCATACTGAACTTTATTCCCTTCAAGCAGTTCAGGATCGGCATCCTTCAATGATCTGATCCCCTGTCTGTACATCCGGTTCTTGTTTTGCGAAGAAACCAGAGTCAGGATAGAATCATCCGCTTCCTTCTCTTCATCCGGGAAACAGCGATCATAGTAATCACATAATCCGTTCAGCTTGCAGAAACGACATTTTGTTGCCGGAACATTTTCCGCAGTAAAGCTTTCCATCTGCCTGATACAGGCATCATAATCAACTTCTTCTTTTCTGATCAGATCTCTGATCCTCTGTTTTTTGAATACATCGGTACAGATAAACAGTTTTTCAGGATCGAGTTGCCCGTCATTGGTATAATCTTCATTCAGATAGATCAGATATACATCATCAACTCTGATGCCTTGTCTTTCCAGCACCTTAACGCTGATGCGGTACGTCAGCAGATCCAGCTCTCTGATCAGTGTTCCGTAATATACGAAATAAAGATCGAAGAGATCGCCTTTTTTGTGCATTAAAGGAACATTCACGCGCATCTGACCATCCATGAAGCGCGGATGAATGAACCATTCAAAATGATCTATTTCCTGAAAGAACCTGTCTGCAGGGTCATTTCTGATACCTTCATAACATTCTTCTATACCGAGAAACTTTTTCAGAAGATCAGAGAAGTTTTCATCGGAACGCAGATATGGCTTAAATACGTTGTTTTCGTCTTTACTGTAGTAGTAAAGTCTCTCACAACGTAAAAACCTCTTGATATCACTGATATGATACATATCTACCTCTGTCTTTATTATACCGTATTTTTACTCCTGAACAGAAAAAACTATCTCAATCAGTACCTCTTTTTTTAAATTATACACAGACCTCCACATTGAATTGAAATGGTATGGACCATATAATATTGATATGAAAATCTATTGTGATAAATGTGGCGAAGACATCAGTTCTCAATGTAACAGAGCGATTGAAAATTATAACGTTGGAAGGATCGTTTGCGGGAAATGTCATCACGAACAGAAAAGATATATATCTGAGGCAGACCTTCTTCTGTACTTCGGGATCAGCGAAGTGATGTATATCCTGTTGAGCTTACTGAGTGTGTTCATATTCAAACGATTTGGGATATCCATACCGACAATCATCATCCTCTTTGCACTGTTTATCCTGTCTTACTTCATTTCAAAAGAAGTCTCTTCTTCCATCTATCAAAAAGCCTATTTCAAGAACGAGATCAGAAATAAAAACTTTGAAGAAGATGAGAAAGCGATACAAAGAAATATGAGCTGGCAATTCATGCTGTTCTTTGCGATCACGATCACCTATATCACTATGGATGAAGGAAAACTCTTCTTTGGGATTGCAATGCCGCTGGCCGCCCTGTTTACTTTCATCAAACTATTTCTCCAGCTAAAATATGAAAAAAGACAATAAAAAAGCTTCGACCTCTGAAACATGCAGCGATCGAAGCTTTTATTATCTTCTGAATTATTTCTTTGCGATGTACTTTCTGATATCCAGAGCGATCGCAACGACGATGACGATACCCTGAACGATGTAAGTCCATGCGGTATCGATACCTAAGAATGTCATTTCGATCTTCAGGATCTCAAAGACCAGAACGCCCATCAGAATACCGGAAACCTTACCGGTACCGCCATTGACGGAAACACCGCCGATCGTACATCCGGCGATAGCGAACAGTTCATAACCGTTTGCCAGGTTGGATGAAGTACCACCGGCTTTTGCGCCGAGCATGAATCCTGCAAGTGCAAACAGTGAAGCTGCGATCATATAGGATGCGATCGTCATCCTAGTTGTGTTGATACCGGAAACTTCTGCAGCATCCGGGTTTCCACCGATCGCATACATCTTCTTGCCATAAGGCGTATGGTTATATAAGAAATACATTACCAACATAACAATCGCTGTAACGATCGCAAGATTCGGAATCAGCTGGATGCCAAGGAAGGATCCTGCAGCCCAGTTGGTGTACTCAGGGATCAGACCGCCGATCGGTTGTGCACCTGTGTAGATCAGAGCGATACCATATACGATCGTCTGCATACCATATGATCCGATAAATGCCGGAACATGGAGCTTAGATACGACCAGACCGTTGATCAGACCGATCGTCAGAGCGAAACCGATCATGACCAGGATACATACCAGCCACATATTCATTGGTTCCATATTCGGATATACCTTACCGGAATAATCCATCCTCTGTAAGAGAGTTGCACAGATACAACCTGCAAGACCTACCTGACGTCCGGCAGACAGGTCATTATTTCTCATGATCAGAACACCAGAAATACCTAAGGCAATGACCATACGAACAGAGGTATTAGCCAGAAGGTTCTTGATGTTTGACATAGAGAAGAAACGCGGATTCTGCAGACCGACAAAGATTGCAGAAGCGATGATCAGGATGATCAGGGCGTTGTTTACTAAAAACTGAACGACATCAAATTTCTTTTCTTTATTCACTTTCTCAGACATAACTGTTCTCCTTTAACTTCTGAATTTCGTTGAAAGTTCCATGATCTTTTCCTGATTCATGTCTGCACCTTCAACAACTCCTGTGATCCTACCTTCACACATGACCATGATCCTGTCACAGATACCGATCAGTTCAGGCATTTCCGATGAAACGACGATGATCGTCTTTCCTTCGGAAGCCAGTCTGCCAATGATCGAATAGATCTCATACTTGGCACCAACATCGATACCTCTGGTTGGTTCATCCATGATCAGGACGTCAGGTTCTTTTGCCAGCCATCTGGAAATGATGACTTTCTGCTGATTACCGCCTGACAGGTTCTTGATCTGAGTCTTTGAACTTGGAGTTTTAATTGAAAGTTCCTTGATTGATTTATCAACGACTTCGTTAATCGCTTTATGATCCAGCATAACTCTGAACTTCAGATAGTCATTGAGCGATGCGACTGCAACGTTATCAGAGATCGACAATACACCGAAGATACCGTTTCCACGACGATCTTCAGTAAGAAGAGCGATACCGTTGTTGATCGCATCTTCAGGACATTTGATCTTCAACTGTTGACCGTTATAAAATACCGTTCCAGATGTAATCCCTCTTAAACCATAGATGGCTTCCATCAATTCAGTTCTTTGAGCACCGACAAGTCCGGCAACACCGTAGATCTCGCCTTTCTTGACGGTAAAGGAACAATCCTGGAAAGAATTATCATGGATGGAATCAAAGTCCCTTACTTCAAAGATCGTCTCGCCCGGAGTATTGATCTTCGGCGGATAGAGGTCTTTCAGTTCACGTCCGACTTCTTTTGCGATGATGAAATCAGTTGTCAGTTCGCTTGCCGGCCAGGTTCCAATATACTGTCCGTCTCTCATAATGGTGACTTCATCTGAGATTTGAAGGATCTCATCCATCTTATGTGAAATATAAATAACACCACAGCCCTTGGAAGTCAGCCTTTTGATGATCTCAAAAAGTTTATCGACTTCTCTTAATGTCAGTGATGAAGTTGGCTCATCCAAAATAATGATCTTTGCATCAGCAGAAACCGCCTTTGCGATCTCGACCAGCTGCATCTGCGAAGCAGTCAGCGTACCGAGCTTATCCGTAGCTTTGAAGTCCAATCCAAGATCATCAAGAAGCGCTTGTGCATCTTCATTCATCTTCTTGTGATTTATGACGGAAACAGGACCGAATTTTGTAACCGGATATCTTCCGCAATAGATATTTTCTGCGATCGATCTTTCACGGATCGGCATCAGTTCCTGATGGACCATTGCAATACCCTTTGTGAGAGCGTCAAATGGGTCTGTGATTGTAACTTCTTCGCCGTTATAGACGACTGTGCCCTCATCTTTCTTATAAATACCGAAAAGACATTTCATCAATGTCGATTTACCGGCGCCGTTTTCACCCATCAAAGAATGAACATGGCCAGGTTTTAACTGTAAAGAAACGTGATCCAATGCTTTTACGCCGGGGAAGGATTTACAGATATCTTTCATTTCGAGAATGTATTCTGACATATTTTTCTCCCTCAAAATAATAAAGAAGAGTTACATGAGTGAACATGTAACTCTTCAAATAAATCAATAATTAATTATTTGATGTACTGGTCAGCGTTGTCCTTTGTAACCATTACGTAAGGAACATAGTTGACCTTGTTGGTGATTTCTTCACCAGCTAATAACTTAAGAACTGATTCACAAGCAGCAACAGCCTGACCCATGTCATCGTTCAGAACTGTACCAGTCATTGTGCCAGCCTTGACCATTTCGCAGCATTCAACCAGAGCGTCGACACCAACCAGATAAATGTCAGTACCAACAGTTCTGCCAGCAGCGTTGATAGCCTGAGCAGCACCTAATGCCATACCATCGTTATTGCAGAATACGACTTCGATGTCATCACCGAAAGCGTTCAGAGCAGAAGCAACCAGTTCCTGGCCCTTTGCCTGATCCCACATACCTGTTTCCTGGTATAAGCACTCAACATTGACACCATTGTCAGTCAGATACTTGATTGAGTATTCTGTTCTGAATTTAGCATCAGAGTTTTCTGGGTCACCCATGATCATGATGTACTTGACAACACCATCACCGTTCAGGTCGCCATGATCCGGGGCATCGAAGATGATCTGGCCCTGGTAAGTACCTGAGTCTCTAGCATCAGCGCCTACGTAGCAAGTCTTAGGACCATACTGGTAGTCAGCGATTTCACGGTTGATGAATACTGTAGGAATACCTGAATCTTCAACTGCCTGAGCAAGTGCCGGAGAAGAAGTCTGAACCAGGTTAACGATCATAGCATCAACACCCTGAGAAATGAATGTGTTGACCTGTTCTGTCTGTTCAGCAACGTCGTTCTTACCATCAACGATAGAAACTTCATACTGAGTGCCACCCTTTGCGTTGAGATCATCAAAATACTTCTGGATGTTCTGACGATAAAGAGTCATGAAGTTATCATCAAACTGATAAATAGCAACACCGATTTTAACTGTATCAGCTGTTTCACCACCTGAAGGTGCTTCTTCTTTCTTAGAGCAACCAACAAGAGCGAAAACCATTAATACAGCTAATAAAACACTTAAAAGCTTTTTCATTTTTCCCTCCTTGGACATTAGTCCATCATTATTATTATATCGGAAATGAAAACGATTACAATAAATAATAATTTCCGTTACTCTTTCTAAAACAAAACTTAGAAAAATTGAAACAAATGTAAACATTTTCTTTAAAGACGTCTATAAATGACAGATTCGCATGATCAAGTAACGGCGACAATATATTGACAAACAAGATGATTTGTTATAAAAATGAATAAACCGTTGAGGAAGAGTAAGTAAGGTCTGAAATGCCTTTTGCAGAGAGCTGCTGGATGGTGAAAAGCAGCAAAGAGCGCAGATCCGAATGGACTTCTAAGGGCAAACAGAAATGAAAAGAGTATGGGCGCCGAAGTGATGCTTCGTAAAAAGAATCGGCATATGTCAGTATGCATGAGTGGATGTGAAATATCACATCAAGCCGGGTGGCACCGCAGGAAATTACATCCTGTCCCAGCATGATTTGGGACAGGATTTTTATTTACACGGAGGAAATTGACATGAAAATGGATAAACGATGGCGTCTCTTTATTAGAAAAGAAGAAATGAACGCATTATAAAGAGAGGAAGGAAGAAAGAAATGAAAAAGCTTACAATCACAATTATCACTATCACATTATGTTTATTACTCTGTGCCTGCAGCAATCAGGAAAACAAGGCCGCTGACGAAAAAACCGTAAAGATCGGTATCTGCAACTATGTCGATGACGCATCTTTGAATCAGATCGTCGACAATATCAATAAAAGACTGGATGAACTCAATGAAGCCAATGGGACGAAGATCGAAGTCTTATATGACAATGCCAATCTGGATTCCAACCTCATCAGACAGATCATCTCCAATTTCATCTCAAGAGATGTCGATCTGATGGTGGCTATCGCTACCCCTGTCGCCATCGACATGCAGACGATGAGCGAAGACAATCAGATCCCTGTCATCTTCGCTGCCGTATCTGATCCGCTTGCCGTCGGACTGGTCGATTCTCTGGATAAGCCGGGTCACAATATCTCGGGAACTTCCGATTATCTCAACACGGAAGCCATCATGAATCTGATCGTTGCCAAAGATCCGGAAATCAAGAAAGTCGGTTTATTGTATGATGCCGGCCAGGATTCTTCCGCAAATCCGATCAAGGAAGCCAAGGCTTTCTTTGAAAAGCACAATATCACCTATATCGAAAAGACGGGAACCAACGTCGATGAGATCAAGCTGGCAGCAGCTTCTCTGATCTCTGAAGGTGTTGAAGCTATCTTCACACCGACCGACAATACTGTCATGGCAGCAGAACTGTCCATCTATGAAGATATCGCTGCCGCCGGGATCCCTCACTACACCGGTGCAGATTCCTTTGCGCTTAACGGTGCCTTCTTGGGCTATGGCGTTGATTACGCAAATCTGGGCAGAGAAACTGCCGATATGATCTATGACGTATTATTCAACAAAGTAGATATTTCTACATATCCAGTAAAGACATTCGACAACGGCACAGCTACGATCAACCAGGATCTCATCGAGCTCTTTGGACTTGATCTCAAAGACCTTGAAGAGGCATTTACTCCATATTGCACAAAGATCGAAACCATCAGGACTGCAGAAGCCTTCGAGGAATAAAAGATGCTTTCACTGATCAGCACAACACTGGAACTGGCTCTGATCGGATCTCTGACTGTACTGGGACTCTACCTGAGCTATCAGACACTGAATGTCTGCGATCTTTCTACCGATGGCTGTTTTACGCTTGGAGCATGCACAGCGGCGGTCGTCGCATTAAAAGGATATCCCCTTCTTGCGATCCCATCGGCGATGCTTGCAGGAATGATATCCGGTATCATCGTATCGATCATGCAGACATATCTGGGGATCAATTCTCTCTTATCCGGCATCATATTGAATACAGCATTATATTCCGTCAATATCTTCATCATGGGAAATTCTTCCCTGCTGAATCTGAATAAAGCGGAAACGATATACACCATAACGAAGCAGTTCTTTGCAGAAAGCTTTATGAAACCCTACAGTTTCCTGATCGTCGATCTTTTCTTCACTTTGATCGTGGTCCTGTTCCTCAACTGGTTTCTCAAGACCAGGATCGGTCTGGCGATCAAAGCGACTGGAGACAATCCTTTCATGGTCGAAGCCTCATCGATCGATCCGCGTATCACAACGATCATTGCCTTATGCATTTCCGGCAGTTTCACTGCTCTTTCAGGTGCACTTCTTGCATTGTCTCAGAAATCTGTCAACATCGATATCGGAAGCGGTATGGTGACCATCGCTCTGGC
>JAFYHT010000013.1 GCA_017539025.1 Erysipelotrichaceae bacterium
ATTCTCCTTGTATCCTCTGCGGTCAGTGTACGACAGTATGTCCGACAGGTGCTTTGATGGAAGTTTCCGAGATCGACAAGGTCGATGCAGCATTCAAGGCTGGCAAGCACGTTGTCGTTCAGGTCGCTCCGGCTGTCAGAGCTTCCTTAGGCGAAGAGTTCGGTCTTCCGATCGGTACTCCTGTTACCGGCAAGATGATCGCCGCTTTAAGAAGACTTGGCTTCGAGAAGTGCTATGACGTCAACTTCGGTGCTGACTTAACGATCATGGAAGAAGGCACAGAATTACTGCACAGATTGACAAACGGTGGTGTATTACCGATGTTCACATCATGCTCACCGGGCTGGGTCAACTACGCAGAATACTACTATGGCGATCTGTTAGATCATCTGTCATCCTGCAAGTCTCCGCACCAGATGCAGGGCGCTATCATCAAGTCTTACTGGGCACAGCAGAAGGGCTATGATCCGAAAGACGTATTCGTCGTTTCCATCATGCCATGTGTTGCCAAGAAGTTTGAGAAAGAAAGACCTGTCATGGAAGTCGAAGACATCAGAGATGTCGATGCAGTATTGACTACAAGAGAACTGGGCAAGTTGATCAAGAGATCAGGTATCAACTTCAATAAGCTCCCTGAAGAAGAATGGGATCAGGACATCATGGGTGAATACTCAGGTGCCGGTGTCATCTTCGGTGTTACAGGTGGTGTTATGGAAGCAGCTCTGAGAACTGTTTACTACAAGCTGACCGGTCATGAATACGGCAAGATCGAATTCACAGAGGTCAGAGGTCATGATGCAGGTATCAGAGAAGCAGCGATCGATATCAACGGCACAGTCGTCAATATCGCTGTTGCTTCCGGTATGAAGTCTGCGAAAGTCCTGATGGATGAAGTCAGAGAAGGCAAGTCCAAGTATCACTTCATTGAGATCATGGGCTGCCCGGGCGGCTGCATCAACGGTGGCGGCCAGTCTTATGTCAAACCTTGCTTCTTACCAAACGAGGATGACGACATCCTTGATACATACAAGGAAAAGAGAGCTAAGGCTCTGTATTCAGAGGATGAAAGACAGGTCATCAGACAGTCTCACAACAATACGCAGATCCAGGAACTCTATGAAAAGTTCTTAGGTGAACCGAATTCTCATAAGGCTCACGAACTGCTCCACACGACTTACAACAAGGATCGTGTCAGATTCGAATAGTCTGAATCAAAAAAACCGAAAACGATAAGGCCGCTGATGCGGCCTTTCGTCTTGTATCAGGATATCTGTTATACTTGTAAAAGATGAATTATTATGAAGAAACAAAAGAAAAGATCATCGATCTGATCGAAAAAGAAGAATATGAGGAAGCAAAAAGATTGATCAAAAACGAGCTTGAGCTTTCTTATGTTCCAAGAGACTTTGAAGAAGATCTGATCGAATTGTTGAATCAGATCGATCAGAAGACATTTAGAGTGAAAAGCTTAAGTGAAGAAGAGATCGAAGAATACCTCAAAAAAGATGAAAACCATCAGTTATTGGCGGTCGATGCCCTGGATAAGAGGAATCTTAGAGATGAGATCTATCTTTGTCAGGATTATCTTGGTGGAAAGGGATTCAAGAATGCGAAAGCTCTGCTGATCGATTCCCTGATCCGGCAACAGATCGATCATGTATTCATATTGAAAGATGAAGATCAGGAAATACAGTTCAATCCGTCAAAACTCGTCCCACTTGAAGAAAGCGATGTCTACAAAGAATGTAATAAATCTCTGGAAGAGAGGTTTCTGAAAGAACCATCGATGCTGGTGCTGGGGAAACAACTGCTGTACAAGGAAATGATCTTGTCACTACCTTTATTGCCTGACAAAGCAGAGAGCGAGCAGATCGCTGAAAGGATAGAAGATTATATTCGAAAAGCCTTTGAATAAGGGGAAGTGCTAAATCGGTGACAGAATGGGCTTTTATATAGAAATTAGCCAATTTAAATGATAAAATAAGTAAGACTTTAAAGGAGTATGGATATGTCTGAATATAAAAAAGTTGAAAGTGCCAAAGCTGAACTGGCCTGTACATTACAGGGTGAAGAATGGGAAAAAGCAAAGGATTCTGCATTCAGGAAGCTGGCATCAAAGGTTGAAATCAAAGGTTTCAGAAAGGGCCAGGCGCCTAAGCACCTGGCAGAAAAATACATCAGCCATAATGAAGTGCTGCTGGATGCTGCAGAAGCACTGGCACAGAGTGCATTAGAGGCTGCAGTAGAAGAACACGCATTGACTCTGATCGATCGTCCTGAACTCAAGGTCGACGAACTGGCAGATGACAAGTGTGTCCTGACATTCGTATGTCCGGTATTGCCGGATGTCAAACTAGGTGACTACAAGGCTTTAAACTACACAGTTGAAGAAGTAGAAGCTCTGGAGAGTGAAATCGACGATCAGATCGCTGATCTGTTAAACAGAAAAGCTGATCTCGAATTAAAGGAAGACGGCGAAGTAGAAGACGGCGATACGACTGTCATCGATTTCGAAGGTTTCCTGGATGATGTACCGTTTGACGGCGGCAAGGGTGAAAACTATGACCTGGTCATCGGTTCTCATTCCTTCATTCCTGGTTTTGAAGAGCAGCTCATCGGTATGAAGCCGGAAGAGACCAAGGATATCATGGTCACTTTCCCTGAGGACTACCAGGCTGAAAACCTCAAGGGCAAGGAGACAAGATTCACTGTCACAGTCCACGAGATCAAGAAGAAAGTATTACCTGAACTCAATGATGATTTTGTCAAAGAGCTCAAGTATGAAAATGTCAACACAGTAGAAGAACTCAAGAACTATACCAAAGAAAATATCCTCAGCAGAAAGAAATCAGACGCGCAGAATAAGGCTGACAACGATCTGATGGATCAGCTGGCTGAGATCACTGAAGTTGAAGTCCCTGAAGCAATGATCAAATCAGAGACTGATTCCATGATCCAGAACTATGAAAGCAGACTCATGCAGCAGGGTATTTCACTGGCACAGTTCTTGCAGATCACCAATCAGAGCGTTGATGGTCTGAGAGATTCCATGAAAGATGATGCGATCAAGCGTATCAAGATCAATCTGGCTTTAGGCGAGATCGCCAAGAGCGAAGATGTTTCTGTCGGACAGGAAGATGTCGATAAGGAATATGAAAACATGGCCAATATGTATGGCATGCCTGTCGATGAGATCAAGAAGTATGTTCCGGAAGAAACATTAAAAGATGATCTGCGCATGCAGAAGGCTTTGGAATTACTGAAAAAATAAAAGACGCTCAGCGTCTTTTCTTAAATAAAGGGAGGTGTTTATGAGCAATTATTCTTATCCTTTATTATGTACAAGAGGTGCTGTCATATTCCCAATGCAGGATCTGGCAGTAGAAGTAGGCAGACAGGCTTCGATCGATGCGGTCAACTATGCCAATGCCTATCATTCAAATATTGTATTGGTCTCGCAAAAAGACCTGACAGTTGATATCCCGGGTCCGGATGATGTTTTCAATGTCGGCACGGTATGTCATATCAAGACATGCAGAGAAAGAGATGATCATCTAAAGGTTGTCTTTTCAGGATTAAGCAGATGCCGTATCATGAAACATTTCATCAAGGATAACGTCAACTATGTCGAGATCGAAGAGATCAGAGACTATGTCGAAGATGAATCCGTGATCGAATCATTGACGAAATCTGCCTTGGCAGAATTCAATATCATCGCTCAGAAGTATGCCAGACCGGGCTTCCCGATCAGACAGCTGGCAACTTTTGATTCGACTCTGGCTTCCGTTTTGGTTGATACATTTGCCCAGATCTATATCCAGAATGTAGAAGACAAACAATTGTTCTTAGAAGAAGAAAATGTCAACAGACGTCTTGAAATGATGTTGAACCACATCGAAAAAGAAAGACGTATGGATATGATCGAACAGGAGATCAATGAAAAGGTCAAGGAAAGTATCGAAGACGGTCAGAGAGACTATTATCTTCGTGAAAAATTAAAAGCGATCAAGGATGAACTCGGTGGCAAGGACAGCGGTTCGGATATCGATGACTTAAGAGAAAGAGTTGAAAACGAACCGTATCCGGAATTCGTTAAGGCCAAGGCCAGAGAAGAGTTCAAACACTACGACATGTTACCTCCGTCAACCGGAGAAACAGGTGTTATACGTACATACCTTGAATGGTTATTGAATGTACCTTGGTATCAGAAATCGGAAGACAACAATGATTTAAACGATGCATCCAGGATCCTGGATGAGGATCATTACGGTTTAACAAAAGTTAAGGAAAGGATCTTGGAATATCTGGCTGTCAAGCAGATGACCAATTCCTTGAAATCTCCGATCATCTGTCTTGTCGGTCCTCCTGGCGTGGGTAAGACATCTCTGGCAAAATCTGTCGCAAGAGCCTTGGACAGACGTTTCGTCAAGATCTCTTTAGGCGGCGTTCGCGATGAGGCTGAAATACGAGGCCACAGAAGGACGTATTTAGGTTCCATGCCTGGAAGGATCATCCAGGGAATGAAACGTGCAGGAACGCTCAATCCGGTCTTCCTGATCGATGAGATCGATAAGATGTCATCGGATTATAAGGGAGATCCTTCTTCTGCAATGCTGGAAGTTCTGGATCCGGAACAGAATACACAGTTCTCAGATCATTACCTGGAAGAACCATATGATCTTTCCGATGTCTTATTCATCTGTACAGCCAACTACAGGGAAAATATCCCGGCTGCATTATTGGATAGGCTTGAGATCATCGAATTATCCAGCTATACCGAGATCGAAAAGCAGAATATCGCCAGAAAGCATCTGATCAAAAAACAGGCAGATACCAACGGTCTGAAAGAAAACCAGTTCGTGCTTTCAGATGATATGATCATGTATCTGATCAGACACTACACAAGAGAAGCCGGTGTCAGACAGTTAGAGAGGATCATCGGCACATTATGCCGTAAGACAGTACTTGCCATATTGAAGGAAAACAAGAAGTCCGTCAAGGTCAATAAGAAGATGATCAATGAATGGCTTGGCCATGAGATCTATGACTACGGTACGAAGGAAAAGAAGGATCAGGTCGGTGTCGTAACCGGTCTAGCATATACTTCCTTTGGTGGTGATATCTTGCCGGTAGAAGTCAATTACTTTGAAGGCAAGGGCAATCTGATCGTAACAGGTCAGTTAGGTGATGTCATGGTGGAATCGACCAAGATCGCTCTAGACTTCATCAAGGCCAATGCCAAGAAATACAATATCCCGATCGAGTTCTTTGAGAAACACGATATCCATATCCATGTTCCGGAAGGGGCTGTACCAAAAGACGGTCCATCAGCCGGTGTGACGATCACGACAGCCATCGTTTCCGCTTTGACCGGAAGAAAGGTCAAGAAAGATCTGGCGATGACTGGCGAAGTGACATTGCGTGGCAATGTCTTGCCGATCGGTGGTTTGAAGGAAAAGTCTCTGGCAGCTCACAGGAGCGGCATCAAGACGATCATCATTCCAAAGGGCAATGTCAAGGATCTCGATGATATCCCTGATACAGTCAAGGAAGAAGTGACATATATCCCGGTTGAAAAGGTCGATCAGGTGATCAATGAGGCCTTGCTGAATGGTTAAGTTTCTATGTTCGGCGACAAAGAAGGATCAGTTTCCTGCTACGGAAAAAGAGATCGTCTTTGTTGGCCGTTCCAATGTAGGAAAGTCTTCTCTGATCAATGCATTGTATAACCAGAAACTGGCATATGTCGGCAAGACTCCGGGCAAGACGAGGCTGATCAATTTCTTTGATGTGGATGGCTTGTATACTGCAGTAGACGTACCAGGCTATGGTTATGCCAGAAGGTCTCAGAAAGAGGCTGTGGATTATGCCAAGATGATGGATGATTATTTCACAAGAGAAAATAAGATCAGACTTGTGATCATGATCGTCGATTCCAGGATCGGCCTGACAGATGATGATAAAGATATGAAAGAGTATCTCAAGGATAATCATTTGAACTATGTCATCGCTGCAAACAAGATCGATAAGCTTTCCAACAATCAGCTGAATAATAATAAACGCATGTTCTTTAATGAAGAAGTGAACGTCGTATATGTTTCAGCAGAGAAGAAAAAGAATCTTGAAGGATTAAGGGAATATATCCGAAAATATACGGATTTGCCTTTATCTGAAAGATAAACTATAATTGAAGAGACGTTGAAAAGAAGGAAGTAATTCTGGCGGAAAAATAGAGATATAAGGGTTGGTGGAACTTATACTGGTCAGTCTGAAAAGTCGTCTTGGAGTCTGCTTAGCACGTGAGCTCGCGTTAAGGGCAAGAGTGATAAATTAAAGGTGGTACCGCGCAATCTGCGCCCTTTGTGCCGCCTTTTTGTTTTATTGGAGGATCATTATGTTAGACAGCAAGTATGAAGCAAAAAAAGTAGAAGAAGGAAAGTATCAGGAATGGCTTGACCACGGCTATTTCGAGTGCGGCGACATGTCAAAGAAGCCGTACTGTATCGTCATCCCGCCACCAAATGTCACAGGTAAACTGCATCTCGGTCATGCGATGGACAATACGATCCAGGATCTTTTGGCACGTTACAACCGTTTAAAAGGCTATGACGTCTTATGGGTTCCGGGCATGGACCATGCGGGTATTGCGACTCAGGCCAAGGTCGATGAAAGATTAAAGAAGCAAGGTGTTTCCCGCTATGATCTGGGAAGAGAAAAGTTCTTAGAAAAGGCGTGGGAGTGGAAGCACGAGTATTCCGATTTCATCCGTTCTCAATGGGCGAAGTTAGGTAATTCTACAGATTACAGAAAAGAAAGATTCACTTTGGATGAAGGTCTTTCTGCTGCAGTTGCGAAGGTATTTGTGACATACTACAACGAAGGTCTCATCTACAGAGGCAAACGTGTCATCAACTGGGATCCGGAAGCGAAGACTGCTTTGAGTAATATCGAAGTCATTCATAAGGATGTCGAAGCATACATGTACTACATCAGATATCATCTCGTTGATTCTGATGAGACTTTTGAAGTTGCGACGACAAGACCGGAAACGATGTTTGGCGATGTCTGTATCGTTGTCAATCCGAATGATGAAAAGGTCAATCATCTCATCGGCAAGAAAGCGATCAACCCGGCAAATGGCCA
>JAFYHT010000014.1 GCA_017539025.1 Erysipelotrichaceae bacterium
GTTCAGGCAGATGACAATGAAGAGGACTTCCGATCCAAACGCCATTGCCACCTGCCTGAAAACGCGTTTTCGGTCATATATATGACCATTTACATTATAAACAAACGGATTATACAGCAACAAGGTGCAAATGGGTGGTAGTTTTTCTGGCCACGATCAGGAATCTGTGGATCGTGCCGGTGATCTTTCCTTCTTTTTCCAGAACTTCTTCCATCTTCAAGAGTCGATCATAACAGTTTTCTACAGAAAAGCCAGGGAATTCCCATTCGATGATCCTGGCAAACCAGACAAAAGCACCGATGTCGTAGAAGACGATAGGGCGGAATGCCTCTTGTGCTTCAATGATCTCAAATCCCGCTTCTTCAAAAGATTTCTTCTGTTTTTCCAGATACAGATCAGGGAAAGGGATCTCTGTTTCAGGTAAGACCATTTCGACAAGATCTCTGTCGTTTTCACTTCCGACCTGTTCGCTTATGAATACGCCATTATCTTTTAAAAGACGATAGGCTTCTTTTGCGTCAAAGTCTCCGTGACGATTGATGAACACATCAAAGCTTTCATCTTCAAAGGGGATATTCGATGCGTCATTACACTGCTTGAAATGGATGCCTAACGGGATCAGCTTTTCTTTACATAATTCGACGTTTGGCGGATATCCTTCCGTTGCGTAGGTCTTGTCATACGGGTGATTTAAGGAAAGAAGGAATTCTCCTCCTCCGGTATCATAGTCCAACAGCTTCGTTTCTTTTTTCAGGTAGCTTCTGACGATTGTTTCATAATCCCAGGGAAGATCTTCTTCTTCCTCATAGCGGTCATTGATATGGGAAAAGTCCCATCCGTGGATATGGGCGATGTCTTCTTCTTTCTGCCAGATCTTTTTCAGTTCTTCTTTCTCTGTCATAATGATCAGAATTTCTTCAGTTCAAACTGTTTGAATGAGGCTTTACCTTTTCCGGTATATTTCAGTTTCAGGGCATAGACTCCCTGTTCAGTTTTTAATGTGGTAATGTATTCAAACCAGTCGTTATGCGGATGCAGTTTCACATCTGAAGAAAGGGTATCGTTGAGATAGACAGTGATCTTTCCTTCATCTCCTTTGAACAGGAGTTTCAGATAATAGGATCCATCCAGTTCAAAGTACTTGTATACGATGGAAGTATTATCGGAGATGTCTTTTACAAATCTTTCATCGTCCTTAGAACCGATACAAGGATATTCTTTTGTTTCTTTCTTGTTGGAACCGTGTTTCATCTTTCCGTTTGTCAGGTTGCAGCAGATCACGGAAGGATAGATGCCTTCTTTCAGATATCCGTCATTCAGACCGCAGCTTGTGATCTCGACCTGCGGGATGGATCCATCAGGAAGGATCTCGATCTTTTCCGCACAGGCTTGTCTTGAATAATCGGAATTGTGAGTCAGTCTGTGATAGAAGACATAGTATTGATCGTTGATCTTTTCGATGCTTCCATGATTGGTACCGGTGCGGTTGAGTCTGTCTTTCGGCTTCCTTCCTTTGTATCCGATGTCGCCGTTGGATACGATGGTCCCTCCATAGGTGAAGTCTCTGTCGGGATATTTAGAAGTCGCATAGCACAGTTCATGATTGTTGGTGCTGGAATAGATGAAGTAATAGGTATCATCGATCTTTCTGATCGAGCTTCCTTCAAAGAACTGATGTTTCTTGTATTCCTCTCCTTTGATCTCATGGTCGATGCGTTTCGGTTTGTCTTTGATCGTCAACATGTCCTCACTTAATTCAACGTGATAGGAGCCTGTATATTCATCAGGTACTTCTTTTGTCGGCCTTCCTACGACTTTGGCGATCGCCCATTTTCTTAATGGCTTTACAAAAGAATCGAACCATGGATAGTCGCTTCCGAAATAAAGACGGATGATGCCGTCATCATTGATCACAGCCGGATCGAAACACAGGGTATCCAGGTATGGGCTTCCATCTTTCTTTCTGACATAGCCATAGTATTCATACTTGCCATCAGGTGTGTCGCAGACTGCTACGCTGATCGGATTTTTATAGCCGCCTCTTCCTTTGTATCCGGACAGGCAATAGTAGAGATAATATCTGCCATCATTTCCTTTAACACAATCCGGGGCATACATGTATCTCATTTCTTCACTGTATAAAGGGTCCTGTCTTGCTTCATAATTGATGCCTTTGGAAGTCCAATTGCCTAGGTCATTGACCGGTGCAGAAAAGAACTCATAGCTCAACATGCAGAAGGTATCTCCTGCTTCCTTGTCATGAGATCCAAACAGGTAGACTCTGTCATCAAAGACATGCGGTTCGCCATCAGCGATATAGGTATCGATCGGTAAAAAAGGATTATATGTCATAGTCTTCACTTCCTTCATCTTCTATTATACAGTCTGTTTTCTCTTGTATCTTGTGACGGGTGTATACTTATGCATAGATTGATATTTTGTATTAAAGACATAAGGAGACCAGAATATGTTCGCAATCGTTCTAGCTATACCCGTATCAATCGTATTGCTCGTGTGGATCAGCCGCATGAAGAAGGATGATCCATTTCCAAAGGGAACGATCATAAAGCTGCTTATTGCCGGTGTGATCAGCGGTACCCTTTCCGGAATCATTACTATACTTGGTGCCGTTGTGAATTTCGTCATGGAATTTGGTTTTGAACCAATCAGGATGATGTTTGGAAATTCTGCGGAATCTGCTCAGTATGCCGCAGAATTTCCAGAGCTGATAAAGAATGCGCAGTATTCTCCTTTGAATTCTTTCATCAGAACATTCATCCTTGTCGGTTTTGTCGAAGAGATCTTCAAGTATCTGTGCACAAAGGCGGTCATCGCAAAGAAAGGGATCGCCAGGACCTGGATGGATACCTTGTTGTGTTTTGCGGTCACTGCGATCGGTTTCCAGTTAAGTGAAGATATCCAATATGCATCCGGTAGTGTCATGACGGCGATCTACAGAGCATTGACGCCATATCATTTCACTTTTGCGGCAATCATGGGATACTACTATGGTCTGGCAAAGACAAGCGGAAAGAAGTTCTACATGTTCTTAGCGATATTCATTCCTTCTTTGATCCATACGCTTTTTGATTTTTCAATCAGCGCCTTGCAGCATGAGGAAATGTATCTCCTGCTGTTTATTGCGATGACGATCCTTCTTACTGCGTTGACGATCGTGATGATCGTCAAGATCAACAAGTGGAACAAAAACAAGAAACTGGATGTAGAGATATAGGACGATCATATGTTGTTAAAATGCGTTGCTTGAAGCAACGCCCTCATCCTCAATAGAATTTCGTTGAAGGAGGAAAAACCATGTTGAAAGACAACATCAGAACATTAAGAAAAGAAAAAGGACTGTCTCAGGAAGAACTTGCTGTTAAACTCAATGTCGTAAGACAGACGGTATCCAAATGGGAACAGGGATTATCCGTTCCGGATGCGGAAATGCTGATAAAGATCGCAGAAGTATTCGATACTCCTGTCAATGTACTTCTGGGAGAAAATATCAGTGAAGGAAAAGAAGACGATCTCAAGAAGATCTCGGAAAAACTGGAAGTCGTCAATCTGCAATTGGCACAAAGAAGGGAAAGTGAAAGAAGGATCTGGCATTACCTGTTCATCGGATCATCTGTCATAGTGATCGCGATCTTTGTCGCTATTGCAGCTATGGGAAATACCTATATGGAATGGAATTATTCTGACCCGGAACTTGCGGTCATGGGAGTCGGGATCCATGCCTTCATATGGGTCTTCGTCAGGATCGCACCGTTCATCCTGATCGGTCTGATCACAGGGATCATTCTGACAAGAAAGAAATAATAAAAGGGGTTGTCTGAATCTGAATCAGACAACCCTTGTTTTATTGTTCTGTTTTATTTGACGAAATATGCTGTGGCGATCGCACCGGCACCGGAATAGGTTCCGACAGTCGCTCCGACATAGGAGATCGGGATCTCACGATCCGGGTAGAGGTCTTTGTTTGATTCGATGAACTCTTTCAGATTGGAGTCATCACTGCCGGAATAGGCAAATGCGATCGGCATATCCGGATCGATGCCTCCTTCTTTCAGGATGTGATCTCTCATTGCCTGATAGCCTTTTTTCATACCTCTGAGTTTTCCTAACATGCCGACTTCACCGTTTTCGATCGTGATCAGCAATTTGATGTTCAAAGCTTCTCCGACAAATGCTGATGTCGAAGAGATCCTTCCGCCTTTTCTCAGATTTTCCAAGGTCGCAAAGACGGCAATGATCCTGACTTTTTCTCTGGCCTGTTCTGTCAGCGTGTAGATCTCATCCAATGACTTTCCTTCGTCTGCGAGTCTCTTGGCATATTCTGCCAGTAAGCCTTCACTGCTGCAGAAATGTCTGCTGTCAAGTACTTTTACTTTTCCATCGAATTCTTTTGAAGCCAGAGTGGCACTCTGGAAACAGCCGGAGACTCCGGAAGAGATCGATACATACAGAACTTCATCTCCTTTATCGACAGCTTCCTTAAAGGCTTCGGAATAAGCGTATGGAGAGATCTGCGAAGTTTTAGGCAGCTCTTTTTCTTTATCCATGCGTTCATAGAATTCCTTGGAACTCATGGTCACACCATCGAGATATTCTTCTTCATCAAAACGGAAGCGAAGCGGAATCACAGTAATTCCCAATTCTTCAGCTCGCTTTTGTGATATATCACTTCCTGAATCTGTTATGATCCTGACACTCATCTTTGGACCCCCTTAATCTTTCCATCATTATTCTATCATTCAAGAGAGTGATTATCTGCGAATGAATTCTCTGCTTTGAAACAAAATGTTCGAAGAAGCATACGTTTAGTTGCGGGATCATATATGTCAGACTTCAAAAGAAAGCGAAAGATAGATATAAAAAATTTGTGAAATATTTCACATATATATTGTTAATTAATTCACAAAGTAGGATAATATGTGTAAAGAGAGGTGTTTAATATGGAAAGAAAAGTTAAATTCGTACAATATGGCTGTGGCAAGATGGGAAAGTACCTGATGCGCTATGGCATTGAAAAAGGCGGCGAACTGGTTGGCGCATTTGATATGAATCCTGCACTACATGGTAAGGATGTAAGTTTTGTGATCGGTGATGATTATCCGGAAGTCGGGATCAAAATCAATGATTCCAAAGATGCGGAAGCAATACTCAAAGAAGTAAAACCGGATGTCTGTATCGTTGCGACAAGAAGTACAGTTGCGGAGATCGCTGATATCTATCGCATCTGTGCAAAGCTTGGCATTAATGCGATCTCTACATGTGAAGAAGCATTATATCCATGGAATTCTTCTCCTGCTCTGACGGCAGAGCTCGATGAGCTGGCAAAGAAAGGTGGCTGTACTTTGACAGGTGTCGGTTATTGCGATCTTTATTGGGGTACCATGGTCACAAACTTCATGGGTGCTCAGGCAAATGTCACAAAGATCGTAGGATCATCCTGGTATAACGTTGAAGACTATGGTATCGCTTTGGCAGAAGGCCATGGTGCCGGTCTGACGATCGATGAGTTCAACAAGACCATTGGTGCTTACAATGATTACTCATCCGACGAGATCAAGAAGGTCGTAGAATCAGGAGAATATGTTCCATCCTACATGTGGAACCAGAATGGCTGGCTGTGCTCAAAACTGGGTCTTCATGTCAAATCCCAGGTACAGAAATGTATCCCGACGACATGGCCGACAGATCTGGAGAGCTCAACTCTTGGCTTTACTGTCAAGGCAGGTGATGTCACAGGTATGAGAGCTGTCGTAACCACTGAGACGGAAGAAGGCATCACTCTGGAAACGGAATGTGTCGGCAAGGTCTACGCTCCTGAAGAGTACGATAAGAACGAATGGACACTCTATGGTGAGCCGGAATCATCTCTGGTATGTAACAAGCCGGCAACAGTGGAACTGACTTGCGCCAACATCATCAACAGGATCCCACAGCTGATCGATGCACAGCCGGGCTATGTCACAACAGACAAGTTCCCGTACAACATCTACTGCATCAGACCGTTGAACGAATACGTCAAGACAAAATAATCTGTCAGATAAACAAGATGAACAAGGCAGGCTTTGAAGCCTGCCTTTCCTTTGGTGTGTATTATCTGATCGATCACTTCTTGATGAGTGCAGCAGCACCTGATGGAAGGATGTTTTCAAAAGGAACAGTTGAGATGATGGTTTCTCCTTTGATCGGATATCCTTTTTTGGACAAATTCATGACGAGGGTATATCTTCCTCTTTCAAAGAAGAAGACTCTGTTTTTCTCTTTGATCTCTACGTGAGGATCGCTGAGATCTTTGGTATCTTTTCTTAATTGCGTCAGTTCGCAGATGAAGTGGTATAAGGAATCCTTGTCTTTTATCGCCTTGTTTACCGAGATCTTGTTTTCCGGATCAAACGGAAGATAAGGTTTTCTGTTTGAAGTGAAACCGTGATTCTTTTTCTCATCCCAGATCATAGGGATCCTGGTTCCTGTCCTCTGATAGCCGCCGTCTTTGGAAGGAAGGTTAGATGTCTTCATTTCGATCTCATCGCCATATAAGACGAATGGGATACCGGGCATTGCAAACAGGAAGAGATAGAAGACTTTCAATTCTTCGTGATTCAGGTAATTGGCGATACGCCATGTATCGTGATTACCGGAGATCAGAGCCAGATAAGCTTTTTTCTTTTCTGCCGCATCAAACCTTTCTTTCATATCCTTCAAGGCAAAGGATACATCGTTGTTTCCGTGGATGATAGAAGTGCCTCTGGTGTTTTTGTCGCTTCTGAAAAAGCGGTGATAGAAATTGTCCCAGTGATCCAAAACGAAGTCAGCATCAAAGCCTGCTTCAAGGGAACGTTTGGGATCGGACCATTCAGAGACGAAAAAGACATTCGGGTATTCTTTTCTGATCCTTTTAAACAGCCATTTCCATACTTCAATGGTTGCGGATTTATCGTCGTCGTTTTTGACCAGGGAATCCGCCATATCGACACGGAAACCATCGGCACCGTTAGACAGCCAATAAGTCATGACTTTCAAGAGGTATTCTCTGGCCAGATATGTCCTCTTGTCTTTGTAAGGCATCTGCCACTTTGGATCATCTATCCTGTTGAAGCCGTAGTTGAATGCCGGCTGATGAGTGAAGAAATTCACCATGTAGCATCCATGTCTGTCAAACATGCCGGAGATCAGATTGCCTGACTTTTCCCATGGATTGTCATTCCAGATGAAGAGGTCGCTGTATTCATTTCTTTCGGCTTTTGCGCTCTTTAAAAAATCGGGATTGTTTAAAGCGGAGTGCCCGGCGACCAGGTCGATGATGATGCGGATATCTTTTTCATGAGCATCCTTGATCAGTTTCTTAAAATCTTTCATCATACCGAAACGGGGATCGACATCAAAGAAGTCTTCTACGTCATATCCTCCGTCTTTGAATGGGGATTTATAGAAGGGATTGAGCCAGATCGCATTGAATCCCATCCCTTTGATGTAATCAAGTTTTGAAGTGATGCCGTTAAGATCTCCGATGCCGTCATCATTGCTGTCAAGGAATGATGTGGGGTAGATCTCATAGGCGATCATGTTTCTGAATTGTTTTTTACTCATAGCAGTTCGTCCTTTCAGTGATGACTGTTTTTTCTGATGAAATGATTGATCTTTTCTTTTATTATAAGATATCGTAACTTTTCTGTTTTGTTTTTGAACAGGATTATAAAAATACATACGGTCATCTGACTATCTTCAGAAATTTTACATTATCGATTTCATCACTAAATAATATTCCTTTTCAGCAGTTTTATACATTAATTGAGAAAAAATAGTCAAAATAAATCTAAAATTAAAAGATTTCCTTAGGTATTTCATTTTTAAATTTGAATAATGTAATGAAGGTATTAAAAAATTTGAATCATTAAAAATATATACGCTTGATATGCACATGTATAACATGTATAATAGGAGGTATAGAACACGATGATCGTGTCATTTAAAGACAGAGAAACACAGAAAGTATTTGATCAGTTATATTCGTTTAAGTTTCCAAAAGAGATACAGAAAATTGCTTTAAGAAAACTGCTGATGATCGATAATGCGGAAACATTGAATGACTTAAGAGTTCCTCCGGGAAACAGGCTTGAGTTATTAAAAGGGGACAGGCAAGGACAATACAGCATACGCATCAATGATCGATACAGAATTTGTTTCAGATATTTGGATGGTGATTTCTATGATGTCGAGATCACTGATTATCACTAGGAGGATAACTAATTATGGGTAAAAAGATCGATACACCAAAGATCAGTGAAATACTGTGGGATGAATTCATGAAACCATTAAATATATCCGCATACAGACTGGCTCATGATATCGACGTTCCGGTATCAAGGATACAGGATCTCCTTCATGAAAGAAGGAAGATCTCGATCGATACTTCGATCAGATTGGGAAAGTATTTCGGTGTTTCCGAAATGTATTTCATGAACATTCAGAACGATATCGATGCCCGAAATGCAAAGATAGAGATGGCTGAATCGTATGAAAAGATCATCCCTTTCAAATTGAAATCTGTTGTGTGAATCAAGTATTTGACGTTTATGAAGTGAAAGGGTCGTGTTAGCTGCACGACCCTTTCTTGTACACAGTTTCCCTGTATCTATATTTTAACATTTTGTATTAGCTAATTGTGTATTGAAAAAAGAAAGTGTGATTCCAAAATGAAAATGTCCAATTCATTCCAAAATGATTTTGTCCACTCTGGATCTGTACCATCATTCTTGATTTTTACAAGTTTTGTTTTTCACTCAATAAACCAGGATGATACCTTGGTTATCAAATAACGCTTTAAATCCTTTAATATCAAGCTGACGTGAAACTATTAAATTGTCAGCTTGATATTAACCGGTACTTCGAATGACTTATTCAACTCAAATGCACCGTTAAAGAAGCATCGTTTAACAAGAACTATTCAGTCCTAAAAAAC
>JAFYHT010000015.1 GCA_017539025.1 Erysipelotrichaceae bacterium
GACAATGAAGAGGACTTCCGATCCAAACGCCATTGCCACCTGCCTGAAAACGCGTTTTCGGTCATATATATGACCATTTACATTATAAACAAACGGATTATACAGCAACAAGGTGCAAATGGGTGGTAGAAAATTCGGACAGGGTTATAATTATTTCATGAACAGATTCAGGATCATAAAACTGATTGAAATACTGAAGAAACATTCCGATATGGACCATCCGCTCAGTCTTTCTGAGATCATTTCCTATCTGCAGGATGAAGGACTGGAAAACGTCAACAGGAAGACTCTTTATGAAGACTTCCGCTTCCTTCAGGAATGCGGTTTCGACATTGAATTCGCAGATGGCTATTATCTGAGTGAAGCTCCTTTTTCACTGTCTGAGATCAAGATCCTTGTCGATTCACTCAATTCTCTCAAGAGTATCGACGATCACTTCGCAGATCAGATCAAAGAGAAACTCTATTCTTTTATTTCCGAATATGAAGAAAACGATCTGAAAAAGATCGAATATCAGAACAAACACAAAGATTCCCATTTCATCAACCGTCTGGAAGATTCCATTGAATCCATCAGAAAAGAAACGATGCTGGTCATCAAAAGAAAAAAACTGAACAAGAAAGAAGAGATCTTCCCTGTTTTCTTACACAGAAACAACGATCTCTACTACCTCTACTATCACTACCCGCAAAGCGAAAAGATCTATCATGTCCGCTTTGACAACATCACATCCACATCTTTGTCTGATATAAAAGATGAAATATCGATCAAGATCGAAAAGATCCTTTCTAACATCGAAGAAAGCTCTTTCTCCTTCCATTCCAGACAAACAGAAACTGTGCTGTTTGAGATCATTGAAGATACGAAAGATCTTCGTTCAAGACTTGAGGATGATTTTCCCAATCTCATCTTCACCAAAGATGGCTTTTCTGCCCGTGTTTCGATCTCCGAAGCCCTGTTTTCAAGACTGACATCATATGGAGACAAAATAAAAATCAGCGACCCGAAGATCGCTGATCTCTACATTTCATATCTCAATAAGATCATCACTCGTAATAAGAAGGACTGAAGAAGTAATCGATCGTACTTGGATCGATATTGCAGAAACGCAACATATCACTGATCGTTACGATCTGACAGCCTCTTTTGATCAGCTCAGGAAGCACTCTCTCCAAAGCATCCGCACTTTCATCATAGATGTCATGGAAAAGGATGATGTCTCCTGTTTCATAATCATATTTCAGCACCTGATTGACGATATCATCGACTTCGTACAAGGACCAGTCTTCCGAATCCACATCCCACAAGATCGCCGGAAGATCCGTTGCCTTTAAAACACTTTCATCGAATTCACCCTGTACCGGACGGAACGTCTTCATCTGGTAGCCCATGAAATCATAGAGATAATCCACAGGACCCATGATCTCTTTTCTGATCTCTTCATCGGATAATTCCGTTAAAGCAGTAGAGTGAGATTGTGAATGAGAACCGAACTCATTACCCTGATTGATCGACTTCTTCAACATCGTATAGACCTGATAATCCGCCCAGATCTCACGATCCTCCAGATTGACACCGATCATATAGAAGGTAGCACAGGCATCATATTCATAAAGGATATCGATGATCCTTTCGGTTGAAGTATTCCCTGGTTCAAAATGCAGCTGCGGACCATCATCGAATGTGATACAGATGACAGGATGAGCCGGATCGGGATCCAGATACACCGGCTTGCGGTAGATCTCATTCGGGAATCCGAAATCCATATCGATCTGCTTCTGCATGTATTTCAAAGGGATCAGGACTGTCTTTTCATATTGCGGAATATAGACTTCAACATTTTCATCGGCGATCTGATAAGTGACATTTTCAAAATCGATATTCTTCAGCTGTAGCTGCTTCAGGAAAGAGACATCGTAGTACTTGTCAGGATCTTCCTTCTTGAAAGTATAGCGCAGATAATCCAGAACGATCTGTCTGCCCTTTTCAGAAACATCCTTGATCTCAACGGGATCGAAATTCTGATCAGCGAAATACTTCTTATCCTTGCCGTAATTGACGAGATAATAATCGCCATAAGGCACAAGCGTATAGTCATGGATCGAATCATCCTTCACGCCCTTGCATATGTCTTTCGCAAATAAGTAACCCTGTCTTGAATCGGGATAGAATGCCAGACAATGCCTTGTCTCATACTTCTTGGCATCCTCATGGATCGACTTCTTTCCCATGAATTTGAAATTCACAAGCAGGAATGTCAAAACAGCCGCAATCAGTAAGAGCAGCACCGCGATGATGATCACAGAATTTTTATTGATCTTTCTTCTTTTTGCCATCAGTAATATTATAAACTAATTGAACTTGATTTTATCCTGAATGATACCGGTCAGATAATCTATCAGCAACATCAACGCCACAGCGATCAGAGAATAACCGAATATCGGTACCATATTGGTCGGATCGGAAGAACGCATGCCTAAGATCGCCGAACCCAAGCCGGCATTGGAAGCACCCGTAATGACCTCTGCCATGATCTCGATCTTGAAACAGAGAGAAAAACTCGTCGTCATCGCAACGATGATATAAGGCATTGCCAGAGGAAGCTTGATGCGGAAACTGCTTCTGAAAAAAGAAGCACCATCCACCTTCATCGCATTGACTATCGAAGCCGAGATATTCCTGATCCCTCCTAGTACGCCTTCATAGATGATCGGGAAAGAGATCAGTACCACAAGATAGACCGGTGCATTCTTAAAACCTGCCAGGACGATGAACAGATATACCAGGGAAGCCGTCGGGATCGCTCTCAAAGCGATGATCGAAGGTCTGAACAGCTGTTCAAAGAAAGGATAATTGCCGCTTAAAATACCAAATAACAAGCCCAGGATCAAAGAGATCCCAAAGCCCTTCAACATCCGATACATCGTCGCAAAGATGCACTTCCAGGTATATTCCCTTCCTAGCAGCATGAACGCATAACGGAAGGACTCCACCGGTCCCGGGAAGACCATCGTCTGTTTGCCGATATATAATGAGAAAACTTGCCACATAGCGGCAAGTAATGCAATTCCTAAGATAAAGACGATATTTTTATCTGAAGTAGATCTCTTCAGCTGTTTCATCGATACCAAAGATGGACAGGAATGCATCGATATCGGACTTGATATCGATCGCCTTTGCGTAACCCAGACCCATCGCATTGTTTCCTAACGCATTCTTCTGTTTGAAGACGTTGACGACTACTGTCGGATTGAAACCGTATTGAGCAGTCGCTTCATCACCAGTATAGACGCCAAGACCTTCCTCCGCAAGAGAAGGATCAGCGATCGCAGCTGAGATGGAATTGCTCAGATTCTGCAAGAACGCATTGCCTGTTGCCTCATCGACAGTATTCTTGAGGAAGACAGCAGCCTGGATCATATCCAGACCGGACTTGTTTTTATAGACTTCCTGAATATCCGCAAACAGCTTGGCATTCTCATTTTTCTTCATGGCCGCAAATAAAGCAGGCTGTGCCAAAAAGACATAATCGACATCCGTTCCATCAGAAGCCTTGCCCGAAGCCAAAGCTGCTGCAGCAGTTTGCGCATCCGCTTCATAGATCAGGCTCTCATCATAATCAGCACCATAGAGATAATGCCAGATCTTGCTTGGAAGCATGTTTTCATTTCCGAATAAGACGATCTTATCGTCGGCATCCATCGTTTCATCTTCATCGTTTCCTGTGCTTGACAGATAGAAGTTGCCAAAAGTGATGATGGCAGCCAGTTTATATTCCGCACCGTTGCCAATCGCCTTGATACCGCTTGTCAGATCGACGACCAGTACATCCGGAGAAGCATCACCGCTCCATAAAGCGGAGATCGCATCAGCAGTCACTCTGCTGTAGTTTTCATTGGAGATCTGATCATAGAAAGCCAGTACCGGAGCACCCTTTGGTGTGACGATCGTCAAAGAAGAAAGATCAACGGTTTCTTCAACAGGAGTCTCCTCAACAGGAGTTTCTTCTTTCTTGGATGTTCCACATCCGCATAAGAGTAACAATATCATTAATAATGTGAATAATTTTTTCATTTTTTCATACCTCACAGAAAGAATTATATATAATATAAGTAAATAATAATGTGATTTGGATCACGATATCATGAATATTACCGATTTACTGAAAAACGAAGAAAAAGACCTCTGTGTCATCAGAAAACTGCGTAAAGGAGAAACCCTTTTTCGTGAAGATGATCGATGCAACGAAGTCGGCATCATCCTGGAAGGACAGGTCGCCATCATCTCCTATCTGCAGGATGGGACGGAAATGGTATACAACCGCTTAAAGAAAGATTCCATCTTCGGAAACAACCTGATCTTCTCTTCCGATCCTTACTACAAAGGAAATATCATTGCCGAAACAGACTGTCAGATCGCCATCATCCACAAGGAAGAACTGACATCCATCCTGAAAGAAAATCAGAGTTTTATGATCGAGTACCTCAGGATACAATCCGACCAGGGCAAGCAGCTCAATTCAAGGATCCGTCTGCTTTCACAAGACTCCGCTGAAGCAAGATTCTTCTGTTATATGCATGACCATCATGAAGAGATCTCCTACTCTTCCGTTTCCGATCTTTCAAAAGATCTCTACATTTCAAGAGAAGCATTATCAAGACTGCTCAGCCGTCTTGAAAAAGAAAAGAAAATATACCGCGATAGAAAAGGCATTCGCTTGTTATAATATTGATAAATATGTTATAGAGGTTGACCATTATGTATTCATTTGCCAACGATTATTCCGAAGGAGCCTGCCCGAAAGTACTCAGTGCTCTCATCCAGACCAACAACATTCAGACTGATGGCTATGGTGCCGATGTGTTTTGCGAAACAGCAGCCAACGTCATCAAGAAGAAACTCGAACACGACGATGTCGATGTTCATTTCGTAACCGGCGGTACCCCATGCAACGTCATCGCGATCTCCATGTTGAAAGCACATGAAGCGGTGATCTGCGTCGAATCAGGACACATCAACACTCATGAGACCGGTGCCGTAGAAGCGACCGGACACAAGATCCTCACCGTCAGAGGCAGATATGGCAAGATCCTGCCGGAAGAGATCAGAAAAGTATGGCTCGCCCATACAGATGAACACATGGTCAAACCGAAGATGGTCTTCATTTCCAATGCGACGGAAATGGGAACGATCTACCGCAAGGAAGAACTCACGGCGATCTATGATACCTGTAAAGAACTCGGCCTTTACCTCTATATGGACGGCGCAAGACTTGGCAACGCATTGGTCGCAACCGGCAATGATCTCAACTTCAAGGATATCTGTGATCTGACGGATATGTTCTATATCGGCGGAACGAAAAACGGTGCTTTGCTTGGTGAAGCGATGGTCATCAAAAACGATGAACTCAAGCCGGACTTCCGCTACCTGATGAAACAGCACTGCGCGATGCTGGCAAAAGGAAGGATCATCGGAACACAGTTCCTCTCACTGTTTGAAGACAACACATATCTTGATAACGCAAGAAATGCCAACATCATGGCACAGGCCATCAAGTACATCTTCACACAGTTCTCCATCCCGATGTACGACGATTCCCCTACCAACCAGATCTTCCCGGTCATTGAAAACAGGCTCTTAGACAAGATCAGAGCCAACTACAAGATCATTGAATGGGGAGCCTACGATAAGGATCACACGATCACCAGATTCGTCTGTTCCTGGGCAACCAAGAAAAGCGATGTCCAGGACTTCTACAACGACCTGGTCACTTACATCAATCAAAAATAGGACTTACTTCAGTCCTATTTTAATTTGAATGAGATCTTTCCCTTTCCATCTCCATAGACCACATCGATCAATGCGCCGTTGATCATTGTCATCGCCGGATCGGTATGACCGATATCCATCTCACAGATATGAGGGATCTTTCCCAAAGCCTTATCAGCTGCCTTGATGTAATCCAGTTTCTTATCTTCCACATTCGGGAATGCCGGTCTGCCGATCAGCACGCCATTGCAGCGATCGAACCATCCGGCATTTTTATATTGCAGCAATGACAGATAGAATTCATAGGAAGACTTGTTGAAGATATCCAGATACCATACGATACCATCGTCCTTATAACGTTCAATGAATTCATTCGTATGATCAAATCTGGTACCGATCAGTTTGTCGATGACCTCAAGACAGCCACCGATGCATCTTCCCTTGATATGCATATCCTGCTTTGCGATCCATTTCACTTCCTGATAGTCTTTGATATCATTGATCGTATTCAGGAAAGAATTGAATTTCTTATAGGAATTCTGGGTCCTGATCTTTCCTTTTACAAAATCAAAGAAGACATCCTGCGGCTTGTACTTCTCATAAGTAAAACCGGCACCATTACATCCATAGAACGTCGCGATATCAAGCATCGTCGTCACTGTAAACAGCAGATTGGTCGGATCGGAAGCGCCGCAGAGCCACTTCGGATTTTCTCTGATGTTTTCAAAATCGATGTATGGCACCATCTCCAGCATGAAGTCTCCTCCGGCTGCACAAAGCACCATCTTGACATCCTTATCACAGATCAGTTCATCGAGTTCCTTCCCTCTTTTTCTTGCGGACGTTGATCGCACATTGTTTCTCACGACAGAAGCTGTTTCCTTTACTCGGTAGCCTCTTTGTTTCAATACTTCCTTGGATTCTTCATAAGCCTCAAGCTTCCTTCCGACTCCTGCGCTTGGTGCGCAGATTCCGATCAGATCATTCTCTTTTAAAAACTCAGGATATTTCATTGTCTTTCTCTTCTTTCTGATTCTATTCTACCACCCATATGCCTTTCTCACCCTGTGAAAATAAAGGTACTTCAAGGTACAAAAATATCCTATCCGGTACTTTTTTTCTGAAAATAAATTGAAAACAAATCTTGAATTGTTTTACAATTAAATTGCATATAGATTTTTTGCTAGTAAAGGGGATTTATGACAGGTAAGGTTAAGTGGTTCAACGCCGCTAAGGGTTATGGCTTTATCACCGGAGATGACGGCAAAGAAGTATTCGTACATTTCTCAGCGATTCAAGTCGACGGATTCAAGACTCTTGATGAAGGTCAGGCTGTAGAATACGATGTGAATGACGGTCCAAAAGGCCCGCAGGCAGCTAACGTCAGCAAGATTTAATCACAAGTAAATAAGACGGAATAAGGACTCAAAAGAGTTCTTTTTTTATCGAAAAAAGGATGGAAATTAATCCATCCTTCTTACGACATAATTATCATTTTCCACATCCACCAGGATCTTTCTGGTATCGTAATTCTCCAGTAAGAATTTCGCGACCAGAGATTCGATCGCACGCTGAATGTGTCTTTTCATCGGCCTTGCGCCATAAGTCTCATCAAAACCGCATTCCACGATCTTAGCCATTGCAGCATCGGAAACTTCCAGTTCAATATCCGATTCCTTCAGTCTCTTCTTCAGGATGTTCAGGAACTTCTCAGCGACCTTGACGATCATATCCTTATCCAGAGGATTGAAGATGATGATCTCATCGACCCTGTTGATGAATTCCGGTTTGAATGTCATCTTGACGATCTCTTCATACTGCTTTCTCTTTTTCTCATTATCTTTTTCAAAAGCGAATTCAGAACCCAGATTGGAAGTCATGATGATGATCGTGTTCTTGAAATCGACAGTCACACCCTTGGAATCCGTGATCCTTCCATCATCCAGTATCTGAAGCAGGATATTGAAGACATCCGGATGAGCCTTTTCGATCTCATCCAGTAAGACGATCGAATATGGTTTTCTTCTGACAGCCTCTGTCAGCTGGCCACCCTCTTCATAACCAACATATCCCGGAGGAGCACCGATCAGTCTGGAAACGGAAAACTTCTCCATGTATTCGGACATATCGATCCTGACGATCTTGGATTCATCATCAAACAGCTGCTCCGCCAGAGCCTTGGCAACTTCCGTCTTACCTACACCGGTCGGACCCAAAAACATGAAGGAACCGATCGGCCTGTTGGTATCGGAGACTTGAGCCTTAGACCTCAATATCGCATCGGAAACAAGGTCCAGTGCTTCATCCTGGCCGACGACTCTTAGAGATAACTGATCCTTTAAATGAAGGAGCTTTTCTCTTTCTGAAGACATCAGCTTGGAGACATCGATATGTGTCCACTTCGCAACGACTTTGGCGATAGACTGTTCATCGACGACCTCCGACAACATGCGATCCTCATCTTCAACAGAGAGTTCATTCATCTTCTTCTCTAATGAAGGGATCGTCTCATACTGTAGCTTGGAAGCTTTCTCGTAATCTGCGTTGTTTTGCGCATCAGACATTTCAAGTTTCGCTCTTTCCAGCTCTTCCTTGATCTGCTTGATCTTGGACAGATCATCCTTTTCCTTGAGCCATCTGGCATCGAGGACAGCTTTCTTTTCCTTTAATTGTTCCAGGTCCTTATCCAGTTCTTCCAGACGCTTTAATGCCTTTTCATCTTCTCCCTCTTTCTTCAGAGAGACCTTTTCGATCTCCAAGGTATCGATCTTTCTGGAAAGTTCATCGAGAGCTGCCGGCTTGGAATCCATCTCGACACGGGTAGAAGCGCAAGCTTCATCGATCAGATCGATCGCCTTATCCGGCAGGAAACGATCGGAGATATAACGGTTGGACAAAGTTGCTGCCGCAATGATCGCATCGTCCTTGATCTTGACACCGTGATGGGCTTCAAAACGATCCTTCAGACCTCTCAATATGGAAACCGTATCTTCAACGCTCGGTTCATCGACAGAAACTTTCTGGAACCTTCTTTCCAGAGCGGAATCCTTTTCGATATATTTTCTATATTCATCAAAAGTGGTCGCACCGATACATCTCAGTTCGCCTCTTGCCAACATCGGTTTTAATAAGTTGGCCGCATCCATGGCACCTTCGCTCTTGCCGGCACCGACCAGATTGTGGATCTCATCGATGAACAGGATGATCTTTCCATCCGCATTCTCGATCTCCTTCAATACGGCCTTGAGTCTTTCTTCGAATTCACCACGATACTTCGCACCGGCGATCAGAGAACCCATATCCAGTTCGATCAGATCCTTGTCTTTCAATCCCAAAGGGACATCATTGTTGAAGATCCTCCAGGCCAGTCCTTCGACAATGGCTGTCTTACCGACACCCGGTTCACCGATCAGGACAGGATTGTTCTTGGTCTTACGGGAAAGGATCTCAATGACCCTTCTGATCTCATCATCTCTGCCGATGACCGGATCGATCTTACCTTTACGGACATCTTCCACCAGATTCCTTCCGTATTTCTTCAAAGGATTGAGATTGTTTTCATCTTCTTTATTGTTGATCATCGTTGCACCCCTTTCCATCGAATACTTGTCTTCGATATCATTGCGGGAGAACCCGCAGTATTTCCTCATCTCTTCACAGACTGAGGAATTGGAAAACAATGTTGCGATAAACATATCGAACATTGAAATATACTTGTCTTTTCTCTGCTTTGATTTGTTCAAAGCCTCGTTATAGGCGTTGACCAGATATCTGTTAAGACTTGGATTTTCCACAGAATCGGAAGTCGGCAGCTTTGACAGATACTGATCATTGATGGCGATCAGTTTATTGACATCGGTCCTGAAGCTTTTCAACATCTCGACGATGTCATCTTCATTTAAGAATGCCGCCATCATGTGTTCGCAACTCAACTCGGGATTGTGATTCTCCTGAGCGATACTCAGGGCTCTCATCAGTATCTCCTGCAGTTTTTCAGTCATCAGTTCGGGATTCATATCCTTACCTCCTTTAGCACTTTTACATTCAGAGTGCTAATCAAAGTCATTTATTTAAGTAGGTGTTACCCTACTTAAATGTCTTCTTGAATTTATCGAACACGCTTTCTTTCTTGCGGTTCGTGAGCTTTTCATAGAGCTCTTTTTCTTCTCTTGTCAGTTTCTTCGGGATCTCGATCTGTACTTCCACATACTGATCACCGACATTCTTGGTACGAAGATCCTTGATGCCATAGCCCTTGATCCTGAGCTGCTGTCCAGGCTGTGTTCCAGCCGGGATAGAGAGTTCAACATCGCCATAGGCCGTTGGCACATCAACTGTCGTGCCAAGTGTCGCATCGACTGCCGAGATCGGCACAGCGATATGGATGTTGTTGCCGTCTCTGCGGAAATACTTGTGCGGTCTGACTCTGACTTCGATGTATAAGTCACCATTCGGACCTCCGTTTTCACCTCTTAAGCCATAGCCTGCCAGTCTGACCTGCTGACCGGAAGAGATACCCGCAGGAATCGTCACTTCGACCTGTTCCTTTACGCTATTGTAGCCCTTGCCACCGCAATGAGGACAGATCTTCTTGACATGTTTACCTGTACCGTTACAATCCGGACAGACAGACTGCTGCTGTACGACGCCGAATGGGGTACGGGATTGTCTGACGACTCTTCCCGATCCACGACATGTCGGACATGTCTCGATATCCGATTTGGAAGCAGCACCGCTGCCATCACAATACGTACACATCTTGTCGACACTCAGATTGATCATCTTGTCAACGCCATGTACCGCATCCAGGAAATCGATATCCAGTGACATATAACGGTTGTCACCTTTGATCGGACCATTCCTTCTGGAAGAAGTATTGCCGCCGAAATTGAATCCGGAGAATCCTCCCATTCCTGAGAAGAAGTCTGAGAAGATATCTCCGAGATCATCCATATTCATTCCGCCAAAGCCCGAAGAATAGCCGCCGCCCGCAAAACCATCCATGCCCGCATGACCGAACTGATCATACGTTGCCTTCTTCTGGGGATCGGATAAGACTTCATAAGCCTCATTGATCTCCTTGAATTTTGCCTCGGCATCCGGAGCCTTGTTCACATCCGGGTGATATTGTTTAGCCAACTTACGATAAGCTTTTTTGATCTCATCTTCACTGGCACCCTTAGAGATCCCTAAGATCTCATAGTAATCGCGTTTGTCAGCCATAATACCTCCCTTTCTTTATACAAATACTACTTATTATTCAATTGATTACTTTGTCTTGAAATCAGCGTCTACGACATCATCGTTGTTCGGAGCGCTGTTGTTGTTATTGTATGCATTCTGGTCGAAACCGCCGGCATTTCCATAAGCCTGCTGGCCGTTTGCCTGCTGCTGATACATTGCCTCAGCCATTGCCTGAGCAGCCTTCTCGAGTTCATCGAGCTTGCTCTTGAGATGATCGTAATCGTTGTTGTCGATCATTGTCTGAAGTTCATCTCTTAATTCCTTGACCTGCTTCTTCTGATCTTCAGTGACATTCGCATTTTCTGTTTCCAGCTGCTAGTCGATCTGAGCGATGAAGCTTTCAGCCTTGTTCCTTAATTCGATCTCTTCTCTTCTCTTGTCATCGGCAGCCTTGTTTTCCTCAGCCTCTCTGACCATCTTGTCGATCTCTTCATCAGACAGACCGGAAGAATTGGTGATCGTGATCTCCTGTTTCTTGTTCGTACCCTTATCTAATGCAGATACATGAACGATACCGTTGACATCGATGTCGAATGTGACTTCGATCTGAGGGATACCTCTTCTGGCTGGCGCAATGCCGGTCAGCTGGAAGTTGCCCAGAGTCTTGTTGTCGGCAGCCATCGGTCTTTCACCCTGCAATACATGGATATCGACAGCCGGCTGATTGTCGGCAGCAGTTGAGAAGATCTGTGACTTCTGAGTCGGGATCGTTGTATTTCTCGGGATCAATACTGTCATGACACCGCCTAATGTTTCGATACCAAGTGATAACGGTGTGACATCCAGTAACAATACATCGTTCGGGTTGTTGCCTGTTAAGATACCGCCCTGGATCGCTGCACCCATCGCAACGACTTCATCCGGGTTAACGGAACGGTTCGGCTCTTTACCCAGTTCTGCCTTGACAGCTTCCTGGACAGAGATCATTCTTGTAGAACCACCTACCAGCAATACTTCATCGATGTCGCTCGGGTTCAGACCGGAATCCTTCAACGCCTGTCTGACCGGACCGACTGTCCTGTCGACCAGGAACTTGGTCATCTTATCGAAATTCGCTCTTGTCAGATCCATATCCAGATGTAAAGGACCTGATTCATCAGCGGAAATAAACGGCAGTGAAATGTGGGTCTGGACCATGGAGCTCAGATCCTTCTTTGCCTTTTCAGCAGCTTCCTTTAATCTCTGTAAAGACATACGGTCAGCCTTCAGGTCAATGCCGTGATGTGCTTTCTTGAATTCATCAGCCATCCAGTCAACGATGACGTTATCGAAGTCATCACCGCCTAAATGGTTATCACCGGCAGTTGCCAGAACTTCGAATGTGCCATCAGCCAGATCCAGGATGGAAACATCGAATGTACCGCCGCCTAAGTCGAATACCAATACTTTCTGTTCCTTATCGGTCTTATCGATACCGAAAGCCAATGCTGCAGCTGTCGGTTCGTTGATGATACGTTCTACTTCGAAACCAGCGATCTTGCCGGCATCCTTTGTAGCCTGACGCTGTGCATCGTTGAAGTAAGCCGGAACAGTGATAACTGCTTTGTTGACCGGTTCACCCAGATAATCCTCGGCATATTTCTTCATATACTGTAAGATCATTGCCGAAATCTCCTGCGGAGTGTAGTCCTTGTTGTTGACATGGACCTTCTGTGTAGAACCCATCAGTCTCTTGATAGAAGAAACGGAATCCTTATTTGTGACGACCTGTCTTTTTGCAGCATCGCCGACGACGATCTCACCGTCTTTGAACGCAACTACTGAAGGAGTCGTTCTGTTTCCTTCCGGGTTCGTGATAACTTTGACATCCTTGCCTTCCATAACGGAAACGCAGCTGTTTGTTGTACCTAAGTCAATACCTATGATCTTGCTCATGATTTCTACCTCCTTATTCGCTTATCTTGACCATTGCCGGTCTCAAGATACGATCTTTTAATTTATAACCTTTCTGTAATATTTCAATGACGATCCCTGAATCGCTATCCTCTCTCTTTTCCTGCATGATCGCCTGTTCGAGATTTGGATCAAATGGCTGATTCAGACAATCAATTTCTTCAACACCCTCATTTTTCAAGGCATTGATCAGCTGATTGTAAGTCATTTCAATTCCTTTTTTGAAACTCTCATCGCTTTCATGGACCTCTGTCGCCAGAGCTCTCTCGAGATTATCAATGACCGGAAGGATCTCCTTCGCAAAGGATTGGATCCTGTATTTTCTGGTCATTTCCGCTTCCGCGTTCAATCTCTTTTTGAGATTCTCCGTATCCGCATAGGCCCTTGCGTAATCATTTTTCAGTTTATCGATCTGCTTCAAGAGCTTTTCCTCTTCAGATTCCTCGTTGATATCTTCAACGATCTCCTCTTCTTCGGCAGGCTCTGTCACGATCTCGTCTTCTTTTACTTCTTCTTTGATCTCTTCTTCCAAGATCTCTTTTTTCTTATCCTTGTCTGCCATAAAGCTCCTTTCTAGTGGAACATGTCCTCGATCTCCTTACAGATGAAATCCAGGAGATTGACGACACGGGAATATTCCATCCTCCTTGGTCCTACGACCATCAGACGTGCATTTTCATCAGGATTATCGGAGATCCTGATCTGTGAAGAAACGATCGCAATATCATCCTTCCAGACCAGTTCCGTACCCTTCGGAGTGACCGCAATGACTTCATTCTCACTCATCTGCTTGTCTACAAGACTTCTGAACAGTCTTGAATCATCGAAGAACTTCGTCAGCTGTTTCAGCTTTTCGATATCCGCATATTCCGGCTGATACATCATATTGGAAGTACCATCGAAATATAATGTGTCAGACGCAAACTTCACGAATGCTCCGGCAAATGCGTTGTATAACATCTCGAAACGCTGTACCGATTTGGTCAATACCGGTTTTAAAGATTCCAGCCTCTCCGGAAGATCCTGGATCGGCGTACCTCTCAGTCTGTCATTCAATATATCCGTACAGGTCTCGATATCCTGCATCGTGACCTCATCCTGGAAATTGAACGTCTTGTTTTCGGTATAACCGGTATTTGTGATGAATACACATACCGCGATCTTCGGATCGATCTGGAAGACCTTGATGTGTTCTAACGTCTGGTTTTTGGCATCGGGACCCAACATACCGGTCGCAAGATTGGTCATTTCCGATACGATCTTGCAGGACTCCTTGATGGCATCCTCGATATTCGCACTCCTGCGGTCAAAGATATTCGCCAAAGCATATTTGACCTCGTCATCCATATCCTTCTTTAATAGATGCTCACAATAATACTGATAACCTTTATTAGAAGGGATACGACCGGCAGAAGTATGCGGCTTCTCCAGATAGCCCAGAGACTCCAAGGTAGCCATATCATTTCTGATCGTCGCACTTGAATACGGAAGATCATATTTATCAACCAGAGTCTTGGAACCAACCGGCTCAGCCGTAGAAACAAATTCATCGACGATCGCCTTCAGGATATCGACCATTCTCTGTGTTAATGCCATACACCCACCTCCTTTAGCACTCTGGACTCTCCATTGCTAAATATAATATACGCCAAACATTTAGCACTGTCAACAATATAGTGCTAAAAAGTGAAAAAATAAAAAAACAGGCAATCAGACTGCCTGTTTCAGAAGATCCCATCAGCACAATACATCTGCTTTCGGTCCATAATTATATGGCACCGTCTATATAGACCTGACTTTATCGTTTAACAGATTGTTTCAAACCAAACGCCAGCCATCTGCCATCGATATCCTCGATAACGAATTCCCTGTTCTGATAGTCTGTTATATTAAGTGGTCTAACCAGCTTAACTCCTCGGGATAGAAAACTATTCTGCAGTTTCTCCTGATCATCAGTATAAAGATAAGCATCGTATCCATAGCCATAAAGCTCTCTGTTTGGCTGAACTTTTTCTTTATCTGACTTAAGCAGGATGATTTCCACATTATCCCGGTATAAACAAACATGCGGTTCATCACAATCCAGATATCCTACAGCAGAAAATCCCAGTTTACTCACATAATATCCTGCAGTCTTCAGAATATCCGGAACAGGAAAGATACAGCTTAAACCTCTGATGCCTGAAACGCTGTTTTCCTTCTTTGTTTTATCCGGCAGTCTGTTCCATCCTTCAAGAATAGTCAAATGTCCGTCAACATATCTTTGCCGAAACACGTCCGCAGCTTCTCTGTTAGCACAGATCTCTTCTGGATATTCTTCATTGATCCTTTCATACTCGATTTCAGAGATTTCACTTGTTGTAAAATAGTCATCGTTTCGATCCGGATATCCATGCCATGCGAAATACTGCTTTTTCCCGTTAAAGATCCTGAAGCCGGATCCGAATCTCACCTGATTCGAGATTATACGTAAACCGAAGTCACTATCATCGTTCATAAATACTACCTTTACAGACCCTATCGCCTTTCTCTTTTCATTGTAATAAAAAGGTATCGCTTTATAAACCTGATACCTCTTTCTGAATTAGGTTCATTGAACCATAAAAAAATATCCCCAGGGGATATTTCAGGATCTTTCATTAAGCTTCTTCGATTTCGAAACGGTTGTTGTCTGCTTCACCCATGGAAGCTAACAGTTCGATCTCTTTGCTGGCAGTCTTTTCGGAAGCGTATGTCTTGGCATCAGCTTTATCATAAGTGCTTACGAAGTGACCTTCCTTCTTGGAAACCTTAGCGACATAACCTGTCTCATTGCTGTAGATGTTGATCCATTTCAGATTACATTTCATTTTTATTACTTTGCTCCTTTATTTGTTTATCTGTGTATTTTCATCAGATACTCTGATTCAGGCTGTATTCATATATATCTAAAAATACCA
>JAFYHT010000016.1 GCA_017539025.1 Erysipelotrichaceae bacterium
CGTCGTGAGACAGTTCGGTCCCTATCTGTTGTGGGCGTTGGAAATTTGAGGAGCGCTGTTCTTAGTACGAGAGGACCAGAATGGACGGACCTATGGTGCACCAGTTGTCACGCCAGTGGCACAGCTGGGTAGCTAAGTCCGGATCAGATAAACGCTGAAGGCATCTAAGCGTGAAACTGACTCCAAGATGAGATTTCCCATTCACTTGATGAAGTAAGACCCCTCGAAGACTACGAGGTTGATAGGTCAGAGATGTAAGCGTAGTGATACGTTAAGTTGACTGATACTAATAGGTCGAGGATTTTATCATAAAGATATTGTAAGAAAACGCTTATCGATAGAGATTGTTGTGTTATTTAGTTTTGAGGGAACAAATCCTCAGATCCGGTGACAATGGAGAAGTGGTCACACCTGGTCCCATCTCGAACCCAGAAGTTAAGCACTTCATCGGCGAGCATAGCCTTTCGGTGAATCAAGCACGTTGCCGGTTAAAAACCTCTACTTAGTAGAGGTTTTTTTATTGAAAATGAGTTAAACTAGAATAGGCTATGATCACAAGAAATGAAAAAGAAACGATAGAACTCGGAAAGAAACTGGGTTCATTACTGGAAAAGGGAACGACTGTTGCCTTAAAGGGAGATCTTGCGGGAGGCAAGACCACTTTTACCAAAGGTATTGGTGAAGCTTTGAATATCAGACAGGTCATCAATTCACCTACCTTTACGATTTTGAAGATCTATCATGGAGATCTTCCTTTGTATCACATCGATGCCTACCGATTGGAAGGAAATGACTATGATCTTGGTATCTCGGAATATGAAGAAGAAGGGATCATGGTGGTGGAATGGCCTGAATATTATGCACAGCAGCTGCCGGAAGATTATATTGAAGTTTTATTTACCTATATCGATGATGACAGCCGACAGATCGATTTCATCTGTCATGGCGAGAAATATAAAAAGATTATTGAGGAGATGGAGATGACATGTTGACACTATGTATCGACACAGCTTATAAATATCTGACATGTGCTCTGATCGAGGATGATCAGATCCTTTCTTCCTATTCAAAAGAGTGTTTCAAGAAACAATCCGAGGAAGTCTTTTCTGCTTTGGAACAGGTGTTCACTAATTCAGGAAGAGATAAGAGATCGATCGATGCGATCTGCATTTCGGAAGGTCCTGGTTCCTATACCGGCGTTCGTATCGCAATGAGCATCGCAAAAGTAATGGGTGAAGTATTACCTTGTAATGTCTACAAGATCTCAACTTTGAGGCTTTATGCAGCGAACAGAGAAAACTGTATGGTCATCATGGATGCCAGGGCAAGCAGGGTCTATTGCGGTATATATAATAAGGAACAGGTCATCATGGAAGACCAGGCGATCGAGATCAAGGATGTCGATGTAAAAGACTTTACCGTTGTTGGCGATGGTGCTCTAGTTGGCAAAGAGAATGACTATGGCGATATTGCCGAGGCGTTCTTAAAGACGAGACTTTATTGGGAGAAGGTAGAGAATATCGCGTATCTTGAACCGAAATATCTGAAAGAAAGTGAGAGTTACTACAGATGATCGTATTATTGAAAGAAGAATATCTTGATCAGGTCATCGAGATCGAAAACAGTTCATTTGAAAAACCCTGGAGCAGGAAGAATTTTCTTTCGGAGATCGCAAACAACGATCTGAGTGAACTCTATATCGATGTAGTAGACGGACAAGTCGTTTCTTATGGCGACTTATGGTATATGTTTGAAAACTGTGATCTGACAAAGATCGCTGTCAGGCCGGATAAAAGGAATCAGGGTTATGGCAAGAAGATGTTGAAACATCTGATCGGCATTGCTTCTTCAAAGGGATGCGAGTTCATGCATCTGGAAGTCAATGTGAATAATAAAGAAGCATTGAATCTGTATGAAGGTTATGGCTTTGAAACAGTGCGTACCAGGAAGAGATATTATGAAAACGGTGATGATGCCTTTGATATGATATTGGGACTGATCGGCATTGAGCAGCCGAAAAAGGTTTTGGCGATCGAATCAAGTTGCGATGAGACAGCTTGTGCGATCATTGACGAGGATCTCAATGTCTATTCCTCTGTCGTGACATCCCAGATCGATGTTCACGCAAGATTCGGCGGTGTCATTCCGGAGATCGCATCCAGGATGCATGTGGAACAGATCTCAACGATCGTAAACGAAGCCATCAAACAGGCTCATCTTACTATGGATGATATCGATGCAGTTGCTTATACGATCGGCCCGGGTCTCATCGGTTCCTTGCATGTCGGGGCAACTGCTGCCAAATCATTGGCTTTCTTCTATGACAAGCCTCTGATCGGCGTTCATCATCTGAAAGGCCATATCTTTATCAATGAAATGATCAAACCGTTATCTTATCCGATGATGGCGCTGGTGGTCAGCGGCGGTCATACCGAACTGGTCTATATCGAAGATGATCAGACATTCAAGATCATCGGTACGACATTGGATGATGCGATCGGTGAAGCTTACGATAAAGTCGCAAGGCTGATGAAGGAAGCCTATCCGGGCGGCCCTGTAATCGACAGACTGGCAAAGGAAGGACAACATCACTATCAGTTACCGACTCCAAAAGTAGATGGTTATAACTTCTCCTTCTCTGGATTAAAGAATGCGGTACTTCAGACTGTGAAAAAGGAAGAAGCTGCCGGCAATCAGATCAACAACAATGACCTGGCTTATGATTTCCAGGAAGTTGCATTGAATTCTCTGATCAATAAGACGAAGAAGGCGTTGGAAGAATATCCTTGTAAGTCACTGGTACTGGCAGGCGGTGTTGCGGCTAACTCCAGATTAAGAGAGCTGATGAAAGAGAATTTCTCTGATAAGGATCTGATATTACCGCCATTGAAGTATTGTACGGACAACGCTTTGATGATCGCATGCGCTGCTTTGCATTATCTCAAAGCCGGGAAATTCGTTTCCCTGGATGCTTCCAGCATGTCTTCAATGTCGATCGAAGATTAGTGAAAAATTATCAAATTATTCACAAATTGATAAAAATGGATTAAAATTTTGTTGTTATGGCAGAAATATCAAAAGCGACATTAAAAAGATTTCCGGTCTATCTCAAGGCTTTGCGCAAGCTTTCCCAAAGCGGGACCAAGCGCATCCGCTCAACGGAGTTATCGGAATATGTGGACATCAAGGCAACGACGATCCGCCATGATTTTTCTCTGATCGGACAGTTGGGAAAACAGGGTTATGGCTATGATGTCGATGAACTGATCAATATCTTTGCCAAACAGCTTGGGGAAGACTACGATGGGGATATGATCCTGATCGGTGTCGGAAGATTAGGGAAGGCGATCTTGAACTACAATAACTGGAATCATGTTGCCGGAGAGATCGTATGTGCCTTTGATATTCAGGCTGATAAAAGGAATAAGGAAGACAAGGTCAATGTGCCGGTTTACCATATTTCAAAACTGAAAGATAAGATCCCGGCAGGTTGTGAGATCGCGATCCTTTGTATCCCGCAGGGTGCACAAGAGATCGTCAACGAACTCCATGATCTGGGAGTGAAAGGGATCGTCAATTTTACCAGGGAACACTTCGTGCTGCCTGAGGGTATGATCAAGACGGATGTCGATGTGGTATCCGTCATTGAAGAACTTGTATTTGAAGTAAACTCATTGAATAAATGATTTAGGGGGATTGTATATGGATTTATATTTCGCAAGAGAACTGTATGAAATGGCAGTCAGTGCCAGCCAGATGGAACTGGATCAGCTGGAGTATATCTCAGTTGAAGGCTGGGTCAGAACGAATCGTGACAACGGTCAGGTCGGTTTTATCGAGCTCAATGACGGAACTTATTTCCGCAATATTCAGATCGTCTACGGTCCTAACCTCGAGAATCATTCCGAAGTTTCCCATCTGCTGACGGGATCTTCGATCTATGTCATCGGTAAGTTCGTTTCAACTCCTGACAACAAACAGCCGTTTGAGATCCAGGCGACTTCGATCGAAGTGGAAGGAAACTCCGATGAGACATATCCTCTGCAGAAGAAGAGACATACGTTCGAGTATCTCAGAGAGATCCCTCATCTGCGTCCTCGTACGAATACATTCATGGCCGTCTTCAGAGTCAGATCGGCTCTGGCTATGGCGATCCATGAATTCTTCCAGAATCAGGGATTCGTCTATGTCCATACGCCGATCATCACCGGAAACGATGCGGAAGGTGCCGGCGGTATGTTTACTGTTACGACAAGAGAAGACAACAAATATGAAGAAGACTTCTTTGGAAAACACGCTTCTCTGACTCTGTCAGGACAGCTTCATGTTGAAGCTTTTGCGATGGCTTTCAGAGATGTCTATACATTCGGTCCGACATTCCGTTCCGAAAACTCCAATACCAAGACGCATGCGTCCGAGTTCTGGATGATCGAACCGGAGATCGCTTTTGCGGATCTTGAGGATGATATGCAGCTGATCGAGGACATGGTCAAGTATTGCATCGACTATGTCAGAAGAGAATGTCCGGAAGAGATGAAGTTCTTCAACTCCATGATCGACAAGACTCTCTTGGAGAGACTGGATCATGTCTATAACTCAAACTTCAGAAGGATGCCATATACGGAAGCGATCGATATCCTTCTGAAAGCTCCGGTAGAATTTGAAAATAAAGTATCATGGGGCATGGACCTCAATACCGAACATGAAAGATATCTCTGCGAACAGGTCGTCAAGGGTCCTGTCTTCCTGATCGATTATCCAAAAGAGATCAAGGCATTCTATATGAGACAGAACGATGACGGCAAGACGGTTGCGGCATGCGACTTGCTTGTTCCGCATGTTGGTGAACTGGTCGGCGGTTCGCAAAGAGAAGAAAGACTGGATGTCCTTGAAGCAAGGATGAAAGAACTGAATATGGATATCGACTCCTATCAGTGGTACCTGGATACAAGAAGATTCGGCGGCTGCAAGCATGCCGGCTTCGGTCTGGGTTTTGAAAGGATGGTCATGTATCTGACGGGTATGGAAAACATCAGAGATGTTCTGCCTTATCCGCGTACACCTAAGAATCTGATTTATTAATATATGATCGTACAGATAAGTGATGGTACCGTATTTTTCGGTACCAATGATGTATTCGAACATATCGACTTTACCGTAAACGAGAACGAAAGGATCGCTCTGGTAGGCCGAAACGGGAGTGGCAAGACCACTCTTTTAAAAGTGCTTACCGGTGAATGTGATCTGAGCAGCGGTCAGGTCATCAAATCGAATAAGACCGTCATCTCTTATCTGAAACAGAACGCTTTATCGCAATCTGAAGAAACGATCAGGGAAGTCTTCGATCACGTCTTTGCGGATCTCAAACATATGGAAAAGCAGATGGAAGAACTCTCTGAAGCAATGAAGAATGATCACAGTGAAAAGCTGATCGAAAGATATTCCAGCCTGGAAGAAGAATATAAATATCAGGGCGGTTACACCTATTATGGGGAGATGTTAAGTGTATTGAACGGTTTTGGTTTCAGCGAGGAGGATCTCGATCGTAAGGTCTCTTCTTTCTCGGGAGGAGAAAAGACGAAGATCGCTTTTGCGGGACTGTTACTTTCAAAGCCGGATCTCTTGTTATTGGATGAGCCGACAAACCACCTGGATCTTTCGACGATCGAATGGCTGGAGAATTATCTCGCCAAATACAAGAAGGCGATGATCATCGTATCCCATGACCGTACATTCATCGATCATATCGCCAATGTCGTATATGAACTGGAATATGGAAGCATCAAGCGCTATGCGGGTAACTATTCTTCTTTCGTTGAACAGAAGAAGAATGATTTTGCCAGACAGGAATCTGCCTATAAGAGACAACAGAAAGATATCAAACGTCTGGAGGAACTGATCGAAAAGTTCCGTTATAAGAAGAATAAGGCAGCCTTTGCCCAATCCAAGATCAAGTATCTGGAGAGGATGGAGAGGATCGAGGATCCGAAAAAGGCTGATACAAAAGCTTTCAAGGCAAAATTCGTCTGTGGTGTCAGAGGCGGAAAGAATGTATTATCTCTGGATCACTTCAAGGTCGGATATGACAGACCGCTTGCGGAAGTCACACTTGAGATCAAGCGAGGTGAGAGGATCTGTGTCATGGGCGATAACGGTACCGGAAAATCGACACTGCTGAAGTCGATCATTGGCGAAGTCGAACCGCTTGATGGCTATATGATGTTGGGGCATCAGATCCAGATCGGATATTTTGATCAGAATCTGGCGGATTTCCACAGCGGGAATACGGTACTGGAAGAACTGTGGAACGAGCATCCCGATCTCGATATGTACAAGGTGCGTTCCGTATTAGGTGCGTTCCTGTTCACGGCAGATGAAGTGTTCAAAGAAGTCAATGTTTTGTCAGGTGGCGAAAAGGTGAGATTATCGCTTGCCAAGCTGATGTTGAAGAAGGCTAACTTCCTCATACTGGATGAGCCGACTAACCATCTGGATATCGTATCCAAGGAAGCGTTGGAGAATTCACTAAATGAATATGATGGAACGATCCTGTTTGTTTCCCACGACAGATATTTCATCAAGAAGATCGCGACTTCCTGCCTGGTGATCGATGAAGATAAGGTGACTTATTATCCGGATGGATATAAGGATTACATCGATACCAAGGTCAAGGAAGAGATCACAAAGGAAAAGGTCGTCAAGGAAGAAAAGCCTTTAAAGGAACTGAAACAGAAGCCAAAATACAATCTCAAGAGGCTGGAGAACGAGATCTCCCTGATGGAAGATATCCTGGAAGATAAAAGGGCTATGAGATATCAGCCGGAATATTATCAGGATATGCAGAAAATGAGAGAGCTGGATGAGGAGATCGATGAGATCCACAACCAGATCCATGCCTTGGAAGAGAAATGGGAAGAGGCTATGTTATATGAAGAGGAGAAAAACAAAGGAGGGGCATAATGTTAGATAAATTCTTAAAATCAAGGATCCCTGATGCCAGGAAGCTGGTCAAAGAACTTTCAAAGAGCTATGACTATGTTTCTGTTTTAGGCGCATTCGTCAATACCAGGCAGATCAGCGTATCGACACGTATCAATTCGCAAGATGATGTCGACAACGAATGCGGTTTTGTCATCAAGGTCTACAAGGACGGACGTTATTCCGAGTATTCCTGCAATGATATCAGAGATCTCAAGGCTGCGACAGTGAAAAAGGCTGTCAAGCTGGATAAGATCGTTTCAGCTGATTTCAGTGTCAAGATGCTGGAAGAAGAGGAACACGTTGAAGACTATCTCAGAGAAGATCCGTCTGATCTTTCCAACAAGGAGATTTTTGACAGACTGACTGCTGTCAAGGATCAGATCCATGGCAAGGATGAAAGAGTCATCAATGTCTTCTGCAGATATGTGAAGCGCCAGACTTCCAAGATCTTTGTTTCCAGCAAGAAATGTCTGTCTCAGAAGTATGACTGGATCAATGTCATGACTTACATCGTCGTCAGAGATGGCGATAACATCAAGTCAAACTATGAATCACAGGGTGAAGCGGACAGCGAAATCGCTTTGAAGAAGTTTGAAAACGAGGCGGATGATGTATTAGATATCGCAGTGAAGATGCTGGATGCTAAACCGGTCAAGCCAGGCAAGTATACGATCATCACCGATCCTTCCATTTCCGGACTGATCGCGCATGAAGCATTTGGTCATGGCGTTGAGATGGATATGTTTGTCAAAAACAGAGCCAAGGCAAAAGACTTTGTCGGCAAGTATGTCGCATCGAAGCTCGTTGATATGTATGATGGTGCAGCAAGCTGTTTAAGTGCTGCTTCCTACTTCTTTGATGATGACGGCGTAGAAGCTCATAACACACAGATCATCAAGAAGGGTATCCTTCAGACCGGTATTTCCGATTGTTTGAGTGCGATGGAGCTGGGTACAGTTCCGACAGGTAACGGCAGAAGACAGGATTTCTCCAGAAAAGTCTACACCCGTATGACGAACACCTGGTTTGGCAAGGGTGAGGACAAACTGGAAGATATGATCAAGTCAGTCAAACACGGTTACTATCTGTGTCAGACAAATAATGGCATGGAAGATCCGAAGAACTGGCAGATCCAGTGCACCGCTTCATACGGTCTGGAGATCAAAGATGGCAAATTTACAGGCAAGATGGTGGCTCCGGTCGTCATTTCCGGTTATGTCATCGATCTGCTCAGCTCGATCTCCATGGTTTCCGATGAAGTCAAGGTCATCGGTTCAGGCATGTGCGGCAAGGGCCATAAGGAATGGGTCTATGTTTCGGACGGAGGTCCTTATCTGAAAGCGGAGGCGAAATTAGGATGATGAAGAAGAAAGAGATCATCGCTTGTCTGAAAGCAGATAAGCACATTACGGGTTATGAGTTAACGATCGAAGATAAGGATTCCAGAGAACTTTTTTACGTCCTGGATCACCTTGAGATCAACAGAGCTGTCAATACGAAAGATGTTTTTGTCAAAGTCTATGTTTCCGATAAAAAGACGACCGGTTCTTCAACTGTCGTTGTCACGGCAGCTGATGATGAAAGATCTTTGAAGAAGAAACTGTCAAAGGCAGTTACTCAGGCCAAGGCTGCAAAAAATGCTTATTATCCGCTTGCGGAAAAGAGTGAGAACATCAAAGAAACAAAGAAGATCACTAAGGATCTCAATGAGATCGCCATGGATGTTGCCAAGGCGGTATTCAAGGCAGATGTCTACAAGAATGGTTGGATCAATTCCACCGAGATCTTCGTTTCCAAGTTCAAAGAGGAATTCATGAATTCAAACGGTGTCGATCACAGTGTTGAAAGCTTCAAGATCGAGATCGAATGTATTCCGACCTGGTCAAACAAGAAGGAAGAATTTGAATTATACAAGTTCTATGAATCCAATAAAATTGATCTGAAACAGATCACGGCTGAGATCGATGAGATATTGAACAATGCGAAAGCACGTTCCAATGCCGTTACGATCAAGGATGTCGATATCCCGAAGGATGTCAAAGTCTTGGTCAAGAACGATATGCTGGAAGTGATCATGAGGACTTTGGCAATGGATATGAACTATCGCAATGTCTTTATGCATCAGAATCACTACAAGAAGGGTGATGTCGTATCGGAAAATCCGTTCACGATGACGATGAAGCCTTCTATCTCCGGATGTGCTGCATCCAGGAAATTCGATTCTCATGGTACGGTACTCAAGTCGGTTTCTCTGATCAAAAAGGGTATTGCTTCAGGAACTTATGGCGATATCCAGTTTGGTCACTATCTTGGTGAAGGAAAGATCAGCGGTAATCTGCCGGTTTGCGAAGTCAAGGCGGAAGGTGTTGCGTTAAAGAAAGAAAAACATCTGATCATCGAAAACTTCTCATCTCCACAGATGGAATCCGATTCTGGATATTGGGGTGGCGAAGTCAGACTGGCCAGATACTTCGATGGGAAGAAGTACATTCCTTTAACAGGTTTCTCGATTGCCGGTGATATCTATGAGGATCTCAAACACGTTGAGTTCTCCAAAGAGGAAACTGTACAATCCCGTTACAAGGGCCCGAAATACATGATCTTCAAGGGGATCAAGATCAGTTAATGATTCTAAAGTCATCTTCGGATGACTTTTTTATATTTCTCTATAATAAGGAAGAAACACAGAATTTATATGATTGTGAAAATTTTTTCAATTGTGAAAAGAAAGTGAAATTTATGCCTGTTTTTTGCGTGGTTTTTATTGAAACAGGTCATTCAAACGTGTAAAATTTATATGTGTAGTTTTCTCTACGCAAAGAAAGGAAGAATGTATGAAAAAATTATTAGTTTTATTGCTTAGCTTAATGATGGTTTTAACATTAGCAGCTTGCGGCAATAAGGAAGAAACTCCGGCTGAAACTCCAGCTGAAGAAGAAGCTCCTTCTTATGATGCTAACGCTGTTGACGTTGGAAGCCTGAAGCTTGCAACAACAAGTGAGTACACATATCCAGATTCTTCGGAAATCGATAATATGGACTATGTTACTACTGCTTTAGCTACTAACCATGAAATCAACTCTAACTTCGTTGATGGTTTAGTTGAAACAGACAAGTATGGTGCTTACGTTGGTTCCGTTGCTGAATCTTGGGAACCGAATGAAGATGCTACAGTATGGACTTTCCATCTTAGAGATGGTGTTCAGTGGGTTACTTCCAATGGTGAAGTTTACGCTGATGTCGTAGCTGAAGACTTCGTTACTGGTTTAAGACATGCCGCTGAGTTCCAGACAGGTACAGGTTATGTAGCTGCTGATGTCGTCGGTTTCTCTGACTACATGAACTCTGGTGACTACTCTGATGAAGCATGGGCAAAAGTTGGTGTTGCTGCACCGGATGAGAAGACTGTTGTTTACACATTAAGCTCTTCTGTTCCTTACTTCTACACAATGGTAGAGTATACGACTTTCTATCCGATCAACAAGACTTTCTTAGAGGGTAAAGGCGATGGCTGTAAGTTAGGTTCTCCTGATGTTACTGCATGTGCATTCGGCCAGCCGACTCCTGATTCAATCCTTTACAATGGCGCTTACATTCTTGATTCATTCGATGTTTCTTCATCAACTGTTTTAAGAAAGAACGACCTGTACTGGGATGCTGACAAAGTCTATCTGAATAAGGTTACTGTTATCTTCGATAATGGTTCAGACCCATATTCAACGATCAGAGGCTTTGAGCAGAACACTTATGCTGCAGCTGGTTTAACTACAAGCTGGGGCGATGAAATGTTCCAGGCTATGAAGGCTAAGTATGATGGTTATCTGACTACTAACCTGCCTAACTACTATGCATTCGGTGTTGTATTCAACTACAACCGTGTCACTTTTGACAACACAAACTATGCTACTGATGAAGCATTAAGAGAAAACACTAAGGCTGCTATCAGAAACGAGAACTTCCGTAAGGCTTTAAAGGCTGCTTATGATGTTCCGGCTTACCTGATGGTTACTGCTCCTGAAGAGGTTGCTTATGCTACATTAAGAAACATGAATGGTGTTCCTAACCTCGTTACTTTAAGCGATGGTACTCCTTACAACACTTTAGTTGAAGAAGCATACGCTGAATTGACTGGTGAAACTGTTTCTCTGGCTGATGGTCAGTGGCCATGGCTCAGCAAGGAAAAGGCTCTTGAATACATTGAGGCTGCAAAGGCTGAAGGTATTGAATTCCCTGTTCACCTTGATATGCTTGTTATCGAAACTTCTGACGCTCAGACAAAGAGAGCTCAGTCTATGAAGCAGTCTGTTGAAGAGAACACTGATGGCCAGATCATCATTGAACTCGTCATGAGAGATCAGGATACTGTTTACAACATTGCTTACTATTCTGAGTCTTGGGATGAAGCAGATTACGATATCTCTACATTCACTGGATGGGGCCCTGACTATGTTGACCCGAAGACATTCACTGAAATCTATTCACCGGTTGACGGTTACTACATGCATGCATGTGGTCTGACAGACTTAGGTACTACGAATTCTCCGGACTTCGGTTCTGATGATGACATCAAGACAGAAGTTGGTTTCTACGAGTACGAAGATCTGTACAGAGCTGCTGATGCAATCAAGAGCGATCTTGATGAACGTTACAAAGCTTTCGCTAAGGCTGATGCTTATCTGTTAGCTCATGTATTATATTGTCCGACATCTATGCAGACAAGAGCTATGAGAGTTTCTCACGCCGTACCGTTCTCTGGTCCGTTCTCTAGTGGTGTATCTCAGTACAAGTTCAAAGGCTTACAGTTACAGGAAGACATCGTTACTACTGCTCAGTACGATGCTGCTAAGGCTGCTTGGGAAGCTGGAAACTAATCAATCATTATTAGTTGAAATTAATAAGTAGTGAATTGGTTTTCCAATTCACTACTTTTATTCGATTGGACAGGAGGCTGATCAAATGAAAAGGTATATTTTAAATAGAATCATACGTTCGATCATATCGATCTTTATCGTTGTTTCTATTGTAATTACAATGATTTTTACTCTGATCCCAAGGACTAAGATCCTCGATAATGACCAGAGTTACAGAAAGCTTTCCGGCGATAACAAGACCACATATCGTATGTCGATCTACCAGAGACTGGGATATCTTGATTTCAAGAGGATTTCCGAGATCTGTGCAGATTCTGATAACCCCAGTGCTTGTGCAGTAAATGGTTCTGCTGCGCAGGAAGCTGCATTAAAAACTTTTGAAGAAAAAGATTATATCGTTGAATATTTAAGGAACGGAACACCTTATGTATATCATGACTACACTGTTCCGGAATTGATACTGCACTTCTGGGGAAATATGATCAAATTCGATCACTCAAATAAGATACAGGATCCTAATAATCCCGATCTTGAAAGGAAGTACTATCTCGGTAAAGATGAGAATAACGTCCCTGCGATCATGTGCAGCGGATGCGAATATAAATATCAGTTGTATTTCGGACATGGGTTCCCGTTTATTCATCAGCATTTCGTAAGGCTGAACTTCGGTATTTCTTATCCGGTCAAATCCGGTGTTGAAACACTGGCAGTCATTTCGGAAGGCCAGGGAAGCCAGGTCTCTAAACTGCAGACATTCCCGACCGGACTTCAGCAGGAAAGTCCGCTGAATCAGGTCACGGCGAAATACAAATCAAATATCGACCATCTCGATCAGACGAGATTCACAGATCATTATGCAGACTGCAGCAGTTATTTTGAGTCTCCTTCAATGATCAATACATCATATATTTTCGGGCTCTTATCTCTTGTCATCGCTTATGCGCTTGGACTTCCGGCTGGTATGGGCATGGCAAGAAATAAAGGCGGTATCTGGGACAAGATCGGTGTTGCACTGATCAACTTCCTGATCGCACTTCCATCACTGGCTCTGATCTTCTTCGTCAGACAGATCGGTGGTATCGTCTTTAAACTGCCTGATAAGTTCCCGATCCTTGGTTTCAAGTCCATCAAATCCTATGTCGCTCCGGTTCTGATCCTTTCATTACTGTCGATCCCTGGTTTAATGACCTGGACAAGAAGATATATGATCGACCAGTCCAATTCGGACTATGTTAAATTCGCTAAGGCAAAGGGTCTTTCTCAGAGAGAGATCTTCACAAAGCATATCCTGAAGAACGCGATCATCCCGATCGTCAACGGTATTCCGGGTTCTATCATCCTGTGTATCTCAGGTGCATTCATTACGGAATCGGCATTCGCTATTCCGGGAATGGGCAAGATGCTTCCGGATTCGATCACAAAGATGAACAACAACATGGTCATCACGCTGACATTCCTGTTTGCGACTTTGTCGATCTTCTCCGTATTGCTTGGTGACTTGCTGATGACAGTTGTTGACCCACGTATCCAGCTGTCTGAGAAGAAGAGAGGAGAGTAGGAAATGTCAGAACTAGATAAGAATATTAATGACAATATCGATCCTTCGATGTTTGAATTCCAGATCGCTGACGACTCCGCTTCCGAGCATATCGCTGCTCCGAAATACTCCTACTGGAGATCAGTCTTCAGAAAGTTCTTCTCTAACAAGGTCGCTATGTTCATGCTTGTTGTTGCAGTAACAGTCGTGCTGTTCTCATTTATTCAACCGATCTTCTCCGGTTATGACAGAATGGTCGCTCCGAATATCAACAACAAATCTATGCACTATATCAGACCTTTCAAGAGCTGGAAGTATCCTCTGGGTACAGATGACTATGGCGCATCTTTATTCGATGCTTTATGGTCAGGTTCAAGAAACTCTCTGTTCATCGCTATCATGGCAACACTGATCACTGAATCGATCGGTATCATCGTCGGTATGTTCTGGGGCTTCTCCAAGAAGATGGATGTCATCATGCTTGAAGTCTACAACGTCCTGTCAAACATTCCATTCACACTGATCGCCATGATCCTCGTCTATGCATTAGGCGGTGGCTTCTGGCAGCTGATCTTTGCATTGAGCTGTACGACATGGATCGGTACTGCATACTTTATCCGTGTACAGGTCATGATCATCAGAGACAGAGAATATAACCTCGCTTCGCAATGCCTTGGAACTCCGACATGGAAGATCATTTTAAACAATATCCTTCCATATCTGGTTTCGATCATCATCACCAGTGTTTCCCGTGATGTTCCGGCTTTCATTTCTGCTGAAGTTGCTCTTTCTTACATGGGCGTCGGTTTAGGAAGCCAGTATGCTTCACTGGGTAGAATGGTGCAGAACTATGCTCCGTACATGTCTTCGGCATCCTATCTGTTCTGGATCCCGGTCATTACGACAGCTGTTATTTCTGTTTCGCTTTACATCGTCGGTCAGGCGCTTGCAGATGCATCTGATCCGCGTACACATATGATTTAAAGGAGATCCTTATGTCGGAAAAGAAAAATATCATTTTGTCCGTTAAGGACCTCGTAGTCAAATTTAAAGTAAGAAGTTCTGTCCTGACAGCGATCAGAAACGTTTCTCTTGATTTTGAAGAGGGAAAGGTCGTTGCGATCGTCGGTGAATCCGGTTCCGGAAAGTCCGTCTTTACCAAGACGTTTACCGGTATGCTGGAAGTCAATGGCGAAGTCAGCAATGGCGAGATCTGGTTTGAAGGCAGAAACCTGCTTGATATCAAGAACGATAAGGGATGGGAAGAGATCCGCGGTAAGAAGATCGCGACAGTCTTCCAGGACCCGATGACTTCTCTGAACCCGGTCAGAACGATCGGTTATCAGATCTCCGAAGTCATCATGAAGCATCAGGGCAAGTCCAAGGCTGAAGCAAAGGCTGAAGCGATCGAACTGATGGAAAAAGTCGGCATCAGAGATGCTGAAAGAAGATATGACGAATATCCGTTCATGTATTCCGGTGGTATGAGACAGAGGATCGTTATCGCGATCGCACTGGCTTGTCATCCGAAGATCCTGATCTGTGATGAACCTACGACTGCTCTGGATGTCACCATTCAGGCTCAGATCATCCGTCTGATCAAGGATCTGGCAGAAGAATATGGATTTACAACGATCTATATCACTCATGACCTGGGCGTTGTCGCAAACGTTGCGGACTATGTCGCCGTTATGTATGCCGGCCAGATCATTGAATACGGTACCGTAGAAGACATCTTCTACAACTCCAAGCATCCTTATACATGGGGCTTGCTGAGTTCATTACCTCAACTTGGTCTGAAGGGTGAAGAACTCTTTGCGATCAGAGGTACTCCGCCTTCACTGTTCGAAGAGATCAAGGGTGACGCATTCGCTCCTAGAAGCAATTACGCCATGAAGATCGATTTCGAGAAGGAACCTCCGAAGTTCTATGTCGATGATGTTCACTGGGCAAAGACCTGGCTGCTTGATCCGCGTGCTCCGAAAGTGGAACCGCCGGCAGTTATCACGTCTCTGCACGAAAGAATGCTGGATATGACCAAGAAGGGAGGCGTCTATGGAGAAAGATAAGAGAGAAGTTTTACTTGATGTCAAACATCTTGAAGTCACTTTCTTTAACGGCAGCTCCAAGAAGGGTTTCCGTGCCGTCAAGAACGCCAATTTCCAGATCTATAAGGGTGAAACCTTTGGTCTGGTAGGTGAATCCGGTTCCGGTAAGACGACGATCGGCCGTTCCATCATGCGTCTGAATCCGATCTCCGATGGTGAGATCTGGTTCAATGGCAAGAGGATCGATGGCAAGATCTCCAGCGAAGAAAAAAGAGATGTTATCCGTAACATCCAGATGATCTTCCAGGATCCTGCTGCATCTTTGAACGAACGTGCTACGATCGATTATTGTGTATCCGAAGGTCTCTACAACTTCCATCTCTATGAGAATGAGGAAGACAGAGAAAGAAAGGTCGATGAGGCTCTTGAGTCAGTCGGTCTGCTTCCGGAACACAAATCAAGATATCCGCATGAATTCTCAGGCGGTCAAAGACAGCGTGTCGGTATCGCAAGAGCGATGATCATGGAGCCTAGCTTCATCATCGCCGATGAGCCGATCTCTGCTCTTGACGTCTCGATCAGAGCTCAGGTATTGAACCTGATGAACAAGTTTAAGGAGGAGCGTGGTCTGACTTATATGTTTATCGCGCATGACCTTTCTGTCGTCAGATACTTCGCAGACAGGATCGCCGTTATTCACAACGGTCGTATCGTAGAAGTCGCCCCGACAGATGAACTGTTCAGATATCCTCTGCATCCTTATACCTTATCTCTGTTACAGGCTGTACCGATGCCTGACCCGCAGATCGAAAAGGCTAAGGAACTCGTCGTATATGATGAGTCCAAGAGAGATTTCTCCGGTGAAAAACCGATCCTTCAGGAGATCAGACCTGATCACCTCGTCTTCGCTAATGAAAGAGAAATGGGTGAATACAGAGAAAAACTGAAGGAAATGATGGCTGAATAAGCTGTTCAATCGATTTGAAAGGCGATCTGATGATCGCCTTTTCTAACGGTTTGACTTTTCGACGAAGCTTCTGATCGTTTCTACCATCTTTTTATTTGTGAATGTGGATTCGATCTCATCTAAATCGACTTTCTTTCCTGACAGGATCCCTTGAATGAGGACTTCCGCATACATGACTTCTCTGGTCCTTTGATCCTTGAGGTAGGTCATAAGATCGATATTCATCTTCTGATTGATCCCTTCGACCATTCCAAGATAAAAGGTAGAGTCTTCTCCGAAATATCTTCCGACATCTTCGATCGCTTCAAATCCTCTGATGACATCATCCAGATGAAGGATGTCTTCTTCCTGGGCAACGATCGCACCGCCGCTTAAAAGCAGATCTGCGGTCGTATTAAGGGCTTCACAAAGCTGTAAGAGTATTCCTGTATCAGGAAGAGTATCGCCGTTCTCCCACTTGGAAACGGCCTGAAATGAGATGTTGAGTTTTTCCGCAAGCTGTTTCTGTGTCAGACCTGCAGCTTTTCTTAATTCCCGGATGTAACGGGCTATTCTGTATGTATTCATAAGTTCTTCCTTTCTAAATAGATCTATCTGATTTCATGATATATTCATATCAAAATTCAGTAAATAACCTAATAATTGAAAATATTCTATTATAAGTAGAATTATTGTTATATCAATATATGAGAGAAAAGACGACAATTTCACATCATATTTCCATATAGATTCATATAAAACTGATGTAAAATGTTGTAGTGTGTAATAAAATACACACGGATTGTTTTATCAAATCAAAGAAAGCGAGGTGTTTCATGTATCGTATCATATACTATTTCATTACTTTGATCACAAAGCTTCATAGAAAATTCTTATCCATAAACGACAATCACGGATTGGATCTGACAGATAAGCAACTGCATTTCCTGATCATCGGGATCTTCGGTTTCTGTATGTTGATGGTGATCCAGCCGATCTTTAAGTGGCTGTCCAAACATCACGCAGAACTGCTGATCACGTTTCTCTATGTCTTTACCATCGTTGTCGTCGTATCCTTTGCGATCGAGATCGGACAGGCATGGTCAGGAACCGGGGACATGGATTTCTATGATATCGCATCCGGACTATTGGGATTCTTTGTCTTCTTTGGGATCTATCTGATCGGCTATATCACGTTCAACGGGATCAGAAGAAGCATCAAGAGTTAGAAGTAGTTTGATTCAAAGTATGGCCGAAGGTTATTAGCCTTCGGTTTTTTAAATCAAGAGCTTTATTCCTCTATGGGAAATGAGGCTCTTTTCGTTTATAATGTAGGTAGTTGAAATCATAGGAGGAAAATCATGATAATTTCACCACTTCAGAAGCAAAGGCTTCAGTACAATCCGAAGCTTCCGGGTATGCTCAGACACGGTATCAAAGAGATCAGTGTAAAAGAAGGGGAAGAAACAAGGAGTGTTGCCGATCAGGAAAAGATCGCTGCTTTATTCCCGAATACTTACGGTAAAAAAGAGATCACGTTTGAAAAGGGAGAAAACACTTCTCCAGCTAAGAAACAGGTCGTCGGTGTCATCCTTTCCGGCGGTCAGGCTCCGGGCGGACATAACGTCGTATGCGGCTTATATGACGCTTTAAAGGCTACGGACAAAGAGAATGTATTATTCGGCTTCAAAGGCGGACCAAGCGGTCTTCTGGAAGATGATTATCTGATTTTTGATGATGAATATATCGATCAGTTCAGAAATACAGGTGGTTTTGATATCATCGGTTCCGGCAGAACGAAACTGGAAACAGAAGAACAGTTCGCAGTAGCAGCTGAAGTCTGCAAGAAACATGGTATCACTGCGATCGTTATCATCGGTGGTGATGATTCCAATACCAATGCAGCTGTACTGGCTGAATACTTTGCAGCACATGAAACAGGCGTTCAGGTCATCGGCTGCCCGAAGACGATCGATGGCGACTTGAAGAATGAGGATATTGAATGTTCATTCGGTTTCGATACAGCTACCAAGACTTACAGTGAGCTGATCGGCAATATCGAAAGAGATGCAAACTCCGCTAAGAAATACTGGCACTTCGTAAAGGTCATGGGCCGTTCCGCTTCCCATGTCGCACTCGAGTGCGCTTTAGAGACTCAGCCTAACATCTGTCTGGTTTCCGAAGAAGTTGCGGAAAAGAAGATGTCTCTGGCTCAGATCTCAAACTACATCGCTGATTCCGTTGCGGCAAGAGCAGCCAAGGGCTGGAACTTTGGCGTTGCGATCATTCCGGAAGGCGTTGTTGAATTCGTTCCTGAATTCTCAGTCCTGATCAAGGAGATCAATGAATTACTGGCTGGTGAAAAAGCTCAGGAATTCAATGCTCTGGCTAGCTGGAAAGAGAAATATGCTTTCATCGAAAACGGTCTGACTAAAGAATCCATGGCTGTCTTTGCGATCCTTCCTGAAACGATCCAGCAGCAGCTCTTCTTGGAAAGAGACCCTCATGGCAACGTTCAGGTATCTCTGATCGAATCTGAGAAACTCTTCTCAGCATTAGTCAAGGCAAATCTCGACGAGAGAAAGAAGAACGGTACTTATAAAGGCAAGTTCTCACCGTTGCATCACTTCTTTGGTTATGAAGGCAGATGTGCATTCCCGTCCAACTTTGATGCGGACTACTGCTACTCACTTGGTTACAATGCATTCATGCTGATCCAGTACGGTTACAACGGTTATCTGTCAAAGATCTCCAATCTGTCAAAACCGGCAGAAGAGTGGGTCGCAGGCGGTATGCCGATCACCAAGATGATGAACATGGAAAGAAGACACGGCGAAGACAAGCCTGTTATCAGAAAGGCTCTTGTTGAACTTGACGGTAAACCATTCAAGTACTTCGAGGCTCATAGAGAACAGTGGGCAGCTGAAACATGCTATCTATATCCGGGTGCTATCCAGTACTACGGACCGGATGAGGTATGCAACCTGACCACCAGAACATTGGCTCTGGAAAAGGGAGAATAATCTTTCGGCTGATAAACTAAACAAATAACAGACTCACATTTCCTTCCGGAACTGTGAGTTTTCTTTTTCTGATAAATGATATAGTGATAGTGACAGGATATCTCGATATACAAGTAAGAATTTGCGAACGTGAGGATGACAACATATGAGAGAAATGGATCGTGATGGATTGATCATGTGCAGGATGCAGGGAAGAGCCTTTGAAAAATCTTTAGAGGAAGAAAACAGTTCCCCGGTTTTTATCAGACGTTTTATGAATTCTAATTTAGCGAGACGTATGGATAAAAACTACTTTCTGAATACCAACCAATCAGAAACGCAGATGGTAGAAGAGATTAATGAGGATTATCCTAGAAAAATCGGATCAATGAAATTTGATAAAGAAGAGATGTACTGGATTGGTTATCTTTATCGATACTGGGCATATATCTGGAATATTTCAAGCAAAGAGATCTATCGAATCTGTGACGGGAACGATATGAGAAGACATTATCATTATTTTCATTCTTTGGCACCGGAAAAAGCGATAGAGAAACTGATGGAAGAAAAGCATTATCAGCCTGTTTGTACTGATGAAGAAAAACATTACGAGACCATCTATTCTAGCGAAATAGAAGAAAGATGCCGTAAGATTTTTTCGGAGAGACTGTTTCTTGAGAAAAACAAGATTTGAAAACGAAGGAAGAAGTTCCTTCTTTTATTTGATGGATCTGATGTATTCAATCACAGAGATAAACAAGAGGAAAGCACAGGAAAGTATTCCAAGCTTCAGATCATAGTCGGCGATCTTTCCGCAGATGACAATGACAAAGATACAGACGATGTCTACAAACATGGAATTGGCGGAGATCAGAGATGCCCTGTCATCGGAATCGATGGATTCATGTTGAATAGAAGAAGAGATCGGTACGAAAAATCCATATAGGACATCGATCATACAGAAAGACAGGACGACAAGGAAAACATTGCGTGAAAAGGCAACACAAAGTGTAAAGAAACACTGTAAAGATAAGATGATGATCGCCAGTTTGTTTCTTCCAAATAGATCGCTCAGTTTCTTTGACAGTGCATTGGATGTATCCAGGAGATTCATCAGGATATTGATGAAGCCAATCTGAGATAAAGTCAATCCGATTTCAAGGTATTTTTCCTGATTAAGGAAGACAGCTAAGAGATGTGTCGTTTCTGATAACAGAGCGGTAGAGATCAGAAGCCTGATCAGTTTTTTATTTTTGAGGACCGTTTTGAATAAAGAGAAGATCCGGGGTCTTTCCGTCTCTTCCTTTTCTTTCTTCACTTCAATTAAGAACAAGGAGAGTATGAACGATAAGAGATAGGGGATGATCGTTGCGAATGCTGACATCCTGAGATCATCTTTGATGAAAAAGGCAAAGACAAATGAAGAAAACAACATACCGATCGTCCCACATGCGGAATGATATCCGAAATTGCGATGGGAGTTTTCCTGATCTGAGAGATATATGATGCTGGAATCAACGCCGGTCAATCCGGAGAATACGACAGCCAAAAGGATCCTTTCAATCAGAAACATCGTGAATCCATAGGCTTTATAGAAGATGATCTTGGAGATGAAATACAAAAATGAACAGATGATCATTGATTTCTTATATCCGATACGATCAGCCAGAATACCCCAAGGGATCTCTAAAAGAATCGTCAATGCGTAATTGATGCCTTCGATCAGAGAGATCTCGAATAATGTGATCCCGAATGTCTGACGATAGATCGATGCGACAGAGGCATAGAAAACCATCCCCTGTAATAAGGAGATCATAAACATGATCGGAATATTCCTTTTCACATCTGTTTTCATAACACAACTATTATACTTCAAAAAGAAAAGCTCATTTCTGAGCTTTAGAGGATAATGACTTCTTTTTCCTTGCAATAGGTGAGAGTTTCTTCATCCCAGATGGATGACTGAACTTCTCCGATATGTGCCTTGTTCATCAGAAGCATGCACAGCCTGCTTTCGCCGATCCCTCCGCCGATCGTATATGGAAGCTGCTTGTGTAGGATCATGCTGTGGTATTGATATCTCAGTTTATACTCTTCATTTTTCAGTTTCAGCTGTTCGATCAGAGAATCTTCATCGACTCTGATGCCCATGCTGGAGACTTCAAATGCACAATCCAGTAATTCATTATAGTAAAGCAGGTCACCATTGAGATTCCAGTCATCATAGTCGGCAGCTCGATCATCATGTGGCTTGCCATCACTCAGATCATGACCGATTCCTTTGATGAAAACGGACTTATATTCCTTTAGAAGAGCTTTTTCTCTTTCCTTGGAATCCAATCCCGGATACATATCCAATACTTCCTGAGAATCAAAGAAATGAAGCTCTTTGCTTAATGTCGTTGTGATCGAAGGATATCTTTCTTTTAAGGCATCCAATGTTTCTAAGATACAGTTATGGATCTTGGATACAGTCTCATATAGATAATCGAGATTCCTCTGCTGCTTGTTTATGACTTTTTCCCAGTCCCACTGGTCGACATAGATGGAATGCAGATTGTCGATCTTTTCATCTTTTCTGATGGCATTCATATCCGTATAAAGACCATTTCCTTCATAGAAGTTATAGTCATATAAGGCCATCCTTTTCCATTTGGCCAAGGAGTGAACGATAACACATTCCTTATTAATACAAGGGGCAATGAAGTTGACAGCCTGAGCCTTGCCATCCAGATCATCATTGAGACCGGTCGATCTGCCGACGAAAAGGGGAGCCGAGACTCTCTTCAGATTCAGGGCTTTTGTCAGTTTCTCTTCAAATACTCTTTTGATGAAACTGATGGAAGCTTGTGTTTCATAAAGATCCAGTGAGGATCTGTATCCTTCAGGTAAATATATACTCATGGAATTATTCTAGCACAATATGAATGAAAAGATTTACATAATTAATTGAAAATAGTAACAATGACTGAAATTTTTACAGGAAAAATGTTGACATGGAAGTTTCATGTGTTAAACTATTACCATACAAACAGAAAGGAGATCTTAGTATGAAACGACATAGTTTAAAAGATATGATCTTCTTTGCTGTCGAAGATGTATTAGTCATTATCGATGTATTGGTACTACGCTTAGGTGGCATTATTATTATGCAGGCGTGTTGATATATCGATAATGGAAAGCTATTGATGAAAAAATGATGAGCTTGCTGTTATCGCGTAGCTCATCTTTTATTTTTGTTAGAAACAGCAACTGCTGTATCTATAAAAAACTACTTACAGAAAGGAAGAAGTTTATGAAAAAATTATTAGTTGTATTGCTGAGTGTCCTCTGTGTACTGACACTTGCCGGCTGTTCTAACGGCGGTTCAGGAAACGGCGGCGGAAACGATGCGCCTCCAACAGATGAGACTGTTACTGTCAAACTGGGCGGTTCCGGTCCGTTGAGCGGTGACGCAAAGGTTTATGGTGAGGCTGTCCGTAATGCTGCTCAGATCGCTGTCGATGAGATCAATGCTTCTGATTCCAAGATCAAGTTCGATTTCAACATGGCTGATGATGAGGCTTCCGGTGAAAAGGCAGTTGCTGCTTATTCCACACTCTATGACTGGGGTATGCAGGTTTCTCTGCTGACTGTCACTTCCGGTGCGGGTGCCGCTGTTGCGTCAAGCTATGATGAAGACCAGATCTTTGCGATCACTCCATCCGGTTCTTCTACAGCTCTTGTCTATACTGATTCTCAGAATTTCAAGGGTAATTTCCAGATGTGCTTTACAGATCCAAACCAGGGTGTTGCTTCTGCTAACTACATGAAGGATCATTTTGCAGACAAGACGATCGCTGTCATCTACAAGTCAGACGATGTTTATTCTGCAGGTGTCAATGAAAAGTTTGCGGCACAGGCTGCTGCCAACGGTCTGAATGTTGTTTATTCAGGCGCATTCACTGATGACTCTTCAACTGATTTCTCTACTCAGCTGACTGCTGCAAAAGATGCAGGTGCTGATCTGGTTTATCTGCCGATCTACTACCAGCCAGCTTCAATCATCCTGAAACAGGCAAGTGATATGGGTTACGCTCCGACATTCTTCGGTGTTGATGGTATGGATGGTATCCTGACTCTGGAAGGTTTCGATACTTCCCTGGCAGAAGGCGTTTACCTGTTGACACCGTTCGCAGCTGATGCTGAAGATGAAAAGACGAAGCATTTCGTAGAAGCTTACCAGAGCAGATTTGGTGAAACTCCGAACCAGTTCGCAGCTGATGCTTATGACTGTGTCTATGCGATCAAGCAGGCTTTAGAGAATATCGGATACAATTCTATGTATGCTCCGAACGCTTTATTTGATGACATGGTTGCTCAGTTCACTTCAATGACCTTTGACGGCGTTACCGGTACAAGCATGACTTGGGCTGAAAACGGTGAAGTTTCAAAGGCTCCGAAGGCTGTTGTTATTACAAACGGTGTCTACGTTTCAGCAGACTAGTTTATTGAAAAAATAAGATAAAGGTTGCTGAATTTTCAGCAACCTTTATACTGTATACTAAAGAGGGATTATGACTTTTCTGACTTATCTGATTTCAGGTCTGGCATTAGGAAGTGTCTATGCCATCATTGCCTTAGGGTATACGATGGTCTACGGCATTGCCAAGATGCTGAACTTTGCACATGGCGATATCATCATGGCCGGCGGTTATGCGGCGTTTTTTGCGTTCACCAAGTTTGGTTTTTCAGCACCTGTCTCCATCATTTTATCGATCGTTTTCTGCACTTTGCTGGGCGTCGTTATTGAAAGACTTGCCTACAAACCGTTAAGACAGGCGAGTTCTTTGTCTGTTCTGATCACGGCGATCGGTGTCAGCTATTTCTTGCAGAATGCTTCGCAGCTGATGTTTGGTTCTGATACCAAGATCTTCCCGGCAATGCTGACAGAGGGTTCTTTGAAGTTAGGCGGTCTGACGATCTCCTATCTGACTCTGATCACGATATTTACGTGTATCGTCATCATGGTCGGTCTGACATTATTCATTAACAAGACAAAAACAGGAAAGGCAATGAGAGCCTGTGCTGAAGACAAGGATGCCGCAAGACTGATGGGCATCAATGTCGATACCACGATCTCGATCACGTTTGCGATCGGTTCTGGTCTGGCTGCAATTGCTGCATTACTTCTTTGTTCAACATATCCATCCTTATCACCGACTTTGGGCTCAATGCCTGGTATCAAGGCTTTTACAGCTGCGGTATTCGGCGGCATTGGTTCTATTCCGGGTGCGTTATTAGGTGGACTGTTGCTGGGAATTATTGAAAACCTGACGAAAGCTTATCTTTCAACACAACTTTCCGATGCGATCGTATTTACGGTGCTGATCGTTGTCTTATTAATCAAACCGACCGGTCTTTTAGGCAAGAAAGAGAATGTGAAGGTGTGATCGTATGAAAGAATTGTTCAACAAAAAGAATCTGGGACGTACGATCAGCTTCGCTCTGGTCATCCTTGTCTATCTCGTGATAGAAGTTCTGACCCGTTCCATCAGGATGCCGAGACTTTTCACGTCTTTACTGGTACCGACATGTTGTTACATCGTACTGGCTCTGTCTTTGAATCTGGTCGTTGGTTTCTCCGGCGAGCTGTCATTAGGACATGCGGGTTTCATGGCGATCGGCGCATTCAGCGCTGTTACTGTATCGGGTTTGCTGGCTGGTTCTGTATCCAATCCGATCCTGAGGCTTGTGATCTCGATCATTATCGGAAGTGTTTTATCCGGGATCTTCGGATTGATCATTTCCGTTCCGGTATTGAAACTGTCCGGTGACTATCTGGCGATCGTTACACTGGCTTTTGGTCAGATCATCAAGTCATTGATCAATAACGTATATCTTGGTTTTGATGACAACGGATTACAGTTTTCATTTGTTACAAATAATCTGAATCTGAATGGCGGAAAGATGCTGATATCGGGTCCTATGGGTGCGACCGATACCGCAAAGATCTCCAATTTCACGAGTGGTTTTGTTTTGATTTTAATTACATTGTTTGTCATCTATTCTCTGATCAATTCCAAGTACGGCCGTGCCATCATGGCGGCCAGAGATAACCGAATTGCAGCGGAATCGATCGGTGTCGATATTTCCAAGACCAAGACACTGGCTTTCGTCACTTCAGCGATTTTGGCTGGTGCAGCTGGTGCATTGTATGCGTTGAACTATTCTACTTTGCAGCCGGCAAAGTTTGATTTCAATACTTCGATACTGATCCTTGTCTATGTCGTATTCGGCGGCTTAGGAAATATCAATGGTACGATGTTTGCGACAACATTGTTGTATGTCCTTCCTGAAATGCTCAGAAGCTTGAGAGACTACAGAATGCTGATCTATGCGATCGTATTGATCGTTGTTATGCAGATCACCAACAGTGAAAAGATCAGACAGTATGTTGAGAAGTTCTCTAAGAAATTCTTTAAGAAGAAAGGAGCGTCGTTATGAGTCCTGTTCTTGAAGTGAAGAATCTCGGTATCGATTTCGGCGGTCTGACTGCTGTCAATAAGCTGAATCTCGAGGTCAATGAAAAAGAGATCGTCGGTCTCATCGGCCCGAATGGTGCTGGTAAGACGACTGTTTTCAACATGCTTACAAAGGTCTATGATCCTTCCAGAGGAAATATCTATCTGGAGGGAAAGGATATTGTTAAGATGAATACTGTCGAAGTAAATAAGGCCGGTGTAGCAAGGACTTTCCAGAATATCCGTTTGTTTGGCAAACTGAGTGTTCTGGATAACGTTAAGACCGGTATGAATAATCTCTACGAGTATTCTGTTTTGGATGCGATCTTCCACAGTCCAAAGAGAAATGAGAATGAAAGGAAGATCGAAGAAAAGGCGGATGAATTATTAAAGATTTTCAATCTCTATGAATCAAGAGATATCGAAGCCGATTCTTTGCCATACGGCGCACAAAGAAGACTGGAGATCGCCAGAGCTTTGGCGACCGATCCGAAAGTGCTGCTGTTGGATGAACCAGCTGCCGGAATGAATCCGCAGGAAACTGAAGAATTGATGAATACGATCCGTTTCGTCAGAGATAAGTTCGGTATCTGTATCTTGCTGATCGAACACGATATGTCTTTGGTCATGAATATCTGTGAGAGGATCTATGTTCTGAACTACGGTACCTTGTTAGCGAAAGGAAGCCCTGATGAGATCAAGAATAATGAAAAGGTCATCAAGGCTTATCTGGGTGATTGATTATGTTGAAGGTAAATGATCTGGTCGTCCGCTATGGGATGATCGAAGCGATAAAAGGGATCAGTTTTGAAGTTGATGATGGTGAGATCGTCACTTTGATCGGTGCCAATGGTGCCGGCAAGACGACGACCATGCATACGATATCGGGATTACTGAAACCATATTCCGGTTCCATTGAACTCGATGGCAAGGATATCTCCAAGGTTTCTGCCCATAAGATCGTTGAAATGGGAATTGCACAATGTCCGGAAAGAAGAAGGGTCTTTGCGTCTCAATCGGTTGAAGACAACCTGATGCTTGGAGCATATACCAGAAAAGACAAAGAGGGCATCGCTGCTGATCTTAAGAATGTCTATTCTTTATTCCCTCGTCTGGAAGAAAGAAAGAATCAGCTGGCCGGTACATTATCCGGTGGTGAACAGCAGATGCTGGCAATGGGCAGAGCCCTTATGGCAAAACCGAAGATCATGCTGCTGGATGAGCCGAGTATGGGTCTGTCCCCATTACTTGTAAGAGAAATTTTCGATATAATAAGAGATATAAACAGTCAGGGTGTAACGATCCTGCTGGTTGAACAGAATGCTAAGATGGCTCTGGGCATCGCCGATCGCGCTTATGTCATTGAAACAGGCAAGATCGTCATGTCCGGAACAGGGCAGGAACTGCTCAACAGCGAGGATATTAAGAAAGCTTACCTGGGAGGATAATCATGTACGTAAAAGATTATATGGTTTCAAGCCCTATTACTCTGAGGCCTGAACAGTCTGTTTCTGAAGCCGTTGATGTCATGGATGAAAATAACCTGCACAGGCTTCCTGTCGTAGATGGAAACGGAAAGCTGGTTGGTCTGGTAACGGAAAGCGTCATCATGTCCAATACGCCGAACAACGCAAGTTCTCTTTCGGTTTTCGAAGTCAATTATCTTCTGAACAAACTCAAGATCAGCGATATCATGATCGAAGAGGTCATCACCATCGGCGAGGATGCGTTGCTGGAAGAAGCAGCTGTCATCATGCGCAGGAACGATATCGGCTGTCTGCCGGTCACTGATGAAGAAAAGAATCTGATCGGCATCATCACACACAACGATATCTTTACTGCTTTCATTGAACTGATGGGCTATTATCACAACGGTATGAGATATGTCATCACCTTGTCGGAAGATAAGCCGGGCATCATGGAAGACATCTGCCGTATCTTTGTGGAAAACGGCGTGTCGATCTCCAATATTGCCGTATACAACAATAAGCGCGGTATTGAGATCCCTGTCGTTGCCTATGGCTACAAAGATCTCAGTGAAGAGCTGAAGGCTGCCGGTTACAATGTGACCAGCACAGTCAAATTGCACGAACACTACTAAACAGGATTCGATCCTGTTTTCTTTTGGGGTATAATGTACGGGTATGAATAAAGTGATTTTCTGTGACATTGACGGGACGATCCTGGATGGATCCCGTGGAATGATGGAAGTATCTGACAAGACCAGATACGCGATGAAGCAACTCAAGGACAATGGCGATCATGTGGTCATTGCATCGGGAAGATGTAAAGGATTATTGGATCCCAAGATCTTAAGTCTGGATCCAAGCGGTTATATCTTATGCAACGGTGCTTATGCGGAGTTCATGGGAAAAGAGATCTATTCTCTTTATTTCACCAGGCAGCAGTTGAGTGCGATCAAAAGGATCGTATCCAAGTATAACGGCTTCGTTATCTTTGAGGCACTGGATGAAATGTACGTCGATTCCTTGCAATCGGAATCATTCAAAGCTTTCATGAAAGGCTGGGGTTCTTCGCTGGATGGTTTCAAGGAAGGCGGAGAGGGAAGAAGTGATTTCCTGATCGGCATGATCGGCTTTCTTGATCGAAGCGTGATGAAGGATGTTGAAGAAGAACTGAGCGAGTATGTCGATCTGGCTGCTCACAAACAGTTCAATTCCTATGATGTCAACATCAAGGGTGTCAATAAAGCGATCGGTACCAAGAGGATCATCAAGTATCTGGATATCCCTTTGGAAGATACTTACTGTTTCGGCGACGCGATCAATGATCTGGAGATGTTACAGAGTGTCGGACATCCGGTCATCGTGGCCAATTGTGCCGATGAATTGAGAGGTTATGGCTTTGAAGAAACCGATGATGTACTGGATGATGGCTTTTACAATTATTTGGTTTCACATAAGTTGATTAAAGCGCTGTGACTTGTTAAAATAATATGGAAATAAAAGGAGAAATGACATGGGACTTGGTGACAGATTAAAAGAATTCATTGCACCTGAAGAAGAAGACGAAGAACAGCTCGAACTGACTGAAGAAGAAGCAGAAGCTGTATCTCCTTATGAGAAGGGCACACTTTCAGGTTCTTCCAATATCACTGCAAATACAAATATCGTATTATTTGAACCTCGTAATTTTGATGAGGCTGAGGAGATCGGCCATCACATCAAATCCAAGAGAGCATGCTGCGTCAACCTGCACAGGATGCCTTCCGAATACCGCCAGAGGATCATTGATTTCCTTTCCGGTGTCGTATACGGAGTTGACGGTTCGATCAAGAAGGTCGGAGAAAACGTCATTTTATGTTCACCGAAGAACCTCCAGGTCGGCGGTGACATCAATCTGAATTCAGAAGATTAAGCTAAGATTAAGACATGTCCGTAGGATGATGGTGTTGTAGAGAGCTGACGGCTGGTGAAAGTCAGTACACGCTTTTACGGGAATCACTTATGAGCTCTGATAGAAAAAGTATCAGCGTTGCTCGCGTTAAGAGTTTGAGAAACAAATGAAGGTGGTACCTCGCTTTGACAGCGACCTTTGGTAGCACCTTTTTCATTTAAAGGAGACTAGAAGATGGAATACAAAGACACACTACACATGCCTAAGACCGATTTTGAAATGAGAGGCAATCTTCCCAAGAAGGAACCGGATATCCTGAAGAAGTGGGAAGAGGATGATCATTATCATAAGATCTTAAAAAAGAATGAAGGACATACTCCGTTTGTCTTGCATGATGGTCCGCCATATGCCAATGGCAATCTTCATGCCGGCACGGCAATGAACCGTATCATCAAGGACATCATCGTCAGATCAAAGGCGATGGCGGGTTTCTATACACCGTTCTTCCCGGGATGGGACACGCATGGCCTGCCGATCGAAAACGCTGTACAGAGACTTGGCGTCAACCGCAAGGAAGTCACTCCGAGAGAGTTCAGAGAGAAGTGTGAAGCTTATGCTCATGAACAGATCGCCAAGCAGATGGAAACCGAAAAAAGACTTGGCCAGGTAGGGGATTACGAACATCCGTATATCACTTTACAGAAGGGCTTTGAAGGAAGACAGATCCGTTCTTTTGCCAAGATGGCGTTAGATGGCATGATCTTCCAGGGATTAAAACCGATTTACTGGTCACCTTATCAGGAGACTGCGATCGCTGATTCCGAGATCGTCTATTTCGACCGTAAGGATCCGACCATCTATGTCACATTCGATGTCAAGGATGGTAAGGGTGTCTTAGAGGGTGATGAGAAGTTCGTCATCTGGACGACAACTCCTTGGACTTTGCCGGGTGACGTTGCGATCACTTTACATCCTGATCTCAGCTACGCACTGGTAGAAACAGAAAAAGGCAAGCTGATCATGTTGGAAAACCTAGTCGAATCTCTGATGGCCAAGTTTGAACTGGCTGAATATAAAGTATTAAAGACATTCAAAGGTAAGGAACTGGAAGGTGTCGTTTGCAAGCAGGTCCTTTATCCGGAAGAAAGAGAATCTCTTGTCTGTCTGGCTGACTATGTCACCGATGAAGATGGTACCGGATGTGTCCATACAGCCGGTGGTCATGGTCTGGATGACTTCTATACGACTCAGAAATATGGTCTTCCGACTGTATGTCCGGTCGATGAGAAGGGCTGCATGACGGCAGAAGCCGGCGATTGGCTGGAAGGTCAGTTCGTCTTTGATGCCAATAAGACTGTTACAGTCAGACTGGAAGAAACAGGTCATCTGCTGAAACTGGAATGGATCACTCACTCTTATCCGCATGATGACAGATTGAAGAAACCGGTCATCTTCCGTGCGACGACGCAATGGTTCGCGTCGATCGAACAGATCAAGCCGCAGTTACTGGAAGCGATCAAGAATGTCAAGTGGATCAACTCCTTTGGTGAACTGCGTCTGACAAACATGGTGAAAGACAGGAAAGACTGGTGTATCTCCCGTCAGAGATTATGGGGTGTTCCGATCCCTATCATCTATAACGAAGATAAGACACCGATCATCGATGCGGATGTCTTCGAACATATCGCAAAACTGTTTGATGAGCACGGTTCCAACGTCTGGTTCGAGTCCGATCCGAAGGATCTCTTACCGGAAGGTTATACAAATCCTGCTTCTCCAAACGGCAACTTCACAAAGGAAACGGATATCATGGACGTCTGGTTTGATTCCGGTTCTTCATGGAATGAACTGATCGCCAGAGGATATTCTTATCCTTGTGATCTCTACTTTGAAGGTTCTGACCAGTATCGAGGCTGGTTCAACTCTTCGCTGATCGTTTCTGTTGCCAACCATGGCGTTGCGCCATACAAGTCCGTATTATCACATGGCTATGTCTGTGACTCTAAGGGTGAGGCAATGCACAAGTCTGTCGGTAACGTCGTAGACCCACTTGATATCATCAAGCAGTATGGTGCCGATATCTTGAGGCTCTGGGCTTCTTCCGAAGACTTCAAGGCCGATATGAGGATCGGTGATTCCAACCTGAAACAGGTTTCCGATCAGTATCGCAAGATCAGAAATACCTTCAGATTCATGTTAGGCAACATCAATAGTGAAGACTTCACTCCTGATATGGCCGTTGCCTATGAAGATCTGGAAGCAGTCGATCAGTATATGATGGTCGCATTGAACGATATGGTATCTAAGGTCGAAAGTGCTTATGACAATTATGACTTTGTCATGGCAACTTCCGTTATGACCAACTTCATGACCAATGAACTCTCCAGCTACTACTGTGATTTCGCAAAAGATATCCTGTATTGTGACAGACTGGATTCTCCAAGAAGAAGGAAAGTTCAGACAGTTCTGTACAAGGCTGTTGATTATCTGGTAAGACTCTGGTCGCCGGTATTGGCATATACCTGTGATGAAGTCTGGAAGTTCTTCGGAAACAAGGAAGCGGAAAGTGTTCATTACGTTCACTTCCCGAAAGTAGAAAGCTTTGAAGGAGAAAACACCGTCAAAGAAAACTTCGCAAGACTGCATGAGATCAGAAACGATATCTTTAAGGCAAGAGAAGAAGCGATCAACGACAAGACGATCGAAAAACCGATGCAGGCACATGTCTTATTACATGTATCCGATGAAGACAGAAAGCTTCTTCAAGATGCGTTTGGAAACAAGATCAATCAGTGGCTGATCGTTGCGAAGGTCTCCTTCGTGGATGAAGAATTGCCGAAATATGACAGTTCTGAAGTCAAGATCGAGATGGCAAAAGGCCATGTCTGTCCGCGTTGCTGGAACATCGTTGAAGAAGAAAACGAAGACGGTCTTTGCGACAGATGTGCTGAGGCTCTGAAATAAGCATGATGAAACGAGATTTCTGCGGAAGTCTCGTTTTTTCTATATAATGATGGTATGGTAAAAGTCACATTAAAAAGAAATGAAGGACGTACAGTTTCCGC
>JAFYHT010000017.1 GCA_017539025.1 Erysipelotrichaceae bacterium
ATCTGATTGGAACCTTCGTAGTTGTAAGCATAGGAAAGCCCTGCTTTCTCAATGATCCCGTGGATCATTTCAACAGTTGAAGTCTTTCCATTGGAACCGGTCACCGCAATGATGTTTTCCGGAAGATCGATCCTTGAAAGGATATCAGGACAGATCTTAAGCGCCAGCTGGCCGGGAAAACTAGAACCCCTGCCGATAAAACCGCAAGCCCATTTTGCAAATTTACATATGATGATTGCCAGTATCTTTTTCATAGTTACATTATACCTAAGGAAAAAGAGTTGTTCACTCTTTTTCTTTTTCTAACAGACGATTGAACCGATCTCCATCTCAGAAGATAAGAGCTCGAGTACTTCCTTGCCGTCTTTCTCTTTAACGGCAGACAGCAACATACCATTGGATTCCAGACCTCTGATCTTCCTCGGCTTAAGATTCATCACAGCGATGACCTTCTTGCCGACGAGATCTTCCGGCTTGTAGAACTCAGCTACACCGGAAAGGATCTGACGCTTTTCATATCCGAAGTCGACATCGAACACCAGGATCTTATCCGCATCCGGATGTTTCTTGCATTCGACGACCTGTCCGACAACCATCTCCACTTTTTCAAATTCCGAGAATTCGATTTCAGCTTTATGTTCAACTTTAGGCTTGCTTACACCGATTGATGCATGAATTTCTTCAAGTGTTTTTACCGGGTCAAGTCTTGCGAATAACGGTTCCGGTTTATCAGTAACCTTATTGCATTCATATCCGCCGAATTCAGCTAATGAATCATATGAGGTATTTGCAGTATTGATCTGTTCAAAGACCTTGGCAGCTGTTTCCGGCATAAATGGTGCCAGTAAGACAGTACCGATTCTGATGCCTTCCAGAAGGTTGTATAAAACCGTGTTGAGTCTTGCCTTGTTGGCATCATCTTTGGCTAAAGCCCAAGGTGCTGTTTCGTCGATATATTTGTTGCATCTTCTATATAGTTCCATGATGGCTTCAAGTGAATCACCAACTCTGAGCTGATTCATCTTGTCATCAACGGTTTTGACGCTGTCCAGAATGAACTGCTTAAATTCCTGATCTTCAGGTACTTCAACAAATTCCTTATTCAGCTGACCGCCAAAATATTTATTGGTCATTGCAATCGTACGATTGACAAGGTTGCCAAAGACATTGGCCAGATCGGAATTGACTCTTTCAATCATCAGTTCCCAGGTAATGGTCCCATCCTGAGCAAAAGGCATTTCATGTAAGACGAAGTATCTTACCGCATCGACACCAAAGAACTTAACCAGATCATCAGCGTAAATGGCATTCCCCTTGGACTTGGAGATCTTGTCTTCTCCTACCAGCATCCACGGATGACCGAAGACCTGTTTTGGTAAAGGCTGTCCGATCGCCATCAGCATGATCGGCCAGTAAATGGTATGGAAACGGACGATATCCTTACCGATCAGATGCAGATCTGCCGGCCAGAATTTCTCATAGAGCTCATCACTGTTTCCATCCTGGTGGTAACCCAGACCGGTGATATAGTTACTTAAAGCATCGATCCAGACATAGACGACGTGCTTGTCATCAAAGTCTACCGGAATGCCCCATTTGAAAGAAGTACGGGAAACACACAAGTCCTGCAGACCCGGTCTGATGAAATTATTCAGCATCTCGTTCTTTCTGGATTCCGGTTGAATGAATTCCGGATGATTCTCGATATAGTCTTCCAGCTTTTTCTGATACTTGCTGAGTTTGAAGAAATACGATTCTTCCTTCTCCTTATGTACCGGAGCACCGCAAGTCGGACACTTTCCGTCGACCAGCTGAGATTCCGTCCAGAAAGATTCACAAGGTGTACAATACCACCCTTCATATTCGCTCTTGTAGATATCACCCTGGTCATAGAGCTTCTTGAAGATCTTCTGAACTTCCTTTTCATGATAATCATCAGTCGTACGGATGAACTTATCATAGGAGGTATTCATCAGATCAAAGATCCTCTTGATCTCGCCAGCCTGTTTGTCGACGAATTCCTTCGGTGTCATTCCGGCAGCCCTGGCTTTTTCTTCGATCTTCTGACCGTGCTCATCTGTGCCAGTCTGAAAACGGACATCATAACCTGTCAGTTTCTTGTATCTGGCGATAGAGTCAGCCATGATGATCTCATAGGTGTTGCCGATATGCGGCTTGCCACTGGCATAGGCAATGGCTGTCGTAATGTAATACTTTCCCTTGTTTTCCATGATTTACCTCCGAAAAAATAAAAAGGCGCTACCAAAGGGCGCGAAACGCGCGGTACCACCTTTATTTATCACTCTTCTCATTAACGCCGAGCTGCGTCCTGCCCTACCTATCGAACAGGATGTTCGGGATCCATCCCGATCCATCTTCCCTGCTTCTTTTCACCATCCAGAAGCTCTCTGCAAGTTCAGATGAATCATCTATCCGTCATAACAATTTTATTCTATCACATCAGTCAATACTTTATTTCCCGAACTTTGAAATCAGCACGTTTGCTGTGATATTGCCTGTGACATTGAGTGTCGTATAAAGCATATCCAATATCTTATACAGTCCGCTGTAGAATCCGATGAAATCAAGCGGAATTCCAAGTAACTGCAGATAAGTTGCACCGATGACCACACCGCCATTTGGAATACCAGGAGCCGACATGTTGATCAATAAGGCTGATAATGTCATCAGGATATATAAAGGCAAAGAGATCTCAATACCATACATTCTGGAACAGAAAAGTCCCAATAAGGCAAAAGACACTGCCCCACCGCACATATGGATCGTACAACCTAATGGAGAAACGACATCGACGACCTCATCAGGTACGCCAAACTCTTCCTTGCATACTCTCATCGTCGTCGGTAATGTCGCAGCACTTGAACAGGTGGTCAAAGAGACCAGCCATACCTTATAAACCTTTTTCAGATAAGCAAGCGGAGAGATCTTGGCGAAGATCCACACCGGAAGCATCATGATGAACACGATCGTGAATAAACCACCCAGATAAGCCATCGCGATATACTTCAATCCTACACCGATGATGACTGTACCATAGTTGGCAACAGTGTTTCCGATCAATGTAAATACCGCAAGCGGTGTCAGATACATGATGTATTCAAGTATCTTGAAGAAGACATCTCTGATGATCTCGATCTCTTCCGCAATGCGGTTTCCCTTTTTCACTTCATTCAGACACAATCCCAGCATATATGCGAACAGTATGATCGCAAACAGCTTGGTATCCGCAAAGATCGAAACCAGATTGTTCGGGAAAAGATTGACGATGATATCCTGTACACTTAAGGATGAAACATTTCCATTCCAGTCTGTTGCCGGGAAAGAAAACCCCTTGGCCGGATCAACGATAATCACCAACAGTGACATCAGAAAATACGTCGCCAGGAACATTCCCATATACGTCAGGACGGCCTTGGTGAGTTTTGAATCCTTCCTCTTGGCCGAATGATAGATCGTCGGAACGATACTTGTAAATACGACCGGAGCGATCAGGAATTTCAGCAGGTTGATATAGATCGTACCGATGAAAGAAAGCGAAGTCACCAAAGACTTTGCATAAAGCCCTGCAACGATACCCAATACTAATGCTGCCAATGTGAGTAAACTGATATTCTTTTTCATGGTCTAAATCTGAGATTTCAGGTAGGCAAACAGGAAATCATTGATCTCCCCGTTCATCACCTTATCTACATTCCCTTCTTCAAAATTGGTTCGATGATCCTTGACTAATGTATAAGGACAGAAGACATAGGATCTGATCTGTGAACCCCATTCGATCTTTCTTTGTTCGCCCTTGAGAGCCCTCTTTTCATTCTCTCTGTCTTCGATCGCCTTCTGATATAATTTTGCCTTCAGAATAGAAAGACACTTTTCTCTATTCAGGATCTGTGATCTCTCGGATTGAGAGAATGCCATCAATCCGGTCGGAATGTGCTTCATACGGACAGCTGAGTCGGTCTTATTGATGTGCTGACCGCCGGCACCGGAAGAACGCATCGTATCTACTTCGAGATCTTCATCTCTGATCTCGATCTCGATCTCATTGTTGAACTCCGGCAATACTTCCACCGAAGCAAAAGAAGTATGTCTTCTCTTGGAAGCATCGAATGGCGAGATCCTGACAAGTCGATGGACTCCGCTTTCTCCCTTGAGATAGCCATAGGCCATATCGCCCTTGATCGCAACCAGACAGGACTTGATCCCGGCTTCATCTGCTTCTTCATAGGAGATCACCTCAAAGCCATAACCGTTATTCTGCGCATAGCGCTGATACATCCTGAACAGCATCTCTGCCCAGTCCTGTGACTCGGTACCGCCGGCACCCGGATGGATCTCCAGTAAGGCATTGGAATGATCGTAATCATTGGAAAGTAATACCTTGATCTCGAAGTCTTCAAAGTTCTTACTGACCTCGGCATACTCTTCTTCCAGTAATTCAAAAAGCTCGGCATCATAGTTTTTATTGAGCTCATCAAGCTCAGACAAAATCCCTTCAATGCCATCCTTGTTCTGAAAATAACGGGTCTTCAGATCCTTCAGCTTATTGAATTCCTTAATGACACTCTGAGCCTTCTTCTGATCGGACCAGAACGTCTCTTCATTCTGTTTTTCTTCCAGCTCCTTGAGCTCTTGATCTATCTTGGCGAGGTCAAAGAGAGTCGCCTAAATCTTTTAACTTCTTTAAGGAAGTGTTTAGGCTTTGTTTCATTTCATAAATTTCCATATTTATTTTTCCTTTATCACGATCTTGAGATTGTTACAGAATGTAACGACATCGGAAGAGATCGTATTCATCATGTTTTCAAACAGTTCATATCCTTCTTCGACATATGCCTGCAAAGGATTGTTCTGGGCATAGGAACGAAGATGGATGCCTTCTCTTAACTTTGACATGACATCGATATGATTCTGCCATGCACGATCCATCAGTCTTAAAACCATCGTCCTTTCCACAGGAAGGATCTGATTCTTGACCGGCTTGATCTTGTTTTCATAGGCACCGAAAGATGCTTCCAGACACTTTTCCATCGTCTGATTCTGATCAAGACCTTCGATATCAGCCAAAGCGAAGTTGGCTAATCCCATGTTATTCAGACGCTTGACGATCGATTCATAGTCGATGACTTCCTTCTTTCCGTCAACTGAGACATTGGATTCAACGATGTTCTCCATGACTCTCTTGAACATATTTTCAACGACGGAATGGATATCTTCATTCTCTAAAATGTAGTTTCTCTGTGCATACATGGTCTCACGCTGCTGACGCATGACATCATCGTAGTCTAGCAGTGCCTTACGGATATCGAAGTTGAGACCTTCAACACGCTTTTGTGCACTCGAGATCGCCTTGGAAACAGTCTTGTTTTCGATTGGGATATCACCCATCTGAGCGAATAATGTCGAAATACGCTCGGAACCGAATCTGACCATCAGTTCATCTTCCAGCGAAACATAGAAACGGGAATAACCCGGATCGCCCTGTCTACCGGAACGCCCTCTCAGCTGATTATCGATACGTCTGGATTCATGTCTTTCCGAACCCAGAACGACCAGACCGCCCAGTTCACGTGACTTCTCTGTCAGCTTGATATCGGTACCACGACCTGCCATGTTGGTGGCAATGGTGACAGAACCCTCTCTGCCAGCCTTGGCGATGATGTCTGCTTCTCTGGCATGGTTCTTGGCATTGAGCACTTCATGTCTGATCCTGGCCTGTTTGAACATCCTGGAGATCAGTTCGGAAGTTTCAACGGAGATCGTACCGACAAGGACAGGCTGTCCCTTGGCATAGAGCTCCTTGACTTCTTCCAGTAAAGCGTTATATTTCGCACGTTTCGTACCAAAGACCAGATCCGGATAGTCCACTCTGGCAACCGGTCTGTTGGTCGGTATTTCAACGACACGCATGTTGTAGATCGAAAGGAATTCTTCTTCCTCTGTCTTGGCAGTACCTGTCATACCCGCAAGCTTGTTGTAGAGACGGAAGAAGTTCTGATAAGTGATCGTTGCCCAGGTCGTCGTTTCCTGCTTGATCGGAACACCTTCCTTGGCCTGGATGGCCTGATGTAAACCATCGGAATATTCTCTGCCCGGCATCTTACGGCCGGTATTCTGATCGACGATGATGACTTCATTGTCTTCAACGACATACTCGACATCTCTGCCCATGATATAATTGGCCTTTAAAGCCTGAGCGATATAGTGGACCAGAGAAGTATTGTCCAGATCATAGAGGTTTTCAACACCAAAAGCCTTTTCGCCCTTGTGTACGCCCTCTTCAGTCAGCTGGACATTCTTGTCCTTGACATCGATGACATAGTCCTCATCCGCCTTCAGGCGCTTCACAAAGCGATCCGCATTGATGTAGAGGTTGGCAGTCTTCTTTTCGCCGCCGGAAATGATCAGAGGCGTCCTTGATTCATCGATCAGGATGGAGTCGACCTCATCGACCAAGGCAAAGTTGAGTTCTCTCAAGACCCTGTCTTCCACTCTGGTCACCATGTTGTCACGCAGATAGTCGAAACCTACTTCCGAATTGGTCGTATATGTGATATCGCATTCGTATGCCGCTCTTTTCTGAGCAGGAGTCAAAGCACGTAAGTTCAATCCGACAGTCAGACCCAAAAAGCGGTGGATGGCACCCATCCATTCACTGTCACGTTCCGCCAGGTATTCATTGACTGTGACGACATGAACGCCCTTTCCTTCCAAGGCATTGAGATAAACTGCCATGACGGAAGTCAAGGTCTTACCTTCACCGGTCTTCATTTCAGCAATATCGCCTCTGTGCAATACGTAAGCACCTTCCAGCTGACAGAAGAACGGATATTCTCCGATCACTCTCTTGGCCGCTTCTCTGGCGACTGCAAAAGCCTCAGGCTGGATATCATCCAGTGTTTCGCCATTGCTCAATCTCTCTCTGAACTCGATAGTCTTGTGTTTGAGCTGTTCATCGCTCAAAGCTGCCATTTCATCCTTTAAAGCATCGACAGGCCTTGTTGCCTTTTCGACTTCTTCCAGGATTTTTTTATCGTTATTGAATAATTTATCAAATAAACCCATTTTTTATCTCCAATTCCATACCATTATAGCATATCAATTTCACAAAAAAAGCTGACTGAGAGGCCAACTTCTTTTGTGTTTTTTTGAATGTTACTGAACTTCTTTTATATTATGAGCCTGAAGTCCTCGCTCACCTTCAACTAGTTCAAATTCAACTGCTGCACCCTCACTGATGGTCTTGTATCCATCCATGAGCAATTGAGAATAATGGAAAAAGACATCACGACCGTCATCTGCCGTAATGAAGCCAAATCCCTTAACCTTGTTGAACCTTTTAACCTTGCCTAACATTTCATTATTCTCCTTTTATAGATATTATTCTACCACACTTTATTTTAATAATGTAAAGCGTTGTTTTTGTAAGCTAGAGATAACACTTTGGTATTTTTCACATATGGACACACACTGTGATAAACACCCCTTAAGGAAGAACCTGTCGTGATCATGTCATCAACGATCAGGATCTTATCGTGATATCCTCCTTCATAGATATAGTTATTCATCATCCTTCCCCTTTCTTTCATATCTTTTCCCTCCTGACAGAGCTCTTCTTTCATCCTTAAACCATCGATCTTTTTCAGATGCAGGGAAGAAAAAATCCCCTCCAGGTGATCAAAACCCCTTTCTTTTCGCTTTTTTTCACTGCTCGGAACAAATAACAAGCCATAGCCGTGATACCTCAGATCGATATAGTCACTCAGATCATAGAGAAAGACATCCTTCAACGCTTCATCGTGACATTCCTTGTACTGTAACAGAATACTTCTGAACAAAGAATCGTAATCAAAGAAAGATTCCGCTTTGAATTCACCCAGATCGATTATCTTCCTTTGAACCTTCAATCCTTTCCTGCATTCAGGACACAAACTGTCGCTTTTCAAAAGTACCGAACGTAAAGTCTGTTTTTCAACAAACTTACCGCAATAAAGACATTTCATAAGCAGGAATTCGCTCTTTGCAGATATGAGATCGTCTCTTTGATCTCTCTATCTTTCTTATCTGCCAGCAGAAACGATCTTCCCTGTTCACTGTCGATCCCTCTTCCCACTCTTCCTAACATCTGTACGAGATTGCTTTCATCAAAGATCCCGTCATGGTCAAGGATGATCACATCGATATCCTTGATCGTGATCCCTCTTTCCAATACGCTGGTCGAAAAGATGAACTGATACTTTCCTTTCCTGAAGGCCTCGATATTCTCCTTTCTTTCCTTCAGATCGGAATAGACATAGGTACAGGAAAAGAAGCGGGAAAAGATCTGATAGAGCAGCCGGCAGTCTCTCCTGTTTGATACGAAGATGATGCATCTGTTGGCCGTAAGAGACATCAGCCTGTACAAATAAAGATATGCCGGAAATCTTCTCAGATAGATCTGTTTCGGAACACTTAAGGGACGAAGCGAAGGCCGTACAAAAAGTTCTACAGCCTTCGCATCTCTTTCCTGAAGGACCTTTTGAAGATCTTCATCGATGGTAGCAGTCGAAAAGATGATCCTTCCCTTACAGGAATTGATCGCGATATTCATGAGTGTCTCATCGCCCTTCAAAGGAAAAGCATCGACCTCATCCAGTATCAGCAGGTCAAAGCTTCTATAATAACGGTAAAGCTGATGACAGGTGCAGACGATCAGATCACCGCTAAGCTTCTCGTGATGTCCGCCATAGACAGCTATCACCCTGCTTTTTTGAAAGATATCTGTAAACCGTTGAGACAGTTCGATCACAACTTCTTTCCTTGAGATCGCATAAGCCACTTTCAGACCTCTTTTCAGGTAGTAGGAGATGCTTTCAACAGCGATCTCGGTCTTCCCTGCACCGCAGACACAGTGCAAGAGCACATCATTTCCCTCCTTCAGAAGTTTCAGGCAGTCCGCAGAAGCTTTCTTCTGTTTGTCTGTCAGTTCATAAGAGAAATGATATTCCCCGGCATCCGGCGCGATCTCATAATCAAAGCTATCAAGTTCCTCCTCAAGAAGAACTCTCTTAAAACGGATACACTTCCTGCAATAGTATCCTTTGGATCCTTTATAGAAGAAATCAGGATCTTCATTGCCGCATCTTAAACATTTCATCAAAGACCTCCTATACATTATTCGCAAAAAAGACCCCCAATACCTAAGCCAAATTTCAAAAATCTTCATTTTTTTAACAGAATTGATAAACTTAAGGTATGACAAAGCTTCCCGAACCATATCTTGAACAGATGAAAGAACTCCTGAAAGATGGATTTGAAGACTATCTTAAGAGTTTTGAAGAAAAAAGAGTCTATTCTTTAAGGATCAATACATCAAAGATCTCTGTCAGAGATTTTCTGAAGATCAATCCTTTTCATCTGACACCGATCCCATGGACGGACGATGGTTTTTACTATGAAGAAGAAGATAAGCCATCCAAATATCCGTATTACTATGCAGGTCTTTATTATCTTCAGGAAGCAAGCGCCATGTATCCGGCCCAGGCACTTCCCATCGAAGAAGGCGATATCGTCTTAGATTGTTGTGCAGCGCCAGGCGGCAAGTCCACAAAGCTTGCCAATAAGCTTAAGGGAAGCGGTGTCCTGATCTCCAACGACATTTCTGTCAGCAGAGCACAATCCCTTCTGAAGAATCTTGAGATACAGGGAGTCACAAATGCCTGTGTCATGGCGGAAGACATCTCAAAGATCGACCGCTTCAATGAAACATTCGACAAGATCCTGATCGACGCCCCATGTTCCGGACAGGGAATGTTTCGAAAAGAAAATGATCTGATCAAAGCCTACGAAGAAAGAGGAAGTCAATACTACGTTCCGATACAGAAACAGATCATTTCATCTGCGTTGAAGATGTTGAAGCAAGGCGGTATGATCCTATATTCGACCTGTACCTTCTCTCCACAAGAAGATGAAGATATCATCGAATACGCTTTAGACATCTGTCCTGAATTAAAAGTCCTTCCTTTAAAGAAATATGATGGATTTGAATCAGGAATCACAAAAAACACAGAAAACTGTGTCAGATTATATCCTCACCTGATCAAAGGCGAAGGACATTTCATCGCCTTGCTTCAAAAGGGAGAAAGAAAAGAAACACAGATCATTGAAAATTCAGAAACGAAACTTCCTGATGATCCGTTCTTCAACAATGTCGACATCGATCTGAAAAACAGAAATCTTGTCAGAAGAAAAGAAAAGCTATATCTGGAACCATCCTACATCCCTGACACACAAGGACTTCGCGTTTTGAGATCCGGACTATATCTTGGTGAATACAGACATGACAGATTCGAAGCATCTCAGGCTCTGGCATCTTCACTCAAATATGAGGAATACAAAAACACGATCAATTTTGACGTCGATGACCCAAGAGTGATCAAATACCTCAAATGTGAGACCTTGGATGTCAAAGACAAACATGTCCAGGGAATCGTTCTGGTCTGTGTCGATCACTTCCCACTGGGATTTGGAAACATATCAAAAGGGATACTCAAAAACAAATATCCCGCAAATTTCCGCTATCAGTAAAAACAGATGAGCCAAGCTCATCTGTTTTCATCTTTCTTCAGGTTTCCCTTTTCGATGTGTTTCTTCAATATCTGATCGGTGATCTCAAACAGATACTCAGAACCATCTTTTGTTTTCCTTTGTCTTTTGTAGACCTGGCTTTCAGAAACACCGTGTTGTTTCCAGTCTCCGCCATCATTGCTGTTGTTTAGTAATAAAGGCTGGAAATTGTCCATCGCATGGGCAAACTTCGCTTCCATGGTCTGATTGCCTTCAAATTCATCAAAGATGGATATCAGATCATCTTTCTGATCTTCAGGTAATAAAGAGAATATCCTCTCTTTTGCCTTGTCTTCCCTTTCCTTCTGACTCTTCAGTCCTTCTTCATCATAAGCATAGGTATCTCCGGCATCGATCTCCACTACATCGTGGATCAGACACATGATCATCACTTTTGATATATCGATCTTCTCATTGGCATATTCTTTTAAAAGATACGCCATGATCGCCATATGCCAGGCGTGTTCGGCATCGTTCTCGCTCCTGCCATGTCCCGATAAATGAGTCTGCCTGAAGATATTCTTTTCCTTGTCGATCTCCAGAATGAAATCCATCTGTTTTTTGATCCTATCGTCCATCTTTTTCACCTCAAGCTTATTATACAAAGAAAAAGCACCTCCATAAGGAAGTGCTTTGACGCAATTTCGAGAATTAACGCTTTGAGTACTGAGGTCTTCTACGAGCTCCTCTTAAACCATACTTCTTACGTTCTTTCGCACGAGAATCACGTGTTAAGAAGCCTGCTTTTTTGAGAACAGGTCTGAAGTCTTCGCCGACTTCGAGCAGTGCACGCGAGATACCATGTCTCATAGCGCCTGCCTGGCCTGTCATACCGCCGCCGTAAACATTGATGAAGATGTCATACTGACCTTCAGTTCCTGTTTCAACTAACGGTGATTTTACTACCATTCTCAAGATTTCCTGTGGCAGATATTCTTCGAGAGTCTTTTCGCCGACCATGATCTTGCCGGTACCCGGAGTCATATAGACACGGGCAACAGAAGATTTACGTCTTCCTGTTCCAAGGTAACTTACATTTGTTTTCTTTTTAGGCATTGATCTTCTCCTTACTTAAGCTCAATTGGCTTTTGAGCATTGTGAGGATGCTCAGCACCTTCGTAAACATACAGATGAGTTCTCATACGATCACCCAGCTTGTTGTGTGGCAGCATACCTTGGACTGCTTTTTCCACTAATTCAACAGGATATTCTCTCTTCATCTTGCCGATAGATCTTGCTTTCAACCCTCCCGGGTACATGGAATGGTGATAGTAAGTCTTCTTAAATTCCTGATCGCCTGTATAGACGACCTTTGCAGCATTCACGATAATGACGTAATCGCCGCAATCGACATTCGGTGTGTAAGTCGGCTTGTGCTTGCCTCTTAAGATCGTAGCACACTGAGTTGCGAGTCTTCCAAGAGTCTTGCCTGAAGCATCAACTACATACCAGTCTTTTTTAACTTCTGCTGGTTTCAGCATAGTTGTCTGACGCATATTTTTTCTCCTTTTAAGTTTCCGGGGCTTAAAAATAAAAAATAAGGCAGTTCTTATTATAGGTTATTTCATACCATAATTCAACAATAATCTGCCTTATTTTCAATGTTTTTACTCTGCCCCAACGATGTGCTGCATGACCCTGCTTCTAGTCACGATACCCATCAGGACATTTCGATCATCAACGACAGGAACGAAGTTCTGATTGATGATCAGACGAGCCAGTTCGCTCATATCCGCATCCACCGTGACCGCAGGAACGAATTCCTTTCTGACAAGCTTAGTGATCTTCGTTTCCTCCAGACCCTCCGTTCTGATCCCATCCTTTCCAACGAGAAACCAGAGCAGATCACCTTCAGAAACCGTACCGAGATATTCACCGCCATCGGAGATCAGAGGGATGGCTGTATAGCCATGGGCTCTCATCTTCTCCAAAGCCTGACGTACATTCATATTTTCATTCAGACATGCTACCTGTGTCTTTGGCATCAACAAGAATAATACATTTGTCTTTTCCATACTTTCATTGTAAATGAGAAAAATGAAAGAATCGTGATATTTTAACGATTAGTCCAGAGCAGGATCCTCTTCCTCCAGATGGTCTTCATAGAGATAGTAATCCGTATCCTTCTTGATCACATCTCTAAGCATCAGTACAGCGATGACGTTAGGGATGCACATAGCCGCATTCAGAATATCCGCCAGAGTCCATACCGCACCCTCGGAAACCATCGCGCCGATAAAGATCACAATGATCCAAAGGATCTGATAGATACGGATCGCTTTCTTTCCGAAAAGATATTTGATGCAGTTTTCGCCATAGTAGCTCCAGCCCAATATCGTAGAATATGCGAAAGTGATGATGCCAAATGTCAGCAATGGCTTGCCCAGATACGGGATCTGATTGAAACATGCAGAAACCAATCCGGCACCGGAAATATGCGAACCATCAGAAAGGATGCAGGAAATGGAATCGTTACCGATAACGCTGGAAACCAGTACAAGACCCGTCATAAGACAGACAACGACTGTATCCCAGAAAACGCCGGTCGAGCCGACCAATGCCGGTTTGACTGCGTTTTTCGCAACCGAAGCAGCAGAAGCCTGCGGTGCAGAACCCATACCTGCTTCATTGGAGAACAATCCTCTGGCAATACCTGCTCTGGCAGCCTGGATCACAGCTGTTCCGATGAAACCGCCTAATGCAGCTCTTTTTGTAAAAGCAGAACTGACGATCACAGCGATCGTTTCCGGAAGATAACGGAAATTGATGATCAGGATCACCAGGCATCCCAATACATAAACGATCGACATGAACGGGACAAGAGCCTCACATACTCTGGCGATCGACTTCAAACCACCGAAAACAACCAATGCAGTAAGTACACAGATCACGATCGCAACGATCATATCATTGGTATTGAAATTGTTGTGCATGACATCAACAAGCGCCTTGGCTTGCGAAGAACAACCGATCCCAAAGGCACCTAAAGCACAGCACCAGGCAAAGATCTTGCCCATGAGCGGCTTATTGAGATGTTCAAATGCCGTCATGGCACCGCCCATATAAGTACCATCCTCTTTTTTACGGCGATATTTGATCGCAATATAAGATTCCGCATACTTTGTCGCAATGCCAAATATCCCACCGATCCATGTCCATAAGACAGCGCCCGGTCCGCCGCTTGCGATCGCCGTACCGACGCCGATGATGTTTCCGGTACCGATCGTAGAGCTCAAAGCAGTCATCAGACCGCTAAACACAGAAAGATCACCTTTCTTTGAACCATCACTTGTGATCGATTCAACGACACCCTTAAAGACTCTCTTCTGGATAAAACCCGTCTTGAAAGTCAGATACACATGAGTTCCCAGCAGAAACAGGATCATTGCCGGACCCCACATGATATTGTTGTCGATCCAACTCAATATTTCATTCATAATAAACACCTTCTCAATATCGTGTTTTTTAAAACACAAAAACTATTCTAATACAAATATCCTTTCTTTAAAAGAATGAGCTTAGAGCTCATTCTCATTCAACAGATCGTTGCACATCCACTTAACATATGCCTCATTTTCCTCGATCTGAGGAGAATGTGCTGAATTTTCAAAGAGGATGAACTTCTTTCTGACATCTCCGCCGAGAGAATCGAAATACTCTCTTGCAGCTTTGGTATTGGTCATACCGTCATACTTTCCTAACAGGAAGTAAGTAGGAACTTTTGCCTCAGGAGCCAGTTCGTTTAAAGGATTGGCCATCGACTGCATCGCCAAAGGCATTGCATATTTCATTGCCGAATAGATCATCTTTGCGCTGTCAGCCAGATTGTATTCCGGACCAAAGAGAAGACCCTTCAGCAGTGAAGACATGGTGTTTGTCTTGTTGTGTTCGGCAAAACCGTATTTGCGGACATACTTCCTCGGACAGATCATCTCGCCGTTATGGACTTTTTCCGCAATGGACTCCAGATACTTCACATCCTTGTGATTGCCCTTTTCCTTGGCGGCATCAACGCAGGAAAGAAGTGAGTAGTATTCAGCCTCTTTCATATCGGACATCTGGCCGATACCGACATAAGCCTTGTAGTATTCCGGCTTTTCATTTGCAGCCAAAGTACCAAGATATGTTCCATAGGAATGACCCAAGAGATAGACCTTATCCTTGCCCAGATATTCCCTGATGTATTCGGTCAGTGCGATCAGGTCGGCAACGTGCTGTTCATAATTCAGTTTCGAATAATCTTCTCTGACAGAGAAAGACTTTCCCGCACCTCTCTGGTCATAGTGAACGACTGTGAAATGCTTTTCCAGTTCGCTCTCAATGTCCTTGATCATCATGATCTCAGAACCGCTTGGACCGCCTGTGATACAAAGAAGTACAGGATTATTCTTATCCGCACCCCTGATCATGACAGCCAGTTTCGTGCCATTGATATCGACCATCTTCAGTTCACTGATCGCATTTTCGCCTTCGATCTTCGTCGTATAAGTTTTAGCGTTTGTCCTGTATAAAAGATAAGCTACTGCAGGCAAAACGAATAATACCTTTTTCATGTTATTCTCCCAGGTTCTTTACATAATCTGCGACGATCATGCCGCTTTCAAGCTGTACGCCGACAAGTCTCTTGATATCGACAACGGAATATTGGGTGAGTTCTTCAACTTTCTTGGAAAGTTCTTCGAATTCTTTTTCCATCTGCGGGATGATCTCATTCAACATCTTTTCATCATCAGTTCCGACTCTCTTGTCTCTTTCGTATTTCGCACCTCTGATCAGAGAACCCCATGACAACATCTTGTAGAACTGAGTGACGATCAGATTATCGAATTCC
>JAFYHT010000018.1 GCA_017539025.1 Erysipelotrichaceae bacterium
GGAATCCGGGAGAATGGCCTGCGCCGGCAGGGGCTAAGGAAGATGTGCGCGATATGTATGAAAAGCTGAAAATGATCTGATATAACATGAAAAAATAATGGCTCATACGGTCTGCCAATCAGTTTGTGTCTTGGCGTAGTGCTGGATCATAACGGTGAAGAAGATAACGAGGACGACACAGACGATAAGCAGCGGGCATATAAATCGTTGTTTGTTGAAATCTTTACCTTTTAAAATAACGGTTGACTCGTCCCTTAGGGGATAGATTATTTTAACAGATGTGGAAAGGAGATTTGTGACAATGCTAAAAATCAGTGAGTTTTCAAAACTTTCACATCTGACGATCAAGGCTCTGAGGTTTTATGAGAGAGAAGGCCTTCTGAAACCTGCTTCCGTTGACGAATGGAATCATTACAGGTTTTATGAAACTTCTCAGCTTGAAACCGCTGCTAAGATCAAGTCATACAGACAGCTCGGTCTATCCGTTGAAGATATTAAAGCTGTTTTTGCCGGAGGGGATGCGAAAGAAATCCTGCAGGAGAAAATCACATCACTTGAGAAAGAGAAGCATCTGATCGAATCCCGTCTTTCCATAATCAAATCAATTATGGAGGATAAAGAAATGAAATATCAGGTAACAGAAAAAGTGATCCCGGAAACCATTGTCTATACTGCGGAAACCGTACTTAAGAGCTATTCGGATATCATGAATTGGATTCCGTCCGTGGGGCAGCAGTGCCTTGAACTGAATCCGGATCTGAAGTGTACAGAACCGGAATATGAGTTTTGCGAATATCTTGATGGAGAATACAAGGAAACGGATATCAGGATCAGGCATAGCGAAGCAGTAACTTCATTTGGAAAAGAGAATGATCATATCAGGTTCAAAACTCTGCCTGAAACAAAGGTTTTGAGCATTTACCACAAAGGATCATACTCAGATATTGGTGAGGCTTATGCATTTCTTATGAAATATGCAGAACAAAACGGATATGTAACATCAGGCTTTGCCAGAGAACGATACATTGACGGTATCTGGAATAAGAAATCGGAAGAAGAGTGGCTGACTGAAATACAGTTACCGATTGAGGAGTAAACTTAATGGCTTTTGATTTCAAGAAAGAATACAAAGAGTTCTATATGCCGAAGAACAAACCATCAATTGTGACGGTTCCAAGCATGAACTATCTGGCTGTCCGAGGTAAAGGCGATCCAAACGTTGAAGGTGGTGAGTACAAAGAGTCTATCGGCTTGCTTTATGGGATTGCTTTCACAATCAAGATGAGTAAGAAGACCGATCATCGGATCGAGGGATATTTCGACTATGTCGTTCCGCCCCTGGAAGGTTTCTGGTGGCAGGAAGGGATTGAAGGTATCGACTATGGGCACAAGGAAAACTTCAGATTCATTTCTGTGCTCCGTCTTCCTGATTTTGTTACTAAGGAAGATTTTGACTGGGCAGTAGAAGAAGCGACCAGGAAAAAGAAAACGGATTTCTCAAAAGTCGAGTTTTTTACCTATGATGAAGGTCTATGTGTACAGTGCATGCATAACGGTCCGTACGACAATGAACCGGCTACCGTAGAGAAAATGCATCAGTATATGGAAGATCAGGGGTATGTCCTGGATATCACCAATCGGCGCATGCATCACGAGATCTATCTGTCCGACGCCAGAAAGACCGATCCGCAGAAACTGAAAACCGTGATCAGACACCCGATTAGGAAGGTAGAATAAATGGCATCGAGCAAAGAATACCTGGATTTTATACTGGAACAGCTTTCCGAACTGGATGGCATCACCTGGCGTCCGATGATGAGTGAATATATCATCTATTATCAGGGCAAAATCGTCGGGGGCATTTATGATGATCGCTTTCTTGTAAAGCCGACAAATTCAGCAAAGAATATGATGCCGAATACGGATGTGGAATTGCCATATGAAGGTGCGAAGGAAATGCTTCTAGTGAGCGATGTGGATAACAAAGAGTTTCTCCGTAAATTGATAGAATCAATGTATGAAGAGCTTCCCGCTTCGAAGAAAAAGAGGTAAACAAATTCCGGTTTATAGGGATGAATTATTAAAGATATAGATTGGCAAGCAATATAGGATATAGGTTCGACTATAACCTGTAAGGACCCTTAGAGGGGACTCGAAAAAAGTTCGCAGGGACATTTACGAACGCTTTTAAAGGCATGAAAAGAGATCTATAGAGATATTGCAAATACAGACATTTATGATAATATGAAGTTGAACAAGCGATTCTTCTTTTTGAGTCGTATAAAACGGGGGAAAAGTTTGTAGGAATCCCCCATATGGCAGCAGAAAACAACAAGAGCCTGTTTCAAATGGAACAGACTCTTTTTTCTTTATATATCTGTGACCGCTTACTGATGAACAGGGCTTTCGCTCAGTTTTGCAGCATCGATCATCCTTTTGATCTCGTCAAGCGAACAATAATCTTCTTTTCCGTTTTCTCTGAAGATTTCTTCTCCCCATTGATACATCGCAAAAATGATCGGAACCAGTGACTGGCCTTTCTCGGTCAGGGAGTAATCGGTCCTGGGAGGAACGACAGGATACAGTTTTCTGTTTATGATGCCCTGTTCTTCCAGTGCTTTTAATTGTTGTGAAAGCATCTTCGGTGTCGCATCAGGGATCAGCTTCTGAAGCTGAGAATATCTCAAGGTCCTGCCGATCAGGTAGAAAATGATGTAGATCTTGTATTTGCCTTCCAATACAGAAAGAGTCGCGGATAATGGACATGTCATTTCTTCAATTGGTTTTTGTTTCATATTTCCTCCATACTATCTAAAAGTATAGTATATATAAATAAAGTATATATTTAACTAATTTATATTTTACAATATAATATCATATATCAAGTCATAAAGGTGAGGACAGAATGAATATTGAAAAGACAATTGATTCATTGAAAAGAAACGGTTACACAGTATCCATTTTTGAAACAGGTAAGGAAGTCGTTGACTACCTCAAGGATATCAAAGGGAAGACGATCGGTTTCGGTGGTTCTCAGACTCTTACGGACCTTCATCTGAAAGATATCCTGAGTGAAAACAATACTGTCTATGTTCCGGATTTTCCTGAAACAGGAGAAGACTTTGTCTCGACTGCAAATAAAGCGATGAACACTCAGTTGTATTTCCTCTCGGCTAATGCCTTGAGTGAAAACGGTGAGATCGTTAATATCGATGCCGGAGGCAACAGGCTGGCAGGTTCCATGTGGGGACATGAAAAGGTCTATTTCATCATCGGCACAAACAAGATCGAGGAAAACCTTGACAAGGCGATATGGCGGGCAAGGAACATTGCAGCACCGTTAAACAGCAGAAGATTCCACCTGAAAAATCCTTGTGCTTTGGGCGAGATGAAGTGCTATGATTGCAAATCTCCTTCCAGATTATGCAAGGGGATGCTGGTAATGCTGCAGAATATGGAAAATGATACAGAAGTCATTCTGGTAAATGAAGAACTGGGTTTCTAGAAAGAAAGGATATTTATGAAAGAATTCTTACAATTGGCACATGATCGTTATTCCGTCAGAAAATTTTCTGACAGGCCGGTAGAAAAAGAAAAACTTGAAAAGATCATCGAGGCAGGCAAGGCAGCTCCGACTGCCGTCAATTTCCAGCCGTTCAAGCTTTTCGTATTCGAAAACAAGGAATCGATCGAAAAGCTTTCGCAGGCCCATCACTTCGCTTTTGCGAAAAACATCCCGGCAGTGATCATTGTTGGGTCTGATAGCACAAAATCCTGGAAAAGACAATTCGATGGTCTGGACTACGCAAATATCGATGCGGCAATTGTTGCGACACACATCATGCTGGAGATCCACGATCTGGGTCTTGGTTCAACATGGTGTGGTCACTTTGATCAGGCAAAGGTCAAGGAACTCTTCCCGGAAACAGAAGGATATAATCTCATTGCAATGTTCCCGATCGGATATATTGCTGATGACGCAGAACCTTCAAAGATGCATTTTGTCTGCAAAGCAGAGGAAGACATCATCAAGAGATTTGCTTGAGCAGGGAGTATTCAAAAGAGTTCATAAGGACTTTTCCTCTATGACACCAGAGACAGACAGCAGGGCAAAAGAGCCCTGTTTTTGTATAATGAAAAGAGAAAGACGAAATGAGTCTGTGGAGGAAATGTAATGCTGAATCACGAATTAATAAAGAAAACAGAAGAGTTTCTGAAACAGAAATTCGATCATGCTACGGAATTTGAACAGGAAGACATTGCCTATCGTCTGGAACACACATACCGTGTTGCAAACATCGGAAGGCAGATCGCTTTAAAAGAAGGCTTTGATGAAACCGAGATGGTGATCGCGTGTCTTTTACATGATATCTCTTATTGTGAAGCTGAAGGAGAAAACCGTTTCTGGCCAAAGTGGAAGGATCACGGAAGACGTTCCGCTTCGATATCACGTCCTTTTCTGGAAGAACTGGGCATGGAAAAAGATCGTATCGAAGACATCTGTTATGGCATTGCCATACATGTTGATGAAAAGGCTGACTTTCCCGGTGAAAACACGCCATTCGCTCTTTCCATCGGCGATGCCGACAATATAGACCGCTTTGATGTATACCGCATTCATGAGAAGCTGAAGAACGATGCCTTTCTGGATATGAGCTATGAAGAAAAAGCAGAGTATCTTGAAAAAAGGATCATCAGGTTGCGTGAACTGAAAGGCTTCCCTACAGCAACAAAAACCGCAGAAGAGATATGGCGGGCAAGACTTGATTTCTATATCTTATTTCTTGAGAAAATGGCGGATCAGCTGAAGTGCAGCAAGAATATCATCGATGAGTGAACGTCACAGAGAAAAACAAGGACTTATTTCAAGGAAATAGGTCCTTTTATTTCAGGTCTCATACGGAATGTTTGGTTATTTTTGTTTTGGTGATAATTTGCCGATTCATTATTCTTGAATTCGTGATCAAATCTGAAGGATCTCTGTCATGATCGTATTGTGTTTAATGTAATAATCTGTTGAAAGATATTCCCTGAATGATATATCATAGTAGTTAGTTAATGCTAACTGAATGATATGTTATGACCTCACGGTTGTCGTGAGGTTAATAAAACAGTTTATGGTTAGCAAATGCTAACTGAATTGGAGGAGAAACATGAATCTTGCATCATTGATCTTAGCAGCGATCGTTATGCTTATTTTCTGGCTGGCTGTGAAAAGTATGATCACAGGAAGAAAGTCAGGGTGTGGCTGCGGCTGTTCATCCTGCAGCCAGACATCTATGCATCGTGTAAAGAAAGAAGGGGATATCGATGAAATTAAGTGAAATGAAGACTGATACATCTGCCAGGATCGTATCATTGGGAAATGATCGCCGTTTTATAAGGAGGATCACATCCATCGGTATGAGTGAAGGAGTGGATTTTGAAGTGATCAGAAACGACAGGAAGATGCCGGTACTGATCTATGTCAGAGAAACACTTCTGGCTTTGAACAGGAGTGATTGCGAAAAGATCGAAGCGGAGGTGAGGGCATGAACAGGATCGCTTTACTTGGACAGCCAAATTCGGGAAAATCAACCGTATTCAATGCTCTGACGGGTTCCAGACAACATGTGGGAAACTGGCCGGGTAAGACAGTTGAGAAGAAAGACGGATACTACACATATGATGGCGTAAGATATGAGATCACAGACCTTCCGGGTTCATATTCTTTATCCGGTAATTCGGATGAAGAGATCATTACGGAAAACTGTATCCGAAACAAAGAAGCAGATCTCATCTGTGTGCTTGTCGATGCATCACAGCTTGAAAGAAGCATGTATATGCTGGCGGAATTCGCTTCAATGGATGCGCCTGCTGTTCTTCTTCTGAATATGATGGATGTCGCAAGATCGCAAGGCAAAGTGATCGATGCCGATCTGTTAAGTGAACATCTGGGCATTCCGGTGCTTCCTTTTACGGCAGCGGAAGATAAGGATTATGATCAGCTGAAAGAGCTTTTCAGAAAAGAACTGGCTGCCTCACATAAACTGAAAACCGTTCCGATGATCAGTGAAGATCAGGATGAAAAAAAGACAGCTGATGCAAAATATGCCTGGATTGCTTCTGTGCTTCAGGGCATCAGCGAAAACAAGAAAACTCATTTTACCTTGGATAAATGGGACAGGATCCTCTTGTCTCCTGTCAAGGGAAAGATCGTATGTATCGCTGTCGTCTTCCTGGGCTTTTTGGCTGCCATGCTGATATGCATCCCGTTCATGAGTGTCGGATCGATGTTGCCGGGTATTCTGAATAAACCGATCGCAGATTTTCTGAATGGATTGAATGTTCATCCGTGGCTTGTTTCGATCTTTTCGTTATTGATCCCGAATACGATCTATTTTGCGATGTCGATGGCAGCTTTTGTCTTTGGTGTCAATATCGTTTTCGGTTTCCTGGAGGAGATCGGTTTCCTGGCGAGGACTGCTTATCAGTTTGACAATGTCTTGTCGAAACTCGGTTTACAAGGCAAGGCTGTTGCACCGATGCTGATGGGGTTGGGCTGCACGATCGGTGGTGCAAGCGGTACGAGAGTCATGGATAACTGGGGACAGAGGATGCTGGCAATGGCGATCGTCTGGGCAGTTCCGTGCGGTTCCATCTGGTCGGTAGCTCCTGTTGTTTCTTCAATGTTTTTTCCTGCCTGGGCTACGATGCTGGTATGTATCGGCATCCTTGTCTATGTCGTATTCATGATGTGGATGGTTTCTAAGATCTTCGGCAATACGCTGGCTCCGAAGGATCAGCGCAGCGGCATGATCATGGAACTGCCGCCTTATCACAAGGCACATTGGAAACATATCATCAAGGAAGCTTTCTTAAAGGCATTTGATATCTTCAGGAGGGCCTTGAGAACGGTACTGCTGATCTCGCTGATATTCTGGATCTTCTCATATACTTCAACAGTAAATGTCGAGGATTCTCTTTTATACAAGGTCGGTACTGTGATCGAACCTGTGACCAGGATCTTCGGTATGGGCTGGAGGACTTTCGTTGCTTTCTTAAGTTCTGCTTTCGCAAAGGAAGCAGTGCTTGGTGTTCTCAATGCATTATTTGTCTCTCAGGGCAGTGTTGCAGATATCACATTCAACGCAAACAAGGCAGCTGTTGATACGTCTCTGCTGGCAGCTTCCATGAATCTGACGGTTTCTAAAGCGGAAGCACTGGCTTTCATCTTTGCCTGCACGTTTAATATCCCTTGTGTCATGGCACTGTTTACGACTTATAGAGAATCGCATTCGTTCAAGTGGACAGCAAGAGTTGCCTTGTTCTATATCGGAAGCGCCTTGCTATTGTCTTGTGTCGTATATCATGTTGCTGATCTGTTTATCTGATCGTTCATATCATATTAAAGATGAAAAACAGAAAATTAGGAGTGATTGAAGATACGCTCTTCGTGCCATTACTTGGCAGGATCTATGCCAGTGAACATTTCCCTGATATCCTGAACGATAAGAAGACGTTGGATCTGAAAGAAGGAATCCCTGCCGATATCATAAATAACGATACACAGACACAATACACTTATCTGGCTTCCGCTTCCCGCAGTGCAAACATGGATCGTTATATCCGTGATTTTATGAAGAGAAAAGAAAACGGGATCATCGTTTCACTGGGGTGTGGACTGGAGACGTCATATTACCGAAATGACAATGGTCATACCTTATGGTATGGAGTGGATCTTCCTGATGTGATCGAGTACAGAAAGACTCTTCTTCCTGAAACAGATCGGGAAAAATATAATGCAGGAGATGCGTTTGAAAACGGATGGATCGATCTGATCAGAAGGAAACATCCCGATGATCCGCTTCTGATCACAGCCAGTGGACTTTTCTATTATTTTGAAGAAGAAAAGGTCTTAAATCTGATCCGTATGCTGAAAAGATATGGCGATATCGAGATCCTGTTTGATGCCGTGAATAAGAGCGGTATGAACATGATGAGGAAGAAACATATGAAGACTGTGGGACATGAAGATGCGAAGATGTTTTTCTATGTGGACTACGCTGCGGATCTGGCAAAAAGATCCGGTGCAACGACAAAGGTACTTGCGGAAGAAGTTTTCTACAGACATATCAGCAAGAAAGGTCTGGATCTTTCAACGAAATTCAGCATGATCGTTTCTGATATGCTTTCAATGGTGAAAATGATTCATTTGAGTTTACAGTGAGGAAAAAATGAAATACGGAATGATGGGTGCGTTTATCAAGATCGCATTTTCAAAAACAGTGTTTGACTATATTGAAAAAGAGATCCCTGAAATCGATATGGCATCTTATAAGAAAAGAGTGTCAGAAAAGTACAGGCAGATCGTAGAAAGAACGCCCGGTATCGGAAGCATGAAAGACAATATGTTTGTGATGACCATGTATGCCGGAGCTTTTCTGATCGCCTTGTATAAAGAGGCAGATGGAAAACTGGATGAAGAAAAGCTGAAGGGTCTGATCAAGGCAGCGTCATACTGTCCCTTGATGGTGAAGGCAAAGAAGGGAAAGAGTGCATTCACTCAAAGGGAGATCGCCAACCGCACGAGACAGTCGAAGTGGTCCAGAGATCATATTAAGGAATATCCGATGAACTGGTTCTATTATTTTGAAACTGTTCCCGGCAAGGAAGAATACTATATCACACATAAACAATGCGGTATCTGCAAGCTGACAAAGCAGGAAGATTGCGAACATATCACGAAGTATCTATGCATGATGGATTATTATACTTTTGAGATGCAGGGAGCTGTTCTTGATCGTACAAAGACTCTTGGCTATGGCGATGATGAATGTAACTTCCATCTCATGAGCAGAGAAAGAGCGGATGAGATCGGCTTTGTGAAAAGTCCGGATGCGAAATGATTTTACATTTTCTTTACAATTAGCTTATTCAAATCCGATATATTAGAATTAAAGAAATGATCTATGTCGTAGAAGATGATCTCTCCATCAGGGAACTGATCGTATATACATTGAAAATGTCGGGTTTTGAGGCGACAGGCTTTCTGGATTCAGAAGGCTTTTTTCAAAGCTTAAAGGAAGAAAGGCCTGAACTGGTGATATTGGATATCATGTTGAGTGGAAAGGATGGATTACAGATCCTGAAAGAACTCAAGGAAGACAGAAGATACAGCGATATCCCGGTCATCATGGCGACTGCCAGAACGACAGAATATGACAAGATCACCGGGTTGGACATGGGTGCAGATGACTATCTTGCAAAGCCGTTTGGGATGATGGAGATGGTTTCCAGGGTCAAGGCGGTATTGAGAAGAAGCGGAAAGAAAGAGATTTCCGACATCGTTACCTACAAGGATATCGAGATCGATAAACTCAGACATGCCGTCAGATACAAGGGAGAAATATTGTCTCTTACATTGAAAGAGTATGAACTTTTATTATGCCTTTGTGAGAATCCGGGGATCGTCTTTTCCCGTGAACAGTTATTAGAAAAGATATGGGGAAGCGATTTTCTTGGTGAATCCAGGACGATCGATGTCCATATCGGAACACTTCGAAACAAGCTGAAGGAAGCAGGAAATGATATCGGTACCGTTCATGGTGTCGGTTATTGTATGAAAGAGAAGGACCATGGCGAATAAGATATTCCGTTCCATCCTGTTTGTTGCCATACTCGTTTTAGGCATGACGACAGTTTTCATCGTTGATGAGATGTATCAGAGTTTTCTTATGTCTCAGATGGAACTGCTGGAAGCAGAGACCAAGATCATTGCCTATGGCATTGAAAAAGACGGTGTCGATTTCATCGATGATCTGGACGCTTCCGATTATCGTGTCACACTGATCGAAAAAGACGGCAGCGTCATTTTTGACAACAGCGGAAATGTTTCTTCCATGGATAATCACCTGGACCGAGAAGAGGTCATTCAGGCGATCAATGAAGGCTATGGAAGCAGCAGCCGACAGTCTTCAACTTTAACTGAGAAATTGGTCTATACTGCCATCAGGTTAAGCAACGGCAATATCGTCAGATTGTCATCTACCTATCCGTCTATTTTCCATGTCGTCACCATCGTTGCTCAGCCTTTATTGTTGGTGGTTCTGGCGATCATCGTCCTTTCTTTTTTCATCGCTTATTCTCTGGCGAAGAGGATCGTAGAGCCTTTGAATCAGCTTGATGTCGATTCTCCTGATGATGATAACTGTTATAAGGAGATCAAGCCGATCATGAAGAAACTGTCAAATCAGCAGGAAATGATCGACAACGATAGAAAGGCACTGGAGAGAAGGAAGCAGGAATTTGAAACGATCACTGCCAATATGAACGAGGGCCTGGTTTTATTGAATAACGAGAAGATGATCATCGATATCAATCAGTCCGCTTCAGTCATACTGAATATCGATAAAGACATGATCGGAAAACATATTTCCGATGTTGAAGGATATGAACAGTTTTCTGATCTGCTGATGGATGCGCAAATGAAACATCATGGAAGCAAGAAGATCAGACTGGGTGATAAGAATTATGAATTCGAGGTTTCTCCTGTCAAGACGGATCAGGAAGTACAGGGTTTTGTCTTACTGTTTTTTGACGAGTCATATAAGGAAGCAAACGAAAACATGCGAAGGGAATTTGCGGCCAATGTTTCTCATGAGATGAAGACACCTTTACAGAGTATCAGCGGTTATGCGGAACTGCTGAGGAACGGGATGGTCAAAGATGATCATCAAAGTGAAGTCTATGACCGCGTATACTATGAAGCCCAGAGGATGATACAGCTGGTGAACGATGTCATCAAGCTTTCTCATCTGGATGAAGACAATCTGAATATTCCGAAAGAAAAGATTGATCTGTGTGAATTAAGCAGACAGATCGTTGAAACGATACGTCCTGAGATCAGAAACGGAGTCACGATGGATTTCAAGGGAAGTGAAGCTTTTGTCTATGGCAACAGAGAACTGCTTGAGACCATCGTCAGCAATCTCTGTGAGAATGCGATCAGATATAACCGCGATAACGGAACAGTAGATGTTTCTGTGAAGACGAAAGATGATAAGGTCATCCTGGAGGTCAAGGACAGCGGTGTCGGTATTGATGAAAAGGATCATGAAAGGATCTTTGAACGATTCTATCGTGTGGATAAAGGACGTTCCAAGGAAGTCGGCGGAACAGGACTTGGTTTATCCATCGTCAAACATGCCTGCATATTGAATAATGCGCAGATCGAAGTGGAATCCAAGATCGATGAAGGCAGTACTTTCCGGGTGATTTTTGACAGAGTCTGATTTTACATAAGATTTACATATCGTTCATATCAGCTTGAATAAGGTTTCTTAAAGTAGTATCGGGGGATACTGCTTTTTTATGAATACAAGAGAAATTCTGACACATATCCTGGAACTGATCGCCGGCGTCGGCGTCTATCTGATCGCCTGTTCGATGATCAGTAAGAATCTTGAGGCAGTCAGTTCTGACAGACTGAAGAAACTGTTCTCTAAAGTTTCGGGAAACAAACTTGCGGGTGTTGCGATCGGTGCATTGGCAACGATCATCATCCAGAGTTCCGGTGCGACGACGGTCATGACGATCGGTTTTGTCAATGCCGGGATCATATCATTATCACAAGCGGCAACGCTGATCTTCGGAGGTGAGATCGGTACGACGATCACCGGTCAGATCGTTGCTTTGGGTCTTTTTGACAGCGATATCTTTGATGTCACTGTTCTGTTTTCTTCTCTGGCAGGTATCGGAGTCTTTCTTTCAATGTTTGCGAAGAAGGATAATACAAAATATCTCGGTGATATCATATCGGGTTTTGGTATCCTGTTCATCGGTTTAGGCATGATGTCTGATTCGATGGATTCTTTTGCGCAGATGAATGAACTGAAGGTATTCCTGTCACAGGTCGATAATATCGTCGTTCTGATCATTGCGGGTGCTCTGATCACGGCAGCGATCCATTCTTCGGCCGCGATGACTTCCATTGCCATCACGATGGTAGCGGCAGGTCTGATCTCGTTGGAACAGGGTATCTACATCACTTTAGGTGCCAATATCGGTACATGTTTCACCGGTGCGATCGCTGCGATGTCTTCTTCGACCAATGCGAAGCGTACTTCTCTGATGCAGCTGATCTTCAATACGGGCGGAGTGCTTCTTCTGCTGGTAGCTGATCTGATCATCAAGTTTATTACGGGAAATTCATATTCTTTCGGCATCATGTTTGAAAGGATGTTTGCGGATACGCCGCAGGTCCAGCTGGCGATGTTCCATACTTTCTTCAATATCGCCTCCGTTCTGATCGTCTTGCCTTTAAGTGATCTTCTGGTAAAAGCGAGTGAGAAGCTGATCCCTGATGACGGTTCTCATTTTGATGGCGAGAGATTCTATTTTGTGGATGAACACATGTTGTCTACTCCGGCTGTTGCAGTGCAGCAGGTGAAAAGGGAGATCGTCAATATGGCGATGATCGCCATCAACAACTTCAATATTGCGATCAACATCATCAAGACACAGAATTATGAAAAGCTGGAGGAATTCAGAAACAACGAGAAGGAACTGAACTTCTTAAATCACAACCTGGTCGATATCATCGTGAAGCTGACGAGGATGGAAAATATCAGTCGGAAGGATTATCTCTATCTTTCCAGCACATACAAGACGATCTCTGATTTTGAAAGGATCGGTGATTACAGTGAAAACATCATCGAATATGCACAGAATCTGAAGGAATACAACGAAACATTCTCGGAAGATGCGATGGCTGAGATCGATGAGCTTAGCAAGCTGATCAATGATCTCTATCTGGTCTCCATCGTCGTCTATGAGAGTGGAAACAGGAAGGGATTTGCCAAGGCGAAGAAGATCGAAGATAAGATCGATGATCTGACGGAAAAAATGGAGGAAAACCACATCATTCGACTCAACAAGGGTACCTGCAGTGCCAATGTCGGTGCACAATATCTGAAACTTTCCAGTGATGTGGAAAGGATTGGAGACCACCTGATCAACATCAATGACCAGGATTATGAAATATCACATTAGGAGGGATAGTATGTCAACACTGTTATGGAAGTACATCAGCAGACTGGATATTGCCAGAAAACACAAACACCGCATTTTCTTACTGATCAATGCCGGCCTTTACGGATTGCTTGGATATATCGCATGGCTCATGATCGGGGAAAATATTTTTGTCAACAAGGAAGAATGGATGCTGACATTCGTCGGCTATCCTGCTGTATTGGGAGGCTTCCTTCTGGGGATATTCCTCTTATTCAAAATGGATCAGTGAATACGTCGGAAGGTTTATGTATTGTGATTTTATTGACAAAGAATTTCACATGCGATAAATTTAAATTATAGAAGTTAAGGTTTGTAACTCATGACTCTTTGGGGCTTATCCTTAAAAAACAGTTTCGTTTTTTGTGATTGGCTGCGAAGAGTTTTTTTAAGCAAAATATGAAAGTCATCAAAAACATCAACAATAATATCGCGCACTGTGTTGATTCCAAGGGAAGGGAAGTCATTGCTTTTGGCAAGGGCATCGGTTTTTATAAAACGGATGATGAGATCCCTCTAAGCAGGATCAATCGTACTTTTTATAATATCAAGGATACGGATTATGGTATTTTAAGAGCTCTTCCGACGGTGATCATCAATACGGCGATCTATATCATCGATCACGTTTCGGACAAGCTGTCTATCGATTTCCCATCTTCTTCAGCGATCTCACTGGCAGACCATCTGCAGTTTGCGATCGAAAGGAAGGATAAGAACATCTATCTGGAACAGCCTTTGCTTCAGGATCTTTATCAGCTTTATCCGGAAGAGATGGAAGTCGCATTGGAGTCACTTGACATCATAGAAAAGATGACAGGAGAAAAGCTTCCAAGGATGGAAGCGGGAACATTAGCGATGCATTTTATTGCCGATCGCATCAATACAAAAGAAAAGAAACAACTGAATACTGCTGAGATCACAGAGAAATGTACAAAGGTGATCGAGAATGAATTCAAGATCGATATCGATCGCGACAGCTTCAATTACAGCCGCTTTGCGACACACCTGGATTATCTTGTCAGAAGGCTGATGGAAGGCGAACAGATCGAAAGCAAGAACAGTGAGATCTTTGAGGAGATCAAGAACAGTTATCCGGATTCTTATCAGTGTGCGATCAAGGTCTGCGGTTTTCTGGCAGAACAGCTTGATGCCTCTATCAGCAATGAAGAGGTCCTTTATCTTGTCGTTCATATCAACAGACTGATATCCAGGATCTGAAGGAGAAAGAGAATGATTCAATTAGGTGTTTCATTATATCCCGAACAGGAAACGATACACGAGATCGAAGACTATCTGAAGCTCGCGAAGCAATACGGTTTTACAAAGGTGTTTACTTCTTTGTTTTCAGTCGAAGGTTCCAATGAGGATATCATCAGGTATTTCAAGGGTCTGACTGAAGTTGCGCATAAGTATGACATGGAAGTCTATGGCGACTGCAATGCCAGGTTCTTCATGCAGGTAGGGGCAAGTCCGGATGATCTTTCCGTGTTTAAGGAAATCGGTATCGATGTGCTCAGACTTGATCTGATGTTCAATGATGAAAGGGATGTAAAGATCGTCAACAATAAGGAAGGTCTTGGCGTACAGCTCAATGCGAGTCTTGTTCCAGCGGTGAAACACATTATTGAACTGGGCGGAGACAAGAAAAGGATCATCGGTTCCTATAATTTCTATCCTTTGAGGAATACCGGTGCCGGATCTGAAGATGTCTATGAAACGAATCAGTTCTTTAAAAATGAAGGAATGAAGACACAGATCTTCATCACTTCCACAGAAAAAGGAACACATGGCCCATGGCCTGTTTCCGATGGGCTTCCGACGATCGAGATGCACAGGGATATGCCGATCGGATTGCAGGTGAGACACATGGTTGCCTTAGGTGCGGATGAGCTGATCATCGGCAATGCGTTTGCGTCAGAAAAAGAACTCAAAGAAGTCGCGGATACGATGAAACAGATCTATGTCTATGGGGAAGACAAACCGTTCTACTTCCCGGGTATCAGGGATCAGATCCCGATCGGTGATATCGAGCGTGTTCCGTTGACGATTGAAACGGTTGACGATCTTTCCGATCCGGAAAAAGATCTTCTCTTTGTCTTCAACAAGCACAACGTTTCCGAATACACCCATACGATCATCCGTTCCAGATGGGGAAGATTCGATTTCCGTTTCACCCCGATCGTTCCAAGATCTTGTGACAAAGAATATTTTGAGCTCGGTGATGTCGTCATACTCAATGACAATGTTGAACATTACAAGGGTGAAGTTCATATCGTAGTGAAACCGATACGTAATGACAGAACTTTGAACTATGTCGGAAGGATCAAAGCCGAGGAGATGTTTTTGCTGGACTATCTGAAATATCAGGTGAATTTCGGTTTCATTGAAGCTCATTAAGGTTTTAATGCCCTTAGGGGTATCAAAATACATAATCATAATTCATATTACAGAAAGGGGAAAATTATGGCTAAAGAAAAAGACTTTGGGCAGCTAGCTGCACAAATCGTCGAACTGATCGGCGGCAAAGACAATATTGCCCATGCCGCACACTGTCTCACCAGACTTCGTATCACGCCGAAAGATACCAGTTTAGTCAAACTTGATGAGATCAAGAAACTGGGTGTCATCGGTGCACAGATGATCGGTGATCAGGTCCAGGTCATCATCGGCAACGACATCAACGAAGTATATGATGCTTTCGTCAATGTTACCGGTGTTGAAAGGACTGCTGCGATCGATGAAAATCTCGATCCGGAGCTGACAAGGAAGAAATCTTTCAAGGAGATCCTGGGTTCTATCTTCCCGGCGATCGTTTCCTGTGTGTTCCCGATCTTACCGGCATTATTGGCTTGCGGTATGTTGCAGTCGATCGTGATGATCCTGACCAACTTCCACATCGTTCCTGCTGATTCACCAACGATCCAGACATTGACTTGGGTCTACAATGTCGCATTCTGGTTCTTACCGGTCTTTGTCGGCTATGCTGCCGCAAAGAGATTCGGTGTCAAGACCGCTATGGGTATTCTGATGGGTGCTATCCTGATCCATCCGACTTTCCTGGAGCTTGTCAAAGCCGGTGCAGGTTACACGATTCCTAATCCGGGCGGACCTCCAACGATCGTTCCTGGTACGGGAAGTGCCGGTTCTCTGTTTGGCATTCCTATCTATCCGGGTGATTACACCAGTACGATCATTCCGGTCATCGTTTGTGTATTCGTACAGAGCTATGTTGAAAAGTTCCTGAACAAGATCGTTCCAAAGAACATCCGTTTCGTTCTGGTACCGACGCTTGAGATCCTGATCATGGTTCCATTGGCATTACTGGTACTGGCTCCGATCTCTCACAGACTTTCAACTGCGTTTGCAGGTCTGATGATTTCTTTGCTGCATATTCCTGGTGCAGGACCGATCATCATCTGCTTATTCTGTGCTTTATATCCGTTTATCGTCATTACAGGTATGCATTTCAACCTGATGGCTGTCGCTATGGCGATCGGCCAGCAGTTCGGCAAGAACCCGCTCACTTCAGTTGCGGGATTCCTGTTCCAGTACACACAGGCCGCCGCATGTCTGGCTGTTGCGCTCAAGGCAAAGAATGCTGAACGCAGATCTCTGGCACTGTCTTGCGCATTCTCTGATGCGGTTCCGGGTATTTCTGAACCTGGTATGTATGGTGTCACCTTCAAGTATAAGACGCCGTTATACGGTGCAATGATCGGTTCAGCTGTAGGCGGACTGATCGCTGCAATCCTCAATGTCGGTTCTTATGCAGGCGGTCCTCCAAACCTCTTTACCTGGGCTATGTTCATCAATCCGGCACCTGTTCCTGATGCTTTGAGAGATCTCAAGCTCATCATCGCTTGTGTCGTTCTGGGTGCTGTCATCGCATTCGTCGCAACCTGGCTCTTATATAAGGATGAGGCTGCTGACAAGATCGAGGCTCAGGGCTGATCATAACTGATGAGTAGATTTCCTGATAATTTCCTATGGGGCGGCGCTACTTCCGCCGCCCAGGTAGAAGGCGGAAGATGTGAAGATGGGAAGGGTCTTTCCCATCTTGACTATGTCTATTACAGAGGTCCAAAGATCCCGTGCAACTTCATGTTGAAGAAGGATCTTGAAAGGGCAAGGGCTGAGGAAGCGACACTGAACTTTCCGAATCGAAGAGGCATCGATTTCTATCACAGATACAAGGAAGATATCGCTTTACTGGCAGAGATGGGTTTCAAGTCTTTCAGGATGTCCGTGTCCTGGACAAGACTTTTCCCGACAGGAAAAGAAGAAAAACCAAGTCCCGAAGGTGTTGAATTCTATCACAACGTATTCAGAGAGCTTCACAAGTATGGCATCGAACCGTTGGTAACGATGATCCACTATGAACTGCCGATCGGATTTGTTGATGAATTCGGTGGGTGGGAATCGGAAAAGATCATTCCATATTGCGTGAAGTATCTGAAGTTCCTGATCGATGAGTATAAGGACGAAGTTAAGTACTGGCTGACGTTCAATGAGATCAATATGGTCTGCGCTGTTCCTTGGCTTGGCGGCGGTATCGTCCTTGACAGGAACGATGATGGCTTTGAGATCCCTAAAGGATTCCGTCCGTTTGCGCCGCTTCCGCCTGAGATGGCTGAAAGATGGGAGAACGCTTCCCATCAGGCTCTGCATCATCAGTTCATCGCCAGTGCCATGGTCGTGAAATACGCTCATGAGACTGCACCGAACTGCCTGATTGGCAATATGTTCAATCTCCATCACATGTATCCGGAAACACCGGCTCCTGAGGATGCCTACAGGGTACATGAAGAAAAGGAATTCAACATGTTCTTCTGCGATGTCATGGCCAGAGGTTACTATCCCGCATGGATCCTGTCTTATTACAGGAGAAACAATATCCACATCAGATGGTATGAGGGCTATGAAAAGATCCTGGAAGAAGGAAAGGTCGATTTCATTTCATTAAGCTACTATCTGTCTTCGATCGTCACGGCAGATCCAAAGAGACAGGAGAGGATCGGTTCTTTCATCAGGACATTACATAATCCTTATCTTGAGACCAGTGATTTCGGATGGCAGATCGATCCGACGGCACTTCGCATTTCACTCAATGAATTGAGAGACAGGTTCAATCTTCCGATCTATATCGTGGAGAACGGGCTTGGAGCTTTCGAAGAACTGGGTGAAGACAAGACGGTCCATGATGATTACCGCATTTCTTATCTGAGATCTCATATCAAAGCGATCGCAGATGCGATCGATGACGGCGTTGATGTTATGGGCTATACGCCTTGGGGCTGTATCGATCTGGTATCGTGTTCGCTCGTTTCCATGTCCAAGAGATATGGATTCGTCTATGTGGATGCGGATGATGAAGGAAACGGTACATACGATCGTTACAGAAAAGATTCTTTCTTCTGGTATAAGAAAGTGATCGAATCTAACGGCGAAGATCTGGATTAGTAGGCGATCCAATGTGAATAAAAATGGCTTTATCTCAAAGCCATTTTTTCTTTTTGAAGTAATACAGCAACAGTACCGCAATGACGATACAGAGCATGAATACGAAGGGATAGGAATACAGGAAGTTGAGTTCCGGCATGTATTTGAAGTTCATGCCATACCAGCCCGTGATCAGAGTGAGTGGGGCAAATACGGTAGTGATGACAGTCAGCAATGTCATGATGTTGTTCTGTTTCATGGCGATGTGTTCTCTGTACATGTCATCGATCTGCATTGCATAATCTCTGATATAGGATGCGGTATTTGATAATCTTTCCAGACGGCTGATCGTGTAGCGGAAATAACGGAGGTTTTCCAGATCGAAGAAGCCGTTTTCGTTTTCTTCCAGTTCCTGGGTGAGATCCAGTAATTCCCCATAATGGGTATAGTATCTTCTGATCTCACTTCTGATCCTGTTGATCCTGGAGGTGTTTTCTTCCATATTGTTTTCTTTTTCCGCATCATCTTCCATCTTCTCAAGTTCATGTTCATATCTTTCCATGATCCTGAGATCATCCTTGATGATGTAGTCGAGGAAGTCATAGAGGAATCTTTCAATGCAGGGATTCTGCCATTTCTTGTTGTTGGCGATGTAGTCTGTCGCTTTTCTGACATATCCGCTGTCATCGATGAATATCAGTCCATCCTGATCCAGCAGAAACATGAAGGCATAATCATCCTTGTTCAGATCTTCTGTATTCGGGATGGAGAAAGATCCGCTGAGACAGTGAAAATTGACATCAGCCTTGGTCAGATAGAGTTCCGGTTCTTTTTCTGAAATGAGATACTCAGAATAGTTTTTCTTTTCTTTATGCCACTGTTCAGATGTCATATATATCACATAGGGATATTCGTGTTTCAGGGCTCTTTTCTTGTCGGCTGCTTCCAGTTTATTGCTGATAAGATAGTACATATGATTTACCTCTCATTCAGTATAACAGAATTCATTTATTGGTTATTCAGGGAATAAAAATTCAGCGGGGATATGAAGAGCGTCATATTCACTTGCCAGTGTTATTTATAAAAACATATAATAAAGAAAATGTCGGTTTACTGACAGATTTGAGTTTGTTTTGAAGAAGATTCAGGAGTTTTTGAGGAAGGATCGATGATTTTTCCTAATGAACACAGACTCGGCTCTTTTTTATTTCAATCAAAAGGAGGTACTATGCCAAACGCTTATTTCACCATCAACCGTCCTGAGAATGATGCTTTCAGAGCTTATCTTCCGGGATCAAAAGAACGTGCAGAATTGAAGGAAGAACTTGCTTGTCAATCCGAGAAGATCGTCAAGATCCCGCTCATCATTGGGGGCAAGGAGATCTTTACGGAGAAGACGATCAAGGTCACGATGCCTCATGATCACGACCATGTGATCGCTGAATGCTCGATTGCCGGAGAAAAAGAACTGACCATGGCGGTCGATGCGGCGCTGGCAGCCAAGAAAGCATGGGAAGAAATGCCTTGGGAACACCGCTCTGCGATCTTCCTGAAGGCTGCCGATATGATCACCGGTCTGTACAGAAAAGTATTGAATGCCGCAACGATGCTTGGCCAGTCAAAGACTGTCTTCCAGGCAGAGATCGATATCGCTGAGCTTGCTGACTTCTTGCGTTTCGGAGTCTGGTCGGCACAGGAGATCTTCAAGGATCAGCCGGCTTCCACTCCGGGTATCTGGGACAGGCAGGACTATCGTGCACTGGATGGTTTCATCTGTGCGATCACGCCGTTCAATTTCACTTCGATCGGCGGCAATCTTCCGACTGCTCCGGCGATCGTCGGAAATGTTGCAGTATGGAAACCGTCACGTACAGCTGTTCTTTCCAATTACTATTACATGAAACTGCTGATGGATTGCGGTCTGCCTGCAGGTGTCATCAACTTCGTTCCTTGTAACGGTACTGATATGGGCAAATATGTCATTTCACGTAAAGAGCTCGCAGGTTTCCATTTCACCGGTTCTACTGAAGTCTTCCAGGGTGTCTGGAAACAGATCGGTGAGAGTATTGCTTCCTATCGCAATTATCCAAGGATCGTCGGTGAGACGGGTGGCAAGGACTTCATCTTTGCGCACAATACAGCAAAGATCCGTCCGCTGGCTGCTGCTTTGATCCGTGGTTCCTTTGAATATCAGGGTCAGAAGTGTTCGGCATGTTCAAGAGCTTTCGTTCCTGAAAGCATCTGGCCAGAAGTTCTTTCAACGATGAAAGAGATGATGAAGGAAGTCAAGATGGGTGATGTAAAGGATTTCGATACATTCCTGGCTGCCGTCATCGACAAGGCTTCATTCGAAAGATGCAAAGAGTATCTGGATCGTGCAAAGGAAAGTGAAGATTGCGATATCGTGATCGGCGGAAACTATGATGATTCCAAGGGCTGGTTCATTGAGCCGACTGTCATCGTCTGCAAGAAGCCGGATTATGAATCCATGGTCAAGGAGATCTTCGGACCGATCCTTTCCGTATATGTCTATCCGGATGAGAAACTCGAAGAGACTCTGAAGGTCTGCGATGAGGCTTCTCCATACGCTCTGACCGGCGCGATCTTTGCACAGGACAGGGAAGCGATCGTCATGATGGAAAAGGCTCTCTTGCATGCAGAAGGAAACTTCTATATCAACGATAAATGTACCGGTGCAGTTGTCGGTCAGCAGCCGTTTGGCGGTGCACGTCAGTCCGGCACCAACGACAAGGCCGGTACTGCCCTCAACATGATCCGCTGGATGTCTCCGCATTCCGTGAAGGAAACTTTCAATCCTTCCGATGCGATCGTTTATCCATATATGTCAGAAAGGTAGAAATATGTACAGTTCAAAAGATATCATTGAAAAGACCAATCAGTATGGTGCGCATAACTATGCACCGAAACCGGTCGTCATCGTAAAGGCGGAAGGTGCTGTCGTTACCGATCCGGAAGGAAGAGAGTATTTCGACATGTTGTCAGCTTATTCCGCTCACAACTTCGGTCACCGTCATCCGGAGATCGTTGCTGCAGCAAGCGAACAGCTGGGTAAGTGTACACTGACCAGCCGTGCTTTCCATTGTGAGAATCTGGGTGAATTCTACGAGTCTTTAAGCAAGCTTACCGGCAAGGATATGGTATTGCCGATGAATACCGGTGCGGAAGCGGTTGAGACTGCTTTGAAGACAGCCCGTCTTTGGGGAACGCGTGTCAAGGGTGTTGAAAACGGAAAACAGGAGATCATCACCTGTGCCAATAACTTCCATGGAAGGACGATCGCGATCATTTCTTTCTCTACTGATCCTCTGGCCAAGGATGGCTATGGTCCATACTGTCCTGGTTTTGTGACAATCCCTTATGGCGATGCGAAAGCTTTGCGTGATGCGATCACAGAGAATACGGTTGCGTTCCTGGCTGAACCGATACAGGGAGAAGCCGGTATCATCATGCCTCCTGAGGGATGGCTCAAGGAAGTCAGAGAGATCTGTACAGAAAACAATATCCTCTTCCTGGCGGATGAGGTCCAGACCGGTTTTGCGCGTACCGGTGATATGTTTGCCTGCTGGCATGAGGATGTCGTTCCTGATATCTACATCATGGGCAAGGCTTTAGGCGGCGGTGTCATGCCTTTGTCTGCCATTGCAGCCAACGAAGACATCCTTGGCTTATATACACCTGGTTCTCATGGTTCTACTTTCGGCGGCAATCCTTTGGCTTGCGCGTGCGGCATCAAGGCGATAGAGATCCTGCAGCGCGATGATTATCCAAAGATGGCTCGTGAAAAGGGCAAGTACTTCATGGATGGTCTTAAGAAGATCCAGAATCCGGAGATCAAGGAGATCCGCGGAAGAGGTCTTCTGATCGGTGTTGAATTCTATGGTGATGCCTTCGATTATGTCAAGGCTTGTATCCATGAGGGTGTCCTGTGCAAGGAAACGCATGATCACACGATCCGTTTTGCACCTCCTATTCCTATCACTTATGAACAGCTCGATGAAGCGTTGGAACGCATCACGAGAGCTCTCAGTAAATAATTTCAAACAGAATAAAACCTCAGTGATGAGGTTTTATTTCTTTTCTCCCATGATACAGAGATCATGTTTTCGGGTAAATATGCGCACGAACACATACAGTAGGTCTCTTAAGTTTCAGAACGCAGTATATTCGTTCTGACATCTCAAGGAATGATGTTAATGTATATTGCACCTGGTGTTGATTATCAGGAAGATATCCTCGAACAGATGGGATTAGTTCTCAGAAAAAAGCTGTCTGTTTCCGTTTCAAACTGAAACAAAAGAGACAACTTTATCATTTATAATAGTATATATTGATTGGATAAGAAACGACCACCTGAATCGCAGATGATACGCAGATATAAGAACTCCATCAAAACGGATCACTCAGAAAGAATTAAACATGAAACTATTGATCATCAACCCGGGATCCACATCCACAAAGATCTCTGTCTATGAAGACGAGAATAAGCTTTATGAAGAAAGCGTCTTTCATGATGCGCCGGTATTGATCCAGTATGGCCATGTGAATAATCAGGTGCCTTTCAGAAAAGGTGTGATAAGAGACTTCTTAAGAAGACATGAGATCGATCTGAAAGATATCGATGTCTTTGTCGGAAGAGGCGGTTCAGCCATGCCGGTAAGGTCCGGTGTCATTGAGATTAACGAGATGTTGTATGAAGATACCAAGGATGCCAGAGGCGGCAGCGAACATCCGGCAAAACTGGGTGTCATGTTGGCGTATGAACTGGCGAAGGAAAACGAAAAGAGATCTTTCACCATGGACCCGACCAACGTGGATGAACTTTGCGATGAGGCAAGATTGACCGGAATGAGGGGGATCTATCGCAATGCCCAGGCTCATGTACTGAATCAGAAGGCTGTTGCCCGCAAACATTGTGAGTCACATGGTCTGGATTATGAAAACTGCAATCTGATCGTATGTCACATCGATGGCGGTATCACTGTTCACGCTCATGAAAAAGGAAAGATGATCGATGGCAATGTCGGTTCAGGCGGGGATGGTCCTTTCACTCCGACCAGGATCGGTTCTGTTCCGGTACTCAAGCTTCTGGATCACATCGATAAGTACGGAACCAAGGAAGTGCGTGCGATGACATCCAGGTCAGGAGGTTTCGTATCATATTTCGGTACATCCGATTTCAAGAAGGTTTATGATCTTGTAGAGAAGGGCGATCTCAAAGCGGATCTCGTCTATCGTTCGATGGTCTATCAGATCTGTAAGGAGATCGGTGCGATGTCCACGGTTTTAAAGGGAAAAGTGGATGCGATATTATTGACCGGAGGACTGATGATCTATGAAGACATCTATCTCAAGATCAAAGAAAGATGCGGATGGATCGCTGATATCTATGTCTATCCCGGAGAGATGGAACAGGAGGCTCTTGCCTTGGAGATATTAAGAGCTTTAAGAGGAGAGAGGCAGATATTGAAATACAACGGAGTTCCTCCGTTTAAAGGTTTCAAGTTTATCGCATGACAGATACAGATAATATATTTGTCTATATGGAGGATCGATGATCCTCTTTTCTTTTGAAAACAGACGATTATAAAAAGATATGTAGAATCATATCTTTCAAGTATAATTAATCTAAAGGAATACGTACATTAAAAGATATTGCCATTTTGTTGCATAGGGATACATAGTTATCCGTGAAAGATATTTACTGTTTCAGGAGAATCATTATGAAAAAATCAATCGTATTATTGTTTATAGTATTGTTGTTGACAGGATGCTCCTCATCAGATGCAGGAGCAGTGCAGAAAGATGAAGATCATTTTGCAGATGTGATCCTTCAGCCTGCACAAGGTGATGATGTGCTTTCCCGTTTTGCTACGGGTATTCAGAAAGAAGAGGCTGCTGAAGAAACCCTCATCGCATTGCCGGGTATTCATGTGGAAACAAACGTCAGCGGAAGCAATGACGGATTCTTTGATCCCAGCAAGCTCAGTTTTGAAGACTTTGATGAACTCTATGGCCAGATGATGTATGAGGGGATCCCTGAGGATGTCGTCTATCTGCCTTTGAAAAACGCAAACGGGGTCTGGAAATATGATCTGAAGATCCGCTATGATTCATCTGTCGATGGCTACATGTTTGATGAACTGGGTTATGTCGAAATGTCTGTGGACGGCAGAAACGATCCACCGATCAGTATCGTCCTTCACCCAAGACTTGCGGCATTTGATGCATATGAAGTTTATCCGGAAACGGATGAAGAAGTCGGATATGAGCCGTTTGCGGGTGGTATAGATGACGATAATCTGATCAGGCTTTTCGGCAATGATTGTGTACTGTGCCCTGAGTATTACTATGCATACGAGGGAAGAGAATATCTGATCGCAACACTTTGGATGTCGGAAGAAGATTTCGGAAACTTCATGATGATCAGAGGTCAGGAATAGAATCATATGATCACAGATTCTTTCGATGACAGATCTGCTGCCAAGATCAATCCGCAGAGAAACGAAGATGCAGTAAAAGTAGATGCTGTGATCTTTACCTTTTCTTATGTCATAGAAAACTATGTGATTGAAAACTATGAATGTGAAAAGGTCGGAGAGATCGTAATGGGTCATGGCCCAACTGCTGTCTATGTTTTTGAATCCGGCGGCAAGAAATTTGCGTTCTTCAGGACCTGGGTCGGTGCTCCGGCTTGTGTGGGTACGATCGAAGAAATGTCTGAGTTCATCAGTACTGATAAGGTGATCTATTTTGGCGGTGCGGGTTGCCTGAACAAAGAGATCGCAAGAGGAAAGGTCATGGTTCCTACACAGGCTTACAGAGATGAGGGAACATCATATCACTATGCGCCAGCCAGTGATTATATCGGGATCAGGAATGCGGATGTCGTCGCTTCATTCATGGAAGAAAACCATATCCCTTATGTTCTGGGAAAGACATGGACGACGGATGGCTTTTATCGCGAAACTCTGAATAACTTTGAAAAGCACAAGGCAGAAGGCTGTATTTCTGTTGAAATGGAAGGTTCTGCAGTCCAGGCTGTCTGTGATTTCAGAGGATTAGAGGTATACATCTTCTTTACAAGCGGAGATCTTCTGGATGCGCCGGAATGGACGCAAAGAAGAGAAAAGGATCAGATCAAGGATACCCAGCACGATTCAGGGCACTTTGATATCGCATTGGCTCTTGCGGAATATGTAGCGGATCTGTAAAGAAAAACCGTTCTGTAGACAAAACCATTTTGATAAGTTATATAATGAATTTATGAATTACTTGTATACATCGATCATTTCTTATCTCTTAGGCAGTTTCAATACGGCTTATTTCATTTCAAAAGCTCATGGTTTTGATATCCGCGACAGAGGAAGCAATAATGCCGGTGCCAGCAATATCAAGATCAATCTGGGCTGGGGTGCTGCCGTTGCGACAGGTCTTGGCGATATGGCTAAGACGATCATTGCGATCAAACTGTGTTCTTATCTGTTCCCAGATGATCCTGTCATTCCGTTTTTGGCTGGTGCGATGTCGATCGTAGGTCATATCTTCCCGTTCTATATGAATTTCAGAGGCGGAAAGGGTTTTGCCTCATACATCGGCATGCTTCTGGCGATCAACTGGAAGCTGGCGTTGATCATCATGGTCCTGACAGTCGTACTGACTTTTGTTACCAACTACATTGCAGTCGCAACACTGAGTGTTGCTACTCTTGTTCCGATCTACTATCTGTACAATAAGGCCGATACTGCCGTGGTTGCCATTCTGTTTGCTTTAACTGCATTGATCTATTACAAGCACAGCATCAACATCAGAAGGATCATGAATCACGAAGAGATCGGTTTCAGAGATAAGAAGAAGAAAAAAGAGATCGAAGAATAAGGATACGAACAGGACTGCCGATGTCCTGTTTTTATATAATGAAACGGAGGAACTGATGATGGATGAAAAGCGAAACGATCAGCTGAAGCTTCCCGAAAGACTTGAAAGGAAAGTTGTATATGAAAGCGACTATGTGTGTCTCTATGTGGACAGAGTCAAGCTTTCAAGCGGCAATATCGTAGAAAAGTATCATCAGATCCATTATCCTCATCCTGCGGTATGCATCGTCATCTTCAATGAGAAAAACGAGATCCTGATGATCCATGAGAAGAGATATACACTTGGAAAACTGGAATGGGAGATCCCGGCCGGCAAGGTGGAAGAAAATGAAGATATCAGAGATGCTGCGATCAGAGAAGCGATGGAAGAAACAGGCTGCAGCCTGAAGGATCTGAAATATCTCTGTTCCCAGAATCCGGCGAATGGGATGTCGGATTGTATCGTCCATGTCTTTGCGGGCAGAGTTGAAAGCGAAGGAAAGATCCAAGACAGCGATGAAGTATTTGATAAACGATGGATGTCGATCGATCAGGCCAAGGATCTTCTGAAGAAGAATGAAACGATGGATGGAGTTTCTATTTTAGCGATCCTTTATGCATTGGAATTTTATGATTATAAATGAGGTCATCATATGAGTACAAGGAATGAGATCTTAAGTGAATATTACGACAATTCAAAAGAAGACAGCAGACTGATCAGAAGCAGACACGGTCAGCTGGAGTATCGGGTAACAATGGACCAGATCCATCGTTTTGTAAATGGTGATGCGAAGATCCTGGAAGTCGGTGCCGGTACAGGAAGGTATTCGATCGCTCTGGCAAAGGAGGGTTTTGATGTCAGTGCTGTTGAACTGATCCCAAGCAATCTCAATATCTTAAAGGAAAACAGTAAAGATCTGAACAACATCAAAGCTTATGAAGGTGATGCGATCGATCTGAGCAGATTCGATGATGATACTTTTGATGTGACTTTGGTTCTGGGGCCGATGTATCATCTTTATGATGCGGATGAAATAAACATGGCGATCGATGAGGCGATCAGAGTCACGAAGAAAGAGGGCGTGATCCTGTTTGCGTTCATTTCGATTTATGCCACGATGTTTTCAAATTACTTCAAAAACAACTGGACGGCAGGTCAGGAAGAAAACTATGATGAGGATTATCATATCAGGCATTTCAAGGAACAACTATTTACGGGATATGACATTGATGAATTTGAAGGATTGTTTCAGAATAAAACAGTTGAATGGATCACGACTGTCGCAACAGATGGAATGTTGGAGGCTCTTGAGAAACGTTCTGATTTTATGATCAGCGATGAGGATTTTGAAAAGTTCTTCAACTGGTATCTGACGTATGCGCAAAGAAGAGAGATCCTTGCGGCCGCAAGTCATCTCTTGTATGTCTGTCGGAAAATGTAGTTATGGAAAAGTTTTATCTGGAAGTACCGGGAATCTCAAGAAAAGAAGAAGCGCTCGCGTTTGTGAACGAGTTTTATGAATGCCATTCTGAGATCAATGGTACGGGTTCTCTGGTCAGATATCGTGAGGACTATGAAGCCTGGTTACAAAAGCTCAATCAGGATTATACAAGAGTTCCCAACGAAGAAAAGGTTCCTGCCAGGACTTACTTCCTGATCAGAGTAAACGATGACAAGATCATCGGTATGATCAATATCAGGCTCTCACTTAATGAGAAGCTTAGAAATTATGGCGGCAATATCGGTTATTGTATCAGGCCAAAAGAAAGAGGCAAGGGTTACAACAAGATCAATCTCTATCTGGGATTGAAAGTCTGTGATCGCTATGGGATCGATACCGTACTGATAGATGCCGATCTGGACAATCCTGCTTCCTGGAAGACGATGGAAGCTTTGGGAGGAGTCAGAAAAAGAGAATACTATGATGATGTTTATTCACATTGCACGGTCGTGGATTATCACATCGATGTGAAAAAGGCTTTGACTGAACATTCCGAATATGAAAAGTATGTATTCCATGATGTGGATGAATATGACGAGATCATCATCAAGAAGATGGAAACGGACGATGAGATCAAAGGAAAAGCTTATGTTCAGTATAAGGCCTGGCATGAGGTATATCCCGGCATCGTTGATCCTGAGGCTCTTGAAAAACTGACGCCAGAGAAGTGTGAAGAGATCGCATTCAGATACAGAGATGGTCTGATCGTAGCGAAAGATAAAGATCGCGTCATCGGTTTTGTCGGATATGGAAACCAGGAAGAAGAGCCTTCCGATATGGGCGAGGTCTTCTCTTTATATGTGCTGGAAGAATACTATGGCAAGGGCGTAGGGAAACGCTTGATGGAAGCGGCTTTGATGAAGCTGAAGAAGTATCCTCAGATCTGTCTCTGGGTACTAAAGGAAAATGAAAGAGCGATCCGTTTCTATCATAAGTGCGGTTTTACAGAAAGCGGAGAGGAAAAGTTCAATCCGTATGTCAAGGCACAAGAGATCAGGATGATCTATCAGCTTTGATTAAAAATGAAAAACGAGGGCGATTGGATGTGAAATACCGTGAGTCCTCTTTTTTTCGTATATAATAGTTTCAACAGATAGTTAATACAATTCAAAGGAGACTAACTATGTATCGGATAGCGGCAAGTGATCTTGACGGAACACTGTTAAGAGATGATAAGACGATCTCGGAAGAGATGATGAATGAACTGGTCAGGATCACTGATCAGGGAGTGATCTTCCTTCCTTCAACAGGAAGGACACACAGAGAGCTTCCTTTGGCGATCAGAGGTCTTCCTTTCATCCATTTTGCCTTGTGCTGCAACGGCGGTTCTGTTTATGACTACGACAATGACTGCTACATCTATGAAGATGGGATCCCTTATGAAACAGCATTGGAGGTCCTTGAATATGCCAAGGATCTTCAAGTATATGAAACGGTCGTTGTGAATGGGGAAAGGATCGCTCAGGGTGATGAGAACGATGAACTCTGTGAGTATATCCGAAAGGTAGCCGTGAAGGATATCTTGTTCAATTTCAAGGGTGCACATGATGTGAAAAAGGCTTTCAGTGAAAAACATAAAGATGCACAAAAGATCCTTCTTTATCTGGATGATGGCGGAGACAGAGATGAGGTGATGAAAGACCTGGAAAACAGGTTCCCTCAGCTTTCCGTTTCTTCATCCGGTCCAAAGTTCATCGAGGTCAACAGCAAGGGTGTCAATAAGGGAAAGGCACTTGTGGATTTCTGTAAGAGGATGGATATCCCGATCGAAGAGACATTGGCTTTTGGCGATGCGGGAAATGATATCGAATTATTGGATGCGGCAGGAATGGCGATCGTTACGGAGAATGGTACAGATGAGGCCAAGAAACATGCGGACATGATCTGTCCTTCCAATAACAATGATGGAGTCGCAAAGGCTCTAGAAGAGCTGATACCGAAAGAGGGATAGGATATGGAAAGGATCGCGAGTTTTACAGTTAATCACGATCTTCTGGAAAAGGGGATCTATATTTCAAGGATCGATGGCGATGTCATCACTTATGATGTCAGGATGAAAAAGCCCAATCAAGGTGACTACCTGTCGACCGGCGGCATGCACAGCATCGAACATCTCTTTGCGACCTATGCCAGGAATTCTTCTTATGGCAAAGATATCATCTATGTCGGGCCGATGGGATGCAGGACAGGTTTCTATCTCCTGACAAGGGACAGGATGTCAAATGAGGATGCGATCTGTTTGGTGAAGGATGCGATGAGATTCATCATAGAGTTTGAAGGTGAGATGCCCGGAGGCAAACGGATCGAATGTGGAAATTATCTCGATCACGATGTCGATGAGGCAAAGGCTGTAGCCGAAGATATGTTGGAAGTATTGAAGGATTGGAAGAAAGAAGATCTCGTTTATAAAGAGTAAAGGGGAAAAGTATGAATACACCGTTTCGTTATGACTATGTAGGAAGTTTCTTGAGACCGGCTGAACTCAAGGCAGCCAGAAGTGCATATGAAAAAGAAAATATCACGAAGGAAGAACTGAAGTCCGTAGAGGATGAATGTATCACAAAGCTGATCAGGAATATCAAGGCATCCGGTTATCATGTGATCACCGATGGAGAATTCCGCAGAGCCTGGTGGCATCTGGATTTCTTCTGGGGATTGAACGGGATAGAAAAGGTCAACACAGCTGATGGATTACATTTCCATGGAGAGACGACAAAGAATCATTCTGCTGTCATCACAGGCAAGATCAATGGTAAGGATCATCCTTTTGTGGAACACTTCAAGTTCGTAAAGCAGTTTGAGGATGAGAATACGATCGCCAAGCAGACGATCCCATCTCCTGCGCAGCTTTTGGTACAGCTGAGACTTCCGGAGTTTCTCAAGGAAAACAAGGAGATCTATCCGAATGATGATGAACTGAAAGATGACATCGTTGAAGCATACCATCAGGTCATTGAGGATCTTTATGCGGCGGGTTGCCGCAATCTGCAGCTGGATGACTGCACCTGGACCTTATATGCGGACAGGAGCTTCTGGCCGGCTTTCGGTATGAATGAAGAAAAACTGAAGGTGATCGCAGAAGAAGAGGTCGAACTCAACAACAGAGTCATCGCTTTCAGAAAGGAAGATATGGTGATCAATACCCATGTCTGCCGAGGCAATTTCCATTCAACTTATGCCAACAGCGGACCATATGATCCGATCGCTCCTTATCTGTTTGCGAAAGAGGATGTCGATGCCTTCTATCTGGAATATGACGATGCCAGAAGCGGCGGTTTTGAGCCTTTGAAACATGTCCCTCTGGGCAAGAAGGTCGTACTGGGCCTGATCACTACCAAGAAGCCTCAGCTGGAGGACAAGGAAGATATCATCAACAAGATCAAAGATGCATCGAACTATGTTCCTTTGGAGAACTTATATCTTTCGACACAGTGCGGTTTCGCTTCTACGGAAGAAGGAAATGTATTATTGGAGATCGAACAGTGGAACAAGCTGAAGCTGATCAAGGAGATCGCTGAAGAAGTCTGGGGTACATATTAAACGACAAAGACTGCCAATGGCAGTTTTTGTTTCGCGTATAGGGTACAATAGAAGTAATCAACCATGAAAAAGATTGGAAAAGAATACATCTATCCGGTCATTGCCGGCTGCGGTCTGATCGGGACATGTCTGGGGATATGCGTGAATGTCGCAGGGCTTTTCTTCACGCCGATCGCAGCTGATCTTTCGATCGGCCGAGGAAGTGTTTCGATGACTCTGACGATCTATAATCTCATGCAGGGTCTCATCGGCATCATTGCCGCAAGATATCTGGAAAGATATGGGATGAAGAAGATGGTCATATTTTCAACAGTCTTGCAGGCAGGTGCCACTTTCCTGATCAGTTTCTGTCATTCGATCGTTCCGATGTATCTATTGAACGGCATACGAGGCTTTGGTTCCGGCATGATCGGTTTTGCGGCTGTGACGATGATGATCAATTTCTGGTTCAATGAAAGCAGCGCACTGATGACCAGTCTTGCGATGGGTTTTTCCGGGATCGCGGCAGCAGTGCTTTCTCCGATCATCTCTTCTCTGATCGATGGCTATGGCTGGCGTTTTGCGCATATGGTATGTGCGGCTGTGATATTGTTATTCAATCTGCCGGCGATCCTTCTTCCTGTCTCCTTGCGTCCAAAGGAACTGGGACTTCTTCCTTATGGAGAAGAAAAGGAAAAGACAGCGAGCGAAACACACGAATACAACGCGTCATTCTTACTGATATTTCTGGCAACGGCTTATGGAACTTTGAACAGTTTCGTGACAGCCATGCCTTCTCATATGTCGGGCTTTGCCCAGTCACGCGATCTTGCCCAAGCAGGTGCGATGATGGTCTCTGCCTGCATGATCGCCAACACCAGCGGTAAGATCATCCTGGGCTGGCTGATGGATGCTGTCGGCTGCCAGAAAGGCGCAAGTCTTTTCATCATTCTGGTGACTTTAGCTACGATGAGTCTGTATCTGAGTGATTCTGCTTTAATACTGATCTTAAGTGCGGCAGTATTTGGTTTGTCTTATGCGGTTGCGACCGTATCGGTTTCAGCCGTGATCAGAGAACTGTTTGGGATCGGCTTATATGGAAAGCTCTATCCGAAAGTGAGCTTCATCACGACGATCGCCAACGCCTTAGGTACTTCACTGATCGGTTATATCTATGACAGTGCTTCTTCCTATGATCCGGCTTTGTTGTTCCTTGCGGGATTACTGGTGATTTCGTTTGTGATGTTGAATGGTGCATATCTGTTGAAAGGAAAACGAAACAGCTGATCAGATCGTTTTCAGAAAGGATGAATGATGAAAAGAAAAGGATTCCTGATATTTGCGATCGTATTGACTGTCTTGCTTGGATGCTTTGGATATTATTATTTCAGCAGGCCAAGAGGATTAGACAACTATCCGTATGAACCGGATACTCCTCAACCGGATCCGCATAATGGAACATTTTATTCCGATGACGGGATCATGGTGTTCAATGGCGATGGAGAAAGTATCGTTTTGAGTGTTGATCCAAGATTGGCTGCACTCACGGGTTTACCGGAAGGCGAACATGAGGGTACTTATGTATTCCTTTCAGGTGATCTTCCGCCTCATGGATCTATGCCGATCAGGTATGATGTGGCACACGAACTGATGATCACGATCAACGATGAAAGTTATGTTCTGGATGTCGGCAGGGAAGCGGAAGATGGAAAGACCGGAACTGTCGGTGTCGGTATCGTCAGAGAAGACTTTATTCCTATTCTGATCCATAGAGATGGATTCTTCCTGGAGGTCGATTTTGTAAAACAATGATCAGATTAAGACCATATAAATCATGCGATGCAAAGACGATCATTTCCTGGATCAAAGACGAGGAAACCTTTTTCCTGTGGAGCGGGGATCATTTCGGTTCCTATCCGATCAATGCAGAAACTCTGGATCACAAGTACAGATTTGAAAACGGGGATTGTGTCGAGGAAGATAATTTCTATCCGATGGTCGCTTATGATGAGGAAGGTCTGATCGGATCTTTCATCATCCGTTATCTTGATGGAAATAAGAAGATCCTTCGTTTCGGCTGGGTCATCGTCGATGATCTTAAAAGAGGAAGAAAATACGGCCAGGAAATGTTGAAGACGGGACTGAAACTTGCCTTTGAGATCATGGGTGGCGAGAAGGTGACGATCGGCGTTCTGGAAAACAATAAACGGGCTTACCGTTGTTATGAAGCAGTCGGTTTTCGTGAAGTGAAGGAAAAGTTCGATGAAGAAAGAAGAGTCATCGAAATGCAGATCCTGAAGAAAGATTGGAAACTATCATGAAGAGGATTTTCTGGTTATTGATGATCGTAATGATCATAGTGATGATGAGCGGATGTGAGAAGAAGCAGGAGGTCACAGAAGTTCGGGTGGACAATTGCGATGTCAGTCCGGAAAGAAAGAGTGAGTATGTCCTTTCTTTTGTTCGTGAAGTAAACGGCAGACAGGGCATCGCTTCGCAAGATGATTATTGCTGGGTCTCCGGTTCAACGACTTTGAGCAAATATGATAAGGATTTCAATCTCGTCGTTGAGAATACTGATCCTTTCAAGGGCTATGAACTGGAAGTGAATCACATCGGTGATATCGATGTATATAACAATGAACTATATCTCGGTGTCGAGTATTTTGTGGATGGTGTCGGCAAGAATATCCAGGTTGCCGTTTATGATGGCGATACACTGGAACTCAAGAGAGTCTTTCCATTCAATTCTGATACAGGGCAGAAGGAGTGTTCCGGCATTGCAGTCGATCCTGATCGAAAAATCGTCTACATGTGTTCCTGGATCGATGACCAGTCAAGTTCTTTCTTATATATGTATTCACTGGATGACGGATCTTATCTGGGGAAGGTACATATGACGCCTTATCCGCAATGGCTGCAGGGTGTTGTCTGTTACAATGGTGATCTCTATGTGACTTGTGATGATGGCGATGCGGAAGATGATCTGCCTGATCATATGTACAAAGTGATCGTCTCAAAGGATCGAAAGAGTGCTGAAGTCGTATTGGAAAAAACATTTGACGATGTAACAAGGCAAGGAGAAATCGAAGGTCTGACTTTCGATCGGAAAGAGGGAAAACTCCTTCTTTTATACAATCGCGGTGCAAGGATCGTTCTGGGTATGCCTTCGGGTTTCTATGAAGGTTATGATCACGAGATCCATGAAGTATTTGTCTACGATATCGAAGAATGATTATGATAGGAAACAGTCCTTTCATGTTAATATGAAAGTGCAAAAACTGTTTCTTTTATTTTTATCATTTTAGGAGAGAACAAACATGAACTATCTACAGTTAGGTAACAGCGACCTGAGGGTTTCAAGGATCTGCCTGGGCTGCATGGGTTTTGGTGTGGCTGAAGCAGGCATGCACAAATGGACCCTTGATTATGAATCATCAAAACAGATCATTTCGTACGCTTTGGATCAGGGGATCAATTTCTTTGATACGGCCATGGCATATCAGTCAGGAACGAGTGAAGAATTCGTAGGGAAAGCGATCAGGGAATTGACGGACAGAGACAAGGTCGTGCTTGCGACGAAGTACACTCCGGCATTCAAAAAGGAAGACGCGGGAAGAAAGTATATCGAAAGCTGTCTTGACAAGTCTCTTGAAAGGATGGGTATGGATTACATCGATCTGTACATCATGCACAGCTGGGATTACAATACTCCATTATTGGAGACATTAGAAACATTGACTGATGCCAGAAAAGCAGGCAAGATCAGAGCGATCGGTATCTCCAACTGCTATGCATGGCAATTAGCTAAGATCAATGCCTTGGCAAAAGAAAAGGGACTTGATCAGTTCGTATCTATCCAGTCTCATTACAATCTTTTGGCAAGAGAGGATGAAAGAGAACTCGTGAAGTACTGTCTGGAAGACAATATTGCCATGACGCCATACTCTTCTCTGGCTTCGGGAAGATTGTCCAAGAGACCGGGTGAGACATCAAAGAGGCTGGAACTGGACCAGTACGCAAAAGGTAAATATGATCAGACAGCGGAAGCTGACGGAAAGATCATTGAAAGAGTTGCGGAAGTCGCGGACAGACTGGGTGTATCCATGACGGAAGTATCTCTGGCTTGGCTTTTGACAAAGGTCACTTCTCCTGTTGTCGGTGCGACAAAGCCACATCACATCGATGGTGCGATCAAGGCCGTCGATCTGAAACTGAGCGAAGAAGATATCACTTATCTGGAAGAACTCTATGTACCGCATGCCCTGGTAGGTGTCCTTGGTACATCAAAGTGGATCCCGCAGGCGAAATAAGAAAGGATAAGGATATGAAATTCAATGCCATTATGCATATTGCGTTCTATACCGACAGAATGGATGAGATGATGAAGTTCTATACGGAAGTATTGGGCGCAAAGACAAAAGTCGTTTCAAGATACAAGATCTATAAAGACAGAGATGACAGACCGTTCTTTCAGAAGATCGCACAGGAGACACCGGAAGCCATATTCAATGTCTATATGGAGATCGCTGAAGGACAGTTTATTGAACTGTTCCCGAAAATGCCAAATCAGATCGATGATGTGGGCTGGAATGAAAGACTGGGTTATTCCCACTTTGCGCTGACAGTCAATGATATCTTTGAAACAAGAAAAGTATTAGAAAAAAGAGGCCTGACTCCGGATTCGGAACCTTCAAAAGGACCTTCAGGAACCTGGCAGATGTGGTATCACGATCCCGATGGCAACAAGTTTGAAGTTATGCAGTTTACAGCGGATTCCTACCAGGTGGTAGGACATATCGACTAGGAAAGAAAAAAGATATGATCAAAGCAATCGTCCTTGATATCGATGGGACACTGGTAAATTCAAAGAAAGAGATCACACCTGAAACCAGGGAAGCTCTTTTGAAAGCGCAGAAAGCAGGGATCAGGCTGGCGATCGCTTCTGCCCGCAGCAAGAACGGTCTGCAGCGTTTTGGCAGATGGCTGGATTTTCAGAAGAATCATGGCATCCTGATCTGTTATAATGGCGGACTGATCGTTGATGCCCAAAGCAACGAGGTGATCTATTCCAAAGAGATGCCTGCAGATCTGGCAAAGCAGATCTGTGAATTTCTCAAGGGTTATGATGTGATCCCGATGATCGATAAAGAGAATTATCTCTATCTCAACGATGTCTATCATGCGCCGCTTCATTTCAAGGGCGAAGAACTGGATATCATCCGTTATGAGAGCCGCAGTAATGAATTTCTGATCTGTGAGATCGAAGATCTTGCGAAGTGGATCGATTTCGATATACCGAAGATCCTTGTAGGAGTCGAACCTGATTATCTCGATCAGATCGAAGAGGAACTTGGCGAACCGTTTAAAGACAGGGCCAAGGTCGGCAGGACCGCTCCCTACTACTATGAATACAATGCCTATGGCGTAGATAAGGCCGTTGCCATGAAGGATGCGTTTGGCATATTGGGTATCGGCTATGATGAGATGATGGCGTTTGGTGATGCGCAAAACGATGTGGGCATGATCGAGGCTGTCAGATACGGTATCGCCATGGGTAATGCGGTCGATTCATTAAAAGAGGTTGCGTTTGATGTAACGGATGACAACGATCATGATGGCATCGCAAAGGCGATCTACAAACATATCCCTGAACTGAAAGAAGTAAAACTATAATCAAAGATAGATGTTCCGGATCATACCGGAAACGAAAGGAGAAAAATGGATATTTTAAAGCTTAAACCTTTCCCTGCAGATTTTTTATGGGGAGGATCTTCAAGTGCCTATCAGTGTGAAGGTGCCTGGGATGAAGATGGAAAGGATCTTTCCGTACAGGATGTAAGTCCGATCATTCCCGGTAACGCAGACTGGAAAGTGTGTTCGGACCACTATCATCGCTACAAGGAAGATATCGCTCTGATGGCGGAGATGGGATTCAATGAATTCAGATTCTCCATCGCATGGCCTCGTATCATCCCGGATGGAGATGGTGAGGTCAACCAGAAAGCTGTCGATCACTATCACGATGTCATTGATGAGTGCCTCAGATACGGCATCGATCCGGTCGTAACTCTCTACCACTTTGACCTGCCTCAGGCTTTGCAGGAAAAGTACGGCGGCTGGACATCACGGCAATGTATCGAAGATTTCGTCAGATATTGTGAAGTATGTTTCAGAGAGTATGGACATAAGGTAAAATACTTCCTGACCATCAACGAACAGAATATGATGACCATGTTCAACATGGGCGGATACAAGACCGATAAGGAAAGATATCAGGCAAATCATCATATGTTGCTGGCACAGGCCAAGGCCATGATCAGATGCCATGAGTTTTGCGATGCCTGGATCGCTCCGGCACCAAACATCACCTGTGTCTATCCATTGACTTCAAGCCCTCTGGATAACCTGGCAGCGATGGATTACGACCAGTTAAGAAACAGGCTCTATCTTGATGTCGCAGTCTTCGGTGAGTATCCGGAAGCCTTCTCTGAATATCTGAAGCAGAGAGATGCCTTCCCTGATGTGACGATCGAAGATATGGCTGTTCTGAAGATGGCAAATCCTGATTTCATCGCTTTCAACTACTATGGCGGTTCAACTGTCAAATATGTTACTGAGGAAGAAGGAAGAGCAGCCAAGGCAGCAGCCAGCAAGGAAGGCGCACGCATGGAAGACTTCATGGTCGGCATGATGACCGAACCTGGCCTGGCAGTTGGTGTAGCCAATCCATTGCAGGAACAGACTTCATATGGCATGGGTGTTGACCCAATCGGCTTGAGGATCACTCTGAGACAGCTCTGGGAAAGATATGGCTTACCATTACTGATCACGGAAAACGGATGCGGTGTTCCTGATACGCTCAATGAAGACAAGACGATCCACGATGACTATCGTATCGATTATCTGAGAAAGCACATCAAGGCCTGCCGTGAGGCGATCACTGACGGTGTCGGCCTGATCGGCTATTCTCCTTGGTCAGCATTCGATCTGGTTTCAACCCACCAGGGTATCAAGAAGCGTTACGGTATGATCTATGTCGATTATAACGATGATGGTACAGGTACTTTAAACAGATACAAGAAGGATTCCTTCTACTGGTATAAGAAGGCGATCGAATCTAACGGAGAAGATCTGGATTAGAATACGAAGAGGCTGTAGCGTAACTGTTTGATGAAGCATTTCAACAGACAGGCTGGATGACAGCCTTTTTCTATTTCTTTTGTTTAATATGGTGAAGGAGTATATCGATTTTCAGAGCATTATAAATAACGGATTTGAGAAAATGTTTGTTTTTAACGGATAATCATTTCAGAGACGTCCGGGTTCGATTCCCCGACGCCTTTTTACATACTAAAGCAAAGAAAAAGGAGCTGTAACTCCTTGAATCTGCTGATGATCGATCAGCAGCTTTCGTTACAGCCCCTTTTACTTTTTCTTTGGAACTTTGATTTGCGATGAAACGATCGCGTGATTCGGACAGACCAGGATACACAGATGACAGCCGACACAATTTTCCGGAATCAGAGCCGGCTTGTTGTCGATGATCCTGATCGCCTGATGACCTCCATCCTGGCAGGATAAGAAGCATCTTTGGCATTCAACACATCTGTCTCTTAAGAATTTCGGATAGATGACATAGGATCTGTCGAGTTCATCGGTCGGGACGACTCCTTTGATCGTGGATCTATGGATCTCTTTGATATTTGAGAAACCGTGGTTCATCAGATATAAGGCAAGTCCGTCTTTGAGATCATCGATGATCCTGTATCCATACTGCATGACCGCTGTTGTGATCTGAACGCTGTCGGCACCTAGTACGATGAATTCCAGTGCATCACGCCATGTCTCGATGCCACCCATTGCCGAGATGTGTTTTCTTTCCAGGTTTTTGTCTTGTGAAAGTTCAGCGATGAAACGAAGGGCGATCGGTTTGACTGCCTTTCCGGAATAACCACCGATCGAGGTATTGAAGACGCCGTCTTTCGGGTTGATGTCGATATCGATCAGGCATTTGATCGTATTGATCGCCGCAACGCCATCCGCTCCGCCCTTGATCGCCGCATCAGCGCCTTCACAGATATGGGTGATATTCGGTGTGAGCTTGGCAATGAAAGGCAGCTTTGTGTGTTCCTTGACGACTTTACAGTATTTTTCGATCAGTTCAGGGATCTGGCCGACATCACTGCCGGTATTGTCTTCTGTCATGTTCGGGCAGGAGAAATTGAGCTCTAAAGCATCTGCTCCGGAATCATTCATAACATCTGCCAGATAGGCCCATTCCTTTTCATCTCTTCCCATGATCGATACCAGCAGGAATTTATCAGGATAGTTCTCTTTCAGTTTCTTGAAGATATTGATGTTTTCTAGCAGCGTGTGATCGGAAAGCTGTTCGATGTTCTTGAAGCCGATGATTCTTTCGTTATCACCGTTGATGGCTTCAAAACGAGGGGAAGCTTCTTCGATGTCCATCAGACAGACTGTCTTGAAACAGGCACCTGCCCAGCCGGCTTCAAAGGCTCTGGCACACATGTCATATGTCGAGGCAACAACAGAAGATGACAAGAGGAAAGGATTTTCCAAAGGGATGCCGCAGAAATCGGTTTTCAATACATCATAGTTGATCTCTTTCTTATCCAACCGGTCTCTTCTGATCGAGGTGATCAGCTTTTTGATATCCACATGGATCGGGCAGGCAGTTTCACATCTTCCATCGCAATCCGTGCAGGGGATATCTTCAGGGATGTTGTTCATCACAACATATTCATTATCAAAGTAGAGGCTTCTTAAAATACGGTCCGGTTCCATCACGCCACAGGCTTTTCTGCAGACCGCATTATGGCAGAGGATACAATTATTATTTCTGATCATTTTATGATCCTCCTGTTTTTTTCATTATAACATCGACAGAAAAATCCATTCATATGGTATTTTTTGATATCATAGGTTCAGATGGGTGTTGACGATCAACGAAGAGTCAGAGAAAGACGATGTTTGGGTCTGATCGTACAGTTTGTGATATGAAACATTTCTATGGGAAGTGAATACGGAAGGCTGGTGAAATAGTAATGTTGAAGTATGTGCTGTTTGTATTGTTGTTCATGGCTTTGTGTGCTGCCTATGGTTTTCTGAGATTTAAAAAGATATCCGATGGATACAGGGTGGCTTTTTCAGGAAACGAAAGAAATGGTAGAGAAATCGTTTCTGAAGAAGTACTGATCGATGGAAGTCTGGGAAAGATCTTTGGGATCCTGCAGATGCCGAAAGATTATCAGAATAAGACGTTGATCATCATGTCTCATGGCTTTGGAAGTAAACATGAACATACGGCTCCATATGGGACCTATCTGGCCAGAGAAGGCTTTGCGACTTACTGCTACAGTTTCTGCGGTGGTTCAAGAGGAAAGTCAAAGAGTGACGGCACGATGCTTGAGATGTCGGTATTGACGGAAGCAGAAGACCTCAACGCAGTCATCGATCATTTCAAAAAAGAGGAACGTTTTGACAAGTTCGTACTGTTCGGACAGAGCCAGGGCGGTTTCGTTTCAAGTTATGTCGCAGGCAAGAGACCTGATGACGTTACAGCTTTGATGATGGAATATCCGGCTCTGGTCATTCAGGATGATGCGAAAAAGAGGATGAATCCGGATGGAACTTTCCCTGAAACTTCCAATATCATGGGAATGAAGATCTCGAAAAAATACAACGAGGACGCATTGAGTTTTGATATTTATGATGTGATCAAAGGATATAAAAAAGAGGTACTGATCATCCATGGCGACTGCGATCAGATCGTACCGCTGTCCTATTCACAAAGAGCTCAAGAAGTTTACGATAACTGTAAACTGATCGTACTTCAGGGTCAGAACCATGGGTTCATGGGTGATGGATTGAAGAAGGCCATGGAATACGAACTGGAATTCTTCAACAGGTACAGATAGAAAAACAGGGTGAGATCTTGGATCTCACCCTTTCTTTCGTTTACTCGATTCCGATATAAGCGTAGTCTTTGGCTTCGATGGCTGCTTTGACAGCTGCTTCATCAAAGTCATCTGACAGTTTTAGTACTGCGTTGTTGTTTTCGTGGGAAGGCGTTGCTTCTTCGATGAATGGCAAAGCTTCCAGCGCTTTCTTGACAGTTGCTTCGCAATGCGGGCACATCATACCTTCGATCTTGATTGTTTTTTCCATGTTTTCTTTCCTTTCTGATTCCAGGTTCAATTCTATTATATCCTTCAACGGTTTATCATGTCTGCTGTCACGAATCTTGAAGAGGTTCAGTCTGAGTGCGTTCATGCAGACAGTGAAGCTTGATAAGCTCATGGCTGCCGCACCGATCATCGGGTTCATCTTGTATGCGAATAATCCTGCCGCAAGCGGGATGCATATCATGTTGTAGAAGAAGGCCCAGAAGAGATTTTCATGGATGTTCTTCAGGGTTTTCCTGCTTAATCTGATCGCTGCTGCAACATCCATCAGAGAAGAGTTCATCAGTACGATATCCGCAGAATCGATCGCGACATCTGTTCCTGCGCCGATCGCAATGCCGATGTCGGCTCTGGTCAGGGCAGGTGCATCGTTGATGCCATCTCCTACCATGGCGACCTTGCCAAGTTTCTGCAGTTTTCTGATGACTTCTTCCTTGCCATCAGGAAGTACACCGGCAATCGTATCATCGACTCCTGCCTGTGCGCCGATCGCTCTGGCTGTCTTTTCGTTGTCTCCTGTCAACATGACTACTTTGATCCCCTGATTCTTCAATTGCCTGATCGCTTCAGCAGAATCTTCCTTGATCGCATCGGCGACGGCGATGATGCCTAAGAGCTTTCCTTCTTCTTCAAAGAAGAGTGGTGTCTTGCCTTGTTTGGAGAGTTTTTTCGAAGTGTTCAATGTTTCCTGATCCAGCTTTACCAGGCTTGAGATATATTTTTCAGATCCGCCATGGATCATCCTGGAATCGATGATCGCCTGTAAGCCATTGCCGGGAAGGATCGTGAATCCTTCACTTTCTTTTAATGTGATATTTTCTTCTTCTGCCTTGTTTACGATGGCTTTTGCGAGAGGATGTTCACTCTTTTTCTCTAAAAAATATGCTTTAGAGAGGAGTTCTTCTTTGTTTGATATTTCCATGGGAATAGTATCGGTGACGATCGGCTGTCCGGATGTGATCGTGCCTGTCTTATCCAAAGCGATGATCTGTGTTCTGCCGGCATTTTCCAATGCTTCGGATGTCTTGAAGAGGATACCGTTTTTCGCTCCGATGCCGTTTCCTACCATGATGGCGACCGGTGTTGCCAGACCCAGCGCACATGGGCAAGAGATGACCAATACAGAAATTCCTCTTGCCAGGGCAAAGCTGAGATCTTTTCCTGCAATCAGCCAGCCGATGATGACAAGAAGTGAAATGGCGATGACAGCCGGTACGAAGACACCTGATACCTTGTCGGCGATCCTGGCGATCGGTGCTTTGGTTGCGGCGGCATCCGATACCATGTGGATGATCTGCGACAGCGTCGTATCTTCACCGACTCTTGTGGCTTTGCATCGGATGAAGCCGGATTCGTTGGAGGTAGCAGCTGAAACTTTATCTCCTTTGGTCTTGTCGACCGGGATCGATTCACCGGTCAGTGCGGATTCATTGACGGCGCTTTCTCCTTCGATGACGATGCCATCGACCGGGATGTTCTCACCCGGTTTTACGATAAAGATATCACCGACTTCCACTTCTTCGATATTGACCATGACTTCTTCATCGTTTCTGATGATCGTTGCGGTCTTCGGTGAGAGCTTCATCAGGCTCTTGAGAGCGTCTGTCGTCCTTCCTTTGGACATTGCTTCTAACATCTTTCCGACAGTGATCAGAGCCGGGATCATGGCTGCCGATTCAAAGTAGAGTTCATTGTGATAGGTTTCCATCAGTTCCATATTGGAAGCGCCTTGTGTGATCATCAGACACATCTTGTAGAAGACGATGATCGACCAGAACAATGAAACAGAGGAGCCTAAGGCTACCAGTGTATCCATGTTTGGTGCGCCATGGAATAATGAAGAGAAACCGCTTGTGAAGAATCTGTTGTTTATGATCATGACGATGATCGCCAATAACATCTGCGTCAAAGCCAGACCAAGATGGTTATGGGTGAAGTAGGATGGAAGTGGCCATCCCCACATGTTGTGGCCCATCGTGATATACATGAGAACGCATAAGAAGAATGCCGATAAGATCAGCCTTTTTTTGAGTTTTGGAGTTTCCCTGTCTTTCAGAGCTTCTTCTTCGGCAAAGATCGATGATGTTTTTTCTTTCTTTTCGCCTTTGATCGATGCACCATATCCGGCATCTTCGACAGCTTTGATGATGTCACACGATTGTGCATTTCCTTCCACGCCCATCGAGTTTGTCAGCAGAGAGACCGATACGGAAGAAACGCCCGGTACTTTGGATACCGCTTTTTCGACTCTGGCCTGGCAAGCGGCACAGCTCATTCCTGTTACGATATACTGTTCCATATTGATCTCCTATTTCATGAGTTTCTGTAAGACTTTGACGAATTCATCAATGGCTTCTTCGTCGTTGTTTCTGATGTCTTCTGTGACACAGCCTTTGATGTGGCAAGCCAGCAGTTCCTTATTGAAGCTGTTGAGGGCTGCCGTGACTGCCGATACCTGGATCAGGATGTCAGGGCAATAGGCGTCACTTTCGACCATGTTCTGTATGCCTCTGATCTGTCCTTCAACCAGTTTCAGACGATTGATCAGTTTTTTCTGTTCAGTTTCAGTCCTTTTCTTTTTGCGTTCCATAAAAGACTCCTTATACCCCCTAGGGGTATTTTCAATTTATCACGAATGAGAGACGGTGTCAACGAAAATGATAATGTATAATGAAAGAGTCTAAAGAAAGGATCGGATATGATAGACGAAAAGGAAGTATCAAAACTGCTGGATCAGCTGGATCTGCATTGTGACGAAAGATCCCGTTATATCGATCTGCTTTCAGAGATCGGCGAACTGGGAAAGGAGATCTTAAAGGCCACAAGATATGGCAAGGTCTCTTTTGAAAACAATGACAGGATCAAGGAAGAATACGGAGACTGTCTGTTTTCTTTACTGGCGATGGCTTTTGAGACAGATATCGATCCTGAGGATGCGTTGAATACGGTATTGGAAAAGTATAAGAAACGTTATGAAAAAAGCGGACAGATAGGAAGTGGAACATGAAAAGAATGAATATCGGACTGGTCGGATCAGGACCAATTGCGGCAGCGATGGCACAGGCAGCACATGAAGTGGAAGGTGCTAAGCCTTACGCTTTGTATTCAAGGACTTATGAAAAGGGAAGAGATTTCTGTAATCAGATGGGGATCGATTTCATCTATACGGATCTCGAAGAGATGTTGAATGATGAGAATATCGATTTCATCTATCTGGCTTCTCCAAATTCCTTGCATTACCATCAGGCAAAAGAAGCTTTGTTGCATGGCAAGAATGTCATCGTGGAAAAACCTTTCTCCTCTAATCTGAAGCAGGCAAAGGAACTGATCGATCTGTCAAAGAAGAATGATCTCTGGCTTTTTGAGGCGATCACCATCCCTCACAAGAAGAATTACATCTTACTGAAAGAAAAGATCAAGGAACTCGGGAAGATCAAGGAAGTGCAGTGCACTTACCTACAATATTCCCGTAAATACGAACAGCTCCTTGAAGGACAGATCCCGAATACGTTCAATCCGAAGTTTTCCGGCGGTGCCCTGATGGATCTGAATATCTACAATATCCATTTCCTGTGTGGCCTGTTTGGAATGCCTGATAAGACGACCTATTATTGCCGTAAGTATGACAATGGCATCGACTTGGGTGGTACTTTGGCGATGGAATATGATGGCTTCAATGCCTTTGCACTGGCTGCCAAGGATCTCAATGGCGATAACCGCAATCTGATCGCCGGAGAAAACGGTTATATCATCGTTCATGGCGGAAGCAATGGTCCTAAACCGTTTACTGTCTGTATCAACGGTACGGAAGAACTCTTCGATGTCGATGACAAGAGCTCCTGGTTATTTGATGAGCTCAATGATTTCTATACCGTTTACGATGAAGATGACAGAGATAAGATGGATGAACTGCTGAAACAAAGCGAGATCGCCATGTCGGTGATCGAGGAGGCGAAGGCATCTGCTGGCATCGTATTCGATGATGATCTGCTCTGAAGATCCCTTGCGGATCTTTTTTCTTGCCTGATATGAAACATGGGTATATACTGTAGTTAGCAAAGGCTAACCAGGTGAAGATATGAAAGAGATATTGATTCGGGAATCTGTCTTAACAATGATGGTATGCATCTTATGTTTATTATCATCGCTGATCAGGAAGAGACTGAAGATGTGGATCAGAGGTTGTGATGGAAAGTGCCGTGAATGTGCTTTTAGCTGCAACGGGAAGGGTTTGAAAGATAAAAACCTTTCTGTGTGATGATGAAGATCCACGAATTCGGAAAAGAAAACAGGAAGAATGTATTACTGATCCATCCTTCAATGGTGATGTGGGATTATTTTGAGTATGTCATTCCTTTATTGGAAAAGGATCATCATCTTTTCATTCCGGCTTTACCGGGTTATGACCCCGATGAGAAAAGTGATTTCTCCAGTGTGGAAAAGATCGCTTCTGATCTGGCAGATCAGTTGTCTGAGATGGGGATCGATGAACTTGACTGTATCTATGGCTGTTCCATGGGCGGTTCGATCGTCATACGTATCCTGGCAGATCACAAGATCAAAGTCAGGAACGCCTTGATCGATGGCGGGATCACGCCTTATCAGTTGCCTTGGATACTGACAAGACTGATCGCGGTAAGAGATTTCTTGCTGATCTACATGGGAAAACTCGGCGGGATCAGACTTTTAGAGAAAGCGTTCAATACTGCTGAGTATTCCGATGAGGACCTGAAGTATATCGCTGATGTATTAAAGATGGTTTCAACAAAGACGATCTGGAATACTTTTGATTCATGTAATAACTATTCCATGCCCGAACCTCTTAAGGTGAACTGTGAAAGGATCATCTACTCCTATGCAAAAGAAGAGGAAAGGGCGAGAAAATGGGATATTTCTTACATGAAGAAGAAGTTTCCGGATACCGTTTTTGAAAAGTATGAGGGTGTCGGACACGGAGGCTTGGCAGTACTCAAGCCTGAGATACTTTCAGATAAGATCAGAACATTATGTGAAAACGATCCGTTATGACGGATTGTTTTCATGATTGGAAGCATATCTTTTCTTCTTGTTTGTGTTTTATATTACAATATGGTTAGCCAAGGCTAATTGGTGTAGTGGTATGAATAAGGAAATAGTGATCGGATTACTGATACCGTTTATAGGAACTCTGGCAGGTGCAGCCTGTGTTTTCTTCATGAAGAAGGAAATGAGTCCTTCCTTGCAGAAAGGGTTGAGCGGTTTTGCGGCAGGTGTCATGGTTGCCGCCAGCATCTGGAGTCTGATCGATCCGGCGATCGAAGAATCTGAACAGATGGGAAGATTTTCTTTTGTCCCGGCTTTTATCGGCTTCTGGATCGGTGTATTGTTTCTCTTGTTTCTGGATCATGTCATTCCGCATTTACACGTCAATGAGGAAGATCCGGAGGGTCCTTCCAGCAATCTTGCCAGAACGACGATGATGGTCCTGGCTGTGACTTTGCATAATATCCCGGAAGGTATGGCTGTCGGTGTGGTCTATGCCGGATATCTGGCAGATAATGCGATCATCTCTGCTTCAGGTGCTCTGGCTCTGGCTTTGGGTATTGCGATACAGAATTTTCCGGAAGGTGCGATGATTTCGATGCCTCTTCATACGGAAGGAAAAAGCAGGATGAGATCTTTTGTTTTGGGAATGTTGTCAGGGATCGTTGAGCCGATCGGTGCTTTGTTGACGATCTATGCCTCATCTCTATTGGTGCCTGTCATGCCTTATCTGCTTTCTTTTGCGGCTGGGGCAATGATGTATGTGGTCGTGGAAGAACTGGTTCCGGAAATGTCGCAGGGAGAACATTCTCATGTGGGTGTGCTGATGTTTACGCTTGGTTTTACGCTGATGATGGCTTTGGATGTAGCCTTAGGATAGGAGGATGAATGAATAAAGTTATATTGAAGATCGACGGGACGATGTGCGGTATGTGTGAGGCACATATCAATGATGTTGTAAGAAAGACGGTTTCTGATGCGCAGAAAGTGTCTTCGTCTTCCAAGAAAGGGGAATGCAGCTTTCTTACTGAAAATAAGTTCGATGAAGAGGTTTTGAAAAAGGCGATCGCTGATACCGGATATGAACTCAAAGGCATAGAAACTGAACCATATGTAAAGAAAAAGTTCGGGTTCTTCTGAACCTTTAGCATCATTTATGGTATTCGGAATTCTGCATGTTATATGCAGTTTTTCTTTTGAAAATGGCTGTAATTGATTGATTTTCTTCGTTTTTTTCATTTTCACATAGGTATTTCCTGTTTTTCGGCGAATAACGATATAGGAGGTGCTTTTATGCCCATTGAAATAAACAATAGAAGAAAATATGAAGAAAACTATCCTTTCACAAATGATCTGATGTTCTGTTATGTACTATCAAACAATCCCGATCTGGCAAAGGAACTGATCGAACTGATATTGGATTTAAAGATCGATCATGTAGAGATAGCAGAGAGTCAGAAGACTCTTAATTATTCTATAGATTCCAGATCTGTGAGATTTGATGTCTATATGAAGAATGATACCGATGTCTTTGACGTAGAAATGCAGACAGGAGATACTTACGATCTCCCGAAAAGGATGAGATACTATCAAGCTGCGATCACTTGTGATGACTTAAGCCGAGGAGACAGCTACAGCAGATTAAGGAACAGTTACGTTATATTCATATGTACGAAAGATCCTTTTGGTACAGGGAATGCGATATACCGCTTCAGGATGATGGAGGAAGATGATATGGCTATCGAATATGATGATGGTGCGTATGATGTCGTCATCAATTGCGCAGGACACGATCCTTCCATGTCTCAGGAACTACAGAATCTTCTTTCATATTTAAGAGAAGGCAGTCCGGTTGACAATTTTACCCACAGAATCCAAAATGAAGTTGAACAGTTCAATCAGGATCCGAGTTTCAGGAGGACAGCTATGACCTTATATGAAAAAATCAGAGATGCATCAAGAGAAGGATTACAGAAAGGCCTACAAAAAGGTGATTATAACAGGATACTTCAATCTGTTAAGAGTTTGATTGCCAACAATTATGTCGAGAGCGAAGAAGAAGCCTGTAAAGCTCTTAATTATGATTTCAATGAATATCTAGCTGCCAAGAATTTTATCACAGAGTCTGATATTTAACCGAGATCAAATTTGGCATCAGGAGGACAGCTATGACCTTATACGAAAAACTCAATGACAAATACAGAGAAGGTAAACAAAAAGGCGATTATAACAGGATGCTTTCTACTGTTGACCATTTGTTATCCAAAGGATCTTTTTCTACTGAAGAAGAAGCTTGTGAGTTTCTTGGATATGACTTCGACGAATATCTGAACGCCAAAAAACAAGCATCTGAATCCGATATTTAAGTTGTGCTATATCTGTACTTTGAATGGAATGATCTTAGAATCGTAGAAAATATGTTTGAACAGCTTGCCATATATCTGAATATCGTAATTATCGCACTTGAATTGTGCGGTTTTTATCTCAGTTTTAAGGCAGTAAAGTGGGAGATCATCATTTACTATACGGAATTATCCAACTTTATTGCATTGATCGCAGCGATCTTGTTCCTTTGTCATGCACAAAGTGCGCCGTTATGGAGATATTGCGCTACATGCATGTTGGTGATGACGTTTCTGATCACACTGTTTATTCTGGTGCCGATCCTTGAAAACGGGATGAAGATACTGATGTTGAGTGGGAATGGCTTATATCATCATCTTTTAGTTCCGATCATTTCTTTGTTTTCTTATCTTTTCCTGGAAATTCATGATCAGAGATGGCTTGTTCCGGTGATCATATCTTTGATCTATGGCTTATTGATGTATTATCTCAACTATATCGGAAAAATGGATGGCCCTTATCCTTTCTTCAAGGTTCGCAAACAGGGCATCAAAAAGTCAGTGATCTGGATATTCATCCTGCTGGCAATCATCTCTTCGATTTCTTTGGGAGTCATGTTTGTCAGCCGGCTGTTTTCTTAAAGAAGAGTTTCTTTTCGATCAGGAAGAACAGATAGGAAAAAAGGATGATCAAAGACAAATAGAGGATGATTTCTATGAAAATGCCGTATCTGACAGCAATATCATGGAAAACAGGCTGTGTTGTCGGATAGGAAAAGGTGATATAGAACATATTCGGTTCTACGTAGATATTATTGAATATGAGATGACTGATCGTATTGATCACTGCAGCGACCAATGCCATGACAAGGAATAGACATGCGGATGGGGTAAAAGTTACCCTTTTTCTTTTGGATAGGATGATGATCGCTATGATAGCCTGGGTGATGATCAGTCCGTGATAGGCAAAAGAATGGATCACAAGCAGGATCTGATCCCTTAACATGTCATAAGGAAGTGCCAGGGCAATGATGTCCGCAAACAGAGAAAAGCTCGCTAAGAAGACCAGAAGGACGTTCTGGTCCTTTTCTTTATGTAAAAAAGTGATAAAAAAGGCACAATACATGGCCATGGAACACAGTTGCCACGGGAAAAACCACAGATTGATCGTTCTGTTGAAGACATAAACATAACAGAACCACTGTTTGAATATCTCTGCCACCAACATGATCAATCCCGAAAAATGCAGGATTTTCAGCAGTTTTTCTTCTTTTTGGGCTTTCAGGTATGGAAAAAGGACGATATTGGCAATAAATATCAGTAATAATGTGCTGATATGAACGATCCCGAAGAGTTTCGGGGTGTTTTCAAAAGTGACCCCCATCATTTTCAGTATAATCTTTCTCCCTATCTCTGGAAATAGACAGATTTCTTTGAAAATGATGAATAATCAATAAAATCATATTAAAAACCTTTCATATCATCTGTTTTAGACTGATGTTTATAGAGGATCGGTCATAATATGGACTTGCAAGGATTGCATAGGCTGAAAGATGTGAAACAGCCGGAAAGGAGACCTTATAGGAAATTAAGGACATATTTTAATCGTGAAAGTCATTCAGAAAACCAAGGAGATCCATATTCAGTTTTTCAGATGGATCGATATCTTTAGAAGGATCGTTTAAATCATTAAACAAGCCTTTTAAATATGGATGAATGAAAAGAAATGTCAGCCAGTAATACATTTTTGATGTATTTCATATGGCTGATTGGAAAATGAAGCATTTTTAGTGTTTTCTGATTGTTTTGAAAATTGTTTTGTCTATGATCTGATCTTTCGAATGTTTTGAAAGAAAGATCGGTTTGTTTTGCTGCAACGGTGTGCAGCGATAGAAGGAGAAACCGGGAAAGGAGAAGCTTTTTGGTCCGTGGTTTGGATCTGAAAAGGGGTAAGGATGATGAACCATATCGAATCAGGCTGAAGTTGAAAAAATGTATCGTATTTCTATTTTTTAAAGTGTAGATAGCGGTACAAAAAATTTAATTTTTAAGAATATTTATCAGGAAAGCTGTGACGTAAGTCGACAGTCTGTTTTGGTCTTGTCAAAAAAGGCCAAAAATGGGCAAAAATGCCTTAAAAATCAATAAAAATAGGATGTAAACCGTTGGATAGTCAATATTTAGACTCATTTTTATACAAATGCTATCTTACGATAAAGTTGCACTTATGTTGCGGCTGCTTCTATATATTAGGGATGTCAATGATGGGAAATACAAATGGTTTCCTGTAGCGATTGAATTCTGATGATATGGAAAGAGCTCACATATAGAAATGTGAGATTTCTGCACATCAGGATTCAGATGATCAAAACAGAATCAAGAGTGATTCGATCATTGGAAGATTCTTAATAGAAGCAGATTAAGAAAAGGAGGAAAGGAATGAAAGGAGTATTAAGCAAATTTCTGAGGTTGTTATTCGCTGTTTTGCTGATAGTCAATACGATCCCGGTAAGCTTATACGCTGACGAAGATGATGTCAGTGTACCTGAACCGGAACCTGTTGTCGAAACAGTGGAAGCTCCTGCAGAGCCTGAACCGGCTCCAGCTCCGGCACCTGCTGAACCAGCACCTGCCCCAGAACCGGCTCCCGCTCCGAAACAGGAAGAACCAGCGAAAACAGAAGAACCTGCAGAGACTGCCCCGGCTGAAGAGATCAAACAACCGGAAGAAGCTCCGGTTGAAGAAGTTGAACAACCGGAGGTTGAAGTCAAGCAGGAAGAAGCTGAAACGACCTTAGAGGAACCGACAGATACGGATGCTGAAAAGATCGAAACTTCTGAAGAACCAGAAGAAGAGATCATCTATCAGGTCTTCTTCGTTGCTTCCGAGAATGGTTATGTCTTACTTGACAGTGAAAATCCGATCAAACAGACAAAGATCACTCAGGAAGTAAAGACAAAGGAAGAACTCGTATCTGTGACTGCGCAGGCTGAAGAAGGCTTTGAATTCAAAGAGTGGAAACTTGGTGATGCAGTCGTTTCTGAAGATGCTCAGCTCAAGACCGACAAGATCGAACTCAAGGACCAGAACAAGTATGTTGCGGTATTTGAAGAGATCAAGGAGGAAAAAGTAGAAGAGCCAGAGATCAAAGAAGAAGAGGTTTTGGCGGAAGAAGCAGAAGAAATTCTTTATCAGATCTCTTTCAAGGCTTCTGAACATGGTTTCATTACGACAAGTGCGGAAGATTCCGTAGATGCAGCTGAGATCATCCAGGAAGTTGGCAAGAAGGAAGAACTCTTATCTGTCATCGCCAAAGCGGACGAAGGCTATGAATTCAAGGAGTGGCAGCTCAACGGAGAAACATTCTCTGAAGAAGCTCAGCTTGATGCAGAAAATATCGAGCTCAAGGAAAACGCAAGCTATGTAGCTGTTTTCGAAGAGATCGTTGAAGAAGAGGAAGTCGTTGAAGAAGAGCAGTGGCCGAAAGAGTTCTCTGCATTAGTCAACGGTGTTATCGTCAGAGTATCTTATGAGGAAGGTACATTCCCCGAAGATACACAGATGGTCGTCACACCAATCGCTGAAGAACAGGTCTATGATCTGGTCAACAATGCCACAGAGGGCGAAGTCAGCAGGATCAAGGCCGTAGATATCACTTTCTATTCAGATGGTAAGGAGATTCAGCCGAAAAAACCTGTTTCTGTCTTCATGTAGGCATACGGTTATGATGACAGCAAAGATCAGAGCGTTGTTCATATCAATGATAAACAGACCAAGGTCGATGTCGTTGCTTCAGCAGAATCAAACGGTGGCGCAGTAGAGACTGAATTCTCGGCGAAGTCATTCTCTATCTATGCGGTCGTCGAGACTGGTGAGGATGCAAGATTAGAAGTAATCTTCATGAATGGATCAACAAAAGTTACGTCAATATTGGTCAAAAAGAATGACAATATGGAACAAGTTCTCTATGATCCGGGAACTGGAGATGGAGGATTACCTACAGGCGTTCTGTTTGAGGGTTGGGTAAAGTCCAATGAATATGATGCAGAGGACCCCGCTTTAACGATCGCAGATGTTCGTACAGAAGTTAGTGATAAGCTGAGTCCAGAAACAATTTCTGATGGCCAAAGTATCACATATTATGCAAAGTTAATTAGACAGTATAATATAACTTATTTAGATGCAAATAATACCTCTTTAGGAATGGAAGCATTAAAAATTCGTGCTGATGAAACTAATACAGAGGTCGATTATACGGTAAATCAGGCATACTCTCCAGGTGCAGAAGAGAATTTCGAAGGATGGAAAGTATCTGATGGAGCGTCAAATATTACAGGAGAATCTATTGACGGTATCTATCCAAATGGAACGAAAGTCAAAATCACTGGAGACGTAGTGTTTTCTGTAAATGCTCCAAAAGGACACTGGCTAATTTTCCATGAAAATGGAGGTACATATATTGCTCCTCAGTTTGTAAAATCTGAAGACAATACGGTCAGGCCAACCATAGAAATGAAGAAAAATGGATACGAATTTGTTGATTGGTACGAAGATGAAGATTGTACTGATGGAAATGAATATTCATTTGGTGGTCAACTTACAGAGACAGTTCATGTATATGCAAAATGGAGTAAGGCTTCAGAAGCAAATTATACAATTTTGATTTGGAAGCAGAACGTTAATGATGCGAAAAATGCAACTCAAAGTCAAAAAACATATGATTTTGTGAAATCCATATCTGGTACAGGTTTGGTTGATGAAACAATTGATACTTCAGGTGCAAGACTATCAGAAGAAGAAACTATTGGCTTTACATTCAGTAGAGCAGATACAGATGTAGTAATAACACCTGAAGGCTCAGCAGTTGCGAATGTTTACTATGACAGGAATCTTATTACTCTAACATTCATGACTTGGAGGGATAGTTTCTGGGGAGGATCTTGGCAAACAAATCAGACCATGACAGGGCTTTACGGTCAGACTCTTGCATCGCAAGGTTATACGTGGCCGTCAGATTATTGGTGGTACTCTGATTATAATTCGTCGATTTGGGGAAATTATCCAGCCGGAACTCGTACAACTTTCTTAGATGCTTTTATTCTATCTGACGGATCTGACTCTGAAACGTTCTACGGTTTTGGTGGAACTGGTAACACTCATATTTATTTCTACCAGCAGAATTCAGGAGAAGATGGTTATACTCTCATAAATGATGTTACTACAACTTCAGGTGGCACATTTGGGATATCAGACAAATATAATGGCTTCAAAGCGGTAGCGTACAGCATAGATGGAACAAATTGGGTAGAATTAGGCGAAAAAGGTGCTGATGGATACTATGCAAATGTTGAAGATTATTCAGAATTGCATATCCGATATGATCGTTTAAACTATTCGATCCTTTACTACGATGGAGTGTATGTTGATAGATATGGTTATCCGGTTGCTGGTTATACTAGCAGAGGAAAACTGAATGAAGAAACTGGTTTACCATACGGTCATGACGTTTCCGATCATAATTCGGGAGAAAATGCATATACACCATCTTTCTCAAAGTTTGTGTTCGATGGCTGGTATGTTGATGAAGCGTGTTCACAAGAATATACGTTTACAACAATGCCAGAAGGTATTACGGTTTATGCAAAATGGATTCTTGAGTATTATCGAGTATTCCTAAGGCCTAACGCTGGAACTGACCTATCGTTAAACTGGGGCTCTAGTGATCAGCAAATGAATTTCTTGGTTGGTTCTGGTTCAGAAATCAGTTCTCCGACAGGAACAAGACAAGATTATGAATTTGTCGGATGGTTCTTTGCAGATGGCACGTTCTTCAATCAAGATGCTTTTAAAGTAAATAGCAGTATTGCTTCAGCTTACGATAAAACGGATCCTAATTACTATACCGAGAATATGGATAGGTGGGGCAATAATGCAACATCCAACAATGACGTTAATCGTAATTGGGTAGTTGGGAAAATTGAATTATTTGGTAGATGGCGTGCAGCAATAACAGGAGCAAATGGTATAGGCGTTATGTATGATGCAAGCGCTGGCTCTAACGCACCTGAAGATTCGACATTGTATGTGGATAGCGCAAAAGCTATAGCTGGAGCAGCATCTACGCCAAATGATAATACACTACAATTCCAGTATTGGTCAGTACAAAAGTATGTTGGAAATGAATTTGTAGATAGTGGTGATACTGTATTCCCTGGCGAGGAGTTTACTGTTTTAAAATCTTATGCAAAGGTTGAAGAAAATGAAGGAAGTACACCAGAAGAACCTAGTTTCACATATACAGTTTTATTAAAAGCTGTTTATGGTCCTAAAGAGTCACCTACTCCAACTCATATTATATGGCATGCAAATAATGGAACAAATCAAACGGTTGAAGAGTCAGATAATTTGCTGATTAATGAAGCTGTCGCAATTAGACCTGCAAATACTTTCTCTTATGAGGGATATAAGTTTATTGGTTGGTCAAAACTGTCGGGAGGAGCAACACCTTCTTCACCAACAGATAAAACTAATTTATGGTTAGATTATTCTGATGGAAGTTTCAAATTACACGGAACAAATACAACAGTTACGGAAATTGCGGCAGATGAAAAAACACCATATGATGATTTATATGCTGTATGGGAAAGAATACCTGAATTAACAATCGAAATTACAGGCCATAATAACACTACTGACTATGATGGAAATAATCATTCAGTAGATGGCTACGATGTTGTCTATAAAGTCGATGGTGAGGTATTGGATTCTGAGACAGTAGCATCAAAAGGCCTAAAAGTAGAATTAGCTGGAGACCATGAAGCTGTAGCAACAAGAAAAGATGTTGGTACAACTTATATGGGATTAGAATTGAGTAATTTCATTGTTTATTCTGGTGAGTATTACTATAATTCAAAAAATCAGAATAATAAGTATACTGATGGTTATCAGAAGATCGACCCGATCGATGTCACTGTCACGATCACCGAGCATGGCGATAAGGTTGACTACGACGGCAAAGAGCATACCGTTTCCGGCTATGATGTCAGCATTGACAACGAGCTGTATACGGAAGCTGACTTTACCTTCAGCGGCAACGACAGTGTCAGTGGAACAGACGCAGGCAGCTACGATATGGAACTGAAGGCTTCTGACTTCACTAACACCAACGACAACTTCGCTACTGTCAGCTTCGTCATCGTTGACGGACAGCTGGTCATCGACCCGATCGATGTCACTGTCACGATCACTGGTAATAAAGATTCTAAAGAATATAATTGTTCTGAGCAGAGTGTTGAAGGGTATAATGTAGAAATCAGTAATGATCTATACAAAGAGTCAGACTTCACGTTCTCTGGTCAAGCAATTGCTAAGGGTACAGATGTCGGTACATATTCGATGGGTCTGAAAGAGGAACAGTTTACTAATAATAACAGCAATTTCGAAGTCAAATTTGAAATCACTGATGGTGAACTTGAAATCACAGAACAAGATACACCTCCGACTCCTCCAGGACCAGGTCCAGGACCAGGTCCAGATCCAGAACCGGAGCCTGAACCTACTCCGACTCCTCCAACTCCGAGACCTACACCGGAACCGGAACCAGAGCCTGAGATTGTTCCAGATGAGCCAGTTCCAGAAGTAGAACCGGAACCAATCGTCATCCCTGATGATGATGTTCCTGAAACATTACCTGAAAAGTACTGGGCATTGATCAACTTACTGTCATCAATCGGTACAGTATTGACTGCTCTGGGAATGATCTTCACATTCTTCAAGAAGAAAGAAGAAGAGGAAGAGGAAAATCCTGAAGATGCAACTGTAGTAAGAACGGTTGTTGAAGATGGAGAAAACAAAGAAGAAGAGGAAGACGAAGACAAGAGAAAGAAATCTAAGTTCTTAGGTCTCATTCCTGCAATCGGTTCTGTAATCTTCTTTATCCTCACAGAGGATATGCGTAATCCGATGATTCTGACTGACAAGTACACACTTGCCATGGTCGTGATCTTACTTGTAAACTTCCTGTTAGCTTATCTGACAAGGAACAAGAAGAAGGATGACGATAACGAAGAATCTACTCCTAACATTCAGCAACAGCCTGCCGCAGCTTAATCTGAATCAAAAGACTACCCGAGAAATCGGGTAGTCTTTCTTTTTTGGATTGATATATAATATGGATAGACGGAGGATTAGCTCAGTTGGGAGAGCGCACCCTTCACAGGGGTGAAGTCGCAGGTTCGAGCCCTGTATCCTCCACCATATGTGTACAGACTCTCTGATGAGAGTTTTAATTTTGTTATCATATAAATAGAAGGCAGATTTATAAGGAGTATATATGGCTAGTTTACAGGCAAATCTCATCAATTTCATCTTTTCCAAGATTCCTGCTTCTGACGGGGATTTTGTAAAGGAAAGAGAAAACAATGCCAAGATGAAGATCAAAAAGCCAAAGGATATTGAGATCGTAGAAAGAGATCTCAATGGTTTTCCTGCGGATTTCATCACGAAAAAAGGCAATGAAAAAGGGATCATATTCTATATCCATGGCGGCGGTTTTACGACCGGCAGTGCCAGGGAAAGAAGAAGTATTACGCAGTATCTGGTTTCAAAATACGGATATGATTGTATCTCGATCAATTATCGCCTGGCTCCGGAAAACAAGTGGCCTGCTGCATTGGATGATTGTGTCTGCGCATACGAAAAGGTGTTGGAAGAATACGATTCGAAAGATCTCGTACTGATGGGAGAAAGTGCCGGTGGATCACTGGTATTATCTCTGGGTCTTAAGATCAAGGAGAAAGGATTAGATATGCCTAAGGCGATCGTTGCGTTTTCTCCTAGCACGGATCTTTATGAGGATCTTCCTTCTCATAAGGGAAATATCAGGACGGATTATATGTTGAAGGATGCGATATCCAGAGGCTTACATCTCGCACTGTTCGATCATGATCCGGATGAGAGCGAACTGAAGGATCCGCTCCTGTCTCCTTATTACGGAGATTATGAAGGATTACCACCGATCTTTCTTGCCGCAAGTGACAGTGAAACACTACTGGATGATTCGATCATTCTTTACAATAAGCTGTTTAATCAGGGTCATAATGTAAAACTGTCTGTGGGTCACGATCTGATCCATGCCTATCCGATGCTTCCTTTTATTCCTGAGGCCAAGGATTGTCTGAAGGAAGTGTTTGCGTTTCTTGGATCACTGTAAGTGATTTAAATATAGATATAAGGAGGATTTCATATGTCTTTTACAAGTTTCATGGTCAGAACATTATTTAAAAAAGGTGATGACAAAAGAGATGCCGGATTGACGACCCCGGAATGTGTGGAACGATTTGATGATATTCAATATGGGGTAGATCCTAAGTGGAATGTATTGGATGTTTATAGAAACAGGGATATCGATGGAAAACAGCCGTTGATCGTTTCGATCCATGGCGGTGGCTGGGTCTATGGCGATAAGGAGAGATATCAGTTCTACTGCATGGATCTGGTGAAAAGAGGTTTTTCAGTTGTCAATTTCACATATGGTTTGGCTCCAAAGTTCAAGTATCCGTCACAACTGAAGGATTGTAATGATGTGTTTGTGTGGATCATGAACAATGCGGAAAAATATGGTTTTGATACCGATCACATCTTTGCGGTAGGAGATTCTGCCGGTGGTCATTTACTGGCTTTGTATTCCTGCTTGTTGAATAACGATGAGATAAAAAAGGAATATTCATTCCAGGTTCCTGAGGGATTGAAACTCAAGGCTGTTGCCTTGAATTGCGGCGTCTATGAGATGAAGAAGGAAGACAAGGGTCTGACTGCCAATCTCATGAAAGACTTTTTGCCAAACAAGGGAACGGTGGAAGAATATCGCATGATCTCTCCGATCAACTATGTCAATGAAAAGTTCCCTCCTTGTATCGTCATGACGGCTTCCGATGATTTCCTGAAGGATCAGGCAATGCCGATGGTGAACAGATTAAAGGAAAAGGGCGTTGATGTCAGATACATGTATTATGGCGATGATGAACATAAACTTGGCCATGTCTTCCATCTGAATATGAGAAGTGATGATGCCAAAAAGTGTAACGATGATCAATGCGATTACTTCAAGGAGTTTTTGCGATAGTCTTTCGGAGACATATCATAGGTCCTTTTGAAGAGTTTATAGAAAAAGGATATATTTTCATAGCCGATATTGACGGCGATCTCATCGATCGTCAATGGCGTATGAGTCAATAAGAAACAGGCCTGATTCAGTCTTTTGTTTTCAAGCAGTTGTTTGAAGGTGGATCCGGTCTGTTTTTTGATGATACGGGAAAGGGTATAGATATCTGTTTTGTTTTCTGATGCAAAATCAGACAGTCTGGCATCCATATAGTGGGTGTCGATATAGGAGAGTGCTTTTAGGGCAATGTTCTGTTCATAGGAATTATGGGAGACTCTGATCTTGTCGGAGTGATTGATCAGGTTGATGAAAAGAAGGCCCATTGTCAGCTGGTTGATGGAACGCTTATTTGGTTCATCTTCCAATAGATTCCAGATCAGATTTTCTAGTAGATTCTGTATTGGAATATTGTCTTGGGTATCGTAGTAGAGATAATTGGATTGGGCTTTGTTTTCGGTGAGACAGCCGATGATGAAGGATCTTAAGGCGTTGTCTTCTTCTTTGAAGATCTCAAAGATCTCATTGAAAAACTGAGGCAGGATGATGAAGTTGACGGCGATGTCGTCTTTTCCTGTCGGCAGGATCTCCTGCATGGCGTTCTGGTTGAGGAAAAGGAGATCTCCTTTTTTGAGGTGGATCTTTTCATCATCAATGAAATGAGTGCTTTCTCCCTGGACCATATAGATGAATTCAACATAGTTATGCGAGTGTTTCGGGAAATGGATAAAGCGGGTATGCGGTCGGATATCGATGATCTTTCCGTTAGCCAATACGATATCGGAATCGATGATTGAGGAGTCGGAACTGTAGTAAAGATCACGGTCGATGTCTTTCTTTCCTTCCAGTATTTTTCTTTCTTCTTCAGAGATCTGTGAGAGCTTATTCAACAATCTTTCATCCATACTTTCATTATATGCAAGAAAAGACAGAAAAATATTTAAAAACAGTCATTTTTATGCAAGAAAGGAAAGGATACAATAAAAATGAAAGAAGGGAAAATAATATGAACCATAATGAACGTTATTCAGATGCGAAAGAAAGATATGCCAGATACGGTATCGATACCGATGCAGCGATCGAAACACTGAAGAAGATCTCTGTTTCCTTACATTGCTGGCAAGGTGATGATGTAAGAGGTTTTGATACCGATCCAAACAAGCCTTTGACTGGCGGTATCCAGACGACAGGCAATTATCCGGGCCGTGCAAGGAATCCTCAAGAGCTGATGGCTGACCTCGATGAGGTCATGAAACTGATCCCGGGCAGACCGAAGATGAACTTACATGCTTCCTATGCGATCTTTGAAGACGGAGAGTGGGCTGATAGAGATAAGCTTGAGCCGAAACATTTCCAGAAGTGGGTCGATTTCTGTAAGGAAAGAGGACTGGGCTGTGACTTCAACCCGACATTCTTCTCTCATGAAAAGTGTGATCCTCTGACTTTATCTTCCGCTAATGAAGAGACCAGGAAGTTCTGGATCGAACATGGCAAGGCTTGTATCAGAATTTCCACTTATCTGGCTGAACAGCTCGGTGAAAAGTGTGTCATGAATATCTGGACCGGCGATGGTTTCAAGGATATCCCGGGTGACAGATTAGGACCGAGAGTCAGATATAAAGAAAGTATCGATGAGATCTTGAGCGAACCATTTGACTTCAACAAGGTAAAGCCATGTGTTGAATCAAAAGTATTCGGTATTGGCGTGGAATCCTATACTGCCGGTTCTGCCGAATTCTGTCTGTCTTATGCTGCAGCAAACAAGGATAAATGTATCCCGTTAATGGATAACGGTCACTATCATCCGACTGAAGTAGTAAGCGACAAGATCTCTGCATTGCTGACATTCTTTGATGAGATCGCATTACATGTCACAAGACCTGTCAGATGGGATTCAGACCATGTCGTCTTATTCGATGATGAGACAAGAGAGATCTGCAAGGAGATCGTCAGATGCGGTGTTGAAAGAGTCGATATCGCTTTGGATTACTTCGATGCATCGATCAACAGGATCGCTGCCTGGGTCAACGGTTTCCGCAATACCCAGAAGGCATTACTGTTTGCCCTGTTACAGCCAAAAGATGAACTGAAGAAGCTGCAGGATGATCAGGATTTCGCAAAATTGATGACTCAGCAGGAACTGTTCAAGACGATGCCGTTTGGCGATGTCTGGGATGCGTACTGCAGAGCATGCGACAAACCGTTAGATGATGAATGGTATGATGAAGTTGTCAGATATGAAAGAGAAGTTCTTTCAAAGAGAGGATAAGAGAATGGATACAAAGTTAGTCAGAGCTTTTACAAAGACTTGTTCAGATGGTTATGCCCAGGGTTGGCATGAGAGAAACGGCGGAAATCTTTCCTACCGTATGACAAATGCAGAAGTTGAAGAGATCAGAGATCTGTTCAATGAGGAAGCAGAATGGAGAGAGATCGGTACCGATGTACCGGGATTGGCCAATGAGTATTTCATGGTCACGGGTTCAGGCAAGTATTTCAGGAATGTCGAACTGGATTTTGAAGACAATGTTGCGATCATCAGAGTTTCTGAAGATGGCACAAAATACAAGATCGTCTATGGTTTAGTCAATGGCGGCAGACCTACCAGTGAACTTCCGACTCACTTGATGAATCTGGAAGTATTGAAGAAGAGAGATGAAGGTTTGAGAGTTGTCTATCACGCTCATCCGGGAAATACAGTTGCGTTGACGTTTGTATTGCCTTTGAGCGATGAGATCTTCACCAGAGAGATCTGGGAAATGATGACGGAATGTCCAGTCGTCTTCCCACAGGGAATCGGCGTCATCGAATGGATGGTTCCGGGCGGAAGAGAGATCGGCGTCAAGACAGCCAAGATCATGGAAACAAGGAATGTTGCGGTATGGTACCACCATGGTATCTTTGTCGCAGGTCATGATTTCGATGAGGCTTTCGGTCTGATGCATACAGTTGAAAAGGCCGCAGAAGTATTAGTCAAAGTCAAATCCATGACAAACACCAAGCTCAATACGATCGAGCCGCAGGGTTTCAGAGATATCGGTAAGGCATTTAATGTTGAGATCGATGAAAAGTATCTCTATGAGCGCAGGACTTACGAGATCGGAGAGAAGCCTGAATGAAACGCTATCTGGCGATCGATATCGGTGCTTCTTCCGGAAGACATATCGTAGGTTGGCTGGAGAATGGCGAGTTAAAGACCGAAGAAGTTTATCGTTTCCACAATGGTGTAAGTGAAGAAGACGGGCACCTGGTATGGGATATCGTTTCTCTTGAATCTGAGGTCAGAAAAGGGATCGATATCGCTTTGGAAAAGTATGCGATCGAATCACTTTCGATCGATACATGGGGCGTGGACTATGTCTTATTGAAAGGCGATGAAGAAGTCTTTCCGGTCTATGCCTACAGAGACGAAAGGACGAAAGAGGTCATCGATGAAGTTCATTCTCTGATGCCTTTTGAAGAGCTTTATGAACATACGGGCTGTCAATTCCAGCCGTTCAACAGCATCTATCAGCTTTATGCGGATAAGAAGGCAGGAAGACTTGAGGGAGTTACTGATTTCCTGATGATCCCTGAATATCTCTTATATAAGCTGACAGGCGTCAAGAAGAAGGAATTCACCAACGCGACGACGATGGGGATGATCGATCATGAGACTCTGGAATTCGATCATACGATCATTGAAAGACTGGGTCTTCCTGAACATCTGTTCAAGAAGCTGTCGCAACCAGGTGATCTGGTCGGTGAATATAAAGGGATCAAAGTCGTACTATGTGCGACTCACGATACGGGAAGTGCTGTCGAAGGCATTCCGATGGAAGGAAACGAATTATACATCTCTTCCGGAACCTGGTCCTTACTGGGTGTCAAGACAGAAAAGCCGATCACGGATGTCGGTTCAATGAAGGCCAATTATTCCAATGAAGGCGGAGTCGGATACAATCGCTATCAGAAGAATATCATGGGCATGTGGATCGTCAATGAGTTACAAAGACAGATCTGCAATGAGGATATCAGGGAGATCGTAAAGAAAGCAGAACTCAGCACTTATGATGAAGTGCTGGATGCCAATGACGAGAGTTTATTATCTCCTTCCAGTATGAAAGATGCGTTTGACGCATTGTTGAGTGAGAAACCTCAAAGTCCATATGATTACTTCCGTTGTGCCTACAAGTCCCTGGCTTTGTCTTACAAGCAGGCGATCGAAGAACTGGAAGGCAATACCGGAAAGACGTATCAGAAACTGTATATCGTCGGCGGTGGAGCCAAGAATCAGTTTTTGAATGATCTGACTGCCAAAGCTACCGGCAAGGTAGTCGTAGCTTTACCTATCGAGGCGACAGCCATCGGTAATCTGATGGTTCAGATCAAAGCAGATCAATAAAGATGAGACCGATATATCGCAAGATATATCGGTTTTTTATATAATATTGTTAACGGAGGCAAAAGAAAATGAAGAAAAAGATCATGAAAGTCTTTTTGGCGTTGTTGACGATGATATTGTGTGTCAGCGGATGTAGCGCCAAGAAAGAATATACTGTCAATTTCAATACGGATGGAGGATCTTTTATTGAGGCTGTCGTCATTCAGGGGGATGGCCAGAAAGTAAACAAACCTGCCGATCCGGTAAAAGAAGGCTACACATTCAAAGAGTGGCAGCTCGATGGCAAGCCTTATGATTTTGATCTGCCTTTGACCCAGAACATCACTCTTGTCGCGGTGTATGAGAAAAACAATACGGCAACCGTGACGATCGATGGTCAGTCTTATACCGTTTCATTCAGAGATGGCGAGATCCCGAACATCCAGACACCGAAGGCTCCGGAGGGAAAGAGTTTCAAAGGCTGGAAGATCGATGGAGTGATGGGCCAGCTTTCCGATATCAAGGATGGTTCCAAGGTGGAAGCTGTCTTTGAAGAAGATGCCAAGAAGATCCCATGTACCGGTATCAAGACACAATACAACAACTACTGGACGATAGAAGGAACGAAGGCCTGGAATCTGGAGGCCGAGTTCACGCCTTACAATACGACCGATGTTCCGACATATACATCTGAGGATGAAAAGATCGTAACGGTCGACCAGAAGGGCAATGTTACAGCTAAGGAGGTCGGCAAGACCAAGATCCATATCAAGTGTGGTGATCAGGAAAAGGTCATCGGTTTTGAGACCAGATCCAAGAAGGTCGGAGTTGATAAGATCAATCTTGCCAGCAAGACCCTGACTTTATATATGGGTGGAAGCGATAAGATCAAGGCAACTGTCGAGCCGGATAAGGCAACGGATAAGACTTTGGAATACGTTTCTTCCGACAAGAATATCGCAACCGTTGATTCCGATGGCAATGTCAAAGGAAAGTATCCTGGTGTCACGACGATCAAAGTCAAGGCAGCCAGCGGTGTCAGTGCTGAATGCAAGATCATCGTTGAAGGCGAGACCGTCATGTATGAGATGGAAGATGGCGTGACCATCCAGGAAGGAAGCGGTCAGAAGATCCCTTACAGAGCGACGTATCTGACCTGTTACGATGGCATCATCAACAAGTATGATGTCACCACGGAGTGTGATTTCTATACTTCCGATAACGATCTGGATATCGATGGTTATGGCAATGTCTATCAGTGTGGCAGCATCTCCAAGACACAGGATATTGAAGTCTATTTCAGATGGTCGGATGGCAGTTCATTGAATGTTGAATCGCCAAAATATACAATCCATGTCGTGAAATAGACAAAGCCGGATCAGATAATTTGTAAAAAAACAGAGTCAGGATCGTCAGATCCTGACTTATAATATGAATCGTGATACAGGATATCTTACCGCACCATTTTGATAACAGTTTTCAAAGGAAAGATGTCGATGACAATAGTATTGCCATCTGTTTTTGCGATGAAAGTATTTTGGCTTCCTACGATGAAAAGGAAAGAAAACTTCGTTTTCCATTATGCAAGGAAATAAAAGAAGAGCCATATACCTATCTCTTCTCGATCGATGAAATATCTTATTTCCTGTATCTTGATCAAAGTGAGATCGATGGATCTGAAAAGATCACGATGAAAGATGTCAGGTCTCTGGATCTCAGCGATAACGTAGATCCTTTCATCTGTTACAGTTCCTATCATCTCTGGAAGTGGTATCTGGATAATCGCTATTGCGGAAGATGCAAGGGTACTCTGATTCCGGATGAAAAGGAAAGAGCGATGCGCTGTCCTGAATGCGGAAACATCATCTATCCGCGCATCAATCCGGCTGTGATCGTCGGTGTCATCAATGGCGATCGGATCCTGCTGACAAAATACAGACGTAACTTTGCCTACAATGCGCTGGTTGCAGGATTCTGTGAATTTGGTGAAACTCTGGAAGAAACGGTCGCAAGAGAAGTCAAGGAAGAGACCGGATTGAATGTCAAGAATATCCGTTATTACAAATCTCAGCCTTGGGGTATTGCCTTGGATATGTTGGCGGGATTCTATTGTGAAGTCGATGGAAATGATGAGATCACAATGGATGAAAATGAGTTAAAGTATGCGGAATGGGTGAAGCGGGAAGATATCATCCTGCAGCCAAAACCATATTCTCTGACCAACGAGATGATGTCGAGGTTCAAGGAAGGAAAAGAAAACGAATGAAAAGGCGGTTACCCGCCTTTTGTCGTTTAATCGTGGATATATACTTTCGTGCCGATATCGACATAGTCCCATAACTGGGCGATCTTTTCTCTTGGCATGTTGACGCAGCCTCTTGATGGATCCGAGAGCCAGATGTCACCGCCGAATTCATTTCTCCATGAAGCGTCGTGGAAACCGTAGATCCTGCCTGTTTCATCAAAGCCGATCCAGAAGTCGACATGTTCCTCATAGTCTTTTCCGATCAGGGTGGAATCCTGTTTCATCTTGGTGACCGAGAAATATCCGGTCGGTGTCGCATCGGTAATGTTTCCATTGCCGGTAACGACTGGTGAAGAGAAGATCAGTGTGTCGTTTTCGTAGTAGTAGAGCGTCTGTTTGGAGATCGATACTTCGATCAGGGCATCTGTTTCTTCAATGATCCAGTTGATATTGACTGTCTCATCTTCTTTTGACAGTAACGCTTTTTCCAAAACTGTCTTTAAAGAAGATTTTTCGATGTATTCACTTCCGGAGACATTGTATTGTCTGCAGAAGGAGGCAATGTATTCGCTTAAGGCATCTTCGTTGATGACCAGATCGTTGTCTGAGATCTTGAGGAGTGAGATCAGTTCACTTCCTTTGAGGTCTGTTTCGTGGTAAGGGTCGATATTGAAGTGGATGTTCTTATCGATCGCTTTCTGTACGGATTCGATCCTGGACATTAAGGCCGGATCATCTTTGGAAGCAGGGATCTCATAGAAGGATGTGAGATCGACTGTCTCATCGCTTTCCCCGTTCATGTAGGATGCGATGCCTTTTTTGATCAGTTCGATGACGTTTTCTTCTTTGATGTAGGATCCTTCTACTGCATCCTTGAGTATGGCTTTCCCATTTTCGATGACGATCGATGCATCCTGCGGTTTGACGATGTTGTCAGACTGCAGGCAATAGAGATTCTTTATCAGATCAGAGATCTTGTTTTGGTCGTAGTTTCCTTTGATCCTGGAACAGATCATCCTCTTCTGCGAGAAGGCAGAGGCAAACCAGGAGAGTCTGTCCTGCGCTTTGAGCAGGTCACTGCTGTCGTAGCTGATCTCATCGCTCAGTGTCCTGAGATCGAGTTTTTCGATCAGGACATCGCTGCTGTCTCTGTTTTTCTCCACGACATTGAGATAGGGGCTGACTTCTTTCAGTTTTTCATCTGCGTTTAGTGCATTTGAATTTGAAACATTTACTTCATTGATGAAAGTATTGGGCAGGAAGTGGGATCCGTAATAAAGGAAGCCTGCCAGATAGATCAGCGAGAATAGAAGTATGACAGCCAGGGCGATGATCACTCTGATCTGTGTTTTTCTGTTGAGTTTGAGTTTTTTCATAATACAAAGACTATTATAACCATTTGTCTTTATGGATACAAAAGAAGAAAAATGACTTTCGGAAGTTTTGTTGCGGAGTTTTCAACGTACAGGTCAATGTCAATACACGCTATGAGGTATAATTTAGGTAAAGAAAGGATTCAATCATTAAACAGAAAGGTAAGAAACTTATGGCAAAATTTCCGAAGGGTTTTTTCTGGGGTGGCGCAACAGCTGCCAATCAGTATGAAGGCGGTTGGAATGAAGGCGGAAGAGGTCCGGCTGTTACCGATGTGACGACCGGCGGTACCGCAACATCTCCTCGTTATGTCACTTATGTCATGCCTGATGGCACGACCGGCAAGTATTCGCAATTCGGCGGTCAGAAGCCGGAAGGCGCAAGACTGGCGGTGCTGGATGGCTACTATTATCCAAACCACTTAGGTACGGATTTCTATCATCGTTACAAGGAAGATATCGCTTTATTCGCAGAGATGGGATTCAAGATGTTCAGGATGTCGATCTCATGGTCAAGGATCTATCCGAAAGGCATCGAAGAAGAGCCGAACAGGGAAGGCATCGAATTCTACAGGAATGTTTTCACTGAATTAAGAAAATATGATATCGAACCGCTGGTCACGATCTCTCACTACGACACACCAATGTATATCGTTGAGGATCTCGGTGACTGGAAGAACGAAAAAGTGATCGATCTTTTCGTCAAGTTCTGCCGTACGATCTTTGAAGAATACAAGGATCTGGTCAAGTACTGGCTGACATTCAATGAGATCAATACTTCCGTTTTGTTGGGAGTATTCATGCCGGGCATTCCAAATGAAGTGGTAGCACCTGCTTATTATGGCTTGCACAATGAGTTCGTTGCCAGCGCAAAGGTCGTCAAGATCGCTCATGAAGAATATCCTGACTTCAAGATGGGCTGTATGATCGCAGGCATGTTGTTCTATCCTCTGACACCGGATCCGGAAGATGAGATGGCTGCTTTGCATATGATGCAGGATTCCTTCTGGTACTGCTCAGATGTCCAGATGAAAGGCCACTATCCTTCCTACGCCAAGAGGATCTGGAAGAAATTCGGTCTTGATCCGGCATTCTTTGAGAAAGATGCGGAGATCCTGAAAGAAGGCGCAATGGATTTCTTCTCCTTCTCTTACTACCAGTCATCATGCACGACGACTCACGATGTTGAAGTTGAAGTCGGCGGAAACTTCTCGATGGGGCAGAAGAATCCATATCTCAAATACTCCGACTGGGGCTGGTCAATGGATCCGCAGGGTTTGAGATATCTGTTGAATGAACTGCAGGATCGTTATGAGAAACCGATCATGGTCGTTGAAAACGGTCTGGGTGCTTATGATACCGTTGAGGAAGACGGAAGCATCCATGATGATTACCGTATCGATTATCTGAAAGGCCACGTTGAGGCTCTGGCTCAGGCGATCGAAGACGGCGTTGATGTCATCGCTTATACACCTTGGGGCTGTATCGACCTGGTATCTGCCGGAACAGGTGAGATCAGGAAGCGTTACGGTTTCATATATGTCGATGTCGATGATGACGGCAAGGGCAGCCTTGATCGTTCCAGGAAGGATTCATTCTTCTGGTACAAGAAGGTCATCGAGTCTAACGGCGAAGAACTTTAAAAACAATAAAAGATGCAGGATGGCAAATGCCATCCTGCATGTCTTATAAATATATGCCAAAAATCTGATTTTTATAATAGAATAGTAATAGACACTGGGGTTTTAGCGCAGTTGGAAGCGCGCATCGCTGGCAGCGATGAGGTCACGGGTTCGAATCCCGTAAGCTCCACCA
>JAFYHT010000019.1 GCA_017539025.1 Erysipelotrichaceae bacterium
GATCGAATTGGGCAAGAAAATGAAGATCAACGAAGTCGGTGTCGGACTGAAACTGGAGATCGAATGATGAAGATCAGTTTTCATGTGCCGGATCTCAATGAATACGAATATGAACAGCAATTGGAATCCGACCCCTTGTCAATGAGCTATAATGCGGGTTATGATGTATCCTATCCCGGTTATCACTACGACAGCGGCTGCATCGATTTTCCTGAAGAGAGATGACAGATGACATATGATCGACGGATCAGGGAAAACAGGTTCTTTGCCTATATCAGAGATGATGAGACAGGGGAATATGTCGGCGATGTCAATTATCAGTACAACAGGGATAATGACAGATATGAGTGCGGTGTACTGATCGATGCAAAGTACAGGGGCAAAGGTTATGGCAAAGCTGCGATAAAGCTTCTGTGTGAAACCGCAAAAGAAAACGGAGTCAAGGAACTCTATGATGAATTCGAAGCTGACAGGGGACATGTCTTGAAACTGTTTGAGTCCTGTGGCTTTGTAGTATGTGAAGAAAAGAAATGGAAGAAATTTGATTCCATGGTCAATGGCGTTACAGTTGTGAAGAAACTGTAGTTTGAGGAAAACAATGGCAGAAGAAGAAAAGAGTTTTCAGAATCAGACGATCAACTGGTATCCGGGTCATATGGCTAAGGCCAGAAGACAGATGGAGGAACAGCTCAAGCTCGTTGATATCATCATCGAACTCAGAGATGCAAGGGTCCCGGAAGCTTCGGCAAACCCGATCCTGAAGCAGCTCTCCCAGAACAAACCGGTCCTGATCGTTCTGAACAAGGCGGATCTAGCGGATCCAAACAAGAACCTTTTGTGGAAGGGTCGTTTTGAACATTGTCTGATCACCGATTCTGTCGATGAAAAGCTCACAAAGACGGTAGTCAATGAAGTCAAATTTATTTTGAAAGATAAACTGGAAAGAGCCAAGGCCAGAGGTATCCGTAAGAAAGTGTTGAGAGCCATGGTCGTTGGTATCCCGAATGTCGGTAAATCCACCTTTATCAATAATATCGTCAAAAAGAAGGTCGCCAAGGCAGAAAACAGACCGGGCGTCACAAAGTCACTACAATGGATCAGGATCAATGAGGATGTTGAACTGCTGGATACTCCTGGTGTATTGTGGCCGAAGTTTGAAAATCAGGATGACGCCAGACTACTGGCACTGATCGGTTCGATCAATGATGATATTTTAGACAAGGAAGAGCTTTTGAGATTCGGATTGAATCTTCTGAAAAAGCTGTATCCGGGCATGATATCTGAGCGCTATGGTGTTGATGAAAATGAAGAAGATCTGATCGAGGCGATCGGAAAAGAAAAATTATGGCTTTCTGCGGATAATACGGTCAATATGACAAAGACGATCGATCTCATATTGAAAGATATCCGCAGCAATAAGATAGGAAGGATCACCTGGGAAGATGCTGGAGAATAAGTTTGAGAAGCAGTGTTGGGCTTTGGATCAGTATGTCATGGGGATCGACGAAGCCGGAAGAGGGCCATTATGCGGTCCTTTGGTCGTAGCGTGCTGCGTGCTTCCGATCAATTATGAAAATGAAGAGATCAACGATTCCAAGCAGCTTAGCGAAAAGAAACGGAATGTGTTGTTCAAACAGATCATTAAGGATGCTCATCACTATGAATTCCGTATCGTTTCACCTTCACAGATCGATAAATATGATATCTATCATGCGACGCAAAGGGCGATGGATGAACTCAGCCGTTCCTGCAGGTTTCATTCTCTGACGGTGACGGATGCGATGCCTTTGAACCGCATGGATACCGTTTCCATGGTCAAGGGTGATGCCAAGTCGATCTCGGTTGCTGCCGCAAGTATTCTTGCCAAAGTTCTTCGAGATCATATCATGATGGGCTATGATGTCCTTTATCCTCAATATGAATACAGAAAACATAAGGGGTATGGGACAAAAAGACATCTGGAACTGATGGACGAATATGGGATCAATGAGCTTTACAGGATGTCTTTCAGACCCTGCAGAGACAGGCAATTGAAATTATTTTGAAAAAAGTTTAGGAATTTTCGATTTTTCTTAGAATAATGTATTAGATGAACTCGGAATTATTGAAAACCTATTCTTTTTATTATCAGGGAGAATATTCAAAGATCAGACAGGCGATCATCGATAGAAAACAGATGAAACCTTTTGATGTTTCAAATGCCGTTACGATCTTCGATGAAGAATACCCGAAGTGCTTTTTTGATCTGAAGTATCCTCCTTTCGTCTTTTACTACAAGGGTGATCTTTCTCTTCTGAAAAGGAAATGTATCGCTGTTGTTGGTTCCAGGCAACCCTGCGATTATGCCTTGAAAGCAACGAAAGCTTTGAGTGAACATTATCAAGACACTGTGATCGTTTCCGGTCTGGCAAAAGGGATCGATGCTTTCGCACATCAGTACGCAAAGGATACGATCGGAATATTGGGATGCGGGATCGATTATATCTATCCTGCATGTAACAGAGACCTGATCAAAGATGTAGAAAAGCGTGGCCTGATCATTTCCGAATACCCCGCTTATGCCAAACCTTATGCTTATCACTTTCCGTTTCGAAACCGGCTGATCGCTGCTTTATCCGATCGGGTTTACATCATGGAATCAAAAGCGAGATCAGGAACGATGACGACAGTGAATGAGGCACTGGAACTGGGAAAGGAAGTCAGAGTACTTCCATATGATATCTTCATGGCGGAAGGCGTACACAACAATCAGCTGATCTATGAAGGGGCGACACCCGTTACGCATGAAGAAATTGCATTTTAAAAACAAATATGTAAATATTAGTAATTGTAAATAGAGGGCATTATGAAAAATCTGGTAATCGTAGAATCTCCGTCTAAATCAAAGACGATTGAAAAATACCTTGGAAAGGACTTCAAAGTCACTTCTTCCAAGGGACATATCTGTGACCTGGCGACCAGGGGAAAAGAAGGGCTTGGTGTTGATATCGAGGATGATTTCAAGCCGACCTATGTCGTTTCTCCGGACAAGAAAAGTGTCGTCAGTGATCTGAAGAAGATGGTGAAAGACTCGGACTTCGTCTATCTGGCGACTGACCCTGACCGCGAAGGAGAAGCGATCTCCTGGCATCTGGCAAGAGAACTTGGTCTTGATCCGAATCTCAACAACCGTATCGTTTTTAACGAGATCACCAAATCCGCCGTATTAAAGGCACTTGATGATCCTAGGACCATCGATATGGCATTGGTCAGATCACAGGAAACAAGAAGGATCTTGGACAGGATCATCGGTTTTAAGCTGTCCAAGCTTTTACAGAAAAAGATCGGTTCCAAATCTGCCGGCAGAGTACAATCCATCGCCCTCAGGATGATCTGTGACAGAGAGAAGGAGATCGAGGAATTTGTTCCGGAAGAATACTGGACCATTTCTGCCCATTTAGGCAAGAAACTGGATACCGTTTTAACAAAGTATAAAAACAAGAAGATCGAGATCAGAAACGAAGCTGAAGCTGATGAGATCTTAAAAGCTCTTTCCGAAGAATTTGTTCTAAGTGAAATTCAGGAAAAATCAAAGAAGAGGTCCGCATATCTGCCTTTCATCACATCAACTCTGCAGCAGGAAGCTTCCACAAAGCTGGGCTTTACTTCAAAAAAGACGATGATGGTCGCTCAGTCTCTTTATGAAGGTGTTGAACTTTCCAATGGGGCTCAGGGTCTGATCACCTACATGCGAACAGACTCGACAAGACTGTCCAATGAATTCGTCGCTTCTGCCTATGAGAAGATCGAAAACGAGTATGGAAAGAATTACAAGGGCTTCTACAGAGTGAAGAATGATGAATCCTCACAGGATGCCCATGAAGCGATCAGACCGACAAGCCTGGCAAATGAGCCGGATGCGATCAAGCAATATCTGAGCAATGATCAGTATAAGTTATACCGTTTCATCTATTACCGCGCATTGGCTTCTTTGATGAGCGAGGCTGTATTCTCATCCGTGACTTATCTTTTTGACAATAACGGTTATGAGTTTACTGTGACCGGAAGCAAGATGGAATTTGACGGTTTCCTGAAAGTCTACAGCGACTACGATTCTTCAAAGGATATCATTTTACCGAAACTGGAAAAGGGCGATATCCTCAAGTGTAAGGAGATCAAGAAGGAGCAGCATTTCACTGAAGGTCCAAGCCGCTACACCGAAGCAAAGTTGATCAAGGCTCTGGAAGAAGAAGGGGTAGGCCGTCCTTCCACTTATGCGACGATCATCGATACGATCGAAAAGAGAAATTATGTTGAATATAAAAAGGCTTCCGATTCGGGGAAGACGAAGTACTTCTTCCCGACGAAGCAGGGTATCCTGACGGATGAAAAACTCAGAGAGTATTTCCTTTCCGTCATCAATATCAAATACACGGCACAGATGGAATCTGAGCTCGATGAGATCGCTGAAAACAAGATCGATTCTCTGGAAGCTCTGAAAGAATTCTATGACCGATTCCAGCCGTTAGTGGATTCCGCTTATGAACAGATGGAAAAGGTCCAGCCGGAAAAGACCGGTGAGATCTGCCCGGAATGCGGCGGCGATGTCGTCATCAGAAGCGGACGTTTCGGCAAGTTCAAGTCATGTATCAACTATCCGACCTGCAAGTGGCATGAATCACTTGTCAAGAAGGAAGAGCCGGAAGAAGTCGGAAGGAACTGTCCACAGTGCGGCAAACCTCTTTTAAAGAGAAAGTCCAGATACGGAAACTACTTCATCGGCTGTTCGGGTTACCCGAAATGTAACTATCTGGAGGCGATCGAAGGTGAACCTCAGAAGAAGTTCTACAGAAGAAAGAAAAATAAATGAAAGTAAAAGTCATCGGAGCGGGATTAGCAGGATCAGAAGCAGCCTTTCAGCTTGCGGAAAGGGGTTTTGAAGTCGATCTGTATGAACAGAAAAGCGTCAAGAGACATGCGGCTTTCAAAACGGATGATTTTGCGGAGCTGATCTGTTCAAATTCGTTAAGAAGCGATGACTTATATAATGCGGTAGGCTTGCTGAAGCAGGAGATGAGGATCCTTCATTCTCTGATCATGGAAGCAGCCGATCTGTATCGTATCCCGGCAGGCAAGTCACTGGCTGTTGATCGCCATGGTTTTTCTGAATATATCACCAGAAGGATCAATGAACATCCAAACATTCATGTCATTCATGAAGAAGTTACTGAGATCGATGAAAACGTTCCTACGATCATTGCTGCCGGTCCTTTATGTGAAGGTAAGCTTGCAGATGAGATCGGAAGGCTTTGCGGGAAGGAATTCTTACATTTCTATGATGCGGTATCTCCGATCGTAGAGAAGGATTCGATCGATTTTGATCATGCTTACTACAAATCGAGATATGACGAGGAAAGTGAAGGGGACTACATCAACTGTCCTTTGACAAAAGAAGAGTTCCAGGAATTTTACGATGCCGTGATCAATGCGAGAAAGATCGCGGTTCATGACATCGACGATGAGAAGTACTTTGAAGGATGCATGCCTTTTGAAGAAATGGCCAGAAGAGGCTATAAGACCTTATTATTCGGTCCGATGAAACCGGTCGGTCTTGAACACGATGGGATCAGACCATATGCAGTCGTCCAGCTCAGGAAAGACAACGCGATCGATACCTTATACAATGTCGTCGGTTTTCAGACGCATCTGACGTTCGGCTCACAGGAAGAAGTGCTGAAGAAGATCCCTGCATTAAGGAATGTTTCGATCGTCAGATATGGCGTCATGCACAGGAATACCTATATCAATTCACCGAATGTTTTGAATAATAAATACCAGTTCATTGATCATGAGAATCTCTTTGTTGCCGGACAGATCTCGGGAGTGGAAGGATATGTGGAATCTGCGGCGTCTGGCTTATATGCAGCGATCAACATGGCACAGTATCTGAGTGGCGGAATCAAATATGAACTCGGTCCGGATACGATGATGGGAGCAATGGCTTCCTATATCTCTGATCCAAGCATTTCCAAGCTGCAGCCGATGAATGCGAATTTCGGCATCTTCCGCTGCGAATTCAATGGACCGAAATCGGAAAAGAAGAAAGCATATACGGAACATGCTTTAGCGAAAGTGGAAGAATATGCAAAGCTTGTATAAGACTCTGGATGAGTTCATCAGCTATATGTATGACAAAAGGACCGGATCCGATAAGACTGCCGATTCCTATTACCGTGATATCGCAAGATTCATCACGTTCATGGAAGACAATCAGATCGAAAGTTTCGATCAGATCGGCAAGGATACGGTTTTTGATTATATAACTCTTTTAAGATCAGGAAAGATCTCAAGAGGAAAGATCTCCAATGCGACATATGCCCGCAATCTGAGTGCGTTGCGTTCTTTTTACCGTTATCTTTGTCAGAGACATATCTGTGAAGACAATCCTTTTTTACAGTTTGGCAAGATCCACGTCGAGAAGCATCTTCCGGATGTATTGACTTTCGATCAGGTGGAAAGGCTTCTGGATGTCTTTGATCTGGATGATCCTTTGCAGGTGAGGAACCGCTGCATCCTGGAAACGATCTATGCCTGCGGTCTTCGTATTTCCGAGTGCTGCAATCTTCTGGTAGATCACATCGACAGACATTCCATGATCCTAAGAGTCATCGGAAAGGGGAATAAGGAGAGGATCGTTCCTTATTATCCAAGACTCAACGAACTCTTCGATCTTTATATCGACATGTATCGGAAGGATTATGCCGATGAGGATTTCCCTTATCTGTTCGTTTCGCAAAGAAGAGGGAAAATTTCTCCGAGAACTGTTCAATTGCTTCTGGAAGATGCTAGAATAAAAGCTGGGCTTTCGATCGCGGTACATCCGCACATGCTCAGGCACTCCTTTGCGACGCACCTTTTGGACAACGGTGCTGACTTGAGGACAGTGCAGGAACTGCTTGGTCATGAGAATCTTTCTACGACACAGCTGTATACGCATCTGACATATGATCGACTGAAAAAAGCAGTCGATTCCGCCCACCCACATTCAAAATGAAAAAAGTCAAATTCGATCTGAGATTCTTATATCTGTTTATACCGATGTTTCTGATGGAAACACTTTTTCATATCGTTCAATTCCATTCTTTTGATTTCTTTTCATTTGTGAGAATGTTATTTTTTGTTTTATTCCTTTCTTTCTGCATCGCTCTGATCGGCAGAGCTTTCAAGAACAGAAAGGTTTATTTTATCATCGGATTGATCGTGATGATCTGGTTTTCTTTCTATAGCTTTGCGGAACTCATATTCAAAAACAATATGAATGATTTCTATTCCTTTGGTACGGTATCCGATGGTGCAACAAGGATCGCGCAATATGCTCTGATCTTCCTTGCTTCAGCAAAACCATCCTATTATCTGTGCTATTCAGGGATCATTTCATATCTGTTGCTTCATCGTTTCGTCAAGTTCAATGAGAAAGGGCCTTTCCAGCTTCCGGCGATCTTCTGTATCCTTTCATTCTTACTGATGATCCCGATGATGGATCTTGGTTCAGGTGTCAATTCGATCTTAAAGACCTATGCGACATTCTCCAACAAGACGATCATCGTTGATAAGTTTGGTATCGAGCATTTCTTCTTCCGCGATCTTTCTGCTCTGGTATATAAAGCACCGGATGTGATCGAGATCGATGAGGAGGAGATCATTGATGAAGGACCGCAGATCGTATTGGAAAAGACCAGAGAGATCGATGACAAGGAGTGGAAGTCGATCGCACAGGCTGAAGAGAACACGAACATGCAGACGATCGATAAGTATCTGATGAACAAGCAGATCACTCAGCCTAACGAAAAGACCGGTGTCTTTGATGACTACAATTTCATCTATTTCATGGTCGAGGCCATGGATTATTTGGCGATCGATCCTGAGCTGACACCGACTTTATACAAGATGTATAGCGATGGCTATACATATTACAATCACTACACACCTCTGTATTCTTGCGCGACAGGGGAATCGGAACTGGTTTCTTATCTGTCTATTTTCCCGTATGTGAATGTCTGTACGCCAAACTATATCGCCGGGATCAAATATTACGAGGCACTTCCTTATCTGTTCAAGAACGACGGATATGAGACTTTTGCCTTGCACAACTGGAGAGATGAATTCTATGAGAGGAAAGTCATCCTTCCTTCCGTCGGTTTTGATGCATACTACGACATCGATGACATCTGGCAAGACAGGTCCATCACTCATACCAACGGCTGGCAATCCGATGCGATGCTGATCGAACAGGCGATCAAACACATAGATGAGACAAACGGAAAGTTTTTCTGTGACATCATCACATCCGTTATGCATTTCCCATATGATGAAGCATCCTATTGGGGTGATTACTACAGGTCTGAGATCGATGAGGTCCATCCTGATTGGCCGACAGATTTCAAGCGCTATGTCTCCAAGTGCATGGACTTTGATAATGGTTTGAAGATCCTTTTGGATTATCTGGAAGAAAAGGGTATTGCAGATACGACTGTTCTTTGCATCTATGCCGACCATCGTCCGTACTGGATGGATTATGACAAGGTCATGGAAGCAACGCGCTGGATCAATCCTGATCGAAAGGGTGAAAACGGAGTTTACCGTTCTCCTTTCATCATCTACAATCCGGCAAGCGAACCTGAAGTCAACTACAACTACTGCTCCACATTGGATCATGTACCAACGGTAGCCAATCTCTTTGGTTTGGACTACGATCCACGTCTTTACATGGGAAGCGATATCTACAGCGGGGAAAATACCGTCATCCTTGCCAATGGCAACTGGATCAATGTGAATGGCTTCTATGATGCGACGACAGAGAAATTCACTCCGGCATCAGCTTCTTCCCAAAAGGATGATGCTTATGTTTCAAGAGTCAATACCAGCGTTCAGAATACGATCAAGATCTCTTATCTGATCATGGATGAGGATTATTTTGAAAAGAGAAGACCGATCTGTTCTCCGAAAAATACGATCAAGATCACGGAAGTTGAAGTAGAAGCAGAAGAATTACCTGATGAAGCTCAATAAGGTTTTTAACATAGACAGTGATATCGATATCAGATCGATCATGTTCGATTCAAGAAAGAATTGTCCTGATTCGATCTTTTTCGCAATGAAGGGAAAGATCAATGACGGCCATCGTTTCATCGAGAAAGCGATCGAAAACGGTGCTGTGTGCATCGTATACAGTGATGAGATCGAAACGAAACACGACGATGTCGTATACATCAGAAGATCAGATGTTACGGATGCCTATGTCTCTTTCTGCAATGCGTATTACGATTATCCGATGGAAAAGATGAATCTGATCGGCATCACCGGAACCAATGGCAAGACGACGATCGCCTGGATCCTCAGATCGATCATTTCTCATTTTGAAAAGTGCGGCTATATCGGAACGATGGGCTACTACTATGGAGAAGAGATCATGGATTCTTCCATGAATCTGACGACGCCGAAATCGGATGAACTCTTCCGTATCGGAAAAGAGATGGTCGATTATGGATGCAAGGCTCTCATATTGGAAGCTTCCTCAGAAGGTCTTGTGACAAGAAGACTGGAACAGCTTCATTTCTCAACTGCTGTCTTCAATAATCTGACCGGTGATCACTTCGATGTCCATGGCGATATGGAATCATATTTTGCCGCTAAGATGCTTCTGTTCAACATGCTGAAAAAAGACGGCAAGGCAATCATCAACATCGATGATGAATACGGATTAAAGGTATATGATATCCTCCACGATGAAAACAAGATCACATATGGTATCGAGAATGATGCCGATTACAAAGCAGAGAATATCGTATTATATGCCGATTCATCTGAGTTTGATCTTGTATATCAGGGTAAGAGATATCCGATCAGGACAAACATGCCGGCAAGATTCAATATCTACAATCTACTGGCGGTGATCGCGGTATTGAATGAAAACGGCTATCCGATCGAAAAGATTTTGCCGTATATCGAAAACGTTGAACTCACACCAGGAAGGTGCCAGCTGATCGATGCAGGTCAGGACTTCAATGTCGTAGTAGACTTTGCGTTTACACCGAATTCGTTTGATAAGGTGTTCAGTTTTGCGGAATCGATCACTGAAAAGGGAAGAAAGATCATTGCGGTTTTCGGCGCTTCCGGAGACAGAGACCACAAGAGAAGACCTGGAACGGCTGTCATTGCCGATGAAAGGGCGGATGAAGTCATCCTGACTTATGATGATCCTTCCAGTGAAGATATGATGGAGATCCTGATCGAGATGAGGTCTTACTTCAAGCGACTGGATCCGCAGATCATATTAGATCGTGAAGAGGCGATCGAAAAGGCTGTCATGATGGCAGAAAAGGGAGATACGATCCTGCTTCTGGGCAAGGGTTCTGACCGCTTTATCTTAGATAAGCAGGGAAGAGTTCCTTATATTTCCGATGAAGTTGCAGCGAAAAATGCGATCGATAAGAAAATGATGAGAAAGGCTGAAAATTAGCCTTTCTTTTTATATATTCCTGTGATATAATTTTTAAGCATTTATGCATACACACACTATGAATTCATCACTCCGTGCTTGAAAAAGTTAGTGATGTCAGAAATAGTGGAGGCGTAACGGAAAGAGAGGAAATATTTAAATGCAATTAGTTTCAATGAGAAAGCTTCTGGAAAACGGTGTTCATTTCGGACATCAGACCAGAAGATGGGACCCGAAGTGCAAACCGTTCATTTACACTGCAAAGAACGGCATCTACATCATCGACCTGAACAAGACACAGGACGCTCTGCAGATTGCTTATGACAAGATGAAGAGCATCGCTGAAGAAGGCGGCAAGGTCTTATTCGTCGGTACGAAGAAACAGGCTCAGCAGATCATCCTGGATGAAGCTACCAGATCAGGAAGCTTCTACATCAACCAGAGATGGTTAGGCGGAACTCTGACAAACTTCCGTACGATCCAGAAGAGGATCAAGCGTCTGATCGAGATCGAACAGATGGAAACAGATGGAACGATCTCTGTCTATCCGAAGAAGGAACAGGTTCTGATCCACAAGGAAGCTGTCCGTCTGGAGAACTTCTTAGGCGGTATCAAAGAGATGAAGAAACTTCCGGATGCAGTCGTAGTCGTTGACCCGAAGGAAGACCACAACGCTGTTTCTGAAGCAAAGAAACTCGGTATCCCGGTGTTCGGCCTTGCTGATACCAATTGTGATCCTGCACTCGTCGATTATGCTGTTCCGGCTAACGATGATGCAATCAAATCCATCAAGCTGATGATGTCTTTACTGGCTGATGCGATCGTTGAATCCAAGGGCGGTATCCTCCAGGATGCTTACCAGGAAGGCGATATTGAGAATGATATCACGATGGAAGATGTCATTATCAACGTTGAAAAGCACGCTGAAGAACAGGAAAAGAGAAGAAAAGCTAGAAACGAAGAAAGAAACAACCGTTTCAACAACAGAGGACCAAGAAGATATAACTCCGAAAGAAGATATATCGGCAAGAAGGAAGACGCTCCTGCACAGGCTGAGGCTGAAGTAAAGGAAGAAGTCAAGGAATCTGTAAAAGAAACTGTTGAAGAAGTCAAGGAGGTAGCTGAATAATGGCTGTTACTGCTGCTCAGGTTAAAGAATTAAGAGATAAGACCGGTGCCGGAATGCTGGACTGCAAAAACGCTCTGTCCGCATCTGACGGTGATATGGAAAAGGCGATCGACTGGTTAAGAGAAAAAGGTATTGCCAAATCGATCAAGAAGGCTTCCAGGATCGCTGCAGAAGGTCTGGCAAAGATCGTTATCGACGGCAACAAGGCATGCTTGGTTGAAGTAAACTCTGAGACTGACTTCGTTGCGAAGAACGACCAGTTCCTCGCTCTGCTGGATACTGCTGCAAAAACTATCCTTGCTGCTGAACCAGCTGACAACGAAGCTGCTCTGGCACTTCCTGTAAATGGCGCTACGCTGAATGATGAATTCATCAACGCTACAGCTACGATCGGTGAAAAGATCGTCTTAAGAAGATTCGCAGTCGTTTCCAAGAACGATGATGAGATCTTCGGTGATTACTCTCACATGGGCGGATCAAAGGTCGCTTTGGTTACCATGAAGGGTGGCGACGAACAGCTGGCTCACTACATGGCTATGCAGGTCGCTTCCATGACTCCGACTTATGTTTCTGCTGCTGATATGCCTGCAGACGTCGTCGATCATGAAAGAAAAGTACAGACTGAAATCGTCAAGAACGATGAGAAGTTTGCCGGCAAGCCTGAGAACGTCATCAATGGCGCGATCGAGGGTAAGGTTTCCAAGGCTCTCAAGGAAATGTGCCTGGTCGATCAGGAATACTTCATGGATACTGCCAAGAAGGTTTCTGCTGTATTGAAGGAAAACAACGCTGCAGTTCTGAATTTTGTCAGATATACTGTCGGTGAAGGTATCGAAAAGAGAGAAGAAAACTTTGCGGAAGAAGTCGCAAAACAGATGAACGTTTAATTCTTTCCTTTGAAACGATCGGATCATTGCATCCGATCGTTTTTCTTATGTCTTTTTATCTGTTAGAATAATGGAAGAGGTAAGAGAATATGTATAAAAGAGTCTTATTGAAATTATCGGGAGAACAGCTGGCAGCGCCGGATTTCCCGTTCTCTACGGAAACTTTGGAAAAGATCGCTTTGCAGGTCAAACAGATCAGGCAGATGGGTGTCGATGTCGGCATCGTTGTCGGCGGAGGCAATATCTGCAGAGGCAGGATCTTTGAAAAGCTCGGTTTTGACAGAGTCAGTGCAGACTATGCCGGCATGCTGGCGACAGTCATCAATGCAGTCATGTTTTCTGCCGAACTCAACAAGGTCGGTGTAAAATCAGTTCCGATGTCTGCGATCAAAGCGCAGAATGTCATGGACTTCTCTGTTGAAGATGCCAACAGATTACTGGATGAGGGCAATGTACTGGTATTTGGCGGCGGTTACGGTCTCCCATACTATTCCACTGATACCGGAAGTGCTCAAAGAGCGAAGGATATCCATGCCGATGTCATCCTGATGGCTAAATCAGGTGTTGACGGTGTTTATGATTCCGATCCGGATACCAATCCGAACGCGAAGAAATTCGATGAACTGACTTTTAATGATATACTAAATCTGGGTCTGAAGGTCATCGACCTGCAGGCTGCCGAAATGTGCAATGAGGCAAAGATCGAGGCTTTCGTCTTCAACATGACTGATGAGGATAATATCGTCAAGGCTGTCAAGGGCGAAGCGGTCGGCACAATCATAAGGTGTTAAAGGAGGAGGATTTATGGATAATTTATTCTTGGAAATTGCGAATGAAAAAATGGATGGAGCCATCAAGGCTTTTGAAAATGCACTTCTGAAGGTCAGAACAGGCAGAGCGAATCCAACGATGCTGGATGGGATCTCAGTAGACTATTACGGTTCTCCGACTCCTTTGAATCAGATCGCATCGATCTCGATCCAGGAAGGTAAGACACTTGTCATCAAGCCTTTTGACCGCAATTCTGTCAAAGATATCGAAAGAGCGATCAATATTTCTGATTTAGGTCTTCCTGTTCAGAACAACGGTGATGTTTTAAGAGTCACTGTACCGGCTCTGACTGAAGATACCAGAAAAGGCTTCTGCAAGGATGTCGACAAGATGGCTGAAGAAGCAAAGGTTCAGGTCAGAAATGCCAGAAGAGATGTCAATGACGACATCAAGAAGGATAAGACCATTCCGGAAGATCTTTCAAAATCATATCTGGAAGATGTTCAGAAGGCCACTGACGAGGCTGTCAAGAAGATCGACGAGATCGCCAAGGCAAAACAAAAAGAAATCATGACGATCTAATGAATACACTCAATCACCTGGCGATCATAATGGACGGCAACGGCCGCTGGGCAAAACTCAACAAGCTGCCGCGCACTGCCGGACACTATAAGGGTGTTGAGGTATTGCGCAATATCACGATCTACGCAAACAAGTTAGGTATCAAATGCCTGACTGTTTACGCGTTTTCGACTGAAAACTGGAAAAGATCTGCAGAAGAAGTGAACTATATCATGTCTCTTCCAAAGATCTTTTTTGCTTCCTATATCAAGGAACTGATGGAAAACAATGTCAGAGTCATGATCATAGGGGACAAGGAAAAGATCCCTGCAGAGACTTTGAAGGTCATCGATGATGCGATCAATACGACCAGAAACAACACCGGTCTGATCCTCAACTTCGCGTTCAACTATGGCGCAAGAGATGAGATCGTCAAGGCGGCAAAACAGTTTGCGATCGACTATAAAGAAGGAAAAGTAGATGATCTGAATGAAGAAAGCTTTGCTTCATATCTGTACACGAAGGATCTTCCGGAAGTCGATCTGCTGATCAGAACAGGATCGGAGATGCGATTGTCCAATTTCCTGCTTTATCAGCTGGCTTATTCGGAGTTCGTTGTGATCGATACTCTGTGGCCGGATTTCAATAATGATGTACTGGATGAATGTATCGAAGAATACAATCATCGCAAGCGTAATTTCGGAGGTCGTGATGAAACAAAGAGTAATTAGCGGTGTCTTTATCGCAATCATTACAGTCGTAGCTGCCTATTTTGGCGGCTTTATCTTAGATGCAGTCCTTTCTTTCATCGGGATCTACGGTTCCTATGAATTCATCAGGATCAAGAAAGAAAAGTTCAACTATCTTTTATTTGTGATCATGGTATTGACCGTGATGGGGATCTATCTTTTCCATCAGTATGCGGTAGCGATCACTCTTCTGGAGATCATCGTTTTGTTTGCGGTCGCCGTATTTGATGAAAATGAGACTTTCAACGATATTGCGACTACTTTCATGATCTCGATCATGCTTGGATACTTCATCTATTTCATGTCAAGCTTTCAAAAGGAAAACAAGTGGATGTTTGGTTATGTACTGATCATTTCTTATCTGACTGATGTCTTCGCGTTCTTTGTAGGCATCAGATTCGGAAAGCACAAGCTCAATCCGCGTGTTTCTCCGAAAAAGACGATCGAAGGCTCTCTTGGAGGCTGGTTCTTCGGCTGCATCACTTCCTTTATCTGGGCAGCGATCTTCCATTTCTTTGGAAGAGGGATGTCTTTCTTTGCGATCTCTTCGCTGTGTCTGCCGATCGTTTCCGAGATCGGAGATCTTGCTTTCTCTTTGATCAAACGTCATTACGGAGTCAAGGATTTCTCCAATCTGATCCCGGGTCATGGCGGAATTCTTGATAGACTTGATTCACATATCTTTTGTATAATAATGTTCGGTACGTTATTGATTTTATTAGGATGAAAAGACTTATTTTAATGGGTGCTTCCGGTTCGATCGGAACACAGACGATAGATGTCATTAAGGAACATGCCGACGAGCTGCAGCTGGTCGGTGTTTCTGTCGGGCACAATATCGATTATCTTCTGCAGCTGCTCAACGAGTTTGAGATAAAGTATGCCTATACGATACAGGAGAATCCTGCACTGGCATCACATTATCCGAACACGCAGTTTTTCTATGGCCAGGATGGCTTACAGCAGATGGCGAGATTATCCGATTATGACATGTTGGTAAACGCACTTGTTGGATTCGTCGGTTTCAAGCCGACATTAGAAGCCATCAAGAATCACAAGGATATCGCTTTGGCAAACAAAGAGACCCTTGTTGCCGGAGGCAAAATCATCAATGAAGCTTTGGAGGAATATAAGGTCAATCTCTATCCGATCGATTCCGAACATGTTGCCATCTGGCAATGTATGCAAGGCCATAAGAAGAGCGATATCAGAAGACTGATATTGACCGCATCAGGCGGTGCGTTCAGAGATCTGAGCAGAGATCAGCTTTTGGGAGCTTCTCTCTCGCAGGCTCTCAATCATCCCGTCTGGAACATGGGTGCCAAGATCACGATCGATTCCGCTACCATGATGAACAAGGGTTTTGAAGTCATAGAAGCACATTATCTCTTCGATCTGCCTTACGACAAGATCGACGTCATATTGCACAAGGAAGCGACAGTCCATTCCATGGTCGAATATGAAGATGGTTCGATTCTGGCTCAGCTTGGCTGTCCGGATATGCGTCTGATGATCAAGTATGCTTTGCTTTATCCAAATCACAAATGGGACAGGATATCCAATTACCTGGATTTCGACAAGATCTCATCTCTCAATTTCATGAAAATGGATTATTCAAGATATCCGCTTGTCAAGCTTGCCAAGCAGGTCGGTTCCTTTGAAGGAAACTTCGGTGCTGTTTTGATCGGTGCCAATGATGAGGCTGTTTCCTTATTCCTGAAAGAGAGGATCAATTTCGTCGATATCGAATCCTATATCTTCAAGACACTTAAGGCAGCACACTTCATCAAAGAGCCGAGTGCTGATCAGATCATTGAATCTCATCGCTGGGCGAAAGAATACGTTGATAAACTATGGGCTAACTCCTGATCGATTCTCAGGAGTTTTCTTTTATTGATGTTATAATTGTAGAGATGACATTTTTAAGAAATATTGTACTTTATATCGTAATGCTGGGCGTGATCGTCACGCTGCATGAACTCGGACACTTGCTTGCGGCTAAAGCCTTTGGCGTTTATTGCAAGGAGTTTTCTTTTGGTTTTGGTCCAAAACTGCTGTCCAAGAAGGGGAAGGAGACCGAATACTGTCTACGAGCCATTCCGTTAGGCGGCTTTGTTGCCATGGCCGGGGACACAGACAATTCACTGGAAACCAAGGTGGACATGCCTGATCTTCCTGAAGAAAGGACCCTGACGGGAATCGCCAGATGGAAGAGGGTCATTATCATGATGGCCGGCATCATGATGAATATCTTACTGGCAATATTCATCTATTCCATGATGATCTTATCTACCGGTGCTTACGCGGAATCTACCAAACCAGCGATCGTCGAAGTCCTTCCGGATTCACCTGCTTTGAAAGCCGGTCTGAAAGCGGGCGACATCATCACCAAAGCTGGCTTTGAAAACGGATTGTCGATCGCTCCTGATACCTATGTGGAACTGATCACATTCTTAGATACCTATGATGGCAATGGTCCTTGGATCATCACAGTAGATAGAAACAGTGAAAAGATCAGCTTTGATATCTATCCGGAATACAAGGAAGAAAATCAGAGATATATGATTGGTATCTCTTTCTCGAATCAGGCTGTAAAAGTGGTTGATGTCAATATCTTCAACTGTTGGAAATACGGATTCAAGTATTCAATGTTCATCCTGAAGATGACATTCTCATCTTTGATGACATTATTCCAGGGAAAGAACCTCAATCAGGTCTCCGGACCGATCGGGATCTATTCCACGGTTTCACAATCTGTTGAACTGGGATTTGAATATTATCTGCAGCTGATCGCAATGATATCGATCAATGTCGGCGTGATCAATGCGTTCCCGCTTCCGATCTTTGACGGAGGACGGGTATTCCTTCTTCTGATCGAACTGATCATCGGAAGACCATTAAGTGAAAAGGCACAGAACATCATCATGAGTGCTTCAATGGTACTGTTACTGATGTTGTTTGCGCTTGTCATGTATAACGATATATCCAAGATCATACTGGGGGGTTAGAAATGAAGATCCTTGTTACCGGCGGGACCGGCTATATCGGCTCGCATACCTGTGTAGAACTGATCGAGTCAGGACATGAAGTCATCATCCTCGACAATCTCTACAATTCATCAAAAGACGTTCTGGACAAGATCGAGACGATCACCGGTGTAAAACCGAAATTCTACGAAGTCGATATCCTTGACAAAGAAAACATGGAGAAGGTCTTTGCGGAGAATGATTTTGAAGCAGTCATCCATTTTGCCGGATACAAGGCAGTAGGGGAATCAGTTGCAATTCCTTTGACTTACTATGAAAACAATATCGCAGGATCGATCAATCTCTATCAGCTGATGAAGAAATACAAGGTCAGAAATCTGGTTTTCTCATCAAGTGCTACTGTCTATGGTGATGATTTTGAAGTTCCGTTCAAGGAAGAATACGGTCTTGGAACAACAACTAATCCTTATGGCACGACCAAGAAGATGAACGAGATGATCATCACGGATATGGATAAGGCAGAACCTGAGAATTCTTCTGTATTATTGAGATATTTCAATCCGATCGGTGCACATTCTTCCGGACTGATCGGCGAGATCCCTAATGGTATCCCGAACAATCTGGTCCCATATATCGCACAGGTCGTAGCCGGACAAAGAGATTTCTTAAGAGTCTGGGGCGATGATTATGATACACCGGATGGAACGGGTGTCAGAGATTACATCCATGTCGTAGACCTGGCAAGAGCTCACGTCAAGGCGATCGAGTATGCCGCAAAGCACAAGGGAACAGAAGTGATCAATATCGGAACAGGGAAGGGCTATTCCGTCCTTCAGGTCCTGCATGCCTATGAAAAAGCCTGCGGACATGACATCCCTTATCAGATCATGGAAAGAAGACCTGGTGATATCGCAACATGTTATGCCGATACGAAAAAGGCTGAAGAACTGTTGGATTTCAAGGCGGAATACGACATCGACAGGATGTGTGAAGACTCCTATCGCTTTACTTGCAATCTCAAAAAATAACGATAAATATATAGATAAATATATATATAAATAAACAGTAAATATGTCATTAAATACATTGACAAATTTATTGTTTATTTTTTATAATCAAAGTATGAACAGATCGAATTACGGAACGATGTTGAAATCTCTCGTTCCTATATCACATCTCAATCAGGGCAAGGCCGCAAAGATCATATCGTCACTCGGACCCGACGATGTCAAGATCATTGTGAAAAACAACGAACCGATGGCCGCTATCATTCCGATCTCAAGATTTTCTGAATTGCTTGATGCTGAAGAACTGATGAAGGAGAACAAACGTGGCTAAGAGAAGAAGGGTCCGTGCCGATCGGGTGATCATATTAGTCCTGTTTATCGTGCTGGTAATCGCGTTACTGGCTTTTGGTGTTTATCTGGGTGTTCATTATTTCTCTGGCAGAGATCACAATGACAAGCCTGTCAATGTCGATCCGAAACCTGTTGAAACGACAAAGAATGTAACTGTTTCTCTTGTCGATTATCAGGTCTATACCGGAGATTCTGAGAATATCGGTTTCGATTTCATAGTTGCCGAACTCAATTTCAAGAGTGAGGAACCGATCTCTTTCGATCTCGGCAATCTGCAGACTTCGGAAAAGATCTATCTGAACAACGTTTCCAAGTATCTCAATGCTTTGGAAGAAAAATCATACAAGGTATCAAAACTGGGTATCGTCAATACGGTCGTATCCGATAAGAATGACTATACCTGTAAGATCTTCATTCCTTACAAGACAGATTCTTATTCGTTAAGATTATTGAATTCTGCGGATGCATCGATGATCGAGTTTGATCTCGACAGACATATCAATGATGTTTCTACACTGAAATTTGAAACAGAGCAGCAGATCGAGATCGGCAATACCAATGTCACAGTATCCAACTGTTCCGTTTCTACGATGATGTTACATAACGGGATGGAATATCAGGTCCCGGCTACCATGAATGTCTACACCTTCAACATCAATGTCAACCAGGTGGAAGGCGATGTCATGATCACGGATGCGAAATTCGTCAGGGCAGGCAATGAAGAAGTCATCACCTGCATGGATGAAACATATGAATCCGTAAAAGCACTCAACTGTTTAGGCAAGAAGCTTGTCGTAGGTGAAAACGGTGCCTTATTCTTTGAAACGACTTCTTCCAATGATGGTCCTGATTATTCAGGCTATCTGATGTTGATGTTTTCCAATGGGACTGACTGGATCAAGATCCCGACTGTACTTGAATAAATTATGATGAAAAAACTTCTGACTCTATTACTCACAGCGATCATGATGATCTCCATCATGCCGATATTCGGCACTTTTAAGGTTGCTGCAGAAGATTACTATCCGATGGCTTGTGAGTGGGGTGAGTTTGAAGTTTCCTATATCGAAGATGATGGTTCTTTTACCAAGATCTCATGTCATTCCACTCTGAAAGAAGCCAAGAAGGCTATGAAGGCCAATGATGACTATGTCGTCAGATATGGCAAGTCCTATTCTCCAAGCAAGATCGTTGCGATGAATGCAGGTCTGGCTTATACATATCCGGGAAGAAGGAATTCTTCGATCATGTATCTGTATCAGAATCCAAATGAAAAAGAGAATTCCAGATACAAGACCACATATGTTGCCAATCACTATGAGATGACATATATCGATACATGTGGGGCAGAAGTGTACGATATCGCTTCCGGCGGCAAGGGATATATCAGAGTCGTACTGAATGGTTTTGAAGGGTTTACCGATATCGAATATACCGATCTTGTTCCTTTCTAGTTTATCA
>JAFYHT010000020.1 GCA_017539025.1 Erysipelotrichaceae bacterium
CGGGAATGATCTCTGTATCCATTGTTTTTCATAACCTCCTTAAGGAAGATTATAAAAAAGACCTGAGTTTTAAACATCAGGTCTTATCACCCTACATTTTCTTAAAGGCGTATGGTCACCCTACAAAAATTTAAATCGCCCACTTTTCCAGTACGCCTGTTTTTTTGGATTTATACCAGTCTGTCGAATAAACGGTAGAATGCTTTTCTTGAGGATCTTGGCATAGAGACACATTCCTCGATCGGCATCGAGATGATCTCGTTATTCCTGATCGCAACACAATGTCCGCCGATGCCTGCTACCAGCAGTTCAACAGCCTTGGCACCCATCCTGGAAGCCAGAACACGGTCGGATGGAGTTGGTGAACCGCCTCGCTGGATATGGCCCAAGATCGTCGCTCTGCCCGCAAAACCGGTCACCTTGGAGATCTTGTCTGCCAGCGATTTGACATCACATACATTCTCGGAAACGATGACGATCGCATGGTTCTTTCCCTGATTTTCCAGATATCTGAGTTTCTCCAAGACCGCTTCCTCATCATAGCCTGTCTCCGGTGTGATCAGTATCTCTGCACCGCAAGAAATACCGGAATAGATCGCCAGGTCACCACATCTGTTGCCCATGACTTCGACAACGGAACAGCGGTGATGAGAATTCGATGTATCTCTGAGCTTATCGACACATTCCACAACGGTGTTCAAAGCCGTATCGAAACCGATCGTATAATCTGTTCCTTCGATATCGTTGTCGATCGTACCAGGAAGCGCAACGCAGTTGACGCCATGTCTTGTCAGAGAATCTGCACCTCTGTAGGTTCCATCTCCACCAATGACGACGACTGCATCGATCTTGTTTTCTTTCAGCTTTTCAATGCCTCTCATCAGAACAGCCTCTTCCTTGAATTCAGGAAGTCTTGCGGAACCCAAGATCGTACCGCCTCTGGCGATCGTCTCGGAAACGGAAGACCTGGTGAAAGGCTCATAAAGACCCTCTACAAGTCCCTTGTAGCCGTCACGAATACCGACGACTTCAATACCGTTTGCTAAAGCAGTTCTGGTAACGGCACGGATCGCCGCATTCATTCCCGGTGAGTCACCGCCGGAAGTCAAAATACCGATTTTTCTGAGCATAGTTTTATCTCCTTCTCATATTTATCCCCGATAATATGAAATTATCACTGAGTATATCGATCCTCTCCATCAGTCTTCTGGCATTCATCAGATTCGACTTCTCTCTTCTGTCGTACTGATAATGTTTCAGAAGATCTTCCTTGTTGAGGTTGGAAGTAAATATCGTGATCTTCTTGTTTTCCAGACGATAGTCCAAGATCCTGAACAGTACATCATCCCTGACGAATTCCGAAACGGTCTCGGCACCGATGTCATCCAGGAAAAGATAATCCGCCTTTTTCAATAAAGAGATCTTCACTCCGACATTCTCCGGATTCTCTGAAAAATCCGATTTCATCTGGTTGAAGAAATTGGTCACCTTTACGAATGCGACCTTCTTCCCCTGCTTCACCAAAGAATTGGCCAGTGCCGTACAAAGGTAAGTCTTACCGACACCCAAATCACCGCAGATATATAATCCCTTTTCACTTTTTTCATGCAGAATCTTTGCCAGCTCCAGATAGAGGGATTTCTGTTCCTTCGTATAGGAGACGCTCTCCAGATCCAGATCGGATAATTCTTTCGGAACATCACAATACAGATACTTTGATAAGACGGATTCTTTCTTTTTCTGATCCAGGGCATAGTCGCAATACTCGATCTCTTCGATCAGTACGCCGTCATAGACAAGATCCAGTCTTTCTCCTTTGGAAGGCTGTCTGCATTCATACAATCCCGGACAGTTATCGCAAAGCTTCCTGGATTTCAATACTCTCATATAAGATCCGATGTGATCATCGACAAAAGGATCGCTCTTTGCGACAATTGAGAGATGTTCATCGTTTAAAATCAATTCTTTCTGACTCATTTCTTCCCCATCAGTTTCAACAGTTCTTCTTCTTCTGCAGCCGATATCGTCTTGTTTGCGCTGCTGTCATAAGTCGGGATCTTCTCTTCCTTCTTACTTCTATCATAAGGTTTCGACAGCCTGTTCAGCGCATCTTTTGCGTTTCGGATATCGTTCCTGTGCAGATCGGAAGCGATCGGATAGAGATAATTCTCGATCAGCCTGTTATCGCAATTCTTCAGGCCATACTCCAATAATACATTGATCACGGCAGGTGCCAGATGGTATCTGTTTGACAGATTGTAGATGATCTTCTTGTCATAATCCGTCACTTCCTTGCCATCCTGCAAAGACATCAGGAAACGAAGACATGGTGCATCATATGAACCCTTTTCACTTTCATAATACTCGCTTCTGGCATTCATGCACATATATCGCAAGGCATCCAGATCGAAGTGATCGGAATCGGTCCTGGCAACTCTTGGCAGATAAGTTCTCATCTTGTCATAGGAGATATTGTAGAGATCCGCCAGGATCGCCATCTGCCTTAAATTCTCTTTCGTTCTGAAACGCATCGGCAGCAGATTTGTCGAAATATCCTTCAAGAAGACATTGACATCGAACATCGTATCGAATTCAAACGGCTTCTCTTCCTTTTTCTTCAGATAAGATTCATTCTCCGCCTTCCATTCACTCAGATTCTCCATGGAAAGCGTCCTCGAGACATCTTCAAATCCTGTATGATCGGACTCCATGTAGACCTGCGAAGTCAGTTCTCTGTAATGTTCGCCGGACGTCTTCAGGATAAAATCCCTGACCAGGATATCATCTTTGATGAACTGCGGGATCTCTAAAGGATTGTTGAAGACGAAAATATAGCGATTAGACTGTTTCAATGTCTTCATCAGCCTGTATTCGTTCAGCTTGATGCAATAGAATTCAAAATCATCCACCGACAGATTCAAAGCCATCAGCAGTTCATTGATCTCTTCAAAGGCAACGCTGCTTCCCTTCAATACGAGATACTCATACATCACCAAAGCATCATTTCCAACCAGAGGACCATAGAAAAAGACCAGAGACTTCAGTCTTTGTGAAGACAGTTCCGCATTTACTTCGATTTTATAAAGATCTTTTCCTATCATAAAAGTTCCTTCAAGGTTTCTTCGATCAGATGATACAGTTCCTCCAGACTACCATTATTATATATGATTTTATCTGCTCTTTTGATCTTTTCTGTTACAGGCATCTGTGAAGCGAGCCTTCGCTTGCCATCTTTCTTGTTCATACCGCGAGCTACGAGCCTTTTCAACAGGATCTTTTCATCCGTTACCACCAGTATATTGTGATCGAAATACTTGTCCCAGCCCGCTTCAAACAGTAAAGGCACTTCCGCAAAAAGCGGATCATCTTTCCTTTCATTCAACCGCTTCAAGATCAGCGGATGCATGATCTCTTCCAGTTTTTTCTTATCGTTTTCATCCGCAAACACTTTTGCGGCCAGTTTTTTCTTATCCAGTATCTCTTTCTCAAAACAGTCAGGAAAGACTTCTCTGATCTTCAGATAGCCTTCTTCCCCTTTTTCCAGAAGCTTTCTGTTTTCCTCATCGCAGTCAAAGACGTCATATCCCTTGTTTCTCAGATAGTTACAGACTTCGCTTTTTCCCGAACCGATCGTACCGGTGACCGCGATCTTCAGATATTTCTTTTTCTGACACTTCTCACAGAAATACGTTCCTCTTCCGTCGACTTTGATCTTTCTGATCTTTGAATCACAGACAGGACATCTGTTCTGGTCATGAACACGTAAGGAGAGCTGAAAACGCCCGGTCACGCCAAGGGAAGAAGTATAGGAACGGATCGTCGTCCCTCCCTTTCTGATCGCCAGATGAAAGATATTCCTGGTTTCTTTGATCATGTTTAAGATATCCCGATCAGTCAGTCTGAAACAAGGTGTTCTCGGATCGACCTTGATCGCAAAAAGGATCTCATCCGCATAGATATTGCCTATTCCGGCAACGAAACGCTGATCCAGAAGAACTTCCTTGATCATCTTTTTTCTCTTGTTCAGATATTTCTTGCAATACTTCACATTGAACCTTTCATCAAAAGGCTCCGGACCAAGTCCCTTGAAATCCAAGTATTCTTTCTCTTTTTCGATCAGTTCCATCCGACCGAACTTGCGGGTATCGTTGTAACGAAGCTGCCTTCCATCATTCAGATAAAAGATCACATGATCGTGTCTGGATAAGGGCCTTTCATCATCAGTGATAAAAAACTTCCCTTCCATCCTCAGATGAACGACAAGAGTTACATCATTCATTTCAAAAAGCAGATATTTCCCTCTGCGTTTGAATTCACAGAATTCCTGTCCGACCAGAGTCGATATGAAAAGATCCGGATCGCAATCAATGATCTTTGGATAACGGATATCGATCGCTTTGATCCTGGCCATATGGATCTGGCGTTCCAAAGTGCCTAAGACCGTCTGTACTTCAGGAAGTTCCGGCATTATTTTGCCTCGTACCAGTCTTTTCCGATCGCCAGAGAAGAATCAAGTCTGGTCTTCATATGGTATGCGTTCGACATGATCTCGGGGATCAGTGTCTTCATCGTTTCAATTTCATCTTCCGGTACATCCAGTATCAGTTCGTCATGGACCTGCAGGATCAGTTTTGATTTCAAACCCAGTTCCTTGAGCTTTTCAGCAGTCCTGACCATAGCGATCTTGATCAGATCGGCGGCAGAACCCTGTATCGTCGCATTCATGGCCGCTCTTTTCCCGAACTCTCTCATCATGTAGTTGCGGTCATTGATCTCATTGATATATCTCCTGCGGTTCAACATCGTCTTGACATAACCGTTTTCCTGGCAGAACTTCACCTGGGAATCCAGATAGTCCTTGATATTTGGATAAGTCAAAAAATAATCATCGATGAACTTCCTGGCATCCTTGAAAGAAAGCTGTGTCTGATTTGCCAGACCGAAATCGGAAATGCCGTAGACGACACCGAAATTGACCGCCTTCGCATGTCTTCTGACAAGATCGGTCACTTCTTCCTTCTCCAGATGGAAGACATCCATCGCCGTCTTGGTATGGATATCGATACCGCTGTTGAATGCCTCGATCATCTTTTCCTCATCCGCCAGAGAAGACAGTACTCTTAATTCGACCTGCGAGTAATCGCAGGATATCAGTACACTTCCCTTGTTTGGCTTGAAAGCCTTGCGGATTTCTCTTCCTTCATCGTCTCTGACCGAGATGTTCTGTAAGTTTGGATCATAGCTGGAAAGTCTTCCGGTATTGGTGATGGTTTGCGAAAAGATGGTATGGATCTTGCCATCACTTCTGATATATTTCTTAAGCCCTTCGGCATAAGTTGAATACAGTTTCGTATACTTGCGGTATTCCAGGATATCGGAAACCGCCGGATGATAATCGACAAGTTTTCCCAATACATCCGCATTGGTGGAACCCTTCTTGAGATCAGGAAGATCCAGTTCTTCATACAAGACCTGTGCCAGTTGCTTTGGAGAAGCGATGTTGAATTCATGGCCGACCTCTTCATAGATCCTGGCTTGCACTGCATCGATCTTTTCCTTCGTATGTAAGGCGATCTCATCCAGCTCTCTCTCATCGCAATAGACACCTTGTTTCTCCATATCGAAAAGCACATCCACCAGCGGCAGCTCGATATCTTCATATAGGGAAACCATTTCCTTGTCTTCCAGTTCCTTCCTCGCCCTTAAAGCGACCTGATATAGATCCTTGACAAGTCTGCAGGCATAGGAAGCCTGGTCTTCGATACTTGGTTCCAGAGGTTTCTTTTCCGTTCCAAACAGGTCTTTCAGAGGTCTGATCTGTCCAAATCCGTAATTGAGCAGGATGTGTTCCAGATCACTGTTGTAGTTATTGGAAAGGAAACACATCAGAAAGACGTCATCCGTATTCTTTCCGATCCTGATACTGTTATACTCCAAGGCATGTTTAACAGCTTTGAGGTCAAAGACATATTTCTTTTGATCCGAAGAAAGATAATCTAAAGCCTTCTGATCCTTCTTCAGATCTTGCAAGCTGATATATTCCTGTTCATCTCTGTTTCCAAACGCAAATCCATAGATCTTTCTCTCATAATAGGAAAATTCATCCGAAAGCACACAGATGAACGCATCTTTCAATAATCCATCAGAGATCTTCTCAACGACCTTGTATGCATCTTTTCTGACATCTTCCTCAACTGTGATCTCTGACATTAGGGAACGCATCTCATATTTCTCAAAGAAATCATTCCTGCCCTTTTCATCGATATTCAGTTTCAGATCGGAAAGATCCCCTTCAATATCAACATCTGTCTTGATCGTAGCCAGCTGCTTGGAAAGGAAACAGGAATCCTTGTCTCTGATCAGCTTCTCCTGCAGTTTTCCCTTGATCTCATCGATGTGTTCATAGATCCCCTCACAGGTATCAAAATCATTCAGCAGCTTGACTGCTGTCTTATCACCAACGCCTTCCACGCCCTTGATATTGTCTGATTTATCGCCAGCCAGTCCTTTATAATCGATGATCTGATATGGCTTCAATCCATATTCTTCCTTCAAAGCTGCCTCATCCATCTTTGCGATATCAGACATCCCCTTGCGCATAACATAGACACTTGTCGTATCATCGATCAGCTGCAGCATATCCCTGTCGGAAGAAAGGATGCAGGTCTCGACGTTGTATTTCTTGGAAAGAGAGCCGATGATGTCATCCGCCTCGATCGTATCAAACTCAAAATATGGAAGATTGTATGCTTCCAGCATCTCTCTGACCAGCTGAAACTGACCAACGAGCTCTTCCGGAGTCTCTCTTCTGCCTGCTTTATAGTCAGGTGCGATGTCATGACGGAAGGTGTGCTTGCCCTTATCGAAAGCCACTGCACAATAATCCGGCTGAATCGTCCTGATCGCCTTGTTCAGCATATTCGCAAAAGCGTATACCGCATTGGTGTATACGCCTTTTGAAGTCTTCATGATATTTCCATAAGCAGTCGCATAAAAACCTCTGAACAGTACAGAGTTTCCATCGATCAGTAATAATCTCATGATTATTCTCCTTCCGTTTCTATGATCTCGTTTCCTGATGGAACCTGGCTCACGGAAGCTGCGATACTTTCCAGTACGCTGAGGTTTTCATACATCAGCGAAAGATAATCCTTGCCTGACTCGATCTGTGTTGAAGTCAGAGAAGAGATATTGTACAGGGTGATGCGCTTGAGACCCAGCTCATCTTCCAGCTGAGCCATCAGTTCCAGCATCTCCTGAGGCATATTCGGTTCATAAGCGATGAATTTTACATCATCATTCCTGATCCTGGTCTTGATCACCTCCAGCTGTGCCTTGGAAGGAAGAGCTCCATACTTGGAAAGACAGACTGGATAGACCTGGAAACCGAAGTCCTTCTGCCAGCAGCCGAAAGAACCGGTCATGGACACGAAACGGATCGTCTTGTTTTCCTTGATGAGCTTGGAAGCCAGAGCCTGATAGGACGCATCCAGAGCGATCAGATCATCGGCGACCATCTTGTAGTTCTCTGAGAAGTAGGATGACTGCTCCACATAGTTGTTGGAGAGATACTCATAGACATCCTTGGCCATACAATACATGCCGGAAGGTGACAGCCAGATGAAAGGATCCAGGTCATAAGTATCGATATCATTGAAGATATCATTTTCATAATACGGTCCTTCGACAAAAGACATCTTGCCTTCGACGATGACCGGTGTGTAACGCTTATACTCATAAAGACAGTTCAATACGGAAAGATCCCCAGCCGCCAGATCGATACCCAGAGCCTTGATCTGATCATCATAGAGATCCATATACGGTTCCAGATTGCCGATATGAAAGAGAACGGAAGAATCTTCCAGGATCTCTTCATAGTTATCAACGAGGTTGGCACATTGTACCAGTGTTCTGTTCTGAATGGAAACCGGCTGAATCCTGTTGCCTCCGATCCTGTTTAAAAGATAAGCGATCGGATAGATCGTATATGCCGTATATTGTTTCGTGCTCGTGCAGCCGCATAACAATACGACTAACAGCACTGTGACTAACTTTCTAAAAAACTTCATACTCTATCATTATACCTTATCGATCTGATATTTCGCATAGCAGATCGGCTTGCCTTCCGCCCTAAATTTTGCCTGATAGGCAGTCATCGGCTCACCCTCACGGAAATAGTCTTCGTCGATTTCCAATAATCGGAAATCTGACTGTTCAAAATAAGCTAAAGAATCCTCAAAGAAAGCCTGATTGTCTGTCTTATATACAAGGATCCCGTGATCCTTAAGCATCCTTTCATACTTTTTTAAGAATGTCGGATAGGTCAGTCTTCTCTTATGCGTCCTCTTTTTTGGCCATGGATCGGAGAAATGAAGATAGATCAGATCGATGCTGGAAGGATCGAAAAGTTCCTCGATATCTGCCGCATCATCCAGAATGACACGGAAATTATCTAATTCCAGTTCCCTTGCCTTCTTGATCGTCCTGGCAACGCAAGTCTCTTCTCTTTCAAGACCGACATAAAAGATCTCAGGATTCATTTTTGCGCTTTGCGTGATGAAATCACCCATCCCCATCCCGATCTCGACATATAAAGGCCTGCTTTCTTTCAGATCATGAAGATCATCGATCAGATAGTCCTTTTCTTCTTCCAGAAAAGCAGAGACCCATTTCTTTTTTCTCATTCGCATATATCTATTATAAGATATAGAAGAAAGGGAGACGCATATGAATCCGAAAAGAATCACAAATGTATTAGAAAAACTGAACAATGCCGATGCCTTACTGGTCAGCGATCCGATCGCGATCTATTATCTGATCGACAGGATGATCCATCCGGGAGAACGCTTCTTAGGACTCTTATTGAAGAAAGATCAGAAACCAAAACTCTTCTTGAATACCCTCTTCCCATTTGAAAAAGAAGAAGGCATAGAAGTAGTAGACTACTCTGACAGCGATGACATCACCAAGATATTATCAAAACACATCGATCCAAGCGATACCTTAGGTGTTGATAAATGTCTGCAGGCAAGATTCCTTCTGCCAATGCAGGAAGCAGCTATCGCCAAAGCCTATGTCAATGGTTCACTGGCAGTCGATCACACAAGAGCGATCAAAGATGAAGAAGAACTGGAACTGCTCAGAAAATCCTCTCTGATCAACGATATGGCCATGGAACGCTTCAAAAAACTGGTCTATGAAGGCGTCAGCGAAAAAGAAGTTGCCGACCAGATCCTTGATATCTATCTGGAACTGGGAGCGGAAGGCTTCTCCTTTGAACCGATCGTCGCCTTTGGAAAGAATGCGGCCGATCCTCACCACATGCCGGATGACACGAAACTCAAAGCCGGTGATGCCGTATTATTCGATGTCGGCTGTGTATACAAGTCTTACTGTTCCGATATGACAAGGACTTTCTTCTTCAAAGAAGGGCCAAACGAGAAACAGAAAGAAGTCTACGATCTTGTCAGAAAGGCCAATGAAGACGCCGAAAACTACGTCAAAGCAGGCGTCAGACTCTGTGATATCGACAAGGTCGCTAGAGATGTGATCACAAAGGGCGGCTATGGCAAATATTTCACCCACCGTTTAGGACACTTCATCGGTATCGAAGATCACGAATACGGTGATGTTTCATCATCATTTACCGATCTCACACAAGAAAACAACGTCTTCTCGATCGAACCGGGCATCTATGATCCTGAAACCCTGGGCTGCAGGATCGAAGACCTCGTCATCGTCACGAAAGAGGGCTGCGAAGTATTGAATCACTATCCTCACGATATTGAGATCATCTAAAGAAAATGCTGAATCGTTATGATTCAGCATTTTTTCTGATTAGTCCTTTTTTCCGAAGAATCTGATCTCACCTAAAGGTTTCTTTTTCTTTTCTTCCTTTACTTCTTCAACAGTTTCTTCTTTCGTATCTTCTTTTTTGTTAGATCTTTCTTTCTTTGGAGAATTGTTCTGCTTTTCCGGTTTCGGAAGCAGTTCCTTGGCAGAAACATTGACTCTGCCCTTCTCATCGATCTCCATGACCTTGACTCTGATCTTGTCACCGATCTTTAAGACACTTTCCGGCTTGTCAACTCTCTCGTGACTGATCTTGGAAACATGCAGCAATGCATCCTGTCCCTTGAACAGTTCAACGAAAGCACCGAACTTCTCAAGTCTGACGACTGTAGAATCATAGATCTCACCGACCTTGGCTTCTCTTGTGATCTCATCGATCATAGCCTTTGCCTTTTCAATGGCTTCCTTGGAAGTGTGGTAGATCACGACCTTGCCGTCATCGTCGATATCGATCTTGACATCATCACATTTTTCGATGATATCATTGATCACCTTACCGCCTGTACCGATGACTTCTCTGATCTTGTCAGTCGGGATCATGAATGTGACCATCTTCGGAGCATACTTGCTGACCTCAGGTCTTGGCTCAGCGATCGCTTCAGCCATGTTATCTAAGATCTCCATTCTGCCCTTATGAGCCTGTGCCAGAGCCTCTTCAAAGACTTCTCTTGTGATACCCTTGCACTTGATATCCATCTGTAAAGCAGTGATACCGTCTCTTGTACCGGCAACCTTGAAATCCATATCGCCATAATGGTCTTCCATACCCTGAATATCTGTCAGGATGGAATAGTTTTCACCAGTCGTGATCAGACCCATTGCAACACCGGCAACCGGAGCCTTTATCGGAACACCTGCTGCCATCAGAGACATAGAACCTGCACAGATCGAAGCCTGTGAGCTTGAACCGTTGGATTCAACGACTTCTGCAACTGTTCTGATCGCATATGGGAATTCTTCTTCGCTTGGTAAGACCTGTAAGAGAGCTCTTTCGCCTAAAGCGCCGTGACCGATCTCTCTTCTGCCCGGAGTACCCATCCTGCCGACTTCACCGACACAGTAAGGCGGGAAGTTGTAGTGATGCATGAATCTCTTCTCTTCGACATCTGTCAAATCATCGATGATCTGATTGTCACCTAAAGGACCTAATGTCGTAACGGAAATGACCTGTGTCTGTCCACGCGTGAACATTGCGGAACCGTGAACTCTCGGTAATAAGTCGACCTGTGAATTCAGAGGTCTGATCTCATCTAATGCTCTGCCATCAGGTCTGATCTTTTCATCAGAGATCAGTCTTCTGACTTCATCAGCGATGATCTGTGTGCAATATTCATTTGTCTGCTTGACCAGCTTGTCAGATTCCTTTTCGCTCAGTTCGCTATCACTTGCGAAGTGTTCCTTCATCTCATTGGTGATGGATTCCTGCGCAGCATAGGATTCCAGCTTGTCATGGATCGAAACAGCAGCCTCAAGTCTTGCCTTGCCATTGGCGTTGACATATTCCTTGACTCTCTCATCGATCTCATAGAGGACGACTTCCATCTTCTCTTTGCCGACCTTGGCAATGATACCCTCTTCAATCTCACAGAGTTCTCTGACCTTTTCATGGCCAAACATCAATGCATCCAGCATCAGTTTTTCACTGACTTCATGTGCGCCTGCTTCAACCATGTTGAGAGCCTCTTTGGTACCTGCGACTGTCAGATCGATCTCGGATCTTGACATCTGCTCGACTGTCGGGTTGACAACGAACTGCCCGTCAACATAACCGACCTTGACGCCGGCGATCGGACCATCAAACGGAATATTGGAAATGCAGATAGCCAGTGAAGCACCTAACATTGCCGACATTTCCGGAGAACAGTCGGTATCAGTAGACAGAACGGTGTTGACGACCTGAACTTCGTTACGGAAACCTTCTGCGAATAACGGACGGATCGGTCTGTCGATCAATCTTGCAGTCAGCGTAGCGTGTTCGGAAGGTCTTCCTTCTCTTCTCAGGAAGCCACCAGGGATCTTGCCTACGGAATAAAGCTTTTCTTCAAAAGATACTGTCAGCGGGAAAAAATCTGTGTCTTTTGCGACACTGGAGGCACAGGCTGTTGACAGTGTGACAGTGTCACCGTACCTCACCAGTACAGACCCTCCGGCCTGTTTTGCGATCTCACCGGTCTCGATGCTTAACTTACGACCGTAGAAATCAAAATCGAATACTTCTTTCATTCTTCTTTCTCTTTCTTTCTTATTTTCAAACGTTATAATTCTAACATAATAATTCACAAAAAGCTTAAAAACAGCGTATTTTATGCAATTCTTGTCGAATAAAGCCTTTTCATTCGAGAAACTTAGCTAAGATTCCGTTTCCGTAAACCGAGAAAAAGAAAATATATTATAATGAACTTATGAAACTGCACGAAACCGATATCAGCAAATTCAATGAACTCGTATCCGCGGAACCCGATTCCACGATCTATCAGACATCCTTCTATTCCGATCAGATGGTCGCCAAAGGATACAGAGCTGTATTCCTTGAAGCAGAAGATGATTCAGACATCTGCGTCGCTTTATGCATGCTTCTGATCAAGAAAGAATCTCTGCTTTCTTCAAAGCTAACGGCTTATGCTCCATTTGGTTTCCTCATCAATTACTATGATGAAGCACTTTTAAGGCAGTTTCATCAGATGCTGACGGGTTACCTGAAACACGAAAAGGTATCAAAACTCATCATCGAACCGCAGGTCCCGTTTGGCAATCATTCTGTAGAAAAGATCCTGAACGATCTTGGATATGAAAAGAAAGAAGAACTCAGCATCTATACAGAAGATATTCTGTTACATGAAAACGAGCTATCCGATCCCAATGTCGTACTCAAGATCAGATGTATCGATGATGATTCCGTCTTGCGCAAGCTCATCACCAGCAAGAAAGAAAGTGATAAGCTGAAACTCTTTGAAAACCTCAAGGAACACGGTCTTTGTTATGTCGCTCAGCTGGATGGCTTCAAGAGCAGACGTGCGCTGGAAGAAAGCATCGGCGAATGCGAACAGTACATCAAAGTCCACAAGGACGACTACAAGTTCGTCGAAGCAGTCGCAGAAAAAGAAAACGAAGCAAAACAGCTCAAGAAGGTATTCAATACCATCAACAGATTTGAAAATGAACTGAAGGAAGATCCGGATATCGCCGCATTATGTATCGCTGATTTCTCAGATCACTATTCCATCATGTACAAAGTCAACCTCGACAAGGAAGATCTTTTCCATTGTGAAAAAGAAATGATCGATCAAATCTGTGCAGATTGCCAAAATCGTGGTATCATAAAAGTCGATTCAGTCGATCCGTTTATCTATTCCAAGGAAAAGAAACTGCTTGGAAGATACGAACTGAAGATCTGATGCCGACTTAGCTCATCAGGTAGAGCAACGCACTCGTAACGCGTAGGTGGTAGGTTCAAGTCCTATAGTCGGCACCATCTGAAATTCAAAAAGCCTTATTTCAAGGCTTTTTTTCATGTCCTGATCCATAAATAAATCCCGCTATTTCCTGCGGGATCTTCTCTCTTTTTTCTTCTTTGGAACCTTATTCTTATTCCTGATGGTCAGTATGCATATGATATACAGGATACCGAATACCGTCATGATGATACCCATGGTATTCATCAGATCGCTCTTGCCGCTGAAATACAAAGTCAGATAGCCGGCCAGGATCTCTAATAACCCCGCAAAACACAATATCCCTTTCGTATTGAACGTGATCCCGAAGATCCCGGAAATGATATTGATACCCGGAATGATATAGATCGAAAGACGAAGCAGAGTAGCCTCAAAATCCGTATCCGGCAATATCGCCATGATGACAGGATCATTGTCAAACTGATAAGCCACCGCAAAATACATGATCACAGCGATGATCAGTTCAGCTACGGATATGAATCTGGCGATCTTTTTATTCATAAGTCAATTCTAATAGAAAATCTTCACTAAATAAAGTCCGTTAGGATCGGCGTTATAACGCCTTGTGCTCTTATTCGGATGTTCCAACATCTCCCTGATATCATCCAGAGTCTTCTTTCCCCTGCCAAGATCGATCAGAGTACCAACCATGATCCTGACCATATTTCTGAGAAAACCGCTTGAAGTCACCCTGATCTTCAGGATGTCTTTTTTTCTCGTGATCGAAAACTCGGAGATCGTTCTGACCTGATTCGGGTATTCCTTCAAAGAAGAAGTATTGAAAGATGCGAAGTTGTGTTCTCCTAAGAATAAGGCAGCGCCTTGTTTCATCAGATCGATGTCCAGCTTATAGAAACACTGGTAAGCCCTGCCTCTTAAAAAGACATCATACTCACCGACATTGATCAGATACTCATAAGTCTTCTTCTTCACACTGTAGCGGGCATGAAAATCCTTACTTACCTGTTTGACTTCCATGACATGGATGTCATCCGGAAGTAAGGAATTCATCGAAAACTTCAGTTTTCTTTCTTCCTTTTCGATATCACTGTCAAAATGAAAGACCTGTCCATAGGCGTGAACGCCCGCATCGGTCCTGGAAGACATGACGATACGGATCTTCTCTGAGAAGATCCTTTCGATCACTGACTCTATGATATCCTGGATCGCTACGGCGTTCTTCTGGGACTGAAACCCCGCATAATTGAGTCCGTCATAAGCGATCGTAACTTTATATCTCATAAGTAAAACCTGGAAGCGATGGAGAAACCTAAAGCTGCTACGCAGATCAGGATGAACAGGAAATCCGTAAACCTGAACTTCAAAACATGGTAACGGGTACGCTTGGCACCGGGTACATAGCCTCTGGCCTCCATGGCATCTGCCAGTTCATAAGCTCTTTCAAACGCAACAGAGAAAAGCGGAACGATCAGTGAAAGGATCGCTGCGATCTTTTCCGAAAGCCTGCCGTTATCAAAATCAACACCTCTTGATTTCTGTGCATTCATGATACGGATCGTCTCTTCGATGATCGTTGGAATGAAACGAAGAGCGATGGAAACCATCATTGCGACCTCATGAGTCGGGAAATGAACGATCTCAAATGGTTTTAAAAGCCATTCGATACCCAGCGTCAGATCCAGAGGATTGGTCGTTGCAGTCAATAATGTCGTGATCGAGATCATCAGTAACAATCTCACGATGACAAACATGGTATTGAAGATCGCATCGGAATAGACTTCTACCGATCCGACTGTAAATAAGACATCTCCGGTCTTGACTGTGAGTGCGTTGATCACAAGCAAGAAGATCATCATCATGATCATCGGTTTGAAGGACTGTACGATCATCTTGATGCCGATCTTCGCCATCAGCAAGGCGATCGTCAACAACAGTGCGATGACCAAGAAGACCCACCAGCTCTTCGGTACGAAAACAGCTGCGATCATCAAGAAAAGTCCGATCAGTTTAGCGCGCGGATCGAGTCGATGCATCAGAGAATCGATCGGGATATATTTACCGAAAACCAGATTATTCATCTTTTCACCTGCCCTGCGATCTCTCTGGCGATCAGCTTCAAAGTACGCGCATCCTTTGAAAGCTTGAAGCCCTTATCGATCAGCTCATTGCGGAACGTCACGATCTGAGGTTCCAGCATATTGAATTCCTTCAGTTTTTCCTTATCATCAAACAGATCCGTAGTCGGACCGTGATATACGATCTTGCCATGAGATAAAACGACAGTCTCATCACAATAGTTGTAGACCATCTCGTTGTCATGAGAAACGATGATGATCGTCTTACCCAGTTCCTTATTTAAAGAGATGAAAAGATCGATGATCTCTCTTGCACCCTTCGGGTCCAGGCCTGCCGTTGGCTCATCCAGAACGATGATCTTCGGGTCACATGCGATGATGCCGGCGATCGCAACTCTTCTTTTTTGTCCACCGGATAATTCAAGTGGAGAAACATTGAAGAATTCCTCGTTGATCTTGACCAGCTTCAAAGCGGAAGCAGCTCTCTTCAAAGCCTCTTCCGGCGCAAATCCGAAATTCAAAGGACCGAAAGCGACATCCTTGATGACGCTTTCTTCAAACAGCTGATATTCCGAAAACTGGAAGACCAGACCGACATCCTTCCTCAAAGGTTTGAGGAACTTCTGCTTCTGTCCGGCGACGATATTGTAGTCAAGGATCTCAAGAGAACCTTCCGAAGGCAACAGCAAAGCATTCAGGTGCTCGACCAGTGTCGATTTTCCTGAACCTGTCTCACCGATGATCGCCGTGATGATGCCTTCTTTGATCTCAAGATCAACATGATCCAAAGCCTTATGGGCATAAGGCATATCCTTGTTGTAGATATAACTCAGCGTCTTGAACCTGATCGGCATAATTCTTCCACCATTCCTTTCAGATCGTCAGACTTCAATCTGATCTTATATTTTCCAAACGTCTCACGGACATTTTCGATAAATGGAACATCCAGATCGATCTGTCTCAGCTTATCCGGATCACCGAAAACCTTTTCCGGCACATCGTGCATGAAAAGCTTTCCCTTGTTTAATACGATACAGTCATCAGACTGCAATACTTCTTCGATATCATGGGTGATCGAAACGATCGTGATATCATCCCCGGCAGCTAAGTCATACATCAGCTGCTTGATCTCTTTCTTTCCCTTCGGGTCCAGCATGGAAGTCGCTTCATCAAAGATGATGATATCCGGCTTCATCGCCAGGATGCCGGCGATCGCAACTCTCTGCTTCTGGCCTCCGGAAAGATTCTGCGGCTCATAATCCATGAACGCAGTCAATCCGACCTTATTCGCAAACTCTTCAACGATGGCCTCCATGTTTTCGGAAGGGACCTGTTTGTTTTCCAGACCGAAAGCGATGTCATCTCTTACCGTAGAACCGATGAACTGATTGTCCGGATTCTGGAAGACGATGCCCAGTCTCGTCCTGATCTGCGCGATATTTTCCTCGTTGACTTCCAAAGAATCGATCGTGATGCTACCTTCCTTGACCGGAAGAAGTCCGGCGATCAGTTTCGCTACAGTGGACTTTCCTGAACCGTTGTGACCGATGATCGTGACATAGTCTCCTTTTTTAATAGAAAAACTCAGACCATCGACTGCCTTCATGGAATCGTTATAAGAGTAAGATACGTTTTTTACTTCGATTAAACTCATACCTTTAGATTATACAACAGAATAAAGAAAAACACTGAATTCACAGTGCAAGTTTCTTCTTCAAGGCCTCGTAAGCCTCATTCATATCGTCGATGTCCTTGACAGTCATCTCCATCGGGCACATACCATCCCCTTTTCTGTTGACGATGTAGTCGACGAGTTCATCATATTCATATGCAACATGATACTTTTCAAAGATCTCCTGTCCCGATCTTGAAAGCACCGGCGTATAGACTTCCTTTACTCCTGATAAGCTCAGAAGCATGGCAGAAGCCTTACCGATGATCTTATCGGCGACTGAGCAGCCTTCAAAAAAGTGCAGGTCATCCTTCATCGCCAGCATGATCGGCATGATTCCGGTCTTCACAGATGAATATCCGTTGGACGATACGATCGAATAGTTGTTTTCCAATAAAGTCTTTTTTAAATCCATAAATCAATTATATACCAATAATTAGCAGCTTTTTTGGGTTATAATGATGATAGAAAAAGGAGAATAGATTTTATGCCATTAGTTACATCTAAAGAAATGTTTGAGAAAGCATATAACGGCGGTTATGCGATCGGTGCTTTCAATGTCAACAACATGGAGATCATTCAGGGTATCACTGAAGCTGCAAAAGAATGCAACGCTCCGGTCATCCTTCAGGTTTCCAAAGGCGCAAGAGCTTATGCCAACAGGACTTATCTGATCAAACTGGTAGAAGCTGCGTGCATTGAAACAGGTTTACCAATCGTTTTACACCTCGACCATGGTGACAGCTTCGAAACATGTAAATCATGTATCGATGACGGTTTCACATCAGTCATGATCGATGCTTCTTCAAAACCTTTCGAAGAGAACATCGCTATCACAAAACAGGTCGTTGAATACGCACACGCTCACGGCGTCGTCGTAGAAGCTGAGCTTGGTACTCTGGCAGGTGTTGAAGATGAAGTCGTCGTATCTGCTGAAGATTCATCTTACACAAAACCGGAAGACGTCGAAGAATTCGTCAAGAGAACAGGCTGCGACTCCCTGGCTATCGCCATCGGTACTTCTCACGGTGCTTACAAGTTCAAACCTGAACAGTGCACAAGAAATGAAGAAGGCATCCTGGTACCTCCACCACTCAGATTCGACATCCTCGAAGAAGTCTCAAAGAGACTCCCTGGCTTCCCGATCGTATTACACGGTTCTTCATCTGTTCCGCAGGAATGGGTCAAGATCATCAACGAAAACGGCGGCAAGATGCCTGATGCAGTAGGTGTTCCAGAGGATCAGCTGAGAGAAGCTTCAAAACTCGCTGTCTGCAAGATCAACATCGACTCAGACCTCCGTCTCGCTATGACCGGTACGATCCGTCAGTTCTTCAATGAACATCCGGAGAAGTTCGACCCGAGAGAATATCTCAAACCGGCAAGAGAAAACATCAAACAGCTTGTCAAACACAAGATCGTTGATGTATTAGGCTGCGACAATAAGATCTAATCTTGAAATAATGACGGTGCAGTAACAACTGCACCGTTTTTATTTTGTCTTGATTTAATGCTGATACTTATCTTTCAACATCTTCAGCTTGCTTCCGCAATGGCTGATCAGATAGACATAGACACAGAACATGAACGCGAAGAAGATCCCGATAAATGTCCACCAAGGCCCTGTAAATTCCCCAGACAGGAAACGCCAGAAATTCGGGATGACACAGCACAAGAATATAATAGCCAGCGGGATCATCCTCGTCTTGACGATCGCCGAGATCAAGTCGACCCTGGACGCATCATCAGAGAACAGTTCTCCCTCTTCCTTCGACTCGATGACATCTGCGTCTTTGCGGAAATAATGCCAGCCAAAGCACTTTCCGAAATATTCCCAACCGAAATCCTTCAACATCTGTAAGTAAGTCTCGTCCTCTACGACATCATTCCTGTAGTCCAGTCTGTAGATGACATCCTTCGGTTCGCAGCTTTCAAAATAGTAGAAACAAGGAGGTGTCATCCTGGTGATCTTCCAGCCGTTTCTGTGCTGATCTCTAAGCCACTGTTCTTCTTCCAGATAGTCCGCAACTGTATAAAATCTGATTTCTCTTTTCGTCATTTTCATTCTCCTTCGATGTTTCGATACAGACGTCTGATCCTTGCGATCTCCGTATCAAGAACTTCTTTTCCCAATTCCGTGATCTGATAGAGCCTGCGCTTGTCTTCTTCGCGGCAGAAACTGATCAGACCGTCCTTTTCCATCTTTGACAGTGTGCCATACATCGTACCTGCACCGATCACCACTTCCCCATTTGTCATCTGTTTGACCTGCTGAGAGATCCCATAACCGTGTTGGGGCTGTCTCAGACAGTAGAGGATGTAGAAACCCGATTCCGTCATTGGCACATAAATCCGTTTTATCTTATCTTCCATAATTCACCTCTATTGAACCTCGATATATCGTACTTCGATATAATTATATCGAGCTTCGATATATGTGTCAACATCTTTTTATAAAAAATGACATTCATTATCTGAATGTCATAATTTCATTTCATTTTCTTGAACAGTCTCGCACTCCAGAAATCCATTCCCAGGTGTTCGATATAGAAACGTAGGATCGCCTGATAGTTTTTCGTAGCGGTAGACAAGGTCAGATAATCGACATCCACCTTTTCTTCCATGTATTCAAACAGCTTCCTTCCGACTCCCTTATCCCGATACTCTGGCTTCACATAGATCTCCATGACCTCAAAACACTTCTTGCCTTCTTCGATCACAGAACTGTGTTTCTCCTGTACTTCCTCATATCCGAAGAGATAGCCCAGGATCTCATCATTCTCTTTCGCCAGAAAGATCCGGTTTCCTTGAATATCTTCTTTCTGATTTCTTCGATATCCATGGCAACTGTTTTCTTTCTCCCAGTCGATCGACATCGAGATCAGTTCTTCCAATACTTCTTCAGACAGTTTTGTTTCTTCGATATACATCATTTCTTTTCAATCAGGCAGACCGCTTCAGCCATGGCACCCTCACCGTTTCCGATAAAGCCCATGCCCTCTGCACAAGTCGCCTTGACATTGACCTTTGAAACATCGCAATGAAGATGAGTTGCGATATTTTCTCTCATCTGGTCGATATAAGGAGCCATCTTCGGTCTTTCGATGATGATCAGGGAATCGATGTTGACGACATCATAGCCGTTTTCTTCCAGCATCTCATATGTCCTGTCTAATAATACCAAAGATGAAATATCCTTGAATTCAGGACTCTTATCCGAAAAATGCGTACCGATATCCTTTAAACCCATGGCGCCGATCAGTGATTCGATGATCGCATGAAGTAACACATCCGCATCGGAATGTCCCAACAAGCCCTTTTCATAAGGGATCTTCACACCGCCGATGATCAGGTCTCTGCCCTCCACCAGACGATGGATATCTTTTGACTGTCCTATCCTCATATCAATTCAACCTCTCTGATATCATCTACTACTTTATCCCACTTTTTCAACAATACATCCTTTGCCTGGTGGCCATTCGCCACTAGGACACAATCAACGCCCATAGCTTTGGCTGTTTCCAGGTCATGCAAGGTATCGCCGATCATCATGCAGTCACTTGGATCCTTATCTGCGATCCATTCCAGTGCGATATCGATCTTGGAACCCGCATAAATATTGTCGATCCCCAATACTTCATCGAAGTATCCTTCGATCCCCAGCTCTTTCAGCTGCTTTTTCAGCTCGATCAGACTCGATGCGCTTAAAAGGATATTCCGATTCCCCTTTTCACGATTCTTTTTCAGGAATTCTATGACTCCTTCATGTACGCTGTATTCATCTTTCAAGGCACAATACCAGTCAAACCAGTAACGTCCGACTTCCTCGTAGGAATTCTTCGACCAGTCAAATCCGACATTTTCATAGTATTTCTGGACCGGAAAGGTAAAGGCATGGAGATATTCATCCAAAGTCAGAGGCCCTCTTTCAAGACCATATTTCTCGATCGTCAGATTTTCCGCCTTCAGACAGACGCCCACATCATCCAGGATCGTACCGTTGAAATCATAGATCACATATTTCATGGCACTATTATACAAAAAAAAGACTCCTTAAGAGTCTTTAATATTCGTCGTTATCGATCGTAATATCCGGATCTTCTTCGCCCTCTTCCGGCTCATCGTCATCCAGTTCGATCTCAGAAAGATCAACATGTGATTCCGCGAACTTGCGACGCTCGATGAGATCCCACTTGTTGTCTTTCAATGAAGCGAATCTCGAATCAAACGTCAGATCAGAATAGAACTGGGCAACCTTGTCGTTGGAAGCTCCATACAGTCTTGAGACTTCTTCCCAAAGTTTTGAGAACTGTACTGCACGCTTTTTCTTTGAAATGACATCATACGCGATGTCTGTCATAGATTTAGCACTGGCCATTTTTACTACTTTTTATACTCCTAGCAATACTTAATTTTTATAATCCTCTCCTCGTCATTAACGAGGTAATGCATAACTAATATATCACCATCTGCACTAAAGTCAACTACTTTAACATCAAATCTTACAATTCCTTCTGTACTTGTGATCTTGGCATAAAGATTTGACTTCAGATGCAGCTCCAGGAGATGATCTTCATCCTGTCTGAAGAAGCACAAACCGTCATCATAGATACACATTTCACACAAAGAACCTTCATTATCGGTGTAAGAAAAGCAATTTCTGTCGCTGATATCTTCGACAAGGACCTCATCGAAGTACCCGCTAGCCGGATTAGAAAGTGATACCTTAGCTTTCATTAAATCCATTTTTATACAATCATTTCAATAAGTCAATAATAATGATAGAATTTATTCGTATGAAATACCAAAATAAAAAAGTACTGGTCATCGGCCTGGCAAGGTCCGGAATGGCAGCCATCAAAGTACTGCATAAACTGGGTGCGATCATCTTCCTTTCCGAAAGAAAAGAAGTACCTGAAAACGAAAAAAAGATACTGGAAGACATGGGAGTGACCATCTATGATCAGGATATGTCGGTCTTTGAAAAAGACTACGACCTGGTCATCAAGAACCCCGGTGTCCCGCCCATTTCTCCGATCGTAAAAAGACTGGAAGAAAGAAATATTCCGATCATCACCGAGATCGAACTGGCCTTTAATGTGTCAAAATCTCAGCACTACATTGCGATCACCGGCACCAATGGCAAGACCACGACGACCACGATCGTATACGAACTGTTGAAGAGCGCATTCAAGGAAAAAGCTCTTGTCGGCGGAAATATCGGTACGCCATTATGTGAACTGGTCCTCGATCACGATCTGATGAATGAGGAAGGATACTACATCTCTTTGGAGATCTCCAATCATCAGCTGGTCGACATCGACACATTCCGCCCACAGATCGCTACGATCATCAATCTGACTCCCGACCATCTGGAAACGATGGGCTCTCTGGACGCCTACTACAAGTCCAAAACGGAAGTCTATCGCAATATGAAAGAAGATGACATCTTCATCCTGAATGAAGATGATGAAGTATTGAAAGAGTACATCGAAAGATATCCGATCCATTGTCAGATCCAGGGCTTTTCCTTAGACAGAAAAGACAGCTATGGCCATATCGAAGACGGATACATGGTGATCAATGATGAAAAAGTCTTGCCTCTGGAATGCATCCGCCTGGTTGGAAAACACAACAGGCAGAACATCATCATCGCCATCATGGCAGCCAAAGCCTTAGGGATCTCAAATGAAGACATCGTCTCTACGATCTCAGATTTCAAAGGCGTTGAACACCGCATTGAATTTGTCAGAGAGTTAAATGGTGTAAAATACTATAACGACTCCAAAGGTACCAATACCGACGCCACCATTACAGCTCTTGATTCCTTTGAAAAAGGTGTTATCCTGTTGGTTGGCGGCTATGAAAAAGGTCTCGACATGTCCGAGATGAGAAAACACCTGAGTTGTGTCAAAAAGATCATCGGATACGGCGCTGCCGGACATCGCATCGCCCATGACTTGATCGAAGATCCAATCGTCGTCTCTGACCTGAAGCAAGCCCTTGACGAGGCAAACAAGATCGCAGAAAGCGGAGATATCGTCTTACTTTCCCCGACAACATCGAGCTTCGATCAGTATTCCGGATACGAAGAAAGAGGACGCCACTTCAAACAGCTGGTCAATTCATTATGAGTAAGAAATACATCGGCGTTTTTGACTCCGGTTTAGGAGGATTAACGACCGTAAAAGAGATCATCAGACAGCTTCCCGATGAAAACATCGTCTTTTTAGGTGATACGCTCCATATGCCTTATGGAAACAAAACAACGGAAGAGATCATCTCCTACTCTTTGGAAAACGTCGAAGTATTGAAACAATACGATCTCAAAGCGATCGTCATCGCCTGCAATACATCCGATGCCAATGCCAGAGAAGTGCTGAAGAAATACAATGAAGACATTCCGATCTTCGGCGTCATCAATGCAGCCGCTTTACAGGCAGATGAACTCAGCGTCAATCACCGCATCGGTATCATCGCAACAAAGTCGACAGTCGATTCGGGAAAATACGTCGAAGCTCTTCATTCTTTAAATAAGAAAAACAGAGTCTATCCGATCGCCTGTCCGAAACTTGTCCCGATGATCGAAAAAGGAATGTTTCTGTCAGATCCAAAACAGATGAAAGAGACCCTGGCGGAATATCTTGAACCGTTAAAAGAAAAAGACATCGATACCCTGATCCTTGGCTGTACTCACTACGACATCCTCTGGAATCTTTCAAAAGAGATCATGCCGGGGCTGATGATCGTCTCCTCTTCCCGTTGCGTCGTCGCAGAATTAAAGAGATATCTCAAGGAAAACGATCTCTTAAGCAAAAATAAAAAAGCGCAGCGTATCTACATGGTCACTTCCGATCCGGAAGACTTTGAAAAGACAGCTGCGCTATTGATCGATGATATAGAAATCAAAAGAATCGCCTAGGCGATTCTTTCATTTTAATAATTCTCAGCGTTGACTTCGAAGTATGACTGCGGATGATTGCATGTCGGGCAGACTTCCGGAGCAGCCGTGCCGATCACGATGTGACCGCAGTTGCGGCATTCCCAGATCCTGACGGAACCCTTTTCAAATACTTCCTTGTTTTCTACGTTGTAAAGTAAAGATCTGTATCTTTCCTCGTGATGTTTCTCGATCGCACCAACGAGTCTGAATTTCGCTGCCAGCTCAGGGAAACCCTCTTCTTCAGCTGTCTTTGCGAAACCTTCATACATATCAGTCCACTCATAGTTTTCACCATCGGCTGCCGCCTTCAGGTTGTCAGCAGTAGAACCGATACCTTCCAGTTCCTTGAACCACATCTTGGCGTGTTCTTTTTCGTTCTCAGCCGTTTTTAAGAAGATCGCAGCGATCTGCTCGAAACCGTCTTTCTTTGCCTTGGAAGCGAAATAAGTGTACTTATTCCTTGCCTGAGATTCTCCGGCAAAAGCAGCTTCCAGGTTCTTTTCTGTCTTTGTTCCTGCGTATTTATTAGCCATAGTTTTCTCCTTTTTTTCTTCTCTAAGTTCAGTATAATATTTTGCCTATCCAAAGTAAAACGAAGTGCCCTATTTCGTACCGGTCATGAAACGAACTTTCAGTTCATAGATGAGATCTTTCCTGTCAATGATGATCAACACCACAAACAAGAGGAAAGAAGCTGCCAGAAAGGCAAAAGCGATCCAGTTCTCGATCGGCCAGCTGTGGATGGAATAAGGGATCGCGATCAGATTCAGCAAACCCAGCCAAGTGATCGAAAGCAGATGTCTGTGTTTCCTGTCATAAGTCGCATAGTATATCACCAGCATGATCAGCAGATCTCCAAACAGTACGATCGGAATGACTGTTTCCGCCCACCCGGAAGCCAGGAAACGATCGATCAGGATCAGTAAGACCACGATATAGAAACTCAGCTTGCCAAAGTGAGAAAAGACTGAGAATTCCACCAGACGCACCGAAAAGATCAAGCGCCAGGTAGAAAACAGCGACCAGACGACGATGATACTCCAGGCTTTCCCTTTGACAAGCACATTGACAAGGGCGCAGACAAAAGCAGCTGCCAGGAATAAGATCCTGACGATATCCCTCATGACGCGATAGAAAGATGACTGACGTTCCGGGATCGGATAGATGATCTTAGGATTCATATTCCACACTCCCTTCTATCTTTCCGATCAGATGATCTTCATTCAATAATTCATACAGTTCATCTTCAAAACAAGGATCATTGCCGTTTCTGACGACAGTGAAAACAGTCGTATCATTCACCGTGACCATGGAAGTTGATACTCTGGTAGGAGAGACCGGCGCAAAGAAGAAATAGAACTTCTCGATCGCCTCTTTCATCCCTTCCGGTACTTTTACGACACCGAGATTGGAAAGCGTACAGCCGATGATACTGTTGGCCAGATAGCCATACACCATCTGCATGATCGGTACCTTGATGAACAACGGGACAAGAGCCAGTGACTTGATGATCTTGCCGGTAGTCATCATCATCTGGTTCATCGTATTTTCATCACCCTTTTCTCTGATCTGCCTTGAGATCTCTTCAACAAGTTTTCTTTTTTCAGGCAAAGCAGACAGATCCATACTCGCATTGAAATACATCGAATAGTTTCGCAAGGTCTTGCTTTTATTGAACTTTCTCATATTGACAGGGACCTGGATATTGAAGATCCCATCTTTTCTTTTCACGCATTTTTCAGCCGCAAGAAACTCCAAAGCGATGATATAAGCCGTGACCGTACCGTTATAAGATTTTGCAACACTATGAAGTTTATCCGCATCCATTTCATAATGAACGATCCTTCTCAGATTCAGATGGGAAGGCTTGCCTTTGACCTGTAATGATTTCTTATCGACAAAAGTTGACAGTGAAGCGTCTCCCCTCGCATTCCTGAATTCGTTCACTGACTCTTTCTCATCTGCTTCTTCATTGATATCAAGGATCATCTCATCATCCCCGACAGTGACCCCTTTCAATCGCAGATATTCTTTCAACAGCGTCTTAAGAAAGACCATTCCACCTGTTCCATCGGTGATCGTATGAAAAAATTCGACAGAGATCCTTTTGTGATAATAAAGAACTCGCAAGGAACGGTATGTCCTTAGCAGTACCGAGATCGGCTTACATGGGATATCACTCTCTTCTTCCACATTGATGACATGATTCACCGTCTCGAGATAATGCCAGAAGAAACCGCTCTTGATGACAGCAGAAAAAGTCGGAAAACGCCGTATCGTGAAATCCAAAGCCAGCTGCAACAATTCAGGATCGATCTTTTCCTTGAGTTCCACCGACAGTCGAAACATCGGCATCTGCCCGTATTTCATTCCCAAAGGATAGACGATCGCCGCATTATCCAGAGAATAAGATACCCTGTGATCCCCTCTGTAGAAATCTCCAAGATATCTGACATCGATCAGCTTACAGATCTCATCCACACTGTATCCTTTAGACAGATAATGATCAAAGCCATCATAAAAATGCCTGTACAATAGATTTTGTCCCAATAAAGGCATATCGATCTGATGATCCAGTGCATCAAAAAAGACATCGATCTTTTCCTGTTCACTTCTTTCTAGACCGCCCTTGAGTTTTTCCAAATGCAGATTGCGATCTTTTCTCTTCATGTCTACATTATATGCTGAGAAAAGAAAAAGGGCCATAAGCCCATATAAACAAAAAAATGGCGGCCCCAACAGGAATCGAACCTGTAACTATCCCTTAGGAGGGGATTGTTTGATCCATTAGACTATGGGGCCACATCTACTATTATACATAAATAAAAAGAAAATAGGACTTCGTCCTATTTCTTTTTTCTAAAGGATTAAAAATGAAAAACTTTTTACACTGATAATATATAAGATAAATGTGAAAATTCTGTGAAATTAATTACATTTCATGAAAATTTACAATAATATTTCATGAAAAACCTTACATTGTGCTATTTTGCGCTCTCCATTTCGATCACTTTACGGAATTGTGTCTCATATAACTGTTTATAAACACCGTTTTTGGCGATCAGTTCTTCATGTCCGCCCTGTTCCACGATCCTTCCATCAGAAATGACAAGGATCTTGTCTGCCTGAAGTATCGTAGAAAGCCTGTGGGCGATGACGATCGAAGTCCTGCCCTTCATCAGTACATCCAGAGCACTCTGGATCGAAGACTCGGAAATGGAATCCAAAGCACTTGTCGCCTCATCCAGGATGAGGATCTTCGGATCCTTCAATATGACTCTGGCAATGGAAAGTCTCTGTTTCTCACCACCCGATAGCTTTAATCCCCTGTTTCCGACTTGCGTATCATAGCCGTCCGGCTGAGATACGATGAAGTCATGGATATTGGCGATCTTACATGCGTTCTCCAGTTCTTCTTGACTCGCATCAGCCTTGGCAAACAGCAGATTCTCCCTGATCGTGCCGTTGAACATATAAGCTTCCTGCGTCACCATGCCGATATTGGAACGCAGATAGGAAAGTTCGATGCTTTTCACATCAACGCCGTTGATCCTGACTGCACCGCCTTTTACATCATAAAGACGCGGAAGCAGATTGACGACAGTCGACTTTCCCGAACCGGAAGGACCGACGATCGCATACATCTTTCCCGTAGGGACATAGAATGAAAGGTCCTTGATCAAAGGAATATCCTTGGAATAATAGAACTCGACATTCTCATAGGAGATATCCGCCCTGTTTTCAAAAGAAGGCTTGAAGGTGATTTCCGCATTCTTGACCTCGGGATCCATATCGAGGTATGAGAAGATCCTGGTAAATAAAGCCATCGATCTGGTCAGGTCGACAGAGACATTCAATAAGGATTCTACCGGACGATACAATCTGTTGATCATATTGACAGTGGCTGTGATCGTACCGACAGAGATCGCCTCATCATGAAGCACGATGATCAGATAACCGCCTGCCAGATAGATCAGCAATGGTCCCAGATTGGTGAAGATACCCATCACGACTCGAAACCACGAACCGGCTCTTGATTCCTTGACGGAAAGTCTGATGACTTCCTTGTTGATATCTTCAAATTTCCTGTTGATAATATCTTCTTGCGCAAACAGTTTGATCAGCAAGGAACCGGAAACGGATAAGGACTCATTGATGACATCGTTGAGCTCATCATCCTTTTCCCTTGATTGCGAAAGAAGCTGCCATCTGTTCTTGCCGGCAGACTTTGTCGGTAAGACCAGTAGAGGAATAACCAAAATACCGATCAGAGACAGCTTGGCATCGATCTTGAACAGCGCAACGATCGTCGTAAGCACTGTACAGACATTGGAAATGATATTGGTCAGGATATGGGAGATGACTGTCGCCACACCCGAGATATCCGAATTCATCCTCGTGATGATATCGCCCTGCTTCTCCGAAGTGAAGAAGGAGTGCGGCATACTCTGCAAGTGAGAAAACATCTCATTCTTCATATCGAAAACGATGCGCTGTGAGACCCAACTGTTGATATAGGATTCCAAGACTCCGACGATATTGGAGATCGCCAGCGTGATGATCGCCAGAATGACCAGCTGTATCAGCAATGTCATATCCTTGCCCAATATCGCATCATCGATGATCCTAGCCGTGATCAGAGAAGGCAGTAATCCCAATACCGAAGATAAGATGATGATCGCAAAAACGATCAGCAGCTGAAACCAGTATGGTAAAAGATATTTCAGGATCCTGATGATCAGATCCTTTGTCAGTTTTGGTGCATTCTCTTTTTCTTCATCGGTCAGAAATCCTCTCGGACCAAGACCTCTTCCTCCAGCAGGCATGAAAGTACCTCCTTTTTTTACAAAGTATAACACAAAAGCTCCCGGTCATATATGAGCCAGGAGCTTTTATCATTTGATTCTATTATTTTTGAGCTTAGTACATTCCGCCCATACCGCCGGCAGGCATTGCCGGTTCCGGTTCTTTGATCGTACCGACAGCAGCTTCTGTCGTGATCATCAGACCGGCGATCGATGCAGCATTGAGCAATGCGGATCTTGTGACCTTGCACGGATCAACGATACCGGCCTTGTACATATCGACCCACTCACCGCTCTTGGCATCAAAACCGACATTCGACTTCTGAGACAGCTGCTTGTCTACGATATCCTTACCGTTATGTCCGGCATTCTCAGCGATCTGATATAACGGCTGAGATAAAGCCTTGAAGACGATGGAGATACCCTTCTGGACATCGCTGTCATCAGCCTTGACCTTATCCTTGAGATCCTTGTAGATACTCATGAGAGCGCAGCCGCCACCGGTAACGATACCTTCTTCAATGGCAGCTCTTGTCGCATTCAACGCATCCTCGATACGCAGTTTCTTTTCCTTGAGTTCTGATTCCGTCGTCGCACCGACCTTGATGACTGCAACGCCATTGGTCAGCTTTGCCAGACGCTCTTTCAGATTCTTCTTATCATAATCGGAAGTACTTCTTTCGATCAGATTCTGGATCTCCGCAACTCTTTCCTTGAAAGCCTTCTTGGAACCTGTACCGTCGATGATCGTCGTATGTTCCTTCTCAACGATGACCTTCTTAGCGGAACCGAGATCCTTCATCGTCATATCCTTGAGCTGCATGCCCAGATCCTTGGAAACGAATGTCGCACCGGTCAGGATCGCGATATCCTGCAGATTATTCTTCTGGTTGTCACCGAATCCCGGAGCCTTGGTCGCTACGACATTGAATGTACCTCTTAATTTGTTGACGATCAGAGTAGAAACGACTTCATTCTCCAGATCATCCGCAATGATCAGTAACGGCTTGTTTGCCTGAACGATCTGTTCGAGTACCGGTAATACATCCTGGATCGTGGAGATCTTCTGATCAGTAACTAAGATCGCAGGATTTTCCATTTCCACCAGCATCTTTTCTCTGTCGGATACCATATATGGTGAAATATAGCCCTTGTCATATCTCAAACCTTCCGTCACTTCCAGAGAAGTATCGAAGCCCTTGGATTCATCAACGTTGATGACGCCGTTCTTGCCGACCTTTTCCATCGCTTCAGAAACGATCTTACCGACTTCTTCCGAACCGGAAGAGACAGCTGCAACGTTGGCGATCTCAGCAGAAGAATCGATCTTTCTGGCGTTGCTTAAAAGTTTCTCGGAAACTTTCTTGGAAGCCAGCTCGATGCCTTCTCTCAGTAAAACCGGATTGGCGCCTTTTTCAACGGCATCCAGACCGGAATGGATCATGGACTGTGCCAGTAATGTTGCAGTCGTCGTACCGTCACCTGCAGAATCATTGGTGTGGTTTGCGACCTCATAGATCATCTTGGCACCCATGTTTTCAAATGTATCTTCCAGTTCGATCTCCTTGGCGATCGTCACACCATCGTTGACGATCATCGGTGAACCGTAACCCTTGTCCAGGATGACGTTCCTGCCCTTTGGACCCAATGTGATCTTAACTGCATCGGCCAGAGTATCAACACCCTTTAAAACGGACTCTCTGGCATCCTTGGAATACTTAACTATCTTTGCCATAAACTCCTCCTATTCCACAATGGCCAGAATATCCTCGGCCTTGATCAGGATATATTCCGTCTCACCGTCTTTTACCTCCGTGCCGGAATACTTCTTATACATAACTTTATCGCCCTTCTTCAAAGGCATTTCATAGACCTTATCGTCTATCTTGATCTCCTTGCATCCGCTGACTGCTGCAACGATCGCATACTCCTCATTTTTCTCTTTCTGAGAGATGATGATACCGCTGACAGTTTCATTTGATGCTTCAACTTTTTTTAATAAAACATTATTATATAAAGGTTTTATCATCTTAAAACTCCTCCCTACACTACTCTATTATAACCATTTATAGCACTCAGTCAATAAGAGTGCTAAACATTGGCAATTGATTATCACTCATTAAAAAAGCGACTTTCGTCGCCTCAGTTACTGCCCAATATCTTGATCAGCATGATATCCGTATAGGTATACGCATCGATCGGATAATCCTTCATATCGATACTGTTGGAATCCACCAGGACATGATTGCCGATCACCTTGGAAACGATGGTCGTATGACCTAAACCGTTGTTCCCGACAAGGATGATATCACCCGGTTGCGCATAATAGAGGTTGACATTCACCTCTGCCGATAGACCCTTGCCCTCATTCCACTTGGCATAATTGTAGAAATAACCGACATTGACCCAGGACCTCGTCCTTCCTTCCGGAGTCGGATCTTCATTGATGAAAGGATCATATTCCGGATCATTGATGTAGCACTTCCACTGTTCATCACCATCAAAATCCATCTCGATCCCGCCTTCCAGCATGCATTGAGAAGCGTAGTTCTGACAATTGCCGCCTTCATCGGTGAAGTTGTACCACTTCGGATTGCGCTCATGGTAATAGGTATCCGCATAAGCGACTGCCTTGTTGCGGTCATATTGGCTCTTCACTGTCTTTGATGGAACATAAGGCTTTTCAGCTGCCTTGACCTTTAAGACTTCATCATTGTAAGCCTGCATATCCTTCAGCTGTTTTCTGTAATATGCATAAAGTGAATCCACTTTTTCGATCGAATCGACATCATCATAGAAAGTCATATAGTAACCCTGGACCTTCTCCAGATCCCTGATCTTATAACCGCTATCTGTCTTGACGATCTTGAAATAGTTTTCGATATCAAACGCCTGTGACTCGATCCCCTCCAAGAAAGCAAAGCTCATGTAGTCATCTTCTAAAATATCCACGCGATAGACATCACCCTCTTTGGCATAATCGATGACCTTGAGATCATAATGTGCCTTGTTCATGGTGAAATCAAAATCTCTGTCTTTTCTGGTATCGACGACCAGAGAGATCGCCCGATCGGAAATGGCAGCCATCAGATCATTCTCAAACAGAGAAGACATATCTTCCTTTTCCAATGTATATAGAGATTTATAATAGGCATCCATATAGGAAATGATGAGATCCATCACTTCCTTATCAACAGAAAACTCATCATCGATCTTTCCCTTGAAAGTAGTCGGTACCTTCTTTGTATCGTCTGTCGGTGCAACAGGTTCTACGATCGTTTCTTTTTCGTTCTTATCTTCTCTCTTCAAAGTCAGTGCACCTAAAAAAGTCAGCACCAGCATCGTCGAAAGCAACAGTATCATTACAAAACGGCTTTTCAGTTTCATAGTTACATTATACCCTACTTGATGATCGTCTTCTTGAGATTTCCAAAGATATGTTTCCTGATCTTTGCATAAGCAGAAAGATCCTCGATGCTCAAACCATCATACAACAGGGAACGGAAATCCTCTTCCGCCTGATCGAAACGCAGATCCAGAGCAGAAGATACATATTCATAGAAGACCTTGTCTTCAGAAAAGATGCGGATATCAGCGATCTTGAGATACGGACCTGTCAGAAGTTTCGTCAGTGACAACATACACATGGCATTATTGAGTTCACAAGCAGCAGCGATCTGATCGACAGTCGCAGCCTTATTCCTCTTATAGAGATAGTAAAGGATCCTGATATCATTGAATTCAAGATCGTTCTGTGTCCCTACTGCATTTAAGATCTGATCGAATACCGCAGAAGACAATCGGTCAAACTGAAGTTCCGAAGCCACATTTGACTCCAGATCAAACAATCCTCCGTTTTCTTCACCCAGTTTCTTTGTATCATCGATCACCGGCAAAGCCAAAGCATCTCTTGAAACGGCCAGAAGATAGCCGTAGATGATTGGCTTTCTTGCCTCATAGTCATCCTTATCCAGGATCTGTTTATAGAAAGCATCGTAGTATCTGATGACACTCGTCTTCATCTTGACTGTACTGGATACATTCATATTCTTGGAAACAAGAGAACCCTCTGTCTTGACGTAGTAATAGACAGGAGACTTCAGCACAAAGATCCGATCGCAATGCAAAAGGTACTGCAGATTGAAGATCGCATCCTCGGAATAAGAGATATTTTCATCCATTGCCAACTGATAGTCATCGATGATCTGCTTGCGATACATCTTATTCCAGAGAACTCCATAATAGAAATCCGCAGGTGAAAGCAACATCTTATCCGCATATTCACTTCTCAAGATCAGACCACCCTTTTTGATCGAACCCTTCTTGGAAACCTTGTCGTCGATGACCCGATAGAAATCAGAAATCACCATATCGCAATCGTTCTCCTCCATTGCCCGATGCATCAGCTTGGTCGAATCAAAAGGCAGGTAGTCATCCACATCGATGAACTGGATATACTTTCCCTTGGCCAAAGATAAAGCCACATTCCTTGTTGAAGAAACACCGCTGTTATCTTTGTGTATCGCAACGACTCTTTCATCCTTTTTCGCATATTCGGAAATGATCGCAAAGGATTCATCCTTGCTTCCATCATCCACCAGTATGACCTCGATATCCTTGTGATCCTGAGCCAATATGGAATTCACGCATCTTCTGAGTGACTTTGCACCGTTATAGACCGGCACGATGATACTTACCTTAGACATAAACTACTCCTTGAATATCACATATTTTTCCAAAGGAAACAGAACAAGTACCTGGAAGATCCCGGCTGCACTAGCAGCGATCGTCCTGGCAAGAAATGCCAAAGATCCTTTCATAAAGAAAGCAGTGATCCTGCCCTGGATCCACGTCGATACAAAGATCAGCGTGATCAGCACGATAAAATATAGCACTATCCCTCTTCTGTTTCCCCGTTTCTTGAAAACAGTTTTCCTGTTGATGAAATACCCGTAGATATTGGCGATCAGATTGGAAAAGAAAAACGGCAATACATAAGCCCATGTGACGACGCCATCGACCACATATCTGCTTTGTTTGTCAAACAATACACTAGGATCAAAAAATGATCTCAGAAGCACAGGCAGTTTCTGATCAAAACCGTTGAGCACAAAAGGCAGAAGATTCGCCAAAACCAGCTGTACAAAAGAAATACTGTAGCCGGCCAGATTGAATTTGACGAATTGCCATAGAGAACTGTTTCCATATTTTTCATCCAGTTTTTCCAGTATCTTCATATCCAATACCATCATTTATTATAGTTCCATATGGAAATGAAAGCACAAAAAAAGGAAGCTCAGCCTCCCGTGTGACTCGCTTGGTTTTACTTCTTCGTCACCATCTGAACACCCTGAATCAGGATCACCAGAAGTAACGGTGTCAACATATCCTGGCTCATTGAAAAATGATAAGGCACCTTTGTGATAAGAGTGCACCACAGGAAGTCCAGGACATTCCATACAGCGATAAAACCGACGATAGTGATCAGCAACGCTTTAAAATCAACTTTGTTTTTCATAACTTATTTTCCTTTGCTTATAAACTAATGATAGTCCTACAGAACATAAAAATAAAGATGGATGGATCTAATATCCACCCATCTTTACATCATTAGAACGATCGTTGAATAACGATTAACCTAATTCAGCGAAGTACTTGATCGTTCTTACCATCTGTGATGTGTAAGAGTTTTCGTTATCGTACCAAGAAACAACCTGTACCAGGAAAGAACCGTCGCCCATAGGAGCAACCATTGTCTGGTTAGCATCGAACAGCGAACCGAATCTCATACCGATGATATCGGAAGAAACGAGTTTTTCAGTAGTGTAGCCAAATGATTCATTCGCATGAGCCTTCATAGCTTCGTTGATGCCTTCAACAGTTACGTCAGCGCCCTTGACAACAGCGTGAAGGATTGTTGTAGAACCGGTAACAGTCGGAACTCTCTGTGCAGCACCGATGAGCTTGCCGTTGAGTTCAGGGATTACCAGACCGATAGCCTTTGCAGCACCTGTTGAGTTAGGAACGATGTTAGCAGCACCAGCTCTTGCTCTCTGCAGATCGCCTTTTCTGTGCGGTCCGTCTAAGATCATCTGATCGCCTGTGTAAGCATGAACAGTTGTCATGATACCAGACTGGATCGGAGCATAGTCGTTAAGAGCCTGAGTCATAGGTGCCAGACAGTTAGTTGTACAAGAAGCAGCAGAGATGATCTTGTCTTCTTTTGTCAGAGTCTGATGGTTGACATTGTAAACAATTGTCGGAAGGTCATTGCCTGCAGGAGCAGAAATGACAACTTTCTTAGCACCAGCATCCAGGTGAGCCTGTGCCTTTGCCTTTGAAGTATAGAAGCCTGTGCACTCTAATACGACATCAACATCTAATTCACCCCAAGGTAAATCAGCTGCTTTTGGCATAGCATAGATAGTGATTTCCTTGCCATCAACAGTGATGGAACCAGGAACCTTTACAGTCTTGCCGTCTTCTTCCAGTTCAGGTTCTTTTGAAGAAACTGTGTGAAGGTTCTCGCCAAACTTACCGCAGTATCCACCCTGAGCAGAGTCATACTTTAATAAATTTGCCAACATTTTTGGGCTTGTTAAATCGTTGATTGCAACAACTTCATAGCCCTCAGCACCGAACATCTGACGGAAAGCTAATCTACCGATACGTCCGAAGCCATTAATCGCAACTTTTACTGCCATAATTAAATTTTTCCTCCTATTTTATGACTACATTTATATTATAAGGTTTTTCCTATGATTTTGTATAAGATTTGATACAAAAAGAACTAAAAAGGAAGGATTATGATACCTTCCTTTTCATACAAAATAACTATTTGACTGTAATCGATGTGATGTGCGGATTTGCGCCGTTGTACCAGTATAAAAAACCTTCCAGATCGACGACATCACCGATGTTGAGAGCCTCTGCAGCCTCGTATACATCAGAACCATCATAAGCCAGATAAGATTCAACTGTGAAGTTGTAAACCTGACCATCTACAGAAACGTTGAAGTAGATATCGCTGCCTGGCGTACCTGATCCATCCCAGTTGTAAAGGAATGCAACTTCGCTGCCATCAGCTGCTGTTGAAGGCTCAACTGTCATACCGGAGAACTTGACCAGCTTGTTCATCTTGTCAGCGAGTTCATCCTTGCCTAATAAAGCAGTGACATCTTCTGCATCCGCAAGCCATGTGTCGGAATCAAGGACTGTAACTGTCGCATAAGAGATCTCAACTTCGCCAGACCACTCGGATTTCGTACCCTTGACCTGGACCTTTGCGCCGGTTCCCTTGCCTACCCAACCATCGGAATAGTCGGTAGAAACAACGACCTTGGCAAAATCATCTTCGGAAATGTTGACATCCTCGCCCTTACCATCGCAATAAACGAAGTAAGCGCCGTCAGGATCTGCAACATAGAGCTTTGCGCCGTTCCAGTAAGACTGAGCAGCCTGAACGAAACCTTCGATCACGACCTCTGAATCAAGTGCAGCTGCAGCGTATTCCGCATAGGTCATGACACCCTCAGACTTTTCGCTTGGATCAAACGCAGGAGCTGGAGCTACTTCTTCCTTCTTTGCACAGCCTGCCAGAGACAGGATCATGCATAAAGCGAATAAAACTGTAAGTAATTTTTTCATCTTTTTTCCCTCCTAGAGAACAATATTATGATAACACAGATATTTTATGGCTACTATTTTGAACCCTTTGCCATATTCTTGAAATAATAGATTCCGATACAGATCCAGGCAAAGCCCAGCGACATCAGTAAAGCCTTCGCTGTTGAAGGAAGCGGACCCAGATCGCCGCCTGTCGATACTGCAGAACTCTGATCCAGATGATAGAGCGATGTGACCTTTTCATATAAGTTTGTGAAATACGCATCATCGATCGTCTCATTCCTTCTTGCGGAACGACATGCGTTCTCGATCAGAGAACCTGCTGCATCTCTCAAAGATGCAGAACCGTTGAATACCGATGTGACGAAAGTATCGGAAACATGATCGATCAATAGTTTTGAAGCCTCGATCTTGACTTCATAGTGTTCCTTTTCATCGTATGGCGCATTCAGATAATCCTGATACACCGGATCATTCTGTGCTTTATATGTAACAGGCGCATAGCCTTCCGTTTCACTGTATGCGATCTGAACATCATTGGAGATCAGATATTGCGCAAATAACCACGAAGCCAATACCTCTTGCGGATCACTCTTGTTGAAGATACACAAAGACGGACCCTGAGAGATCATCTTCATGTTTCCTTCATCAAACTGCGGTATCGGAAGGACTGCTGTTTCAAAATCCACCAGCTGATCTTCCGGAATATCCAGAAGCGGAGCCTTGGAACCCATCCAGGTTGCGCCAGCCGTGGAATCGATCGCAAAGATGCACTGTCCTGCATTCAAGAAGTTTGCCGGATAGGAAGAGATCTTGAACGTTGAGAACGCACCTGTCTTGGCATGTTTACTGATCTCATACAAGAGATCCTTTGTCGTATCGTTGAAGATCAGGATGTTTCCGTCATCATCGGAATACTCCCCATCGATCTGTTTCAACATACAGATCATCATATTGTCAGTTGACTTATAGATGAATGGGATCATGACCTTCTGATCGTTGACCAGATAGTTGCCATCACCATCCATTGCCAATGCAGCTTCCGAGATCTCGAAGATCTCATCCCAGCTGATGACATCCTTTAATTCATAACCCAGCTTTTCCACATAGGTCTTATTGACATACAAAGCCTCAGTAGAACGCATGAAAGGAAGTGCGTAGTAATCCCCGCTGATGATACATTCATCCAGGAATTCCTTTACTACCTCATCCTTTTTCGGCGCATCAAACTTCACTTCACTTCCGCCCAAGCCGTATCTTTCATCTTCCAGTAATTCATTGAGACAGACGACAGTATTGCTTCCGGTCATATATGTCGCAATGTGGTCAGGATAAGTGATACAGACATTTGGTGTCGTATTGGTCGAAATATTGGTGATGACATCGTTGTAGATACGCGAATAATCGGTATAGAGCTTCAGATTGACCTTGATATCAGGATAGATCTTCTCAAAATCCTCAATCGCCTTCTTATAGACATTGACCTGATTGATATTGGTATCGTTCTTTGCCCAGAAGCTGATCTCATAAGATCTGCTTTCATCAAATTCCTCAGGGATCACAAAAGCCGAACTGCCCTTTGAACCATGACAGCCGCATAAACCCAAAACCATGAGAAGTGAAGCAAGAATCAATAATAACTTTCTCATCCCTTCGTACCTCCTCTGGAAACACCCTCCATGATCTTCTTATGGAAGATTAAGAAGATGATGATCAGCGGAACGGAAATGACGACGACAGCCGCCATCATCGCCGGAATGTTTTCTCTGCCAAAACCGGATTCACGTATCGTCTGGATACCGTTTGATACAAGGAAGTAATTCTCATCATCGGTGATCAGTCTAGGCCAGACATAAGAGTTCCAGCACTCAATGACTTTTAATATCAGAACAGTGACGATCGTCGGCCTGCAGATCGGGATCATGACCTTCCAGAGATATTTAAAATCACTGGTTCCATCCACCTTTGCCGCCTTGTATAATTCTTCCGGGATCTGTTCAAAATTCTCTTTCAGCAGATAGATATAGAAGATACTTGTGATACTTGGCAAGATCAGACCCGCAAACGAGTTTCTTAAACCCGCATTGGTGATCGTAACGAAATTGGTGATGATGACCAGTTCATTCGGGATCATCATCAATGATAAGAATAATGTAAATACGAGATCCTTCCCCTTGAATTCAAGCCTGGAGAAGGCAAATGCCGACAATACCACGACGACCATCATCAATGCTGTGGTGACCACAGTGAAGATGATCGTATTGGTGAAATACTTCGCCAGAGGCACCGCCGTAAAAGCCCGGATATAGTTCTCTATCGTCGGTGATAAAGTAAAGAACTGCGGGATATATTCACTGTTATAGGCACTGTAGGATTTAAGTGATGTCAGCAACATCCAATAGAATGGGAATAAAACGATGATCGCCCAGAAGATTAACAGCACAAAAATCGCTGTCGTCCACAGGATGTTTCTCACTTTACTCTTTTTTTCCAGTTGCCTGATCTGTTCTATTTCATTCATAATCTTAACGGTAATGGACATTCCTTCTGGAAACAAGGAGATTGATGACAGTGATCGTCAAAACGATCGCAAACAGGATCAGCGCTGCCGCTGAAGCAAACGACGGATAACCTCCCGAATTTCCATACAACATATCATAGACATAACCGACGATCGTATTCATGCCTGCACCATTGAGATCGATCCCAAACAGTGCGACGACATCCGAATACGCCTTGAATGCGCCAATAAAACCGGTGATCACCAGGTAGAACAATGACGGTGATATCATCGGCAAAGTGATCTTGTAGAAGATGCGCCATTTAGAAGTACCATCTACTCTGGCGACATTGTAGTAATCCTTATTGACAGAAGCCAAAGCGGAAGTAAGTATCAGGATCTTGAAAGGCAATACCACCCAGATCGTATAGAAACACAGCACGAACATCTTTGCCCAATACGGTCCTTCGATGAAATCGATCGAAGAGATACCGAAACTGTTCAACAGCAAGTTGATCAGCCCTTCCGAATAAGCCGTCTTCTTGAACAGGATCATGAATACCAGTCCAACTGCCAATGTATTGGTCACATAAGGCAAGAAGAAGATCGTCTGGAAGAGATCCTTGAACTTCTTCACTGAATTCAAAGCCAGCGATATCAGTAATGCGATCCCGGTAGATAACGGTACAGTAATAATGACCAGGATAAAAGTATTCTTGATCGCCTGCATGAAATAAGGATCATGTAAGACATAGGAATAATTGTATAAGCCGATCCCCTGATAAGTCTGGGAAGCGAAATTATAGCCTTCCTCAAACGAATAGACGAAAACATCGATCAGAGGATAGACCATGAAAACGCCGATGAATATAAGTGCCGGCAAAAGGTATAGCCAAGCTTTCAGATTGTTGTTGCGACTCATCTGATCACTCTCTCATCTTCCTTTGAGAAGACATGAACTTTATATGGTTTCAATGAGAAACGGATGATGCCGTCTTCATGATTGAGTTTTTCATCCGCAGAAACGATGGCTCTGACATCCTCATCGGAAGTGCACTTTTCATTGTGACAGACGATACTGGTATCCCTGCCGGTCGTCTCAACTCGGTCAAAGACACATCTGAAAGGACCTTTTTCATCCGGAATGAAAGCCTCCGGACGGATACCGATGCTGACTTCCTGATCTTCTGCGTCCCTTTCGCCTACGACGTCTTCGCCGATATAGACCTTGTGATCTTTGATGTAACCGTCAAAGACGTTGATCGCCGGATTGCCTAAGAATCTGGCAACGAAAAGGTTGACCGGATCATTGTAAACTTCCTGTGGCTTGCCGATCTGTTGAAGGATGCCTGATTTCATGACGATGATCAGATCGGAGATCGACATCGCCTCTTCCTGGTCATGGGTGACGAAGATCGTCGTGATCCCCGTCTCTTTCTGTATCCTTCTGATCTGTTCTCTGGTCTGCAGTCTGAGTCTTGCATCCAGATTGCTTAACGGCTCATCCAGAAGTAAAACTCCAGGAGTCTTGACCAAGGCTCTTGCGATCGCAACTCTTTGCTGCTGGCCACCGGAAAGCTCACTTGGCTTTCTGGCCATCAGTTCATCGATAGATACGATCCTTGCCGCTTCCATCGCTCTTTTTTCCATCTCTTCCTTACTTAGCTTGTCTGCACCCTTCAGGTTCTGTAACGGGAACAAAATGTTGTCCCTGACGCTCAGGTGGGGATATAAAGCATAGTTCTGGAAAACCATGCCGACACCTCTGTTTTCCGGAGGGAGATTGGTCACATCGAGATCTCCGAAAAAGATCTTTCCGGAAGTCGGTGTTTCCAGACCGCAGATCAGATTCAAAGTCGTCGATTTGCCGCAACCCGATGGCCCTAAAAGACCTACGAGCTTGCCATCAGGGATCTCAAAATCAAAATCATTGACAGCGGTAACGATTTCGTTCTTATCACGCCTGGAGATAAATTTTTTTGTCAGATGTTCTAATACGATCTTCATAAATGATCCTCTTATTATTTAAATCCATTATAAAACAAAAAAACCTGCAATCATGCAGGTTTGATGTATCACTATCGCAGATATGCGCAAGCCATGATCGCCGCATTGGCACCATCGGAACAGGCAGTAGCGACCTGACGCAGAGATTTTGTTCGACAATCCCCTGCCACAAAGATGTTGGCAGTCTTGGTCTTGCCATATTCGTCAGCACTGAAATAGCCTCTTTCATCGAGATCTGCCACGTTGACGAAATTGCCGTTGTCAGGGATCAGGCCGACAGCCAGGAAGACGCCATCACAAGCAACAAAACGTTCGGTATCATTCTCCAGATATCTGACACCGATCAGCTTGCCATCACCCATTTCATAGGAAAGGACTTTTGTACCGGTATGCGCTTCAAGCTTCGGATTTGAAAGGATCTGTTCCTGCAGTTTCTGTTCTGCAGAAAAGAACGGCAGATCCTGCAACATGATGACCTTGGAACAGATGTCCAGAAGATGGCCCGTCTCAACGAAAGCGGAATTGCCTCCGCCGACCATGACGACGGTCTTGTCCTTGTAGAAGTTGCCATCGCAGACTGCACAGAAATGAATGGACTTGCCAATGAGGGCTTCCTCATTCTCCAAACCCAAAGTGCGGTGTGTCGTTCCCGTTGCCAGGATGACTGTCTTGGATCTGATCGGTTCACCCATATCCAGATAAGCGACCGTCTCATCGCCATCCGCTTCGATCTTCTTGACTTCATCAAAAGTCACTTCGCCACCCTGTTTCATGACCTGATTCAACATCAGATCACCAAACTCATCACCGGAGATCGATTCAAAACCCGGGATATTCTCTACTTTAGGAGAATTGACGATCTGTCCGCCGAAAACTGCCTTTTCAACAGTCATGACCGACTTGCCGTTTCTTAAGGCATATAATGCGGCTGTCAGACCCGCAGGTCCTCCACCGACTACCAGTACATCATAAATCTTTTCCATATTGCGTCCTCTGAGTTCAAAGCCCGCATCAGCGGGCTTGAATGTTTTTATTTGCTGTTGTGATACTTCATCCAGTCAGCTGCCGCATTGGCACCTACGAACATCGTTCCATCCGGATCAACGATCGTCGGAGTCTCTGTCAGATTCAGCCTTCTTGCTTCATCCATGTTTTCAGTACAGTTGACGATCCTGTGCTCGATGCCTGAGACCTGTAAACGCTGCTCAGCACCCTTGCACTTCGGGCAATGATCCTGGACATAGATCGTCGGGATATCAAAGCCGGTTGTGACCTTTGTCTCTTCTTCCTTTTTAGCCTCGACGACATCATTCATGATATCTCTTGCCTTCATGACAGAAGAAGCGATGTTATATTCCTTACGATGCTTGAATTCCTGAACCTTGCCATCGTTCCAGTTCTGAACCGGACGATAGTAACCGGTGATCCTTGACCAGACTTCCGTCTTCTTGCCACACTTCGGGCAGGTATAAGCCTCGCCTGTGATGTAGCCGTGTTCCGGACAGATCGAATATGTCGGAGACATCGTGTAGTAAGGAAGCTTGTAGTTGTCAGAGATCTTCTTGACCAGGTTGGCTGCAGCCTTCCAGTCAGGCAGTTTTTCACCTAAGAAGCAGTGGAATACTGTACCTGAAGTGTAGAGGGTCTGTAACTGATCCTGAACATCCAGAGCAGAGAAGATATCTTCCGTATAGCCTACCGGCAGATGGGAAGAGTTCGTGTAGTAAGGAGTCTCTCCTTCCTTGCCTGCAGTGATGATATCAGGATATTTTTCCTTGTCATGCTTTGCCAGTCTGTAAGCTGTCGATTCAGCCGGAGTAGCTTCCAGGTTGTACAGATCGTGGTACATCTCCTGATAGTTGACCAGTCTCTTTCTCATGTAGTTGAGTACTTCAACTGCAAATTCCTGAGCAAGCGGATCCGTCAGATCTCTTCTGAGCCAGTTGGCATTCAGACAAGCCTCATTCATACCGACCAGACCGATCGTTGAGAAGTGGTTGTTGAAAGTGCCAAGGTATCTCTTGGTATAAGGATAGAGACCGTTGTCGAGCAGTTTGGTGATAACTTCTCTCTTGACATGCAGCGATCTGGCTGCGATGTCCATCAGGTTGTCCAATCTCTTATAGAAGTCTTCCTTGTCTCTTGACAGATAAGCAAGTCTAGGCAGGTTGAGGGTTACGACACCGACGGAACCTGTCGATTCGCCTGATCCGAAAAAACCACCGGATTTCTTTCTCAGTTCTCTAAGGTCAAGTCTGAGTCTGCAGCACATCGATCTGATATCAGACGGCTTCATGTCGGAATTGACATAGTTTGAGAAATAAGGCGTACCGTATTTGGCTGTCATTTCAAACAGCATCTTGTTGTTCTCAGTCTCTGACCAGTCGAAATCTCTGGTGATGGAGTAAGTCGGGATCGGATACTGGAAGCCTCTGCCATTGGCATCGCCCTCGATCATGACCTCGATGAAAGCCTTGTTGACCATATCCATTTCCTTCTTGCAGTCCTTGTACTTGAAGTCCAAAGTTCTGCCGCCGACGATGCAATACTGATCAGCCAGGTCTTCAGGAACAGTCCAGTCCAATGTGACATTGGTGAACGGAGCCTGAGTTCCCCATCTGGAAGGTGTATTGACGCCATAGATGAAAGACTGGATATTCTGCTTGACTTCCTTGTAGGAAAGGTTGTCGATCTTGACGAACGGTGCCAGATAGGTATCGAATGATGAGAATGCCTGAGCGCCAGCCCATTCATTCTGCATGATACCCAAGAAGTTGACCATCTGGTTGCACAGAGTTGACAGGTGATTTGCCGGTGTGGAAGTGATCTTGCCATTGACACCGCCCAGACCTTCCTGGATGAGTTGTTTCAAAGACCAGCCTGCGCAATAGCCTGTCAGCATGCTCAGGTCATGGATATGCATATCGCCATCCTTGTGAGCTGTGCCGATCTCGTCATCATATACTTCTGAAAGCCAGTAGTTGGCTGTGACAGCGCCGGAATTGGAAAGGATCAGACCGCCGACAGAATATGTGACAGTTGAATTTTCCTTGACACGCCAGTCGATCGCATTGACATAAGAATCGACGAGCTTCTTGTAGTCCAGCATCGTTGTCGATATATTTCTGGCCTTTTCTCTCTGCTTTCTGTAGAGGATATAAGCCTTGGCAACATCCGGATAACCGGCCTCAGAAAGTGTCTTTTCAACTGAGTCCTGAATATCTTCAACAGTTACCTTTTCATCCTTTACCTTGGATGAGAAGTCGGAAGTGACTCTCAAGGCCAAGAGGTTGATTACATCAGGATGATACTCCTTCTTGCAGGCATCAAACGCCTTTGTGATCGCATCTGAGATCTTGCTCAGATCAAAATCTACTACTTTTCCATCTCTTTTTACTACGCGGTACATAAAATTACTCCTTTATCCCTCTGATATCCACATCTTCAACGTACGCACTGACTTTTTCTTTCATCTGTTCCAATACATCAAGGCCAACCTCACCAAGTCCTTCCTTAATGCATGTCCCGTGATCTTCGAAGTTCTGCAGATAGTAGTGCTTTGCACCCTTGATCCACTTTCCGATCTCTTCGAAGTCCGAGACTTCATGAAAATCCTTCACGACAGTCGTACGGAATTCGTATTCCACTTTGCCTTCCAGAAGAAGGTCTTTGCTTTTTTCGACCTCACTGAGGTCATAGTTCTCCATACCGATGGTCATCGCATATTTCTTCGGAGAATTCTTGATGTCCATCGCCACATAATCGACAAGCCCCTCATCGATCAGCTGCTTCAGCATCTCATAGTTGGAACCGTTGGTATCCAGCTTCACCTTGAGGCCCAGAGCTCTGACTCTTTCAATGAATTCTCTGATCCCCTTATGTAACAAAGGCTCACCACCCGTGATACACACGCCATCCAGGATCTTGTTCCTCCCCTTGAGGAAGTCAAAGATATCCTCGACTGCGATCTCGGAATCATTCTCGTTCAGGAAGACCAGGCTTCGATTGTGACAGAACGGACAGCGGAAATTACAGCCACCGGTAAACACCGTACAAGCCATATTTCCGGGATAGTCCAGCAAGGTCAGCTTCTGTAATCCGTAGAATCTGACCCCCTGTTCATCCAGTTGCGTCGCATAGGCTCTCGCCTTTTCAATGAGCCTTCTTGAGACGCTGTTGTAGACATCCAGTTCCTCGGAACTGATATCTGTAGACAGGTATGAATTCCACTTCGAACGCATTTCATAGAGATCAGGCATGATCTGCTGCGTTTCTTCCGTGGTATATAACAATTTCGACCGCTTGTCTACCTCACTGTTTTCGATCCTTACATAAGACAGCTGTTCCAGTCTCTGTATTGATTTGGTGATCGTTCCCTTATCAAAAACACCTCTGACAGCCAGTTCATTCATCGATATACCTTCCTGTTCATAGATCTGAGTCAGAAGGATCAATTGCGTATAACCGATACCGTACTTATCAAGTAACTTATCGAAGTGTTTCTGATTACAGCGATACAAAACAGAGGAGTCAAGGCTTAGGTAATTATTCTCGCTCATATTTATCGTACCTGTAAATCTTATTATAGTGTTTATAGTTGAAAGTTCAACTAAAATAATTCAAAAAAGTTGAATATACAACTGTTTATTATTTCCTGGAAATATTGCCGGTACCCTATGAAAATTTTCATTAAAAGCACAGTTATTTTGGACCCGTTTGAAAGGCCAAAAACAGATAAAGTTAGCTGATCATACAATATGGAAACAACGCTGTAAACGAAGAAAAAAGGCCTCAAAAATAAAGATAGATATCCAATCACGCCACAAAAAGATACAATAAAAGTATGGAAATATCCAATGAATCATTCATGCAGTATCAGTATGCCCTGAAGAAAGGAAAACGGGAAGTTTTTCATGCGCATCTGCACAAGGAAGAACCCTATCTGATCGCTCTGGATGAGATCGTCGATGTCGCAAAACTCAGCAGCATCTCTCTCGGGCAGATCGAAGTCCCAGCTGAACTGATCGTCGGAACAAGGACGAAAGGCAGAGCACTTTCCTTTACGAAAAGCTTCATGCCACTCTTGAATGAAAAAAGCGAATTCGCAGCCAAATGGATCAATGTCTGCAGATATCACCTCTCCGATGCCGGGATCAACGATGCTCCGACAGCCTATGAATACTTAGGAAAGTTCTACATCGAAGAAGGAAACAAACGCGTCAGTGTCTTGAAATCCTATGGTGCACCATTCATCACGCTTGAAGTCAAACGCCTGACCCCGCTCGATACCCAAAGCAAGGAAGTAAAACTCTATAACGAATTCCTGGAATTCTATCAGCTTTCAAAACTCTATTCCCTTCAGTTCTCCAAACCGGGATACTATAAGAAACTTCTGAAATACCTGCATATGGAAGAAGACCATGTCTGGGACAGAAAAGAAAGGATCACACTGGTCGGTTTCTATGAGAGGTTATCTGCCGAACTAAAGAAAAAAGGCGTCCGTACCAATCACGCCGATTGTCTGGTCGCACTTTTAGAAATGTATACCTATGAATTCCTGGTCCAGATGTCCGATAAGGAAATGGACAAGATCATTTCCCAGCATAAGACCAGACTCTCCTATGGAAAAGGCTTCTATAACATCACATGCATCTCCGATGATGAAGATCAGCTTCTCTACTCTTCCAATGTAAAGAATATCCTCAAAGATACTGATTTCATCATCTCAGCCGGCGATCTGAAGAAAGAATACCTGGAATACATCGTCACAATGACAAATAAGCCCTTATTCTACATCCCCGGCAACCACGACAACAAATACCTGGAAGATCCACCGGAAGGATGCATCTGCATCGATGACGACTTGATCACCTATGAAGGCATCAGGATCTTAGGTCTTGGCGGAAGCATCCGCTACAGCGGTGATCACTATCAATACACCGAGATCCAGATGAAAAGAAGGATCAAAAAACTCAGATACAAGATCCTGAAAGCCGGAGGTGTCGACATCATCGTCACCCACGCACCGATCAAAGGATATGGTGATCTGAGAGATTATGCCCATCAGGGCTTTGAATGTTTCAGAAAACTGCTGGAAGACGAGAAACCGAAGTTCTGGTTCTATGGTCATGTCCACAGCAGCTATGATCCTCTCATTCAGAGAGTTCATGCCTATAAGAATACGATGATCGTCAATGTATCCGGCAGATACAACGCCAAATACTAATCATCCTTTGTACAGTTGAGTTCTGCCCAAGCCGGTACAAAGCCGGCATTCAAAGCAGTCTTTTGCGAAATGATGTGCGACAGCGAGGTCCCATAGAACGGCAAGATGCCTTTCTTGAGGATCTCGTTTTTGATCAATGCCACAGCTATTGAACCCAAACCTTTTCCTCTGGCCTTTTCAAGAGTATCGATGCCGACCTGCCACATATAAGGACTGTCAGCCGATGCCCCAGCCATCGTCAATATTTCTCCATCCCTAGATAAAGATACTCCAATCACGTCTGGCGCATCTTTGACGAATGTGAAAGCTTCTTTAAAACGAGGATCTCCCTTGAACTGGAATATCTCCTCTTGCGTATACCACTTCACATCATAATCGCCTGTATCAACATCACTCATCTGTTCGCCGATAAAGAAAGGCCTTACCGCTTCGATGTGATAATGAAATTCGCTCAATATCTGATTGAGCTTCCTCAGGTTTTCCGCTTCAAAAAACCACTCACCGGGATAATCGTGATATTTTTCTTTACAAATATCGATGATCTGTTTCTTCCCGCAGAATAAAAGCTTTGAATTGACAGAAACGATCTTCAGGAAACACTCTTCCTGTTCCCTGTATCTTCTTCTGCCTTCAAGATAAGAATGGATGAAGAAATGATTCTTTTCATCCAATACATCTTTTTCTTCACAGCAGTAATCCTTAGAAAGCTGCTTACATAGTGTCTTATTCATCGCCTTCAATATATCTGTATGCCGGACGGATGATCCTTCTGGAGAATTCGATCTCCTCCATACGGTGTGCACACCATCCCGCAACTCTTGAGATCGCAAAGATCGGAGTATAGAGTTCTTCATCAATACCCAATATGCGATAGACCAGTCCTGAAAAGAGGTCGACATTGGCACAGACGTTCTTACCGGAAGAGTTGTTTTCCGCAAAGATCTCCGGTGCCAGTTTCTCTACCTGACAAAGCATTTCATATTCCCTGTCGAGACCTTTTTCATATGCAAGATCTTTACTGTATTTCTTGATGACCTGAGCTCTTGGATCGGACTTGGTGTAGACCGCATGACCAATGCCATAAATCAGGCCACTCTTATCTCCGGCTTCCTTATTCATGATCTTTCTGAGAAAATCTTTTACCTTTTCATCGTCATGAACATCATCGACATGTTTCAGGATGTCATCAAGCTGTTCCATGACCTTCAGATTGGCACCGCCATGTTTTGGACCCTTTAAAGAACCGATCGCCGCAGAGATCGCCGAATAAGTATCCGTTCCGGTCGAAGAAAGCACCCTATCCGCAAAGGTAGAGTTATTGCCACCGCCGTGATCCGCATGGACCATCATGCACAGATCGAGAAGCTTGGCCTCTTCATGAGTGAACTTCTGATCCGGACGGTAGATATCCAGGATGTGTTCCGCCGTACTCAATCCGTGTTTTGGATAATGAAAGTACAGTGACTGATGCAGATAAGTGTGGCGATAGGACTGATAGGCATAGATCATCATCGTCGGCAGCTGTGCGATCAGGTTGATGGATTGTTTCATGACATTCTCTAGAGATGTGTCATCCGCCTTTTCATCATAGCTGTACATCGCCAATACGGATCTTGCCATCTTATTCATGATGTTTGGAGATGGCGCATTCATGATCATCGTTTCCGCAAAACCATTAGGCAGTTCTCTGTGTTCTTCCAACATCGCCTTGAACTTTTTGAGATGTTCGTTGCTGGCACGCTTTCCAAACAGTAAAAGCCACACAACTTCTTCAAACATGAAACGGTCGTTGATCATCGCTTCTTTGACCAGCTCTTCCATATCGATACCGCGATAGATCAGTTTCCCATCGATCGGAATGATCTGATCATCTTTTCTTTCATAACCCACGACATCACAGATATTGGTCAGACCGGCCAAAACACCGGTACCATCCGAATTCCTCAATCCCCTTTTGACACCGTACTTTTCCGAATTCTGCGCATTGATGTGATTGTTGTTTCGATATTCATTCAGAAGCAGATTCAGATCTTCTTTACTCAAAGCTGCAATTTCAGGATAGATCATAGTTCAGCTCCTTTCTTCTTGTAATAATTCATCAGACAGCCATTCAAGAGGATCTGTCTTTCTTCTTCATTCAACTGGCCCAAAGACAATTCGATCTTCTTCAGCTCATCCGAAACAAGATAAGCCTCAATAGCATTGTCTTCTTCGATCGCCTTTCTGATATTTCTGACTAAAACATAGTTGTCTTTCTTTAACGATTCTTTATCCTTAGTCAGAAATGGCAGGATACCCCAGTTGATACAGTTGGAACGATAACGCTTGGTCGCATACTCTTTTGCGAAGTTTGCTCCGCCACCCAATACTCGCTGGCAGGAAGCGGCCTGTTCTCTGGCAGAACCATCTCCGGGCTTATTCGCATAGATCGCCGATACGATCAGAAAATCATCGCTCAACAATCCTTTTTCTTTCAGATCCCTAACGATCTCAAGATCATCCTTCTTCTCATTGAGATCTTTTGTTTCCTTTGCCAGGCCCACATAATCCGGATCTCTTCTGGATAAAGTGAATTCTGCCAGTCTTAAAGGATTGGAACGAAACGATGAAGTCTCTCCCGAAGGGATCAGTTCATCCGTCGTCGTAACCGGATCATCGATATGAGAAACGATACGGATCAATAGATCTTCACTTAATTCAGGGATCGCAGGCCAATCCTTGATGTTTGGCCCAAAAACCAGTTCAACACTATGATCAGCTTTCCCATACGCATTGAACACTCTTCTTTCATAGATCTTTCGATCAAAGCCAGAAGGTTTCAGATCATATTCCATATCCAGATCGCTGGCGGCAGTTAATACGCCGTGATTGCCAGCGGTCGCTGCGATCGATCTGGCATCCATCAGACAGACCATTGCACATTGACCTTCCGTCGGTTTGGAGCCTTCACGATTCGGGAAATTCCTGGTCGTATGGCGGATGGAAAGTTCCTTGTCGGCTGGCACATCGCCAGCCCCGAAACAAGGTCCACAAAATGCCTCTCTATAAACTGCACCGGCTTCGATCAGATCGGAAACAACGCCCTTTTTCATCAGTTCGAGTGATATCGGCATTGAATCAGGATAGACGGACAACCTGAACTGTCCACTTCCGATATGTTTTCCTTTTAAGATCTGAGAAGCTGCACAGATGTTTTCATAAACACCGCCGGAACAGCCTGCAATGATCGCCTGATCGACACGGATATCACCGTTTTCATCGATCTTGGAAACGAGCTTCATATTGTTTTTGTTCTGGCCCTGTTTGCCAAGTCGTTCATCAGCCTCATTCAGATATTTATAAGGATCTTTCTTTAATTCGTTAATAGCGATCGCATAACTTGGATGCATCGGCAAAGCGATCATACATTCGACTTTGGAAAGATCCAGATCGATATAGCGGTCGTAATAAGCACCGTCTTCAACCTTTAATTCCCTGTATGCATCTTCCCTGCCATGGATCTTATAATATTCTTTCGTCTTGTCATCCGTCTCCCAGATACTGGAGAAACAGGTGGTCTCTGTCGTCATGACATCGATCCCGTTACGGAAATCCTGTGACAGTTCATGGATCCCCTCTCCGACGAATTCCAGTACGGCATTTTTCACAAAGCCGTTTTCATATACGGACCCGATCAGATCCAGAGCCACATCATGAGGACCGACACCGTTTATCACTTTTCCATGGACATGGACCAATACCACATCCGGATAAGTGATGTCATAAGTCTGTTTCAACAGCTGTTTGACCAGTTCTCCTCCGCCTTCGCCAACACCCATCGTGCCCAAAGCACCATAACGGGTATGGGAGTCTGAACCCAATATCATCCTTCCGCAGCCGCTCATCATCTCTCTGTTGTAGCTGTGGATGACCGCGTAGTTTGCCGGAACATAGATGCCGCCATATTTCTTTGCGGCAGACAAGGCAAAGCGATGATCATCTTCATTGATGGTCCCACCGACTGCGCATAAGGAATTATGACAGTTGGTCAATACATAAGGCACAGGAAATTCTTCCATTCCCGAAGCCTTGGCAGAAAGGATGATCGAAACATAGGTGATATCGTGGGAAGTTAAAGAATCAAAACGGATATGCATCTGTCTTTCATCGCTCTTGTCATCATGTGCTGACATGATCTGATAAGCCAGCGTCTTTCGATATCCGCTTTCTTTCAAGCTCTTATCGCATACTACAGGCTTTCCATCCTGCAGGATGACAGGTGTATTATAGATCTTCATGTCTGATCCTTTCGATCAGCGCATCGGTAAATGCACTTGTAGAGGCAGTCCCGCCGATATCAGCAGTGACACATTTTCCTTCGGCAATCATATCTTCGATCACCTTACGGAGCAGTTCTCCTTTTTTCTTTTCGCCATTATCCTTTAAAAGATCCGCAAAGCTCATCAGGATAGCACTTGGATTTGCGATATCCTTGCCGGCAATATCCGGAGCGGAACCATGTACTGCTTCATAGATCTTCACCTCATCACCGATATTGACGCTTGGCGCAAAACCAAGACCGCCGACAAGTCCGGCACACAGATCGGAAATGATATCTCCATAGAGATTCGGTGCAACCAGAACATCAAAAGCACATGGATCGCTTACCAGTTTCATACATAAGGCATCGATGATGACACTGTCACTTTCGATCTCGGGATATTCTGAAGAGACTTTCTTAAAGACATCCAGGAACAAACCATCTGTGAGTTTCATGATATTGGCCTTATGAACACAGGTCACTTTTTTACGTCCGTTTTTTCTTGCGTAATCAAACGCAAAACGGATAATCCTTTCACTCGCTTCACGAGTGATAATCTTGATCCCATGAGCCGTGTTTTCATCGTACATGTATTCTACGCCCTTATAGAGATCTTCGCTGTTTTCTCTGATGACGACCAGGTCGACATCTTCGAATCTGGTCTTTACACCCTTCATCGATCTCAAAGGTCTGACGTTTGCGTAAGTATTGAAACGCTGGCGCAGATAGACATTGATGCTGCGGAAGCCTGTTCCGATCGGCGTTGCGGTAGGACCTTTTAAAGCCAGACCACAATCCTGAATCTTCTCCAATAAGCCATCTTCCATGAGCTTTCCGCTTTTCTCGTAGTATTCGCTTCCTGCTTCACATTCCAGAAAAGAAACATTACAGTTCAATGCTTCAGATACTCTGATGACACTTTCACAGATCTCCTTACCGATCCCATCACCTCTGATCAATACAACATCCATATCCATGACCTCACTATTCACTTCATTCTACCACAATAAAAGAAGAGTACCTCTTAATGGTACTCCTCATCTTCCGATTCATAGTCATCTTCGTCCATATCATCCATGAAATCATCCAGAGAACGATATGCTTCCCTTAGAAGCTGTTCCTTCACCATCTCCATCAGAGAGTATTCATCCTTTTCCGGATACAAGAGAGAGAAATGTTCCAACAGTCCCTTGATCAGATAATAACTCGATATCTGCATATTCACATAGCTGTCCGTCAGAAGATCTTCATCATCAAAGTGGAACTGATCCATCTCCTGATCCCTGTTCCAGTCAAACGGTTCATCTCCATCATAAAGGTCCAGTCCATCAACGAAAGGATTCTCACCCGAGTAATACAGTTCAGGATCGACATATCTGACATCCTTTTCAAAACCATGGCGGTGATATCCATCTACATACTCATTGATGTCATCCAGATAAAAATCTTCAAAATACTGCTGTTCCTCTGCCAGATCATAGTCCTCAAAATCCGCAAAACAGACATTCTCGTGATTCCAAGGAAGAGTGACAGAAGGATTCTTCGGATCATGATCGGCACTTGGAGAAACAAGACCTGAAAGATACATATCCAGAGAATACTTGTTGTCTTCCCAGACACCCTGGCCCTTGCCATCGATCAATATCGCAAAAGAAGTATCATCGTTGTTATAGGAACCCAAAGTCTCACATTCAAATTCCCAGCCATCTCCGGTATCGTATTCAAAAGTGAAATACGGACCAAGATCCTTCAATATATAATCCTTCATCGGTTTCCAGCCGTCATAACCGTTCCCGGTGAAAGACTCCGGCACATATGCTTTCTTATTGGACCTGAACATGAAGTTATGTTCAAATTCACAACTCAAAGCCGTGCAAAGGATACATCCCACATATACCAGATTCAGATCACTTCTGATATCCAGAACACGATAAAAACGATCCTTTGCCTCTTCATAACTGACCGAAATCCTGTTATATTCCATTTCGATTACTCCCCCTTATTTCATTCATATTTATCATGCTTGATCTGAAACCATTCGTTTCCAGTATCGTATATGATAATACTTTCATCTGCTTTTGTTTCTTTACCAGTATCATATATGATACTATTTTTCAACAATAGGAATTCAATCAATACTCAGATCCTTTGCATAAGAATACGGGATCACCTGATATTCCTTCGTTTCCTGATATCCCTTTTCCTGATGAGAATAGTCCGCGATCTGCTTTGAACCGAAATCTTTAAACCGATCATACACCTTATTCAATATCAAAGTCTCATCATCAGAAAGATCCGAAATCGGATCTTTATCCAGTGCTATGATCCTTATCTTCTCATAACCGTTGTCTTCAAAATGTTCCATACGGATCAACCCGTCTTTTTCCATGAATTCCAGCAACATCTCATATCTTTCCGGAACAGGACCGTAATTGTAATGAAAATACCTGCTTCCGGATATTGAAACACTGTTTTCCCGATAACTCAACATATCCGCATAATTCATCAGTTTCAAAAGCTTGACTTTTAATAATTCCTTAGAACGATCCGCATAATACAGAACCATTGCACAGAACTTTTCATAATCAAACGATTTAAACCCGTTTTCAATAGACGGTCCTGATCTCATCATCTGTTCAGCAACGCCTTTGGATCCCTGCTGTTTTTCAGACAATCCTTCGATCTTCTTAAGAAGACTGTCCTTTTTATTTTCACTGAGCGTGATCTCATTTTCATTCAGATAAGTCTTCATATTATTCGGATCTTTCAGAAGTGTCAGCAAACTGTTGTGTGCCTTGTCCTGAAGAGAACCATTTTCATATCTATGTATCGTTTTATCTCCCCAGTTCAACAGTTTTCCAAAACTTCTCTGAGACAATCCATACTGTTTTCTGATGTCTTTGATATCTTCAGGAAACAGAAGTTTATGTCTGATCCGATATTCGTTGTAAGCTTTCAATAAGGTATCATTATCGAGTTCCTCATCAAACAGTCTCTCTCCGCATTCACAACACACCAAAACATCCGCAAGGACTTCTATATCCTCCCCATTGATGCGGTATGATTCATTGACTTTGTCAATCCTTGTTTTGACCTTCTTTTGACATTTTGGACAATAATTCATTCTATATAATGTTTCCCGTAAATATTATATCTGTTTATATCATTCAATTCAATAAAAATGCGGTCATATAACCGCATTATTTTGTTAACATATTCTTTAAAGAAACAGATTCGCAGTGATCTCGTTTCGTTTCTCATCGATCACAAACCCTAATGAACGATAAAGATTAAGTGCTGGAATATTATCGATATCCACATGGAGACTCATGTCTTTCGGTTCGTTCATTTTGATTGCCTTTGTCAGAAGCTTTCTACCATATCCTTTTCTGCGATATTCTTCTCTAACAAAGAGATCGGCAGGTTCGTTGTCATCATATGTATACGTGACATCGACATAGCCGACTGCTTTATCATCCTCCAAAGCGATCAGGACCTTGAAACGTTCCGGAGCTTCGATCACTTTCTCTCCTGTCCAGTAAAGATCCTTGTTATGCATATCCAGGTAATCATCCTGATATCGATCATTCAACAGGATGATCCCGTCACATTCATATGGTAAAGGCTTATGAGTATAACTCATCTTATACTGTTCGACATCAAACTGCGCGTTTGCTTTCTTAAGTTCTTCTTTCAGAAGAAGATTCTTCGGATTGAAAACGAAATCGATCTGATATCCAGGATACTTTTCTTGAAAGTAAGCGATCAGTTCTTCATATGCTTTCTCATTTCTTGAAAAACACCCCAGCAGCTCCATATACTTTTCATCCTGCAGTTCAAGAAAAACGAAAAGTCCTGTGATCTCTTCATCTTCAAAAGCACCATATGCGATATGCTTGTCATTTTTCAGAAAATTGAATAATCGATCATCGATCTGATCTTCACTTAAGAAATGCGGATCACAAAAGCATTCTTCATCTATAAAACCGATGACAAAATCCCGATACCGATTCAAATCTGTGATCTGTCTTATCATTTATATACTTTTTTCTTCAAACAGTTTCTTTACATTTTCATAGGAAGCGATATCACCGATATCATAGCGTTTCCCTTCCATGATCCAGGCATGCATATCTATCTTATGCGAAAGCCATGCCGCAAAAGAACCCGGCGCATCATAGCCGCAGCCATCTTTCAATGCTTCTTCGATCCGCTTGATATCTTCATTTCGATAGAAATAAAACGGCGGGACCGCCAAGTTTCCCTTTGGTTCTTTCGGCTTTTCTTCGTAAGTCAATATCCTCTTATTCTCATCGATCGTGATGATCGCTGTCTTCTGTTTTTTCTTCAGATCATTTTCTTCATGACACATGACACAGCTGGTCTTTTTCTGTTTCGAAAAATCGATGAATCCCTTCAAAGAAAAATCCAGAAGATTGTCTCCCGCCATGACCAGTACATCATCATCGATCTCTTTGGCGGCCAGCTGAATATCCCTGACAGCGCCAAGTCTTGTTTCATTGCTTTCAGTCATATCGTCGATGATGCGGACGTTCTTTTCTTCTGCAGCCCACTTTTCGAAGATATGAGAGAACTTGTGATTGGTGACGACGATGAACTCTTCGATCTGATCTTCTATGTCCTGAATCAGCCAGTCCAGGATCGGTTTTCCGCCTACTTCCAGTAAAGGCTTGGGAAAGTTTTCCGTCAATGGATATAATCTTGTCGCATAACCTGCCGCAATGATGATACACTTCATTTCAAAACTCCTACTCCGTCAGCAGAATGACAGATCGCTGCCTGATACTTGCCGATCAGATCAGGATATTCTTTCAGATATTCATGTGTGACCTTGTCAATGATCTCATCCGCCTTATCCGGATCGATCAGGGCCATACAACAGCCCTTAAAACCGGCACCGGAAAAACGTCCGCCATAGATGCCGTCAGTTTTTGTCATGATGTCATATAAGCTGATCAGCTGGTCACAGCCACACTCATAGTTTTCGATGCTGGATCTGCCCGATTCAAAAACAAGTCTTCCATAGGCATCCAGATCGCCATCCTTCCAGGCTTTGGCACCTTCTTGTGCTCTTTCAAACTCCGTGAAGTAGTGCTTTGCCCGCTTATAGAAGTTTTCCGGAAGTCTGTCCTTGTAGCTTTCAAATACCTCAAACGGCACATCCCTGAGTCTGGTCTCCTTGAATTTTCCATATGGAAGCCCTGCATAGGCAAGCAGGTCATAAGCCGCAGCCTTGCATTCATCCTGACGCAGATTGTAGGCGGAATTGGCTAAAGACCTCTCCAGACCCGAGAAAAAGACTGCGATCGCATAAGGTTTCATATTTTCAGGTGTTTGAATCAGTGTATAGGAATCATCTTTGCAATCGAGATAGAGAAGATGATCCTTCTGGCATAACACTTCGCAAGCCTGATCCAGCTTGCCACAGTTGACACCGACATATTCATTCTCAGCCTTCTTGGCCATCATGATCAGTTCCCAGTCACCTAATTCGATCCGATTCAGTTTGCACAAAGCACTCATGAAAACGATGATGACAGCAGCCGAAGAAGAAAGACCTCCTACCGGAAGAGTTCCTTCGATCACGGCAGACATGCCGACACGCAAAGGATAGACTTCATTCAATACCTTTGCCGCACCGCGAAGATGATCTGCCCAGTCTCCTACCTTCTTATCCGGAATGGAAGCGACATGGAACTGTGCCCTTTTTGGGAAATTCAAAGACTGCAGTTCCACGACTCCGTTCTGTTTGGCACTGTATGCGATATGGATCCCCTTATCGATCGCCAATCCGTTGATCTTGCCAAACTGATGGTCGATATGGGCACCCAAAGGTGAGATGCGGTAAGGACAGAATCCGGTATATTCCGGATCCTTGCCATAGATCTCTCTGTATTTGATCACACTGTTCATTTCATTTTTCATAAATCAAAATCCATTTCATATATACACTATAACTTTATCACAAGGACCTGATATAAATGAAAAGCTCTTTTCAGAGCTCTCATTCAAGCATTCTTTGATCGTATCGATCAGACGTACTTTTCCAAAGTCCTTCTGACCGCACCTTTTTCCTTCAACATCTCGTTCAGATAGGAAATGACTTTATCGGAAAGGCCATTCTCATAGAGATCAACGCCGAAGATCTTATCATTTTTCAATATTGAAAGAATATCTTCTTTTTTTACTTCATCACCTAATGTATAAGTGACTAACGGCTTCAGTTCTTCGAGCATCGGATCGGAAGGAAGCTCAAACTCTTCACCCTTGTCGTTGATCCCTGTCAGATATCTTAACCATCCCGCAAAAACCAGTGGGATATAAGTCAGTTCAGAAAGATCTTCCCCTTTCTTAAGATAAGCCTTCAGGGTCTCACCGAATCTGACCGGCAGCTTCTGTGATGTGTCCATCGCAATACGCTGCGGTGCATCAGGCATGAACGGATTGGGAAGTCTGACATCGATAACGGTATCGATGAATTCCTTCGGATCGATGATCCCCGGATCAGTAACGACCGGAAGTCCCTCATCATAACCGACATGTCTGGCCAGCTTGTTCAGGACATCATCTTTCATCTCTTCACAGATCAGATGATGATCCAAGAGGCAACCAAAGACCGCCAGTGAAGTATGGACCGGATTGAGACAGGTTCCGACTTTCATCTTTTCGACCTTGTCGACTGTTTCTCTGTCAGTAAAGATGACACCGGCTTTCTCCCATGAAGGTCTTCCGTTTGTGAAATCATCTTCAATGACCAGATATTCACTCTCTTCCGAATTGACGAAACAGTTCATGTAGTATGCAGGATCGAGTTCATCGACTTCTTCTACCCCGTCTTTTCTTAATATCTCAGCGATCCTCTTATCAGGACGCGGGGTGATCTTGTCGATCATCGCGATCGGGAAAGATACTTTATCTTTCAGATAATCATTGAATCTCGCATCATCGATCCTGTCCGCAAAAGCCATGATCGCTTTTTTCAATACATCGCCATTATGGGAACAGTTGTCATGAGAAGACATCGTCAAAGGATATGCGCCATTAAGATATCTTTCATACAGGAGCTTTGTGATCTTGCCGAAATATGATTTCTCCGTATCCGGATAAGCATCTCTTTCTTCTTGAGATACCTTGTATCCTTTTTCTGTGATCGTAAAGGAAACGACCTGTAAGGATGGATTTGAGAAGATCTCCTTGAGTCTTTCTTCTTCCTCGATCTTGATCGATTCAGCGATCGACCCGATCACTTTCTTATCAATATTGCCATCGCTTTTCAATACGACGGAAATATAAAGATCATTCATATCTCTGTAATAGGTATCGATACCGGAAGAGCTCCTTCCGGAAACGACGATCACACCCTTGTTTATAACGCCTTGATTCAACAATCTGTCGCAGAAGTCTGCCTGATAGGCTCTGAAAAGATTCCCGGAACCAAAGTGGATCCATACAGGATCTTTTCTGGTTTCTTCGATCATCTTTTTGCGGTCATAGGAGTAGACTTCATAACCTTTGGAAAGCCATTGTTCTCTTTCCTTATCAATATTGATGAGTCTCATTATCTTTCACTCTTTTCTATTGCTTCCCACAAGCCGCAGATGTAGGCAGCCCCTAAGGCTCTGTCATACAAGCCATAACCCGGCATCGCCACTTCATCCCAGATCATACGTCCGTGGTCCGGTCTGATCGGACCTGTAAAGCCGATATCATGTAAGGCCTTGACGATCTCATACATGTCGAAATTTCCGTCTTCAGATAAATGAGCAGCTTCTTCAAAATCGTCCTGCGAATTGAATTTCAGATTTCTGACATGCGCAAAATGGATCCTACCCTTTAATGATCTGATCATATCAGGAAGATCATTCTTCAGATTGGTTCCATAGGAACCTGCACAGAATGTCACACCGTTGTGCGGGTCATCGACCATCTTCATCATCCTCAAAATGTTTTCCTTATTGGTGATGATACGAGGCAAACCAAATACCGACCAGGCCGGATCATCCGGATGGATCGCCATATTGATGTCATATTCGTTACATACCGGCATGATCTTCTCCAAGAAGTATTTCAGATTCTCAAAGAGCTTTTCTTCATCGATGTCTTTATACATTTCAAAGAGCTCTTTGACATGCGCCATCCTTTCCGGTTCCCAACCCGGCATCACAGTTCCATTCATATCGGAAGCGATGGAGTCGAACATCTTTGCCGGATCAAGTTCATCAACTGTCTTTTGCGTATACGCGAGAACTGTTGAACCATCTTCCCTGACTCTGGCCAGTTCAGTCCTTGTCCAGTCAAATACCGGCATGAAATTGTAACAGACCATATGGATGTCTTCCTTGCCGAGATTCCTTAAACACTCGATATAGGTTTCAATATCTTTGTCTCTGTCAGCCGAACCCGTTTTGATCGCATCGGAAACATTGACCGACTCAATACCTGCCAGGTGTAAACCGGCAGCTTCAACTTCTTCCTTTAACGCATGGATCTCTTCCCTTGTCCATAAGTCTCCGGGCTGTTTGTCATATAAAGTAGTAATAACTCCCGTCACATATCTGATCTGTTTCAGCTGTTTCAGGGTAACGGTATCGTGTCCTGTACCGTACCAGCGCATCGTCATTTCCATAGTTCTTCTCCAATCATCGATATTGTTTTATAGGTTTTTTCAATTTTATTCTATTCTCAGGCAGACAGATCATCTTATAAATTTGTCATATTTATTTAGAGAATGTAATCAGCACGAAAGCAACTTCTTTACTGCCTTATACAGCGTATCATCATCTCCGACATTCCCCGGAAAGATCACATACGGGATATCCGGGAATTTTGATTCACTATCAGCCTTCCAGACCGGAACACCCGGCTCGATCTGTCCCAAGACAAGTGCCTTACGGATCCCCAGACCCTTGACACCCACATCGGCAGAAGTGATCCCGCCTTTGGCTACGACAAAGGACGGCCTGACTTTCAGATCTTTGATCAGAGTATAAACGCCCTCTGAGATCCTGACACTTCTTTCAAGAGCTTCTTCCTTACTATCGTTTTCAAACGACAGTAGAACTCTTTCCGTATAGATCACAACACTCTTTCCCTTGGATATCAGTTCTTCCTCCAGAGAAACGCAACGTCTGATCTCTTTTTCCCATTCTTCCTTGCTTTCAAGGATCTTTGAACATTTGAATTCAATGAATTCCAGCCCTTCGATCCTTCTTAACATCTCCATCTGCCTTGTCGTCTTATCGGTATGGGAACCGATGACGATGATGCCACCGTTTTTCTGTTCACCTGTGATCAGTTCTTCATGGCTCAGAAGATCTTTATCAGAAACTCCGCCAACACACTTTACAAAAGAAGCCGCTGTTCTGAAAGAGAAGATCTTCCCCTTTTTCATTGCCTGATACAAAGCGATGCAGAAGACTCTGATGTCGTCATCGCAAACCGCATTGACGATGATCCTTTTTCTGTCGTGAGCTTGACAAAGCAAATCACAGATCTTTTCAGATCTTCTGTTTTTCAGATCATCAAGGCAAACGCTTAAGACATCTTCCTTTGCGATCTTTCCATCCGTTTTTTCTTCGATGTATCCCTTGAGATCGGAAGAAGAATAACCGAATGTCTTATCCTTTGCGAATTCTGTTTCTGCACAAGGAATGAGTTTGTCTCCATATTTCACATAGTGGACATCATCGATCGTGAATCTTCCGCCTTCCTTGAAATACGGGATCAGGATCTCTCCATCGACTTTTCCATAGTCTTTGATCAGACCAACGCACAGAATATCCGGTTCCAAAGGATAATGTCCTCTTAAAGTCGAATCTCCTCTTGAAATATAGAGATATTTTTTCCCTGTTTCTTTTGAAACTTCAGAAACGGTTCTGATCAGATTTTCATGATAGTTTTTTGTCTGGTCTTCACTCATCGCCCTGGAATTAGTCAGGATGAAAAAGAGCTTGTGCTCAAAGCCATCCCTGATCGAATCGTGAGAGATATCCGTATAGACATTGATGTCGTGAACACATTGCACACCCGTCGGATCATCATCAAGAACGACAAAAACATGATCGTCTTCTTCTACATATCCGCTTAGAATTTTTTCGATCTCTTCGTCTTTTCCATTATTGTTTTCCAGGATCGAAGTATCCAGTATCATCTATAATCCCAGTTCTTTTTTGACTCTTTCAACAGCCAGTCTCGGCGAAGTTAGTACCGGTTTTTCAATGCCTTCCAGATAAGGCAGGATCGCCGTCATGGAACCCTGTGCCAATACGACGACATCGTTTTCACTGGCTGCTTTTCTGATCTCTTCAATGACCAGTTCATTGTGCTTTTGCGTATCGCCAGCCATTAAGATATCCAGTGCGCCATCTACCAGATATTCTCTGACATGGACGTCCTTTTCCATCTTATCAGCTGTCCTTCTGATCAGGTCACAGGATGGCTGAACAGTTGATGCGACTGTCGCGACGACACCGATCCTGGAACCCAGTTCGACAGCCTTTTCTGCCATCGGTTCATCGATCTTGAGCGTCTTACAGGAAACCTGATTCCTTGCAATATCAAAAGCCTCACCAACTGATGAACACTGATTGAAGATCAGATCCGGATGCAGGGTATTGGCAACTTGCACATAAACACACATCCTTGAAATGATATCCGAATTGATCTTGCCATTTCTCTTGACCTCTTCCAGAAGAGAATCATCAATGATATTGACCATCTCAACTTCCGGAATGATCTCCTTGAACAGAGCCTTGAGATCATTGAGTGAAACAGGACTGGTGTGGATCAATACAACTTTCATAACTGTGAATTCCTCCATCTAAATTGAAATATCAATATTGCTGTTATAAAATACATTTATGATTAAAATACTTGTTCTGATCAGGGATATCATCATGTACATCGGCATGTTTGTCGGACTGTTCATGATCGGCTATGTCAGAGTCTCCTTCTCTTCCAGACAGAAGCTGTCTCCCAATACACCATTAGACTACAATGAGAAGGAAGCCAGACTGCGCAAGATCGCCAGGATCATCCTGATCATCACGGTCGCTCTGGCACTCATCCCGACCAGAAATCTCTAGGAAGCAACGCTTCCTTTTTTATTATCCGAAATAATGAAGCGCGTTATTGTAAGAGATATCCTCAACGATCTTTCCTAATGTTTCAAGATCATATGGATAATCTCCGTTTTCAACATAAGTGCCAAGCTTGTTGCATAAGATCCTGCGGAAATACTCATGTCTTGAGAAAGACAGGAAACTTCTGGAATCCGTCAACATGCCTACAAACGTAGAAAGAACGCCATTATCTGCCAGGTCATTGAGCTGTTTCTCGATACCCGTCTTGTGATCGTTGAACCACCAGGCACTGCCATACTGCATATGGCCCGGCGGGCCCGGTTTCTGGAAACATTGCATCAAGGTGATCAATGCATCATTATCGTTTGCGCTGAGTGAATAAAGAATCGTCTTAGGAAGACATTCGTTCAGATCCAGCTGATCCAAAACCTTCTGTAACTGTCCCAAGTAATCACCGCTGCCGATCGAATCATAGCCGGTATCAGCACCCAATATCCTGAAACTCCTTGTCGAGTTGTTTCTCATCGCGCCGATGTGCAGCTGCATCACAACATTTCTCTTATAATATCTTTCGCCCATCTGAACGTAGAGATAACCCTTGTACTGTCTGACTTCTTTTGTTGTAAGAGTTTCGCCATTCAAAGCTTTCTTCATGATCGCAGTGACGGCAGCTTCATCTGCTTCTTCATAGATATTTCCATCTACCGCATGGTCAGAACCGGCACAACCCATTTCCACGAAATAATCAAGACGTTTCTCCAACGCTTTGACAAGAGTTGCAACATCAGTGATCTCAACACTGGAAACATCAGACAACTGTTTCAGATACTCCTTATACCCTTCCTTATCGATATTGAATGCCTTGTCCGGACGATAGGAAGGAAGGACTCTGATCTCAAAACCATCTTCCTTGATCAGCTTATGCCATTTCAGATCATCGATCGGATCATCTGTCGTACATAATGTCTTGACATTCATCTTTCTCAAAAGATTCCTGACAGAAAACTCTTTCGTTTTCAGAAGTTCATTGCATCTCTCATATACCTTTTCACAGTTATCCGGTGTCAAAGATTCGTCGATCCCAAAGTATCTCTTTAATTCCATATGAGAGAACGTATAGACCGGATTGCCTATCACTTTAGGAAGAGTCTCACTGTAAGCCTTGAACTTTTCAAAGCCTGACGCATTGCCGGTGATCTTTTCTTCTTCTACGCCACAAGCTCTCATCAGACGCCATTTATAGTGATCGCCATAGTTTCCTTCATTCAGCCAGATCTTGGAGATATCATCGAAGTTCCTGTCTTCATAGATCTCCTTTGGATTCAAATGGTTATGGAAATCATAGATCGGCATATCCTTGGCGTGTTCAAAGAACAGCTTTTCCGCAACTTCATTGTTCAACATGTACCTGTCATCTAAAAAGTTCATCTGTAGTCCTCCAAATTCAGTATCGTTTCTCTGACCATTTCTTTCGTGATCGGATAAGGGATGTGATCGAGCTCCGGATTGACGATCGTCGCATCCAGAACATCATCGAGCGGATCGTTTCTTTCAAGATCAAGATCCTTCAGACAGACAGGCAGCCCGACCTTTCTGTTGAAGTCATAGACCCTTCTAAGTTCATTATATTGTTTATCGATCAGTAATTGAACGAGAGTTCCATAGGAAACGATCTCCCCATGGAGATGTTTCCTCTCCATCCATTCCCTGACTGTCAGTCCATAGTATAAGGCATGAGCCAGAGCGGAATTGTATGCCGGATCGACACTGATCGATACGGCACCGGTCGCAATGATGATCGATTTGATCACATCTTCAACTTCTTGTGAGACGACGTGATCTTTTACATCCTGATAAGCCTTTTCTCCCTTGGCAAGGATCGGCTCGTAACAAAGTATCGAGATCGTTCTTCCAAGTTCACTTTCAAAATCAAGGGTATCGTTTTTTGAAGAGAAGACACATTCCACATGTTTAGCCATCGTATCTCCCATGCCTGCCCAGAAATACTGAGATGGTGCATTGACGATGATCTCCGGATCGATGAAACAGTGTACAGGTGCACTTTTCAGACGGTAGATCTCCTTAAATGAACCATCATCATTGTGAAGGATGGAGATCTTCGTCACCGCTGCGCAAGTCGAAGCGATCGAAGCGACTGTGAAGACCGGCTTGTTGAGCATATCGCCGACAACTTTGGTGACATCCAGGCACTTGCCTCCGCCGATCCCCAAGAGGAAATCGGCATCTTTGATCTCATCATTCTTTACGATCCTTTCGATATTGGCATAGGAAGCTTCTTTTCCATAGACCTCTTCATGAACGATCGTGAGATCCTTTAACTGTTTTAAAAGCTTGTCCTTACATGCGCCATACGCTTTTTCCCCATACAGCAAGCCAACCTTTCTTCCATATCCGGAAGTCACTTCCGGGATCTTTTCAAAGGCATCTGTCCCAAGAGTATAACGGGGAAGATAATTCTGAACCATTCAGGTCCTCCTTTCAAAAAACGATGCCCGTAAGCATCGTTTTACGCTTTACAATAAACTATCAACAAATTTCTTCAGTTCAGGATCTTTGCAACCCTCATTGAAGCACTCTAAGAATCTCGGAGTCAGAGATCTCTTGACGATATCCTGATCCATATCGCTCAGTGCCTGAACGAGCGGTTTTGCGATCGCAGCCTTGACTTCTACCAGCTTGGCTGCATTCCTGTTCTGAGATTCTTTTCTGCCCGGCTCATTCGGATAGCCCATACCCTTTGGTGAACCGAAAGCGATATTGAAGATATTCTTCAGATTGACATCGGCACCCCAGCCAAAACCTTTGGCATAAGGCAGAGACAGAGCGTTACCGTTGTTGATCTGAAGGAAGAGATATGCATCACTTGGTTCGATGCAATAGCCGCAGACGACACCCGGCATCATGTTGCAAGCCATCAGAGCACCCTGACCTGTGCCACAACCCGTGACGACAAAATCAACCGCACCGGAATTCAGCAGTAAAGCTGCCTGAACACCGATGTTCAGATAAGTCAGATAACCCGGCTCACCAAGCTGTAATGGCGCATCCGCAGTGGACATACCGGTATTGTATACAGTATGACCCATCGGTTCGACAACTTCTTTCAATACACTTAAAACCAGATCATTCTTGGCGGATTGAGAGAATTCATTGATCATAGCGATCTTCATATATTCAAATCTCCTTGTATTTTGTTTTCAATTTTGAAAAAGGCGGAGATGAACTCCGCCTTTGTTTGTGTTATTCTTTACTGCCGTTGTCAGCAGCTTCGAAAGTATAACGATTATTTGAACCAATTAAGCGGATATAATTTCTAACAAACTCTTTGACTGCCTTTTCAGCAACCATACAGATGTTAAGATAATCGGTATTTGGTTCTGCTTCCCATTTTGCCTTCATTGCAACTTCAGCAGCATGGAACGCATCGGTACAGACATTGATCTTGTTTATACCACCGGCTACAGCCTTTCTGATGTTTTCATCACCGGAACCTGAGCCACCATGTAATACCAGTGGCATTTTTAACGCTGCCTTGAGTTCAGCGAGTCTGTCGAAATCCAGTACTGGCACATATCCTGCCGGATACTTGCCATGAGCAGTACCGATCGCAACAGCCAGAGCATCAACACCCGTTGCCTTGACGAATTCAACGGCCTGTTCCACATTGGTATACATGTCCGCAGTCTTTCCATCACCATCAGCAGCCTGGCCTACGTGGCCGAGCTCTGCTTCAACGGAAATGCCCTTGGCATGTGCCATATCGACAACCATACGTGAACGTCTTACATTCTCTTCATAAGGAAGTGAAGAAGCATCGATCATGACGTTTGAGAAACCCCATTTGATCGCATCTACTTCAGCCTCGAAAGAAGGACCGTGATCCAGATTCAGACATACAGGAACGCTGGCTCTTTCAGCCATCGCCTTGATCATCGGGACCATCTCGGAAGGATGAGCCAGTTTTGACATCTGACCTACACCGAACTGAACGATGATCGGTGAATGTTCTTCCTCAGCGGCCTCGATTGCAGCTCTTGCCATCTCCATGTTAACGCAGTTGATCGCCATGACTGCATAGTTATCGCGATTTGCGCTATCAAGGATATATTTCATATTCACATACATAATTCAAATTTTCTTTCTATATGAATTTTTGTTTCAATCTAATTCAAGTATTGAATCGATGAGATTAGAGATCTATATCGAGTTCAACTACTTCTTCTTCTACGACATCTTCCTCAGAAGGAGTCTTCTTGATGACAGCGTAGAGAACACCGGTAATGACAGAACCTAATGCCAGGCACAGGAACCACAGACCGATCTTGTTGGAAGTAGGAGCTACGAAGATACCACCGTGAGCAGCCTGAGTTTCAACACGCAGAGCCATAGCTAAGCCTGAAGCAACTGCAGAACCGATCATGGAAGCAGGAACGACTCTTGTCGGATCTTCTGCAACGAACGGCAGAACACCTTCAGTGATGAAGCACAGACCCATCGGGATGCAAGTGTAAGCAGCATCCTTCTGCTGGCGAGTGAACTTCTTCGGAGCCAGTAATGCAGCCAGACCTACACCGATCGCCGGAGTCATACCACCGAGGATCTTAGCAGTTTCAGCAGCAGCACCGATACCACCATTGGATTCGTTGTCAGCGTATAATGCGTTAGCAGCCATAGAAGCAGTCTTGTTGACAGGACCACCCATATCGAAGCCCATGCAAGCACCGATAACAGCACCGGCAACAAATAGTGAAGAACCAGACAGACCTTCGATCCACTTCTGGAACGCAAGCATCAGAGCAGATAACGGTTTCATTAAGATACCGAAGAATACGAATGTAGCAACACAAGTTGCAACGACTGGAATGATCAATACAGGCATTAATCCCTGTAAAGCCTTAGGAAGCTTCCAAGTCTTCATCCATTTTACGAAGTAACCTACGAAGAAGCCCATAAGCATAGCGCCGACAAAACCAGTCTTAGTAGGACCACCAGCATAGTAACCGATAGCGAAGCCCGGAACGATGCCCGGTCTGTCAGCGATCGAATATGCGATACCTGCACATAAGAATGCATAAGCCCAGTTGAAGCCATTGCCGTTCATTTCGCCCAACATATGCATGAAGTCGGAAATCTTAGCAATTGAGTAACCAGAATAGTTCAGACCACCGATCGTAGGATCTGAGAGTGGAACACCAGACCAGGAATAAGCCTTCTGGATAGCACCAGTGATACCAGCCATGACGACCATCGGGATCAGGAAAGAGATACCGGTCATGACATGTTTTCTTAATTCAGTAAATTTCATAAATTTGTTTTCCCCTTTTTTAATTATTTCGCAGATAATTTCTTCTCAATGGTAGTGATCAGACTCTTAGGCTGTTTCATTGCTGTTGAGATAGGAACATCAACGATCTTCTTGCCCTTGAAACGGCTCTCGCCACGGATCGCGATATCATGAGTGTAGATGACAACATCGGCATTCTGGATGTCTTCCGCTGTCAGTTCGTTCTCGATACCTGCAGAACCTTGAGTTTCGACCTTGATATTGTGACCTAATTCTTCAGCAGCTTTCTGAAGTTTTTCGGCCACGATATAAGTGTGGGCAATACCTGCTGTACAAGCTGTAACTGCAACAATATTCATATAGAAACTCCTTTCATTTTTATCTTCTTGAATTAGTCTAAGTTCATTTTAAACCAATTCATTAAGACCAAACAATAAAATATAATAAATTTTGATAATCTTGAGTATATTGATTAGATTATTGATAATATTATGATCATTTAGAAGTCGATATCGAGGTCTACGATCTCTTCTTCGTTCAATAATTCATCAACTTCGCCCAACTGATCATCATCACACAGGATCAGATCCAGGATCTCTTCCTTTGTTTCTGCCTTGGACAGCTTTGTGACACGCACATCATTGCCAAGCTTGCCAGCCAGTTCACTCAGTAACATCATGTGATTCTTCGCAAATTCCTTGTCTGCACTGACACAGAACAAGAAGATCAGATGCGTCTCCTGGAAACCGTCATCCGTCATACTGGATTCCCAACGGATCGGATTGAGAGTCTTACCGATCATGATACCGTTACGTAAAACAGAAAGGCTCTTTCCATGCGGGATGGAGATCCCTGAACCCATACCGGTAGGACCTTCCGCTTCTCTTTCATAGATATCCTTGACGAAGACATCCACATCATTGATATAGCCGTTGTTCAATAATACATTGGCCATGTAGTGTAAAACTTCGTCCTTGGTATTCCCCTGTATCTCAAGATCAATAATATCAGTGTTCAAAATATCGTTTAATGGCATATTATTTCCTCTTCATTCCTATACATGAATTCTAGCACAGTTTTTCAATTAAAAGTTCGCATTATGCAACCAGATATACCTTTCATCTTCATTCCTCGTGGACTGAAGCCAAGGATTTCCATCCAGATGCCTTATCATCCAGCAGGTATACATCTGGAAACCAGGTGCACAGACCTGAGGATGTAAAGCCTCAGGCGTGATGGCTGAGAAGCTATTATCAACGCTCTTGAATACCTGATCATCGATGAAACTTGCGCCAAATCCTTCAGGACGATCGAATTTGAAGTAATAAAGTTCCGGCTGAGGATGACGATGCGGCAGATAACCCGACCAGTTTCCCGGATCATTCAATACTTCACCCAGCACCATATTTGACCATGGAGCGATATCCTTGTCAAAGATCGTATTCACCCTTCTCTTGGCAACATTGCCAAACTTCCCGACACAGGAATATCCCCATGGCGCATCTTCAGGTGTATAAAGTTTACAGTCAAACACCGTATCATTCTTCGTACGCTGCACCAGAAGAAGTACATTACTCAATGCCTGAATTTCAACCTTTACACCAGTACATACATGAAGTGCATAAGGTCCATCCGTGAATACATCCTTTCTATATACCTCTTTCACCTGATCGTCATAACGATATTCGATCTTTCCCGAAAGAAGCAGGAAAGCACTTTCTTCCCCTTCTCGATAGAAAGTTCTTACTTCATTTTCCTTCATCTGATAGACTCTGACATCCATCATCATATCCGAGTATTCATTATCATAAGTGGATAAGATCTCTTCACCGTTTTCATCAAAGTCAGGATAACCGAATAATTTCTGTTCCATATCTAACCCTTTCTTTCGATCGCTCTTTTTGCAGCCTTTACGATATCGGCTGCTGTCAATCCGTATTCTTCTTCCAGATAAGCCTGTGGTGCAGCCTGCCCATAGCGGTTCTGGATGCCGATGAACTCCTGCGGAGTCGGACATCTTCTAGCGAGGACATTGCTGATGGCGGAACCCAGTCCGGTCTCGACCTGGTGATTTTCAGCCGTAACGATGGCACCGCATTTTCTTGCGCTTTCTACAATCAGCTCTTCATCCAAAGGCTTCCAGCAGAACATATCGATCACTTGTGCATCGATCCCTTCTTCCTTAAGCATTTCACTTGCACGCAAAGCATTGCTGACCATGATCCCCGAAGCGATGATACAGACATCCTTTCCGCTTTTAAGTACTGCTCCCTTGCCGATCTCAAATTCTGAACCATCAGCATAAACCTTCTTGAAAGTCCTTCTGATCAGACGCATATAGGAGACATATGGATACTTTGCACATTCCTTGGTCAGCGCATAAGTCTGGGCATAGTCACAAGGATCCAGTACCAGTGCATTAGGGATATTCAGATAGAGACCGCAGTCTTCAAACGGCATATGAGTTGCGCCGTTTATGGCAGCCGTCACACCCGGATCCGAACCGATCACATGAACCGGAAGTTCTGAATAACCGGCCGACAGGAAGGCCTGGTCGAATATCCTTCTTCCGGCAAAGACAGCGAATGTATGCATGAACGAAATCATCCCGGCAGCTGCCATGCCTGCACCAACGCCCAGCGCATTGGCTTCGGCAATCCCGGCATTGAATACCCTTTCGGGATACAGTTCTTTGATCCTTCCCGTATTGATACAACCCATCAGATCGCAATCGATATGGATGATCTTATCGTTCTCCTTCATCAGTTCACTCATCGCATCCTGATAGGCATCGCGGTTGTCTCTTGGATCGATAGAGTAGGTATTGGCCAATGTATATGTCATAAGAGTGCCTCCAGTTTATCCTGCGCTTCCTTGATGACGGCATCCCACTGTTCCTTATTCAACGTGGAAGAATGAGCACCGCTTTTCTCCACAAAATCAATGCCCTTGCCCTTGATCGTATTCAATATCAGTGCAACAGGTTTCCCCTCACTGCGATAGGCGTCTTCGATCGCATCATAGATCTCCATCACATCATTCCCATCCTTGACATCGATGACCTTCCAGCCGAAAGCCTCAAATTTGGCAACCAGACCCATTCCATGGCTCATGACCTCATCGACCGTGCCATCCAGCTGTCTGCCGTTGCTGTCGATCAGAGCGATCAGATGATCAAGTTTATAATGGGATGCAAACTGCGCCGCTTCCCAGACCTGGCCCTCATCTGCTTCGCCATCTCCTACAAAGACAAAGACATGGGAATCGATCCCCTGCATGCGGTTGGCTAATGCTGCACCGGCCGCTTGCGAGATTCCCTGTCCCAGAGAACCCGTCGTCAGATCGACACCGATCGTCTTATTGCGATCGGTATGGGAAGGAAAATTCGACCCGCCTTCATTGAGGTGATAGGCATCTTCCATCGGAAAATAACCTTTCAATCCCAAAGCTGCATACATCGCCGGCCCTGCATGGCCCTTTGACAATACACACCAGTCTCTTCTTTCCCAACGGGGATTTTTCGGATCGATGTTCATGACTTCTCCATAAAGGACCGCCAGAGCATCTGCGATCGAAAGGCTTCCGCCGACATGGCCGTTTCCTCTGGAAGCGATGATCTTCATCGTCTCCAGACGGATCTTAGCCGCAAATACTTTCAGTGAATGATTCATTTCTTCTCTGTTCATAATATTTCCCTTTTTTCAAATTTAAGAAAAACAAAGATTCATATAAGATTAAGCAAATTGTAGCACATAAAAAAAGATAATACCATAGAAAATTATCATGATATTATCAATTTTATCAAAATATAATCATACAATACTGATCGCATCAGTAAATCAGAGCGATCTGATTGCTCTCAAAGAAGCTGACGAATTTCTCATCCGGACAGCGATCCGTGATAACGGCATCAATCTGGGAGAAATCCGCAAAACGATTATAAGCGATCACATCAAACTTTGAATGATCCACAACGACATAATTGGCTGCACTGCGTTTTATGACTGCTGCCTTGATCGCTCCTTCATTGATGACCGTATTGGTCAGCTGACGGGAAATGGAAACTCCTACGGCAGAAATGAAAGCCTTATTGCAGTTGTATGTATAAGCACTTGTATCCATGTGAAAAGCACCGGTATCATGACGCATGACACCTCCGACACAGATCGCAGTCAGATTTGGCATATCTCTTGTCAGGATCATGACATCGAGAGAGTGAGAAATGACTGTCACATCCTTCACGTCCTGCATGTAGTGCAGCATCCTGTACGCCGTAGAACCCGCATCGATAAAGATCACATCCCCGTCTTCCACAAGCGATGCTGCAAGCTTGCCGACATATTCCTTCTCTTCCGTGTTGGTGGAATATCTTTCTTCCATGGAAGGGATCGTTTTGACAGACTCTCTTTTTTCATTATAGATGACTCCGCCATAGACCTTGGAGACCAGTCCCTGCTGCTCAAATTTCTGCAGATCTCTTCTCAAAGTCTGTATGGAAATGTTGAACTTCTCCAGAAGTTCTTCATTTTTAACCGTAGTATTGTTTTTGATGTATGCCAGCATCTCTTTCTGTCTGTTATATTTCATATCTTTACCGTTCTTTCTTGTTTTTATTATAAAAAACTCATCATAATTTAATCAAATATTACCAAAAATGAATGATAAATTTTATAATATTTCCTAGAAGGGAAATAAACTATGGCAAACACATTCTTAACACCGAAAACGATCATCTCCGGAAGCGGCGCATTGAAAGATGCCGCGATCCACATCAGAAACGCCGGAAGAAAACCGCTGATCATCACCGACGCAACGATGGTAAAGCTGAACAATACAGCATTACTGGAAAAGATCCTGAAAGAAAACGATACAGACTATGTCTTATTCCCGCAAGTCAACAGCGAACCGGATGACATCATCGTAAAAAAGGCAACAGAAGTCTACAAGAACGAAAACTGCGACTTTCTGATCGCCTTGGGCGGCGGATCACCGATCGACACGGCAAAAGCCGTCTCCATCCTTTTAAGCAGTGATGAACCCCTTTCTTCCTATATGGGAAAACAGATCGATATCTCAAGACCCAATCTGATCGCCATTCCCACAACCGCCGGAACCGGATCGGAAGCAACCCGTTTTACGATCATCAATGATACAAAAACAAAAGTCAAGATGCTTCTGAGCGGAGCCTGCCTGATTCCTGATCTGGCAATCATCGATCCGCTCTTTACGATATCGGCACCAAAATCCGTCACCTCTCATACCGGAATCGATGCTTTATGCCATGCACTGGAATCCTATACTTCCAGAAAATCACAGCCGCTTTCCGATACCTTTGCCTTAAGTGCGTTAAAAAGAATCTTCAGGAATCTTGAATTATGCTATAACGACGGAAGCAATGAAGAAGCACGCATTCAGATGTCTCTGGCGGCTATCGAAGCCGGCATCTCCTTCAACAACTCATCCGTCACGATCGTACACGGCATGTCCAGACCTTTAGGAGCCTTATTCCATGTGCCCCATGGTTTAAGCAATGCCATGCTGCTGAAAGACTGCATGGAATATGTCGTGGATGGTGCATATGATCGCTTTGCAACAGTGAGTCGTGAACTTGGATTCAGCGATACGCAAGATGACAAGAAAGCTGCGATGATCTTCTTAGAAAAGCTGAATGAACTTCTCGATCATCTGAATGTTCCAACGATGTCGGAATTCGGAATCAAGAAAGAAGAATACTTCAACAATATCGAAAAGATGGCAAATGATGCATACGCATCCGGATCTCCTTCCAATACGATCAAAAGGATCGATGTTGATGATATGGTAAAGCTTTATCAGAAAATCTACAGATAAGCACTAGAAAAACAGCACATAGATACATAACTCGAAATGAAAGAAGAGGCCTGAATCATATCAGACCTCTTTTAAATCACGTTTACTGTCTTTTATTTCACTGTCTTTGGCAAGAGCTGCAGTTTACACTGCTGTTTCTATAGTTCAAAAACCAGTTCGCCGTTTTCTTCCTTGGCCTTCTTCAGAGAACTTTGAAGCTCTTCCAAACCGACCATCGCATCTGAACAGCATGGCTGAGCGACAGCCAGAGAAGCGGAAACGGTTGCCAGTTCCAGACATTCCTTGATCGGCCTTCCCTGCAGCAGAGAACTTAAGAAAGCTGAAGAATAGGCGTCGCCGCCGCCTGTCGATTTGACCGCATTGACCTTGGCGATATTGACCTGATACTTTCTGCCATCCTTGACATAAGCCATAGAACCATCGGCACCATGTTTGATGATGACGATCTGTGCATTCTCATTGAACCAGTAATCAGCGATCTGTTCATCACTCATTTCATCCGCAATGATGTGATTGGTCAAAGAGAATTCCTCATAGGAACCGATGATCAGATTGGCATACTTTGCTGCCAATGTATAGTAGACACTGATCTCGTCCATGTTCTTCCAGACCTGCCCACGGTAATCGATATCAAACACTATGAACAATCCGTGTTTCTTAGCCAGTTCCAAAGCCTTGAAACAGGCATCCCTGGAAGGAGATGCAGATAATGCCGTACCGGATATGACGATGCTTCTGGAAGAAGCAATGTAGTCTTCATTGATCTCCGAACATTCCAGCAGAAGATCTGCCACACCCTCATGGCGATACATCATCAGGTTGGTCTTGCCATTCTTTGTCTCTGTAAAAGCCAGACCGATCGGAACCTCTTTTGGAGCACGGAAGATATTGGAAGTATCGATCCCGAGATTCTCAAAATAAGACAAGGCAAAATCACCCAGTGAATCACTTGAGATCTTTCCGATAAAGCCGACCTTGCAGCCAAGCTTCGCCATACCGACAGCAGTATTTGCCGGAGATCCTCCGACATATCTTCTCACGGAAGGGCTTTCCGCAAAAGATTCTTTCATCGTCGGCGTATTCAGATCGATCGCCAGACGTCCTACAGGGATACAGTCAAGTTTTCTGTTTTCAGGAAATTGCATACTCTTCTCCTTTTTGATCATTATTTGTGCTATTTCTTCCGTTCTTTATTATAAGTTTTAAACGAATTTTTGTCGAATCAATGATATATTTATAGAAGACATGATCTACGAGGTGCCATTATGGACAAATTATTAAGTGAACTTACCGAAACCAGCAATTCATCGCTGTTTCTCTACGTTATAGTCAGCTTTATGGTATTGCTGTTCCTATTCAGGGCAGCTTTAAGTTACAGACACTACAAGGGATCGATCTTCACAAAAATCTATGACAACTATCTGATCGATTACTACTACAAACTCAATGTTCTGCAAGATGCATCAAAATCCGCATTGCTGAAGAAGCTGATCGGATATCACCGCATCGTCTACGCCAATATCACCAACAAGGAAGGAAGACTTGCCAGTCAGATCCTGACGATCATCCATTCCAAAGGTGTCCTGGCAATCGCCTATCTCAATGCCATCGGATCTTTCCATGGAAGTGACAGTGGAAGCTGGTATATCAAGAGGATGGAAGACGGACAGGAAAAGAAATTCAAGATCGAAAATCCAGCCATCTACTTAAGAGAATACAACACTCATCTTTCCCAGATCCTGGAAGGCAAGAGGACGCAAAGCGTCATCGCCTTAAGAGAAGAAGCTGATATCTCCAATATCAAATCCAATTTCAGAGTTGTCAAATACTCTGATCTGGAAGATATCATCAAGAAAGCCGACTGCGGCTATGGCCTCAACGAAACTGAAATCGATGATATCTTCGTCAAACTGGGCGGAAAGATCTCCCGTTAAACCAATCAAAAAGTCATATGACTGATTTGCGATTCAACATATGACTTTTCTTTTACTTAATTTTCATCAAGGCTGCTTTCCGATATAAGCCAGGATTCCGCCATCGACATACAAGACTTGTCCATTGACGAAGTTTGACGCATCGGAAGCCAGGAAGACTGCCGGACCCATCAGGTCTTCCACCGTGCCCCAGCGGGCAGCCGGTGTCTTGGAGATGATGAACTGATCGAATGGATGTCTTGAGCCATCGGGTTGCGGTTGTCTTAATGGTGCAGTCTGTTGCGTCGCGATATAGCCCGGTCCGATTGCATTACACTGGATATTGGCCTCACCATATTCCGAACAAATGTTTCTTGTAAGCATCTTCAGACCGCCTTTGGCAGCCGCATAAGCGGAAACTGTTTCTCTACCAAGTTCAGACATCATCGAACAGATGTTGATGATCTTGCCATGGCCTTTTGCGATCATTGCCGGCAAGACTGCCTTGGAACAGATGAAAGCGGCATTTAAGTCGGTATCGATGATCTTACGGAAATCTTCCACATCCATTTCGATCATCGGAACACGTTTGATGATCGCTGCATTATTGACCAGGATATCGATGGTACCCAGATCTCCTTCAACCTTCTTTACAAGTTCCTGAACCGCTTTTTCATCTGTGACATCACAGACATACGCCTTGGCATCAACGCCATTCTCTTTGTATCTTTCTACTGCCTTCTGATTCTTTTCTTCCGAACGGGCATTGAAAGCGATCTTCGCGCCAGCCTTGGCAAAAGCACAGGCGATCGCAAAACCGATGCCATCACTTGCGCCAGTCACCAGTGCTACTTTTCCATCCAGACGGAAATCATTCATATTGAAATCTGGCATAAACTACCTCTGCACCCTTCCTGAAGCATCGCCACCGGCCAGTGTCTTGACTTCAGCTTCTGAAACATGGTTGAAATCGGTCGGGATCGTGTGTTTCAAAGCACTTGCCGCTACCGCAAATTCCAAAGCCTCTCCCTGAGTTTTCATCGTGAGTAAACCATGAATGACACCACCGGAGAAGGAATCGCCGCCACCGACTCTGTCGATGATCGGGAAGATGTCGTAGTGCTTGGACTCATAGAATTCTTCGCCGTTATAGATCAAAGCCTTCCAACCATTATGAGTTGCACTGTAGGATTCTCTTAGAGTTGAGATGACATATTTGAAATCAAACTCTTCCGCCATCTGCTTAAAGATCTCTTTGTAGCCTTCCGCATCCGTCTTGCCGGCAGTGACATCGGATTTTGGTTTGAAACCAAGGCAGAGTTCCGCATCTTCTTCATTGCCGATGCAGACATCGACATACTTCATCAGAGGTTTCATGATGGAGATCGCCTTTTCAGAAGTCCATAATTTCTTGCGGAAGTTTAAGTCACAGGATACTGTAGCTCCTGCCTTCTTGGCAGCGATCAGAGCCAGTTCCAGATTCTTTGCGGAAGCATCCGAAATTGCCGGTGTGATCCCTGACCAGTGGAACCAGTCAGCACCTTCAAAGATCTTATCGAAATCAAAATCTTCAGGAGTAGCTTCAGCGATCGAAGAATGAGCACGGTCATAGATGACCTTGGAAGGTCTCATGGAAGCGCCTGTCTCCAGATAATAGATACCAAGTCTTTCTCCGCCTCTTGCGACATAATCGGTGTGAACACCGAATCTTCTTAATTCATTGATGGCACACTGGCCGATCTCATGAGCCGGGACCTTGGATACGAAATACGCATCATGGCCATAGTTGGCTAAAGATACAGCTACATTGGCCTCACCGCCGCCATAGCAGACATCAAAGCTGTCGCACTGTACAAAACGTGTGTTTCCTGGGCTTGAGAGTCTCAACATGATCTCTCCCATCGTTACGATTTTCATAGTATCCCCCTTATTTCACCAGATGGATCGCAAATCCACCGATCTCGTCTTTCAAATAGATCAGTTTCAGATTACCCTTCTCATCATAAGAAGCGGAATCCTCATCAAACTTGTAACCTTTTGATTCAAAGTATCTCTTCGCCCTGTCAACGTTGTTGACGCCGATACCGATGTGACCATGAGTTCCTTTTTTCTTATCTTCATTCATGATCTCCGCAAAATCAGAACCAAACCATCCTTTGGATGTCTCTCTGACTTCGCCGCCGAAGAATGAAGCGAATGCTTTCGCTAACTCTAATCCGTTACCATTTTCTTCATTGAGACCGATATGTTTGATCTTCATTCCCAACATCGTCATTACGGCATTTCTCGTCAGATCCTCGATCTTCTTGAAATCACCGGCTGCGATCGCCTTCTTGTCGATCATCCACGTGCCACCGCAAGCCAGTATTACCGGATCATTGAGATAATCATTGACATTGGCTTCCTTGACGCCACCTGTCGGCATGAATTTCAGCTTGTTGTAAGGAGCGGATAAGGCCTTGATCATCTTTAAACCACCCAGTTGCTCTGCCGGGAAGAACTTGACGACTTCCAGTCCATAGGAACAGGCGATCTCCAGGTCAGCCGGATTAGCAGTACCCGGTAAAATCGGTACGCCCTTTTCCTGACAATAAGCGATCGTATCCGGATTGGTACCCGGAGATACGATGAATTCCGCACCGGCATCCAGAGCCGAATCGACCTGTGCTCTGTTGAGTACCGTTCCGGCACCCACCAACATCTCAGGACATGCCTTCTTCATTTCGATCATCGCATCATGAGCTGCTTCCGTTCTGAAAGTCACTTCCGCAACCGGCAGGCCACCGGCGCACAAAGCCTTTGCCAGAGGGACTGCGTCTTCTACCCGATCCAGAGCGATTACCGGCACGATACCGATATCATGGATCTTCTTACAGATTTCGTTCATATTCTCCTCCATTTCAAATCATGAGATCATTGTCTATAGATATTATAACGTCACACCCTGCTTAAATATCGCAAGATCGTGATAACCTTCTTCTTCTGCCTTGACCTTTTTCCCGGAAGCGAAATCGATGACCAGATCATAGAGCTTTCCTCCGATCTCATCGAGTGTCATCTCTTCCTCATCTACCAGTTCTCCGGCATTGAAATCGATCCAGTTCTTCTTCTTTTCATATAAAGCAGAATTGGAAGAGATCTTGACAGTCGGAACAGGTGAAGCAAATGGTGTTCCTCTTCCTGTGGTAAACAAGACGATCTGCGCGCCGGCAGCCGCCAGAGCTGTGGAAGCTACTAGATCATTGCCCGGAGCACTTAAGAGGTTAAGACCCTTTTCTTTGACGACATCTCCATAATCCAGTACATCCTTTACCAGATAGGAACCGGACTTCTGTACACAGCCATTCGACTTGTCTTCCAGAGTCGAGATCCCGCCTTTCTTATTGCCTGGCGAAGGATTCTCGTAGATCGTCTGATGATTGTTTCTGAAGTAATCCTTGAAGTCATTGATCAGCTTAACGGTTTTCTCAAAGACTTCTTCATTGACACAGCGATTCATCAGTAACTGTTCTGCACCAAACATCTCCGGTACTTCCGTCAATATGGTCGTACCGCCTTTAGAAATCAGGATATCAGAGAACTTGCCGACAGTCGGATTGGCACTGATGCCACTCAATCCATCAGATCCGCCGCATTTCAAACCGACGATCAGTTTTTCTGTCGATATTTTTTCTCTCTTGTATGATTTAACGTATTCACTTAACTGCTTGATCAGAGATAAACCGTATTCGATCTCATCTTCGTGTTCCTGGCAAACCATGAAATAAACACGTTTCTCATCATATTCCCCAAGGTATTTCTTTAACTCATCGATATTGGAATTTTCACACCCAAGACCTACGACCAGTACTCCGCCGGCATTTGGATGTCTGATCAGATCTGCCAGGATCTGTCTGGTATTTTCCTGATCATCTCCCATCTGCGAACAGCCATAAGGATGATTGAAAGAAACCACATCTTCCAAAGTTCCGGAAACGAACTGTTTAGCCTTTTCTTCCATCTTTTTGACGATCGAATTGACGCATCCTACTGTCGGAATGATCCAGATCTCGTTTCGCACACCGACTTTTCCATCACTTCTCAGATAGCCATCAAAATAAGCGATTTCACCGTAGACATCTTCCTGATGTACAGGTTCATAAGTATATTCATTATTGTCACCTAAGGAAGTTTTGATATTGTTGGTATGGACGTGGTCGCCTCTGTTGATATCTTTAGATGCATATCCGATCAGATTGCCATACTTGATGATGGCCTGGCCTTGTTTGATATCCCTTAAAGCGATCTTATGGCCAAGATCGATATCCTCATTCAGTATCGTCCCATCGCTCAATTCAAAACCTTTCTTCAAAGGAACTAAGGCAACAGCGACATTATCCTTTTCATTGATCCTGATATACTGTTTCATCCAAGCATCTCCATTGCTTTTGCCATACCGAATGATCTGATATTTTCAAGATCCTTACTGACAAGATCGACAAGCCCTTCGACTTTCGTCAGATCCTGACCATGGAATTTGACATTGCTTAAGTACTTCTCGACAAGTTCCCTTGCAGGAAGACCAGAATTCTCCTTAAAGAATTCCAATACATTCGGATCATCCTTGATCTCATATGCCTCACCATTTCGATGACCTATCAAGGCACTGTTTACGATCTCATCTCCCTGATAGAACGCCAGTAAAGCAGCGATCGAGAAGGAAAGCTTTTCCGGAAGCTTATCATATTTTTCAACATATCCAAGAAGCGAAGGAAGACATCTCGCTCTCCACTTGGATACGGAATTCAGTGATATAGACAACAGTGCATGTTTGATGAATGGATTGTTGAAACGATCGACAACGGAATCCGCAAACGACTCCAGTTCTTCTTTCGGAAGAGTCAAAGTCGGAATGATCTCCTTATGGATGGTGTCATTCATGAAATTCCTGACCAGTTCATCATCCATCGATTCCTTGACGGTATCGTGTCCCACAAGATAACTTGCCAGAACAAATGAAGTATGGGCACCATTCAGGATCCTGACTTTTCTCTGCTTATAAGGCTTTTGGTTATCAGTAAAGATGATATCCATCTTTTTCTTGCCTACTAATGCCTTATCCAAAGGAAGTTCTTCAGAAATATTTACCGGTGATTCAATGACCCACAAGGCAAACGGTTCAGCCGTATCGAGCAGATCATCGTTGTATCCCAGTTTCTCGCAGATCGCATCTTTCTCATCTCTCGGGAAACCCGGAACGATCCTGTCGACCAGCGTCGAAGTAAAGACACAAGCCTCATTGACCCAGGTCCTGAATCCATCTTCCAGTTTCCAGAGATCGATATAGTCATTGACATATTTCTTTAAAACGATACCATTGTCATCGATAAGCTCTACAGGCAACATGATCAGTCCTTTGTTTGAATCCCCATGGAAGTATGAATATCTTTCATATAGAAACTGCGTCAGCTTGGCCGGGAATGTCACATTGAATTTATCCTCAAAGCTGTCCTTTTCATCAAAAACGATACCGGCTTCCGTCGTATTGGAAACAACGAAACGAAGTTCCTCTTCCTTTGCCAGAGCGATGTATTCCTCATAATCATGGAATACGGTGCAGGCTTTAGAGATCGAAGTGATCACTCTGGACTCGACATACTCTTCCCCTTCGATATTTCCTCTTAACTGTAATGTGTATTGACAATCCTGCTTATGGAAACGATCGACATTGCTGTTGGGAAGAGATTCCACGACAGCGATCGAACCATTGAAAAGGCCTTTTTCATTTGCCAGATCGAAAAAGTAATCGACGAAAGCTCTTAAGAAATTACCGCCGCCATACTGCATGACTCTGATCGGTCTTTGAACTGCTTTTGTCATTTCAAGATTGATATTATCCATAGGTATACCCTCTTTTCTCCTTTATCATACAATGTTAGTCGCTATTTTTCATTGCCTGTGTGGATTATTTTGACATCTTGTATTCAAAAAGGGATCCAAAGATCCCTGAACATTCAAATTGATACAACTTAACGGATTTTGAACTTGTATTTCTTTAACATCTGCGGAATGATCTGCCATGAAAGATAAGAGATGATACCCGGCACGAATGGGATCAGCCCTCGAAACAGGAAGATCGATGCCAGGATCACAGTTGAAGTAATGACCAGGATCATCAGCGATTCCTTGACACAGGTAAACGAAAGGTCCAAAGCTGTTTTGATGACGCCGAATACTTTCTCATTCATTCCTTGTGAAATCACAACAAACACCATCAGGACTTCAAACGCCAGGAAACAGATCAGCACGAATATCCCGGCTGAAGCCAGTGTATCCAAAGTCGATTCCCCAACCCGGTAATAGACAAAATCCCATACCAGTACCGCGATCGCCAGAAGATGCAATGCCCAGACTTTTGTCGATAATCCGAATTTCTCTTTAAACACAGAAAGAAACAGCTTCAAAGGCTTACCGTTGTCATCATATAGATGAGACTTCATCGCACTGTTGAGTGCAGTGAAAGAAGCTCCTGCCGTAATGATCGGAATTGAAAAGAGTACACAGAAAAAACCAAGCAGGACGATATTGGTCAATCGTCCTGCAAGCTTTTCCATTAAATTGTCAGATCCGTTGTTGAACATGACTATTTGATGATCTCAAGGGAACCGAGAGAAAGCTTCTCTCCTGTTGCCTTATCAAACAGCACATATCTGTTTCCCGAGAAGTTGAATTTCACAGTAGAATCCATCGCAAAGTCAACGCTGCCAAAGGCAACGGCTGACAAAGTGATATCATCAACAGCCAGAGACAATGTGGTTTCCATACCGGAAGGAAGTGATGAAATGACTCTTGCTTCAAGACCTTCATCGGAGATATTGACGAATTCCGGTCTGATACCTAAGACATATTCGCCTTCTTCTGGCACATCGATCTCATCGTTTGGAGTGAACTTACATTCAAAACTCTGCGTCGTCAGATCGATCTTCTTGCCCTCTTTCTTGCCATGACATTCCACGAAGTTCATGGATGGGTTACCCATGAAGTCGGCACAGAAGACATTTGCCGGCTCACCATAGAGTTCCAGCGGCGGGCAATACTGCTGTAAAAGACCCAGCTTGATCAAAGCGACCTTGGTAGACAGAGTCATAGCCTCTGACTGGTCATGCGTGACATAGACAAAAGTTGAACCCGTATTTAAATGCAATCTCTTGAGCTCAGCTCTCATGTCGTTTCTTAATTTCGCATCCAGGTTGGATAACGGCTCATCCATCAGTAAGACCTTTGGCTCCGGTGCCAGAGTTCTTGCGATTGCAACTCTCTGCTGCTGACCGCCGGAAAGCTCTGCCGGATATCTGTCTTTGTATTCTTCGATGCGCATCGTTTTACAGATCTCATCGACTCTTGCCTCGATCTTCTCCTTTGGCCACTTCATGTTTTCCAGACCGAACGAAATATTCTTCCTGACTGTCATATGAGGCCACAAGGCGTAGTTCTGGAACAGGAAGCCGATATTTCTCTTATCCGGAGAAAGATTGATGCCCTTTTCATCGGAAAAGACACAGACATCATCAAAATATATCTCACCTTCTGTCGGTGTTTCCAGTCCGGCGATCATCCTCAAAGTCGTCGTCTTGCCACATCCTGACGGACCAAGCAGGGAAACGAATTCCCCATCCTTGATCACCATGTTGAGGTTATCGACAGCCTTGGATCCTTTCGCAAACTGTTTTGTAATATTTACTAATCTGATTGTCGGCATATTTTTATCCTCCTACACCTTTTTCAATTGAAGCGCCGGTCAGCCTTTCGACTGTGAAGTTGATCAGCAGTACGACGATGATGATCAGCAGGTTGACAGCGTTCGAGAACTGGGTATATCCCTTTTCATCGTAGAACAGTAACAGTGTCGTCAATACCCTGTTGTTTGCAGTGACAAGGATGACAAACAGAGACAGTTCTCTCATTGCCGAAATAAACGGCAGCAGATATCCTGATACGATCGTAGTCTTTTCGATCGGGATGATGATCCTGGTCATACGCTTGACCCAAGGAACACCCATGATGATTCCGGCCTCTTCGATCTCCGGTGACAGCTGCAGCATCGAGTTGACACCGCTTCTTGAAGCCATCGGCAGATACTTGACCGTACCGATCAAAGCCAAAATCGCAAAAGACCCGTATAAGGAAGGAATGATACCTCTTTTCGTCGCAAACATCGAAAGATAGATTGCAGAGAATGCCATTGACGGGATCAGATAAGGAATGAAAGTCAGATTCTCAACGACCTGAGAAAGGAAACTTCCTCTCCTTCTGACGATACAATAACCGGCCAGGAAACCGAGCGTTCCTGCACCAAGCGAACATGTGAACGACAGTTTGATCGAATTCCACAATGTCCTGTATACTTCATGATTTCTCAAGATACCAGGTTCGGATTGCCATGTATCATGTCCCTGAGACTGACCGATCCAGAAACTCAGAGTCAGATTACTGAAATCATAGACACCGGTATAGCTTAGTAATGATTCCAGAGCGAATGTCACCAGTGGAATGACCGACATACACATGACGACCGCAAAAGCGATCAGTGAGATCGGAGTCCTCCAGACACCCAGATGGAAGATCGAAATATTGGCACTCTTACCGGTAACAGTCGCATAAGACTTTCTGTTGCCGATCATCTTCTGGTTGACGAACATGATGATGACAGAAATAATGATCATGATCATTGCCAGGATATAACCGACACCCGGATTGGTACCGTTGATCGAAGCGTAGAGCTCTGTCGTCAATACGTAATATCTGACCGGCAATCCCAGAAACTGCGGCGTCGCAAAAGAAGCCATCGCACCTGAGAATACCAGGATGATGGTACTCAATACCGCCGGCATGACGATCGGGATCGTGATCTTCCAGAACATCCTCGCCCTCTTTGTCTTCAGAATGATCGCTGCCTCTTCCAGGTTGGCATCCATGTTGTGCAAGATACCGCCGATCAGGATGTAAGCAAATGGTGCATAATGCATACCTGTTACAACGATGATCGGGAATTCGCCATAGGCAAACCAGGTCGGGACCTGAATTCCTGTCAGTGAATAGAAGATACCATTGGAACCGGTGATCGCAATATTCTTGAAGAAGTTCTTCCACGCCAGAGCCAGAGTCCAGCTAGGCATGATGTACGGGAAGATGAAGAGCTTTGTCAGAATGGACTTCCAACGCATATCGGAACGCGATACCAGCCAGGCAAAGGAACCGCCGATTGCAATCGCGACGACACAGCTCCACGCACTGGTCAATATTGAGTTACGTAATGGGCTCCACAATAATGAAGCTGAGAATTCCGAAGCAAAAAGCCTCTTCCAGTGATAGGTCGTAAACGTTCCGACTGCCTGATGGATACGCGATTTCTCCGAAGAGTGAACGATGAACGTATCACGAACGATCGAAAGCAGAGGGATGACGACCAGAAAACTCAAGACGATCAGAAAGAGTACCAAAAGAACATTGTATGGTTTAGAGAAAAATGTTTTGATTCTATTCCAACGTTTTTTCATATACTTTTCCCCTCTAATGAAAAGAGGGATTAGGCTGATATGCCTAAGCCCTCTATGAATGAAATGATTGAATCAGATTATTTGATCAGCTGGATGAAGTCTTCTACATCTGCTCTGTATTCAGCAGCCTGTACAGCATCTTCCTGAACCAGGATCTTCTTCCATTCCTTGACGCTCATATCGCCTTCAGCAACCGGGTTAGCAGTGTTACCGCTGTAGTCGCCGTATCTGCCCTTCATACCTTTGTAGACAGAACCATCAGCGATCGTCATTTCACCATTGCCATACCAGCCTTCTTCAGAATACAGCCAGATCAGGAATGCCTTAGCCAGTTCAGGGTTGTCAGCATTTGCGACCTGCAGACCGTAAATTGGATAAATGAATCCGGCAGTCGGGTTGACATCGTTTGTAGCGTATAAGAGGTTGTAAGTGACACCGTCATCACGGACATCACGAGACTTCAGATACTTGTTGAGAGTCAGAAGACCGCTCATTGGTTTTTCAGCAGCAGCGATATCCTTAGCGATCGTTGAGTCAGAAGAACCTAATACCATTTCGTTCTGGTACATCATCTTGATGAACTGATAGCCTGCATTCGGGCAATCCGCATCCAGTACGAGATCAGTTCCATAGTAATCTTTGTAAGCAGCTTCCAGCTTAGCAGCATTTTCTTCAGCAGTCAGGTTGACTAAGAAGTTCATGTTGACACCTTCAGTTGTCGGATCCTTCATGCAGAAAGCACCTTTGTTTGCAGGATCAGTGCAGTACCAGATGTTGTTGATATCACCTTCGTTGTAAGTGAAATCAGCACCGTTGTTGTACATGATGACCTTGTTGCAGTAATCCCAGACAAGAAGAGGTTCGCAATCTTCGCCAACCAGATCATAGATCTCCTGGTTGTACCAGTTCTCTACATAACCTTCTTCGACCAGGTCAGTCAGAACACGAGCACCATCCTGAATGAAGATGATATCAGCGCCGCTGACGCCTTCCTTGACTTCCTGAGCAACCTGAGTTACCTGGTTGGTATCACCGATCTGTGTTCCTTCGTATTCAATACCCGGAGCATACTTGATCATGAAAGCCTCTAAAGCAGAACATGCAACAGAGTGAGTCGAATAGATCGTCAGTTTGTTGCCGTTTTCAATACCTGCAGCCAACAGTTCTTCGAATGTTGCCTGATCAGGACCGGTCGTAGTTTCTTCAGCCGGAGCTTCACCGCCACCCTCATTGGATGAACCTGAGCAGCCTACTAATGCGAAGCATACCAGTAAAGCCATTAATAAAGTTAACAGTTTTTTCATCTTTTCTCCTTTTTTGTGACATAGCAGTCACTATCTATATTATAAACGGAAAATGAAAACGCATACATAAAAAGTTTATTTATAATATGCATAATTATGACTGTTAAAAGCCACAAAACAGATACATTCCTCTTCAAAATACATCAATTGATATAATGATATCGAGGAAAAACTTATGAAAATACTGTTTATCGGCAACAGCCATACCTATGTACACTATGTACCGCTCAGAGTCAAAAAATACTTTGAAATGAATGATGAAAACGCAGAAATCACGATGCTGACCCATCCGGGTATGGGACTCGACTGGCATCTTGAACAATCTACTACTTATCTCAATCTCATCTATGGAAATTATGATGCAGTAGTCTTGCAACACAATGCACACCCCTTTCCCGGAAAAGAGTCCCTCATCACAAATGGCAAGGCAATATCAGAACTCGTTCCTGAACATACAAAGATCTATCTCTATATGACATGGAGCGAGAAAAACAATCCAGAAGGGCAAAAGATCATGTCCGAGTCATATGAAGAACTCTCAAAAATCATCAACGCAAAAATCTGTCCTGTCGGAGACGTATGGTGGAAGATCAAGGAAAATTATCCTGATGAGCTGTACTTTGACGATGGCGAACATTCTTCCGTATTTGGCGCATCCCTGTCAGCAGCTGTGATCGCAAAGACACTTCTGAACAAAAGATTCAATATTGACGAGATCTATCAGGACGCAAAGGTATTGGAACAGATGAAAGCTGATCCAAGAATGATCGACCTGGTCATGAAAGACGGTCAATATGCGATGTTACCGATAAAAGAAATCATATGATCAAAAAAGTCAGGAGATCAATTCTCCTGACTTTCATTTATTAAGCTTTCTTTTCAGCCATTCCATGTACATATCGAAGTGCACAAGTCGCACAATTCTTTCCGCATGCACAGCTTGGAAGTCCTGACTTTCTGCTTTGTATCAGACTTCTGATACACAGATACAGCACAAGGATGACAAGTGAGAAAACTATGATATTCCCAAGATTTTCCCTGATCACATCCATAAACTGCCTCCGTATTATTTCACTTTGACAGTCTGTGTCAGAGTTTCACTTTCCTTGTATGGCCTGAATAACATATACAATGCATAAGCGATAACTGCAAGCGCAGCGATCAGACCTAATACATTGACCTGTCCGTTGATCGCAGAACCGATCTGATAGATGCATAACGCTGCCGCATAGGCAAAGCCGCACATATAAGCGA
>JAFYHT010000021.1 GCA_017539025.1 Erysipelotrichaceae bacterium
ACGACGATCTTGTTCTGCCTTAAGGCTTCATCGATGATATCTTTCAGATACTCTTTCAGTCTTTCCTTATCGAAAAGCTGTCTGTCTTCATATAAGAAGCGATAGTTTTCCAGAGGCTGTATCTCGATATAGTCATAGAAGGAGATCGCTTTCGCCAGCTCTTCCTTTGATCTTGTTGAGGCGATCTCAAAGACCTCACCATTGAGACATGCGGAACCGATCAGAAGATTCTCTCTGTGTTCATTGATCGTCTCTTTGAAGATTCGCGGTTCGGCGATGAATTCAGAATTGGTATCCTTCGTATTTGCCTTTCCAAAGACAGCTAATGTCTGTGTATTGGAGATCGAAACCAGTTTGAACAGATCCTTCAATCCGGCTTTGTTTTTACACAAAACAGTCGTATGGAAAGCTCTGTTCTTGACGAAAGCCTCATCATCCTGGAAGTTCTTCAGCTGATTCAAAGTGAAGACACCCTGTTTTGCCAGATCCTTCAACATGAAATTGAAGACCTGTGATAAGACGTCCGCATCATAGTTGGCTCTATGTGCCACTTCTTCATCGTAAGGGATATTGTATGCACGACACATATTTCCTAAACGATAGGCTCTTCTGTTCTTGAGCAAAGAACGGGAAAGATCCAAAGTATCGATGACAGGATTGGTGAGTTTAGGTTCGCCGATCCTTTCCAGTTCACTGTTTAAGAAACCGAAGTCAAATGCGGCGTTATGGGCAACCAGCACTCTGCCATTGATGAAATCCATGATCTCATCTCTACATTGCACAAAGGTCCTGGCATTTCTCAGGTTTTCTTCAGTGATGTGAGTCAGATTCTTGATATTATTGGAAACATCGATCGGTGGCTTGATGAAGAAGTCCTTCTGTTGAATGACAGTTCCCCTTCTCATCAGAACGGCACCGAATTCTATGATGTAGTCATAACGTGTGGACAAACCGGTGGTTTCCAGGTCGAATACGATATATTCGCAATCCGCCAGCTGATCATCGTTTGCGTTATAGACGATATTCAGCGTCGGAGAAACCATGTTCATCTCACAACCATAAAGGATCTTGAAATCAGGCTTTTCTTCCTTAAAACCCTTCATAATTCCCTTATATGTCATCTGTGCTTCATGGAAACCCTGAAGGCAGAGGTGGTCAGTGATCGCTACAGCTCTGTGGCCCATTTCAAAAGCAGCCTTGACGACTTCGGTTGGTGAAGAAACGCCATCCATTTCGGAAAGCTTAGTATGCATATGCAGTTCTACACGTTTCTTTTCTTCCTCATCATGCAGACCATCATCTTTTTCGATAAATTCGATCTGATCCGGTTCAAAGATGTAGTCATTCGCAAAGTTGTCAAAGCGGTAGTTGCCATAGAAGATCGCACACTTGCCTTCTTTGTTTTCTTTTAATGCAGCCTTATTGAAACGTTTGCCTTCAACGAATTTGACGACGACTGCATTTGATTCATCCTTGACATAGACTGTCTGGATGATCATTCCAGTCTTTGTCGTCCTTTCATCGATCTTAAACATCTCACCGGTGAATTTGACATTGTATAAAGTGTCGATCAGATCATCGATCTTGAGCTCGGAGTATTCTTTCGGCTTCCTTTTGAAAGTCTTTTCCTGTGCTTTGAATTCTTCTTTCATCAACTGAGGCTGCGGCTTATTGAAAACGGGCATCGCATCTCTTTCTTCGATGATTTCTTCTTCTTTTTCCTCTTTCAGTTTCAGATCGATCTGTTTTCTGTATCCCAGATCGTAGAAAAACAACATCAGTTCTTCTGTCTTGCCCAGATCTTTTTCATATTCTGACTGATCTGTATAAGACAATACGAAACCATCATCAGAAATGACAGGGACACATGATGAAAAACCGTTTCTTTCTTTTCTGAATTCTTCCAGATAGAGATTGATCTGCGAGATCGGAAGGCTCTGATCTTCCGCTTTGATATATAAACGGGTATTATCAAAACCCATATCTTTGAAATATGAGAGGATATCCTGATAGATGTTGTATGGTAAGATCGAACGGTTATCAGCCTTGATGATCAGAAGATTCTTGGATTTGCGAAACAGAACATCGATGATCTTGAAACTGTTCAGATAAGCGGCTTTTTCATCGTTATATCCGAAATGTTCGATCATTTCTTTGGTATTGAAACTCATATCTGTGCGAGCTTCTCCAAAGCGTTCTTGGCAGCATTCTTCTGCGCCTGTTTCTTGGTCGTACCTTTGCCATAGCCATAGGTCAGATTATCGATCTTGACTGCCACTTCAAATAAAGGCGAATTATTCGGACCGCTGACACTGACGGTTTCATATACGATCGACTTTCGGGAATCTGCCTGTACATATTCCTGAAGTCTTGTCTTATAGTCGATACTTTTTTCACCGACTTCTTCGATGTGCTTTTCCATCAGCTGATCCAGAAGATCATAGGCAACGTCCATTCCCTGATCAAGGAAAACAGCACCGATAAAGGCTTCAAACATATCGGAAATGATGGAATCTCTTTCTCTTCCGCCTGTCTTTTCTTCTCCAATGCCTAAAAGAAGGAACTCATTCAATCCGTTTTCTCTGACGATCTGAGCCAAAGCGGTCTCAGAAACGAGGTTGGAACGTCTGACAGACATCTGTCCTTCCGGAAGCGGCGGTTCGATCGCAAAAAGCCTTTGTGCACTGTATACCTGCAATACCGCATCGCCCATGAATTCCAGCCTTTCATTATCGCTTAATGAAGTCTTGTTTTCATTGACATAGGA
>JAFYHT010000003.1 GCA_017539025.1 Erysipelotrichaceae bacterium
ATGATGGGAGTCTATATCCCTAAGATGGTATGGAAGGATATGTATGACTTCTCGCCTGATTCCGTCCTTCTTGTCCTTGCCTCCACACATTACGACGGAAATGAATACATCAGAGACTATGAGGAGTATCTGAAAGAGATCGGTCAATGAACGATATCAATGTTTTGTATACATGCGATGATGCATATCTGCCTTTGACGGGGATTTCCATCGCTTCAGTGATTGAGAATAATCGTGATTCTGCGATCACTTTTTATATTGCAACAGAATCGAATAAAAGTGAAAACTTAAGAAAACTCAATGAGTTTTACGAGAAGTATGAAAACATTGATTTTCGTTTCTTGGATTGTACGCAATATGATGAAGTACTCAAGGAAAAAGGACTGGATCGATGGGGAAGCAGTTCTTATTATGTCTACTGGAAACTGTATGCATATGATTTATTGGATTGCGATCATGTCTGGTATCTTGATTCAGATGTGATCTGTATGAATAAAATATCCGATCCTGATATTGATAAGCCAATCGGTGCCGTTTTGGATAGTGCGCATGCGTGTTTCAACAAAGTTGCTCACATAGATGAGAATTTCTATTTCTTCAATACCGGTTCTTTGTTTGTGGATGTGAAGAAGTGGAAAGAAAACAAATGTACGCAGAAGATAATCGACCACATCAGAAACATGGAACATATGCCTTTGATGTGCGATCAGGATATCCTGGCTGCAGCATTGCAAAAGGAGATCGAAGTCATCGATCCGAAGTATGATTATCTTGTTGGTTATGATTATTATGGCGTTCATAATTCTTTTGAGATGTATTCATTGGATCGCAAACCATTCTATAAAGAGAGCCAGATCGAGCAGGCTAGAGAACATGTCGTATTCTATCATTGTCTTGGAGGAGTTTTTGGCAGACCTTGGGAAGTCGACAATGATTCACCGATCAAAGAAGTATTTGACAAGTACAGATCAATGAGCCCATGGCCTGATTTTCATACAAAGAGGAGAATTTCTGTGTTATTCAGGGCCGAAAAAGCTTTGGAGATCCTGCCAAAGTTTCTATACAACAGGATCCATAATTTTGCGATGAGACTGTATGTGAAGAGGTTGGGAAAATGATGAAAGTCTGTTGGCTCACTTGTGTTGCTGCTCCATATACGATCAGATTGTTTGATGAGATCGCTGCTTCAGTGGATCTTTATGTCGTAATGGATGATAAAAAAGAGGAAAACAGAAATAATGAGTGGAGAATAGGGGATTCGCACTCATTTACTTTCTATCGGATTGGGAATGATTACCATAAGAAAATCAGAGAAATGGCAGAGATCTGCGATGTTCTGATCGATGGAATGTATCTTTCAACTTATGGTTTTGATGCGGTCAGCGCATTTAAGAAAAAAGGGAAAAAGGTCGTAATGGCTGCGGATGGCGGTATTGCCAGAAACAGAGGTTTTGTGATCAACAATATCATGTCTTTTTTCATGAAACGCCACGATTTCTTTCTGAGTTCTTCTGAAATCACAGATCGATATTTCCTTTATTACAAAGTTGATCCAAGCAAGATCCATCATTATCGTTTTACATCTCTGACGAAAGATGATCTGAACAAAAACAGAAAGATGTATGAAGAGCGGATCGAACTCAGAAGAGAGTTGAATATGGACGAAAAATACGTGATGATCAGCGTTGGTCAGCCGATTCCAAGGAAAGGTTTTGATATCTTGGTCAGAGCATATAAAGAAAGCACTCTGGCAGATCAGATCGATCTGTATATCGTCGGCGGCAAGGCAGAGTCTGAAGTGGAAAGATATGTCAATGAAAACGGGCTGAGTAATGTTCATTTCATCGATCTGCTTCCCAGCAAGCAACTCGCAAAGTATTATGGTGCCAGTGATCTGTTCATCCTTTGCACAAGAGAGGATATATGGGGTCTGGTGATCGAAGAAGCGATGTCTTATGGGCTTCCTGTCATCACCAGTGATGAATGCGTTGCCGGATTGCATTTCAATCAGATCGATGAAAATATCGTGATCTGCCATTATGATGATGTTTCTGCCTATGCAGGAAAGATCAGAGACTTTTATGAAAACAGGAATGATCGGGAAAAGATCGCTTCTTCCGTTTTATCATCAGTAGAACCTTATTCGATCGAAAACAGTTCGAAAGATATTATTCATGTCCTTAGTTTGTTATAATAACAGTTATGAATACTTTGATCGTGATTCCTGCATATAACGAGGAAGAGAACATTGAAGCGCTTGTGAATGATGTCAAAAAATATCAGATCGATTATCTGATCATCAATGACTGTTCCAAGGATAATACTTCAAAAATATTGGATGACAACGGCTTCAATCACCTTGATCTGCCGATCAATCTTGGCATTGCCGGTGTGACCAGACTTGGTTTTTCGTATGCACATGACCATGGATACGATTGTGCAATCTGTATCGATGGCGATGGCCAGCATCTCCCATCATATATGGAGTCTCTGGTCAAAGAGATTGAAAATGGCTTTGATTATGTGATCGGTTCCAGGTTCCTGGATAAGAAGAAACCTTGGTCCATGAGAATGATCGGCAGCAGGATCTTGTGTTTCCTTATTTTCTTAAAAACAGGTAAGAAGGTTCATGATCCGACGAGTGGTATGAGAGCTTTAGGCAAGAGAGTGATAGATGAATTCGATAAGTCGATGAATTTTTATGCAGAACCGGATGCTTTGTGTTATCTGCTGAATCATAAATACAATGTCAAGGAAGTTCAGGTCGAAATGAAAGAGAGGGAAGCAGGGGTGTCCTACTTTACCAATCCGTTTAAGTCAATTTATTATATGCTTTGTGAGATCCTTTCGATCATTTTTATTCAATAGGAGTCAGAAATGAGTTTAAGTTTGCGTTTGGGATTGCTTCTGGCATCTCTGTTAGTATTCATATTTATTATATTTGCAGTTGTCAGAAGAAAACTGAATATCAAGTATTCGATCGTTTGGCTGCTTTGGGCATTGCTTTCTCTGCTGATGGCGATCTTTCCGGAGAGTTTCTATGGACTTTCTGACTTATTAGGCATTCAGATGCCGGTCAATACAGTTTTCTTGATCATGACCGCATTATTATATGCTCTGACTTTCTATGTTTACATTATGATCACCAAACACAATGAAGAGATCATCAGACTGACATACGAAGTAGCTTCACTTAGAAAAGAGCTTGATGAATTGAAGAAAAAGAATGAAAGATAGGATGTTTGTCGTTCCGGGAAGTTTCGTTCCCTATAATGACACTGTTACATTATTAAACTACAAAAGACTCAGAGACCTCGATCTGGATATCGATGTCTTTTGTTTTAGGGCAAAAGAAGATCCAAGCCTGAAAGAAGAACTGGAAAAGGATGAGAAGTTCAGGAAGTTTCATATCAGGTATACAAGTGATCTTGACTGGGCGATACCTCGTAATTATCCTTTGAGGCTTCCTGTCGGTCTGATACTGATGAATCGATATGTATTGGATTCTTTAAAGGAGTTTGAAAAAGGGAGCTATAAATATCTGTTTACTTCGATCGCTCCGGGGATCGGCCATATCGCAGGAAATCTGATCAAAAAGAAACATCCGGAGGTGGAATGGATCGCGTCTTTTTCAGATCCGTTTAAAGGATCTCCATATAAGAAAGAAGACCTGAGCAACAGGAGCATCTTTTACAAGATCGCTTTCAATGTCGGTGCTTATTGTCTATATAACGACAGATATGAAGAACTTGCGGTGAAAAACGCTGACAAACAGATTTTCATCTGTGAAGAACAGCGGGATTTTACATTGAAACAGTATCCTGATTACGAAAAACTTTTAGAAAAGTCTGTTATTTATCCTTTGACATATATTCCTGACTGGAAGATGTATTCTGATCTGCTGAATACAAAAAAGGTCTCTCATCAGAAAAAGACAGCGGTTCATCTTGGACGTTTATATGGTCTTAGAAAGATCGACTCTTTCCTTGAAGCATTAAGAGAATTGAATGAAGAGATCCCTGACCTGAAAGAAAAGATCGTTTTTCATCAGTATTCCGAAATACAGCCTGATGATGTTAAGAAGATAAATGGATATGGTCTGAAAGAGCTGTTCATCCTGCACGACAAGGTGACATATCTGGAATCTGTCAAGATCATGAAGGAAGCTGATGTGCTTGTTCTCTTTGATACACTGATGCCGGAGGCTGAAATACAGCCTTATCTTCCAAGTAAGATCGTTGAATACCTGATGTTGAAGAAACCGATCCTTGGGATCTGTGATGATAATTCTCCAAGTTACCGGATTTTAAAAGAATACGGTTTTGAGACAGTTGGTTCAAAGAAAGAAGTGATCAAGAAAAATATCATCTCTTTGATCGGGGATGAAAGAAAGATCGATTATTCTCTGGAAAAACTGAATAACGACACTTATGATAAACTGATAATTGATAAATGATATGATCGATAAACCGAAGGATTTGAAAAACAGGATAAAAGAAAACTTTAATGAAAACCGGATCATTGTGATCTCGATGCTTTTGATCTGGGTTTCCGTGATCGTTTTTACGCTGTTTTCTTATTCTGATTCTTTAGGGAAAGTATCAAGCGGAAATGAATTCTATGAGCACGCAGTGGAGCTCAGTGAAGGAGTAACAGTTACTGAGATCGTTCCGATCGTCCAGGATAGTGATGTCATCGCGTTCAAATTTGCGACCTATGCCAGAAAAAACAAAGGATCATTTGATATCAGGGTTAAAGGGCTTGATTCTGACAAGATATATGCAGAGAAGACCGTTAAGGTCAGCTCACTGCAGGATAATGCGTTTGCGACATTCAGGCTCAATGAGAAGCTTGATCAAGCTGTTGATTCAAAGATCAAGATCACTTTGTCGTCTGATTGCGAGGCAAAACAGGGTGTCGGTGTGTATTATTCTGAGCTAAGCGCTTTTGAAAACAGTTCTTTTGATATTGATGGCGAAAGATACGACGGTGATCTGTCTCTGCGTTTTCTGAATGACAGTGAGGAACTGAGTCTTTTTTATCATATCGTGATCATCTGGGTGATTTCTGCATTCTCTTTGATCGTTTTGATGATCTTTCTTATTAAACCGAAATATGAAACATTGTTTACAGTGATCGCAATCGTATTTGGCTTAACATTCTGGCTTATCATCACGCCGATGTCGGCTCCGGATGAAACGGTTCATTACGAATATTCTTTCCAGATGTCCAATTACATGATGGGTGAAAAAGATCATCTTGTATTTGACGAAGAGTATCAGAATTACGGTTCTTTTGCCGGACATCTGAATGTCTCTGCTGCTTATGAACGTTTCATCAAGAAGATCAATAAGCCTCTTTCTTTGAAAGGAAAGATGGTCAGGATGAATAATGACATCGAGGAAACTTACCATGTCTGTTTCATTCCTCAGGCATTGGGTATCACGCTTGGAAGATTGTTGAAGTGGAACATGTTGAGAACTTTCTATCTTGGAAGATTATTTAATCTTGCGTTCTACGTATTCTGTGTTCATATCGCGATCAAGAAAACGCCGGTGCATAAGCTGATGTTTGGTATATTGGCAACTTTGCCGGTCTTCATGCAGCAGGCGGCATCTTATTCTTATGATTGCTACATCAATGGGCTGACTTTTGTGATCATTGCTTTCCTGATGAAATGGATGCATCAGGATGAACTGATCGACAATAAAGAGTTTGTTATTGTGCTGATCGCAAATCTGATGATCGCGCCTGTAAAGGTCGTGTATGGCTTATTTACATTCCTGTTCTGGTTTGTTCCGGAAAAAAACTACGGAAACAGAAAAAACAAGATCATGAGGACCTTGATTCTTACGGCCCCTACGATCTATCAGTTCGTGGCATTGTTGTTCCCGTTGCTGTTCAGGATCTTGAGGAAGATCTTTGAAAACCTATTCCCGGCAGCTGTTTCTGCAGAAACTGTTGATCAGCTGATTTCAGACGGGATCAGATCATGGAATGTAGAGGGTGAAACGTATACCTTCTCCTATGTTATGAATCATCCGTTGGAAGCGCTTGACATCATACTCAGGACGATTCGTTATGGGATCAAGAACTGGTTCTATGGATCGTTTGGAAGAGCTTTATCCGGTGATTCCCTGATCCTTCCGACTTATCTTGTACATTCGATACTGGGGCTCCTTGTGCTGTCGATCCTGAGAGAAGAGGAACATACCGGGAATCTGTTTTTCAGATTCCTGATCATCTCTTTCTGTGTGTTTGGAGGCATGATGATCGTCTGCGGAATGCTGATATCCTGGACAGAGATCAATCAGGAGATCATCGCAGATTTCGGCGGTCCTATCATCCAGGGTGTTCAGGGAAGATATTTCAGTCCATTCCTGCCTTATCTGTTTATTATTCCGAATAATTCGAAGATCAGGATCCCGAAGAAGTTTGATCCATATATCCTGTTTGCGTTTATCGTTCTGGTGTTTGAAGTCGTTGTTTACGTTCTTTCTTATACCTTTATGAATTAATCATTATGAAAGCAATTATTGCCACATGTTTTGAGTCAAACGAAGAGAGAGTTTCTTTCGTTTATGATGCTTTTATTTCCAGAGGTTTCGATGTTTCTGTGATCACATCGGATTTTTCTCATATCCGAAAAGAAAAAAGGAACAATGTTCCTGAAGGATATATTGCATTGAATGCAAAGCCGTATCGAAAGAACTTGTCATTTGGAAGACTATACTCCCACTATCGTTTTGCGAAGGATGCGTTCCTGAAGATCGAATCAGAAAAACCTGATCTGATCTGGCTGATGGCTCCTGCCAATTCTCTGATCAGAGAAGCAGACAGATATAAGAAAGCCCATCCTGAAGTTAAAATGATCATTGATATCATTGATATGTGGCCAGAATCTCTGCCGATCAGGGTAAACAAAAACATCTTCCCATTGAATCTTTGGAAGAATATCAGGAAGGATCATATCAATTGTTGTGATGCATTGGTAACAGAATGTGATCTGTATCAGGGTGTTTTGAAAAACGAATATCACGATAAGATGCATACGATTTACTGGTCAAGAAACAGCCAGGCAAAGATCCATAAGGCTGATCTGCCTTCGGATTCTTTGTCTCTGGTTTATATCGGGTCTATCAACAACATCATCGATACAGGCAGGATAGCTGCTGTCATTTCAAAGATCAGAATGCCGGTAAGGCTACATATCATCGGTGATGGAGAAAGCAGAAATGATTTTCTGGAAAAACTGAAGAAGAAATGCGAGATCATCTATCACGGTGTGATCCGGGATGAAGAGAAGAAAGCTGAGATTTTTGATCAATGCCATGCGGGGATCAACATATATAGAGAAGGGCTGTACATCGGATTGACAGTCAAATGTATTGATTATTTTGAACATGGCTTGCCTATCATCAACAATATCAAAGGGGATACATGGAGACTGGTGGATGAATATAAAGCCGGGATCAATGTCGACCAGAAGAATATCGTTGATACGAATATGCTGATGAATATGCGTCATAATAACTGGAATATCTATCGTCTTTTTGAAGAGAATTTTTCTAAAGACGTTTTTACAGAAAAGTGTCTGAAAGTGATCGATGAGGTGATCAAATGAAACTGATCGTTCTGATGTCCACATACAACGGTGAGAAATATATCAGGGAACAGCTTGATTCTCTTTTACGGCAGACAGTGAAGCCTTATAAGATCCTGATCAGGGACGATGGATCAAAGGATGATACGATGCGTATCCTGGAAGAATATGCCAGTGAATATCCCATAATTTCCTATTACAGCGGAAAGAATATGGGGCCGGCAAAATCGTTCTGGAATCTGATTGTGAATTGTGAAAATGCAGATTATTATGCGCTTTGTGACCAGGATGATGTCTGGTTTGAAGACAAACTGGAAACAGCTGTGAACATGCTGGAAAAGGAAGGAAAAGATATTCCTCTTCTTTATTGCAGCAAGTATACGCTGACAGATAAGGACCTCAATCCAATCGATTCCAATGTTTCCCGGCTATATGGTTTTTCTGATTTTGCACACTCTTTGTTGTATCATACAGCTCCGGGTTGCACTTTCGTTTTTAATGATGCAGCCAGGAAGAAGATTGCAAAGTACGATGTGGAAAAAGAATATTGTATCATTCATGATGCAATCATTCACAAGGTGGTTGCGATGTTTGGAAAGGTCATTCTGGATCGCGATTCGCATATGTATTACCGGCAGCATGGCAACAATCAGATCGGAATGGATGCCAATGTATTCAAAGTCTTTATCGGCAGAGTAAGCCGTTTTATTAACGGAAAGATCAGGAACTATCGAAGCAATACAGCAAAATCTCTGCTTCATGTATATGGTGCTGAAGTTGATAGCGATAAGAGGGAATTGTTAAGGATCGTTGCAAACTATATGGATGATCCCAAGCTGAAGAAAGAGCTGTTGAGAAAGAAGTGTTTCAAAACGGGGACTGTAAATGATTTCTTTTTTGAGATCCTGGTGTTAGTAAACTATATCTAAACTTGTTATAATAGAGGATGACATGAAAAACAAGAAGCTTGAAAAGGTTGTGATTATTCTGACTGCTCTGTTTGTAATTGCATCCCTTTTATTTATGTTTGGGAAGAATATTTTCAGCGGAAAAGCGTCTCCTTCTGCCAGAAGAGGCGATGTGACGATCATGCCTGAAGCGAGTGCTTCTACAGAAGAGATCACACATGGAGATGTGGTTGAACAGAGTTTTATCTGTTCCGCTTCTACGATTTCGCAAGTAGGTATCGTATTCAACAAGATCTATACTGTAGATAATGTCGATCTGACGATCGAACTGTTGCAGGGGAACAGGACTGTTGCAAAAAACACTTACGATGTTTCCGAAATTGAAGGACAGCACAGAACTTTTGTGATCCCTCCTGAGGCTCTGATAGGAACAAGAAACAAGTCATTTACAATTAAGATCTACACGGTCACAGATGAAGATACAGGACTGGGTGTACTGTATTCAAGTGAAGGGAATTCTTCTTTCCTTTTCGGCAGAGAAAGGATCAATGGCACATTGTGCTTTTCGGTAACGGAATAATATGACGAAAGAAAATCTGAAAAAAGTATTCCTGATCGCATTCCTGATCTATGCTGTATTCACAGTATCTTTTTATTTCCTTTCAGGTGATCAGCTTCGTTTCAGAGAAGCAAAAGACAATATCGAGATGCCGGATGCCGATTCGGTAACGCCGGAGATCATCAGAGGTGTCGTTGCCGAGCAGGAATTTGTCAATACCGTAGATAATATCGATCAGATCGCAATCGTTTTTACAAAACTTTACAGAGATGGGAAAGGCTTATTGAGCATAGATCTGCTGGAGGGAGAAAATCTCCTTTACAGGCACGTATTTGATGTAGAAAAGATTCCTGAGCAGCATCGTGTTTTTATCGATCTCAATGGAATGAGCGGCATGAAAGGAAAGACTCTTAAATTCAGGATCTATTCCAATTCCAAGTATTACGAGGGTGTTTCGATCATGATGAGGAAGGCAGATCCTTCCGGATCATCTATCAAAGTCGGAAACGAGACGATCGATGGGACGATGTGTTTCTCGGTGACCGGAACCGAAGTGATCGCGATCAGTCGTTATTACTGGTTTATCATGGGTGGTTTTGGAATTCTGTTGGCAGCTTTGTTTTATGAATCATACAGACGCTATTTGGATGGAAAGACAAGCTATCTGGCTGCTGCGATTGCCGCAGTCTATCGTTATCAGTTTTTGATCTCTCAGCTGGTCATCAGAGATTTTAAATCAAAGTATAAGAGATCGATCTTGGGTGTATTCTGGAGTTTCCTGAATCCTTTACTGACGATGACGGTTCAATTTCTGGTCTTTTCGACTTTCTTTAAAGCCGATACCCAGAACTATCCGGTTTATCTGTTAAGCGGTGTTGTCTGCTTCAGTTTCTTCAACGAATGCACAACGATGTGCCTGTCTTCGATCAGCGGGAATGCAAGACTGATCACTAAGGTCTACATTCCGAAGTACATATTCCCTTTGGCGCGGACGATCTCCTCCTCTGTAAACCTGGGGATTTCTCTGATACCTTTATTACTGGCTTCGTTGGTCCTTGGGGTTGCGATCAAGCCTCAGGCGATATTGTTCTTTTATTTCCTTGCTTGTCTGATCGTCTTTTCTTTGGGAGTAGGACTATTTCTGTCGGCTTTGATGGTGTTCTTCAGAGATATCCAGTTTTTATGGTCTGTTCTGACCCAGATCTGGATGTATGCAACTCCGATCTTCTATCCGGCAGAGATCATTCCGGATAAGTATAAATTCATCGTCAGATTTAATCCGCTCTATCATTTCATTGGTAATGCAAGGACCTGTCTGATCTCGGGTATCTCGCCGGAACCAAGAGCTTATATATTCTGTCTGTTATTTGCGCTGATTTCATTGTTTATCGGAGCTTATACATTCAAGAAAACGCAGGACAAGTTTGCGTTATATCTATAGAGGTTTGTCATGGCTGAAAATATGATTGAAGTAAAAAATGTGACGATGAAGTTCAGAATGTCTGATGAACCTTTGAATTCCCTGAAGGAAGTTTTTACGACTGCGGTTTCCGGGAAACTGCGCTTCAATGAATTCCTGGCATTGGATGATGTCTCCTTTGAACTGGAAAAAGGAAAGACTTTGGGTTTGATCGGAAAAAATGGTGCCGGTAAATCTACTACGCTGAAACTGATCTCAGGAATTCTGAAACCGACTTCCGGACATATCATTACCCGCGGCAATATCGTTCCGATGCTGGAACTGGGTGCCGGTTTTGATCTGGAACTGACAGGAAAAGAGAATATTTACTTAAATGGTGCAATATTGGGGTATTCCAAGGAATATCTGGAATCTAAATATGATGAGATCGTCGATTTTGCAGAAATCAGAGATTTCATCGATATGCCGATCCGCAACTATTCTTCCGGCATGATGGCGAGACTGGCCTTTTCTATTGCGTCTGTTGTACAGCCGGAGATCCTGATCGTGGACGAGATCCTGGCTGTTGGTGATGTGGCTTTCCAGGAGAAGAGTTTCAATCGTATGAAGGAACTGATGACAGGCGGTGCTACCGTGTTATTTGTATCGCACGATCTGGAAAAGATCGAAGAAATGTGCGACAAGGTCATATGGCTGGATAGAGGTAAAGTCGTCATGTTTGGTGATACGCAAGAAGTCTGCAGTGCCTACAGGCAGGCTCAGGGAATCAAGTAAATGAATGTTCTGATGCTTTCGACAACGTTTATCCCTTCTGTCCTGTTGTGCGGACATTGCCAACTGGATTATATGGAAAAGCGTGGTGAGATCAACTATAAATTTGTCCCTTCTCACTTTGTGAAAAGAAAGAATGTTGAATGGGCAGATGTGATCGTTTTTGGCAGAAGTGATACGGATATCGATGCTTATGTTGCAAAGATCGCAAAAAAGGCAGGAAAACATCTTGCTTACTTTCTTGATGACGATATCCTGAATGTTCCGTCATATCTGAGCAGTGCCCCATATTATCTGCTTCCTTCAACACAGAAAAATATCAAAGCAACAATGTCATTCTGTGATACTTTTCTTACTCCTTCTCCTGTCCTGATGGAAAAGTATGGAAAGGGTTTTAGACATGCTTATCTTATTTCAGAGCCATCCTTAAACAGGATCGATCAGAAAAAAGAAAATAATAAGATCAAGATCGGTTTCGCCGGTTCGATCGACAGAGCACAGGATATCAATAATATCCTGGAGGATGCGATCAGAAAGATCGTTGAGAAATATGGCGATTCTGTTGAGATCGAATTCATGGGTGCAAAACCAAGTTTTCTGGAAGAACTCGGATTGAAACACCTGCCTTATCAGGACGGATATGATGCCTATACAGCATATATGGCAAGATGTAACTGGGATATCGGATTGGCACCAATGCCTTTGAGTGAATTTCATCGTTGCAAATATTTTAATAAGTTTGTCGAATATGCATCTTTCGGAATTGCAGGGATCTATACGAACTGCGAACCTTATGTTTTCGGGATCAGGAATGAAGAAAACGGTTTGTTGGTAAATAACACGACTGAAGAATGGGTCGATGCGATCAGCAGGCTGATCGAGGATAAAGAATTAAGGAAACGTATCAGCGATCAATGTCTGAAAGAGGCTGATGAAAAGTATTCTTTACGAGTACTTGCTCCGGATTATTATCAGAAGCTGATCAATTCTTTTGAAAAAGCTGAGAGTTATGGACATATCCCCGGTTTTCTTTTGGCAAAAACACTTTTCTTTTTCAAAAGAGTTTATCGCAAGATCAGGGAACAGGGAAAGGATTTTCCTGAGTGGCTGAAGAAAAAGATCGATAAGAAACTGGAAGAAAGAAAAGAAAACATCCAGTACGCAAAGAATACGGGAAAACTGAAACAGATCATCAGTAATAGGAAAACAGTATTCGTCATTGCTCCGATATATGATGAATTCAACAGAGAAAGCGATTACGAAAAAAGAGTTGAGTATCTTGACCGTGAGATACTGAAAGATTATTATCTGGTCTATCTGAATGGAGAAGACAGGGGCTTAGAACACCTGAATACGACTTTCGTTGATGAGAGACATGCGAATATCGTTTTCAACAGTTTTGATATGTCTCAGGCTGATGAAATTCTGAAGCTTATTGAACAAAGCGGGACCTGTGTGATCCACAGTGTCATCAGATTTATCCGAGAAAAACTGTCAAGCGATATGTATAAGGTTTTTGATCTTGAAAATGTTACGACGATCTGGGATAGTCATGGAGCTGTTCCAGAACAGTATCATGAACTTTCGAATATCCATACAGAGATGATCACGAACGATATAGAAAAGATCTTTTATGAAAAAGCTGATGTCCTGATCTGTGAAAAAAAGGAACTTTTCAGGCATTTTAAAGAGAAATATGGAGAAAGACAGATGAGATATATTGTCTGCCCTTCAGAAAATACATACGACGAATTAAAAGAAACGATCGGATAGAATATAATTGAAAGAAGGATGATAACAATATGAAAGGTATTATTTTAGCCGGCGGTGCCGGGACAAGGCTTTATCCACTCACTATGGTGACTTCCAAACAGCTTTTGCCTGTCTATGATAAGCCGATGATCTATTATCCCCTGTCTACTTTGATGCTTGCGGGGATCAAGGATATTTTAGTCATCTCCACACCAAGCGATACACCAAGGTTTAAGGAATTGCTGGGTGATGGTCATCAGTATGGCGTCAATCTCTCCTATTGTGTGCAGCCTTCCCCCGATGGCTTAGCCCAGGCATTCATACTGGGAGAAGACTTCATCGGTGAAGAAGCCTGTGCAATGGTGCTTGGAGATAATATCTTCTTTGGTGATGGATTCTCTCATGTACTGAAACAGGCTGCGGAAAATGCGGAAGAAAGAAACAGGGCGACCATATTCGGCTATCACGTCAATGATCCGGAAAGATTCGGCATCGTTGAATTTGATAAGGATGGCAAAGTCTTATCCGTTGAAGAAAAGCCTCAGCATCCTAAATCCAACTACTGTATTACAGGTTTATACTTCTATCCTTCCGGCGTATCCAAGATGGCCTTGCAAGTAAAGCCTTCAGCCAGAGGAGAACTTGAGATCACAACACTCAACGACATGTATCTCAAGAAGGAAAGACTGGATGTGCAATTACTGGGCAGAGGCTATGCATGGCTTGATACCGGAACAATGGATTCACTTCTTGAAGCAGCCAACTTCGTCCAGATCATTTCCAAGAGACAGAACTATGTCATCTCTGCACCTGAAGAGATCGGATTCAAGTATGGCTGGATCAGCAAGCAAGAGCTTCTGGAAAGTGCGGCAAGATATGGCAAGTCTCCGTATGGTGAACATCTGAAGGCTGTTGCGGAAGGGAAAGAATGATGAAAAAGATCGAAACACAGATTGAAGGAGTCTTCATCATCGAGTCAGACTGTTATGGCGATAACAGAGGCTGGTTCATGGAGACATACAATGAAGCAAAGTTCAAAGACATGGGCATCGATACCGTATTTGTCCAGGATAACATGTCTTACTCTGCACAAAAGGGCACTTTAAGAGGCTTACACTATCAAAGAGACCCATACTCGCAGGCAAAGCTCGTGCGCTGTACAAAAGGCAAGGTCTTTGATGTCGTTGTCGATATCAGAAAAGGTTCTCCTACCTATGGCAAGTGGGTGAGCTGTGAACTGTCCGGCGAAAACAAAAGGATGTTCTATATCCCGAAAGGCATGGCTCATGGCTTCCTGACCGTTACAGATGATGTGGAATTCCAGTATAAGTGTGATGAACTCTACAACAGGGAATCGGAAGGCTCCATCAGATATGATGATCCTACCATCAACGTTGATTGGGGTTCATTACTTAACGGTATAGAGCCTGTTCTATCAGAAAAGGACAAAGTGGCTCCGTTACTGGAAGACTGTAATGCGAATTTTGTTTATGAAGAGTAAAAAGATTATCTGAACTACTACTTTTTTTGCCGGCTTGTTACAGAGGCTTTTGTATTTGCTGTGCTGATGAGAAATTTCAGTAGATCAGAGAAAAGGGAATGCAGATTGATCATGATACATTCGAAATGATTTATACGGATTATCTGTTTCATAGTTAATTTAGAAAGGACAATGTTCAGGAATAAGAGTTTAATAATGGTCTTTTCCGTATTCCTGATAGGATTTCTTCTATGTTCCTGTAAACAGGAACAGAGTGAAGATATCTATATCCTGTATACTAACGATGTTGCCAGCAATCTTGATGCCAACATGGGTTATGCGGGAGTCAAGGGATATAAGGACTATCTGAAAAGCGAAAACAGATATGTCGCTCTTGTTGATGCAGGAGATTTTTTTGATGGAACCATCTCCTCGAAAAGCAAAGGTGAGTATATCGTTGAGATCATGAATGCGGTTGGATATGATGTAGTGGCCTTGGGAAACCAGGAATTCTCGATCGGTCTGGATGCATTGAGTGAAAATATCTCAAAATCAGATTTTGATTATGTCAGTTGTAATCTGCGTTATACCGGTTTAAAGAATAATCCACTTCAGAAAGTGAAGGCTTATACGATAAAAAAATATGGCCCTGTGAAAATTGCATATATCGGTGTTACAACACCGGAAACACTGATCAAGGGGAAGCCTTCGTATGAGGCGATCATTGAAGACGGTGAGTTGATCTATGATTTTTACGAAGGGAATAGAGGTTATGATCTGTATGAACGGGTTCAGAGTATTGTAGATGAAGTTAGAGATAAAGCTGATTATGTGATCGTACTGGCACATTTAGGATCAAACAGCACAAGAGATGGATTCAGTTCCTATGATCTGATCGCCAATACCAGCGGAATCGATGTTGTAATCGACGGTCATTCTCATACGGTTATCGAAGGTGAAGCGGTAGAAAACAAGAATGGAGAAGAAGTGATCTTGACTTCCACAGGAGAAAAACTGCAGAATCTTGGTATTCTAAGGCTGTGTGTTGACCACACGATCTATTCAGGCCTTATGCCAACAGTTTACGAAACAGATGAATCGATTGTTTCGTTGGTCAGTGAAATCTATTCAAAGGCAGGAAATTGATTATGAATTTACAGGAAAGCTGCCCCATCATCATGTTCAATGATTTCGGGGATGAAAGAGGAAAACTCGTAGTAATAGAAGGGAATCAGTCTATCCCTTTTGATATACAAAGAGTCTTCTATATCTATGGATCTGATTCTACAGTCATAAGAGGA
>JAFYHT010000022.1 GCA_017539025.1 Erysipelotrichaceae bacterium
CTGGAAGAATACAAGGATACGATCCTGAATAATTACGAACTGATCAAAGACGGCGTTACCGAAGAAACAAAGATCAATGCCGATGTGATCTACGAAGCAGCTGTTTCCTTAAAAGAGTATACGGAAGATCTCTCGGGTGAGACTGCTGAAAAAGTCACACGCTTTGCGGATCAGGCGATCAGCTACGTCATGGAAGCATATGGCGAAAAGATCGAAGATCCGGACTACGACTTCCTCAAGATCGCACAGGATGCCGGAAAATGGACCCTGTCAGTCTGGAATGAACTGGTCAAGCTGATCAATCTGTAATTCAGATGCCTCATACCTTATAATTAAGGCAGAGGCATTTTTATTTTGCGAAAGGAGTCTTTTATGGCAAATCAAAAATTGGTCCTTCTGCATTCAAACGATATGCATGGAGATTTTCTGGCTGAAGCAAAAGATGATTACCATGAGGGCGGTGTATCCCTGCTTTCCGGATTTATCAAACAGGTAAGAAACGAAGAAGACAATGTGATCTATGCGATCGCCGGCGATATGTTCAGGGGATCTGTCATCGACAGTGAATACAGAGGCTTCTCGACGATTGAACTGATGAACTTCCTGGCTCCCGATGTCGTCACATTGGGCAACCACGAAGTCGACTACGGTCTGGCTCATCTGCTTTTCCTGGAAAGATGCGCAAAATTCCCGATCGTCAATGCCAATATGTATATCAAGACCAATCACACCCGTCTGTTTACTCCATATAAGATCCTGGACGTCAATGGGCTCAAGGTCATGTTTATCGGTATCGTTACCGAAGAAGTCCTTGCTTCCACAAGGAGTGAAGAGATCATCGGATCCTTCATCGATGTCTGGGATGCCGCAAGACAGATCGGTGTCATCGTCGATAACTATAAGACGACAAGAGTCGATCTGACGGTCCTTCTGACTCACATCGGATTTGACAAGGACCAGGAACTGGCTAGTCTCCTGGATCCGAACTGGGGCGTCGATATGATCATCGGTGGTCATACCCATACCCTCTTAAGTGAGCCGTGTATCGTCAACAATATCCCGATCGTTCAGGTCGGCGTCGGAACCGATCAGATCGGCCGTTTCGATATCAACATCGATACGGATGAACACAAGATGATCGACTACAGCTGGAAATGTATCCCGATCACTTCGCAATATTGCAAGCCTGATCCGGTATTGGAAGAAGTACTCAAAAGCTACAAGTCGCATACCGACCGCAAATACTCCAAGATCATCACCAACTTCAAGAGGACCCTCACCCATCCTGACCGCTATCAGGAAACGGAACTGGGCAATCTCTTTGCGGATCTTCTGCAGGTAGATTCTTCCTTTGAAGTCATGCTGATGGCATCGGGATCGATCAGGCTGAAAGAAATGGGACCGATCGTCCAATACCAGGAACTCAAGGAATGCGTTCCATACAACGCTCCCGTCTACATGCTGGAAGTCACAGGCGAACAGTTTCGAAGGATGATGAAGTTCATGCTGAGAGATGAAGCACTGGCACCCGGGGCACACAGCGAATTCTATCAGGTCTCCAAAGGCATGAAGATGATATACGACCAGAAGACACATGAGTTTGAAGAATTCTCCCTCAATGAAGAAGAGATCAAAGATGACAGGATGGTCAGGATCGCCTTGCAGGATTACCACTTCAAGAACTTCTCCGATTTCTTCAATGTACCGGTAGAAGAAGTCCTGGCAAACAAGAAAGCCCGCATGGTCATTACAGATGACTTCTCGATCTTTGAAGAGCTGCTTTCTTCCATGAACAATATCGATTCCAAGGTCGAAGGCAGGATCACGATCAAAAGAGCTTAAAAACAATCTATAAAAAGAATCAAAAACGACGTGGTGCACCACGTCGTTTTGCTATAAAACCCTTCAGCCTGTGAGTTGGGAGCCATTAGCGGATTCGGAAACTAATAATTTTTACTCGTCAGGCAAAACAGGTTCCAAGTAATTTAAGGCTCTTGAAACAGAGCATTCACATCAACGTTCAACGCCTTCGCCAGAAGGATAGTATGAAACGGTTCGATCACTTTCTTGTTGGACAGTATTTTCTCCAGATCTTCAGCAGTGATCCCGCTGTTTTTACTCAGTTCTTCAACAGAGATATCCTGTTTTCTCATTATAATCCTTAAATTGCCTATAACAGGATAATTCTTTTCTAAAATCTTCATTTTCTGTAAAACCTTCGTTAAAATCCATGTTTTGTGAACTTATATTTTTATAATATCACGTTTACGAAATTGAATAACGGAACAATGTTTTTTACTTGAACTTTTCGTAATTTTACAAATAAAAACGATGATATGATTCAATTAGAGGTGAGAAAAATGTCCATCGGCAGCAGAATCAAAGAAGCTAGAATCAAACAGAACATGACTCAGAAAGATCTCGGAGATCTGATCGGGAAAAGCAAATCCGCCATCAACAACTATGAAAACAGTGTGCGCGGGATCTCTTCCAATCTACTGATCAGGATCATTAAGGCTCTCGGTGTCGATGCCAATTATCTCTTCCAGGATTATTTCGCCGATGAGACTCTGTCTTTGAATGAAAAAGCCAGAAAACTCTACCAGGACTATATGAATACTGATGAATATACGCAGAAAAGCGTAGATTATATGCTGAATAAGTCCATAGAACGCATCGAGCGTCAGGAAGCCAGCAGGCTCATCACCCGTCCGCTTTATTTCAAAGTAGAAGAATTTGCGCAAGACAATCGCTACGCATCGATCGGTTTCTCCCTTCCGGATACGCCAAACAACAGAGCCGGAACTGCTCTGCTGATGTCATTCGATGATGCGATGGATCCGACCTATGCAGACAATGACTGCCTGCTGGTCAGAAGCTGTTCCAGTATCGACTTTGACGATATCGGTATCTTCAAGGTTGGAGATAAATACCTGATGCGAAAGATGGGCATCAATGAACTACTTGCATCAAACAGAAAATATGATGCGATCCCGCTCAGTCCGGACATCAAATGCCTGGCCAAAGTACTCAGAAAGATCAGTTAAAAACGTCCTCACGGACGTTTTCATTATCTTTATTTCTTGTTTTTCTCCTGTTTGCGCTTATCATTGATGATCTTGACGTGTTCATCAGTGATCAGGGTGACATTGTTTTCTTTTGCCCAAGCGATACAGCCATTCAATACCGTCTTTAAGAACGGACGAGGCACCTTGACGAAATTCTTCAATGCATCATCGGTAAACTTGATGTCCGGATCACACCTGTTGGCAGCATATTTGATCGAATCCAGATCGACCTCTTTCGGAGCAGGGATCGGCTCAGCGATCGGCTTAGTCAGTCTCGGGAATCTCGTATACCAGAAATTGGTTGAATCACGATATCCGTAATCCACCGGAACATGCGGGAAGCTGTTCTTGTTGACACCATTGACGATCGCATCATAATATTCACCCTTCATCAGGATCTTATCGATATGCAAGATGAAGTGAGCACCATATTTGGAAGTGATGCCGTTGAAATCGTTGTAAGGGCCAGGATGACCGTCATCGATATCCTCAACCTTGAACTTGTCTGCACCCTCCAGTTCACTTGCCCAGGTACACTCAAAGACCTGGAAAGACTCTGCAATGACCTGCGGTCTGTTCTTATCGGAAGGATCTGCCTGACCGTCTTCCATCGTAAACAGCAGCTTTTCCTTCATCTTTTCCTCACTCGGACCAGGGAAGCCCAGTCTGACTGCCTCTTTGAAATACTTCTTGTCGTCAGGAATGAAGTTTAAAGCACATTTGTGTGTCCTCATGATGTTCTGACAGGTATTGGAAGTATTGCGGCATTCCAGCAACATCGCATATCTGTCCTTTCCCGCAATATAATACGGGAAGCACAAAGAATAAGATCCGATGTTCAGGCTGCCGTCAGGATTGACTGTCGAGATGCACAGTGTCGGCATCGGAAAAAAGGATGATGTCTGATAGAAATTATCTACGATCCTCAGATCTTTAAATGAACTCATTTTTCAATTTCTCCTTGATCTGATTTTATTTTACAAAAATATTTCTCTTTCGTCATAAAATATTCTATAATAGAGATACGCACCAGTGGCGGAATAGGTAGACGCGCACGTTTGAGGGGCGTGTGGGAAATCCCATGCGAGTTCAAGTCTCACCTGGTGCACCATTTAAAAGACAAGACACGAACTAATCCGTGTCTTTTGTTTTACAGTAATCTTTCAATCTTTCTTTCAACAGAAGATATCTATGATACTTCTCTTCCTTAGAGAAGTGTTTCTCTCTTTCCTGCAATGATGCTTGAGAATAATCCAGTATTTCATCAAACTGTTCACTGCTCAGATCGAAGAGATGAGAATCGACGACATTGAAACAGTGAATGCTTCCATCTTCCAATCTGACTCCATATACTTCTCCACCGAAGATGTCCTGAACAAGGAAAGCGGAGATCGAACACTGTCCAAGAGAAGGATGAGAGTCTTTCCACTTATCTGCCATACGTGGCGCACAGGTGTCTTCCTTCCAGATCTTCAGAAACGCATCATAAAGATCATATGGATCTTTGATCCCGGAGTATTCGTCACTGATCGCTGAAACATCAGCGTTTTCCCATCCATAAAAGTGATAGTTCATCTGTTCTTTCCTTTTATCTGTTGATCGACTTATCCGCTTCAAAACCATCCGGGAAGCGTTTCTTCAGCTTCTCGATGTTTGAAACAAAGATCTCATCGAGATCGACACCAAGTGCTTGAGCTGCTTCCGCAAGATACCAGGCGATATCACCCAGTTCTTCTTTCAGATGAGCTTCATCGAGTTCATGTCCCTGAAAGAGCTGTTTCTTGACGATATCGATCGCCTCACCCGATTCCGAACAAAGTCCCATGACCGCATTGATCAGGATCTCATTCTTAGGAATATCCTTATTGAGTGTCGTCATTGCCAGTTTCTGATATTCATTGATCTCCATTATCGATCTCCGTTTTTCTGATCCAGATAAGCCTGATAGAGGCTGTTCTTGGATACATCATATTTTTCAGCGATCTCTGAAACCGCATCTTTTGCCCGGATCCCCTTTTCAGCCATATCCATGACCTGCTTTACAAGTTCATCGATATCAACTTCCTGTTTTTCATGACAGCCATCGATGATCAAAACCATCTCACCTTTCAGATCATGAAGCTGACACAATTTCGATAAAGTACCTCTGTGGTATTCTTCGTGAAGTTTTGTCAGCTCTCTTGCCAGACAGGCCTTTCGATCTCCCAATACTTCCAAAGCGATCTTCAATGTCTTTTCGATGCGATGCGGTGCCTCATAAAAGATCAGGGTATAAGGAAAATCCTTGAGCTCTTCAAGCTCCTTTTTCGCCTGAGATGCTTTCGCATTGAGAAAGCCATAGAAGAGATAATGAGCAGTCGGTAAACCTGATGCCACCAAGGCATTGAGTCCGGCATTGGGACCGGAAATGGTGATGATGTCAAAGCCCTTTTCGATGACCTCATTGACCAGGATATATCCCGGATCCGAGATCAAAGGATAGCCCGCATCGGAAACAAGGGCTACACTTTCATCATTCTCCAACAGTTTGATGATCCCTTTTGTGGAATCTTTTTCGTTGAAATTGTGATAAGTGATCGTCCTTGTGTGGATATCAAAATGAGAAAGCAGCTTCGCCGTATTCCTGGTATCTTCGCACGCGATCACATCGACCGATCTCAAAACATCCAATGTCCTGGCAGACACCTCATTGAGATTGCCGATCGGTGTGGCTACAAGAAAAAGTGCAGCCTTTTTATTCAGCGGCACTTTCATCCTCTTTCTCCGGCTTCTTCACCGGCTTATTGTATTTTCCCTTGGCGATCAGATCATCCAATGAGATGAAGATCGCATGATCCGCATTTTCCAGTTTACAGTTTTTGGCGATAACATTCATCGAAGTGATACGGAATCTCTCACCTTCGTATTCAACTTGCGCATTGAGCTTCGGCAGATCCTTGCGCAATACCTTGTAGGCATCATCTTCAAAACGCAGACAGCACATCAGGTTTCCGCACTGTCCTGACAGTTTCTGGATGTTGAGTGCCAGTAACTGATTCTTGGCCATATTGATGGAGATCCTGTCAAAGTCACCGATGAACTTTGCACAGCACAGCTCTCTGCCGCAGACACCGATACCCGATACCATCTTTGCCTTGTCTCTTGTGCCGACTTGTCTGAGATCGATACGGCAGTGGAAGATCGAAGCCAGAACTTTGAGCAGTTCACGGAAATCGACGCGGTCATCCGCGAGATAAGTGAACGTGATCTTGGCACGATCCAGTGTATACTCTGCAGAAATGACATTCATCTGCAGATCCAGACGATCGGATTCTTCCTGACAGATCCTTCTCGCTTCAGAAGAATCAGCCTTGTTTCTTTCAAACTGTTTCTTGTCCCTGTCATTCGCCTTGCGGATGATCGGCTTGATCTCCAGATTGATATTCGGTTTTTCAAAAGGATCGGAAACGACCGTTCCGTACTCCATTCCCCGCTGCGTCTCTACGACGACAGCGTCATTGTTTTTTATTGAATCGTCAGTAGTTGAAAAAGTGTATGTTTTATTGGTCGTTTCAAATCTGACAGATACGTATTTCAAATTCTCTTCCATAATTCACCTTCAAATATTCAAATATATGATATTATCTCATAACTGATCGCGTCAAACAGCAGTTTTCTCTCCGCATTCATTCCGACCTTATCCGATCCATCCGCAAAGATCTCCAGCAGTTTCCCGGGATCATGAGCTCTGATCAGTTCGAGATGATGTTCATATTCCTGATCATCAAAACTCTGCATCTTCAATGCATCATCGATCATGATCATCATGATCGAAAGAAAGTGATCGACGCATTTCCTGAAATCATCCCTGTCCTTGAAGACATTGTAGAATTCCTTGTAGAACAATACCGGCAGATGATCCTTGTGATCGAGATCCTCCAATGTCTTGTATACATATTCCTTGGCATTGAGGAAATAAGGATCATTCAGATCGAAATCCGGATCGTAGTTATGAAAAATGTTTGCCAGCAGATAGGCATCCGTAGAATCAAAACCCTTTTCCTCGTATTGAGATATCAGGAAAGAAAAATCTCTGGTCAGAAACGGGATCTCCTGGCAACGGGAAACGATCGTCGGAAGCAAGTCTTCCTTGCGATCACTGATGAATATGCCATATGTATTTTCACTGCTTGGTTCTTCCATGAATTTCAGTATCATGTTCAATACCTTGTTGGAAGCATTGTTGATGTTGGCCAGGATGTAGACCTTCTTCCTGGAAGACTCCAGAGAAGTCCTGGAAAACTCATCCAGGATATTTTCAATATCATCCTTCTTGATGCTGGAAGAATAACCATCGACATAGATCACATCAAAATATGTGTTCTTCCTGATCCTTTTACAGGTATCGCACTCTTCACAAGCGAAATCATCCTTTCCTTCCACAATGGATTGTGCCAGAAGATATGCCGCTTCGATCTTCAAGGGATTGTATTCACCAGAAAATAAGTAGCTGTGCGCTACTTTTCTGTTTTTCAAGGCATTCAACAGACTGCGATAAGCGATCGGCTCGCTTTCTTTAAGCTGCTGTTTGATCATTGATCAGCTCCAGTATTTTATTTAAAGAAGCATCGATCACCTCTTCTTTTGTCTTAGAAGCATCGATGATCGTGATCCTGTCTTTGAATCTTCTTAAAACTTCTCTGTATCCCTCAGATACCCTGTGATGGAAATCGACCGATTCCTGATCGAGACGATCCTTGAAAGCGCGATCGGAAAGCCTGCTTAAACCGACTTCTTCATCGACATCGAGATAGATCGTCATATCCGGATAAGTATTGTCGATCGCAAACAGATTGATCGACAAGACCTCATCAAAACCCAATTGCCTTCCATAGCCCTGATAGGCAAGCGAAGAATCCACGAAACGCTCGCAGATCACGACTTTGCCTTCTTTCATAGCCGGGAAGACCTTTTCAACGAGGTGCTGGCGCCTGGAAGCAGCATAAAGAAGTGCCTCAGTCTTGGCATCCATCATCGTATTCTTTGGGTCAAGGATGATATTGCGGATATCCTCGGAGATCGCGATCCCACCGGGTTCTCTGGTGTGGATGACATCATAACCCATCTCACCAAGTCTTCTGACTACTTGCGAAGCGACGGTCGTCTTGCCCGAACCATCAGGTCCTTCAAATGTAATGAAATAGCCCTTCATCAGTTCAGTTTCTCTCTCTTTGGCATGAATGTCTTTTCTACAGCGTCCATGATCTGTTTCTTGATCCGCTCATACTCGTCATAAGTGAGATCGATATCCTCGGGACCTGCGATCTTTACCTGTGCATCAAAAGGTGTGTTCAGCATCATCAGCACGTCTTCGATCTGATCATAAAGCTCGATCGGCATGACCGCATATTTTGCCTTTCCATCCTCTTCAATATACAGGACATCGCTCTGGCCCAAAGCATCCAGCTCTTCTTTGGCCTCTTGTATTTTTCTGATATCTATATTCATGTTATCCCTATTATAGCACTTTCACTTTTTGAATGAAGTCAGATGCATTATCCCTCTATCCCATTGATCTGCAAGTAATACATCAGAGCGATCGTCTTGGCATCATCGATCTCTCCATTCCTGATCTTTTCCCTGATCTCATCATAAGTGAAAGTCAGAAGATCGATCCTTTCATCCTCATCGAGATGCTGACCAACTCTGTCTCCTGCCTCAGCGTAGTAGAGATGGATCCTCTCGGAACAGTATCCGCAGGTCGGAATGATGCTTCCAAACTTTCTGATCCCCTCTGCCTTGTATCCGGTCTCTTCTTCCACTTCTCTCAAGATCGCGTCATCGGGATCTTCTCCCTTTTCGATCTTGCCTGCCGGCAGCTCCAGCATCTGCTTTCCCAGAGAATAGCGATACTGGCTCACCATGAAATACTTCCCGTCTTTCTTTAAAGCGATACAGACCCCGCCGTTATGCAAAACGACCTCACGTACACTGGTCGTACCATCATCCAAAACGACATCATCCTTTACAACGTGGATGACTTTACCGTTATATATCTCTTCTCTTCTGATCTGTTTTTCCATAATCCGAATCCTCTTCAGTACACTTATATTGTACTATTTCTTCATCATAAGCGACCAATCTGGCAACGATCCTGCCATTTCTGGAGATATAGATCTCCCCATTCCTTAAAGCCAGATCCAGGTATTTTCCGAACAGATTCTTCATATTTGTAGCACTGACTGTGATCATATCAATCACCTCCTAATCATTATTCGCAAAAAATACCCCCAATACCTACCGAAAAATAAAAAAAGCGGCTTTTTTTTGCCGCAATCGTTCAAAATCTGAAAAAAGATCAATCTCCCGGGAGATAGAATACCTTCTCATCACCCTTGGAAAACATATACTCACCTCTGGCATAAGTCTGGACATATTCCGGATCCTCCAGCTTTTCCTTGGTCGAGATCAGTGAAGCATTCTCATCGCGTAAAGCCTCAAGTTCCGCTTCAACGACCTTCGCCTGCTGCTGCAGAGTGAACATCTTGTATATCTTTTCCAGAACACCGGTCAGTATCATGATCGCCGCAACGATCAGGACGATAGAGATCAGCTTGGAAATGATGCTGTTTTTCTTTTTCTTTGCCTTTTTAGCCATACAGTTATTATACAACAGAAATTTTCTTCATCAAAGAGCCAGAGCCTTTCAGCCACATGAACTCTTTGTTTTCATCATATGGATCCCATTTCGCAAGGCCTTCACCGTTTGGATCGCCGCTCTTTGCGAAATTTGCCCAGTAAGAAGTCATCTGATCGCTCAACCGATAATCTTCTTCCGTATAAGGTCTCCAGCAGCCGTTCAGCGTACCAAACTGATAGCGGTTATCGCAGGAATGGGGAACACCCGCATCATCACCAGGCTGTATCTGATCGAAGATATACGCATGGATCTTTCCCGGGTGGTTTTTAGAGAATACATCGCAAAGCCTTTCGATCTGCTTCACCATATTGATCCCAAAGATCGGTTCTTTCTCGTTGGCACCCTCATCAGCGGTACAGCCGATGATGATATCGACATTCTCAGGAAGCAGATCATTCAGGAAACACTCATCGATGTCTTTGTCCAGAACATAACCATCTTCCGTGATATTGAAGCCCTTTTCAAAACCGAGCTCATCATTTTTATCTCTTAATACTTTCCAATCCAAAGCCCGCATTTCTTCAACACTATGACATCCCAGCGATTCCATAAAAGAGACGCCCAGTTTCTTTGTCTCATCAATACTGCGATCGGACATGAAACGTCCCAAGCCACCGGCTGACTGGATCGATACTCTTCTTATCATTCCTCTTGTCAAAGGAGAACACAGTAAAGAAAGAGTCGATCTTCCTCCGGAAGATTGGCCAAAGACAGTGATATTATCCTTATCTCCGCCAAAAGCCTCAATATTTTCATAGATCCATTTCAAAGCTGCGATCTGATCCAATAGACCGTAATTACCGCTGTTATGATAAGGACTCTCTTTATCCAATTCAGGATGCGCCAAAAAACCAAAGACATTGAGACGGTAATTGATCGAAACAAGGATACATCCCTTTTCACAGAAATGATCTCCGCAATACTCATAATCATTACCATACCATTGCTGGCAACCGCCGCCATGGATATACATCATGACAGGCAGTTTTTCATTTCCGCTTTCTGATGGCGTATAGATATTCAGATAAAGACAGTCTTCCGACATCTTCGGTGGATAGGGATAATTATCGATCATGATATAAGGATGTTCAGAATCATCATTGATATCATCCGTTGCACTGCCCCAGCGGTCATATTGTGCGCAAGCCGGACCATATGTATCGCAGACTCTGATCCCTTCCCATTTTTCCGGCTCTTCAGGAGCCTTGAAACGAAGCTGCCCGACAGGGGGCTTGGCGAAAGGAACACCTCTGAATAAGGCATATCCCGCATTGGAAGAAACGGATTTCACTTTCCCATATTTAGTTTCTACGATATTCAGCATATCCTACAGCCTTTCTCCATCCTCATCAAAGAGATGGAAGCGATCTTCATCAAAGTTCAGGAAGACCTTCTGTCCACGCAGATACTTGTTCTCATAGTTCTTCTTCATCCTTTCGACGATCACGATCTTCTTATCATCGATCGCCGCATGGATGATCAGATCAGCCTCGATCGGCTCAACATATTCAACGATCGCTTCAACACCATGATCATCGATATGGACGTTGCTTCCCCTGATCCCAACCGAGATATTTCTTGTCTTGTTCAGCTTTTTATATTGTTTTCTGTCAGCCTTGAATTCATGACCAAACAGATTGAAAGAACCATCTTTCAAACAGACATCATCATAGACATTCATCGGCGGAAAACCGACGAACTGTGCACAGAAACGATTGACAGGATAGTTATAGATATCACTGACCGGATCATCCATCTGTTTGATCCCGTCTTTCAATATGATGATCCTTTCCGCAAGAGATAGCGCATCATACTGATCATGAGTGACATAGATGAAAGTCGTATGATAAGCCTCGTGAAGTGCCTTGAGTTCATTCCTGAGACGGGCACGCATGATCACATCCAGATTGGAGAATGGCTCATCAAACAGTAAAACGGAAGGCTTTTTGATCAGAGATCTTGCGATCGCAACTCTCTGCTTCTCACCGCCAGAAAGATCCTGTGGAAGTTTTTCCAGTTTATCGGACAGTTTCAGAAGTTCACAGATCTTCTTCACTTCCGCATCGATCTCTTCCCTTGGGGTATGTTTTACCTGCAAAGGGAAAGCGATGTTCTCATAGACTGTCTGATTGGGATATAAGGAATAGTTCTGAAAGACCATCGCTACATCCCTGTCTTCTGCCCGTACACCGTTGTATTCTTCCCCATCAAAACAGATCTTCCCCAGCGTCGGCCTTTCCAGACCGGCAATGATCCTCAACAATGTACTCTTTCCCGAACCGGAAGGGCCTAAGATCACGACAAATTCTCCATCGTTGATGACAGTTGAAAAATGCTGAAGCGCAATGACACCTTCATTGGATGTATAAGGCATATTCTTCTGTTCATCCAGGATCTTCTGTTTCTGTTTTCTGTCAAACAGTCCGGTCACTTTCGCAAACGGAAAGATCATGGTCACATCTTCAAGCTTGATGTCAGGCATCAGTCCTTCCCCTTCTTTCTGTCATTGGAAAAGCGTTCTTCCAGATCAAGCAATGAGACCTGTTCGCTCTCTTCTTCCTCTTCTTCTTTTTCTTCAACGTTTTCTTCACCCAGACCGTTTTCTTTCGCAAAGACCACCATGTCTTTATGAAGCGGTGCCCTGATCAGGTCGGCATATAAAGCCGGAACGATCAGAAGAGCCAATGGGAAAGATTCCACGAAAAAGACCATCAGTAAAAACAAGAGCACAAATAATATCGAACGGAAAGGTTTCCTGATCGCAAAATAGATCGCCATGCGGATGATGGAAGAGACAGGTGCTTCAAAACGCGACAAAACAGGCGGAACGTGTATCGAAGCGATGATGAAGACAAAAGTGATCAGGATACCAAGTATCATGTACAACATGCCCCAGATATTCAGTCTCCAGATCTGATATCCGGTCCAAAGCCCTTCCGCAACAAACAAAACACAGATGACAAAGATCAGACCGAGTTTGAACCCCGGGATCAGGTTTTCCTTATAGGAATTGAAGAAATCCTTAAAGACTCCCTTTCCTCTTCCCGGACCGAAGATGATCTTATTCGTCGTGTGGAATAAAGCAGCACTTGATGCAACGATAGTGAACACAGGCAAAGAAAAGATCAGCCAGAAAAAACTGACAATCAGCATGTTTCCTATCGTTTCCAACATTTTGATAAAAGGATTATCGTAATTCATTTACAGCTTCGTTTCCCTGATCTTAGTGACCTCTCCTGCTTTAAGACATTCACTTGTCTCAAAAGAAGTCATGATATAAACATCTGTACAAGTCGGATTATAGATCATAGATCCATCTGCACTATATTCTAACATTTCATAAGCTTCCATGTAAGAAAGGATCTCAGAATTCGTGGCATACCAGACATCCTCATGTCCTTCCATGTATGTCAGGAATTCTTCCATCCTGTCCCAGCTGTCATCGATATCAAATTCATAGGCATGACCCCAGACATAGAATAATTCAGCCTTGAATGCCGGCTTTTCAATGAAATCCTTCGCCAGCTCCATCAGCCTTTCTTCCGGGAAATGGATCGTCGGATCCAGTTCAAACGGGTCCTTAGGCAAGGCAAAGGAATAAGTCGACCTGATCGTTCTGGCTCCCTTGTATCCTGCCAGCTTCAGTATTTCTTTAAGTTCTTCATCGAATAAACCGAAAGGATAGGCAAACATACTCAAAGGATACTCGACCAGTCTTTCCAGTCCAGCCTTGTCTTCAATGACCTCATACATGGCATAAGGAGATCCCAAAGAAGAAACATCGGAATGATACAAGGCATGGCCACCGACTTCCTGTCCCTCATATAAGGAAGCGACTTCTTCTTTTTTCACTCTTGAAATATCCAAAGGCTTCCCCATCGGAGGTCTGGCGATCTCTTCGTGATCCAGGACACCATAGCCCAGATTGAAGGTACCCTTGATATGATGATCGTTCACCATCTTCACAAGTCTTCGATCCTGAACGACGCCATCATCATAACTCAGTGTAAAAGCTTTTCTCTTGAAACCCGGAAACAGGAGCGCATCAAAACGTTTTCCCATAAAATCTCCTTTTTGAAAAGCCCACTTCTGTGGGCTTTGTCTTATTTCTTTTCTTTTGCGATGATCTCTTCTTTTTTCGGGAACTTCCATGCGGAATTGTTATCCGCATCGATCTTTATCTCATCTCCCTCAAATTTCAGAGTATAGACATCCGTCAGGCAGGTTTCTACCCAGCGTCCGTGCATGACCAGGACATTGTCCTCTTTCCAGAAGGCATCGCCCAGATAGAGCTGTGTGAAGTCTTCCTTCTTGCCAAGCAGGTTGGAGAATCTGCTGCCATTTGTCGCAAATCTGATCTTCTCGTTCCTTCCGCTTTGCATCGTGATATCCCAGACAAATCCGTAATCATCGAAATCAAAGCTGAATTCCTTAATGTTATCAGGTCCTTCACCTACCATGAAGTTGCCGGCAAACGGAGTGAAGATGCCGCTTGTCAGTTCATATTTCTTGCCACATACTTCTTTCACCAGCGGCGAGAATGGCTGACATTCAGGATTGCCGACATTGAGTCTGCTTAATTTCCTTGTCAGTCTGTCATATGCTTCATCATCAACAGGCAATACTTCATCGCCCTTGATCTGTTCGATGAAATCCCACGTGATATCAAGTGTTGACTGTGCCCAGTGTGCACCGACTGCAGTTTCAGTGATCGCGATCTCCATATCCTGATCAGGAAGTACGATCGTAAACTGGCCCATAGCGCCATCTGCACGATATGCGCGATGAGGCTTGCACATCCAGATCTGGAAGCCATAACCCAAGAAGTTATCGAATGCTTCCGGATTGTTGATGGACTCGGTAGCGGAATCGTTCTGGTTGGTCGTAGCCAGTTTGACATAATCCTCAGCCAGGATCCTTTCGCCTTCCCAGACACCGCCATCAGCATACAGTTTCATCAGACGGAAGTTGTCTTCGGTCGTCGCAAACATACCGCCACCGCCGACTTCCATGCCATCTGCCATGCACATGCAACGCAGGTTATCGTAGTTGATACCGATCTTGTCAAAGAGTCTTGGCTTCAGATAATCAAAGAGACCTAAACCGGTTTTCTTTCTGACGATCGCGCCAAGCATCGTAGAACCGGTAGAGTTGTACATGTATGTCGTACCCGGCTTGTGATTGACCGGCGTATGCATGAATTCTCTGATCCAATCCTTGGAATTGAACGGCATCGTATCCATACCGCAACCCATGCACAAGACATCTCTGATCGTCAATAACTTCAGATTCTCGGACGGATCTTCAGGAGACTCGTCCGGGAAGATATCGATCAGTCTTTCATCAAGCTTCAATATGCCTTCTGTATAAGCGATACCGACAGCTGTGGCTGCATAAGTCTTTGTATGAGACTGCAGACCATGACGGAGATTTGGTGCGAACGGTGCCCACCAGCCCTGAGTGATCAGTTTGTTGTGACGCATGATCATCAGACCATGCATCTCTGTCTGGCTTCTTTCCAGATTATCGATGTATTTTAAAATCAGGTCACTGCTGATACCGACCTCTTCAGGTCTGGCAGTGAGAAAAGGTTTTCTGCTTTCCATAGCTTCTCCTTAACCCTTGACGCCGCCGACGACCATACCCTTGATGAGCTCTTTCTGGACGAACGGATAAACGACAAGAACAGGGATCAAAGCGATGATGGCAACAGCCATACGTGCTGATTCTGTCGGCAAGCTGCGTGATGCCAGAAGTGTTGCCTCACTCTGTAAGTCGGTCGTCTTTAAGAACTGGATGGAATCCATCAGCTTCTTCAGATAGACCTGGATCGTATAGAGTTTCGGGTTATTGATATAGTAGATACCGGCTGTCCAGTTGTTCCAGTAACCCAGAGCAGAGAACAGACCGATGGTCGTCATGATCGGCTTGGAAAGAGGAACCATGATCTTGGAATAGATCGTCCAGTCTTTTGCGCCATCAAGACGGGCTGCTTCGATGATGGAATAAGGAATATTCGCATTGAAGTAGTTCCTTACCAGCATGACATTCATACCGCCCATAAGAGCACCCGGAAGCAGATATGCCCACAGAGTATCCTTGATATGGAAGAGTCTTGTCCAGACCATGTAGGATGCGACCATACCGCCATTGAACAGCATCGTGAAGAACAGGATGAAGGCAATGACATTTCTAGGCTTGAAATCCTTCCTTGACAAAGGATATGCAAACATTGAAGTCATGATCAGGCTCGCGATCGTACCGATAACTGTAACTACGATCGTCAGACCATACGCACGGAAAATAGTAGCTCTTTTTGCCCACATGAAGAAATAGGCATCCAGTGACCACTCATCCGGAATGAAACGGTAACCACGGACCAGTGATGTTTCAGAAGACAGTGATACTGTGAACATCAGGATCAGAGGAACGACACAGAAGAGCATCATGAGGATCATGACGACGAGAGCGGTATAATGGAAACCTCTCTCACCTCTCATCAGTTGGATCTTGTTTTTCTGTTTAGCCATGGTACCCTCCTAGAATAATGAGTTTTCCGGATTGATCTTCCTTACCAGCATGTTCGATAACATGACGAGGAAGAAACCGATGACTGCCTGGAAAACGGAAGCAGCCGAAGACTGTCCGACATTGTTGTTGATGATCAGAGCACGATAAACGAACGTATCGATCGTCTGTGTCGTCTCATACAACATACCATTGCCTAACGGGACCTGATAGAACAGACCGAAGTCTGAGTTGAAGATACGGCCAATTGAAAGCAGCAGCATCATGATGATCATTGGCTTCAAAAGCGGAAGCGTGATGTATCTGATCTGTTCCATCTTGGTTGCACCATCGATCCTTGCGGATTCATAGAGGCTCTTGTCGATACCGCCGATGCTCGCCATGTAGATAACGGAGCTCTGACCGGCAGATTGCCAGATATGAACGATCGTCAGGATGAACGGCCAGTATTTGGCAGTGGTGTACCAGGCGACCGGATTATCTTTAAAGAATACTGTATTCAGATAACCGTAGCTCTGTGATAAGAACGCATAAACCAGGAATGACAGGATGACCGCTGAGACCATGGACGGGAAGCAGATGATCGGCTGAATGACCTTTGCGATCTTCCTCTGCGCGATCTCGTTCATGCATAATGCGATAAATACTGCGATCACCAGGTCCATCAGGATCCACGCCGCATTGTAAGCCAACGTGTTTCTGATCATGACCAAGGCGTCTTTTGTTTTAAACAGATACTCGAAGTTCTGAAAACCTACCCACGGACTCTTGAAGATACCCTTTGCATAGTTGATCCTCTTGAAAGCCAGTAAAATACCGAACATCGGCAGGTAGTTATTGCAGATCAGATAGATCATTCCCGGAAGCATCATCATGTAAAGCGGAAAATCATTCTTGAATTTCTCTTTACGCTGAAGTTTTTTCTGTTCCTTCAGAATGTCATCAAACTCCGAATTGTGAGTCATTTTTTCTGACATAGCACCCTCCTTGTCTGTAGAACTCTCCATAATTTCATGGTAAGGAAATCTCCATATTCATTCATTAAAAAATGTACACTTCGTTTGTCATTTTCTATCCGTCAGAAGCTGAGTGACAAATATTGCAGCCAGATCCCTGTTTTCAGCCTGGCTGACGATCCCCATGAAGGCATCATTGTGATAATATCCGGCCTCATGGATCAAAGAACCATCACGCAATATGACTCCGACCGGGATCATCTGGCCGTTCTTGTTTTCAAAATAATAGATATCATCCCTGTTTTCTTCCAACAGCGAAAGATCGATGAGATATCTCAGATCAGTAAAACCGTCTTCCTTCGCAAAATAATCAAACCAGTACTGGTCGGAAACGTAAAGATCAAGATCGGAGATCATGAATAAAGCCGTCAGTACCTGCAAGGTATCGCTGTCCGTATCTTCAGAAAGCTCTCTTCCCAGCTGGAACTTGTCGTTGACATCGACCTTTTTGCGGCTTTCATAGCCGCCCTTTTTCAATACTTCATCAAAAACCTTATCATCACATTCCCTGATCAGGGAATCATTGTTGATCAGCACTACATACATGGAAGTTTCTGCTTTCCCCAGATTTGAGAAAAAGCTGATCAGGATGATACACAAAACAGATAAGGCAGCGATGATCAGGATCTTGTAGTAATCCCAGATGAAATTGATCCTGCTTTTCCTGTCAGGAAGCTTCGAAAGCTTTTCCTTGTCTTTCTTCAACATATCAATCAGTCCCATTCATGCCGCCTTTCTGATTTCTCCAGTCAAAAGGAGAAACACCCACCAGCTTGTGGAATACCGTTGAGAAATATGAGATGTTGTAGTAGCCCACATAGGAAGCGATCTCTGATACCGACATCGAAGTTGAAAGTAAGAGCCTCTTTGCCTCCTCGATCCTGAGCTGATTGATATATTCACGCAGATTCATGTTCAAAGAATTCTTGAAAAGCTTGGAAAGATAGTTCGGCGTAACGAAAGTCACTGCCGCCACATCGCTTCGATCGATATTGTCTCTGAAGTTTTCGTCGATATACTTCTTGGCGCGGACGATGATATCCTCGGAATCGATCGCTTCCTGCAGCTTATTCTGCTGGATGGAGAATAAGGTATAGGCATAATCGATCATGGAACGTCTTCCTTCTGTCGCCTTTTCGTCCGCTTCAACGATCTGCGGATTCATGAAGATGATATTGGAACTCATCCCGTTATCTCTGAAATGGGTCACGAAGATATTGATGAGCTCCTTGCGGAAATCATCCAGTTCTTCCTGTGTACAGTCGATCTTCTCCAACAGAGAAGAGATATACTCCCTGTAACCTGCTTCATCTCTTTTTTTCAGATACCAGAGGATCTGATTCTCATTGAGCTGAATGTCATTTTTCCTGTCATAGCTGAAATTATCGCGGGCAAAGAAGATCTTTCCGGAGAAATAACGGATCTTGCGCATCCGGTCATAAAGATCCATGACCACATTGCTGGCTTCATAGAAACTGAAAGGATCAGAGATCAGCACGACCGGCTTCATCGACATATTCTTATCGGTGAACTCGATCAGTTTCTTGCAGCGATCCTTCAAAGTCTCATCATCCGGTGTTCCCTTCACAAAACAGAAACACCATAAAAAACGATCATCGGAATTGACTACCGTATGGGCAGAACCGACATAATCAAGAAGCGTTTCGTCATGCAGACGCGAAAGCGTGAACAGAAGCAGATCCTTGTTCCAGGTCTTGCGGATCGCATCGGTCATATCGGCACAGGAAAAAACGATTCGCCATAGACTGTCCGCAGAAAAATCAACACCATTGACCCGCAAGCCTGCTTCGACGATATCCTTGTTCGTACCGAGGATCCCGTCGCAAGCCTGACGGAAGATCGAAGACATCAGCAGGTCGTACTGGCTCTGCGGTTTTTCTTCCACAGCCATTCTCTTTTTCTTCACGTTGGCGACCATCTTCTGGATGCACACCTTTGCTTCTTCCAGATCAAGAGGCTTTGTCAGATAGCTTGTCACTCCATAGCGTATGGAGATCTTCGCATATTCAAAAGACTCATAACAGGTCAGAAAAGAGAATTCAATATCCTGATCTTTCTCATGGACATATTTCAGGACCTCGATCCCGTTTTTCATAGGCATTTCGATATCACAAAGGATCAGATCCGGTTCTTCTTCATCAATGATCTGCTTTGCCATCTCGCCATTATAAGCCCGAAAGATCCTTGAGATCCCAAGCTCATTCCAGTCCAGCTGGTTCTGTATGACATCGATCATCGAAATATCGTCATCACATATCAGAAGTTTCATCTTCATCCTCCTCTTGCGGGATCAGCAGTTCGATCCTTGCACCGCCTTCTTCCCTGTTGGAAAGACGCAGCAGGTCATCACGGTGATAGATCAGATTCATACTGTAACGGATATTGGTCAGTCCGAGGTGTTCCTTGGTGTAAAGATCATCCTTGTCGATCTTCTCCAGTTTGTCCAGAGATTCTTTAGTGAAACCAGGGCCGTTGTCTTCTTCGATCAGTCTGACCCCCTTGAATCCTTCTTCTTCATAGAATTCCCCTCGTATGGAAACATACATCGTATCTTCCAGAGTCATCGCGTGTTTAAAGGAATTTTCGACCAGAGAGAACAGTGTCAGATAAGGGATCTTTTCGATTGCCACTTCATTTGGATAGTCAAATGTGATCTCAATGGACTTCGGGAAGCGGATCTTCTGCATCTCAACATAGTTATTGATGTGTTTCAGTTCTTCTTCAACAGTCGTCCAGTCTCCGGCATTGTGAAGCATATATCTGGTAAACGAGGCAAAAGCCTGGATATATTTCCTCATCTGTTCCGGAGTGGAAGTATAAGTCATATTGGAAATGGTGGTGATGCCATTGAGGAAAGTATGCGGACGCATCTGTGCCCTGAGCATCTTCAGCTGATTCTGCTGCCTTCTGATTTCGGCATCATAAGATGCAATCGTCAGATTTTCGATCTTCCCGCTCATATCATTGAAACTTCGATAGAGTTCTTCAAATTCGCTGCTTCCCGCTTCTTTCACATCCAGTTTCGTATCAAAAAGGCCTTTTGAAAGATCGGCATTCGCATTGACGAGATCCCTGATCGGGTTTCTGACTCTTTTGTTTATGGTCATGATCGAAAGTGCGACCAGAAGGACACACAAGGCGCTGTCGAAGATCAGGAAGATCGAAACGATCTTCCACGGGATCTGAATCCCCTGGCTGTCTCGGATAAAGACTGTCTTTGTGTCCGCGTATTTCTGGTCGTTGAAAGAAAAAACATATCCTTTTGAAATATAAGATTCTTTCTTTTCTGATACAATGTGTTCCCTCAGGGAAGCATCTCCCTGGCAAAGGAAGACCTCATTTCCCTTCATGATCAGACAGGTATCTCCTTCAAGCGAAACAAAACCATCTCTCAGTCTGTAAGTCTTGCAATCGCTCATTGCGCCGATCACATACTTTCCCAAAGAGACAGCCTTGTAGTAATACCCGTTTTCCAATACATCCACCAGATCCCATATCCGATTGGAAATAGAAGAATAATTGTCTCTGCCGTATTGCTGCACAAACAGTTTCAACGCACTGTTCATCGTATATGACAGGGTATTGCTGCTGTAATACAGGTAAAGATCACTTTCCGTATCGATCACAAAAAGAACCGTGATGTCATCGGAAGCCATCATTTTGTAGTTCATCTCATCCTGTATCTCTTTCAGATCCGTAAAATCCATCTGATCCGAACCGCTTCGAACTTCGCACTTCTTATAGATCGTTGCACTCAGATCATAGACGTGTTCGTAGATCGAATTCAATCTTCGATCGATATCCCCTGTCCAGTTGGAAGAAATATGATCGGCTGTAGCCAGGATATTCTGTTCATAAAAAACTTTGTACGTCATGGACATCGCAACAAAAAACAGCAGCGACGTGATCAGAACGCCTGACAGCAGAAGAGTGACTTTACGGATGAATGAATTTTTCATACTACCTAATATTAATTATACACAGAAAGAAAACGGACGGTTCAAGACCGCCCGTTTCATTTTGGTTCAACAGTTTGGAATGATTAGCTGTTCAGCCAAGCATCTGCCTGAGTCTGGAATTCAGCAACGATCTTGTCGATACCTGCATCCTTCAAAGCAGACAGGAATTCCGGATACTTCTCATCAGGGTTGACATCGCCATAGAGCAGAACGTTGCTGTACTGTTCAACGACGTTGGAAACTGCTGTAACTTCATTCATGACATTCTCAGTTGTCGGAATGAAACCATAGAGAGGCGGAACACCTGCGCTCTCGAACAGATACTTGCCGTATCCGCCGTTAGAACCGGTTTCGTTTCCTGATTCGAACTCGAGGAAGTAATCGAAACCGTTACCGATCATACCGCAAGAGTACATGCAGTTGTAAGGAATTGAGTTGAAGTCGAGTCCTTCAGGATATCTGACCTTAGTGTGGTCTTCATTCCATTCGTAGTCCTGGCCTTCAGCACCATAGATGATCGTATCCCAAACGAACTGATCAGTGTAAAGCAGGTTGATGAACTTAGCAGCCTTGTCAGGGTTCTTGCAGTAGTGAGCAATACCGATACCTAATGTATCAGTAGCCAGATCGTCAACAGCGATCGTTACAGCACCGAATTCATGAGTCTGACCATCGCCATAGTCAGCTGTCTTTGTGAACATTTCAGCAATGGATTCACAGTCATTTGAGTGACCCATGATAACGCCCTTTGAAGAACCGCCCATAACAACAGCGTCATGGCTCAGAGTGTTAGCGGAACCTTCCGGATCAGCATAACCCTTCTGACGGAAATCGTAAGCCTTGTAGATGGCATCCTTGAATGCATCTGTCTCATAGTAGTTATATAATGTTGTGCTGTCACCGACAGTTGCAGCATAAGTACCTACCTGAGAAGTGTGAGTCTTGGACTGGAGGATCCTGTCAAACTGGTTGCAGTATACCAGGAAGTGCTCATCAGGATAAACTGTCTTGAGTTCAGCTAATGCATCGCCCAGTGTGTCAAGGTCATTGATCTTTGAAACATCAACACCTGAAGCATCGACCAGTTCCTTGTTGTAGATGAACTTCCAGTCAAGAACTGTACCGAAGTAACGAGGGATCATGTAAGTCTGACCAGCAACTCTACCGCTGCCCATGATTTCATGGATCATGTCATAAGTAGGTTTCAGCTCGTTGCCAAGATAGTCATCCAATGGGAGGATATAGCCCTGGTTAGCCCAGTCTGCAACAGAGAAGACCTGTACTACATCCGGTGCATCATCGCCGCCGCTGGCGAGTTCCATCGGGATCTTTGAGAAATAGTCACCGATAGCTGTGATTACCAGATGAACCTTGAAGTCCTCATGCAGAGTATTCAGCAGATAGTCATTTAACTGATCTTCGACCTTCTGAGTTGCTTCCAAGGAAGGAACGATGAAGAGTGTAGACATATCAAGAGTGATTGTTGGAACTTCTTCACTACCGCCTTCTTGTTTGCCGCCACAAGCTGTGACAGAGAAAAGCATAAGAGCAGTCAATAAAAGAACGATTAGTTTTTTCATTAAAAAGCCTCCTTATTGTTCTTTGTAAGTTTATTTAATCATTTTATCGATACACATTGCTTTTAAAAAAAATCACTGGTATTTCAAAATTAAATCCATAAATACCCATTTTCCTTCAATAAATGTGAAAGTCAAAAGTCTATGACACTTTTTTGATATGAACAGCCCACCGCATTTCTTAAAATGATAAAAAAGGAGAGTTTTAACAATGTCTACACTGTTTGTAAAATTCCGCTCTCAGGCGCTTGCCTCCAACGGTGAGTTTTATATCCATCTGCCTGACAAGGAGATCCCATTCTTCTTAAAAGACAATCCATATTACCAGCGCAAAACAAAAACGCTGATCCTCTTACACGGCTACAGCGGCGATTGCACTGACTGGCTCTATTCATCAGCTGCCCTTGATTTCTCATTGAAATACAACCTGGCGATCGTCATGCCTACTGGCGGTGTTGGCTTCTATCTCGACAAGAAAGCGACCGGCCATCAGTACTGCAAGTTCATCGGCGAAGATCTCGTCAAATATCTGCGCGATACCTTCAATATCGCCTTAGACAGAGAAGACACCTATATCGGCGGTCTGTCCATGGGCGGTTTCGGTGCACTTCATACCGGATTGACCTATCCGGAAACCTTCGGCGGCATCATGGCTTTATCTTCTGCACTGATCGTCTATGGTCTCAAGGACATGTCTCCGAAAATGAAAGACAACGGCATGGCAAACTACGAATACTATGTCGATACCTTTGGCGATCTTTCAAAAGCCGAAAAGAGCGATCACAATCCGGAAGTCTTATACAAACGTAATAAGAAGAAAAATATCACCAATCCGAAGATCTATATGGCCTGCGGTACGGAAGACTTCCTGATCGAACCGAACCACAAGCTTCGTGACTTCTTCAAGAAACAGAAAGCCGATTTCTTCTATGAAGAAGGACCTGGCATCCACAACTGGGATTTCTGGACACCATATGCCTACAAAGGCATTGAATATCTCTTAAACAAGTAAAAACAGGAGGATAATATATGTCAAACTTTGAAAACGCAAAAGTGAAAGTTCAACAGGGCTGGCTTCAGGGCTATGTCGAAGGAAATGTCAAGATCTTCAAAGGCATCCCTTATGCTGCTCCACCGGTAGGAGCACTCCGTTTCCGTCATCCGCAGGATCCGGGAAAATGGAGAGGCGTCCGTAAGGCAACGCAGTATTCTGCCGCATCCATTCAGCACGTCATGGAACAGGAAGACCTTCCGGCAAACGTCCATGGTGTTCCGCAGTTCATGATGCCTTCACAATACGAAGAAGACTGTCTCTATCTGAACGTCTGGACTCCGGCTAAAACAGAAGAAGACAAGCTTCCGGTATTCATCTGGATCCATGGTGGCGGTATGGTCGCAGGATCAGGATGTGAAGTCGTCTGTGATGGTATCGGTTTTGCCAAGAGAAAAGACATCGTCGTCGTCACGATCAACTACCGTCTCGGTTTCTATGGTTTCTTCGCACATCCGGAACTGACTGCCGAAGCAGGCGGAACCAGCGGCAACTACGCTTTATACGATATGCGCAAAGCCTGCATGTGGGTCAAGGAAAACATCGCCAAGTTCGGCGGCGATCCTGATCGTATCACAGTTGCCGGCCAG
>JAFYHT010000023.1 GCA_017539025.1 Erysipelotrichaceae bacterium
GGAGGCGGTGGCGGCGGCCACAGCTTCTGAGCCATTTAAGATATAATAAAGTAAAGGAGAAGAGAAAAAATGGAAATGAGATTCTTTCGTTGCAAGAAATGCGGACAGATGGTAGCGATCGTCAAGAAAAAAGGCTGCCCGATCATGTGCTGCGGTGAACCGATGGAGGAGATCGTTGCCGGTACAAGTGATGGTGCAGTTGAAAAGCATGTTCCGGTATATGAAGTGAAAGACGGTAAGGTCTTTGTCAAGGTCGGTGCTGCTGAACATCCAATGAGTGAGGAACACTACATCGAATGGATCGCTTTGAAGACAAGCAGTGGCAATCAGAGAAAGGCTCTGAAACCGGGTGACAAGCCTGAGGCAGTATTTGCGCTGCTGGAGGATGATGAGGTAGAAGCAGTTTACGCTTATTGCAACCTGCATTCTCTGTTCAAAGCGTAATCGATCGGATAATCATTGATTCGAAGGTCCTGGAATACAGGGCCTTTTTTCATGTCTTGTTCAGATTCACTTCAGTTTAAGTTCACATTCAACCGATAAGATTAAGACATTCAAGGAAGGAGGCAAGACGATGGAGACATTTCAGAGATTTGAAAAAAAGTATCTGCTTGACAAGGATCAGTACGATCAGCTGATGGAAAAGCTTAAGGATCATATCGTTCCCGATAAATTCTTCAAGGCACAGATCAATTCAATCTATTATGATACGGATGATCATCAGATGATCAGACGTTCGATCGAGAAGCCGGAGTATAAGGAAAAGCTCAGGGTGAGATCTTATGAAGATGCTGATAAAGATGATCGGGTATTCGTAGAATTGAAAAAGAAGCTTGATGGAATCGTATATAAAAGACGTGCCCAGGCAAAGTGTGATGATGTTCTGAGTGATATCGATCACTGTAAATTTGATGATGAACAGGTTTCCAGAGAGATCGGATATGTACTCAACTGTTATCACGGATTGAAACCTTCGATCTACATCGGCTGCAGCAGGAATTCCTTTGTAGACAAGGATGATGAAGATCTCAGGATCACGTTTGATTCAGATCTTCGTTACAGGATGAATGATCTTTCTTTGAGAAAGAGTGATAAAGATAGAAAACTGACCGATCAGATCGTGATGGAACTGAAGGTCAAGCAGGCAATGCCGATATGGCTGTGCCGTATTCTCGATGAGGTAAAGGCATATCCGCAGAGTTATTCAAAAGCGGGCAATGCCTATCTCATGCAGGCGAAAGGAGTTTGATTATTATGACGAATATATTTTCCAGTATTTTTACGGGTTCTTTGACCCTTGGACAGTTTGCACTGGCAATCGTTGCCAGTATGTTTATGGGACTGATCCTGTCGATGGTGTTCATGTACAGGAATACCTATACGAAATCATTTATCAGTGCTCTTGTACTGATACCGGCAGTTGAGACAGTCGTCATCATGCTGGTAAACGATAACTTGGGTGCAGGATTATCTGTTGCCGGATCCTTTGCTCTGATCAGATTCCGTTCGGTCAAGGGCAATGCCAAGGAACTGGCTGCCGTATTTATCGCAATGACGATCGGTATCATCTGCGGTACAGGTTATGTAGCATTGGCCGGAGTATTCACTTTGCTCTTATGTGCAGTGATGCTCGGTTTGAATATGACGGATTTCGGCAAGGCTTCAGAGAACGAAAGATATCTGAAGATTACGATCCCGGAATCTTTGAATTATGATGAAGCATTCGATGATCTTCTGAACAGCTATACCAGCAAGTGGGAACTGGATACGATCAAGACACTGAATCTGGGTTCTTTATTCAGACTTGAATACAACATCACGATGAAGGATGTTTCAAAGATCAAGGAAATGATCGATGAACTTCGAACGAGAAATGGTAATCTCGAGATCATGTGCGGCAGGATGCCTGTCAGCAGGGAGGAATTATAGAAATGAAGAAGATGATATTACTGATGATCGTGCTTCTTGGCTTATGCGGATGTAATACGGTCATTTCAGAAAATACAGAAGAAAAAGAGAATGTTGCTGAGGCTTATGATCTCAGTTTCAATGGATCGAACGATTCAAGCTATGAGATCAACGGTTCGACTTATGTTTCTTTAGGAAGCGATGATATAAAGATCACAAAGGGTGGGACTTATATCCTGGAAGGTACTTTGGAAGACGCAAGTATCATCGTTGAAGTATCTGAAGATGAAGATGTGCAATTGGTACTCAATGGTGTCACGATCCATTCCGGTGATTTTGCGGGCATCTACATCGTTGAAGGTGATGAGATCACGATCACTTTAGCGGAAGGCTCGATCAACAGTATTTCTGACAGCGGTACTTATACGCAGATCGACAGCAATAATGTCGATGCATTGATCTATTCCAAGGCAGATCTGATCATCAATGGAGAAGGAACATTGAAACTGAATTCTTCCTATAATCACGGTATCGTTTCCAAGGATGATCTGATCATCGTAAGCGGAACTTATGATATCGATGTTGCCGGTCAGGGATTGAGCGGAAAGGACAGATTGCTGATCGAAAACGGAGATTTCAATATCGTTTCTGGAAAGGATGCATTGAAGTCAGATAACGAGGAAGAATCAAAGGGCTATGTTTCTATATCAAACGGCAATTTCGTGATCAGTACATCTTCAGATGGGATCTACGGATACAATCTGGTCAATATCGAAGGCGGCAGCTTTGACATCACGACAGTCAAGTCTTCCGATTCCGATTCATTCAAGGCGATCAAGTCCGAGAATCTGATCACTATATCAGCAGGAGTTCTGAATATCGATTCCGTAGATGATGGCTTGCATTCAAACAATGATATCTCTATCACAGGCGGAACGATCAGTATCGAATCGGATGATGATGGTATTCATGGCGATGGCAAGGTGCAGATCGATGGCGGTGATATCACGATCAGTGCACATGAAGGTATTGAAGCGACTTATGTTCTGATCAATGACGGCAATATTTCGATCAGCGCAAGTGATGATGGCATCAATGCCGGACAGAAGTCTTCCGCTTATACTGCTACCGTTGAGATCAACGGCGGATATATCTATATCAGTATGGGACAGGGAGATACCGATGGTATCGATTCCAATGGATATCTCTATATCAATGGCGGTACGATCGATATCTATGGCCAATCACCGTTTGATTATGATAAAGGTGCTGAATTCAATGGCGGTACCATTCTGGTAAACGGTCAGGAAACCAACCAGATCACCAACCAGTTCATGGGCGGCGGTATGGGTGGCCAGATGCCGGGTAACAACAACAATGGAAATTTTCCGACTCAGCCGGGTGACTCAGGACAGTCGCCCGGTTCTGAGCGTCCGGGAAGACGTCCCGGAGGACATTAATTCCTCCGGGCTTTTTTCATCTTTATTGACCCATGTCAAAAAGATGTATAATAAAAGAAAGGTATTTTGAAATGAGCGAGTTAAAAGATTTTAAATGTCCTAACTGCGGAGGCCGTTTAGAGTTCGATACCCGGACACAAAAATTGAAATGTCCATACTGTGATGGTAGCTTTGATCCGGAAGTTTTCGACGAGGGAAGCAACTATACGGTGAGTTCCGACAAGTGGGAGGATGACAACATCGTCGTCTATACCTGTGAATCTTGTGGAGGAACGATCATGGCGGACAAGGATACGGCAGCAAGCAGCTGTCCGTATTGCGGCAATCCCGTAGTGATGGTAAGCAATGTCAGCGGAATATACAAGCCGAAAAAGGTGATCCCTTTTCTGCTGGATAAGAAGCAGGCAAAAGAGAGATACAGAGAATTTCTAAGAGGAAAGACTTTGCTTCCGGCAAAATTCAGAAGCGAGGCGACGATCGATGAGATCAAGGGCATCTATGTTCCGTACTGGCTTTTTGGCGGGAAGGCCAATGCCAGGATGTGGTTTGATGCGACAAGAGTCAGACACTGGAATGAAGGTGACTACATGTGCACCGAGACCAGCTATTACAAACTGTTCCGTTCCGGTGCTGTCAGATTTGCGAATGTTCCGGTTGATGCTTCCAGCAAGATCGATGATCTGCTGACGGAATCGATCGAGCCGTTCGATCTGGATCAGGCAAAGGATTTTTCGGAGAACTATCTTCCGGGTTATTTTGCGGATCGTTATGATATTTCAGCAGAAGAATCCAGACAGAAGGCCAACAGCCGTATCGCCAATTCCACATCTTCTCTGTTTTCTTCTACGACAGGGATGTATGATACCTGTGTTCCTTCTTCTTCGACGATCTCCATTTCTCAGGGCACACAGGACTATGTGATGTATCCTGTATGGCTGCTGAATGTGGATTATGATGGAAAGATCTATACGTTTGCGATGAATGGTCAGACCGGCAAGTTCGTCGGTGATCTGCCTTCCGATAATAAGAAACTTGTTTCCATCATGGCAAGTGTCTTCCTTGGTGTGACGGCATTGATGACAGCGGTACAGTATATCCTGTACCTGATGAGGTGATGACATGAAGAAGATATTCAAGTTATTCATCATCCTGTCAATGATGGTATTATCTGTTTTCACAGTCTGTGCTGATGAAAATCATGTGATCATGCCTGATTACGAGAACTACATGAGTGAGAAGCAGTTTAATGATCTCAATGAGGATCTCGAGCACATCAGGAATGATTATGATATCGACATCTATTTCATCTACGACACTTCCATCACGAATACGGAAGATGGTGTAAAAAAATATGCGGAAGACTTTGTCGCAAGCCATAACGGTGCTGCCAATACGGTCGCGATCGTCATGAGTGAAAGCAATTATCACGTCGCTGCTTCAGGGACTGCACAAAAGGAAGTTCTCGATCATGAAGATGCGATATGGAGCAGGTTCTATAACAGGGCTTCCAGCATTTCTGCAAGCGATCCGAATGCCTTCTATGAAGGAATACTGGATTGTTACCAGTATGTGGTCAGACTGGTCAATGAGAAAGTCTATCAGAGCGATGCGCCGGTTTCGGTACAGAAGGCTCTGGTCAATGACTTTGCGGATCTCTTGAGTGACTCCGAAGAAGAAAAGCTCAACAGAAAACTGCAGAGGATCAAGGACAAATACGGTTTCGATGCGGTAGTTGTGACGACCAATTCGCTCAATGGCATGGATGCCAGTGATTATGCGGATGATTTCTATGATTACAGCCAGTATGGACAAGACGGAGTCCTCTTCCTGCTGGATATGGGGGAAAGAGTCTGGTATATCTCTACCAAAGGCAAGGGTGCCGATTACTTTACGGATTACGGGATCGATGTGATCGCGGAAGAGATGATGGATGATCTCTCTGATGGAAAGTACTATGATGCTTTTGTCATCTATGGTGATAAAGTGGAAGATTTCATCATCAGCGGCAACCATGGAAATATCGTTGATATCGGCGGCGGCGATGACGTGAAGGAAAAGAGCGGTTTCGGTCTCTTCAACGTCATGATCTCGGCGATCACCGGTGCATTTACTTCACTGATCACTTCTCTTTCTTTGAAGGGGAAGATGAGAAATACGACCAGGCAGCATTTTGCGAGAAACTATATCGTCAACAACAGTTTCTATCTCAATGGTGCTTCGGATATGCTGGTGAACAGGCATGTCACCAGGACACATCGTCCGAGGAGAGATGATTCGTTCCATAATACGAATTCATCCTCATTCGGTTCAGGGGGCGGTGGCTCCCACATGCATACTTCTTCAAGTGGATCTTCCCATGGCGGACATGGCGGACACTTTTAGAATAAATAATTAAATCAAAGGAGGAATAAAAATGGGTTTAGTTAAAGCATTGACCGGTTCCGTTATAGGCACGGTACTTGACACATGGAAGGATTACTTTGTCTGCGATTCGATGGATAATGATACCCTGATGGTCAAGGGGACCAAGAGAGGCTTCGGCGGTTCAGGTGAAGTCATCACAAATGGTTCCGGTATCGTCGTCAACGAAGGACAATGTGCTCTTGTCGTAGAAGAGGGCAATATTCTGGAAGTTGCTGCAGAGCCGGGCAATTACACGTTCGATTCTTCTCTTTCTCCGTCGATCTTTGACGGCGGTCTGGAGGGTCTGAAGAATTCGTTCAAGGAAGCTGTCGGAAGATTCCAGTTCGGCGGTGAGGTCAACAAGTCTCAGCGTGTTTACTATGTCAACACCAAAGAGATCATGGACAACCGTTTCGGAACTTCTACTCCGATCCCGTTCAGAGTCATTTTTGACAAGGCAACAGGTTCCGAAGTAGAGATCTCTGTCAGATGCAATGGCGAATTCTCATTCAGGATCGTTGATCCGGTCACTTTCTATCAGAAGGTTGCCGGCAACAAAGCTGCCAGATTCGAGAAAGATGAACTGCTTCCGATCATGAAGTCAGAAATGCTGGATGTATTGAATCCTGTATTCGGCAAGCTGTCTGAACTCGGTATCAGATATTCCGAACTGCCTTTACATACAGCTGAGATCAAGGGTGCTTTAAGAGAAGCTCTCAAGGGTGCCTGGGAAGAGAGAAGAGGTATCGCTTTCGAGTCTCTGACGATCAATTCCGTTACGATCCCTGAGGCAGATGCTGAAAAGATCAAGAATATCCAGTTCTCTGCATTCAACAAGGATCCTGGCAACGCAAATGCAACGATCATCACAGCGACTGCTGATGCGATCAGAGATGCAGCAAACAATGCAAATGGCGCTGCTACCGGTTTCATGAATGTCAATATGGCAAGCAACACTGCTTCGCAGCTTCTCCAGCAGCAGGGAACACAGCCAACAGGCGGCGGTTATTGCCCGTTCTGTGGCGCATCACTTCCGGCTGGCGCAAGATTCTGCCCACAGTGTGGAAAACAGTTACAGTAGACAGTTCTAAGATTATTGTGAAAAGTTGAAGACCGCAGGTGGAAACATCTGCGGTTTTTCTATGAGAAAAGTAAAATATCTGTTATCATAATAGTGCAAATGCAATTCACTGATATTTTAGCAGTATTGAGCGGTCTGGCTATCTTCCTATATGGCATGGAGGTCATGGGAAGTGGTTTTAAGCATATGGCCGGCGGTAAACTGCAGGATGTACTGGAAAAACTGACCAAGAAGCCGATCATCGCTTTAGTGGCAGGTATGCTGATCACAGCACTGGTACAGTCTTCCGGCGCGACTACGAGCATGCTCGTAAGTTTTGTCAATGCCGGTATCATGAAAGTAGCCCAGACGGTTTATGTCATCCTGGGCAGCAACATCGGTACAACGATCACCGGCCACCTGATGGCTCTGGATGTAGGACTGGTAGCTCCTTTCCTGGCTTTCATTGGTGTCTGTCTGATCATGTTCGTCAAAAACGATAAGCTCAATGCCATCGGTGAGATCATGATGGGCTTGGGCTTTGTTTTTATCGGAATGGAAACGATGTCCGGCGGTCTCAAGCCTCTGGCTTCTTCGCCGTTCTTCGTCAACATCCTTCTTTCCATGCGCAATCCGATCTTCGGTATCCTGGTCGGTTTTGTATTGACGACAGTGGTCCAGTCTTCTTCCGCTTCTTTAGGTATCGTACAGTCTTTAGCTAAGAGCGGTCTGATCAGGATCAACGACGTCATGTTCTTCAACCTCGGCCAGAAACTGGGATCATGTACGACTGCCATGCTGGCATCTTTGAGTTTCAATCGTGATGCCAAGAGAGTTTCACTGATCAACTTCGTATTCAACGTTCTGACAACGATCCTGTTCACTATACTGTATCTCCTGCTGCCGTTTGACAGATTCTATGAGATGCTGGCACCGGGCAATGTCGTCGTTCAGATCGCCGATATGCATACCCTGGTTTCTGTGGTTGCAGCGATCGTCTTCTTCCCGTTTGCGAACCTGATGGTCAAGATCGTGTATATGATCATTCCGGATCACGGTTCCAAGAAACAGTTACAGCCTGAGGTTGAACTGACGGAAAAGACAGAGAGTACTGCCGCATTCAATATCTTCTCGATCAACATCGAGTTGGCAAATATGTTCGATCTCGTTCAGGAATCGATACAGAGAGGTTTAATGGCAATACTGGAACACTATACCGAGTATGAACGCATCTGTGAAAACGAGGTCAAGGTCAATCAGATCAATAACGGTATTACGAAAAACCTCTTACATCTGATGGCAAGCAATACCAACATGGAAGAATCCAAGCAGGCTGCTTCTTTATTCAAGATGAATGTCGATATCGAAAGGATGAGCGATCATGCGGTCAATATCGCCGAAGCAGGAGAGGATCTGATCAGAAATGATCTGTCTTTCTCGGTAAATGCCTATGATGAACTTCAGGAACTGGCAAGGATCATCTTTGATTCGATCAATCTGTTGAATCAGATCATGGATACTGATGATCGTGAACTGTTCACTCAGATCCAGAAGAACGAAAACAAGATCGATGAACTTTGCGACAGATTCCGTGAGGTCGAGATCGAAAGGATGAAATCCAACAAAGATGAAGCAGAATCCGGTGTGATCTATTCTGAACTGCTGATCGATATCGAAAGGATCGGCGATCACATCATGAACGTTGCAGAAAATCTCTGTGAGAGTTATGAAGGCCAATAATTGGCCTTTTCTTATGTAGATGTTCGGGAATCCCCTGAAGAAAGCGAGGTAACGATGCGGTATAACGGAGGATATCTTATCGGGCAGATCAACAAACTGACGAGCAGAAAGGTGAATGAATTGCTGAAAAAGGAAAAAGTCAAGGATTTCAACGGAGCTCAGGGAACTATCATGTATGTGCTTTACGACAGAAAGCAGATGACGATCAAGGAGATCTGTCAGGCCACAGGGCTGGCTAAGACATCTCTGACTTCCATGTTGGACAGGATGGAAAAGCAGGGACTGATCGAGAAGAAAGAAAACCTTGAAGATCGCAGAAGCACTCTGGTAAAGCTGACGGCAAAAGCACGGAAACAGAAGAAGCATATCGACAATGTTTCCGATAGCGTGAATCAGCAATACTACAAGGGGATGAAGGAATCGGAAATCATCCGTTTTGAAAAGACGCTGGAAAAGATCCTTTACAACATGGAAAACGAGTGATCGATCATATCTGTCAGACGACGAACGAAGCAGGCAAAAAAGCCTGTTTTTGTTTCGCTGCTTTTCTGCTATCTGTTAAAATAAAAGTAGCTGAACAAGAATCAGAAAATCATCATTTATAGGAGGCGTATCGTGGCTAAAAATGACTCAATGATGTGGGCGATCGTAAAAGACAGAGACGATGTTGGTCTTACCATGAAGAGGGTGCCAATTCCTGAGGTAGGGTACAACGATGTCAAGATCAAGATCCGCAAGACAGCGATCTGCGGAACGGATGTCCATATCTATCAATGGAATGACTGGGCAAGAAAAACGGTTCCTGTCGGTTTGACGATAGGACATGAATATGTCGGTGAAGTAGTTGAAGTCGGACCGGGTGTGGAAGGCTTCAAACCGGGAGACTTCGTATCGGGTGAAGGCCATATCACTTGCGGTAAGTGCAGAAACTGTCTGGAAGGACACAAGGAAAACTGCAAGAATGCCAAGGGTGTCGGTGTCAATCGGAATGGCGCTTTTGCGCAGTATCTGGTGATCCCATCTTCCAATGTCTGGCCTTGCAAGAAATCGATCCCGGAAGAGCTCTATGCGATATTCGATCCGTTTGGCAATGCGACGCATACGGCACTTTCTTATGATGTGCTGGGTGAAGATGTCATCATTGCTGGCGCAGGTCCGATCGGATGCATGGCAGCAGCCATTGCCAAGTTCTCAGGCGCAAGGCATGTCGTTGTGACCGATTTCAACCAGTATCGTCTGGATCTGGCGAAGAAGCTTGGCGCGACAAGAACGGTCAATCTCAATGAAGAGAAACTGGAAGATGTCATGAAGGCTATCGGCATGAAAGAAGGTTTTGATGTCGGCATGGAAATGTCAGGATCGCAGGCTGCCTTGAATCAGATGATCCACAACATGAAGCACGGCGGAAAGATCTGTCTGCTGGGCTTACAGAACGATCATACAACAGTGGATCTGGAGACGGTGATCTTCAACGGCATCCATCTCAAGGGGATCTATGGAAGAAAGGTCTGGGATACCTGGTACAAGATGACGACGATGATCGAGGCAGGACTGGATATTTCCAACATCATCACACATCGCATCGATGTCAGGGATTTTGAAGAAGGTTTCAAGGCAATGCTGTCAGGACAGTCCGGAAAGGTCATCATGGACTGGGCTCATATCAACGAACTGGAGGTTGACGATGAATAAGAAGGAAGTATTGAATCACTATCATAACGAAGTTGAAAGTATCAAAGAAGCGGGATTATTCAAGGGTGAACTGCCTCTTGTTTCCCCGCAGGGTTCTCATGTCATCCTGGAAGATGGCAGAAAGGTGCTGTGCATGTGTGCCAACAACTATCTTGGCCTGGGTGACAACAGGCGTCTGATCGAGGCTGCCAAGAGGACTTATGATGAAAGAGGATTCGGTGTTGCTTCGGTCCGTTTCATCTGTGGTACGCAGGATATCCATAAGCAGCTGGAAAGAAAGATCTCTTCTTTCCTTGGAACGGATGATACGATACTGTATTCTTCCTGTTTTGATGCCAACGGCGGTCTGTTTGAGACTTTATTAGGTGAAAACGATGCGGTCATTTCCGATGAACTGAATCACGCTTCCATCATCGATGGTGTCCGTCTGTGCAAGGCAAAACGCTATCGTTATAAGAATAACGACATGTCAGATCTTGAGGTCAAGCTGAAAGAGGCCGATGAGAATGGCGCCAGGATCAAACTGATCGCAACAGACGGCGTTTTCTCGATGGATGGTATCATTGCCAATCTGAAGGGGATCTGCGATCTGGCGGACCAGTATGATGCTTTAGTCATGGTAGATGATTCCCATGCGGTCGGTTTTGTCGGCAAGACCGGCAGAGGAACTTCCGAACATTGCGGTGTACAGGGCAGAGTCGATATCATTACCGGTACTTTAGGAAAAGCGTTGGGCGGTGCTTCCGGCGGTTATACTTCAGGTAGGAAAGAGATCATCGATCTGTTGAGACAGCGTTCCAGACCATATCTGTTCTCCAATTCTGTCGCTCCGGCGATCGTCGGTGCTTCTTTAGAGCTTTTTACGATGCTGGAAGAGAGTACAGAACTTAGAGATCATCTGGAAGAAGTGACTTCCTACTATAGAGAAAAGCTCAACGAAAACGGCTTTGATGTGATCGAAGGGACCCATCCTTGTGTCCCGGTCATGTTCTATGATGAGAAGATCACTGCCGAATTTGCCAAGCGTATGGTAGAAAAGGGTGTATATGTCGTCGCTTTCTCCTATCCTGTCGTTCCGAAAGGCAAGGCAAGGATCCGTACCCAGGTCTGCGCAAATCATAGCAAAGATGACATAGACTTTGTGGTACAATGTTTCAATGAAGTCCGTAAAGAAATGGGCTTGTGAAACATAAGAGAAAGGGAAAAGACAGATTATGAAATTTGACCCTATTACGATCAAAGACAAAACCGGTGTTGAAATACTGCTTAGAAATGCTCAGCTGGCTGATGCGAAAGATCTGATCAGCTATCTTGATAAGACAGCGGAAGAAACACCATATACGCTCAGAGAACCGGGTGAGGTGAAACTGAGCATTGAAGAGGAAGAAAAGATCATCCAGCAGAAGAATGATTCCAAAACGGAACTGATGCTGGTGGCATATGATGGCGAGAAACATGTCGGCAACTGTACACTGATGGCACTTGGCAAAGGAAGCAAGCTGCAGCACAGATGTTCTGTTGCGATCGCCTTATACAAGGAATACTGGCGCAGAGGTATCGGCAAGACCATGATGACGACTGTGATCGATCTGGCAAAGAGGATCGGTTATGAGCAGATGGAACTGGATGTGATCTGCGAAAACAAGAAAGCCATCGCTTTATATGAAAGCCTTGGTTTTGAAAAGTGTGGAAGTATCCCTCATTGTCTGAAATTCAAGGACGGCACTTATGCCGATTCCTATATGATGGTCAGAAAGTTATAGGAGAATTATGGAGTTTCATTGGATCGATGGTTTCAAGATCGAAGTAAAGATCGAAGATGATGCTGTTGTGATCAGTGGCAATCAAGAAGGCCTTCGTTCATTAGCGAATCACCTCAATGCACTGGCAGATGAAAAAGACAGAGATCATTTTCATCTGGATGAATACAATTCTCTTGAAGAGGGATCCAAACAGCTGATCATTGAAAAAATCGACTGAAATAATATGATCGAATACAGAGAATTCGGTTCCAGACTGATAGAAGACGTATACAGGATCTATGAAGAAAACGGATGGAGTGCTTATCTTTCGGATAAGGATAAGCTCATCCGTTCTTTTGATAAGTCTTTGTATATTCTCGGGGCTTTTGATGAAGAAAAGCTCGTCGGATTCGTAAGATGTGTCGGTGATGATGAATATATCGTCTATATCCAGGATCTGATCGTCAGACCAGGATACCAAAGAAAAGGCATCGGAAGAAAACTGATAGAACTGACTTCAAAGAGGTTTTCATCGATCCGGCAATTCGTGCTGATCACGGACAAAAACGATGAAGCTTCCAATGCTTTCTATCGGGCGATCGGATTAACGGAAGAATTCAACGGTTATCCGATCACTCATTATTTTCGATCATAAGCAACAGATCGATTTATAAGGCGAAACAAAAAGTACAGCTTACACTGTACTTTCTTTTACACTATGGGGCGAACGATGGGGCTCGAACCTATGAAATACCTAGTATCTGAAACGCATGAATAAGTATTTCAGGGAAACGCGCAGTTAATAAAATAGTGGATTTTCTTTTTAAATTCCTTCTCAAAATCTTCTTACAGGATCATTACTAAAACCCGCTGCAAAATCAAGAGCACCAAAGGAAACCTGGAAGATGGAAAATGATCAATGCTAAAATGATATCAGCAGAGGAAGCGATGACAGGTACAAAATGTATCGATCTGACTGACAGATCCAGAAAAGAAAAACTAGGAACAGACAAGGAAGAATACAGACGGCTGAAAGTCCGTTTCTATTATTCGGGTATTGATGAGCCGGATAAAGAACCTGTCAGACTGGTCAGCGAAGATATCTATAAGCAGCTGGGTATCGATAATCCGGACCTTGACCGTTACTACAGGCACATAAAGGTATATGAAGATCTGAAGATGAAAGAAGGCTCTTTTCATCTAATCCTCTTTTCACATGGGTACGGATGTCCTGCGGAACAGAATTCCGATCTGTGTTCCCATTTGGCCGAAAACGGATATATTGTCGCTTCGATCGCCCATACCTATGAAGCTTCCGATGTCGTTTTTGAAGATGGAACCAGGATCGGTTACGATGAATCTCTGACAGAGAAGATGCATACAAAATCGCTGCTTGCCTATCTGGATCATTATTTACTGAACAGACAGAAGCTCAGTCCTGAAAAGGCCTGGAAACATTTTGACAGACGGCAGCACAGATACAGTCCCTTCATGATGGAGCGTATCGAAGAGTGGGTGAAAGACGATCTTTTCGTCCTTTCCTGCATCCATGAGATGAATGAAGAAGAAGGGTCTTTCCTGTACCATAAGATCGACTTCTCTCACGGTGTTGGGGCAACAGGGCATTCCTTTGGAGGAGCTGCCGCCTATCATCACTGTCTGAATGACGATGAGATCTGCTGCGGCGTCAACATGGACGGCTCCCTGTATGGTGAACACGATGAAAAAATAAATCACAAGCCCTTTATGCAGATTGCCTGCAGAACTGACGATAACACCGTTGCCAGAGCGTTCATATTCCATGACAGGCCTGTCCATTTCCTGTCTTTTAAGAATATGACGCATATGGGCTTTACGGATCTGAAACTCATTACGGATAAAAAAGAACTGGTCGGAACATCTGATCCGGAGCAGACCATGCTTGTACTGAATGAAGCGCAGCTTGCGTTCTTTGACCGATATCTGAAGCAGGGGGAAACCGAAGACGCTTCTAAATTTCAGTTAGATGAGAGCGCTCTTTCGGAATATAAGGTCCTATAAGATCGATATGTAAATAAAAACATCTCCGTTTGGAGATGTTTTTCAGATAATCTGGGGCGAACGATGGGGCTCGAACCCACGAAATGCCAGAGCCAAAATCTGGTGTCTGAAACGCCTATAAATAGGCATTTCAGTAAAATGTGCGGTTAATGAAAAAGGACGCATTTTCGTTAAAGATCTTCTCATGTTTTTCTCAAAGAAGACTAAATCGGATTCAATCAAAAAAGCGAATAAGACGTGCTTATTCGCTCTAAATCTTCATCTTTTATCAACTGTATGTTGATTGCGATTTGAATATCATCGATGAAGTCTTTGAATTCTTTTTTTGGCATCGGCAGAAGAGAACACTATTGTTTTCCTTCAAAATTGCTGAACACGCAAAGAACTGATCGGATGCCATGATATGAGTTTTCAGGTCATCATGTTGATCGTCATATTGTTTGATTGTTTCTGTTGGCGGGTTCAATGATATCGGGACTTCAGAGTTCTGTTTCCTATGCAGATATGCCTTCGGTATAGATAATCATCAATCCACAAGCTCTTTGGCGATCTCTTGCGCATAAGCTTCCGGCTGCTTACCCAGGAATTCGCAATGATCTGAGCCTTTACGTACAATGATCCTGGCCCAGGGATACATCTTTTCTGCCAGCGGCTTTCCTTTGATGAGATCAAATTCCTTTTCACCCCACTCGAAAATCATATTCTGACAGTTTTCCTCTTTCAGAACCGCAGCACAACCGGCGTTGCATCCTGCCATGATCTGGGATAGGCATTTCCTGCTTAACATGCTCATCTGTTTGGACATGGTGTTCCCTAATTCGCTGCCATAGATCGGTTCTAGGGTTTTCGTGAGATATGTCGGATCTTTCTTTGTCTTCCTGAGAGCCATCTTATAAAGAAGCGGTGAAAGTACTGACTGAATTCCTGTTATTTTTGCTAATGGCGTACCGTCAAGATGAATGTGTTTTATATGAATACCGTCCAGTTTAAGGAATTCCATGGATGTAATGCTTCCCATAGATGCCGCATATAGCAGTTCTATCTCATTTATTCCTTTTTCTTTCAGGAAACGGGACAGTTCTTTGGCATCCTTCTTCGGGGAAAAGAACATGTCCGGATCATCGCCGTGACCGGCCTGATCAGGCGCTACAAGGAAATAATCACCCGGTATCTTTTTGCCCATATGTTCAACCAGCTGTTTACCTGGCAAAAGCATCGGATGAAACATCACGATTGCAGGGTCTTTTGGATTTCCATAAGAATGAATTATCATAAAAAGCTCCTTGATATTATGTAAGATATTTTAACACGAAAGAACAAAAAGCCTGTTATATTTTGATTACTGTAATGTCAATGGTTTTGTTCTTAGTTACAGTTAATCCGATTTGGAAAAGTTTAAAAAGATCAGTATTTAATAGGTTTATTTTACTTTGAATAAAATAAAACATCTCCGATCAGAGATGTTTCATAAACCAAATGGGGCGAACGATGGGGCTCGAACCCACGAAATGCCAGAGCCACAATCTGGTGTGTTAACCAACTTCACCACGTCCGCCATGTGCTTTATTATTCTATCAAAGATTTATTCTGTTTTCAATGTTATAATCATGATTATGATTGAGATCAAAGGGATCAGATTTGAGGTAGAGATCGTCCATAAGAAGATCAAGAATCTTTATCTGCGTTTAAATGATAACAGGATCGTTGCTTCAGCTCCTTTAAGGATGCCTGATTATGAAGTCTATCGTTTTATCGAAAGCAAGAGAGACTGGATCTACAGGACTTATGACTACATGTCTTATAAGAAGAGGATGGGTCATAAATATCAGGGAGGGGATATCTTCTATCTTTTTGATGAGCCGTATCACTTGGAAAGGCTGATCGGAAAGAAGAATGTGTTGATCAAGGATAAGACGATCTATCTTTCCTATAAGGATGACAGTGAGGATTCGATCAAATATCTCTATAAGTATCTGGATAAGTATCTGATGGAAAGGGCTTTGGCTTTACTGAATCATCATCTGCCTTTTCTTGAGGATTACGGATACCATCAGATCCCTGAACTGAAATGCCGTATCATGACTTCCAAATGGGGTGTCTGCTACACCAGAAAGAACAGTATCTGCATCTCTTCCTATCTGATCCATTATCCTTTGGAATGCCTGGAATATATCATGGTTCATGAGATGACACACTTCATCGTTCCGAATCATTCCAAGCGTTTTTATGAGGTCGTAGGGAATCAGATGCCGATGTATAAAGAGGCTGTAAAACTGCTGAAACAATGAAAATTCTTTTCATGGTTGAAAGACTTGAAACGGATTCTGCCAGCAGGTAAAATATTATATGTAAAGGATATGTTTAATAATATGGGAACATCAGTAAAAAGGGAGAATACTATCTTAGGGGTTAATGCCTCTTTACTTGTGTTTTGCGGAAATTAAACTTTTTTGAGTGGACGTAAAGCTGCGTTCACTTTTTATTTGACAAAAGGAGGTTTAGAGTAATGGATCAGGCAACAAATGATGCCTTATTGGACGCCTGCAGTACGGGAAAGCTTGATGAAGTAAAAAGAATGCTCGAAGAAGGAGCAGATCCCAACTGTATGAATGGTGATGGCCGTACAGGCCTGATGAGGGCTTCCAAGAGAGGTTATGACGAGATCGTAAGAAGGCTGCTTGAGGCCGGTGCTGATGTCAAAGCACGCGATAATAATGATGATACTGCACTGATGGGTGCTGCAAAACACGGTCACAATTACATCTGCAGGATGTTGATAGATGCCGGAGTCGATGTCAATGCGCAAGATCACAACGGAAGGACGGCTTTGATGAGGGCGGCTTTCCAGGGAGAATCCGGAGTCGTTGAAACTCTGGTGGAATCCGGTGCAGAACTAGATATCACCGACAATAAAGGCCGTACAGCTCTGATGGAATCTGTTACAGCTTTCAAGGTAGATGTGATACACTATTTGCTGAGTAAAGGTGCTGATATCAACAAGAGAGACAAAGAAGGATGCACCTGCCTGATGCGTGCCAGCTATGGCGGTTATACGGATCTGGCGATCTATCTGCTCAACAGAGGAGCGGATAGAACTGTTGCGGACAATGCCGGCAGAACTGCATTGGATTATGTTCGTGACAAGGGTAATGAAGAGTTAATTAATTTGCTGAAATAAAAGGGGAGAGTTATGAAAGAATATTTGGCAAAAGACGTTAGAAACGTCGTATTACTGGGCCATTCCGGCGCCGGTAAAACAGCTTTGGTCGAGTCTGCATTATTCCAGACCAAGGCGATCGACCGTATGGGAAAGACGACCGACGGTACAGCTGCGATGGATTTCGATCCTGAAGAAGCAAAAAGAGGTGTATCTGTCTATACAGCGCTTGCACCGATCGAATGGAAGAATGTAAAGATCAACTTCATCGATACTCCGGGTTACCTGGACTATGAAGGTGAAAAGGTTTCCGGTGCAGCTGCAGCTGATCTGGCTGTTATCGTTGTTTCCGCAAAAGACGGTATCGAATCCGGTACGGAATCTGCAGCAAAACTCTGCAAGAAGAACGGTATCCCTGTTGTCTTCTTCGTCAACAAGATCGATGATGACAACGCTGATTTTGAAAAGACAGTTGATGAACTCAGAAACAAGTTCGGTACTTCTGTCGTTCCGTTCGAGATCCCTGTCATGGAAGGAAAGAAGATGACCGGTTCTTCCAAAGTTCTGGACGATCCTTCCAATCCTCATTATGATCAGATCGCTGAAGCAATCGCTTCTGCTGATGATGAACTGATGGAAAAATTCTTCGAAGGTGAGCCGTTCACTCCGGAAGAGACTGCAAAAGGTCTGAAGCTCGCTCTGAATTCCGGCGAATTCAAGCCGTTATTCGCAGGTAGCGCAACTTCTTCACAGGGTGTTGCCCAGCTTCTTGATTTCATCAAGGAAAACTGCCCGGTATACACCGACTATGGCACAGTTACCGATAAAGACGGCACAACACTGAAGACTGATGATTCCGAAGCATTCTCTGCTCTGGTCTTCAAGACAGTCGTTGATGCGTTCGTCGGCAAGATCTCTTATGTCAAGGTCATGTCAGGTACTCTGACTCCGCAGACTGCTTTATACAACTCCAAGAAAGACCAGGCTGAAAAGGCCGGCGGTCTGTTTGTCGTATGCGGCAAGCAGCAGACTCCGATCAACAAGCTCAGCTGTGGTGATATCGGTGCTTTAACGAAGTTATTAGTCACTGAAACAAACGACACTCTTTGCACAAAAGAGAAGAAGGTCGTCTTCAAGGATATCGAATATCCGCGTCCGATGTTAGGTGTTGCAGTATCTCCGAAGACAAAAGATGACGAAGACAAGATGTCTGATGCATTGAAGAAAGTCCTGATTGAAGACAAGTCTCTGAACTTTGTCAGAAACGCTGAAACAGGCGAACAGGTATTATACGGTGTCGGTGATCAGCAGCTTGATGTCGTTGTCAGTAAGCTTAAGAGCAGATACAAGGTTGAAGTTGTCTTCAAAGAGCCGAAGGTCCAGTATCGTGAGACGATCAGAGGCAAGTCTGAAGTCCAAGGTAAATATAAGAAGCAGAACGGCGGTGCCGGTCAGTATGGTGATGTCTGGGTAAGATTTGAACCGAACCCTGATTCAGAAGAAATGGTATTCGCTGAAGAAGTATTCGGTGGTGCTGTTCCGAAGAACTACTTCCCATCCGTTGAAGCAGGCTTAAGAGGCTGTATGGCTAAGGGTCCTTTAGCAGGATGCAAGGTCGTCAACGTCAAGGCTACATTATATGATGGATCTTACCACCCGGTAGATTCCAAGCCGAACTCATTCGAGGCTGCCGCAAGACTGGCATTCAAGGCCGGTATTCCTAAGGCAAACCCGATCCTTCTGGAACCAATCGGTAAGGTTACCGTTATCTGTCCGGAAGAGTACACTGGTGATATCATCGGTGACTTCAACAAGAGACGTGGTATGATCATGGATACAGGTTCTGCTGAACCGGGCGAAGCCAAGATCGATGCAGAAGTTCCAATGGCAGAAATGCTGAAGTATGCAACTGAACTGCGTTCCATGACAAAGGGTAGAGGCACATATGTCATTGACTTTGACAGATATGAACCGGCTCCTCAGAACGTCACAGACAAGGTAGTTGCTGCAACTGCTGCTGAAAGAAAAGACGACGACGAAGATTAATCTTCAGTCAGACAATCAAACAAAAAAAAGGAAGAACGATCAATCAGTTCTTCCTTTTTGGTTCGCGGTTCAGCTGTTCTGCTGATTCAAGCGTGACTTCGAAGTTCATCGTATTGCCATCTCTAAGTACTTCGATATTCACTGTCTGGCCGATCGACTTGCTGTCGAGGGCTTTGGACAGATCGGCATAGGATGAGACTTTCGTATCATCGATCGATACGATGACATCGTTTGCCTGTAAACCGGCTTTTTCTGCACTTCCTCCTTCGATGACTTCCGTGACTAATACACCGTCAGTGGAATAGTAGGAAGAATTGGTTGCGACTTTGATGCCGATCGTAGCTCTGTCTTTGACATATCCGTTAGTGACGAGCTCATTGATGATTCTTGTAACGGTGTTGGCCGGGATCGCATATCCCATACCTTCGACCGATGTTGAAGACATGCCGGCAGATTTCTTGGCATTGACGATGCCGATCAGATTGCCGTTGATGTCAAACAGGCCGCCGCCTGAATTTCCGGCATTGACTGCCGCATTGGTCTGGATGACTGTCATGTAGACATTATTGATATAGATCTCTTTTTCCAGTGCTGATACGATGCCGTTGGAACAGGATACTCCAAGTCCTAAAGGATTACCGATGGCAATGACATCTTCACCTAACATCAGCTGCGATGAATCCGCAAAGGATGCATATGGCAGATCATTGGCTTCGATCTTCAGTACTGCCAGATCGGTCTTGGAATCATAGCCGATGACTTTTGCACCATATGTCTGACCATTATAGGCTTTGACTTCAAGTGTTTCTTCATCGACCAGTCCTTCGATGACGTGATAGTTTGTAACGATATAGCCGTCTGATGAGAAGATGACTCCCGATCCGGCCGATGTGCTTGTGGAATTGCCTTCAAAGAAGAAGAATCCTGAGCTGTTGGATGACCTGATCGTGCAGGTGATCTCTACGACTGTATCATAGGCTTTTTCGATCGCCTTGGTATAATCGGATTTTTCAATGCCTGTGTATTCTACTTCATTTACGACGACATTGCTTTCAAGGCTGCTCTTGTGTTCTTTGTTGTATAAGGATAATACCGAGAATGTTCCCAGTCCGGAACCCAGCAAGGCAACCAGAAAGATGATCAGTATGTTCTTTAAAGTTACTTTCATATTTTCCTCACCTCACTTACTAATATAGGATCGCAATGTGAATTTCATCTGAATTTTACTTAAATTGCTGAAAAAGCTATAATCATATGTATGAGTAAAAAGGAACATCGCGTCTCTAAAAGATATGCCAAGCGTCAGTTCAATACGGTAGGATTGTTGCTGATCATGTATGCGCTGGCCGTTTTGATCGTTCCTTATTTCTTACACATGTATCTGGTTTCAGAGGATTCCATCATCGTTCATGATGAGATGTTATATTATGGCCTTTATTTCATCATCATTTTATTCGGCACACTGATCCCGTTTTTTGTGATGCGCAAGATCTTCAAGATCCCGTTCAAGAAGATCAACCGTAATTTTTCGGCGACTTTTGTCGATCTTTTCGTTCAGACGATCGTTTTCTTTACGATCTGTATCGGTCTGACTTATGTTTCCAATATCCTGTTCTCATATCTCGGGATGCAGGGAAAACTGATCTCTTCGATCGGTTTCAGCTATGATGAGGCAAATCTTGATAATGCCTTGTATGTATTCATGCTGATCGTCGTTACACCGATCGTTGAGGAATATGCTTTCAGAGGTGTCTTGTTGAATGTGCTTTCCAAATTTGGAAAGACGTTTGGTTTATATGCCATGGCAACCATTTTCGCTTTGGCTCATCTGAGTTTTGTAGAAATGATCCCGGCTTTCATCATGGGTGTGGAACTGGGTAAAACATCTTTGCGATACAAGAGTATCCAGCCGACGATCTTCATCCACATGCTTTTCAATGGATTGATCTATGCGTTGTGTGTCATTCCTGCTTCGATCACAAAATATATGGCATATGGCATAGCTGCCATCGTTACGATCGCCGCTTATCTGATCTTATCAGGCAGATATGAAAGGATCAGGATACAGAAACTTCGTTCCAACAGGATCACGAATATCGTGTTCTTTTCAAGGCCTGCTATCATCATTGCGATGCTGCTGATGGTATTGGATTCCGCGCTTTTCCTATTCTTTAACTAGAAATTCTGATATGAGATTATTTGAAGGATATCCTGCCCTTGAAGATGATGTGCTGATCATCAGAAAGATGTCTTTTTCTGATGCAAAGGCTTTGAAAGAAATGACAGAAAACAGAAACATCTATCATTATCTGCCGACCTTTCTTTATGAGTGCAGGTATGAAGACAAACGCGAAGTATTGGAAAAGATGGATGTAGAATGCATGAAGACACATGATTCCGTTTTGATGGGCATCTATCCGAAAGAAAAGGAAGATGAATTGCTGGGGATCGCCGAGATCTACAGTTACAAGGAAGAAAGGAATAAGGCTTCGATCGGATACAGACTGAAAGAAGAATATTGGGGTAAGGGGATCGCGACCCGTGTTGCAAGGCTCTTGAGAGATTATCTGATCGATGAGATCGGGTTGAGAACGATCACTGCCCATGTCATGAGAGAAAACAAAGCTTCTGGCAGAGTTCTGATCAAGAACGGTTTCTACAACAAATATCCGGATAATATGGAGGACTGGGGTTTTGAAGAACCTGTCCTTGTCGATAAATATGTCATTCAGAACAAATGATCAAAGGAGTTGCCATGTTCAGGTCGGAAAAGAATATTTGCTATAAATTCATAGCTGCTTTTTTTGTTATTCTGCTTTCTGTTTCGATCATGTCTTTTTACGTTCAGGCAGAAGATGAAGAAACGGCTATTGAATCTCATGATGCAAGGCCTTCTGTCGATGGTCATCTTTCAGTTGAAAACACACATCTGGTCAATGAAACTGGAGAAATTGTTACATTAAGAGGTATCTCGACCCATGGACTGACCTGGTATCCGGATTATATCAACGAGAATCTGTTCAGAGATCTTTCTGAAAACTGGAACTGCAATATCATAAGACTGGCGATGTATTCGACTGATTATGTCATAAACAGAAAAGAAAATCTTGAGATCCTTTACCGTGGTATTGAAGCAGCGATCAATGCGGATATGTATGTCCTGGTAGACTGGCACATCCTGGATGACTATGATCCTTTGATCAATGTGAAACAGGCAGAGGTCTTTTTTGAAGAGATCACCAAGAAATACGGAAACATCCCAAATCTCATCTATGAGATCTGCAACGAACCAAACAGAGATTGTACGTGGGACAGCGTATATGAATATGCCGAGATCATCATTCCGATCATCAGAAGCAATTCTCCCGATTCTGTGATCGTTGTCGGTACTCCGGAATACGATCAGGATATCGAAAGTCCTTTATTGAAAAGGATCGAAGATGAAAATGTCATGTATGTCTTCCACTTTTATACCGCTTCTCACTACGAAATGATGAGAAAGAAACTTTCCGGTGCGATCGATGCAGGACTTCCGGTATTCATATCGGAATGTGGAATCACGGAAGCGGATGGAAATGGGAAGATCGATTATGATAATGCCTGTATCTGGTTCGATTATCTGCACAGTCATAATATTCCATATATCATCTGGAACCTTTCCAACAAGGATGAATCATCATCTTTCATCAAGGCTTCCAGCAATGAGATTTCTCATCTGGAAGACGAAGATCTGACGCATGTCGGAAAATGGGTGAGATCTCTTCTGTTGAACAAAGATCCGCATGTCATCGTTGACGATGGAACGATTCAGAAATATACATTTGTTGAAAGATTATTGATCTATGTCAATTCTCTGGGCTCTAAGGGCATCGTTTCAACAAAAACATGGCCGAAGATCGCTGCTTCGTGTCTTCTTTTGACGCTTATGGCGTATACTGCCATCTTCTTCCTTCAGAAGAAGATGAAAGAAAAATTCAGGACTTATGATGACTTCGTAAAGGATATTGAACCGTCAAAAGAAGAAGTGAAACAGAAACTGATCAGCATCGCTGTGATCCTTCTTTCTTCACTGTTTACTTTGATCTATCTTGTCTGGAGGATCTTTTTCTCGATCTCGGTCAGAAGTGGTTTCATCGCTCTGATCGCAAATATTGCGCTGTTGATCGTGGAACTGTTTGGTTTTGTGGAGACAGCGATCCATTACTTTTCTCTGACACAGATCAGGAAACATCCTTTGCCTGCTATTGAAGAAGATGAGTATCCCGATGTCGATATCTTCATCGCAACATATAACGAACCTTGTGATCTCTTGAGAAGGACGATCAACGGCTGTAAGCACCTGCATTATCCCGATCCTTCCAAAGTCCATATCTGGGTCTGCGATGATAATCGAAGGAAGGAAATGAGACAGTTGGCGAAGAAGATGAAAGTCGGTTACTTTGATCGCCCCGACAATAAGGGTGCCAAAGCCGGAAACCTGAATCATGCGATGTCTCTGACATCTTCGCCATATGTCGTGACATTGGATGCGGATATGATCGTACGAAGCGATTTCCTGATGAAGACGGTCCCGTATTTCGTTGATTTTGAAAAGCGTAATGAAGGTCTTAAGGAGGATGAGAAAGTTCATCTTGGCTTATTGCAGACACCGCAGTGTTTCTATGATCCCGACGTCTTCCAGCACGCTTTGTATTCCGAGAACAGGATCCCGAATGAACAGGATTTCTTTTATCGCAGTATCGAGGTTGCCAAAACTTCTACCAATTCCGTCATCTATGGCGGTTCCAATACCGTATTATCCCGCAAGGCGATCGAAGCGATCGGCGGTTTCTATACGGAATCGATCACAGAGGACTTTGCGACTGGTCTGCTGATCGAAGCAGAAGGTTTTGTATCTCTGGGTCTGGGAGAACCTTTGGCCAGCGGAAGAGCTCCGCATACATTTAAGGAGCACATCCAGCAAAGGACCAGATGGGGAAGAGGTGTCATCGTTACCGGAAAGAAGCTGGATATCTTCAAAAGGAAGGATCTTTCAATATTCCAGAAACTCAGTTACTGGAGTTCTGTCGTTTACTGGTATTCTCCTATCAAGAATCTGATCTATGTCTTGTCACCGCTATTGTTTGCGGCATTCAATATTCCTGTGATCAGATGTAACTGGCTGGAACTTCTTGTTTACTGGTTGCCAATGTTTCTCTTACAGGATCTGTGCTTAAGAGTAGTCAGCGGCAATACTGTTTCCACCAAGTGGAGCGGTATCTATGAGACCAGTGTCATGCCTCATCTGCTGATCCCGATCATCAAGGAGTCACTGGGCATCACGTTGTCAAAATTCCTGGTTACGGATAAGACAAAGAAAGAAGTCAGGAAGACCGATCTGAAGATGATGGCACCATTCATCATACTGATCCTTCTTTCTGTATTTGGTATTTTCAGAGTCCTGACATTATTGAAAAAACAGAATCCGATGAGTATGATCGTCATCCTGTTCTGGCTTTTGAGAAATCTCTATTTCCTGGTCATGGCTTTATTCCTGATCGATGGCAGGGATTCTGACAGCGAGGTCGTCAAGGTCAAAGATGCGGAACTGATCACCGTCACAAAGGAAGTAAAGGATAAGAAATACAGTTTCTATGGCATCACGACATTATTGACAGAACACAGTATCCGGATGATGTTGGATGAATCGCAGGATCTGAAGGTCGGCGATAATGTTGAAATTCAGTTCGAAAAGGGCGAATATCGTGTCAGATTGAAAGGTGTTGTGATCGATGTGATCCAGTCACGTTTCAATGAACAGAGAGTCCATACGGTTGAGATCCTTGATTTCGGAAAGAAAGAACTGGAATACTTCCAGATCCTCTATGACAGAGTTCCGACCTTGCCTCAATCTCTAAGCAGGGATCTGGGTGTCCTTCCTTATCTGTGGAGGAACATCGTTGAAAGAGCTGCCAGGGCAGGCAGGATCTGATGAAAAAGAATTATGATCATGAAGCGCTCATTAAGAGCGCTTTGCTTATTTTATGAAAGCCTGTGATTCTTAAAGAGGATCAAAAGATGATATCATAGTAGTAATGGTAATCATGATGGGTAGTGTTTATTATGATTGGTTTGGGGATAAGAAATAAAGATGAATAGCGATGATGAACTGTATAAGATGTTTTTATCCGGTGATATCGCGTCTTATGATCAGCTGCTTCTCCGTTATGGAGACCACCTGATCTTTTATATCAATGGATATATGCATGACCTGCAGGATTCGGAGGATCTGATGATCGAGTCTTTTGCCAGGATCATGGTGAAAAAGCCACGGATCGAAGCGGGTTGTTTTAAGGCTTATCTTTATAAGACTGCCAGGAATCTGGCCAGCCGTTTTCATGAAAAGCAGAAATATATCCAGGTCTTCGGTTTTGAAGATCTTAGCGAGGAGATCGCCGATACTGTACTGACGGAAGAAGTGCTGGCGGATCAGGAAAGGGAAGAAGTCCTGCACATGTGTCTGGATAAGATCGATCCCAATATGAAAGAAGCTTTGTGGCTTTTCTATTTTGAGGGATTATCTTATACACAGATCGCAGAAGTAATGGGATTAAGATATAAACAGGTCGATCATCTTCTTTCCAGAGGGAAGCAGCAGATGAAAGCAGAACTGCTGAAACAGGGAGTGAGCAATGCGTACGAATGAAGAAAGGATTACAGCCTTGCATTCCAGGGTTGTGAAATACAGAAGATACAGAAGGATCAGGAATACAGGGATCTGTATTTCGTTAATGATGTGCGTTCTGGAAACTCTGTTGATTCCTTGTGTTGATATCGGAGATATTGAAATGGTATCAAATGGGATGGTTGCCAGTATTTTCAACGATGCGAGTTCACTTTATCTGGTGCTGATCGCTGTTCTTGCGTTTCTTTTAGGTGTGTCAGTCACCATTTTCTGTTTCTATCTGAAAAAGTGGTACGAAAGAATTGATTGAGTATGGTTCTGATTGAAAAGATCGATAACGGTTTTCAGCTTTTATCATTAGGGATCTGTCTGATCCTGTCTTTGTACAGGACTTTTTATACACGGAATCAGATCTGGGCTTTATTGGCGATGTTCTATGGAACTCTTGCTTTGGGAAATCTGTACTGGTTCCTTTACATCATGTTCTATGATGAAGTTCCTCATTATTCTTTCATTCCGGATTACTGCTGGATCTCTGCTTTTCTCTTTCTTTTCCTTCTTCTGATCAGAGCCAAAAAGTCTGAGTGGGAATGGAAGAAAGGGCTGATATCCATACTGATCCCTGTATTTACTTTCGGAATGTGTCTGTACTATATGAAGTGGGGCGATCATCTGACCAATATATTCTATGCGGTATTCATGACTCTGATCATCAATTATGCATTACAGGGACTTAAAACTGCAGAAAGAAATACGGGGAGATATGCTTTCTATCTCCATGTCCTGATCTATTGTGCCACAGAGTACTGCCTGTGGACATCGTCATGTATCTCTTTTGTTCCGGAGATCGCTTATTATCTCTTCGATGTCTTATTGACGATCGTCTATCTCTTTTTCTATCCGGTGATAAGGAAGGTGATCACAGATGAACTTCATTGAGAATATCTACATCTGTCTGGCAGCACCGCTGTTGATCGCAGTCATCTGTCTCAACCGCTTGGGACGTCCGATGGTGCTCTTCGTATTTGCCGGTATGACTGTCTGCCTTCTGTCATCCTATATCAGTACTTTCCTGGCTGCTGCTTATCACATCGATCTGATCACCGCTTCCATCACGATCTCTCCGATCGTAGAAGAGACCATGAAACTGCTTCCTGTCTTATACTATCTCCTGGTTTTTGAACCGGATGTCAATAGGATACCGGCTTGCGTCATCCTGATAGCGATGGGTTTTGCGACTTTTGAAAATGTCTGTTACCTGGTCCAGAATGATACGATGCAGTTTACGAATCTGCTGATCAGAGGCTTCGGGACAGGGGCGATGCATGTGGTGTGCGGTACATTCCTGTTTATCGGCTTTTCACTGTTCTGGGATAAGGTTTGGCTCAGAGCTGCCGGAACAGTCGGTCTTCTGGCAGTGGCTGTCACATTTCACGGTATCTACAATATGCTGGTATTGCAGGATGGAATAATTGCGACGATCGGCTATCTGATCCCTTTGATCAGTGCTATCATCGTCTTCATCATGAACAGCAGATCAAAAATTTAAAGAAATTTCATTTTTTATGGGGAATTGAAAGCTCTTTACGTATCTATATATATAAGAGAGCTTTTTTGTTTGAAAGGAGGATATCTTTCAGATGAGGTCAAATGAAGAAAGGATCATTCTACTTCATGCCAAAGCAGACAGACTTCAGGATCTGAAGATGATAAGGATCTATGGAACTGTTTCGATGCTGCTGTTAGGCATACTGATGGGCATCATGGCAAGGATCCATGTGCCGTTTGAAGTGGTCCAAAGCAGTGGATTCACCGGTTCTTCTCTGTTTGGAGATGAGGCTGGTGCATATGTTCTGGTTGCTGTGATATCTTTTGTAGCAGCAGTTGGAATAACGGTATATTTCATGCGTAAAAATCGCAGTTGAATAGTATGATTGTTTATAAGATCAAAGGGGAATAATATGAGTAAACGAAGCGAATTATTGAAGAAGATCTTGATGATCGCAGTGGCATTCTTCATGGTCGTTGCCTTGTTGCCAAATTCAGCAGGACATACGATTTTTGCGGAAGAAGATGAAGAAGAAAAGACTGCAGGAGAAAGAGCTTATGAGGAAGTAGAAGCTCTTGCCAGCAATCCTCCGTCAACATGGGATAATGAATACGATCCATATGGTTATAAGGTCGGTGAAGATTTCATGCTGATGAGTCAGGACGAACTTTTCGTATTGAAAACAGATGGCGGTAGTGCGTCGAATTATTCTTATGATACTTTGAAGGCACAGAATACGGGTTATCCATTGAGTGAAACAGGGTCAAAACAAGGGTATTCAATGGCTAGCAAATATACATTGAGTTTTCCTCAGGCGGTAGCTTTTGACCCAACGGGTTCTAACAGAAAAGATCATATTGCCGTGATTGGAGTATATACTTCTGAAAAAGGAACTGAAAAAAACCCACCTCATGTCTATATGTATGTCATGGATAAGAAAAATCATTTCAGTGAACGGATCGATCTTGGCAAAGCAACATGGATGTGCAATGACAACACTTTGAATGACGACAATATGTGGGATTTCAACGCCATGAACTTTATCGGCATTACCGCGGGTGATTTTAATGGAGATGGGAAGGACAGCCTTGTAGTCTGGTGCTGTGCCAGCGATCCTTTTATCCATCAGGTAGATGTAAGATCCGATGGTACGAATATCTCTTTAAATGTTTTGGATGGCAACGGATACACGTCTGTGACTCATCCAAGCTATATCGATACCAATGACCGTTATGTCGACAATCGTCTTCATGGTGCGATCGAAGCAGGAGATGTAAATGGTGATGGGATCGATGATCTCGTTGTTCTCAGCTATACAGGTCATACTTCATCAAATTACAGAAAATGGCAGACAAGAGCATATATGCCTTATCTGACTGTGTGTTACGGAAAAGAAGATATGAACACTTCCATTGTAAAAGGGGAGGGTGGAAAACGATCCACTTATGTTCAGAAAAACAATAAAGCAAACGAATCTGAAAGCGAATGGCATAAAGCCCCTATGGCAGCTGGCCTAGCAGTTGGTGATGTCGATGGGAATGGTCAGAATGATATCGTCATTGCCGGTTTCTTGCATGAAGTCAAAGGATACATGTATGCAGAGGCTGAGGATGCTTTTTATGATCTGGATAGCAGCAAGCTTGTCTTAGCAATCTATGATGGAGGTCTTGGAAACAGATTGTTCGATACAGACCAGGAGACAAACGGTTGGACAAGAGGCGGATCATCCGGTGGTTTATGGATTAGTACAGAACCGGATCATTCTTTCCAGCAGACCTGTGTCAAGACTGTTGCCCTTGATGGCAAAGGTCACGCAAAGAATATCTTTATCAACGGAGATCTGTACAGTTTTAATGGTTCCAAAGCTGCTAAGGTTTATGCACCGACTTTCTTTCAGGAAGCAGATCTTGAAACCGGTGATGCACGTAACGGAGAGACATATGTACGCTCTGCAGCTGTAGGCATTTTTGATGGAAATGAAGCGGGCCATGAGCAGATAGTTGTGGTGCTTGGCGCAGGACCTAAGGGTAATCCAGGCAATGCACATTATATGATGGCGATGATCGGCGGAAAATACGAAGGCGGGGATGAAACTGCATCGGGATATTACTGTACGGATAAAGACGTCATAACAACTGTCGCAAATTATTACCCACCAAAGAATGCAAGTGCCGATTGCGAAGTTGATGACTGTTTTACTTTGAATGTCATTGCATGGGATAACGACAGTGATGGTCTTCATGCAAAATACGTCGGAAAAGAGTTTGTTTATTCTGATCCTGTAGTCATGGCGATCCTGCAGGCTCCTCCATATTATAAAGAACTGGAGAATTATGTAGACGGACACGAGACAGATTATTCCATCACCACAAGCTATAATATTGACCGTACAAAATCCGATAGTGTATCTTTCGGTATTGGCGCCGGTCTTGAAGCTGAAGCGGGAGTCGTAAAGATTGATGTTTCTGCGGGGTATGCTCTGGACTGGTCGAAATCAACGACTAACTCTTATTCTCAAGGCAAAGAATACACTTTTGAAGCGAAAGGTGATGACCAGGTCGTTATCTACAGAACGCCTGTCACGATTTATAATTACCAGATAGAGAAAGATAATGAATGGAAAGAAAAGAATCAGTTCTCAGTTTCTTTCCCTGATTTCCCTGCTTATGCGACGATGAGCATTCCAGACTACAACGATTTTGTGGATTACTATAATGCTGAATACAAAAAGCGTGCGCAGGAAGCGAATGAAATAAGAAAGGATCTGGAGGGGGTAGATCTCATTGATATAGATAATCTTCCGCTGATGAAAAAGATTTCTGACAAATGGCTTGGAAATGCAGGAGATCCTTTGTCATACATGAAGAATACCGATTCACAGGTTGGAAAGAAAGTATTACAGACAACGCCGAATACTTTTGGTATCGGATCAAGTGGTACTGCTTTTTCATGGAGCGAAGAGCACTCTACTACAGAAGAAGAATCTATGGCACATGGATTTACATTTGACTTCTCTATCCGTTTCGGTGGAGCAGGAGTCTTTGGAGGTCCTTATGTTTCTCTGCAATATATGACAGAAAACAGTGTTGCAACTACAGAAGGTGAAGGTGTTGGTGCAAGCTGTGATATCAGCAATATCCTTCCGGAGGCATTGGAAGAAGACGGTATCTCCCGTAAGGTCGCAAGTCAGTATGGATTCCAGTATCAGATGGTAACATGGCCATCTAACCTGACAAGCAATGAAAAGAGGATGGATACGTCTGAAGGATGTGTTCCGATCTATGGTTATATGCTTAATTCGCCTAAATCCGCTCCTCCGGTAGTGAAAAATCTTACTGCGGAGCCTGAATTGGATGAGAATGATCAGATGGTCATCCGTCTTAATTGGGAAAAACCGGAAGAAAAGAACAATTCCTTTGCATTCTATACCTTGTATCTGATACAGGAAGATGGCAGCCGCACAGAGATCGCAACAGTAGATGAATTTACAGATGAATATATTTATACAAACATTGATGGACGTGATTCTTATGAATTTGTCATCTGTACTAGAAGAAGTGAATATGGTTCTGCGTTAAGTTTGGATTCAAATCCGGCTTATGTCTATATCAACGGCAGTGCAATCTATTCGATCACTTTATATTCATCAGACGAGAAATCTGATACTTATCTGGTAAAGCATACAGATGGTTCCGAAACCAAGATCGTCGTTAAACATGGTGTTGGCATCGTAGATATCAAGAAAAATGATAATCCGGATGGAGGATTGATCGATACTTATACGATCTACTTCTCTGATGGTAGTACTGTAACTTATGAAGTCAGAAATGGTGAGGATGGCCGTGAGATCGAATTGAGGACTTACGAAACAGAAGATGGAAAGCAGATCATCCAGTGGCGCTATGAAGGCGAAGAAAAATGGAACGATCTTGTTGCAGTCTCGGATTCTGCATTAATAGAAGGACGTAAAGTGTTGCTGCAGATCAAGGATGGTTATATCCAGTGGCAGCATGAAGGTGACGGCGATGTCTGGACGAACCTGATCTCATTAGAAGAATTGAAAGGAGAACAGGGCGAACAAGGCATTCAAGGAGATCCAGGCCGCGAGATCGAATTGAGAGTTGATAAACAGACTGACCCGGAAACCGGAGAAGAAACCGGTTCAGGCATGATCCAATGGAAATATGTTGATGAGGATGATGATGCCTGGAGAGATCTGATCGCTTCTTCTGATTCTAATCTGATCAAAGGAGAACCAGGAAGAGAAGTCGTGATTCAGCTGGATAAAGAGTCGGGAGAGATTCAATGGAAGTATGCCGATGAAGAAGAATGGCGTACTTTGGTGGAACTCAGCGAACTCAAAGGCGAAGATGGTAAAGACGGAAAGAATATCGAACTGATGTATGACGAAGCATCCAACTCGATCTTGTGGCATTATGAAGACGAAGATGGCTGGCATGAACTGGTCATGCTTGAAAGTGGTGTCTTGAATGGCGAAGATGGCCGTGAGATCGAATTGAATGTCGATGAAAACCTCGGTTTCATCCAGTGGAGATACGTGGGAGAGGGAGATTGGACAAATCTGATTTCGATCGATGAACTCAAACCGGCTCCTGCAAAACAGATTGAATTGGATTATGATCCTAATACAAGATCTGTCAAGTGGCGCTACGAAGGGGATGAGAAATGGTCTGATCTGTTTGTGATCCCGAATCCTTCTAACGGAAGAGATGGAAGAGATGGAAGAGGTATCGTTTCGGTTGAAAGAACAGCCAGAAATGGATATGTCGATACATACACGATCACATATACCGATGGAACGACTTCTTCATTCACAGTCACCAACGGAACGGATACGAGATCATCAACGATCATATCCGGTCCTGATCAGGAGTCAAAGAATAATTCTTCAAATAATAACAGCACGAATCAGAATTCAAATTCTACTACGAACAATTATTATTCACAGAATTCTACTGAGTACAACGAAACACTTTCTCATCCTGGAATCTCTGACATCACAGTCAATGACAATGGTGATCTGATCATTACATTGACTGATGGATCTAATGTTGTTGTAGGCAACAAGGAAGAAAGCAAGGCTGACAACCAGTCTCTGGGCGATTCCGGTCTGCTTAGAACATACTTCTTCAATATGCCGATCAACGAATTTGAATCGGTCAGTGTTGATGGAAAGGCTGTAGGAAAAGATCAGTACACTGTAACAAGTCTTGGTGATGGTATCCTTCTGACGATCCGCGATGATTCTATTCCGAAGTCTGCTAAGAAGATGGATATCAAGGGCAACTCAAATGTCATATCCACTGCTTTGGCAAGTACATCACAGGGCGGTCTGCCTTCATGGTTCCCGATGGCTTTTGGCGCATGGAACACATTGCTGACGATCGGACTTGGAGTCATTGCCAGCCAGTTCCTGAGATTGAAAAACAATATTCAGTAGGAACTGAGAGTATGATTTTCAATAAAAGGTGAAGCTTGATGCTTCACCTTTTATCATGAAAAGGAACTTTCTGTTCATCAAAAGAGATATAATGATAAAAACAGCTGATTAACGGAGGCTAAATACGGCAGTGATAATAGGTGCTCTGATCGTTTCTTTTATTCCTTCTTTACTGATGTTCTTTTTTCTGAAAAACAATAGAAAAGAAGATCCCGAATATCGCAAGGATTGTACAAAACTTCTCAGCAAGGGATTTCTGATCGCCTGGCTGGTCTTTCTTTTTGATCTTGTGGTGAAGATCCTTTGGGGTCTGACGGGCCTCAAGGATAAGTTCTGGATCGATAGGCTATTCAACTGTTTTGTAGTCAATGCAACAGTTGAAGAATTCAGCAAGTTCCTGGTCGCAAACAAGTTCATCCGCAAGGATATGTCCAAAACATCACGCCTGGATATCATTTCTTTCCTAACGATCGCTGCGATCGGTTTTGGTCTGGTGGAAGATCTTGTCTATGCCTTAGGAACTAATATCGGTCAGATCATCGTCAGAGGTCTGCTGATGGGACATGTTCCATATGAAATGCTGATGGGAATGCTTTATTCCAAGAGTATCGCTGAAAAGAAACCATCTTTAAAGATCTGGGCTTTTGTGATCCCGATCTTGGTTCATGGTTCCTACAACTTCCTTCTGACTGAAAACCTTCCTGACTGGGCTTCTATCGTCGTGGTAAGTGAAGTCATTATAGAAGTGATCTATATGATCTATATGATCTTCTTTATCAAAAAGAAAAGAAATAATCCGGAATTCACGCGTCCGATATTATCCGAAGAGATCTGATTGATCTCTTTTTTATATAGAAGAAATTGAATAAAACATATTAAACTGAGTCTTTGTTACAATAGAAGGCGTTATTCAGATCGGAGGCTGGGGATGAGTAAGAAAAAGTATAAGTTTAATCCTGACGATTATATTTTAGCGATCGTCGGAGCTGTCATCATTGTTTTGGGTGGCTTGCTGCTAACTGATTGGGGCAGGAACGGACCATTGACATTGTTGTTTGAAGGTATCGGAGCAATTGGGGTGATCTGCGGATTTTTTATTGCGTCCGTTGCCGGAGTGATCGGTGTCATATTTGTTATGTGAATCGTTCTTAAACTGGTGGAAACTTTTTCCACACCGGTCGGGATCGGATTGATCCTTCTTGGTGTCGGAATCATCATCTATTGGATCAAGGATAATCTGAGAATAATCGATACAAAACCTCGTTCGCAAAGCAAACCGAGTTCAACTGCCACTTCTTCTGCAAAACCGGCAGAACCCAGCTGGAGTGAATACAAAAACAGAACCGATTATGGCGAATTCATTTTGGACAGCAGAAATTCAGATGGCCAGTGGGCTGCTTTTCTGATGGCAGTGATGGAAGGTAAGGGTACCAGGGTTAAATTGGTCCGCTATGCTGAAGATAACAGTATTGCGTTTACAATTGGCGGAAAACACTTACATACCTTAAGCCATTCCGATATCGAGAAGGTTTCTAGCATAACTTCTAAACCGGATGTCATGTTTATATCAGATGCCTATAACAATAACAGCGGAAGGATCGTTGTTACGATCAGGATCTATAAATAATGAAAGAGATGATCTGAATGGAAAAGAATAAATATAATGACCTTTGGGAAATAATACAATATCTCCCTGAAAAAGACAGGAAACGTTTGCCTGAGAAGTTTCTGAATCATGTAAAGGAATCAATGGATCCGGATACTGTTTCGGATATCAGAAACGATATTCCTCTTGATGAGCAGGAACTCTCTAAAGATACAAAAGCACTTCTTGCAACCATATTTCTGACATATTGGGCAAAAGATACTGAGGATCGTTATGAATATGTCAACAGACTTTACCAGAATGAAACCGGCAAGGATGAAGATATGCCAGGTGAAGAATATCAGAACTATCTGAAGCGGTTCGATGATTGGAATGAACTTTTCGGACCTATCCCGTTCTGGGCGGAAAGCAGGAATTTCTATCCGAAGAAATGTTATGAGATCATCGCGGATGAAAGTGAAGGGGATCTTCAAGCCGGCAATACCAGACTGAAAGAAGTGTATGTGAGTATTGAGCAGAGGAAAAAGATCCTTGAAGAAGCAAAACAATGGGTGCTTACTGCTGTTAGCGAAAACAAAGAAGTCCTTTACTGGCATGATGACGATACCGACAGATGGACATCGACGGAATATATTGAAGACTTCTATAAAAGAAATGCCGTTATCAAGGATGGCCACTTCCATGGCGTCCTGCTGGAAATAGAGAATACCTCAAGTATGGGCATGTCTGTGTATAAGAATACGGAGTATGGCGTATTGTTGATCGATGGATATAGAGATGGCAGAACTGAAGAACATTACAGTCATTCAAGCAGCGAAGTTTCCAGCAGTGAAGATACGATTTATTCATTACAGAGAAAAGACGAAATGTGAATTACCGAATGATCTCTTTATGAACCGATATATAACAAAAAAGCCTTTATTCAAAGGCTTTTAATCACATATGGCTGCGGATGAAGGATTCGAACCTTCGAAATGGTGGATTCAGAGTCCACTGCCTTACCGCTTGGCTAATCCGCAAGGTACTTTACTATTATAGTTTTTTTATTGAATTAAGTAAAGAAATTTCAGTTGAAATTCACATTTTAAGGGTAATATTAAGATATGGCAAAGTTATTGATCGTAGACGACGAAGAAAAGATCCGCGAAATGATCGCGAAATATGCCCAACATGAGGGGCACGATACCGTTATGGCAAGCGATGGAAAGATCGCGTTGCAGCTTTTTATGCAGCAGGATTTCGATCTTGTGATTTTAGATGTCATGATGCCGGAGATGGACGGGTATGAGACTTTAAAGAGGATGAAGGAGATAAAGGATGTTCCATGCATCTTCTTAACGGCTTTGGGTCAGGAATATGACCGAATCTATGGTTTTGATATCGGGGCGGAGGATTATGTCACAAAGCCTTTCTCTTTGAAAGAACTGATGATGAGGATCAAAGTCATTTTAAAGAGGGAAAACAAGTCTACAAACAGGATCATCGTCAATGAACTGGTTGTGGATGAAGATGCCCATACTGTTACGGTATGTGGAGAGAGAGTCGATATGGCAAACAAGGAATATGAGTTATTGTTGTATCTCTTGAAGAATATCGGCAATGCCCTTACCAGGCAGCAGATCATTTCCAAAGTCTGGGGTTATGAATATGATTCCGATGACAGGACTCTGGATACGCATATGAAACTTCTGAGAAAGGATCTCAAGGAGTATGGAAACTACATTACTACGATCAGAGGAGTAGGGTATCGCTTTGAAAAGGAAATATAGTTTAAGGTCACAGCTCGTATCGATCTTACTGATTTTCGTCGTTGCCGTAATGGGATTAGTCTATTTCGTGCAGACGACTTTTCTTGATGACTTCTACAAGGCAAACAAGATCAAGTCTTTACAGAGTGTCGGCAGCAGTGTAGCTTCACTTGTCGGGGATGATGACTTTGAAGAGATGATCGAGCATCTTTCGATGTCCAATGAGGTCTGTGTCAGAGTCGTTTCCAACGAAGATGACTACAACTATACCGGTGCTTGTACACTTCGAAGTATCGATAATATGACGATCAATGCGATCGCAAGTGAAGTATCGAAAACAGATAATGGTGAAAAGCTTTTCGATAACTTCCATTATCAGAGGCACTTCTTGGAAAAACCTGAGGATGTCTACATCTTTGCGAAACTGTTTGAATACGACGATGAGATGGTGCTGGTCATGGTTTCTTCAGGTATCACTCCTTTGAATACGACGATCTCAACGTTGAAGTCACAATACCTGATCATCCTGGCGATCATCATCGCAATGACGCTGATTCTGGCTCTGATCCTTTCAAGATACATCATCAATCCGATCAAACAGATCAACAACGAGTCCAGAAATCTTTCTAAAGGGGAATATGATCCTTTGATGGTCAAGACAGCTTCAAAAGAGTTTGATGAACTCAATCGGACTTTAGAGAATGCCAACGAGGATATCTTAAAAGCTGAAAAGGCAAAGAAAGAATTATTGGGTAATGTATCCCATGATCTGAGGACGCCATTAACGATGATCGTCGGCTACGGAGAGATGATCAGAGATCTCCCGGAAGAAAATACGGAAGAAAACATCAATGTCATCATCGATGAGGCAAGACGTCTTTCAACGCTTGTCGATGATCTGATCGACATCTCAAAGATCGATACGACCGGAGTGGAACTGAATAAAGAAAAAGTATCGCTGAACGGATTATTGAACGATGTCTATCATCAGTATGAAAAGTACTGTCTCAATCAGGGGATCGATCTGAGACTGAAGACAGGAGATGACCTTGATGTGGAACTTGATGTCAAACGCATCAAACAGGTCTTATACAACTTCATCAACAATTCTCTCAATTACAACAATAAAGAAAAGCAGATCATTGAGATCGGCTTTGAAGATATCGATAAGGATCATGTCAGAGTATATGTCTACGATAACGGCGAAGGCATCAGAGAGAGTGATCTGAAGAATGTCTGGGACCGTTACTATAAGGTCGATAAGGAACATAAGCGTCATCACATCGGTTCCGGTATCGGACTTTCTCTGGCAAAGCAGTTACTGGAAGCACACCATATGAACTACGGAGTGGAATCCGAGTATGGAGAGTATACGAAGTTCTTCTTTGATGTAGAAAAATAACTATTCGATCGCTGAAAGGTGAACGCTCTTGGTTGCCTTGAGGTGTTTGAGATCTTTCATCAGTTCGTCAAGTGTTCCCTTGATATCACTGATATCCATGGAGATCATGACGCTGGCCAAGCCGGAAAGAGGTTCGGCTTGTGAGATCGTGACGATGTTGACGTTGCGTTCGGAAAGGCAGTTGATCACATCCGACAACATGCCCGGAGAATCGATCAGGACCAGAGTGATCACGGCGTGATTGGATACGTGCTCTTTCTGTTCAAAAACAAAGTCTTTGTATTTATAGTAGGTATTTCTTGAGATACCTACTTTTTTGACTGCCTGAGAGATCGAATCGACTTCATGATTGTTTAACAGTGCTCTGGCTTCGATGACTTTCTCCAGAAAAGGAGGAAGCAGTTTCTTATGGACGATCAGGTAATCAGATTTCATAGACTTCAACTCCTTTGTAATGGACGCCGACCTGTTTTGCCTGCCACTTGTGTTTGAGATTTTCCATCTTGTCATAGGCTGTAAAAGTATTCATCGAAATGCCCAAAAGGGTAGATCCTGATCCCGAGATCAGCAAGACACCGTTTGTGTTTTCTTTGAAGATCTTTTCAACTTCAGCAAACTCATGGATCAGTGTCTTGCGGTATGGTTCATGGATCTCGTCTTTTGCCGCTTCTTTCAGAAGATCGAGATCTCCGTTTTCCAGTGCCTTGACAGTCAATATCGCTTTTGCGCCGTTTGCAGCAGCGATCTGCCTTGTATAAGAATCAGGCAGTATCGCTCTGGCTTTTGCCGTTTCGACTTCAAAGTCAGGGATAAATACTGTTAAAACAAATTCCGGATGAATGGAAAGGGAATGATGGATAAAGATCCTGTCTTCTCTTTTCATCGATGCCTGAAAGCCGCCAAAGACGCATGGTGATGCGTTATCGGGATGTCCTTCCATTTGCGACGCCAGCTGAAAGATCTGGTCTCTGGATAAGGCGTTGTCGTGTAATGCGGATGCGGCAGTGATACCCCCGACGATCAGAGTGGAACTTGATCCCAAGCCTCTGGATGTCGGTACTTCACAATCAAAGCAAACTCTTACATGATCATCCTTACCGATGAGTTCCATTGCCTTGTGATAGGCTTTCAGGAAGAGGTTATCGGGATTGTTGTATTGAGCTTCTACATTGATCAGCTCATCATGGTCGGATAATTCCACTTCAAAATGATTGAAGAGATCCAAGGCCATGCCCAGACAATCAAAGCCAGGTCCCAGATTGGAAGTGGAAGCACTTGTCTTAATACTCAGCATCGTTGATCTCCTTTAATCTTTTTGCGATATAATCCATACCTTCTTCGATCGCTATGGAGGAATCGAAGCGGATCGGCATTTCTTTCAGTTCTGCGAGGTTTTTCGGTATCGATAAGCCACTGATCGAATTAAGCTTCTTCATCGCTTCAAATGGTTCCTTTTCTTCGTAGCCCAAAGAATTCAATACATCGGATGCAAATTTATACGGGCTGGCAGTAGATAATACTACGGCTTTTGTATCATCTTCAGATTTTTTCCTGTATTTTTCATAAGCGGATACCGCAACTGCAGTATGCGGATCGATCAGGATCTTCTTTTCTTCAAATACTTTTCTGATCGTTTCCTTGCATTCTTCTTCGGAAGTCCAGTATGCATTAAAGGAATCCTGCAGCTTGTTTACCATCGTTTCATCAACTTCATAGAAACGATCTTCCTGAAGTTTCTTCATTAAAGAAGAGACATAGGAAGCATCTTCGCTCAGCAAGAACAGCAGTCTTTCCAGATTGGAAGAGATCAGGATATCCATGGAAGGGGACATCGTCGGATAGAAGTTCCTGTCCAGATCATATCTTCCGGTATTGATGAAATCGCTGAGGATATTGTTTCTGTTGGATGCGCAGATCAGTTTCTTGATCGGTAATCCGCTTTCCTTGGCCAGGTATCCGGCAAGGATATCGCCGAAGTTTCCGGTTGGGACACAGAAATTGATCTGATCATTCATATTGATTTCATTATTCCTGATCAGTTCAAAATAAGCGTAGTAGTAATAAACGGTCTGTGGGACCAATCGGCCGATATTGATGGAATTGGCAGAAGAAAGGCAAACGTGATCGAGGCCTTCAAGGAGCTTTTCGTTGGAATATGCTTCCTTGACCATCCTTTGGCAATCATCGAAATTTCCTTTGACAGCCATGACGGTGACGTTGTTTCCCTTGGAAGTTGCCATCTGCAGTTTCTGGATATCGGAAACACCGATCTCAGGATAGAATACCGTGATAGCTGTATTCTTTACATCCGCAAAACTGGCTAAAGCAGCCTTGCCGGTATCGCCGCTGGTCGCAGTCAGGATGGATAGTGTCTTGTCATAATCATTTTTTCTGTAGGCAGCACTTAAAAGATGAGGCAGAAGAGTCAATGCGACATCTTTGAATGCAGATGTCGGACCATGCCACAACTCTAAAATATGATAATCGGATGCATCACGAAGAGGTGTGATCTGCTTTGTATCGAATTTGTCGTCATAGGCTTTAGAAACACATTCTTCGATTTCTTCTTTTGTCAGATCATCGATAAAGAAAGAAACGATCTTTGAAGAAAGTTCCTGAAATGTGAGATCTTTCAACTCATTCAGATCGAGTTTCCTCTGATTCAGTAGTGGTGTATAAAGGCCTCCATCATCTGCCAGGCCTTTGATCAGGGCCATGGATGGAGATTCCTGAAGCTTAGAATTTCTGCTGCTTACATATTTCATGAATTTACTCCTTGTAAGTATTCCTTAAAAATGATACTATGTTTGTGTTTTGAAGACAAGTGTTTTTCAACCACAAACAACAACAGAGGTATTTTATGAAGATAGCGATATTGGGACATGGAGTAGTGGGCAGCGGCGTATCAAAGATCATTGAAGAAAGCTGCAGCGATGAGATCACGATCGCAAAGATCCTGGTCAGATATGAAAACGAGATGAAAGATGATCGTTTTACTCTGGATTATGAAACGATCGTGAATAATACAGACATCGATGCAGTCGTTGAATGCATGGGCGGAGATGAGCCGGCACATACCTATGTAAGAAGAGCTTTGGAAGCAGACAAGAATGTCGTTTCCGCAAACAAGAAGATGTTGGCAAGACACCTCGATCTTTTTGATATCGCAAAGGAAAAGGGCGTGAAGCTGCTTGTTGAGGCAAGTGTCGGCGGTGGTATCCCTTGGCTTGTGAGCTTGAGAAAGATGAGAAGAGATGATCATATCAGGCAGATCGCCGGGATCATGAACGGTACGACCAACTATCTGTTAAGCAGACTATTCAGTGAAGGTATCAACTTTAATGATGCCTTGAGCAATGCCCAGGAACTGGGCTATGCCGAAAGAGATCCGAGCGATGACATCTGCGGTCATGATGTCAGATACAAGACCTGTCTGTCTGCTTTGAAGGCATTTGATCTCATTGTTGATGAAAAAAAGATCCCGACATTCGGTATTGAGAATATCGATGATAAAGATATCGCTTATGCAAGAGATAATGGAAGAGTGATCAAACTGATCGGGAGAGCTGAATATATGGATGGCAAGCTCAATGCCTATGTCATGCCTGGTTTTGTTAAGAAAGATTCATTGTTTGCTTCAGTTTCTTCCAACAACAATATCCTGATGTCGGAAAGTAAGTATCTGGGCAAGGCTTATTTTGTTGGGCAGGGTGCGGGATCACTTCCTACCGGTCATGCGATCGTTCAGGATCTTGAGGATCTGGCAAACGATATGGTCGATGAAGAGGCTGAAACGATCACAAGAAAAGATGTAGATAATGAAAAAGAAGGAACTTTCTATATCAGATGTAGTGATATGGAAGGATTTAATGATATGATCGATAAGAAGATCGATGATCAAAGCTTCATCACAAAAAGATGTAAAGTATATGATCTTGTAAAGAAGATCGAAGGATTAAACGATGAGAAGATATTCATCGGGGAGATATTGGATGATTAAGGTTGCGAAGTTCGGCGGATCAAGTCTTGCCGATGAGATACAGTTTCAGAAAGTAAAACAGATCGTAGAAAGCGAGGCAGAGAGGAAGTTTGTCGTCGTTTCTGCCTGCGGCAAGGCCAACGAAGAGGAACACAAGGTAACGGATCTCCTTTATCTCTGTGCTGCTCATCTTCATTATGGAGTTTCAGCGGAATCTTTATTCGTTCCGATCGAAGAGAAATACAGAAGGATCAAGGAAAGGCTTGGATTGAAGATCGATCTGGATAGAGAATTTGAAGAGATCAGAAGTCATTTTGATAAGGAGATCGATACCGATTATCTGGTTTCAAGAGGAGAATATCTGACAGCAAAACTGCTAGCGGAATATCTGGATGCGCAATTTGTCGATGCGAAGGATTTTATCCGTTTCATTCATAATGATGAAGTGGATCTTGAAAAAAGCAGAGAGAAATTCTTCAAGCTGATCGATACCGATAAGAAGATCGTCATTCCGGGATTCTATGGAACACTTCCTAACGGCAATATCAAGGTCATGTCCAGAGGGGGAAGTGATATCACCGGTGCGATCATCGCCAATCTGGTCGATGCGGATGTCTATGAAAACTGGACCGATGTTTCCGGTATCTATGTTGCCGATCCACGTATCATCAGGAATTCGCTTTCCTGCAAGAGACTGACATACAGGGAACTTCGAGGAATGAGCTATATGGGTGCCAATGTCTTACATGATGATGCGATCTTCCCGGTCAGAGAGAAGAATATTCCGATCAATATCAGGAATACCAATAAACCAAATCATCCGGGTACGATGATCATGAACGACTGCAGTGAACTCGATGCCAAGGATCCTCCAAGGATCATTACCGGTATTACCGGCAAGCAGGGTTATACGGTCATCACTGTGGTCAAGAATCATTCTTCAACTTTAGTCGGTTTCTTGAGAGAATTATTGTCGATCTTTGAAGAATACAGAGTATCGATCGAAAGCGTACCGATCACTGTCGATACATTCTCGATCATCGTCTCTTCCAAGGCTGTTTCAAACAATCTCTATGAGATCTTGAATCGGATCAAACAGACTTTCCAGCCGGATGACATGAGAGTCGATGAAAATGTGGCGTTAGTCGCTGTCGTAGGCAGAAGGATGCAATCACTGCCCGGTATCTCCGGTAGTTTGTTGTCTGAGTTTGGTCGCAATGCGATCAATATCAAGGTCATCAATCAGAGTGCCGATGAGCTTTCTATCGTCGTTGGCGTAGAAAACAGCGATTTTGAAAAGGCGATCAACTGTATCTATGAAAGATTTGTTCTGGCACAGGAGGAAACATTATGAAGATAGGGATCATCGGAGCCAGTGGCGCTGTCGGCAGACAGATGCTGGTATGTCTGGAAGAATCGGATCTTCAGATCGATGAGATCAGATTATTCGCATCCCCTCGTTCAAAAGGGAATGTATTGAAATATAAAGATCAGATGATCGAAATGGATGTCGTTGAAGAAGACAGCTTTGAAGGACTGGATTATGTCTTGGGTGCAGTTTCCAATGAACTGTCAAAGAAATATCTGCCATATATCAGAAAGGCAAATGCGGTCTATGTGGATAATTCCAGTGCATTCAGATTGTTGGATGATGTCCCATTGGTCGTTCCTGAGATCAATGGCGAAGATGCCTTGAAGCACAACGGAGTGATCGCCAATCCCAACTGTTCGACGATCATCACAATGATGGCTGTCGCACCGATCAACAGACTTTCAAAGATCGAAAACATGGTGACGACGACTTATCAGGCGGTTTCCGGTGCCGGAAACCAGGGAATAGAAGAACTCAAGGATCAGATCAGGCAGATCGATGAAAATGAAAAAGTAGAACCGAAAGTCTTCCCGAAACAGATCGCATATAACTGCGTTGCACAGATCGGTTCATTCCTTGACAACGGCTATACGACCGAAGAGATGAAGATGATGAACGAGGGCAGAAAGATCCTGCATCTTCCGGATCTGAAAGTCTGCTGTACCTGTGTCAGAGTCCCGGTATACCGTTCCCATTCGATTGCTGTCAGACTGGTGACGAAAGATGTTCTGGACCTGAGTGAAGTCTGTAAAGCGATTGAAAGTTCCAAGGGATTGAAACTCTTCGTGGGCGAAGATATACCTGCACCGCTTGAAACATCAGATCAGAACGATGTCTATGTCGGCAGGATCAGAAGGGATCTCATCGATGAGAAGGGGATCTCGTTGTGGTGCTGCGGTGATCAGATCAGAAAAGGCGCTGCAGCCAATGCGGTACAGATCATCGAATATCTTGAAAAGCACAAATAAAGAAGAAAGATCGGCAATGCCGATCTTTTCTAATCGAGTTCGTAGATCCTTAATCCGTCAAACTTCTTGATCAGTTTCAACATACTGTTGAACGGTTCATAGTCTTTGACTTTTTCTTCCAGAGGAAGTTTATTGTAATGGGCGACGATATCCTTTTTCGTGCAGCCGATATCCATGGCCAGCTTGTGCTGACGGAACTGTTCACGCAGCATCTTTGATTCTTCCTTATCGGAAGCAAGTGTTTCGTAATCCGTTCCATAGGTCCATCCCATGGATTGGTGTTCTCTGATCCAGCGTTCGTGTTCCATCGGTGCAATGATCCTGATCAGTTTTTTGGTGAAAGAGGAGATCATCGGATAATCGACCGGTTTATCGGTATAGAAGCATCCCAGTTCATCCAGATACTTGCTGAAGGATTTTGCCTGATTGATGTTGGACAGCTGATATTCCAGTGACAACATTTCAAATTCCGCTTCCAGCTGACTTCCTTCGACGTATTTTTCTCTGCCCTGATAGTTGTATCGGGCATTGAGGGCGACCGCAAAGTCATAGAGATGCAGGAAATTGCTGTTGGATAGATAGGTGTGTTTCTTCGTTCTGTCCGCTTTTGCGATGGACGGCCTGATATTCAACGGGATATGGCTCGTATCAACGATGCTTTCGATATCTTTGACAAAGCGCTGTCCTTTTTCTGCCATGTCGCTGTAGGCTTTCAGACGAGGCATCTTTCCTTGTTTTCCGTTTTCTTTCCATTCGCGGTATTCTCTTTCGAATTCATCGATCTTTTCTTTTTCTTCTCTGTCGTAGTAGTAGATCGCTTTGATGGAATTGTTGCTGAAATCAAATTCTGCACTCATCGGATGAAGTTCCGTACGGGAATTTCTGCCATAAGCTGTTCTGTCCCAACATTGAAGTTCATCGCAAAGGAAGAGCAGGAAGGCCAGAGGATGATCTTCCATAGCCAATGGTCTCTTGTGTTTTTCTTCGTCCTTATAGAAGGCGATCGCAAACTTGTAGAGACTGTTGTGTAAGATGATGGCAGTCAGGACATCGATGTGTATTTCCTTGATCTGATCGATGCCAAAGGATTCGACCAGTTCTCTATAAAGCCTATTGGCACTGAAATAGGCGTGGTCCATGTGATAGTCGAATTTTTCCGGTGCACTCGGTTTGTTGCGGATGGTCTGGACCAGCTGCTTAAAGTGGCATTCATAGTCTTTTCCGATCTTTTTTACGATATCATAGGAAAACAGTTCATCACTGCTGGAGAAGTCTTTCTGATACAGTTTATGAAAGTGAAGTCTTTCTTCTTCGGAGAGAAGGGAAAAGTTGTTCGAATTCTTGTATGCCAGATACAGCAGATCTTTTCCTCTTTGTCTGTTATCGACTTCGAAATAGGAAAGTACCTGTTCAAAAGGCAGTTCAAACGGATAGCCGATATCATGGAAGAGGGAAGTCATTCCCCAGTATTTCAGGAAGAAGGCGGATGCTTCTTCCTTGTCTAAGTTGTAGTACGAGTTGAAACAATCACGGAAGTACTGATTGGTCTCATAGATCGCAAGTCCAAGAGTAAAGACATAGACGGAGTGAGAGTAATGGTCTCTGTGTTTCATCAGCAGAGAACTGCCGTTTGATTCAAATTCGGAAAGCAGTTCGACCATCTTTTTGGATTTGCCATAGTGACCGAAAAACATTTCCAAAAAACAATAGTAGATATTGTATGCATCTTCGGCAATGCCGGAATCGATAAAGCTTTCCAATTCTCTTTCCAGGCAGAGACGGTTGATGTCCATTTCCATATTGAAAGGGATCTGTTTCGCTTTTGTACTGTTTCCTAAGAAGATATTCTCTTTCTTTTCGATCTTTTCTTTTTTTGGATCGAAATTGAGTTTTTCACATCTGTTGTGAATAAAACGCAAAGCGGCTGATTTCAGATCGTTATCTTCTTCTTTGAAATGAGGAAGCGGTTCAAAAGGCCCGACATCTTTCTGGAAGCGGTTCCTGTTGTTTTCTCTTTCTTGAGCAAATGCAGTATATGACATATCTTCCTTCTTTCCTTTAATCCAGCATCAGTCTTGTATATCCCATGACGCCTCTGCACAGATACAGACAATCACCGATGATGTTCATCGATGTGAAGTATGATGAATCGATCAGCTCTTCGCTCTTGTCGATCAGTGAGACCCTGTAAAGGGCGTTGTTGTCTTTGACGTTGAGATAGTAGAGATAATCGCCGTGTACCAATATTTCATAAGCTTCTGCGTCAGAGAGCTTTTCCTGATCAATAATATTATCCAGAGGGCTGCGATAGATCCCTTCGCCGTTGTTTCCGACATAGTAGACAGTATCATCAAAAATGATAAAGTAACTGTTGATCGTATTGCTTAAAACCTGAGAGTAATCGTTGTTTTCATAATGGCTGAACTCCTGATACTCATTCAGGAAGTACAGTTCGCCTTTATAGATATTGAGGTCGGTATAATCATTTGATGACAGAGCATATTCATATCTGCCGTCATAGGAAAGCAACATGATTCCTCTGGAGAAGGTTTCCAGATTGAAGACGACGACATCATTTGTCCCATACAGGTGAGAAACAGGGGCTTTCTTGATCTGTTTGATCTCCTTTGTCGTCAGGTTATATGCGCAAATTACGTCTCGATCGAAGTTGGCTCTGTAATACAGTATGCCGTTATCGCCTAATGTCAGGTTGTCTGCATCGAGATTGTTGATCAGACATTCTCCCTGTTTCCCCTTGTAGAAATCTTCAAGTCTGACTTTATATAAGCCATTGGTACCATTGACCACATCCATGTAGTAAACGTTGTTTTGTTCATCCCTGACCGCAAAGCTATAGTTTGCCATGTTCTGGCTGATCTCTTCACTTTTTGCGATGACGGTCATGTTTGCGGGTCTTGCATTACCGATCTGCACGCAGCGAATGATCATATAGATGAAAACCAGGATGCAGGTGACCAGCACATAGATCCAACTGTTTCTTGGTCTTTTCTTCCAGAAGAAGGTTACAAGCAGATATATACCGGGGATCAGACATATGAGCCCCAGACAGAACATGATGACTGAAACATCGAAATTGAAAGTCGGATTCGAAAGATAGATGCCAAACCATACGATCGACAGTCCCAGTAGAAATACGGCAGAAAAGACCTTGAAGACAGTATGCCAGACTGATTTTTTCTTCCCTTTTTTTCTGGCGTTTTTCTTCCACTCAACATCAAAGTCATCATCAGGAAGGTCTCTTCCTTCCATGATGTCCTGCACCATTGAGACCAGCTCATCGATAGACTTTTCAAGCGGCTTATTGAGGGCATCGAGCCAATGCAGCGTTGCCAAATAGTATTCCATTGCACCGGATGGATTATTTTCAGTCAGTTTGAAAGGAATGATCGTGACTCCGGCGTTGATCGCGTTATCAACTTCTCTTTTGACCTGTTTTGATGCATTTGAATAATCAGTAAAGATCAGAACCATGATCCTTGCTTCTTTTAGGGCGTTCATGATCGAAGAAGCCCATTCTTCCCCGGCACCGATATTGCGCGGCGCATACCAGCAGCGGATCTTCTGTTCTTCGAGTTTTGCGCAGATCGCCTGAGCTACCGAAGAATCCTTGTGAGAATAACTGATAAATACATCATGTGCCATATGCTTTTCTCCTTGCCCCTGAGAGATTTATGTTTATGATTTGAATAATATTTTATTCAATTATTTTATCACAGATATTGTTTATCTTTTTTACATTTGGTACGGCCAAAAAGAAAAAGCCGGACGATTGTCCGGCTGATGAGATGCGTTTATTCTTCAAAGAGGATATCCGGATAGGTTCCGTTGTCCTTGAGCGCTTGGATCTTGGTGACAACACTTGGTTTGTCTTCCTTGTATGTGACACCAAACCAGGAATCTTCAGAGGTCAATACTTTGACTCTGCAGTCGCCGTTTTCTACCATGACACCGACGTGATTTGGCAGAAGTGCCTCGTATTTCAACGGGTTCTTGTCGATGCCGATCGGCAGTTCATAAGTGAAGATCTTCTGCAGTTTGCCGATCACAGATGGATGGAAGCCCCAGAAGTTCATGGAGACAGGGGAACCCAGTTCCAATTCCTTGTATTCACCGTCTTCTTCATATAAGACACCATCGTGGTTTTCGTTCCACTTGATGTTCATGACTTCCTTGATGTCGGTGAGGAAACTTTCATCGTTTTTCTGGCAGACGCCTCTTGTAACGGTACCGTTGTCGGAAAGAGTGTTTTCAACTTTGTATCCGACCATGCAGTAAGTGTTTTCGTTTACGCCGTTGTGGAAGAAGTCCATGACTTTTTCAAAGGCATCCTTGCCATAGAAGTCATCGGCGTTGCAGACGATGAATGGATCGTCTTTCAGGATGTTCCTGCATGACAGTAAGGCATGAGTCGTGCCCCAAGGTTTGACTCTTTCGACCGGGATCGTGACATCATCCGGGATGTCCTTGAGATCCTGAAATGCATATTCGACTTCGATATACGGTCTGATCTTTCTGATCAGTGATTCTTCAAATGCTTCCTGATGTTCCTTTTTGATGATCAGCACGATCTTCTTGAATCCTGCTCTGATCGCATCAAAAATGGTGAATTCGATGATCGGTTCGTTGTGGTTGCCGACTCCGTCGATCTGTTTGAGACCGCCATATCTGGAGCCCATGCCGGCAGCTAAAATAACGAGCGTTTCTTTCATTGTAAAATCCTCCTGCTTTCGTAAATATTATATAATGAATTTGTAGACACAAGGAGACAAATCATATGGAAAAATATGTCTTAGCTATCGATCAGGGTACGACAAGTACCAGAGCGATCATTTTTGATGCCAAGCAGAATGTCGTCAAGGTAGCTCAGAAAGAGATCACAAACTTCTTCCCGCATCCGGGCTGGGTCGAACAGGATGCCAATGAGATCTGGCTTTCCACTCTGGCAGTCATGGCTCAGATCTTTGACGGAGGCCAGATCAAGCCGGAACAGATCGTTTCGATCGGTATTTCCAATCAGCGTGAAACGACAGTTGTCTGGGATAAGGAAACAGGACTTCCGGTATACCATGCGATCGTATGGCAGTCCCGTCAGACTTCCGATATCGTAAACAAACTTAAGGAAGACGGTTATGAGCCTTTTATCAAGGAAAAGACAGGATTGGTCCTTGACCCGTATTTCTCTGCTTCCAAGATCAAATGGATCAGAGACAATGTGGAAGGGGTAAAGGAAAACGATAAGCTCCTCTTCGGTACGATCGATACCTTCTTACTTTGGAAGTTCACCTGTGGTCAGGTCCATGCAACGGATGTGACCAATGCGTCAAGGACATTGCTGTTCAATATCCATACTCTGAACTGGGATGATGAATTGTTGGATCTGTTTGAAGTGCCAAGATCCATGCTTCCGGAGATCAAGGATACATCAGGTTTCTTCGGTTATATCGACCCGCGTCACTTCTTCAACAGGACCTGTCCGATCACGGCACTTGTCGGTGACCAGCAGGCTGCACTGTTTGGTGAATCCTGCTTTGAAAAGGGCAATGTCAAGAATACCTATGGTACAGGCGGATTCATCCTGGTCAATACTGGTGAGGAAGCGATCATTTCCAAGTATGGTTTATTATCAACGGTCGCCTGGAAGATCGGCAATGAAGTCAAATATGCATTAGAGGGTTCGATCTTCGTATCCGGTTCCCTGATCCAGTGGTTGAGAGATGAGATGAAGTTCTTCGTGGAAGCCAAGGATTCCGAAGAACTGGCAAGATCCGTCAAGGATGCCGGCGGTGTCATCGTGGTTCCGGCATTTACCGGACTTGGCGCTCCTTATTGGAACGATCGCTGCAAAGGTGCGATATTCGGTCTGACAAGAGGTACCAGCAGAGGCCATGTCGCCAGAGCATGCATCGAGGCAATGGCTTATCAGTCAAAGGATCTGATCAAAGTCATGGAAGAAGACCTCCATCAGAAGATCCGTTTCATCAAGGTCGATGGCGGCGCCAGTGTCAACAAACTGCTGGTCCAGTTCCAGTCGGATATCCTTGAGATCCCGGTCGTCAGACCAGTACTGGCTGAAACGACAGCTTTAGGTGCTGCCAGATTGTCCGGTATGGCTGTTGATTTCTACAGCTATGATGATTTCACACATGAAGAAACGCAACGCTATGAACCGCAGATGGATCATGATGAAGTGGAAGAGCGTTATGACAGATGGCTCAAGGCAGTCAAGGCAACACAGGAGTTTTAGATGAAAGTACTGTTTATCAACGGCTCTCCTCATAAAAAAGGAACTACTTATCGTGCTTTGTGCGAAGTAGAAAAGATCCTGAAGGAAGAAGGGATCGATTCTCTTTGGTATAACGTTCCGGCAGATACTCCTGCCTGTATGGCCTGCAATTATTGTGGAAACGGTGAAGGCTGTATCAAGAAAGATCAGGTCAATGAAGTATATCCTTTACTGGATGAAGTGGATGGCCTGATCGTCGGAACACCGGTGCATTATGCCGGACCAAGCGGTTCGCTTCTTTCGTTCCTGGACAGGCTCTTCTATTCCTATCCAAATAAGATGAGCTTGAACATGAAGGCTGCTGCAACTGTCGCCTGTTCAAGAAGAGCCGGCAACATCACTGCCAATGATGTGATCATGAAGTTCTTCTCGATCTCAGGAATGAATGTCATCACTTCAACATACTGGAACGATCCACACGGTTTTTCCGGTGAGGATGCAGAAAAGGATGAAGAAGGAATGCAGACGATGAGGAATCTGGGAAGGAATATGGCTTATTATCTCAAGATGAGAAAGCTCGCAAAAGAAAACGGGTTGAAACAACCCAAAATCGAAAAGGAAGTCTATACACACTTTATCAGATAGAAAGATCCGGGTTTAATCCCGGATCTTTAACTCTTTGAATGTTTTTACCAGATCGTCATGGATGACGATATCACATTGCGAATCATAGGAAGTCGCATCTCTGTTGATGATAGCCAGCGTATCACCACGGAAGTAGCGGATAAAGCTGGCTGCCGGATAGACGACCAAAGATGTGCCACACACTACCAGCAGGTCAGCACTTGCGATCGCTCTTACCGCTCCGGTAATGACATCTTCATCCAGTCCTTCTTCATAGAGAACGACATCCGGTTTGATCGTTGCACCGCAATGATCGCATTTCGGAACACCGGTCGTATTCATGATGTAGTTCAAATCGAAGAACTTTCCGCATCTGCTGCAGTAGTTTCTCAAAACAGAGCCATGCAGCTCATAGACTTTCTTTGAACCGGCCGCCTGATGAAGGCCATCGATGTTCTGAGTGACGACTGTGACATCCTTGTGGTCCTGAAGTTTCGCCATGAACTCATGGGCATAATTGGGCTTGGCATCGGGATATAACATCTTTTCCCGATAGAACTCGAAGAAGTCTTCCGTTTTGTATTCATAGAAGGTATGCGAAAGCATTTCTTCGGCGCGGTAGACATTCTTGTATAATCCCGTTGCAGAACGGAAATCAGGGATACCGGAAGCTGTCGACATTCCGGCACCGGAGAAGAAGACGATCTTGTTTGCGTGATCTAACGCTTCCTGTAATTTGTTTATCATATAACTTTATTTTACAACATTTCGGTGTTATTATTTTGGTGCAGAAACATCGGGGCAGGGTGAAATTCCCTGATCGGCGGTATACCCCGCGAGCGAAAGGCAGAACCTGTGAGATTCAGGTGGCGACTGTACAGTCAGGATGAGAGAGGTTTTTTTATTTTGAAAAAGTATTTGAGTGTCAAAAACATCAGTTCCATCGCCGTATTAGGCGCTTTGTCGGCAGTATTGATGCTGTTCGACTTTCCGATCGCTGTTGCGCCAAACTTCTACAAGCTTGACCTTGGAGATCTTCCCGCTCTGATCGGTGCGTTTGCTTTGGGGCCTGTCCCGGCATTTTTCATTCAGATCGTCAAGATCGTGATCAAGCTGCTGCTGAAGCCGACTTCGACTGCTTTTGTCGGAGAGATCGCCGCATTCATATTCTCTACGGTATTGTGTGTCAGCGCTGCTTTGGTCTATCAGCTTGACAAGACGAGAAAAGGTGCGATCAAAGCGATGGTCATCGGTTCTATCGCCATGGTGATCGCCGCATGTCTCGGAAATTATCTTTTCATCATTCCGGCATATGTGAATATGTTTCATCTGCCTCTGGAAAAGATCGTCGCAATGGGAAATGCGATCTTTGCGGCAGTCACAGACAAGTTTACTTTTGTATTGTTCTGTGTCATGCCTTTCAATCTGATCAAAGCCGTGATCGTCGATATCCTGACTTTCGTTCTCTACAAACGGATCTCTCCGTTACTGAAATAGGGAAAATGGCTAAAAACAGGGCTTTTTTCGATCGTGTGAATGTTTGTATGCTGTTCACTCTTTTTAAGAGTTATGGTATAATTTTTAGGTAAAAATTTGGAGGTTTTGTTGTGGCTAGATTAACAAGAACACAAAAATTCGCAGAACTGAGAGATTCTCTTGCCAATGACAAAGAGTCTTCTTTGCAGACAAAGGATCTTTCTGATTACGAAGATAGATTGAACAGTATCACAGAAATACTGTCACCACTTTCACAGAAAGAAGAAACTACACCGGTTTATGAGACACCGGTAATTGAAGAAAACGATCCGAAGTATACCTGGACCGATTTTGAAGAAACACCGATCGAACAGCTCGTGAATTCTTTCAAGGATACCGAATCTGAAAAGAAGATCCAGGATGTACAGCAGGGTTCCAATATCTGGAACGCACTTCAGGAAGCTCCTGAAGAGAAGTTTGATATCGGCAATACAGAAAACACAAAACCTCTGATCGAAGAACCGGATTATCCTCAGCCGATCATCGGCACGCCGATCATCGATCTGCCGAAAGAAGATGTCAAACCTCTGATCGATGAAGATCTCTATATCCCTCAGGAAATGAGAGACAGTTTCAGATATGAAGACATTCCGACTGACGCAAAACCTCTGATCGAAGAATTCGGTGCCATGAAGCCAGCTCAAGAAACTCCAGTTGTAACTGAGACCGTTGAAGAAAATCCTTATCCGGGTTATTACAAACCATCTGCTGAAGTAGAAGCTTTATATAAAGAAGCAGAAGAAAAGGCTAATGAAGAAGTCACAGAACTGAGCACGGAAGAAGTCGAGACAGTTGAACAGCCGGAGGCCGTTCTTGTTGAAGAGGCTCCGATCGTTGTTGAAGTTCCGGAAGAGACTGCGCAAGAAGCTCCGATTTCAATCGAGATTCCTGAGCAGGTCGAGGAAGAAGCTTATACAGCTGAATTCGTTGATAATCACGCTGTTGTACAGGATGAAGACGAAGTCAATTCCTATATCTCCGACATGATCAACGAAGTCGGTGAATACAACAAGATGAATGGCGATATGACGATCTCTCAGATCACCAATCATATGGTCAATGAAGTCAGACATCCTGAAGAAGCTCAGCTTATGGAAGAAGTTCCTGCAGTGGAAGAAACTCCTGTTTTACAAGAGACAAGCGAAGAAGAGATCGCTCTTCCACAGTTTGAGGATGAGGGAGATGAAGAATTCTCCAATACCGTATCCATGGAGATCGCCAAGATCATGGACGAGATCCCGGCTGTTGAAGAAACACCTGTAGATATTCCGATCGAGATCCCTGATGAGCCGATCGAAGTTGAACCGGTAGAGATCCCTGAAATCGAAGTTCCGGATATCGATATCCCGGTGATCGAAGAAGCTGTTGTTGAGCCGATCGAAGAAGCTCCTGCACAGCAGACGATCGTTGTCGAGGAACATCCTGTTCTTGCACAGGCTCTGGAAGATGAGGCTGAAGATGTCGTTGAGATCAAGAATCTCAAGGAACTGGAAGCAGAACCTGTCAAGGATACTGTTTCCAATACGATCCCGTTTGTCGTAACGACAGAAGATGATGAAGAAGAGATCGAAGATGACGATGAAGAAGGTTCCAATACGATCCTCAATATCATCCTGATCATCCTGATCATCGTACTTGTTGCGGTTTTAGGTCTGATCGTATTCTACATTCTGAAGACAAAGGGTATCATTTAATGAAAAAGATCAATATTGCCATAGACGGACCAAGCGCTGCCGGAAAATCGACGATTGCCGATGTTCTTGCTGAGAGGCTGGGATATACTCATCTGGATACGGGAGCTATGTACAGAGCGGTCGCTTTAAACGCGATCAGGAAACAGATCCCACTGGATGATGAAGAAGCGATCGTCAACATGATCAGAGAAATGAAACTTGAGATGTCCGCCGATGGTAAAGTCATCCTCGAGGATGAAGATGTCTCTGATGCGATCCGTGCAAATGAGATCTCTATGGGTGCTTCCGATGTATCCAAACTGCAGGGATGTCGTGCTGCACTGGTAGAAATGCAGCAGAAGATCTGTGAAGGCGGCGGATATATCCTGGATGGCAGAGATATCGGTACAGTCGTACTGAAAGATGCTCCGGTCAAGATCTATATGGTTGCATCCGCTGAAGCCAGAGCTGAAAGAAGAGTCAAACAGAATCTGGAAAAGGGGATCGAAGCTGATTATGAGACGATCCTTGAGGACATCAAGAAGAGAGATTACCAGGACATGCATCGTGAGCATTCTCCGTTAACAAAAGCGGAAGATGCGATCGAGATCGACACTTCCGATATGGGAATACAAGAAGTCGCCGATGCGGTCATGGAGATCGTCAATCGAGTATTAGGAGAATAGAAATGATAGATGGAACTGTCGCAATCGTTGGTAGACCCAATGTCGGTAAGTCGACAGTTTTTAATAGGATGCTGGAAGAAAGAGTAGCGATCGTTGAAGATACACCGGGCGTTACCAGAGACCGCATCTATGGAGACTGTCAGTGGCTTTCCAAAACATATCGTCTGATCGATACCGGCGGTATACAGATCGAGGATGTTCCGTTTCAGAAAGAGATCAATGCTCAGGTAGAGATCGCTATTGATGAAGCGGATGTCATCATCTTCCTGACAGATGGAAGAAGCGGTATGACCAATGATGATGAATATATCGCGAGATTATTGCAGAGATCGAAAAAGCCGGTCATCCTAGCTGTCAATAAGGTCGATGATCATACGATGATCAACAATATCTATGAATATTATGCCTTGGGTATGGGCGATCCGATCGCTGTATCCGGTGTGCATGGTATCGGTATTGGTGATCTGCTTGATAGAGTCGTGGAACTCATGCCGGATAAGAGCATGGAAGAATACGAAGGCATGGTGAGATTTGCGATCATCGGCAGACCCAATGTCGGCAAGTCTTCCTTGACAAACGCCTTCCTGAAACAGGAAAGAGTCATCGTTTCCGATATCGAAGGAACGACCAGAGATGCGATCGATACGGTCTTTGAGGCCAATGGCCAAAACTATGTCGTCATTGATACGGCAGGGATCAGAAAAAGAGGCAAGATCTATGAATCTGTCGAAAAGTATTCGGTATTAAGAGCCAAAGGTGCGATCGAAAGAAGTGATCTGGCTCTGGTATTGCTGGATGGTTCGACAGGCATCATCGAACAGGATAAACATGTTGCCGGTCTGGCTCATGAAGCAAAGAAGGGCGTCATCATCGTCTATAACAAGTGGGATCTTGTTGAGAAGGATGATAAGACCATGTCCAATATCACCAAGGAGATCAGAAAGCAGTTTGCATATCTCGATTATGCGCCGATCGCATTTGTTTCCGCCAAGGACAGCAAGCGAATCGATACACTTCTTCCTCTGATCGATCTGGTCTATGAGAATTTAAACAAACGTATCAAGACCAACGTCTTGAACGAGGTCATACTGGATGCCCAGCTTGCCAATCCGGCAAAGCCGCATAACGGAAAGAAGTTCAAGATCTATTATGCTTCGCAGGTTTCAACTGCACCGTGTACGATCGTACTGTTTGTCAATGACCCGGAACTCTTCCATTTCTCATATGAGAGATATATCGAAAACAAGCTTAGAGAAGCGTTTGGATTCGAGGGTGTTCCGATCAATATCATTGCCAGAAAAAGAGCAGAGTAAATAAAAAATCGAACAGAATTCATGATTGAGAACTGTTCGATTTTTTTTGTTTGTCTTATTGTGCCGCAGCAATTGTGATACAAGCCTGGGATTGTGATCCTGAAGGAGTGACACAGACATTGACTCTTGATCCGCCGATTCCTTCGGAGAATCCGAGATCTTCTGTAGCACCACTGATCACTTCACCGGTATCGGAAGTGATCGTATAGAAGTATGGAGGTAACGCACCGCCTGAATAGATCGCTGTCCAGTGAGGGAACCAGATCCTTCCGGCTGCATATGTCGTTTCACCATAATCATTCGTCGTAGACAGGTCACAGGTTTCTCCGACACAGATGCCGTTTTCTCCGGCTCCTGTGCCAAACGTTACCCAGACTGTTCCGCCATCATAAGCTCCGTTGAGGTTAGCGATACCACCGGAGATGTATTTCCTGTTCTGAGTAGCGAGGCTTGATGCTTCGGAAGCAGATACCAGAGGATGTTCCTCAAGTGCTTTCTTGGCGATGTAGCCGGTCACTGTCGGATATCCACCGCTTGGATAAGCATATGGATATGCGCCTTTGACATGTGTGAATTCCGTGACGCTTTCAGGCATCTGAAGTGGAGTATATGGATCGTATTCACCGAGATGGTGATCGATCAGCTCATCCAGGATCTTGGATACGATCTTGGACTTCGTGTTTTCCTGATATTCATAGGAAGTGAAGTAAGCTTTCGGTTCCAGCTTGTCATATCCTGTCCAGCAGGAGATGGTGTATTTGTTTGTCTGCATGACCAGCCATGAGTCTTTGGTTGCGCCTTGCGGGATGCCGTAATCCAGTCCGGCATCACCCCAGTCGGTCGTACCGGTTTTGCCATAGAGCGGATAATCTCTTCCTCTCTTGCAGTACCACATCAGAGATGAGTAGGAGCCTGTCATGTTGTATTCTTCCAGGTAAGCTACCATCCAGGCTGTAGCATCGGAGATCGCCTGTATGCCTTTGGTATCGGCAATGAAGTTTTCTCTTCCATCGTTGTATTCGATGTAATTAACGGTATGCGGCCTGATGTAATGACCGCCGTTGATGAACATCGCATGTGCACCGGCAAGCTGTAACGGTGTGACCAGACATCTGTTTCCGCCGATCGCAAACTGCAGGTCGAAATCGGAATAATCGAAGTTGAAGCCGATCGAATTGAGGTAGTCAATGACGAACTCTTCACCTTTTTCTTCAACGACAGCAGCCAACGCCTGAACGGCAGGGGTGTTCTGGGACCGACCCAGGGCTTCCGTCATCATCATATCGCCATAGTAATGGTGATCATAGTTGGAAATCAAGACATTTCCGCCATAGAGGTAATAAGGCATATCTGTGAAGGTATGCGATGTCGCATAGCCTAATGCATCGATACATAATGCGTAGTCTACGACCGGTTTGATCGAAGATCCCGGATTGAGGTAGGCGTGCGTCGCTCTGTTGAACTGTCTGGCAGATTCGGTTTCTCCTCTTCCTCCGCCCAGTGCTTCGATGGCACCGTTCTGATTGTCCATGACGACGATGGCACTCTGGCATAGATCGTTCGGGAATTCCAGTCCGACATAATCAGCTTCGTTCTGCATGTCGTAGATGTATTCCTGCATGTATGGGTTCATGTTGGTATGGATCTCCATGCCGACATAGTAAGGAGATTCACCAGTGACTTCTTCGACTTCATCAAGGACGGCATCGATGTATTCCTGATACTTTTCATTGATCTCCTGGAAGTTGTCGGATACGCCTGCCAGCATATCTTCGATCCTGACGGATTTTGCCAGGTTGGATTCCGCTTCGGAGATATATCCGTGCATGACCATCAGGTCGAGCACTTCGTTCCTTCTTTCGACTGCGTTCTGCAGGTATTCGCTTTCCGGATCGAGGTAGTAGTTATCGTATTTGTGTAAATCGTTATATGGGTTGTAGGTATTCGGCGAGTTGATTAGACCTGCCAGGAAAGCAGATTCCGGAAGGTTGAGGTTTTCTGCCGATTTGCCGAAGTAGTACTGCGCTGCTTTTTCGACGCCACGGATGTTGTTGCCGTAGTTGACCTTGTTGATATACATCGCAATGATGTCCTGCTTCGGGGTGTCTGTGAAGTTTTCCAGTTCCAGAGCCAGGACGATCTCCTGCATTTTACGTTTGATACCTGACATACCGCTTCTGGCTGCGATGGTGGAATCGGCATCCGCATCGATCGAGAAGTAGGAGTTCTTGATCAGCTGCATCGTGACTGTCGAACCGCCTTGCGAGAAGTCTCTGGTACGGATATTTGCCAGAGCTGCTTTTGTGAAACGCGGAATATCGAAACCAGGATGTTCGAAGAATCTTGAGTCTTCGATGGCCAGGAAGGCATCGATCAGACAGTTCGGCATGCGTTCATAGTCGATGTTTTCCCTCAGATACATACCGATCTCCATGATCTTGTTGTCTTCAGAATCATAGATCGTAGAGGAATCCGGAGAGATCAGATCGGAAACGTTGAGTTCCGGTTTGTCTTCACAGAGCTTGTAGGCAAAGACGAAGGCTCCGATCCCCACGCACAGACAAGCGAAGAGGAAGATGCACATCAGTATCGCCATGATAAAGGTGAAGACCTTGGCTTTTGGTCTTTTTGGTTTTTCTTTCTTTACTCTAGGTGTTTTTTCTTTCTTCACTTTCACTTTCTTAACTTTATTCTCTTCTTTGATTTCTGTTGTTTCTTTCTTAACGGGTTGTGTTACGACTGCTTTTTCTATCGGTTTTTCTTTTTTTGCTTTCTCTTTCTTTGGCTTTTCTTTCTTTAATGAAGCCAGAGAGGAGGCGATAGAATCTTTTGTTTTTTTGATGCTTTCGGAAAGAGGATTTGGGCTGTTTTTCTTTTCTTTTACAGCTGTTTTTTCTTTCTTTACAACTTCTTTCAGGCCATTAGTTTCAGCAGTCCCGGCAATATGAACACTGCGGGATTCGTTTTTGATGTATTCCCGCTTTTCCTGATGTTTCAGAGCTCTCATCCTGACTTTACTGATACCGCGTTCCTGCGATTCGTTCAGTTCTCTTTCCTGTTTCATACAACTCATTATTTTACCATAATATAGATATAAATGATAATATTAAGGCATGTATAAGCAACGTTTAAACAGATTGAAAACAGCTATGGAAAAGGAAGGGATGGATCTCTATTATCTGAACACTTCCGATTACCACATGTCCGAGTATGTTCCTGAATATTTCAAGACGATATCTTATTTTTCAGGTTTCAGCGGATCACTGGCAACTCTTCTTGTCGGCAGAGATGAAACATATATCTTTGTGGACGGACGTTATCATTCCCAGGCGGATAAGGAGTGCCTGGATAACGGGATCAGAGTGATGAAACTGGGGAAAGAGGGCGTATTGGATCCTGTTTCCTTCATAGAAAAGAATTTTAAGGGTAAAACTGTCGGTCTTGATGGAAAGCGGGCAGGTATTTCTTTTACCAAAGCTTTAAGAAACAAGGGCATAAAGATCTTAAGCAAGGATATCTATTCCGATCTGATCGAGGATAGAAAGCCTCTTGGAAATGATGAGATCATGGAGATCAGTGAGAAGTATGCCGGTCTTTCCAGAAAGAAGAAGATGGAGATGATCGACTATTGTCTTTCTGACAGAGTTCATGTCGTAAGCAATCTCGAATCGATCGCTTATCTTCTGAATTTACGAAGCAACGATATCATCCATACACCGGTCTTCCTTTCCTATCTGGTGATCATGGATCATGATTTCTATCTCTTTGCGGATGTGAATCGTTTTAATACAGATCTCCTGCTTAAACTCTATGAAGACGGAGTCATCATCCGTCCATATGATTCTTATTATGATTTCCTTTCTTCGATCAGAAACAGAAAGATCATCATCGATGAAAACAAGGTCAATTATGAGACTTATCTGAAGATCAGGGGAAGAGGCAACAGGATCTACAACATGCGTTCGATCATCGAAGACATGAAGGCGATCAAGAATCCTGTAGAGCAGGAAAATATGAGACTGGCTCACATCTATGACGGTGTGGCGATGCTGCGTTTTCTGATGTGGCTGGAAAGTGTTGATAAATCTCAGATCAGTGAATATGATGCAGCACAGAAACTTGATTCATTCAGGTTGGAATATAAGGCAAAGGATCTGAGTTTCAATTCGATCGTTGCCTATAACGAAAATGCAGCACAGATGCATTATTCTCCAAGTAAGGAAAAATCTGTGATGCTGGATAATAAAGGGATCTTGCTGTTTGACAGCGGCGGCCACTATGATGAGGGAACGACCGATGTCACAAGGACAGTTGCCTTGGGTGAAGTTGACGATGAGGTGAAGAAGTATTTCACACTGGTCCTGAAGTCGATGTTCAATCTGAGCGAAGTGAAGTTCCTGAAAGGGATGAACGGCAATCAGCTGGACATCCTGGCAAGGAAAGATCTGTGGGAGATCGGCATCGATTATCGATGTGGCACAGGCCATGGTGTCGGCTATCAGCTGGCAGTCCATGAGTCTCCGCCGAATATCAGATGGGGACACACGGATAACGGAAGCGAACTGTGTGAACTCAAACCGGGTATGATCTGTTCGGATGAACCGGGCGTATATCTGGAAGGAAAATTCGGGATCCGTTGCGAGAATATGGTCTTATGTGTCAAGGATGAGCTGAATGAATATGGACAGTTCCTTCGCTTTGATACATTGACGATGGTGCCATTCGATCTCAATCTCATCGACAAGGATTATCTCGATGAAAGAAGTATCGAAATCATCAACAGATATCACAAGAAAGTATATGAGACATTATTGCCTTATCTGAATCAGGATGAGGCGGAATATCTAAGGAGAGTGACGAGAGAACTATGAAACTGATCAGCTGGAATGTGAATGGCCTCAGGGCTGTCATGAGTAAGGGGAACCTGATCCCTTTCATCAATGCGGAAGATCCCGATATCATGGCTTTTCAGGAGACAAAGATGCAGGAGGATCAGCTGAATTTCAATTTTGACGGTTACTTCCGTTACATGAATTCAGCAGAAAAGAAGGGCTATTCCGGCACGATGGTCCTGACAAAGGAAAAGCCTTTAAGTGTGATCTATGATTTTGAGGGGGAAGATCACCCGAAAGAAGGAAGGGTCATCACTCTGGAATATGAAAAGTTCTATTTTGTCTGTGCCTATGTTCCTAATTCCAAGGATGGATTAAAAAGACTAGACTACCGCATGCATTGGGAGGATGATCTCAGAAAACATCTGATGATGCTGGATGAGAAAAAGCCGGTCATCTATACCGGTGATCTCAACGTTGCGCACAACGAGATCGATCTGAAGAATCCGGATGACAATCACTTCTCTGCCGGTTTCTCAGATGAAGAAAGAGGAAAATTCACCGATCTACTGGCAGCAGGCTTCACCGACAGTTTTCGACAGATCTATCCGGAAGAAGTCAAGTATTCCTGGTGGTCTTACCGCACCAGAGCCAGAGAGAGGAATGCGGGTTGGAGGATCGACTATTTCGTCGTTTCCAACAGACTGATGGAATCGGTAGAAGACTCGCTGATTTATAATGAGATCGAAGGAAGCGATCACTGTCCGGTAGGACTGATCCTTAAGGAGGACTGATAATGGAAGTCAAGAAATTTATTGAGAACAATTTTGAAAATATGAAGGCCGATCTGAAGAAACTCGTTTCTTACAATTCGGTTTACAGTGATGATGAAAAGCCATTCGGTTCAGTCAACAGAAAAGTTCTGGATGAAGCTTTGAAGATGATGGAAGAAAAAGGTTTGAAGACAGAAAACGTCGATTACTATGCCGGATATGGAGAAACAGGTGAAGGTGAAAAGCTTATCGGTATCCTGGCACATCTGGATGTCGTTCCGGCAGGAGAAGGCTGGGACAGCGATCCGTTTGAAATGATCGAAAAAGATGGCAAGGTTTATGGCAGAGGCGTTTCCGATGATAAAGGCGGTGCCGTCGCATCGATGTATGCCTTGAAGTATCTGATCGATGAGAAGTATCCTTTCAAGAAGAGAGTCAGACTGATCTTGGGCTGCAACGAAGAGACTGGTTCTGCTTGTATCGCACATTATGTTGAGAAGAAGGGCCAGATCGATTACGGTTTCACACCAGATGGCAACTTCCCGGGCATCTATGCGGAAAAGGGAATGTATATGGCAAGAGTCGTCGGTCATGATACCAAGATCATCGATATCAAGGGCGGTGAGGCCAGCAATGTCGTCTGCAAGAAAGTGGCCGCAGTACTTCCTGAAGGCAGTTTTGATGAAAAAATATTCAAGGCTTTCCTGGATGAACATGGCTTGAAATATGAGATCGAGCACAAAGACAATATCGAGGTCGTCGTCCATGGCGTGGCAGCGCATGCTTCCATGCCGGATCTGGGTGTCAATGCGATCTCTCATCTGTTTGAAGGCTTATACGCAGCCGGTATCGATGACAAGTTCATCAGCTGGTTCCATGAACACTTCGCATTGACTGTCCATGGAGAACTGATCGGCTTGCAGTCGATCGAAGACAAGATCTCCAATTCTTCGATCAATTTCGGTGTGATCCGCATGAATGGAAAAGATCTGGAGATGTCTCTGGATATGCGTTTTGCGGTCATGTCCAATACAAAGAAAGTCTGTGATCTGATGAACTTCTCCGATGAGAACAATGAACTCGTCGTAGGAGGTCTTGTTGAACCGTTATACTTCGATATCAATACGCCGATGATCAGAGCTCTGAAGAAGGCTTATGAAGATGTTACCGGTGATCATGAGAGTCAAATGGAGGCTATCGGCGGCGGTACTTATGCCAAGGCGATCAACAACTGTATCGCTTTCGGGTGCGAGTTCAGAGACGAGGATAATCACATCCATGATGCCAATGAATCCCTGGTACTGGAGAACTTCAAAAAGCAGGTAGAGATCTATATTGAAGCGATCAGAAATCTCAATGAAATAGAAGGCTGAAAACAGCCTTCTTTTTGTTATAATGAAAGCGTATGAAAAACGTAAAACTCGCTTTGATCTATGACTTTGATAAGACTCTTTCGCCTAAGGATATGCAGGAGTTTCATTATATCAGATCTCTGGGTTATGAAGATCCTGCCGATTTCTGGAACGAGTGCGGTGTCTTCTCCAAAAAACATAATTGTGACGGTATCCTTTCCTACATGTATCTGATGGCTGCCAAGAATCCGCAGCTGACAAAGAAACAGCTTCTGGAAGAAGGAAAATACATCGAACTATACAAGGGGGTTTCGACCTGGTTTGAAAGGATCAATACCTATGGCAAGAAGCATCACGTGAATGTGGAACACTACGTGATCTCTTCCGGTATCACCGATATCATCAAGGGTACCAGCATTGCCAAACAGTTCAAGAAGATCTATGCATGTACCTATGCCTATGATGAAAAGGGCAGAGTGCTCTGGCCTTCAAGAGTCGTCAACTATACGATGAAGACGCAGTATCTTTTCCGCATCAACAAGGGTGTCATGGAAGAGACGAATGATGAAGATCTCAATTCTTCCACTCCGGAAGCAGAGAAATACATCCCATTGGAGAATATGGTCTACTTCGGCGATGGAAGCACCGATGTTCCAAGCATGAAGGTCGTCCAGCAGAACGGCGGTACCACGATCGCTGTTTTCGGTGATGATTCCAAGCGCAACAGGGCAGAACAGCTTTACACCGACAAGAGAGCTACTTTCTTTGTGAAGGCAGACTATTCGAAGGGTTCAAAGATCGAAAAGATCGTCGAGGGGATCATTGATTCTCTTGAAGCAAAAAACAGATTAGAAGATTACAGATGAGTATTGACTATCGCGCAGATGATTTTAATATCAGGTCTTTCGGCAGCTTCTACAGCGAAGAAAAGACTGTTTTCAGAGTATTCGCTCCGGATTTTGAACAGCTCGATCTGATTTTGGACGGACATGCCTATGCGATGCATCGCAAGGGTCTTTCTTTTGAGATCGCATTAAAAGGGGATCTGGAACTGAAGCGTTATCACTATATGGGTGATGGCATCAGTTTCAAGGATCCTTTTTCTTATCTTTCCAGAGGAAGAGATTCGATCGTTTTGGATGAGAGCAGGTTTTTAGATAAGAAGGTGATGCCAAAACCGTTCATCACGCCTGTCATATATGAGTGTTCTGTCAGGGATTTTTCTTCCGATGCGTCCTACAGCGGTTCTTATAAGGGTACGTTTTTGGCTTTCACCGAAAGCGGATTGAAGAGTTCAAAGGGAAACCCGATCGGTTTGGATCATCTCAAGAATCTCGGGATTAGCCATCTGCAACTGATGCCGATCTTTGATTTTGATGAGGACAGAGCCGATTATAACTGGGGTTACAATCCTCTGGCATACAACTATGTCAAAAGTGATTATGTCTTACACGACAACGATCCTTATGCGCATATCAATGAACTGAGACACATGGTGAATGTCTTGCATCAGAATGACATCCGTGTCGTACTGGATGTGGTATTCAATCATGTCTATCGCTATCGGAACTTCGATCTGGGCAGGATGTTGAAGGGAAGAGCCTACCGTTTCAAGGCGGATGGTTCGATCGCGGAAGGAACGTACTGCGGCAATGAGATCAGATCGGAAGATCCTTTCGTCAGAGCCTATATCGTTGAAATGGTCGAACGGTATCTGAGGCTTTTCGATATCGATGGCATCCGTATGGATCTGATGGGGATCAGCGATATCGATACGGTCAATCTGATCTATCAGAGACTGACGGAAAAGAAAAAGGATTTCATGGTATACGGCGAAGGCTGGAACATGGGAGATGTCCTGGATGAGAAGTACAGAGCTTCCATCGATAATGTTTCAAAACTTCCGCATATCGCCATGTTCAATGACAGATTCAGGGAAACGATCATCCACTTTGTTTCCGGCAACGATCTGATCGATGATGAAGTCGAGCAGGTACTCAATGCCGATCCGTCATACTTAAGCGCAAAGCACAGCATCAACTACGTGGAGTGTCATGACGACTACACGTTCTATGACCGCATGATGATATACAAGAATGAGGACCACGGCCCGATCAATGAGAAGAGATCGCGAATGGCGATGGCACTTGTGATGATCGCCAAGGGCATCCCGTTCATCCATTCCGGTCAGGAATTTTTAAGGACCAAAAACGGTATCCGCAATTCCTACAACTCCGGTGATAAGATCAACAAGATGGACTGGGACAGGTTGGACAGATATCATTCTTCCTGCAAGTATCTGAGTGATCTGATCGCTTTGAGGAAGGAGCACCCGTGTCTGAGCGATCCGAATCAGGCATTTGAGATCAGCCGTGATCTTTCCTGTCTGATCATCAGAGTCTGTGATCTTGTCATCTATATCAATCAGAGTTCGGATGTAGTGACTTTCAAAGATGAGAAGATCTCAAGGATCATCTTTGACGATAAGGGAAAAGGTAATCAAAAGGCACAGATTTTATCGGTACCCCCTTATTGTGTAATGATATGTAAAGCTGAATAGTGTATAATAAAATCAAGTAATAATAACGAGGAGTATTATTAACATGAAAAAGAATAATATGGTAGCTATGATACTTGCCGGAGGAAGAGGATCCCGTCTTTTTGACTTGACCAAAAAGGTTGCCAAACCGGCAGTCCACTTCGGCGGTAAGTATCGCATCATCGACTTTGCGTTGTCCAACTGCGCAAATTCGCACATTTCGACGGTAGGCGTTCTTGTACAGTATGAGTCCATCTTATTGAGTTCCTACTCCGCAAGAAGTTCTACCTGGGGCCTTGATTCAAAGGGTGGCGGTGTCTATGTCCTGTCACCAAGAGAAAAGGATGAGACAGGTCTTGGCTTGTATGCCGGTACGGCAGATGCCATCTATCAGAACCTGGATTTCCTTGATCAGGAAGATGCCGACTATGTCCTGGTACTTTCCGGTGACCACATCTACAAGATGGATTACGACAAGATGTTGAAAGCACATCAGGAAGCAAAGGCAGAAGCTACGATCGCTGTCATCGAAGTTCCTCTGAAGGAAGCAAGCCGCTTCGGTATCATGAATACCGACAAGGATGACCGCATCGTCGAATTCGAAGAAAAACCAAAACAGCCGAAATCCAATCTGGCTTCCATGGGTGTCTACATCTTCTCTTACAAGTCATTGAAGAAGTACCTGAAAGAAGATGCGAAGAACCCTGATTCCTCACATGACTTCGGCAAGAACATCATTCCTGCTTACCTGAAGGACAATCTGAAGCTGCAGGCTTACAGATTCAAGGGTTACTGGAAGGATGTCGGTACGATCGATTCCTTATGGGAGGCTAATATGGATCTTCTTAAGGACAATTCAGGTCTCGATCTGTTTGATCCGGATTGGAAGATCTATACCGATGATGCCAGTGCTACACCTCAGTGCATCGGCGCAAATGCCAAGATCAACAATGCCTTCATCACACAGGGTGCCATCGTCAACGGTGATGTCAATCATTCCGTTATCTTCTCCGGCGCAACAGTTGCCGAGGATGCGAAGGTCACCGATTCGGTTATCATGAATAACGTCACAGTAGGAAAGGGCGCTAAACTGACCAGATGTCTGGTAGCCGATGATGTGAAGATCCCGGAGGGTATGGTATTAGGCAAGAAGAATTCCGATGAAATCTTGCTTGTTTCAAAAGCCCTTATCGCAAAGGCAGGTGAAGATCATGAGTAAAGTTTTAGGTATTCTGAATTTTGAACCTTCTTATGTACATGTCAGAGGTCTGGAGGATTTCCGTCCGATCTCCGCTACTTCCATTCTGGGAAGATACCGTGTTATCGACTTCATGCTTTCAAATTTCACCAACTCAGGTATTGAAGGCATCAAGGTTTTCATCAAGAACAGGCCTCGTTCAACAGTTGAACACATCTCTCATACCAGCTACAATCTCAACTCCAAGAGAGGCAAGATCCAGCTGCTTCATGGCGATGTAGACTACCAAAACAATGAACTGTTCAATGTCGATATCCAGGCATTCAAGACATATATGGAATTCATCGATGTCGAGAATCCTTCATATGTCGTCATCGCTCCGTCTCATTTCATTTTCAAGCAGGATTTCAATGAACTGCTGGAATATCACAAGCAGTCAAAGAATGATATCACCATCCTTTACCACAGCACCAATAACGGTGACTGGCGTTATCTGATGGGTGATCTGCTTACGATCGATAAGGACAAGCGTATCACTGAATTCAAGAAAAACCGCGGTGAAAAGAAGAAAGCTAACGTTTCTCTTGAAACCTATATCATGTCAACACTGACTTTCAAGCAGCTGGTTGAAGAAGCTTCCAAGACTTCAAGTCTCTATTCACTCTCAGATATCGTTTCCGATTGTGTCAGAGCGATGAAGATCGGCGGATATCAGCACCATGGTTTCTGTGCCTGCATCAATACATTGAAGGCATACTATGATGCCAATATGGATATCAAGGAAGAAAAAGAGCTGCTGAAGCTCATCAACGATGACTGGCCGATCTACACAATGACCAACGACTCCTGCCCGACTTTATACAAGGAAGGCGCAAAAGTCAGCGGATCACTGATCGCCAATGGCTGTCAGATCGAAGGAACCGTCATCAATTCCGTCATTGGCCGTAACGTCGTCGTCAGAGAAGGCGCTGTGATCAAAGATTCCATCGTCTTACCTGACACACTGATCGACAAGAAGGTCAAACTGGAGTGTGCTGTTGTTGACAGACTCTCCATCATTACCCATATAAAAGAACTCAAGGGTACGAAGGAAGAACCGATTTATATTAAGCGAGGAGACCGTATCTGATGATTAAAGTACTGTTTGTTTCTTTTGAATCATTGCCGTTTGTAAAAACGGGCGGCTTGGCAGATGTCGTATATGCGCTGCCAAAGGCTCTGAACAAGGATGAATTTGAAGTCAGAGTCGTCATGCCGATGTTCAAAACGATAAAGGAAAAATACTATGAGGGTATGAAATATCTTGATCATATCTATGTTCATAGTGGCTTTATCTCCGAGGAAGCAAACATCTACTCTTATATCAATGAGGGGATAGAATATCTCTTTATTGATAATGACACATATTTTAACAGGGACGGCGTCTATGGCTATGCCGATGACGCCGCCCGTTTCTCTTTCTACAACATCGCGGTCGTGGAAATGATGATCAAGATGGATTACTATCCTGATATCTGTCATGAACACGACTATCATACGGCCGTACTTCCAGCTTTATGCAAGCTGCACTACAGCGCGATCGAAAAGATCAGAAACGTCAAGCACATCCTGACGATCCACAACCTGGCATATCAGGGTGAATATGACAAACAGGTGCTTTTTGATTATCTGTCTTTTGAATACAAGTATTATGAGAATGGCGATCTGCGTTTCAACGATTACTGCAACTTCATGAAGATCGGTATCGTTTTCGCGGATTTTGTCACTACTGTATCCAAGACTTATGCCAAGGAGATCCAGACACCGGAGTTTGGAAACAAGCTGGATGTCATACTGCGTTACCGTGCAAAGGATCTCTATGGTATCGCTAACGGCATCGATATCGAGTCTTTCAATCCGGCAACGGATGATGTGATCGCCAAGAAGTATTCTTTGCGCAATTATCTTTCCGGAAAGAAGGAAAACAAGAAGGCTTTGCAGAGACAGCTTGGACTGGCAGAGTCGGAAGATACGATGATGGTAGGCATGGTTTCCCGTCTGACTTTCCAGAAGGGTGCCGATATCTTCTTGGGTGCGATCCAGGATATCCTGCATAAGGATGTGCAGATCGCGATCCTTGGAACCGGCGAATCCAAGCACGAATACTCCTTCAAGATGTTGGAGAACGAGAACAGACATCGTTTTGTCTATTTCTGCGGATACAATGAACCTCTGGCTCATAGTATGTATGCAGGTCTTGACCTGCTGTGCATGCCGTCGCTGTTTGAACCATGCGGTATCTCTCAGCTGATTGCCATGCGCTATGGTACATTGCCTCTGGTTCGTGAAACAGGCGGTTTAAAGGATACAGTCGATCCTTTGAATGAATACGAGAATACCGGTAATGGTTTCTCATTTGGTCCTTATTCCGTTGAGGATTTCAAGAACGTATTCAATTATGCCTATACGCAGTACTATGCATATCCTGAAAGATGGAAGATGTTGGTGAAAAATGCGATGAAGACGGATGTTTCTTTTGAAAAATCCGCCCGTGAATATGAAGAATTATACAGGAAGGTATTAGTCAAATGAACCTTGATTATTTCTTTTCCGGCCTGGATACACAGGCATACCAGTACATGGGTGTGCACAGACTCGGCGATGGTGTCGAGTTTTATCTATGGGCCCCTCATGCCAAGAATGTTGAAGTCTTCACTTCAAGAGAAAACTTCTCCGTTTTCTATCCGTTGCAGAAGGTGGATGATCGCGGTATCTGGCATACAGTGATCGAGCACATGGAGCCGATCTATTCCTACCGTTACCGTGTCACTGCTCAGGATGGACATTATATCTACAAATCAGATCCATATGCATTCTACTCGGAGATGAGACCGGATAATGCGTCAGTCATGTATGATCTGAATTATTTCCAGTTTACAGATAAGGAATATATGGATAAGAGGAAGTTCTCTTATGAGAATCCTTTGAATATCTATGAGGTCCACATCAATGGCTTCAGTCATGAAGGCAGACTGACGACATACAGAGAACTGAAGGAAAGGCTGATCCCTTATGTCAAGGATATGGGATATACCCATATCGAGATGATGCCGATCGTCGAACATCCGTTTGATGGTTCATGGGGCTACCAGGCAACAGGTTTCTTCTCAGCGACGAGCCGCTATGGCACGCCTTATGATCTGATGGATTTCATCAACGAATGTCACCTGAATGATATCGGTGTCATCCTGGATGTTGCCTATGTCCATTTTGCGACTGATGGTTTCGGTCTGGGTTACTTCGATGGCCAGCCGTGTTATGAATACAAGACCAAGGATATGGAACGTTCACAATGGGGTTCCTTCCAGTTTGACCTGGGTTCCGGTCCTGTCATTTCCTACCTGATGTCTTCCGCAAACTTCTTCCTCAATGAGTATCACTTCGATGGCTTGAGGATGGATGCGGTATCCAATATCATCTTCTACGAAGGAAACAAGAACATCGGCGAAAACCAGAACGGTCTTTCTTTCGTCAAGCGTTTCAACTACACTCTCAAGAAGGAACATCCGGATGTGATGCTGATCGCAGAAGACTCAACAGACTATCCGAAAGTCACTGTCCCAACGATGTATGAGGGACTTGGTTTTGACTACAAGTGGGATCTTGGCTGGATGAATGATACATTGAAGTACTATATGATGGATCCGGAATTCCGTCAGTATCATCACAACATGCTGACATTCTCGATGGCATACTTCTATTCAGAGAAGTTCATCCTGCCGTTGTCGCATGATGAAGTCGTTCACTCCAAGAAGACGATCGTCGACAAGATGTGGGGCAATTACGAAACGCAGTTTGCACAATGCCGTAACCTCTTCCTGTACATGTTCACTCATCCGGGCAAGAAGCTCAACTTCTTAGGTAATGATATGGCGATGTATCGTGAATTCGATGAGACAAGAGGTCTTGACTGGGATATCCTGAATTATCCGGCTCACGATTCATTCCATCGCTACTTCAGAGATCTTTGCCAGATCTATAAGTCATACAAGGTATTCAATGCCTATGACTATGATCCGCAGTCCTTCCGTTGGATCGATGCGGACAACTATAAGCAGTCCATCTACATCTATACGAGATATGATGAAGAATATTGCTTCCTGATTGTCCTCAATATGAAACCGATCTCTTATACCAACTACCGTATCGGCGTTCCATACCGCGGAGTCTATACTGAGATCATCAATTCAGAGAAGGACATCTATAACGGCTGCAACATGTGCAACTTCAAGCCGATTCGTTCGCATAAAGTAAAAGCACACGGTCTGCCGAATTCGATCGAGATCGATCTGGCTCCGTATGCTGCAGTGATGTTTGCGGTCAAATCAGGAAAGAAGACGCCGATCTTTGAAGATCCTGATCTGGTCAAGAAATCAGCTTCAAAGGCTGCGTAAGATCTCTTTCTGTTTCAAATTCAATCGATAGGAATCCAATGCTTTGCGGATTCCTTTTTTCATGATGAAATCATCAAGCGTGTTTTCTTTGACAAAGATCAGAGTTTCATCAAAATAAAACATGAAAAGATAGGACAGAAGCCATGCCCCGGCCATCAGAGAATAGTATCCGTTGTATTTTTCTTCTCTGATGATCCGATAAAGCTCATTCAGATAGGAATCATTGATATAGTGGTTCAAGAGCACGACCAATGCATAGCGCTGAATGAATTCTTCTTCTGAATCGAGATATTTCAAAATGAAAGGGTAGTACTCATCTGAGTGCTTTCTGATCTCTTTTAAAGATGAGACGAAACTGTCGCAGATCGCCCAGTTATCGATCAAAGGAAGATATCTTTCGATCATTGTTATCTTTTCATCAAAAGGACATTTATATCCTGCGATGAAAAGGCCATGTAAGAGGACTTCTTCGTAGTAGTGATCTTCAAAAACGATATCCTGTTTTTCTTTCAGAAGTTGCTTTGTCAGCTGTCTGATCTTTGGCAGTCTGATGCCGATGATCTCATACTTTGTATCACCTACGATCCTCAGGTGAAAATCGCGGTATTCTTCGTCTTTCATGGACAAAAGCTGCTGTTGTATTTTGCTTACCATAGTTTCATTATAATGCTAAAATAGTGGTTGTGAAAGAACTGGCTGTCAGATTGAAAAGAGGGATGGACCTCAAGAGATCGATACAGGATCTGTGCATTGAAAAGGGCATAGATACGGCGATCGTTCTTTCGGCTGTCGGATGTGTCTATGAGGCAAGATTCAGACTGGCAAGAGGGGAATCTTTCTATGAAAGCAAGAAAGATTACGAGATCGTTTCCATGACCGGAACTGTAAGCAAAGGAAACGCACACATCCATGTTTCGTTTTCCGATGATACGGGAATGACGATCGGCGGACATCTGAGTGAAGGATGTCTGGTCAATTCGACCTGTGAACTGGTTCTGGGTATTCTTGAAGAATATGATTCGATCAGAGAAGATGATCCCGAAACGGGATATGATGAGATAAGGTTTATTGAAAGAGGGTAATAAAATGATCAATGTTTATATCGTTTCAGGTTTCCTGGGTGCAGGTAAGACAACATTCATCCAGAAACTGTTAAGTGAAAAGAAATTTGAAAAAGTGATGTTGCTGGAAAACGAATTCGGTGAAGTCGGTGTTGACTCTGTTTTCTTTGACAAATCACTGAATATCAGAGAGATCAACAACGGCTGTATCTGCTGTTCATTACAGGGTGATTTTGAAGATGCTCTGGAAGAGATCGAGGAAATGGGTGTCAGTGATCTGCTGATCGAACCATCCGGTGTCGGCAAGCTTTCCGAGATCATCAATGTCGTTAAGGGCGATCCGGATTTCCGTATCGTTTCCCATATCTGTATCGTCGATGTCAAGACCTGTAAGAAGTATCATCTCAACTTCAAGGAGTATTTCAATGATCAGGTTGCGGCAGCCAACGCGATCATCCTGTCACATACCGATGTAGCAGATGAAGAAAAGATCCATCAGGCAAAGGAAATCGTAAGAGAACTGAATGAAGATGCGGAAATCGTATCCGATCCGATCAGTTCCTATTCGATCGATGAACTGCTGGATGTCATCGTTTCCGGCGGCGATATCATGCCTGACTTTGAAGAAGAACATCACCATCATCACCACGATGACGATGATGAAGATGACGATCACGACCATGATCATGAACATCATCACGATCACGAACATCATCATGGCCACCATCACCACCATCATCACGATGATGACGATGAGGATGAACCGTTCAAGAATCTGATTCTGAGACCGGAATACAGATTTACGAAAGAAGAACTGGAAGAGATCTTTACTAAGATCCCTGAGGATATCATCCGTATCAAGGGTTATGTATTGGGCAAGGATGAGACTTATTATTTCAACTATGTCCTGAACGAGTATCATATCTTTGTCGGTGAAGACAAGGATGAAGCTCTGGTTTCGATCATCGGTACAGAGATCGACCATGATTTCTTCAAGGAGCTCTTCCATGATTAAACCGGTCTATGTCTTTTCCGGTTTTCTGGATTCCGGCAAGAGCCAGGCGATCAAGGAAACTCTATACAACCCGAGATTCAATGAGGGAGAGGCAACTCTGATCCTTTGTTTTGAACAGGGCGATGTGGAATATGACGAGAAATTCCTGAAGTTCACCAATACTCAGGTATTATATATGGATTCGATCAAGGATCTGACGATCGAAAAGCAGAAGCAGATCGACAAGGAATATCGTTTTGAAAGAGTCTTTATCGAGCTCAACGGCATGGAGGATGACAATATCCTTTATGATACGGGTTTTATTTCCAAGTGGGAACTGGCTCAGACTCTGACGACGATTGATGCTTCGAAGTTTTCTCTATATCTGAGCAATATGCGTCAGTTTCTGTATAATCACGTCGTCAATGCGGAAGTCGTTATTCTGAACAGAAGCGATGATGTTGATAAGCGTTATCTGCGCAACAATCTGAAATCGATCAATCAGTATATCGAACTGATCTTTGAAGATAAGGATGGAAATGTTTCAAATAAGATCGAGGATGAACTCTTCGACACGAGTAAGCCATTGAATATTTCGGATATCGATTATGGTCTCTGGTTCATGGATGCGATCGACAATCCAAACAAATATGACAAAGTTCCGCTGACGATCAAGGTAAAATATGCCGGTGAGATCGATGACTATAACAATGTAGTGATCATGGGCAGAAAAGCCATGGTGTGCTGTGCGGAGGATATCACGGATATTGCGATCCCATGTATCGGGATCCATCCGGAAGATATCGATAAAAACAAGTACTACACTGTATCGGGAGAAGCCCGTTGCATAGAGAATGACGAGGGTACGGAAATGTGTGCCCTGAATGTGAAGAGTTTCAAGGAAGCGGAAGCACCGAAAGAAGAACTCGTGACATTCAACTAGGAGGAATAATGAATCTGTTGAAAGCGATCCTTTTTGGCATCATCGAAGGTATCACCGAATGGATGCCGGTATCATCAACTGCACATATGAAGATACTCAATGCGTTTTTCCCATTGGAAGTATCTCCTGAATTCTATGATGTCTTTGAAGTCGTCATCCAGCTAGGGGCGATCCTGGCTCTGGTGCTGATCTTCTGGAACAAGATCTGGCCGTTTGGAAGATCGAGAAATCCGTTAGGAGAGGGGGTCCTTTCCTATGTCAAGAAGGACAAGTTCCTGTTATGGATCAAGATCATCGTTGCTTGTCTGCCGGTCATCATATTTGAACTGGTATTGGATGATCTGTTCACTTTTATCAATGAGAAGAACGAGATGATCTTCATCGGTCTTGCGCTGATCCTGGTCGGTATCGTCTTTATCGTTGTGGAAATGATGTTAAGGGGAAAGAAATTTTCCGTTGATTCAACAAGAGGCATCACGTATCTGCAGGCTTTGATCATCGGTCTTGCCCAGCTGATCGCTGCGATCTTCCCAGGCGTATCAAGATCCGGTTCAACGATCATTGCTGCACTGCTTCTGGGCATCTGCAGGCCTGCTGCTACAGAGTTTACTTTTGAAGTTGCGATCCCGGTCATGTTTGGTGCTTCGCTGATGGAAGTTCTGAAATTCTCGGGTGCTGTTTCTTTCTATGAGATCATGACTCTTGTGGTAGGCTGTGTCAGTGCATTCGTTGTTTCTTTGTTTATGATCAGGTTCGTTCTGAACTACATCAAGAAGAACACTTTCACGATCTTCGGTATCTACCGTATTCTGATGGGACTGATCATTCTGATCTTTTTGAGATAGTATGAATTATACACTGCTGAGCGGGATCTTTCTGGAAGGGATCCTGTCTTTCTTTTCACCCTGTGTCTTACCTCTGATCCCTCTGTATATGTCTTATCTGGCAGGGGACCACAAGCACAGCGATGAGGAAGGCAATATCACCTATGACAATAAGAAAGTGTTTCTTACGACACTTTTCTTTGTGATGGGGATCTCACTGACATTTCTCCTGCTGGCGATGTCGATCTCAGCGATCTCAGTATTCTTGGATCGTTATCGCGAAGCGATCTCGATCATCGGCGGTACTTTACTGATATTATTTGGATTACATGAATGTGATCTGATCCATATCGATCTTCTGAATAAGGAACTCAAACCGAAGATCGATCTGAAACTTCAGGAGATGAACTATCTCAAGGCATTCCTGCTGGGATTTGTCTTTTCACTTGGCTGGTCACCTTGTATCGGACCGATGCTGGCAAATGCGATATTGTTGGCAGCATCTGATGAGGGAGGCTATCTGTATATCATCGTTTATGCTTTGGGCCTGGTCATTCCGTTTCTGATCACCGGTTTATTTACGAATAAAGTGCTGTCCTTCATTCAGAAGAACAGAAAGATCATGAACACCGTCATGAAGATCGCCGGGATCGTGCTGATCTGTTTCGGATTGTATATGATAAGTGATGGGATCAGAAAAATCGATCAGGCAAAAACACTGAGTGAGAATCCGATAAACGAAGAAGAAGATAAACAGGATATCGGTTCCTATCTGTATCATTATGAATTCAAGGACAAGGACGGCAATGTCTTAAGACTTTCCGATTATGAAGGAAACTACATCATGATCAACTTTACAGCTTCCTGGTGTACCTATTGTAAGATGGAGATCCCTGATTTTCAGGAATTTGCGAATGAAAATGATGTAAAGTGTTTCTTCATTATGTCTCCGCTGAACGAGGAAAAGGGAAGGGAAGATATCGACAAGTTCCTTGAAGAATACGATCCGTCTTTGCCTGTCATCATCGATGAAGAGGGGATCATGTTCTACTACTGCGGGATCAATTCTTATCCGACGACTTATGTCATCGATCCTCAAGGTCACTTTGTCTGTTATGCCAACGGGGCGATGTCAAAGGAAGGTTTTGAGGGTCTTCTGGATTATTCAAAACAATTGGATGAATAATAAAAAAGATATCCGTTACTTCGGATATCTGTCTTTCGGGATAAATGAATCAAAGATGAAACACCGATACAGGTGTTTTATTTTTTGCAGGTCTTCTTCTGACTCGACTGTCCAGGCAAAGCATTCGGCGTTGAAGAGCCTTGAAACGATCTGAAAGGAAAGGTTATCGCTTGTCTTGAAGTCATAGGCGATGTAATGAGGTTTGGTATAGATGTTAAACATCAGGTAAGCCCCGAGAACTTCGAGAATGACAGGAAGCTTGCTGTTTTTATCCCTGACACAGTCATATGACAGTTGCCCTCTGATGATCTGTGGCTCATTCATTCGCAGATATCTGATGATCCAAGGAGAGAAGGATTGCATGGAATAGATGCCTTCATAGCCTTTCATCATTTCGACAGTTTTCTGTGTCGTTTCGATGTAGCGTCCTTCGCTTTTGATCTCGATGACCAATGGGATATCCGGTTTCAGGACTTTCAATACTTCTGAGAAAAGAGGGATCTTTTCATCACTGTTCAGTAATCTCAATTGAGACAGTTCTTCATAGGAGCAGTCTACGAGTTTTTTATCGACACCGCACATGCGAAGAAGGGAAGCGTCATGGAAGACGACAAGCTGATCGTCTGTTGTCATCTGGACATCCAGTTCGATCCCGTAATCATTTTCTACCGCTTTCCAGAAGGCTGGCAGTGAGTTTTCGGGAACAGTCGGATTGTCAAAGAGTCCGCGATGAGCGATATACTTCTTTTCAAATGGTCCGAAGTCATTTTTACGGGAAGTATCGGGATAGATCGCGACCAGGTATAGGACGATCAGAACGATAAAGATTTTTAATAATGTGATGATCATACTTTTATTGTAAACAAAAACCTCCTTTTGACAGGAGGTTTTGATCATACCAATAATCAGTTAGTAATTATTTGATGATTTCGATAACGGAACCTGAACCAACAGTTCTGCCGCCTTCACGGATAGAGAACTTAGTTCCCTGCTCGATAGCGATCGGGGAAATCAGTTCAACGTTCATTTCGACGTTATCACCAGGCATAACCATTTCAGCACCGTTTAAATCCTTAACGATACCGGTTACGTCAGTTGTACGGAAATAGAACTGCGGACGGTAGTTAGCAACGAACGGAGTATGTCTGCCGCCTTCTTCTTTCGTTAAGACGTAGACCTGAGCTCTGAACTGAGTATGAGGAGTAACAGAACCCGGTTTTGCTAAGACCTGACCTCTTTCGATTTCGTCACGGTTGACACCACGGAGCAGAGCACCGATGTTGTCACCAGCTTCAGCCTGGTCGAGCTGCTTGTGGAACATTTCAAGACCTGTGATAACAGTAGATCTTGTAGCTCTTAAACCAACGATTTCAGCCTGGTCATTTAAGTGTGCGACACCTCTCTCAACTCTACCTGTAGCAACAGTACCACGGCCTGAGATTGTGAAGACGTCTTCTACTGACATTAAGAATGGCTTATCCATTTCTCTTACTGGTGAAGGAATGTAAGAATCACATGCATCCATCAGTTCATCAATAGCTACCTGAGCTTCTGGATCACCTTCAAGAGCCTTTAATGCTGAACCACGGATAACCGGAGTGTTGTCACCGTCGAATCCGTATTCGTCCAGTAATTCTCTGACTTCCATTTCGACTAAGTCGATGAGTTCTGGGTCGTCGACCATATCGCACTTGTTCAGGAATACAACAATGTAAGGAACACCGACCTGTCTAGCTAACAGGATATGTTCACGAGTCTGAGGCATCGGTCCATCAGTTGCAGCAACA
>JAFYHT010000024.1 GCA_017539025.1 Erysipelotrichaceae bacterium
ATCTCTCGAAGATACTGCCAGAGTACTTGGCAGGATGTATGATGGCATCGAATATCGTGGTTTTGATCAGTCTATCGTTGAAGAACTCTCTGAAAAATCAGGTGTTCCTGTTTGGAATGGTCTGACAAATCAGTTCCATCCGACTCAGATGCTGGCAGATATCATGACAGCGGAAGAGAACCTTGGTGATCTGAAAGGAAAGACTCTGGTATTCATGGGTGATGCAAGAAACAACGTTGCCAACTCTCTGATGGTCGTCTGTTCAAAATTAGGAGTCAACTTCGTCGCATGCGGACCTAAGGCGCTGATGCCTGCGAAAGAACTGGTCGATACATGCAAGAAGATCGCCAAAGAAAACGGTTCTACGATCACTCTGACGGAAGATGTCAAAAAGGGCACAAAAGGTGCTCATGTCATCTATACGGATATCTGGGTATCCATGGGTGAACCGGATGAGATCAGGGCTGAAAGGATCAAACTCCTTGAACCATACAGAGTCACCAAGGAAGTCATGAAGAATGCTGACAAGGATGCAATCTTCCTTCATTGTCTGCCTTCATTCCATGATACAAATACGACGATCGGTGCTGATATCGCTAAGAAGTTTGGTGTTACTGAAATGGAAGTTGCTGACGAAGTATTTGAATCAAAACAGTCAAAAGTATTTGATGAAGCTGAAAACAGAATGCATACGATCAAGGCTGTCATGTATGCAACACTGAAATAATATGGCGAAAAGACTGGTAATCGCTTTAGGCGGCAATGCATTAGGTAATACACCGAAGCAGCAGCTGGATCTTGTCAAGAAGACAGCTTCTACGATCGTCGATCTGGTAGAAGAAGGATACGATGTCGTCGTAGGACATGGTAACGGTCCTCAGGTAGGTATGGTAAACCTGGCTTTTGAAAATTCTCACAACAAAGTCGGCGGTACTCCTGAAATGCCTTTCCCTGAGTGCGGTGCTATGACACAGGGTTATATCGGATATCATCTTCAGCAATCTATCGGCAGAGAACTCAAGAAAAGAGGGATCAACAGGCCTGTCGCTACAGTCGTAACTCAGGTCGAAGTTGACAAGAATGATTCCGCATTCCAGAATCCGACAAAACCGATCGGTTCCTTCTATTCGAAAGAAGAAGCAGATAAGATCGTTGCGGAAACAGGATATGCCTTCGTGGAAGATGCCGGAAGAGGATACAGAAGGGTAGTTCCTTCTCCTAAACCGGTATCGATCGTTGAAATAGAAACGGTCGAAAGCTTGGTGAAGAGCGGATGTATCGTCATCACGGTAGGTGGCGGCGGTATCCCTGTTGTCAAGGAAGATGGCTGGTTTGAAGGTGTTGCTGCCGTCATTGATAAGGACAGAGCTTCTGCCAAACTGGCTCTTGATATTCATGCGGATATGCTTGTCATCCTGACAGCTGTTGAAAAAGTATCAATCAATTTCAAGAAGCCTGATCAGATTGATCTTGATGAGATGTCACTAAGTGATGCATACAGATATATCGAAGAAGGTCATTTCGCAAAAGGAAGCATGCTTCCGAAAGTAGAATCCTGCATCGAATATATCGAAAATACAGAAAACGGACGTGCTTTGATCACTTCTCTTGAAAAAGCCAAAGAAGCTTTAATGGGGAATACAGGTACGATCATCCATTCTTGATCCGAAAAAGAAAACATCTGTTTATTTTTAATCCGATATGCATATACATGTTGCTGAAAAGAAAGATCTGGATCGTATCTATGAATTCTATGATCTGATCATAGATCATCAGAAAGAAGATGAATACGGACCGGGTTGGACAAAAGATATCTATCCGAGTTATGAGATCCTGAAAGATAAAATCGAAAACGATCTGTTTTTCATTGCGGAAGAAGAAGGAGATATCATTGCTGCCGGAGCTCTAATGCTTCATGAAGAAGAGGATTATAAGAAAGCAAAATGGCTGACCTCATATAAAGACGATGAGATCGCAGTCCTTCATCTTTATGCAATAGATCCTTCTTACAGAGGAAAAGGGATCTCTCAGGTCTTTCTGGAATATATCACCAAAGAAGCATCAAAATATGTAAAAGCGATCCATCTGGACATCGTAAAAGGAAATCTTCCTGCAAGAAAGACGTATGAAAAAGCAGGATTCGTCCTTGCGGATGAGATAGAGATGTTTTACATAGACACAGGTACGATCTGTGTCGAATTGATGGAATACGATATAGAAAACCACATCAGCTGATGTGGTTTCGTTTTACTCTTCGATATCTTCTTTTGCCATGACTTCCGGAGCAGATACGCCGATCAGATTTAAAGCATTCTTCAACGTGATCCTGGTAGCTTCAGAAAGACAAAGACGCTCGTTGGTCAGTTCAGGATTGTTCTTATCATTGATCTTGCATGCACCATAGAAGGAATGGAAGTAGGTCGCAAGCTTCTGGATGTAGTTACAGATCTTGTTCGGGCTTCTGGTTGCTGCTGCTTCAGCTACGACATCGGTGAAAGAGTTGATGTGCTTGAGCAGATCGATCTCTTTCGGATGATTGAGCAGCTGATAGGATTCCTGTTTATGGAATGGCACTTCAGCCTGTCTGAGAACGGAACAGATCCTGGCGTATGCGTATTGCGCATAGTAGACAGGATTGTCATTGCTCTTGGTCCTTGCCAGAGTCAGATCAAACTCCAGATGAGTATCAAGTGCTTTGGAAAGGAAGAAGTATCTTGCGCAATCCACGCCGATATCATCACAGAGTTCTCTCAATGTGATCGCATTTCCGGTACGTTTTGACATCTTGACTTCCTGGCCGTTTTCGACCATCCTGACCATCTGGCAGATGTCTACCTGCAGATTGTCGCGCGGATATCCTAATGCCTCCATAGCGGCTTTCATACGAGGGATATATCCGTGATGGTCAGCACCCCATATATTGACTAAGAGTTCATAGCCTCTGTCATATTTATAGATGTGGTTGGCAATATCCGGAGTCATATATGTGTAATATCCATCAGATTTCTTTAATACACGATCCTTATCATCGCCATATTCCGTTGCTTTAAACCAGATCGCACCGTCTTTTTCATAGAGAAGACCCATTTCGTTCATCTTCTCTACAGCCTTATCGACCAATCCCTGTTCAACGATCCACTGTTCTGAGATCCAGGAATCAAATTCGCAACCATAATATTTAAGATCTTTCTTGATCCTGTCTAATTCAAGCTTCTTGCCTAATTCTTTCAGTTCATGAACAGCTTCTTCTTCTGACATCTTGAGATATTTATCGCCATAAGTTTCTTTGACTTCTTTTGCGATCTCGATGACATCAGGTCCATGATATCCGTCTTCCGGAAGGGTGAAATCCAATCCAAAGAGTTCTCTATATCTGCCTAAAAGGGATTTGCCCAGATTCAGTATCTGTGCACCTGCATCATTGATGTAGTATTCTCTTGTTGCATCATATCCGGCCGCATTCATGATACGGACACAGGAATCGCCCCAGCAGGCACCTCTTGCGTGGCCGCAGTGAAGCGGACCGGTAGGGTTGGCAGAGACATATTCTTCAAGCACTTTCAGGCCCTTACCGGCATCAGAATGGCCGTAATCATCTCCTGCATCGATGATGGTATTTATGACATAAGCCATTGCGTCCTTCTTCATCCAGAAATTGATGAAACCCGGACCGGCAATATCGATAGAATCAATATCTTTAACTGAAGCAAGCAGCTCTTCCTTGATCTCCTGAGCGATCTCCTGCGGGCGTCTTTTCAGAAGCTTCGTCAGACGCATCGCAATATTGGTAGAGTAGTCACCGTTAGAATTATCTTTTGGGATCTCGACCATGATCATTCCATCCTGAGGTTCGATCTCATATTTTTCTTTAACGATCTTTGTGATCGAAGAGACTAATTTTTCTTCTATATTCATAGTTAAAAAATCTCCTTGTTTTACCAAATCATTTTAACATAGTAGGATGATTATTTCTTCCTGAAAAAGAAACGTGAGTAAAGTATTGAAAATTTCTCTGATTATGACTGTGCTATACTTTTCAATATGAAATCAACTGCTACGATCAGATATCTCATCGCTTTATTCTTGTATGGCACGATCGCTTCTTTTCTCAGGTATATAGAGTATTCAAGCGATTTTGTCGTATTGTGCAGAGGATTGTTCGGTTCTTTATTTATCTATCTGGTCCTGAAAACAAAGAAAGAGAAGATCGATATCAATTCGATAAAAAAGAATCTCTTCCTGATGGTGATCTCCGGTGCTGCCTTAGGATTTAACTGGGTATTTCTTTTCATGGGCTACAGATATGGTATGGCGATCGCATCTTTATGCAACTATATGGCTCCAATCGTCGTTGTCGTGATCGTCTCGATCTTCTATAAAGAAAAGATCAATCTGAAACAGGTATGTTGTGTCATACTGGCATTTGTCGGCATGCTTTTTCTGATCGGGATTTTCGGAAATGATCAGATGATCGATCCAAGATGTGTGATCTATGGATTACTTGCG
>JAFYHT010000025.1 GCA_017539025.1 Erysipelotrichaceae bacterium
CCATCGTTCCTGGCATAGTCCGTATCGCTGCCATAGGTCCAGAAGCTGCCTTTATAATAAACGTCTCTGATATATAATTCGAAAACATCATCGCTTTCATCGGAATAGACGTTGTAGTCGTACACCTTCAAGATCCATGGATCTTCGTCGCTGCTTCTGTATTCGGAAGGCACGACACGGTCAAGCTCGTTTTCTATCGTCGCCTTGACATCCGTATCTGCAAGTCGGGCATATCCGCTTCCTTCGATGATCTCTTGTCCATCTTCCGATAGAAGGAACTTCATCATTCTCTGAACATTAGGCTTCTCATTCGATGCCAGAACGGCGCAGACCAGATCGACCGTTGCCGGATAGCTTCCGTTTTCTATGTTCTCAATAGATGGCACGATGCCGTCGACCGTCAGGATCTTGATGTGCTCTTCCTGGTGGAATTCGCTCAGGAAGTACCTGAACGAATATCCGATCGCTCCGGTTTCGTTATGGTACTGCGCGACCTCTTCCACTACTCCGCCCATGCCGGTCACGTATTCATAGGTTTTCGGTTCCTGAAGTTCCACATCGCCCATAAACCATCTCATCATGACCTGGGATCCTGAATTCTCAGGCCTCTGGAACGCTACGATCTTCTGATCCGGACCGCCGAGCTCTTTCCAGTTCGTGATATCGCCGTGATAGATGGCCCTTATCTGATCGCTTGAAAGATCATCGACCGGATTGTCTTCCTCCACAAAGAAAACGAAGGCTTCCTTCCCTATCGGCACAGTCATGATCTGTTCCCTGTGATGGGTGGCCTGCTGCTTATGATACCAGGAGGGTCTTGCTCCGAACACCATGTCGACCTTCCGGTCGATCAGGCGGTAATAAGCCTCGGAAGTATTTGTGAAGGTAACGATCTTCCCGTTGGCTTCATAGATCCTTCCCAATCTGAAATCATAGTCAGCATTCCCTTGTCTGATCTTCTCCATGAATTCCTCTGCCAGATCATGGTATTTCCTTTCCATATCGCCGATATCCTTATAGACCGCTTTTGCAACCGCGCTGTAAACGGGATAGCAGGCTTCCGCACCGTCCAGAATAGGCATGTCTTCCTCGTTTTCAATCCATAAAGACGCTTCGTGATCCAGCTGATACAGGTTTTCCCCGTCATAGACATGGTATCCGGTGAAATCAGAGGATGAGTATCCGTGCATGTATTCAAAACCGTGACCGCCGTATTTTTCATGGTCTTGATTATCATTTACCTTTGTTTTCGGCAAAAGAAAAGGAATCAGAATCATAATAAACAATAAAATCAATACCAGGGATTTCTTTTCCATAAAATACTCCTTCCATCACATACATTAATAATATTTTACAATTCCGGAAAACGATATGATGTTCTGTAATTAGGGATATTATCATGTGGGCCACTGCCCACATTTTTCTTTATATTCCGATACGGGATTTCTTTCTAGTAACGTAATGTTTTTCAGTTTTTGAGTCGTATGTCTTTTTCTTCGCGTCAAATAACACATAGCTGATCTCAACTTCTTTTCCCAGATTGAATAGTTTAATTTTTCTGAGTTCCTCAAATACCACGCGATCGTCCGAATCGTCTTTGTCGAGAATAAAACGGATTTCCTTTATATGCTCCGGATTCTCTAGGTCATCAATGAAAAGCGTTTCGGAATAAATAGCCTCTTTTAGTTTATTAGTTTTGTCTTTGCTGTTAATTGCCGCAAGATACTTTTTTTTATTATAGTATCCTAAAAGGACACGATAATATGGGAATCCCGATTTCCAGTACAAGCCATCAAAAGTCATTACTTTGTCATTATCATAAATAAAATGTGGAGCAGGCACTATAACAAAGTAATGCTCCCAGGTACTGGCAAGAAATATTTTATTGATTACTCTGAATTTATGGTTATACTCTTCTTCCTCGTTTCTGAAAAAAATATCATATGCCAGATCGATCGGATCACCTCCGACGTAATCAGCAAGATTATAGAACATTTCATGCCTAGGTAGTTTTGTTCTACCAGCTTCAATGTTTCTGATCGATGAGTTGGACACTTTCAATATTTTGGCCAGTTCGTTTTGAGACAGACACTTTTCCTGTCTAAGTTCTTTTAAGTACGTTGAAAATGACATTGTTACATCCTCTTAATTCATAATAACATAAAGCGTTAATAAATATTACAAAGATTAAATATTTTTTATTGACATTTAATTGAACGTAATGCAATAATATAGACGTTATTAATAATTGTTTTGTATAAATAAAATTTAACTATTCAATTATTTAATAACGTATGTTCTTTGACATCTAAACAACAGAAGACGGCTAACAAACAAAGCACAAGTGCAATAGAAAGGAGTTTAATTATGATAAAGAAATTATCCTGGAAGGATAAGTATACGCTGAGTCTGAGCGAGAGTCTAGTGATCAAGGGCATCGAGATGCTGCTGGATTGTGGGCAGCCCCAGGCTACAACGATCAGAAATGAAACGATCGAGTACTGTAAGAAGAACAACATCATGCTGATCGGCAACAGGGTCCCTACGGATGTGGTCCTGCAGCTGGTCGGCAAGAGCAGAGACTACTTCTATCAGCGGATGCTCGATGAGAACAGGCTGAAGAACGATTATGATCGAGCTTGACGGCAAAAACGTCTACGGCATAAATCGATATCTGTTAAAACGAAAGAACGGCAACAACGAAGTCCGCTATCTTGTGAAATACAAGTGCCGGATCAAAAGAGGATTCAAGAGTTCCATCGATGCCTACTTCTTCCTGAACGATCTCAAGTCAGGAAAAGTAAAGATGGACAGCAATCCCAATCAGGAACGCAGAGAATCATCAAGACCGGAAAAGGTCGTCACGATACCGGAAGCGGTGGAGAAGTATCTGTTCATCTACAAGGATCAGGTGCGTTACGGGACCTACAACAAGACCTGTCACTATTTCCGCAAGGTCATCATTCCCAATCTCCCGGATGTGCCGATCAGGTCACTGACGAATCTGGATATTCTGGAATTCCGCAGCAGGCTGAATAATGAAATCTTCAAGATCAGCGACAAGAGCGAGGATCCGAAGACCTATTCGACCAAATCCAAGAACGACATCCTGCAGCAGCTCAAGGAATTTCTCTTCTTTGCGATCGAGAACTACGGCGTGAAACCGAATATCGCCAAGAACGTCAAGTACTTCAAGATCACGCATGACGAGAAGCTGATGAAAAGAGAGAAGGAAGAGAACATCTGGTCTGTAGAGGAATATTATTCGTTCCTGGACGCGCTGGAGAAGCTGTATGGGAAATACAGCCCAACCTATGGAATCTTCCTTGTAATGGGCAATAAAGGGCTCAGATTGGGAGAATGCATGGCGCTGAAGTTCAACGATCTGAAATATGAGAATATGCTGATTGTTGATGAATCGGTAACCAGAAAGACGAAAGACAGGAAATTCGAAGTCGGCGAGCCGAAGAATGAAAGCAGCGATAGAAAGATCGTGATCGGCAAGAGCCTGTATGAATACCTGACAGAAGTCAGGGACAGAGCGAAGCGGGATCCGAACTATGGCGAGGGATGGTTCATCTTCCATCGCCCCGGTGACGGCTATGTTCCGATGGCGGAAAGAACGCTGAACAATCACAAGCAGAAGGCTCTGGAAACGATTGGGTTAAGATGGAACACGAACCACCAGCTCAGACATCTCTACAATACTTATCTCAAGGACCAGGGCATCTCTGTCTACGACCGATCGACGACGCTGGGACAGAAGGATGCCGAAGTAAACTCTTCCATTTATACGCACATGTCGCCGGAAGCCATGAAGAAAATCGCTGATGCGGACGAGAAATTATTCAACCGAAAATAGTGTTATCGTATCACAAACGTATCAGAAAAAAAGTGGCCAATGAAAAAAAGCCCATTTTATCAGGCTTTTCGCTTAAAATGGCGGTGCGTACGGGACTCGAACCCGTGATCTCCTCCGTGACAGGGAGGCACGATAACCAACTTCGCTAACGCACCATGATGGAGCAGATGAAGGGAATTGAACCCTCGTGTCCACCTTGGCAAGGTGGCGTTCTACCATTGAACTACATCTGCAACTATATTGGCGAAGAAGGAGGGATTTGAACCCTCGCGCCAGACATGCCGACCTATGGCCTTAGCAGGGCCACCTCTTCAACCACTTGAGTACTTCTTCAGCACACGCTTTATACGTTGAAATAGCGCTTATTAAATATAACATACTTATTTTAATTTCGCAAGATGTTTGATACTATAAATTTATGAAAATTGCAGATTTTGAAGTGGTGTCGAAAAAGCAGTTTGAAAGCGATCTGAAGGATCTCTGTAACTGTTTTGATGATCTTTATGATCGGATCAAGATCCCGTGCAGGGCAACGAAAGGCTCTGCCGGTTATGATTTCTATTCACCGATCGAGGTCACTTTAAAACCGGGTGATTTCGTAAAGATCCCGACCGGGATCCGCTGCCGGATCGATGAAGGCTATGTTCTGGAACTGTATCCGCGTTCCTCTTTCGGTTTCCGTTATCAGATGGCACTTTTAAACACGACCGGTATCATCGATTCTGATTACTACTTCGCGGATAACGAAGGACATATCATCGTCGGAGTCGTAAACAGGGGAAATAAGGAAATGACGATCAAGGCGGGTGACCGTTTTGTACAGGGTGTTTTCCTGAAATACTATCTGGCAGAGGAAGAAGAGAACCAGAGATCCAGACACGGAGGTTTCGGTTCGACCGACTGATGTGCTCATAGCTCAAGTGGATAGAGCATTTGATTCCGATTCAAAAGGTTGCGGGTTCAAGTCCTGTTGAGCACGCCATGTAAGATTGAAGCCCGAAAGCGGGCTTTTCTCTTTGTATAATCAGGACATGTCTATGTTATAATAAGGAATTGTATAAAAAGGAGGGAATATGGCTGACTATAATATCAATCTGGCATTGCAGAATATCTGGTCGGTATTCAGGATCGTAATAGATATAGCCATAATGTGGTTCCTGTTTTACTACGCCATCAAGGCGATCAGGAACAACTCCCGTACCGTACAGATCTTCAAAGGCATCATTGCCGTAGTCGCTGTCAACGGTCTGGCGAAATTACTGGGTCTATCGACTTTAACATATTTTACGGATATCTTCATCAACTGGGGCCTTCTGGCATGTATCATCATTTTCCAGCCGGAAATCAGAGGTCTTTTGGAGAAGATCGGTAAGACCAACGCTTTCTCCAGGATCAACTCATTGTTAGCTAACGAAAAGGAACACCTGGTCGAGCAGCTTTATGATGCGACGATCACTCTGTCGCAGGAAAAAGTCGGTGCTCTGATCACGATCGAGCAGTCTCAGTCTTTGCAGGACTACATCAAGACCGGTATTTCCGTCAATGCGGAAGTCACCAAGGAACTCTTGTGTTCCATCTTCATGACGACGACGCCTTTACATGATGGCGCTGTCATCATCCAGGGTGACAGGGTAGCCTGTGCCAGCGCATACTTCCCACCGACCAATGTCAATCTTTCTTCCCGTTATGGCGCAAGACACAGAGCGGCGCTTGGTATTGCGGAAGTATCGGATTGTCTGACGATCGTCGTTTCCGAAGAGACTTCTGCGATCTCGATCGCTGAAAACGGAAGGATCTTCTCCGTTGATGAAAAGCAGCTCAGAGACTATCTCAGAAGAGTCATCTGCGGTGATACGACAACGATCGAAAAAGGCAGCAGGAGAAGGAGCTCTCTGCTGATGGAAGACGATGTCGTAGTTGAGATCGCTGATGACAGCAGAGACAGAAGAGGATTCTCGTTGTTCAGAAAAGAAGAAGAAAACAAAGTTTCTAATGAACCCGATATGAAGGTTCCTTTCAACAACCGTTTCAAGCACGGCAGGAATGAAGAGAGAAACTCTTTGAAGGCCGTCAAGGAAGAGACTGTTGAAATAGAGAACAATCTGGATAAGGAGGCATACGATGAGTCAGCTGAATAAGTCCGAACAGAAACTGGAAACAGCTAAAAAGATCGCTTCCAAAGGAAATAACAGAGGTCAGTATGAGACGATCGAAGAAAACATCCTCAAGCTTTTCAGATGGGTTTCTTCCCTGATCGACAGGATCTTCTTTTCAACCAGATATCTGGGATTATTTGCCTTGTTGCTGGCATGTCTGGCATACTTTGTTGCGACATATGACAGCTCAGGCAATGTCCTTTCATCATCTAAGGTCTTAAGCAATGTTTCGATCAACGCCCGTTACAATTCGGAAACCTTTGAATTATCAGGATTGCCATCTGCATGCGAGATCGTCATCACCGGTGAAGCTGCAAACGTCAACAACGCTGCCAGCAAGAAGGGTTATTGCCAGGTCGATCTGGAAGGTTATACCGAAGGTACGCATACCATCAAGATGAATGCGGTCGGTTATGGCGACAACGTTTCTACGATCGTTTCTCCGAGTGAAGTGACGATCACATTGAAGAAAAAGACGACGAGACAGTTCGATCTGAGTTATGATTTCATCAATCAGAATCAGATGGATTCCCGTTATATCCTTGGTGAACCTAGTTTTACTCAGGGCACCAAGATCAACATCCGTGCATCGCAGGATACGCTCAATTCGATCGCTCTGGTCAAGGCTCTGATCGATGTCAGCGGACAGACCACTGACTTTGAAACAGAGGCACCTTTGGTTGCCTATGACAAATATGGTCAGGCCGTCAACGCCGAGATCGTTCCGAGTTCCATTACTGCGAGCGTCAAGATCTCTTCGCCATCCAGCGAAGTTCCGATCCGTCTGAATCCGATCGGTCAGGTCCCGGTAGGACTTGCGATCGATACGGCACAGATCATCGACCATCAGACGACCAGGATCTACGCTCCTGAATATGTCCTCAACGGTATCAGTGAGGTCTATGTCAACTTCGATATGTCGACCGTTACCGAGAATGTCGATAAGGAGATCATGCTTCCGGTAACACTTCCAAGCGGCGTCAGTGCAAGTGATGTCACAGTCGTCAACGTCAGAGTCACACTTTCCACTGTCGATACGATCACACTGGAAAACATTCCGCTTGGTGCACATGACAACTACAACAATATGGCGATCTCAGATATTGAATTCATGAATGTCAACGTCGATGTTTCCGGTTCTACTGACAACATCAATGCGATCAGTCCTTCCGACATCGAGGTATACTTCGTCATGCCAAGCGAACCTGGCACATACACCCTGCCATTGCAGACGTCGGTGAATGGCCATCCATTCGTTTCACTGAATCTGGAAAGATCCAGCGTCAATGTGACGATCGTCGAGGCAAATCAGTAATATACAAGGGGTATCAACTGATACTCCTTTTGTTTTATAATGAAAGCATGAAAAAGATCATAAACATCGTAGAAGATGAAAAGGACCTGAATGAACTGGTCAAATCCTATCTGGAAAAGGAAGGATATCTCGTGAATTCTTTCCTGACTTTTGATGCGGCATACTCGCATATCGATGATGATTGCGATCTTTGGATACTGGATATCATGTTGGACGACAAGTCGGGTTTCGATCTGATCGAACTGATCAAGAACAGAAATGCCAATATGCCTGTCGTATTCATGTCGGCAAGAGATAAGGAATTCGATCGTATCATCGGTCTGGAAAAGGGCAGTGATGACTATATCACGAAGCCTTTCTCGCCAAAAGAGCTCGTCCTTCGTGTCAACAACATCATCAGAAGAGTCTATAAGGAAGATGACAGGATCCAGATCAACGGCTATGAGATCGATGAGAATCAGCGTTCCGTTACCAGAGGAAGCGAACAGATCGAACTGACGACCAAGGAATTCGACCTGCTGATGCTGTTTGTCAAGAACAGGGGAACGGCATTTTTGAGAGAACAGATCCTTGAAAAAGTCTGGGATGAGAACTATTACGGTTCCGATCGTGTCGTAGATGATACGCTGAGAAGACTCAGAAAGAAGATGCCGGATATGAATATCCAGACGATCTACGGTTTCGGTTACAGATTAGGATGAAGCGTCTCAGGATTTGGTTAAGCAACTTTACTTTGATTCAGCAATTTCTCACCATCGTATTTTTTACCGGTGCGTTTTTGCTGTTTTTTATTTTTGCTTATCTGAACCGTAACATCGACTCTTTTGTCAATAATCAGATGTATGTCTTCATCCATCGTTCACAGAACGAATATCTGGAGACAAGGACCATCTCTCCGGAGTCAAACGTCCTTCATTTCGTATATAACACTTATTCCAATCGCTATCTGAATTCTCTGGATGAAAGAAATCGTATGATACTCAATCAGATCGATCCCGATCCTGAAGGAGGAAAGATCGACAGCAGTTTTGAATACGACAGCGAGACGATCGTCTATTCGATCATTTCTTTCGGAGATAACAATGAAAACAGGCTTGTTTCGATCATCAAAAACAATTTCCGTGATGAATTCAGATCGGCACTTTCCAGCAGTATCATCAATATCACATTCTATGTATTCTTTGGACTGATCGGTCTGATCGTTTTGTGGATCTTGTCTTTGATCAGGCCTTTGGATCAGATCATCACTTATATCAACCGCATCAAGGCAGGTGAAAAGGCAACGCTCAATGTCAACCGTTATGATGAGATCGGTGAGGTTGCGGAGGCTCTTGTTTCCATGAATAATGAGCTTTCCGAGCAGCAGCACATCCGCGATGAGATGATACAGAACATCTCACATGATCTGAAGACACCGATCGCGACCATCAAATCCTATTCCGAATCGATCAAGGATGGTATCTATCCTTATGACACTCTGGAAAAAAGCGTTGACGTCATCATTGAAAATGCGGATCGTCTGGAAAAGAAAGTTTATTCTCTGATCACCTACAACAAGATGGGCTATCTTGTCGACAACAATCAGGATATCCTCAATCTCGAGATGGCTCCTGTCATTCAGAAGGCCATCCTGGCTGCTTCCGTCACCAGAAGCGATATCAAGATCATCACTGAGCTGGATGAAAAGGTCTTTTTCCATGGAGATGAAGAACCTTGGCGCGTCGTCATTGAAAACCTTCTGGACAATGCGCTTCGCTATGCCAAGAGGAAGATCAGGATCGTATTGCAGAACAATCTGCTGGAAGTTTATAACGATGGCGAAAACATCGAACAGGACAGACTGGATAAGCTCTTCAAGCCTTATGAGAAGGGAAACAAGGGGAAGTTCGGACTTGGGCTTTCGATCGTCAAGAAGGTCGTTGAGACATACGGTTATAATGTGACCGGCGAGAATCTGAATGATGGCGTAGTGTTCCGTATCTATACCAACCGCAAGATGAAGAAAGCGCCGAAGAAAAAGGGAAACAAAAAGGGTATAATTGAAACATGAGTCAGATCGTAATAGATGACATGAAACTTCACTATGAAAAACAAGGAAGAAAGGGAAGACCTGTCCTGCTGCTTCATGGGTGGGGTCAGAATATGGAAATGATGGCTTTCATATCGGAATTTCTGAAAAGCCATTTTATTGTGTATAACTTCGATCTTCCGGGATTTGGTGAATCTGATGATCCAAGCGATACCTGGGGAAGTAAAGAGTATTGTGAGTTCCTGCATAAGTTCTGTCTTGAGAAGAAGGTGGAAGATCCGATCATCATCGCTCATTCTTTCGGGTGTCGTATCGCCTTACAATACGCGTATCGGTATCCCGTCCATAAGATGGTTTTGACCGGTGCGGCCGGAGTCAGAGACAAGAGAGGCGTGGATTACTATGCCAGGGTCTATACTTATAAACTGGGCAAGAAGATATTGTCTTTGAAGCCTTTTGAAAAGTACAGGGATGATCTGATGAAGAATGCAGGAAGTGAGGATTATCGCAATTCCAGCGGTGTCATGCGTTCTTCTTTTGTGAAGATCGTCAATGAGGATCTGACGCCTTTATTAAAGGATATTGAGACCGAAACTCTACTGGTATTTGGAGAAAATGATGATGCAACACCGGTTGAAAAAGGAAAACTGATGGAAAAAGAGATGAAAGATGCAGCACTGGTCATCTTTGAGAATGATGATCACTATGCCTATTTCCATCAGGCACAGCGTTTCAATCTGGTTTTGGATGCCTTCTTGAGGAGTGATTACTGATGAATGATTTTCTGATCATATTACTGTATCTTTGCGTATATCTGTCTTTATGTTTCGTTTTCTGCAAACATGCCTTGCAGATGTTTCAGCAGAATCACTATGAACTTTACAGGTATTCCAAGTGGCTCTTCAATAAAAACAACATTCATTTTTCCAAGGGACTTCTCTATTCCATCGTCATTCTGACGATCGGCACTTTACTCAAGTCGGGAAAGACCTTGGTATGTATCTTCATCACGCTTGCTTTTGCGATCTGGATGATCTATGAAGAAAACAAGGCTGTCTATGTCAAGGATCTGGTGTTGACTGCCAGAGTCAAAAGGCAGATCGCTGTTTTGCTTGTGCTTCTTTCTCTGTTCATCCTGGCAGGGAAGGTACTTCCTGCGGATATCCTTGGCGTATTATGCATCATCATGTCCTATCTGATGATCTATCCGATGGCACTTCTTACCAGTCCGATGGAAGAGATGATCAAGAAGCGTTATGAAAATGAAGCGAGGATGATCCTTGCGAAGAATGATCAGATCCTGAAGATCGGTATCACGGGTTCCTATGGCAAGACTTCCACAAAAAATATCGTCAACGACATCATTGCGGATAATAAGTTTACGCTGATCACTCCGGCTTCCTACAATACCCCGATGGGTATCACCAGGACGATCAGGGAAATGTTGAAGCCGATCCATGAAGTATTCGTCTGTGAGATGGGTGCTGACAAGGTCGGAGATATCGGCTATCTGATGGATTTTGTAAAACCGAAGTTCGGTGTCGTCACTTCCATCGGTCCGCAACATCTCAATACTTTCCACAGTATGGAAAACATCATCGAAGAAAAGATGAAGGAGATTGAGATGCTTCCACTTGATGGGACTGGTTTCATCAACCTGGATAACGAATATATCGCTTCCTATCAGATCAAGAATCATTGCGAAGTGATCTCTGTCGGAATTGAAAACAAGGATGCCGATCTGGTTGCGGAGAAGATCACTTATTCCAAAGACGGATCGAAGTTCTCGGTCAAGATCGATGGAAAGACATACAAGTTCGTGACTTCACTTTTGGGAAAGCACAATATTACGAATATCCTGATCGGTATTGCGATCGCCAGGAAACTGGGGATCGATATGAAGGATATCGTGAAGAATGTCAAGAATATCAATCAGGTCGAACATCGACTGGAAGTCAAGAAGATCAACAACTTCACTTTCATCGATGATGCTTTCAATTCAAATCCGGTCGGTTCCAAGATGGCGTTGGATGTCCTTGAGATGATGCCGGGCAGAAGAGTGATCGTCACTCCGGGTATGATCGATCTTGGTGAAAAGGAAGAAGAGATCAACAGGGAATTCGGCAGATATATGATCGATAAGGCGGATGATGTCATCCTGGTCGGTGAAAAACAGACTAAGTCGATCAAAGAAGGCTTACTGGAGAGCGGTTTTGATGAAGAACACATCGTTGTCTTTAAGACAGTGAGAGAAGCGTTTGATCACGTTTACCGTCATTTTTCCAGCAGGGATACGATCCTTCTGGAAAACGACCTGCCCGATGCGTTTAATGTATAGAAGTGATAGAATGGTGATGTTATGAAAATCAATGTAGGAGTATTTTTCGGAGGAAAATCCACCGAACACGAAATAAGCTGTATCAGCGCAAATCAGGCGATCCACGCACTGAACGGTGAAAAGTATGATGTGCTGCCGATCTATATCTCAAAAGACAACGAGTTCTATATCGGAGATGAGCTTTTTGATCTGGCGAACTATTCTTCTTTTCTGAAGGATCCCGCTTCTCACCTGGAAAAGGTCACGATCTATAAAGACGGAAATACCGTCAAAGTCAAGCCTGTCAAAGGCATGTTCAAGAAGGAGAAAGTGATCGACGTGGCTTTTCCGGTCGTTCACGGCACGAATGTCGAAGATGGTTCTCTGGCCGGATTCTTACAGATGCTGGATATACCTTACACATCCTGTGATGTTTTAGGCGGTGCTTTGGGTCAGGACAAGTCCGCGATGAAGGACATCTTCAAGGCACAGGGCATTCCGATGGTCGATTACTTTGTCGTATACAATTCTGATTTTGATGAGAATTACGATGAATATTTCGCCAAGGCAAAAAAGATCGGCTTCCCTTTGATCGCGAAACCGGCAAATCTGGGTTCTTCGATCGGCATCGAAGTGATCAAGACACAGAAAGAGTTCAAAGAAAAGATCTCCGAATGTCTGAAATATGATTTCAAAGTCGTCGTTGAAAAGATGATCAAGAACCTCAAGGAGGTCAATATCTCCGTCATCGGTACTGATGACAAGGCAAAATTCTCAGCCATTGAAGAAGTGACCAACGGTTTCCTCGATTTTGACAAGAAATATCAGCCAGGCAGCGGTTCCAAAAAGGGTGGAGCTAAGACTGCAGGTGCCAAGGCTGCAGGAGCCAAAGGTGCTTCCAAAGGTATGGCATCTACGATCAGAAAGGTACCTGCCGATCTGAAGAAGAAACAGAAGGAAGAGATCGAAAAGACCGCATTGAAGGCCTTCAGAGTTCTGAATTCCTTCGGTTGTGTCCGTATCGATTTCATGATCGATGAGGATGACGACAAAGTATACTGCAATGAGATCAACACGATCCCTGGTTCTCTGGCTTTCTATCTCTGGAAAGAAGAAGGACTGAGTTTTGATCAGGAATGTGATGAACTGATTCAGAATGCATTGAACAGATATGCGCGTCGCGCAAGAAAGACTTATTCGTTTGATACGAATATATTGGATAACTACGCAAAGAAATGAATAAAACATTAAGAAAAGTCATCATCTTATTCGTGATATTGATGATGGTCATCATCTCGATCTTGTCTCTGGCGGTATAGTATGAAAAAACTGTTATTGTTGGTGGCAACACTTTTGGTCTGCTGTGCCTGCGCCAAAGAGAAGACGTTTGCCGAAAAGCTGTCAGAACTTGGTTACACGCAAGAAGATATCGCCTTGATCGAAGGACTGAGTGAGGAACATCAGCAGCTTTTTTCTGAGACTTATGAGGAAGATCTCCTTTCTTTTGTGAAGGAAGACCAGTTCAGGGAAGAGAATCTGGAAAAGTATCTTTCTTTTGAAGGTCTTTTGGAAAGGAAACTGATGATGAGACTGGTCAATGAAAACATACTCAATAAGGAGAATTCCGGAAAGCTGTTCATTTTGTATTCAAAAGATCGTTTCATTGAAAGAAATGAAACTCTTTATCTCAAATATCTGGATCAGTATGATGATCTCGATGAAATGATGGAAATGGTCAATTCTTTGCGCTACAAGGAACTGTATACCGATATCGAGCCTACGGATATGTCCAAAGGTGATCTGATCCTTGTCAATAAGTACCACGCACTGGCTGCGGATTACTATCCGAAAGATCTTGTCGATGTCGATCCTTCTTTGGGAAGGGGGCAGCTGACAGAAAAGACCTATGATGCCTATCTGAAGCTTTATGAAGACGCAAAGAAGCAGGGATACAGTTTATATATCGTCTCTTCATTCCGCTCTTATGATTATCAGGATGGATTATACAACAAGTATCTGAGAAGCGATCCGAAAGAAGTCGTCGATACCTATTCCGCACGTCCGGGCCATTCCGAACATCAGACCGGTATGGCGATCGACGTGAGTGTTCCCGGTGTTTCCTTGGATGATTTTGGAAAGACGGATGCCGCAAAGTGGTTGAATGAAAACTGCAGTCATTACGGCTTCATCATCCGTTATCCTTCCGAAAAGATCGATATCACCGGTTATATCGAAGAACCATGGCACATCCGCTATCTGGGCATAGAGACAGCGGAAGATGTTGTCAGACATCATATGACATATGATGAATACTATGCCTGTTTTGTTGAATAAGAATGAAAAACATGAATAAAAAGACATTGTTCGGTTTCATCGTTTCTTTCCTTGCGATCTGCGCAAGTATTTTTGTGCTGATCTCGGCAGGCGTTATTTCTCTGCCGAAAAGAAACGAGAATGTTCCTGAACAGAGTGTCGTAGAAGAAGTCGATGAACTGGAAGAACTGAAGAAACAGTATCGCCAGCTCTACGATGAAAATAAGGCGATCAACGAAGATTATATCGGCGAGATCATCTTCGATTCCGGACTGATACAGGTCTCTTTCGTTCAGGCGAAGTCCTGTTACAAAGAAAACGGCGAGATGTATAAGTTCTATACCGAAGACGGAAAGCTTGTAACGGATGCTTCGGACTATACCGGAAACGATGTCTATATCTGGACTTACTGGAAGAC
>JAFYHT010000026.1 GCA_017539025.1 Erysipelotrichaceae bacterium
GGAAGGAAGAACAGAAGGCAACCAAGCAGGAAGATGCCGGTATTGACGAGAGGACATGTGATGGCTGCCATGACTGCTGCCAGGAATGACTTCTTGGAGAACAGCTTATATACGACACCTGCACAAAAGCCGGCTAAAGTGCCTTTTGCCAGAACTGTGAATATCGTTCCGAATACATTGACTGCCAGAAATGCTGCCGCATCACCCGATAATAAGACTACCATCGAGAAGATGAAACCCAATAATGCGCCGGCATACGGACCGTATAATGCCGCACCGACAACGATCGGGATCAGCACCAGCGAGATCGAAAACGGACCGAAACGGATAAAGGAACCTAGTAGCTGCAGCACGATAACGATCGCTGCCATGATCGAGATCCCGGCGATCCTTCTTGTTTTATCATTTTTCATTTGTCAATAACTCCAAAAGACCTGTATTACGTCTTTTCAATGACCTTGAGATACCCTGTTCCAGAAGATCTTCCCTGCCGATGATGACAAGCTTCTTCTTGGCTCTGGAAATAGCGGTATAGATCAGGTTTTTGTTCAACATATGTAAGTTGTTCCGATTGAATATGAAGTAGACGATCTGATACTCAGAACCCTGGGCCTTATGGACAGACATTGCATACGCCAGAGAGATGTCACTAAGCTCTTCATACTGATAGAACACATATGTACCCGAGTAGTTTACCATTAAACACTTCTCTTTGTCATCAATTTCTTCCAGAATGCCGATATCTCCGTTATAGACGTCATCTGTAGGCCTGTTTTTGAGCTGAAGGACCTTGTCGCTTTCACGGAATGTGTACTTTCCGGCCTTTTTTTCGTTTTTAGAGAAGTCTTTTGGATTGAATGCTTCCTGCAAGATCAGATTGAGATGATCGATCCCCCAGTCACCCTTATACATCGGCGCCAGGATCTGTATCTCATCTAGGTCATAGCCTTCTTCCATGTCTTTTCTGATCAGATCGACAAGATCGAAACGATCATGCAGGATATCGTAGAATGTGACATCCTTGGAATACCTGTCAAATGAGATATCTTTCCTGTTGATGTCATAAGCCAGATCGACGATCTGATTGCCCTCAGACTGACGGTAATTGTATTCCAGCTCCGTAACCGGAATGATCCTGGAATCGATCAAATCGTGTAAGACATTGCCCGGTCTGATCGAAGGCAACTGATCATAGTCACCGATGATACAGATCTTCTTCACTCTTGAAGAAGCCTTGACTAGCGAGGCAAACAGATTATTGTCAACCATCGAGAACTCATCAATGATAAGCGCATCATACAGAATTGGATTTTCAATATCGAATACAAAGGTATTGTTTTCCTTGTTCCACTTCAAGAGAGAATGGATGGTCTTGGATTCCACTTCACAGATCTCGTTGATCCTCTTGGCTGCTCTGCCGGTTGGCGCAGCGACGATCAGATTGGAGAACGGGAAATTTTCCTTGAAGATATCGACCATCGTCCTTACGATCGTGGTTTTTCCTGTTCCCGGACCGCCGATGATGATCGAGATATCATTCTCAAAGAAGTTTCTGATCGCTTCTTTCTGTTTTTCGTGATAAGTGATCTTCTCTCTGTTTTCGATCTCCTCGATCCCCTGCTCGATCAGATCGCTTTCCAGATTTAAAGAACCCTTGAAATTGAGTATGAAATCCGAAATATATCTTTCATCCTGATAGTCATTGAACAGATAGATCCTCTCGTTTTCCACAAACAGATAATTCTTATCGATACATCTTTCAATGATCTCATCCAGATTGTCTATCCTTCCATAGTAGTCCAGGATGGATGTCAGCTTTTTATATGTGATATACAAATCTCCAGAACTGAAGCAGTAATCAGAGATCAGATGGATCAGATAAGCTTCCAGATACTTGTTCTGGGCATCGTCAAATTCGATCGTCGAAGCAAATTTCTTGACCTTATCGAAGCTGATCCCGTAGACCTCGTTATAGAAACGGAACGGATTGTCTTCCGCCACTTCCATCGTTACCAGCTTGAAACGGGAAAAGATCTTTCCCGCATCCAGATTGTTGAAACCATTGGAGACAAGATACAACATCGTTTCATTCTGCGGATCATTCATCGCTTCAAAGCCACTCTGAATCGAAAGGATCTGTTTATCATTGAGTCCAACTTCCAGTACTTTCGATGGATCTTCCATCAGGATCTTCAAGGTATCACTGCCGAAATACTCATAGATCTTTTCTGCAGCTTTCTTGCCGATGCCGGGGAAGGTCTTGCCACGCAAAAAGGAGATGATCTCATCTTTCCTGGTAGAGATATACTTTTCCACCGTCAACATCGAAAACTGGAATCCGTATCTTGGATGATCGACATAAGATCCGGTCAGGACATATTTTTCACCTTGTTCAAAATCAAAAGAAGGACCGGTCACTGTGATCGTCCCCTGTTCTGTTTTGAATCTGGATACCATGTAGGAATCGCTCTTATAGACGATGTGAGTGAATTCCCCTTCCAGTATTTCTATGAGATCCTCAGTTTCCATTGATCCTTTCCATGAGCCATTCATTGAGGTCATTCCCCTGAATGTAAGTCTTCTCTATGACACCGCCGCCAAGCAGTTCGCCATCTTTATAGAAGACGGCCTGCTGACCCGGTGTGACTGCCTTGATCTTCTGCGGATATCGCAAGATCGCAGAAGTATCGGAGATCTTTTCAATTTCCACTGCATTGTCCTGCTGACGGTATCTGAACTTGCATTGAATCTCCTTATCTTCGATCTGCCTGATCCAGTTGATGTCTTCGATCAGACAGGAATCGGAATACAGATATTCCTCATTTTCAACTGAAGTCAGATACAATTCGTTCTTTTTGACGTCCTTGCCGACACAATAGTAAGGTCCTCTGTTACCACCGACGCCAAAGCCCTTCCTCTGACCGATCGTGTAGTAATAGACACCCTGATGAGTTCCGATGACTTCTTTTGTATCGATATCGATGATCTTTCCTTCCTTCATCGGGATGTAGTTCATCAAGAACTTCCGGAAGTCACGTTCACCGATAAAACAGATACCGGTTGAATCTTTCTTGTCCGCGACATCCAGTTTCAGTTCATGGGCGATCCTTCTGACCTCGGTCTTATCGATATCTCCTAAAGGGAATAAGCTCCTATCCAGAGCTGCCTTATCAACCTGTGCCAGGAAATAGGACTGATCCTTATTGAGATCGGCTGCCTTGAAATATCTCATCTCGCCATCGATCTCTTCACTTTTGAAGTAATGGCCGGTTGCGATCTTTTCAAAACCCTTTTCTTTCGCAAAACGAAGGAAATGATCGAACTTGATGTATTTGTTACATAAGATATCGGGATTCGGTGTTCTGCCTTTTTCATATTCATCGATGAAGTTTCTAAAGACCGAATTCCAGTATTCTTCGATATAATCGCTTCTTAAGAGTTCCAGCCCTAAAGAATCAGCCACTTTTTTCGCATCGTTGTAGTCTTCTTCCTGCGGGCAGATATCATTGTTTAACGTATTATTTCCTAAAGTATCATTGTTCAATGCGGAATCCCAGTTACGCATAAAACAGCAGGTAACTTCGTAACCTGCCTGTTTCAAAAGATAAGCTGCGACAGCGCTGTCAACGCCGCCTGAAAGACCTACAAGAACTTTCAACATTCCTTCCTGATCTCTCCGCACGTCTCATAATGTGGACATACACCTTCGCATCTAGAGATGGACTTCAGTTTCTTGAACAGTTCGATCTCTTCCTCGTCATATCCGACCTGAAGATTCCTGTCATCGATGATGATAGGCCTTTTTAAGATCGAAGGATTTTCAACGATGAAATCGCAGAGTTCATTGATCGACATCGATTCGATATCGACACGATCTTCCTGAATGATCTTGGAACGCTTCGAGATGATATCATCCGTACCGTTCTCAGTTCTGGAGATCAGATACTTGATCTCTTCCTTGTTGAGCAGCGTATTGAAAATATTCTTCTCGATAAACTTGAGGTTGTTATCTTTAAGATAATTCTTGACTTTCCGGCATGATGAACATCCCGGTGATGTATATACGACTATCATACACAGTATTATACAACAGGATGTTTGATTTTTACGCCCGTCTTGGATTAAGATTAATAAAGGAATTAGTAGTCTGCACAAGATGACTTCAGAGAGGTCACGTATGGTGGAAATGGCCGCATCCTGCAGCACGAATTGGGACCTGACTGATGAAACGGCACGAGTCGTTTCCGTAGTTCTGCGTTAAAGAAGAAAGTGAGAAATAAAGGTGGTACCGCGCATCTGCGCCCTTTGGATATCACCTTTTTATTTGTTTAGGAGGGATCAGAAATGAAAAGAATGTTATCAGGCATCAAGCCGACCGGCCAGCTGACTTTAGGAAACTACATCGGCGCTTTAAGAAATTTCGTTAATTATCAGGACGATTACGAGATGATCGTATTCATCGCAAACCTGCATTGCATCACTGAATATCAGGATCCGGAAGATCTCAAGAAGAATCTGACGGATGCGGTCGCATTATATCTGGCCTGCGGTCTGGATCCGAATAAGGCGACGATCTTCTTACAGACGGATGTCCACAGCCATGCGGAACTCGGTTACATCATGGCTTGTAACACATATCTTGGAGAGCTCAACCGTATGACGCAGTTCAAGGACAAATCCGCAAAAGGCGAAAAGAATATGACTGCCGGACTTTATACCTATCCTTGTCTGATGGCAGCAGATATCTTACTGTATGATGCCAATTATGTTCCGGTTGGTGAAGACCAGAAACAACATGTTGAACTCACAAGAGATATCGCTCAGCGTTTCAACAACAAGTATGGTGAAACATTCGTTGTCCCGGAACCGCTGATCGCCAAGGTCGGTGCCAGGATCATGTCTCTGTCCGATCCTTCCAAGAAGATGTCCAAGTCCGATGAGACAAATAAGGGTTGCATCTACCTGCTGGATGACCTCAAGGCAGCCAGAAAGAAAGTCATGTCTGCCGTTACCGATTCCATCGGCATCATTCAGCTGGACAAAGAAAACCAGCCGGGCTTATACAACCTGATCGAGATCGCTTCCGCATTATCCAACAGATCGATGGAAGATATCGTCAAGGAATTTGAAGGCCAGGGCTATGGCAAGCTCAAGGGCTATGTCGCCGATGTCGTCTGCGCAGAACTGGAAAAGATACAGACAAGATATCACGAGATCATTGAATCCAGACAACTGGAAACGATCTTAAAAGAAGGTGCCGCAAAAGCTGCCGCTATCGCCGATCCAAAATTGGAAGAAGTCAAGAAAAAAGTCGGTCTGGAGATCAAATATTAAAGAAAGAAGGCAATCATCAGCCTTCTTTTTCTTCGAATTCACCATTGTTGATCCGATCAAATCGTTTTGATATCTTTTTCGATGTCGTATGGATGTCATTGAATAATGAACCCATGTTCTCGTATGTTTTATACAACTCTTCATTGCGCTTTTCATAGCGCTTGAACTCTGCTGATAATTCAGACAACAATACTGCGATCTGTCTGGCCTGTTCGTCTTTTTTGACGCCAAGATAGATCGAACGGATTGCAGTGATATAAGCCATCAGCGTCGTAGGAGAAACGATATAAACTTTTTTCTGATAGGAATAATCTACCAGTTCATTGAAAGAAGAATAGATCGTAGAGAAGATGGCTTCTGCCGGGATGAACATATATGCCAGATCGGCTGTCACTCCTTCGATGATGTATTTCTTGTGGATGTCATCGATGTGTTTCTTGACGTCATCCCTGAATTTCCTTCGATAGAGTTCCCTGCTTTTCTCATCCAGCCCCATATCCATCATGTGACGGTAGTTTTCAAGTGGGAATTTGGAGTCGATACATAAGATCCCTAAAGATGGCGTTCCGAAGATCGCCGCATCAGCGATATAGTCGTTAGGAAGCTTGTATTGTTTCCTGTAGAAAGTCTCATCATCCCCATAGGCACTCTGAAGCAGTGAATAGAGCTCCACTTCCCCAAAGGATCCTCTGCTTTTCTTGTCTGTCAATATATCCTGCAAGGACATCAGATCTTTTGATAGTTCATTCAGGTTTTCCTGGGCTGCCGAGATCCTGACCATCCTCTCGTTGATCCGGTTGAATACTTCGTTGGATGCTTTATGAGACTGAATGATATTGGAGTTCAAACGTTCCGAAAGATCCGAGAAATCTCTGTTCAAGGAAGAACGGATCTCATAGATCGACCTGGTCAGCTCATTGTTGAGATCGTTTGTCTTCTTGGCGTTGTTCAAAACGATCAGTAAGATCAGGATGAACGTAACTACAAAAAGAGATGCCATCACGATCAGCAGTGTATTGTTGTCCATTATTCTTCCTCGTTATTCAGATAATCCCTCAACAGTTCCATCCTGTCGAGAGTATTGTCATCATTTTCTCTGCTTAAGATCGCCAAAAGGAATACATGTATACTGTATGCGGTGATAAAGATCAGTGTCATCATTGACAGATAGTCGGAAATATTCTTAAGCATTTTCTTCTCTCAGTTTATTATACAATTCTTCTGCCGTTTTATGATTCAGAACTGTTTCCAGTTCTTCTAAAGACAGTGTCCTCAGATTGGAGATCGTCTTATACTTTTTCAGTAATTTAACTCTCGTCTTAGGCCCCAAGCCTTTTACATCGTCCAGAACGGACTTGTACATGGATTTCTGACGAAGCTTCTTGTGATATGTGATCGCAAAGCGGTGTACCTCATCCTGCATGTTTGCCAGGAAGAAGAAGAGATTGGAATCCTTCTTGATATCGATGATCTGATAATCCGCATCCATCATGTAGGAAGTGTTGTGATGATCATCTTTTCCCAGACCAACGATCGTGATATCCATGTTTAAAGAGCCCAAGATCTCTTTGGCGATATCGATCTGTATCCTGGCACCATCGACGATCAGCAGATCCGGTCTTTCCAGGTTATCTTTCAGTACGCGGAAATATCTTCGATACAACATCTCCCTCATGGAAGAAAGATCATCTGCCGATTCTTCCAGCTTGTATAAGCGATAATCCTTCTTGGAAGGCTTGAAGTCCTTATAGACGACCATTGCCCCTACCGTATTGACACCGCCCGTATGGGAGTTATCGAAAAGTTCGATCGTATTGATCGGTTTATGGAAGATCCTCTGGAATTCTTCATCCAGCTGATCGCGGTAGTTTTCCTTATTTGTGATGATACTGCGATTCTGTTTCAATGATTCGATACAGTTTGTCTTCGCCTGTTTTAAAAGCTGATATTTATAGCCTCTGGATACGACAGCACAGTCATAGACATCCTTGAGATACTCATAGATCTCTTTCGGAACATACAGTTTCTTAGGAAGTTCATTGATCTCATAGAAATGATAGATGTATGAGGTCACAAAGTTGACAGGATCGGAAACCAGATAATCGATGAACTTATCAGAAGACAATAACCTTCCGTGTTTGACGAAAAGTCCGGTAATTGCGATATAGCCGTCTTCGCTGTGATAGTTGAAGACATCGAAAGTCTCCCGGTTGTTTTTCTGAACATCCTGTTTGAGATTGGTTTGTCTGACATCTTCGATCAGATCACGGTAATAAGCCGCATTTTCATAGTCCAGCTTTTCAACGCAATCATTCATCTTGTCTTTGAGATCATTCAGGATTTTCCTGTTATCTCCATCCAGGAAGGAGATGATCTCATCCTTCACCTTCTGGGATTCTTCTTCAGGAACATCGATCTTACAATAACCTGGACACTGTCCCAGGTGATAGTAAAGACAGAGATCTTTCTTGAGATTCTCACATTTCCTTGTGGGATAGAGCTTATTGATCAGTTCGACCATATTCCTGGCAGCACCGACATCCGGGAACGGACCATATAATTTACCCTTGAATCTTGATTTCTTCTTCATCCTGACGACGCTGACATAAGGTTCTTTGCAGTCCTTGATCAGGATATACGGATAGGATTTGTCATCCTTGAAGACGATGTTGTATTTGGGATCGTATTCCTTGATCAGGTTGTATTCCAGGATCAGAGCTTCTTTTTCCGATTTGGTGACGATGTAATCAAAATCAGCGATATTACTGACAAGCTTGGTGGTCTTATAGTCATGAGCTCCTCTGAAGTAGGAATTGACACGATTAAAAAGGTTGATCGCCTTGCCGACATAGATCACCTTTCCGTCTTTATCTTTATGTAAGTAGACACCCGGTTTCTTCGGAAGTGTCTTGAGTTTTTCTTTCAGATCGCTCATTTGAACTCCACGATCGTCACAGCACTGCCACCGTCATAATAATCGCCATCCTTGGAAGATTTGACGTAAGAGAGCC
>JAFYHT010000027.1 GCA_017539025.1 Erysipelotrichaceae bacterium
CCTTTCATACCGATCTCTTCGCCATAATAGATGAAAGGGGAACCGGGTGACAGGATGTAAAGGCTTGCGGCAAGATAAGCCTGACCATTAGCGACATTGAGATATCCAGCTGATCTGTCCATATCGTGATTGGAAATGAATGGGATCGGCATGGAACCCGGATTGATCGTATTCAATGTGCTTTGATAATTCTGGATATATGAGGCAAATCTATTGACATCAGAGCTTTTTACGCAATTTGCGATCTGACCATCTGCCTGTGAGACTGAGAAGTTGAAACAGTTCATTTGTCTGATGTAATCGTTGACTTCGCTTTCTCCGCTCCATACTTCACCAACCAGATAGACATCTTCCTTGATCTCTTTCAGTTTATTCGTATACCAGTTCCAGAAATCAAGGGAAGAAGAGGTATTGCTGTAGTAGATGTATTTTGCAGCATCGAAACGGAATCCGTCGACACCCTTATCTAGGTAATACTTTGCGATATTGAGTACTTCGTTTCTGACATTTTCATTATCGAAGTTGAGTTCCGGCATATCGTATGAGAAGTTGCATTCATAATTCTGATCAGTATATTCCAGGGAACAGAATGCTCGATTTGCCGGATTCTCTCCATTGTAGGAATACGTATAGTAATCAAAGTATTTGTTGTTGTAATCGTTGCTTTGATGAGCCTGCGTGAACTGCTTGAACCACTCATTCTGTGATGAAGTGTGATTGATCACCATGTCCAGTATGACAAGGATATTCCTTTCATGACACTTTCTGATCAGTTCATCCAGGTCATCTTGCGTTCCGAATGTCGGATCGATGCGATAGTAATCGATGACATCGTATTTGTGATAGGAAGGGGAATAGAAGATCGGTGTCAGCCAGATTCCCTGAATCCCCAAGGAATCTTTGGAATTGATGTTTCCATCATTGAGATAATCAAGCCTGTTGATGATGCCTCTGAGATCACCGATCCCGTCATTGTTGCTGTCGGAGAAGGATCCGACGAAGATCTCATAGAATACCCTGTAGTTATCGTCCGTCTTATCAGCTTCCTTTTTTGAAGAACAGGATACGCACATCATCAGTATCAGCAGAATGAAAAAGATTTTCTTGAACATAGATACCTCCAATTGATTCAAATTGTGAAAAATATCAATTCTATTTTAATATTTAAGCTAAAATAATAATAGAGTATTTAAGGGGAATAGTATGAAAAAAACTAGAAGTGCAGGTATCCTTTTGCCTATCTCGTCCTTACCGTCTCCATATGGTATCGGAACTTTAGGCAAAGAGGCTTATCGTTTCATTGATTTTCTTGTAAAAGCCGATCAGACTTACTGGCAGGTGTTGCCGATCGGACCGACGAGCTATGGCGATTCACCATATCAGTCATTCTCTTCCTTTGCCGGAAATCCATATTTCATCGATCTCGATCTTCTTGTGAAAGACGACTTGCTGGAAAAGAAAGATCTGAAAGGCCTGAAAGTTGAAGATGAAAACTATGTGGATTACGGTTTTCTCTACAACACGAGATATCCGATCCTTCATAAGGCTTTTCTCAAAGGAAAGGATCTCTTAGAAGAACCATTGAAGAGATTCGTAGAGGAAAACAAAAACTGGCTTGAAGACTATGCCTTATTCATGGCGCTCAAGAAGCACTTTGACTCTGCATCTTGGCTGCAGTGGCCAGATGCTTCGATCAGAGAAAGACATCCGGATGCTCTTGCAAGATATAAAGAAGAATTGAAAGAGGATATCGCATTCTATGAGTTCCTGCAGTATCTCTTCTTTGATCAGTATGCAAAACTGAGAGAATATGCGCATGAAAAGGGGATCAAGATCATCGGAGACCTGCCGATCTATGTCGCAATGGATTCCGCTGATGTGTGGAGTGATTCAAAACAGTTCCAGCTGGATGAGAATACGAAAGTTCCAAAAGATATCGCAGGTGTACCGCCTGATTATTTCTCAAAGGACGGTCAGCTCTGGGGAAATCCTTTGTATAACTGGAACTATATGAAACAGACAGGATACAAGTGGTGGATCGACCGTGTTGCCGGCGTTTCCAAGTTCTTTGATGTCATCAGGATCGACCATTTCCGCGGTTTTGCGGAATACTGGTCAGTCAAGTATGGCGAAAAGACCGCAAAGAACGGTCATTGGGAAAAAGGACCATCTATCGATTTTGTAGGAGTACTCAGAGACTGGTTCTCCAATGTCGAATTCATCGCTGAAGATCTGGGTGTAATCACTGAATCCGTTACAAAATTATTGGAACAGTCCGGATTCCCGGGCATGAGAGTCCTGGAATTTGCGATGACACCGGATGGAAGCAGCTATCACTGCCCACATAACCAGAATGAGAACTGTGTCTGCTATATCGCAACCCATGACAATCTGCCGATCATGGGCTGGTTAGAAAACGCAAAACCAAAAGACCTCGATTACGCAAAACGATATTTCGGATTAAATGAAGAAGAAGGATATAACTTCGGTTTCATCAGAGGCGGTATGTCTACTGTCGCATATCTGTTTATCGCGCAGATGCAGGATTATCTCGGTTTAGGGGAAGAAGCTACCATCAATAAACCGGGAAGTCTCGGCAACTGGAGATGGAGGATGCTGAAAGGACAGGCAGATGCAACTCTGGCCAAAAAGATCGCTTCGATCACTTATACTTATCACAGAGGCAGAGAAAAGAAGAAATGATCTCTTGAAATCAGAAGGTCATCATGTTATATTAATTAGGCATTGTTACTGAGTTTGGACCATCTCCGGATCCTTACCCGGTTACAATCGATAAGAAAACAAAGGAGAAAAGAAAAATGTTATCAAAAGCTGAAAAGGCGAAGATCGTAAAGGATTTCGCAAGATTTGAAGGCGATACCGGTTCCGTAGAAGTCCAGGTCGCATTACTGACTGCAACGATCAACAGATTAACTGTTCATATGCAGCAGAACAAGAAAGATTTCCATTCTAACAGAGGTCTTCTGATGATGGTCGGTAAGAGAAGAAGCTTACTGGAATACCTCAAGAAGGAAGATGTCGCAAGATACAGAGATCTCGTTGCGAAATTAGGTTTAAGAAAATAACATTGGATAAGCAGGGTAGACCTGCTTTTCTTGGTAGTTTAAAAAATCATAGGGTTTCACAAGGTGGTCACCTTTAAGAAATCGTAGGGTTTGATTGAATTACTGACAATAAAGGACGCTTAAGGAAAGTGGACTTATCCACAATCCCTGGCGTCCTTTCTATGTGATCAG
>JAFYHT010000028.1 GCA_017539025.1 Erysipelotrichaceae bacterium
GTCCTGATCCCATTCTTCTTCAGGGAGCTTATTGAAGTTGATACCTGATCTCTTGATCAGCTAGCCCAGTTCTCTTGTAGTGAGTACTCCATCGACATCTCTGATGCCTTCGACTTCCATGACAGGTCTTTCTTTCTCAAACTTCTTGGCAACACATGGCATGATGGAAACGACGAATACGTCTTTCGGATCATAACCCTTCTGCTGTGCCCAGTAAGACTTGATGATAGCGCCCTGCATCTGGTGCGGAGACTTGCAGGATGACAGATGATCGAGCAGGTCACCATAGTAGTATTCTGCGTAGTTGACCCAGCCCGGTGAGCATGATGTGAACATCGGTAATACACCGCCGTTAGTCAATCTGTTCAGTAATTCAGTACCTTCTTCCATGATCGTCAAGTCAGCACCGAAGTTGACGTCGTAGCACTTCTCAAAGCCAAGTCTTCTTAAAGCGGCGATCATCTTGCCGGTAACAGGAGTACCGATCGGAAGACCGAATTCTTCGCCTAAGGAAGCTCTGACAGCCGGAGCAACCTGAACGACAACGTGCTTGCCAGCCTTGAATGCTGCATCGACCTTGTCGATCTCGGAAACTTCCATCAAAGCACCTGTCGGACATACTGTCGTACACTGACCGCAGAGGATACAAGGAGAATCCTTGAATGATCTGTTTTCAGCAGGAGCAACGATCGTGTTGAAACCACGTCTCTCGAAACCTAATACGGATAAACCATGTGCGCTTCCGCATCTTGCGATACATCTGCCGCAGAGGATACATTTGGAAGTATCTCTCTTGATCGAAGGTGTAAGCATATCGACAGTTGTCGGAGTCTTTTCACCTTCATACATGTTTTCTCTTGCGCCAGTCACCTGAGCGACATGGAGCAGTTCACACTTACCGTTCTTGTCACATTCCTGGCAGTTGCGGTTGTGGTTGGAAAGTAATAATTCGACGGAAGTCCTTCTGGCTGCAGTCGCCTTTGGAGAACCGATCGTGATATTCATGCCTTCTGATACCGGATAGACACAAGATGCGACCAGTCTGTTAGGACCTTTGCCTTCTTGCGCTTCTACAAGACAGACACGGCATGATGCCAATGAACATTCACCGTGATTGAATGCACATAATGAGGGGATCTCATAGCCGCATTTCTTTGCAGCTTCAAGGATCGTAAGGCCTTTTTCTACCTGATATTCCTGGCCTTCAATTTTAATGTTTACTAATTCCATTCTTCGTCCCTCCTACTGCTTTGAAATTGCGCCGAACTTACATGTCGCAATACAAGCGCCGCACTTGACACACTTATTGACATCGATATACATTGCCGGTAATTTCTTGCCCGGGGCAACATATTGCGGAGTGATATGGTGGATCGCATCTGCCGGACAGCTCTTAGCACACATCTGGCAGCCGAAGCACTTATCCTTGTCGATCACGTAAGCCATCAGGTTCTTGCAGACGTGAGCCGGACACTTCTTATCCTGGATATGAGCGATGTACTCATCCATGAAGGAAGCCATTGTCGATAAGATCGGGTTTGGAGCAGTCTGTCCAAGGCCACACAGAGAGTTGGTCTTGACGTTGTTAGCCAATTCCTGTAAAGCAGTCAGGTCTTCCATCGTGCCCTTGCCTTCTGTGATCCTGGTCAGGATCTCCAGCATTCTCTTAGTACCGATACGGCATGGTGAACACTTACCGCATGACTCGTCGCAGATGAATTCCATATAGAACTTTGCAACGTCGACCATACAGTTGTCTTCGTCCATGACGATGGCACCACCGGAACCCATCATGGAACCGGCAGCGATCAGGTTGTCGTAATCGATAGGAGTATCGAGGTTGGCAGCCGTCAGACATCCGCCTGAAGGACCACCGGTCTGGATCGCCTTGAACTGTTTGCCATCAGGGATACCGCCGCCGATGTCATAGATCAGTTCTTTCAGGGTAGTTCCCATTGGAACTTCTACCAGACCAACGTTATTGATCTTGCCACCAAGTGCGAATACTTTGGTACCTTTAGACTTTTCTGTACCGATCGCAGCGAACTTGCCGGCACCTTCTCTTAAGATATAAGGGATATTTGCGAGTGTTTCAACGTTGTTGACACAAGTCGGGCAACCCCAGAGACCCTTGACAGCCGGGAACGGAGGTCTAGGTCTAGGCATACCACGCTTGCCTTCTATTGAGTTCAGTAATGCAGTTTCTTCACCACAGACGAATGCACCTGCACCGAGTCTGATGTGAACTCTGAAACTGAAGTCAGTACCTAAGATATTGTCGCCTAATAAACCGACATCTTCCATCGCCTTGATCGCGAGTTTCAGTCTGTTGACAGCGATCGGATACTCAGCTCTGACGTAGAAGTAACCGTTCTGTGCACCGATAGCGTAACCGCCGATCATCATACCTTCGATAACCGCAAACGGATTACCTTCCAGGATCGATCTGTCCATGAATGCACCCGGGTCACCTTCATCACCGTTACATACTAAGTACTTAGGACCATCTGTATCAGGAACGAATGACCATTTTCTACCAGTTGGGAAGCCGGCACCGCCTCTTCCTCTGATACCGGAATCCAGGACTTCCTGAATGACAGCTTTTCTGTCCATCTTTAAAGCCTTAGCCAGACCCTTGAAAGCCTCAGCACCTAAAGCCTCATCGATGTTTTCCGGATCGATCGCACCACAGCCATGCAGAGCGATTCTGATCTGTTTCTTGTAGAATTCGATATCATCCTGCTTTGTGACCTTTTCCTTTGTCTGAGGATCGACATAAAGCAGACGATCAACGATCTCGTTGTTCTTGAGATCCTTTTCAACGATCTCTTCAACATCTTCCATCTTTACCATTCTGTAAAGAGTGTCTTCAGGGAAGATTTTTACGAACGGACCCTGTGAACAGAAACCGAAGCAGCCGACCTGATTGACAGTGATCTTGTCATCAAGACCCTCAGCCTTGATCACTTCTTCGAATTTCTCTCTGATCTCAGCGGAATGAGAAGAAAGACAGCCAGTACCACCACAGAGCACGATATGACGCTTGCCGTCGTTTCCGGAGAACTTGTCTTCCAGACACTTCGTACAGGCAGCCTGTTTTGCTTCGAGCTCTTCAAAATTGCGGATCATTTCTGACATTATGCTGCACCTCCGTCTTTATACTTCTGGATCAAAGGAGCGACCTGGTCTACAGACATCTTCGGATAGACTGTTCCGTTGATCTGAACAGCCGGAGCGATACCGCAGGCACCGATGCATCTCAATGCATCCAGAGTAAATAAACCGTCCTCTGAAGTCTCACCCGGTTTGATACCCAGGATCTCAGAGAACTTGTCGATGACCTGCTGAGCACCCTTGACATAACAAGCTGTACCCAGACAGCAGCCTACGACATTCTTGCCTTTCGGCTTCAAAGAGAAGAATGAGTAGAATGTAACAACACCATAGATTTCGGCAACAGAGATCCCGGTCTTTTCAGAAACGAGCTCCTGAACTTCAAGAGGAATATAGCCGTATTCCTTCTGAATGTCACTCAAAATCATCATCAGCGGAGTCTGCTCGTCTTTGTAACGATCACAGATCTCAGTGATCTGCTTAACAGCCGCTTCCTGCAAATGAGCCATTATTTTATCCTCCTATCGTTCGATAAAATTTCCACGAAAAAAATTCATTTTCCGTATCAAATTACACTGAAATTATATCATATAAAATATAGAGTTAGTAAAGGCTAACCGCCACTGGTTCTATAATATCCTACCGACCTTCAAAAAAGAACATATCCGCAAGCTTCGGGTAGCTTTCCAGATCAAAAACTTCTACAGAATGAGACCTGATATTCATATCAGACAGATAGCCATGAAGCCATACGGAATCTTTGACTGCAGTATATGTATCTTCATATAAAGCACATAAGCCTGTGATCATACCGGAAAGCACATCTCCACTCCCTGCCCTGGCCAAAGATTCATTGCCGCTGTCATTGATATAGACTTCACCTTCAGGAGATATAACCAATGTATTCATCCCCTTCAGCACTAATATCACATTCTTTTCTTTCGCAAAATTCACTGCGATCTCTTCTTTATTCTTTTCAATATCTTCAATACTTAAATGTGTTAAAGCAGAAAACTCTCCCATATGAGGTGTCAGGATCAGTTTCTGATTCTTTGCATATAAAGATTCATCCTCTGCAAGCAGTCTCAATCCTTCCGCATCAATGATCAAAGGAGCTTCACATTTCTCCAGCAGATCATTTAAATACTCTTTCTTATACTTCAAATAATTGATCCCTGATCCAAAACAGACGGAATCGATCTTATTCAAAGATAATTCTTTTACCATATCCTGATCCTCAACATCATACGGATGGTATACAGCCGTTATTTCTTTTGACGCTACGACCCCATATATCTCATGTGGTACATAGGAATGGATATAGGAAGCTCCGACACTTCTGGCACCGATCAGATTCAATAAGGCTGCCCCTGCCATCCCATAGGAGCCGGACAAAAACAGTACAACACCGTTATCGTACTTGTTGGAATCTTTCTTTCTTAATGGATAATGGGCGAAGAATTCTTCTCTATTCATGTTTTAATAATACGATACTATCCATATATAAAAATCGAAAAAGCATTAAAATATTACTCAAATTTTATGTAATTTGTTAAGTATGAAAGTTATTCCGTATGATAAAACCCGCTACAAAATTCAGTTGTTGTATTTTTTGCAACAACTGAATCAGCAACCTAATGAAAGTATGTAGAAAACATATAAGATTTGTTTTTATTCGCACAAAGATCTGTAGAATAGTAAGTTTAGTCATTTTTGACAAAGTAATTCACTGTTTAGAATGTTATATTCTGAATCTCGTACTGCATAGCGACAAAAATCTATCAGTAGAAGAGATAATGGCATCAAGATAATTGCTGTCTGCCCAGTGACTTTTACTTTCTGATGCAGTGTAGGCATATTTTGCCTAAACAGAATTCTCCTAATTTTCTTCAACATGTTCTTGTATTCTTAAGAACATGCAGAAATAAGATCAATAGTATTAACTGAATCCCCAAATAATCATTTTCCGTTTTTTTAGAAATGATTATTCAATGATATTTTTCGTTCAAATACCCGTAATTTGTATTATACTTTTGATTATGAAAAATATAGGTTTTGACAACAAGAAGTACATTCGCTTACAGTCACAGAATATCGCCAAGAGAGTTAAAAAGTTCTCCAAACTCTATCTTGAATTCGGAGGAAAGCTCTTTGATGACAATCACGCTTCAAGAGTCCTTCCGGGATTTGAACCCGATTCCAAGATCAAGATGTTATTGAAACTGAAAGACAAGGTCGAAATGGTCCTTGTCATCTCAGCCGACCACATTGAAAAGAATAAGATGAGATCCGACTTGGGTATCACCTATTCCCAGGACCTTTTAAGACTCATCGACTCCTTCCAGATGGTAGGTTTAGAGATCGGTGGCGTTGTCATTACCCATTTCAATAAACAAAGTGAAGCGATCAAGTTAAGAAAGAACCTGGAGAAATCCAAGATCAAAGTCGCTTATCACTATGCGATCGAAAACTATCCGAACAATGTTGAACTCATCCTTTCCGAAAACGGATTTGGAAAGAATGAATATCTGGAAACAAACAGAGAGATCATCGTCGTCACTGCCCCGGGTCCCGGTTCAGGAAAGATGGCAACATGTCTTTCTCAGATGTATCACGATAACAAGAGAGGACTCAAATCCGGTTATGCCAAGTTTGAGACCTTCCCGATCTGGAACCTGCCGCTCAATCATCCGGTCAACCTGGCCTATGAAGCAGCGACTGTCGACCTTTCTGATGTCAATATGATCGACCCGTTCCATCTGGAAGCCTATCAGAAGATCGCGATCAACTATAACCGCGATGTTGAAGTCTTCCCTGTACTCAATGACCTCCTCAAGAAGATCATGGGTAAGCAGATCTACAAGTCTCCAACCGATATGGGCGTCAATATGGTCGGCAACTGCATCTGCGATGACGAAGCTTGCCAGCAGGCAGCCAAAGATGAGATCATCAGAAGATACTACGAAACTGAGATCGATGTCAGAAAAGATGTCTTATCAGAAGAGACCCTGTACAAGATGGAAACCATCATGACCAAGGCGGGTGTCACCAAGAACGACCGCAAGGTCGCTGTCGCCGCCAACAAGCTGGCGAAGAAGACCGGCGAACCAGCTGTTGCCATCGAATACAATGGCAAGATCATCACTGGCAAGACATCCAAACTGATGGGCGCTTCCGCAGCCGCATTATTGAATGCTGCAAAAACTGCCGGCAACATCCCTGATATTCACTTGCTGTCAGAAAAAGTATTGACTCCTATTCAGGAACTCAAGACCAGATACCTGCATGGCAATAATCCAAGGCTTCATACCGATGAAGTACTGATCGCTTTGGCAGTTGATTCCATCACATCCGATATCTGTGACAAGGCATTAAAAGCCTTGGAAAACCTGAAAGGCTGCGATGTCCACTCAACAGTCATCCTGTCTCAGGTCGATATCAACGTCTTCAAGAAACTGGGCATGCATCTGACGATGGATCCGATCTACCAGACGAAAAAACTGTATCACGCAAAATAGACGAAAGGATGCAATGCGTCCTTTTTTCATTATCTTGCATGGTTTCTTGTATGGTCTAAAGAAAAAAGCCCTTAGGCTTTATGATCTTGTTTCAATACAGCTTCCATTGAATGGACAATCTTCACATTCCGGTTTTTTGGCTTTACATTTATATCTGCCAAAGAAGATGAACTGGTGATGCAGCTTCCCCCATTTTTCTTTCGGGAA
>JAFYHT010000029.1 GCA_017539025.1 Erysipelotrichaceae bacterium
AGGACATTTCTTCATTTCGTTTTCCTTTTCAGTGAAGTGACACATTCCGTATGAACGGTATATGGAAACATATCGACCGGATGGATCTCAGAGATATCATAATCTTCTTTCAGAAGTTCCAGATCTCTTGCCAGAGTTGCCGGATTACATGAGACATATACGATCTTAGGAACATTCTGATCGATCAGAGACTGGATCAATTCTTTACTGATCCCTTTTCTAGGAGGATCCAGGATGACGAGATCTTTACCTTTCAGATATTCATCCATATCTTTTGATGCATCTGCCAGAACGAAATCCGCATTTTCGATTCCATTCATTTCTGCATTGTCTTTTGCGTTATCGATCGCATCTTTTACGATCTCAACACCTGTGACGTGTTTTGTGAATCTGCTCATATATAGCGAGATCGTTCCGATACCGCAATACAGATCAAGAATTTCATCTGTATCTTTAACACCGGATAGTTCTTTTATCTTAGCATACAGTTTCATCATCTGATGGTAATTGACCTGATAGAATGATTTTAAGGAAAGTTTTACTCTGATCCCATCAAATATATCAATGATATATTTTTCGCCATAGAGCAGCTTTTCTTCGCTTCCCAGGATGACATTCGTTTCTTTGTCATTGAGATTCAGAATAACTGATCTGATATCCGGATACTTTTTGATCAGATGATCAACGAGATCGGAAAGATCGATATTCATATCTCTGACGATGAATGCCAGCATGATCTCTCCTGTACCTCTTGCCTTCTTGATCAGGACATGCCTGATCTTATTTTCATATGGTTGATTGATCATCATTTCTTTCAGATCTGTAATGATCATGTTTGCATCTTTCGATTCGATCAGACAGTCATCGAATTCTACGATGTCATTGGAAAACTTTCTATAGAAACCCATCTTATGATCTCTGACAGGGATCTGAACTTTATTCCTGTAATAGTAAGGATCATCACAAGGAATGATATCGTTAACTTCATATCCCTTGAATGTATTGATCAAGATATCTTTCTTCAGCTGCAGTTGATAATCGTATTCGATATGTCTCAGATCGCATCCACCGCATTTATATGCGATCGGACAGTCTGATTGTCTTCTGTATGGAGAAACTTTGATCATTTCATGGATAATGCCATAGGAATAGTTCTTCTTCTCAGAGATGATCTTGACATCTGCTTCTTCCTCTTTGATCATTCCCTTGACAAAAACGACCAGATCACCGGTCCTGGCAATTCCATGTCCGTCAACGGACATATCCACACATTTACATCTGACGATTTCGTTTTTCATATTAAAAAACTTCATGTTTCCATGAAGTTTATTCACCGCTTTCTTCGCTTGTTTCTTCTTCAGTCGTTTCCGGTTCAGTCAGACCCTCAAGTTCTGCAGCAAGAGCCGGATCTTTCGGATGAGCCAGATCATCTATGCCATAAGTTTCTTCTGCGGAATTCTTATGTAACAGCTTATACTGTCTTGAATTGGTTGCACCGATCTCAGAAGCTTCAGCAGTCGTATAGACGTTGATCTGAAGATCATACATCTTCTTAGATTCCGTAGCTGTAAAGTACTTTGTGATCGGAAGTGATGAATTGACAGCGTTGTATGCGGAAGTCAGGATCGAATCGACCTGTTCTTCGCTCAGATTATCGTTTGTATCGATAAAGATCCTTAATTGTCCTTCAGATAATACGACTTCGACGTTTTCAACCTGGCCAAGAACAGATAATTTCTGCTGCAGATTCGATACGTCGTCATTCGTGATTGCTGGGTCAAGATCGTTATCAAATCTTGATCCTTCTCTAGGCGAACCGGTCTGTAATGCGGAAATACCTAAAATACCTACAAAGATGCATACAGGTATCGCTATGATGATCAGACCGACGATCAGGACTAATGCCGATCTGGATAATCTTTTCTTTTCTTTCTTTGTGCTCATATCAAATTCTCCACTAACTATATTAGCATACTTTATAACATACTCTCAAACTGAGCTTCGTCAAGAGTTGTTATACCTAATTGATTTGCCTTATCCAGTTTAGAACCTGCTTCAGCCCCATAGATGACAAAATCCGTTTTCTTTGATACAGAACCCGATACATGAGCTCCGCGGTCCTCAAGCAGCGCAGTGGCTTCAGAACGTGAGTATTTTTCCAATGTTCCTGTTAATACAACAGTCTTTCCTGCGAATAATGAATCACTGTTCACGCTTGTATCGATATATTCCATATTGACGCCAAGCATCTTTAACTGTCTGATCATTTCTGCGTTGGATTCTTCATTGAAGAAATCACGGATATATTCCGCAGTGATCGGACCGATATCTCTGATCTGAGATAATTCTTCAAATGATGCATTCATCAAGGCTTCCATATTCCTGAATCTTGCTGCAAGGATCTTGGCTGCTTTTTCACCGACCTGTCTGATCCCTAAGCCATTGATCAGTCTTTCTAAAGAATTCTGTTTTGAATTTTCGATCGCTTCGATCAGATTATCGTAAGACTTCGTCCCAAACTTCTCCATCTGAAGGATATCTTCTCTTCGGTTATGCAGTTTATAGATATCTTCAAAGCTGTTTAAGAGTCCTTCATTCAGAAATGCTTCAACTCTTTTTTCTCCTAAGCCATCGATATTCATCGCATTTCTTTCTGTGAAATGAGCGATCGAATAGACAAGTCTTGCCTTGCATTCTGTGTTGACACAGTAATGAGCCGCTTCATCTTCAAAACGATAGAGCTTTCCACCACATACCGGACAGAATTCAGGGAAAACATATTTTGTTTGTGTTCCATCTCTTCTTTCCTTGATGGCACGGACGACTTCCGGAATGATATCCCCTGCTTTTCTGACGACGACGGTATCATTGATACGGATGTCTTTGTCAGTGATGTTGTCTTCATTGTGAAGTGTCGCAAAACCGACAGTCGTTCCGGCAACTTTTACCGGAGTCAGCTTTGCGTTTGGTGTACACTTTCCTGTTCTTCCGACAGTGATAAAGATATCTTCCACTTTCGTCAGAACTTCTTCTGCCGGGAATTTATAAGCGATCGCCCATTTCGGAATACGTGATGTATAACCGATCTGTCTTTGTAAAGCGTAATCATTTACCTTGATGACCATACCGTCGATCTCATAAGGAAGTTCATTCCTGATCTTGGCAGTTTCTTCTATGAAAGAGATCACATCTTCGATATTGTTAAACAAGGAAGTCGTTTCATTTACGATAAAACCAAGTTTCCTTGCGTATTCCAAAGAACCGTAATGGGTATTAGAATTGACATCATCCGGAACATGGTACCAGAAACCATCAAGGCCTCTGGATGCACAGATCCTGGAATCCAGCTGCCTGATCGAACCGGCTGCTGCATTTCTCGGATTTGCGAATTCCTCTTCGCCGTTCTCCCTTCTTTCCCTGTTTACTCTGTTGAAAGAAGTTTTCGGCATATAGACTTCACCTCTGATATCGTATCTCTGTCTATATGGGATCGCCATCGGAACAGATTGGATCGTACGGACGTTGGAAGTGACATCTTCTCCGGTTACACCATCACCTCTGGTGACAGCCTGCTTGAAAAGACCGTCTTCATAGATCAGAGACATCGCCAGTCCATCGATCTTATATTCAGCACAATACTCAACCTGGCCATAGACATCAGTGATCTTCTTAGACCATTCTCTTAACTCGTCATAAGAAAAGACATCGCCCAAAGAAAGCATCGGCCTTTCATGTGTGACTTTCTTGAATTCGCTCAATATCTCATAGCCGACTCTCTGTGTTACGGAATTTGGATCATATAACTCCGGGTGTTTTTCTTCCAGCTGCTGAAGTTCTCTGAACAACATGTCATATTCGTAGTCAGGAACGCTTGGTGAGTCCAGAGTGTAGTATTCATAACTGTATTGTTTTAATAGTTTTCTTAATTCAAGTATTCTGTCTGTTTCGTTCATAAAAACATTATAATTCATTTACCAAACGAAAATATCTTTTTTCCCATGAATGCGCTATAATTGTTTGTTGTGTAAATACAATATTTAGGTTAGAAATACCTGGAGGTTATATATTTATGTCAGAAACAAATCAGAGTTTCAATACTCCGATCACGGAAAGAGTTCCGTGGGCGAAAACATCTGAAAACAGTATGATCCCGCTTCATCTGGATTACTTTGACGGATCCATGTTTGAAGCAGTAGAAAGAACTGCCAAGAAGTATCCCAATGCGATCGCATTTGATTTCATGGGAAGATCTACGACTTACCGTAAGATGATCGATCAGATCGAAAAATGTGCGAAAGCATTAAGGACGATCGGTGTCAGAGAAAATGACTGTGTCACCATCGCCATGCCAAACTGCCCGCAGGCTGTCTACATGTTCTATGCAGTCAACCTGGTCGGCGGTATCGCCAATATGATCCATCCGTTATCAGCTGAAAAAGAGATCGAACATTATCTCAATGCATCCAACTCCGTTACAGCGATCACTCTGGATCAGTTCTATCACAAGTTTGAAAGCATCAGAGCAAACACAAACGTTGTCAACATCATCATCGCTTCGATCAGAGATGAACTCTCTCGTCCGATCAAAGCCGGATATATGTTGACAGAAGGAAGAAAAATCAAGAAGATCCCGAAGGATGCACCGGTCATCAGATGGGATCAGTTCATGAAGATCTCCAACAGCTGCTTCTACAACTACAAGAAAGAAAGAAAAGGAAGCGACCCTGCAGTAATGCTCTACTCAGGAGGTACGACAGGAACGACAAAAGGTATCGTATTGTCCAATTCCAACTTCAACAATCTTGGTGAACAGATCGTCGCGACCAATCCGATGTACAGACCTGGTGACCGCATGCTGGCAGCGATGCCTCTGTTCCATGGTTTCGGCTTAGGTGTTTGCGTACACTCCATCCTGTCTCAGGGTGGCAGAGTCATCCTGCTTCCTCGTTTCACACCGAAGTCATACGCAAAAGCGATCTTAAAGAACAAGTGTAACTTTATCGCCGGTGTACCTACATTATTCGAAGCTCTTCTTCGTATCCCGCAGATGGAAGGCAAAGACCTCTCCTATCTCAAGGGTGTCTTCTCCGGTGGTGATTCATTATCGATCGAATTGAAGAAGAAACTTGACAAGTTCCTCTATGACCATCACGCTACGATCCAGGTCAGAGAAGGATACGGTACGACTGAAACAGTTACTGCGTGTTGCCTTACTCCACCTACCATGTACAAAGAAGGATCCATCGGTATCCCATTCCCTGATACCTACATGAAGATCGTCAAGCCGGATACAGATGAAGAAGTTCCTTACTACACTGAAGGCGAGATCCTGATCTCCGGTCCTACCAATATGCAGTATTACTGGGAGAATGAAGAAGAAACTGCTCAGACATTAAGAAAATCAGAATTTGATGGCCGTACCTGGGTTTACACAGGTGACCTTGGATACATGGATGAAGAAGGATTCATCTACTTCAAAGGACGTTCCAAGAGAATGATCATCTCTTCCGGATATAACATCTATCCGGCACAGTTAGAGAATATCATTGATGCTCATGAAGATGTACTGATGTCCTGTATCATCGGTGTACCAGATCCATACAAGATGCATAAGGTCAAAGCATTCGTTGCCTTGAAACCTGATATCGAGGCAAATGACGAAGAAAAAGAAAAGATCCTCGCTCATTGCCGCAAGCATCTGGCGAAATATGAAATGCCATATGATATCGAATTCAGAGATCAGCTTCCAAAGACTCTTGTCGGTAAAGTTGCCTACAGAGTTCTTGAAGAAGAAGAATTACTGAAAATACAGAATGAAAATCTGAAGAAAGACGCTGAATAATCAGCGCCTTTTTTATTTCAACAGATCTGTATATTTTTTTAGATAATATCTTAAAGCCATCGCATCTCTTCTTTGAACGATGAGATCGACATTGCTTGTATAGTGATGTTCCAGATGATCTAATGCGTCAAGCGGATCAAACCAGAGGATCTCGTTGATCAGTATCTCTTCTGCTTCTGTACGATTGGTCTTTTCCTTGTTTGATGTATCAAGTTTTACATGCGCAAAAGTAGAGAAAGTAATACGTCCGATCAGATTGTATGCATCAAGGATACAACCGACCAGTTCAAATGAAGTGATCTCAAAACCCATCTCTTCTCTGATCTCCCTGACCAGCGCATCATAGATCCCTTCATTTTCTTCTAATCCTCCACCGCAAGTTTCCAGATGATCTCTGATCCCGAAGTAATCTTCTCCCTTGATATGAAGAAATCCGAATTTCCCTTCTTCATTCTCCGCAAGAGCTCTGGCAGTATAGCGGATGTGATCATAACCTTCATATGGATATAGATCATCTTTGATCCTGCCGATGATCGGCCATTGCGTCTCTATCTTTATTTTGTCTAAATCAATATCTCGCATAATTCTTTCCTTAAGAAAAAACAGGGATGACCCTGTTTATTCTAATCCAATCAGATAAGAGTATACCGGTTGTCCTCCATCGATCACTTCGCATTCAAGTGATGAGTTTTCAGCGATATAATCTTCGATCTGTTTCACTTCATCATCATCTTTATCATCGCCGACGATGATCGTGATCAGTTCTTTTTCATCATTCTCAAATAAGGAATCAAGCAGTTCAAATACAACTTCTTTTCTGTTTCTGCCGGATGCTACGATGCCTTTTCTGATGGCGATGTAGTCACCTTCTTTGACTTCAACACCTTCATATGTGGTATCTTTGATCGCATATGTGATGCTGGAAGCATCGACATTGTCGATGACATCCTGCAAATCAGCGACGATCTCATCGATCTCACCTTCTCTGTTGAACATGCCCACTGCAGAAAGACCTGCCTGTACGGATTTGGTTTCCATGACAATGATATTCCTGTCAGACATGACAGAAGCAGTCTGTTTCGCTGCAAGGATGATATTTGAGTTGTTCGGGAAGATGAATACATTTTCGCAATTGTCGAGTTCATTGACGACCTTAACGAAATCTTCTGTAGAAGGATTCATCGTCTGTCCGCCTGATACGACGACATCAGCACCAAGATCATAGAATAACTGAGTGATCCCTTCACCTGCCGCAACAGCTACGATACCGTATTTCTGAGCTTCCTTTACAGGTTTCTCTTCTTTCGGTTCTTCTTTCTTTGTTTCAGCTGAAGCATTAGCAATGATCGTTGAATGCTGCTCCTGCATATTTTCGATCTTCAGTTTGATGAATTCGCCATATCTCTGACCGATGTTGAGGGCATCACCAGGTTTCAGTGTATGGACATGGACCTTGACAAGATCTTCATCCTTGACACATACAAGTGATTCGCCACCCATATCAGTGAGCTTCTTCTTCAGGATCTTTTCATCAAAAGTATCGACGATATTTTCATCCAGTCTGATGATGAATTCGGTACAGTAACCGAATTCTTCGTTTTCCAGCATGAGAGCCGGATTGACATCGCTTTCTTCTTTCTTCTGTTCAAAATCAACAGGAGTTCCATTTATATATGCTTTGAACCCTTCCAGGATCTTCAATAAACCTGCGCCACCTGAATCAACAACACCGACTTCTTTTAAAACAGGAAGATATTCCGGAGTGCTGTCAAGTGATTCTTGTGAATACTTGCAAAGCTTATCGAAATAAACGTTCAGATCAAACGGTTCAGTTTCAAAATCATGATTCGCATACCAGGATGCTTCTCTGATAACTGTCAGGATCGTTCCTTCGACCGGTTTCATGATCGCTTTATAGGCAACCCTTGCACCGTTTTCAAAAGCCTTTGCGACATCAGCGGTTTCGATCTCATTCAATCCTTCGATCGACTGATAGAAACCTCTGAAGATCTGAGATGTGATGACACCGGAGTTTCCTCTGGCACCCATCAGCAATCCTCTTGAGAATGCTTTCGCTACATCGGAGATCGAATCAGAAGAACATTTCATCGCTTCCTGATAGCCATTGGTAAAAGTCATCGACATGTTTGTGCCGGTATCGCCATCCGGCACCGGGAAGACATTCAGCGTATTTATCTGCGCAGCATTGTTTTCCAGATTGGCACAGCCCGATCTGATCATGCCTCTGAATTCTTCAACTGTGATCTTATTCATTTACGAGTATCCCTTCAACATGAACGTTGACACATGCAACATCCATGTTCAGTGTCTTTTCCAGAGCGTACTTGACTCTTTCCTGCAGCTGTGCAACTACTTCGGAAATTTTAACGCCGTAGCAGATCACTACATAAACGTCTATCTTAATGCCCTGCTTATCATTTTTGACAACTACGCCTTTCGCATAGTTCTCTTTCTTAAGCAATGCCGAATAGCCATCTGCCAGATAATTCTTGGAAATCATGCCGACGACACCGTAGCACTCATTGACCATGGTACCGGCCAATGAAGCGATCGCGCTATCGGAAATTTTGATCTGTCCCAGATTCGTTTTCTTGTTTATAGGCATTTTAAATCCCTCCGATTTAACTATTACATTATAGCAAATACTTAATTCGTTTAAAACTCTATTAACATGCTTCAGTTGATAATAAATTCAATTGTTTTTATGGTAAAATAATATGCGTCAAAAAAGACTGAAAAGGAGAAAAAATGAGCAAGAAATACGTTTATATGTTTGCTGAAGGTAATGCAAACATGCGTGAACTCCTTGGCGGTAAAGGTGCCAACCTGGCAGAAATGGCCAGCCTTGGTTTACCGGTACCTTACGGCTTCACCATCACTACAGAAGCATGTAATGCTTACTACGATGATGGCAAGAAGATCAACAAGGATATCATGTCACAGGTCAAGACTGCTTTGGCAAAACTCGAGAAACAGGCAGGCAGAAAACTGGGCGATGAAAAGAACCCTCTTCTGGTTTCTGTCAGATCCGGTGCGAGAGCTTCCATGCCTGGTATGATGGACACGATCCTCAACCTCGGTATCAACGACAAAGTAGCTGAAACGATCGCAAACAAAACAAACAACGAGAGATTCGCTTATGACTCATATCGTCGTTTCATCCAGATGTTCTCAGATGTCGTCATGGAATTATCCAAGAAGAGATTCGAAGAGATCATCGATGAGATCAAGGAAAAGAAAGGTGTCAAACTCGATACAGAATTAGACGCCGAAGATATGAAGGAACTCGTCAAGAGATTCAAGGCTTTCTATAAGAAAGAACTGAAGGAAGACTTCCCTCAGGATACCAATGTTCAGCTGGAAAGAGCGATCGAGGCTGTCTTCAGATCTTGGAACAACCCGAGAGCTATCTTCTATCGTAAAGAAAACGATATCCCTTCTTCTTGGGGAACTGCTGTCAACGTTCAGATGATGGTATTCGGTAACATGGGTGACGATTGCGGTACCGGTGTTGCATTCACAAGAAACCCTGCAACAGGTGAAAAGAAACTGTTCGGTGAATTCCTGATGAACGCTCAGGGTGAAGACGTCGTTGCCGGTGTCAGAACTCCGCAGACGATCGACCAGTTAAAGAAGGTCATGCCTGGAGCTTACAAGGATTTCGTAAAGATCTGCGATACTCTGGAAAAACACTACCATGATATGCAGGATATGGAATTCACTATCCAGGAAGAAAAACTGTTCATGCTGCAGACTCGTAACGGTAAGAGAACAGCTACTGCTGCCCTCAAGGTTGCCTGCGACATGGTCAAGGAAGGTCTGGTCACTGTAGATCAGGCTCTGATGATGGTCGAACCAAAACAGCTGGATGCATTATTACATCCGCAGTTCGATGCTGAAGCATTAAAGAAAGCAAAACCAATCGCTTCCGCATTACCGGCTTCTCCGGGTGCTGCCTGCGGTCAGATCGTCTTCTCTGCTGAAGATGCGATCAGAGAACACAAGAACGGTAAGAAAGTCGTATTAGTCAGACTCGAAACTTCTCCGGAAGATATCGAAGGTATGGCTGCTGCTGAAGGCGTTTTAACTGTCAGAGGCGGTATGACTTCTCACGCTGCTGTTGTTGCAAGAGGTATGGGTGAGTGCTGTGTTTCCGGTTGTGGCGATATCAAGATCGACTACGCTAAGAAACAGTTCACGCTCCATGACAAAGTTTATAAGGAATTCGATTGGCTCTCATTAGATGGTTCAACAGGAAACATCTATGGCGAAGCTATCAAGACTGTTCCGGCTTCTATTTCCGGTGACTTCAGAAAGTTCATGAAGTGGGCTGATGAAAGAAGAAGACTCAAGATCAGAACGAATGCCGATACACCTAAGGATGCAGCACAGGCTGTTGAATTCGGTGCTGAAGGTATCGGTCTTGTCAGAACAGAGCACATGTTCTTCCAGGAAGACAAGATCAAAGCGATCAGAGAAATGATCGTATCTACAAATGCTGAACAGAGAAAGAAAGCTCTGGAAAAGGTATTACCTTTACAGCAGAAAGACTTCGAAGGTATCTACGAAGCTATGAAGGGCTTCCCTGTAACGATCCGTTACTTAGACCCACCTCTTCATGAATTCGTTCCTACCGGCGAAAAAGAACAGAAAGAACTCGCTAAGGAAATGGGCATGAACCTGAAAGCGTTCAAGGCTGTATGTGATTCCTTACACGAAGTTAACCCGATGATGGGTCACAGAGGATGCAGACTTGCAGTCACTTACCCTGAAATCGCTGAAATGCAGACAAAGGCAGTCATCAGAGCTGCGATCAAGACAAACAAGAAACATCCTAAGTGGAATGTCGTTCCTGAAATCATGATCCCGCTTGTTGGTGATGTTGCTGAATTAAAGTATGTCAAGGATATCGTTGTCAAGACTGCTGACGAAGAAATCAAGAAAGCAAAAGCTAAACTTGATTACCATGTCGGTACGATGATCGAGATCCCACGTGCTGCTCTCTTAGCTGACGAGATCGCTAAGGAAGCTGAATTCTTCTCATTCGGAACCAATGACCTGACTCAGATGACATTCGGTTTCTCAAGAGATGATGCCGGCAAGTTCTTAGGTTCTTACTACGATGCTAAGATCTACGAACAGGATCCGTTCGCAAGATTAGACCAGCATGGTGTTGGCAAACTCGTTCAGATGGCTGCTACACTGGGCAGACAGACTCGTCCTGATATCAAGTTAGGTATCTGCGGTGAACACGGCGGTGACCCAGCTTCTATCGAATTCTGCGATAAGGTCGGTCTGACATATGTATCTTGCTCACCATATAGAGTTCCTATCGCAAGACTTGCTGCTGCTCAGGCTGCTATCAAGAACGGTTACAAACCGGAAGCAAAGAAAGCAGCTAAGAAGCCTGCTAAGAAAGCTGCCAAAAAGCCAGCTAAAAAAGCTGCCAAATAAGCAACTTAATCTAATCAGAAAATAGCTCTTCCATTACGGAAGAGCTATTCTTTTATCTGAATTCTTCATCAAGTTTCTTTTTCAAGATCTTTTTTGTTTCTTCATCGCAGAATGCGGCATCAAGTGAATCATAAGTGCTTTGCATCAGCCTTTCATCAGAAACACCTATCATCTTCAGCTGTTGATGTTCGTTAAACAGATCGCTTCTTGAGAAAATCATATTATCAGTATTGACAGTAACTTTAAGTCCTCTGTCCATCATATATCTGATAGGATGTTCGGCATAATTTCTTGTCATTTTGATATTGGAAGAAACACATACTTCAAGAGGCATATTTCTTTCTAATAATGCCTGAATATATCTTTCATCCTGGATACAGTCAACACCATGTCCGATACGATCAGGTTCCATATCCAACGCAAACAAGATATTCTCGCCATTTCCCATTTCTCCCGCATGAAGAGTAAATGGGATCCCCTTTTCTTTCGCCAGTTTGAACATCGGCGCATATTCTCTGTAATCGCAGTTGTTTTCAAATCCGGCAAGATCCAAGCCTACAAGTCCTTTACCCAAGAACTTTTCCGATGCAAGAATCGTTTCCAGATTTTCTTTTTCATTTACTAAAGCACTGTCTCCCTTGTGCATCAGAGCGTTGATGATCCCAACTCTGATATCGAAATCTTCCATTGCCTTGTTTGCACCATCAATGACAGCTTTTATTGCATCAGATTGTGACAGTCCCCTTTTGCAGTGCTGTTGCGAGGCAAAGCGAAGTTCTGCATAGATCAGGCCGATATCATTCAATCTTCTGCACAGGTCATATGTTGAATCAAAGAGATCATCATATTCCTGCATGACATCGCATACGATCTCAAACTTCTTGAAGTTTTCAGCGCTGTGATGTTTATTATGAGCGAAAAGGATGTTGTAGAAATCTTCAAAAGACATATCCTTATCGATCGTATTTCTTAAAAGAGATCTTTCATAAGCCCATCTGATATTGAGTGATCCATCCAGATGGAGATGGAGGTCTATTTTTGCTGTATTCATATTATTTGATATCGTATAATTTCGTATATTTGTCTTTCAGATAGTCGATATAATACTTTGGATCAAAACCTTCGCCTGTCGCCAGTTTCATGATCTCTTCAAAGTTATATAAAGCTCCATAATGCTGTACATTCTTTTTCAGATATGCAGTGATCTTGTTGAACTTACCCTTTTCAAGAAGCTCATCAACATTGAGGTCTTTTTCCATCTGATGGATCAGCTGGGCACCGATCGCAGAACCCAAAGCATATGTAGGGAAGTAACCGAATGATGCATCCGACCAATGGATATCCTGAAGGATCCCATCAAATACCTTCTCCGCCTTGATCCCAAGATACTTTTCATATTTATTATCCCAGAGTTTATCAAGGTTATTCAGATCAGCCTTTCCATTGAAGATATCTTTTTCCAGTTCATATCTGATCAGGATATGGATTGGATAAGTCAGTTCATCTGCTTCCGTTCTGATCAGAGAGGATTGTGATGCATTGATCGCTCTGATGAAATCATCCAGAGAAACATTCTCAAGATTCTCAGGGAAGTATTCCTGAAGTTTCGGATAAAGAAGCTTGAAGAAAGATTTTCTTCTTGCCAGATAGTTCTCAAAGAATCTGCTTTGTGATTCATGCATTCCGGAAGACATGTATCTGATGTAGATCAGATCATCATATTTCGGATCGACCTGATGTTCATAGAAAGCATGTCCGCATTCGTGGATCACAGAGAATATGGCAGAAGCAATATTATGTTCGTCATAGTTTGTTGTGACTCTCACGTCATTCCTGGAGATACCATTAGTGAACGGGTGTTCAGTGACTCCGAGATATCCCCATGAAGATGAATATCCCAGATATTCCATGACATCCTTCATGAATAAAGCCTGCTTATCAGCCGGATAATACAGATACAGGAAAGAATCGTCGATATACCCTTTTTTCTTATTGATCTTTTTGATCAAAGGAAGCAATTCTTTTCTGATCAGTGAGAAGAAATGATCATATTTCTTCTGATCCATCCCTTCTTCAAAGTCATCCAGGAAAATATCATAAGAAGGCTTCTTAGGATTCCTTCTTTCCAGTTTCTTCTTTGACAGTTCAATCAGTTTGATCAGCTGATCTTTGAAGATTGAATAATCATCCTTCATCTTGGCTTCATACCAGAGATCATTTCCCTTCATCTGTTCCAGCGAAAACTCCATCATTTCTTCTTTAGAGAACTTTAAAACGTCTTCCAGCGATCTTTTTGCCAGATATACATCTCTGTTCATCACTTTTCCAAGATCCTGCTCAGCAAGGTATAAAACGGCTTCAACAAATTTCGGATCAGTCTGTACCTGATAGTATTCTCCATCCAGTACAGAGATCATTTCATTTCTGAAATCACTTCCGTCTTTTGGAGCGATCGTCAATCTGTCAAAACCCAATGTAGCCATCGCAAGATAGTATGCCTGCATTTTCTTAATCTGATCTTTATAGATCTTTAAAGCTTCTTTTTTATTCATGATACTCCCTTCTATGAAAAAGCAGTGCTGAAAAGCACTGCAATTAATCATTCTCCTTTTTCAGGATCTCTTCGATCCTGTCTGCCTTATCAAGCGTATCATCCACAATGAAAGTCAGATCAGGGATCTTGCGCAACTTTATACGTTTAGAAAGTTCTTTTTTGATCAATCCTTTTGATTTTCTCAAAACTTCCAATCCATCTCTTTTCATATAGTTTTTCCCAAGAAAAGAGACATATACTTTGGCGGTATTGAGATCCGGTGCGACATCAACTTCCGTAACAGTCGGAAAACCGAGTTTCGGATCATTGATCTCTTGCGAAATGATCATCGAGATCTCTCTTAAGAGGATGGAATCGATCTTGTTGACGCGAGCCATCAGTCTCTCTTGACCTCCTGGTCAACATATCCTTCAATGATATCCAGTTCTTTGATATCGTTGAAGTTTTCGATCGTCATACCACATTCGTAACCTTCGGAAACTTCCTTTACATCATTTTCAAAACGACGCAGAGAACCAAGCTTTCCGGTATAGATGACGATACCGTTTCTGATCAGACGGATACCGCAATCTCTGGTGATCTTGCCTTCTGTGATCATACATCCGGCGATCGTACCGATCTTGGATACCTTATAAGTCTTTCTGACTTCTGCCTGACCGATGATGACTTCTTCATAAACCGGTGCAAGCATACCCTTCATGGCAGCTTCCATCTCTTCTACAGCCTTGTAGATGATGTTGTGCAGTCTGATCTCAACACCTTCGTCCTGTGCTTTCTTTCTGACATTGGCATCAGGTCTGACATTGAAACCGTAAATGACAGCTTTAGAAACAGAAGCCAGGATGACATCCGATTCATTGATCGTACCGGCTGCACGTCTGATGACATTGACCTTGACTCCATCGACATCGATCTTGCTTAAGGATGAAGCAACTGCTTCAGCAGTACCTGTAACATCGGATTTGACGATGACTGGGATCTCCTTGACATCACCGGCATCGATCTGAGATTTCAGATCATCCAGAGTCATGGCAACAGAAGCATTTCTGTCTTTTTCAAGTTTCGCTCTCGCTCTGGCCTGAGCAACAGCTCTTGCATCTTTATCATCAGCGAATACCTTGAAGTTATCACCGGCAACAGGAACATCGTTCAGACCGATGATCTCAACAGGAGCTCCAGGCAATGCCTGAGTGATCTCTCTGCCCATATCGTCTGTCATCTTACGCACTTTACCATAACATGTACCGACAACGACTGAATCTGACTGTTTCAAAGTACCGTTCTGTACTAAGAGTGTAGATACAGGACCTCTTCCCTTATCCAGCTTGGCTTCAATGACTGTACCGGTAGCCAGTTTCTTCGGATTGGCCTTGAGATCTCTGACTTCAGCAACGACCAGGATCGTTTCCAGGATGTCCTGAACACCGGCACCTGTCTTTGCAGAACATTCGACATAGATCGTATCTCCGCCCCATTCTTCCGGCATCAGATCCATTTCCGATAAGGCATTCTTTACCTTGTCCGGATTTGCGCCAGGTTTATCCATCTTGTTTACTGCAACGATGATCGGAACACCTGCGGCCTTCGCATGGTCGACAGCTTCGATCGTCTGCGGCATGACACCGTCATCAGCCGCAACAACGATGATCGCGATATCCGTAACACTGGCACCTCTGGCTCTCATCGCGGTGAAAGCTTCATGACCCGGTGTATCCAGGAATGTAACGAGCTTGTCGTTTACTTTAACCTGATAAGCACCGATGTGCTGTGTGATACCACCAAATTCACCTTCAACGACTCTTGAATTACGGATGTAGTCCAGTAAAGTCGTCTTACCATGGTCGACGTGGCCCATGATCGTAACGATCGGAGCTCTTTCAACCAGGTCAGCCGGATCGTCAACTTCTGTATCAAGAAGAGTTTCGTCTTCCTGCGGTTCTTCTTTTGTCGCATCAACGCCAAACTCCATACATACGAGTTCAACATTTTCATCATCCAGTGATGAGTTGATCGTGACCATCTTGCCAAGCATAAACAAGATCTTAATGATCTCAGAGGAGTTCTTATGCAGTTTTGTTGCCAGATCACCTACAGTGATCCCTTCCTGATAAGTTATCGCTTCGACTTTGTCATCGTTTCTGCGTTCGAAGCTCTGATTGTTTCTGGGCTTCTTGTTATTCAGATGTTTTTTATATGTCTGTTTCGCCATGGCAATCCTCCTTTTCTATAAATTCTTCAACAATAAATCTTTAAATCCGTCATCAATGATCCCCATCATTTTGACATTGTTTCTTCCGATCGCTGAAGATAATTCGCTGCCGGTAAAACGGTCAATGATCTGGATATCATAGTAATGACATTTTTTATCAATTCGTTCTCTGCTTTTTTCGGAAATATCACTGGCTGCGATAATCAGTCTGACCTTCTTGATCCGGTGATATACTTCTTCTCCCAGCACGATCTTCCTCGCTCTGTAAGCGAGGCCGATCGTATTCAGAGCATTATCCATTGATCACCTGTTCGATCTGTTCATAGACCGATTCCGGGATCTCTGTTTCCAATGCTCTATTGAGAACTTTCTTTTTTCTGGCTAATTCCAGAGCTTCCTTGCTGCGGGAAATGTAAGCACCCTTCCCATTCAGCTTACCTGTAAGATCTACTTTGACTTCTCCCTCGGGAGTTCTTACGATACGCAAGAGTTCCTTTTTCGGGAAAGATTCGTTTGTAGCCAGGCATCTGCGCATCGGGATCTTTTTCATTAATCCTCCTCGTAGTAATCTTCGTACTCATCGAAATCAATATCATCATCATTGATCCATGAGTTTTCTTCTTCATAAGCTTCAGCAGCTTCGATCTCTTCGAGTTCTTCCTCGGAATAGATCGGCTTGAATTTCTCGTCGTATTCCTTCTTTTCAAGATCTTCTGCTCTGACACGGCGATCTTCATCGTCTTTCTTCTTACGTCTCTTTGTCTCTGGCTTGCTTTCTTCTTTTCTGGAAGCATCCGCAAACTCTTCGAACTTGGACTTGTATTCAGTCTTCGGTGTAAGAGGCTTTCTCGGCTGTTTCTTCGGTTTAATCGGTTCTTCAACCTTGACTTCCTCTTTGACTTCTTCCTTAACTTCTTCTTCAACAGTCTCTTCCACTGTTTCTTCAACAGTTTCTTCGACTTCCTTGACTTCTTTCTGTTCTTCTACAGTCGCCTTAGCGAGATTGTCAGTCGGGATCTCAACAACTTCATCAACTTTGCCTTCATCCATCTCTTCGATCGTAGTTTCATCAAATCCGGTATCCTGAGCTGCGAGTTCTTCCTCAAATTCAGCTTTTCTTCTTGCTGCTTCTTCCTGAAGCTCAAGGAACTTCTTCTGTTCTCTTTCCTTGATGATCCTGATCTGATCTGCCTTGAAGTGTACGACTTCATTATTGACATCGATACCGAGTTCTTCGATCTCAGTCTGAGTCTTGATATCGATCTTTCTATTTGTCAGTTTGACCGCAAGCTTCGCATTCTTGCCTCTTTTACCGATGGCAACGGAAAGCTTGTCATCATCAACTACAACGACCAATGGTCTCTTGTTGTATTTCTCAGCCTCGGCAATGGCTTCTTCCGTCAGATCCGGATCTGTCAGTTGGTTTGCATAGAAACAAGCCTTGACTTCAGCCGGAGCCAATGCATTCTTGACCAGTTCACCGATATCATCATTCCATTCAAAGACATCGACCTTTTCGCCCTTGATCTCACCGATGACAGCCTGTACTCTGGTACCTCTAGGACCGATACATGCGCCGATCGCATCGACATCATCATTCTTTGAATAGACAGCCATCTTGGTTCTTTCACCGGCGTCTCTGGCGATCGCCTTGATCTCTACAAGACCCTGTGCGATTTCCGGAACTTCCTTTTCAAAGAGCCTCTTGACGAACATTGCATCAGCTCTTGATAAAACGACTTGCGAACCCTTGGAATTCTTGGATACTTCCTTGATGACGCATCTGATGGACTGACCCTCTCTGTATGTTTCACCAGGGATCTGTTCCGATTTCAAAAGGATACCAATCGTGTTCTTGATATCAACGAGAATGAATTTTTCTTCGATCGTCTTGATGATACCGGAGATCAGATCGAATTCCTTATCCTTGTATTCATCATAGACTCTCTGCTTTTCATATTCCTTGATCCTCTGTTTCAGCATCTGCTTGGCAACATTGATGGAAGTTCTGCCGATCTCCTTGAAATCAACTTCTTCTTCAATGATGTCACCGACTTTTACATCCGGATTGATCTTAACAGCTTCGGAATAAAGGATGTCCAGCGTCTCATCAAAAGTTTCAGTTTCATCGTCAACGACGATCAGCTGATGATAAACATGCATCTCATTCTTTTCGATCGTAACTCTGACCATGGCTTCCGGAGCATCGATGTGCTTCTGATAAGTCTTGGCGATCGCTTCTTTCAAAGTTTCGATGATGAACTCAGGATCGACCTTACGGTCTTCCTCGAACAGTCTCATTCCGTCGATAAAGTTTTTATTCTTCAGATTAATGCCACTCATTTTTCATTCTCCTCTTATCAAAATTTAACGGCATAACGCACTTTTTTGGTCTTATTGTATGGGATCGTGATCTCTTTCTCTCTCGTCTTATCTTTGACGATCAGTCTCATATTTCCATCTTCATAAGCCTTGAGAGTTCCATAGTATTCGCTGTCTTTTGTCTTGACATAGATGTATTCACCTGTTGCGGCTATGACTTCTTCTTCACTTCGAATCGGTCTTTCCGCTCCGACAGTCGATACATCCAGGAAGTAGTTGTCCTCGAATTCATCTTCGTACTTATCAAGGAACTGTGAGATCTCATTGGAGATTGCTTCCAGTTCATCCATACTCAACTTTTCATCAAGCAGTACTTCCAGTGTCTGATCGGACTTTCGATATGTGACTTCAAACAGTTTCATCTGTCTGGATGAGACAAAGCCATCCAGAGCTTCTTTGACTTTCTTTAAATCCATAATCCTCCAAAACAATAATGAAGGAGCGATTTCTCGCTCCTTATATACAGTAAATATATTAAATGATTTCCTTTATTTTTTCAACAGAATTAAGCCTTTTTCGCCAAAGAAAGGATCTTCATCAGGAGTTCAACGCTCTTTTCACCATCTTCCACACACCAGAACTCATGAACCCCGTGGAAATTCTGTCCGCCGGTTCCAAGATTCGGGCAAAGGATACCGTTCCACGTCAGAGATGCACCATCCGTTCCTCCTCTGATCGCGACCTCATGGTAATCCAGTCCGACTTCTTCCATTGCCTTTCTGGCGAGATCTACCGGTTCCATATGACCGATAAACTTTTCTTTCATATTCCGATAAGCATCGATGAGTTTGAGATCTACGACATCGTAGCCATACTTCTGATTCAAATGATCTCTTATCACCTCGAAATCATGTTTCTGCTTCTGCAGTTTTTCCATATCGTGATTTCTGATGATATAAGCCATCTTGGCATTTGCGACATCTCCCTGTACTGACATCAGCATATTGAAGCCTTCATAGCCTTCCGTTTTTTCCGGAACGGCATCAGGATCCATCATGGCATGGAATTCATGCGCTACCTGCAAAGCATTGACGAGTTTGTTTTTGGCAGAACCCGGATGAACCGAGATCCCTTTGAATTCGATTACAGCTGTTGCGGCATTGAAGTTTTCATATTCGATGTTGTTTGGCTTATCGCCATCCATCGTATAGGCAAAATCAACTTTAAACAGATCGTAGTTGAAGTGTTCAGTTCCTCTTCCGACTTCTTCATCTGGTGAGAAACAGACCCAGATCGGTCCATATTCAATGGATGGATCTTTCACAAGTCTTTCCAGCGTTTCCATGATCACGGCAATTCCTGCCTTGTCATCGGCACCCAATAGGGTATTTCCATCAGTCACGACTAAGGTTTTACCAATATAATCCTTCAGATTCGGAAAGCGTTCTACTGTCGTATAGAGTTCATCATTCAATCTGATATCCGTACCATCATAGTTTTCAATGACCCTCGGCTTTGCATCCTTGCCACTGGCCTGTTCAGAAGTATCCATGTGGGCATTGAGACCTAATGTCAGATATCTGTCATCGCCAGGCAGATAGCCATAGACGTAGCAGTATTCATCCAAAACGACATTTTCAAGTCCAAGCTTTTCAAGTTCTTCTTTCAGATGCCTGGCAAGATCCCATTGACCTTCACTGCTAGGAAAAGTCTCGGATTCATCATGTGAAGTCGTATCATAGCTTGCGTAATCAAGCAGTTTATCTAATAACATATGTTCCCTCCTAGAATAATGTCATCTGATTGGAATCATCCAATCCCTTTAAGACGCCCATATCGTTGAGTCTTTTGACCAGTGTCGTAGAAAGCTGCGTCCTGTCAGTCAGATCTTCTTTTGAAAGGAAGGCTCTTTCTTCTCTGGCAGCGACGATCGATTCAGCAACGTTATCGCCAAGGCCATCCAATACCTTGAATGGCGGAATGATCTCATGATCATTATCCGGATTGACTCTGAATTCTGTTGCCAGAGACTTATAGAGATTGATATTGGTCATCCTGTATCCTCGAGATACCATCTCATAACATACTTCAAGGGTATCGAAGATATCTTTTTCCTTCTTGTTTGCCTCTCTTGAATTGATCCTGGACATCAGTTCCTGCATCCTTGCATAGATACTGTCGGCATCCTTGATCATCGTAGAGAGTTCGTATGCGTCACATCTCAAAGAGAAATAAGAGACATAGTAGTATGCCGGATGATAGACCTTGAACCAGGCAACTCTGACTGCCATGATGCAATATGCGACCGCATGCGCTTTAGGGAACATATATTTGATCTTCTTGCAGGAATCGATATACCATTTCGGCACATCGTGTTCCAGCATCGTACTTTCTTCTTCTTCCGTGAGACCCTTGCCCTTACGGACATGTTCCATGATGTTGAAAGAATCAAGCGGTTCAAGCTTATATCCCAATAAGGTAGACATGATATCGTCACGACATCCGATGACATCAGACAGTCTGATACCGGCTCTGATGAGTTCCTGCGCATTGCCTCTCCAGACATCCGTTCCATGGGAAAGACCTGAGATCTGTACCAGTTCGGAGAATACCTTCGGTCTTGTCTCTTCGATCGTATTTCGCGTATTCAAAGTTCCAAATTCCGGAAGTCCGGCAGCACCGGTCTCTTCTTTATAATTCGGATTGATGATATTCAATGCCTTTGTTGAATAGAATAGTGACAAAACTTTTTCATCATTCATCGGGATCGTCTTGACATCGATTCCTGAAATATTCTCAAACAGTCTCATTGCCGTAGGGTCAACATGACCCAAGATATCGAACTTGAGAAGATTGTCTGAGAAATCATGATATTCAAAATGGGTCGATCTCCATGCGGCATCCTTATCGTTTGCCGGATACTGGATCGGAGTGACATCTTCGATCTCCATATCATCAGGTAAGACAACGATACCTCCGGCATGCTGGCCAGTGGTACGCTTGACGCCTTCGCATCCTGATGCCAGTCTCTGACGCTGCGCACGGGACATGTTGGTGATATTTTTTTCTTCACAATAGCCGGAAACATAACCGAATGCGGTCTTTTCCGCAACGGTTGAGATCGTTCCTGCTCTGAAGACATTCTCATCACCAAAGATCTCTCTGGTAAACAGATGAGCTTTTGGCTGATAATCACCAGAGAAGTTCAGGTCGATATCAGGGATCTTATCGCCATTGAAACCAAGGAATGTTTCAAACGGAATATTCTGTCCATCTCCTCTCATCCTGCTTCCGCAATCCGGACAATCCTTATCCGGAAGGTCATAACCAGATGCCACATCATTCATCCAGATCAGCTTATGACATTTCGGACAGATGTAATGCGGTGGCAGAGGATTGACTTCAGTGATGTCGGATAATGTCGCAACAAGTGAAGATCCGACAGATCCTCTTGAACCGACGATATAGCCATCATCATTTGATCTCTTGACCATGAGATGACATACGAAATAAATGACACCGTAACCATTGCCAATGATGGCATTGAGTTCCGTTTCAATACGCTTTTCGATGAACTCAGGAAGATCATCGCCATAAAGCTTATGAGCGTTATAATAGACAAATTCTCTTAAATACTGATCTGCTGAGATCACATCATGTCTTTGCGTAAATGGTTCTTCGATGATATTACATTTTCTGGCAACTGCGATCGCATCATCGATCTTCGGTGGACGAAGTTCATCTGAGAACGGATTGATCTTATCACACATATCGGCGATCAGATTCGTATTGTTTACGACCATATCGTTGATCAGCTTTTCATCATCCAGCCAAGCGAAAGCATCCAGCATCTCTCTGGTGTTCAAAAATCTCTGATCTGGGGTGACCTGCTTTGCGCGTTTTTCCTTATCAAAGATGTAAAGCGGATGATGTGCACCGCCGATCGCTTGGGCTTCGATATAAACATCTCTCAATATCTTTTCATCTTTCCTGACATAGTGAACATCTCCTGTCGCGACGACGATCTTGTTCTGCCTTAAGGCTTCATCGATGATATCTTTCAGATACTCTTTCAGTCTTTCCTTATCAAATAGCTGTCTGTCTTCATATAAGAAGCGATAGTTTTCCAGAGGCTGAATCTCGATATAGTCATAGAAAGAGATCGCTTTCGCCAGCTCTTCCTTTGATCTTGTTGAAGCGATCTCAAAGACTTCACCATTGAGACATGCAGAACCGATCAGAAGATTCTCTCTGTGTTCATTGATCGTTTCTTTGAAGATTCGCGGTTCGGCTATGAATTCAGAATTGGTATCCTTCGTATTTGCCTTTCCAAAGACAGCTAATG
>JAFYHT010000030.1 GCA_017539025.1 Erysipelotrichaceae bacterium
AGGACGATCAGATTCAAGTCCTGTAAAGATGATATCCTGCATGTCTTTTGCATCGCTTGGCTCGTAGATGTGGATATGATCAAGCTTGGAAAGAAGATCATAATCGAGATTTGAGTCATTGATGAGTCCGATGATCATCGGCTTATCAAGCTTATTGACCTGATTCTTTAAGATCCTGTAGGCATTCAAGAGTTCAAATGACCTGAGAGGTACATACGGGATCTGGCCATCCAAGGCAAGCCCTGATGCGAAACTGAGTGAGTTCTCCGCACTTGATGATGTATCGAAACAGCGAACAGGATATTTCGCAAAGACATTGGAAACGCCGTAATCATTGACATTTCTGGATGTGACGCAGACAAGTCTCCTGTTTTCCGCCATCAGTTTTTCGATCGTTCTTCCGGCGATGTTCTTGGCGTAAAGATGATCTGCATTTTCACTGTGCAGCATCTTTCCGTTGCTTATATCGAACTGTTCTACATAGTTCCAGGCATCATTTGTGGAAGTTTCCGCAAAAGGATATCCCTTACCTTTGGAAGTCAGACAGTGTACGACACACGGATAACTCTTTTCTTTTGCGATATCAAAGGCTCTTTGCAAGTCGGAAAGATTGTGGCCGTCGATCGGACCGATATAATCGATATCGAATTCCGAGAAGACGCCTTCATCGATCACATTTTTCTTGATACTGGTCTTTAGATTGTGGATATTTTCAATGATCTTATCACCCTTCTTTGCCGGTCTGATGAGATCTTTGACGTTGTCTTTGAGATCGGTATAGGTCTTTGTATTCCTCAAGCCTGAGATCAGCTTGTCAACAAGACCGATGCCTTTATCGATCGTCGTATCATCATTGAAGACGATGATCAGTTTCTTTTTCAGAGTCGAGATCAGATTGAGTGCTTCGATATTCCTTCCGGAAAGCAGATCTGTCGAATTGACGACGACTACGACATGATGATCCTTGTGTTCGAGATCTCTGGATACCGCAAGACCTAATGCGTTGGCAAGAGAATATGCGCCATTGCTGTTATAGCCGAGTTGCTCAGACATGCCGTTTAAGATCTTGTTGGTGTAATTGATGTCGTTACCGTTGAATAAGAGCTTATCTTGCGCCATAAAGGCTCTGTTCAACATGACACTTAATTCTACAGAAGAAAGATTGCCGGAGAGATATCCTCCGTTTTTACTGACATAGTCAATGATGAATCCTCTGATCTCGGCACAGAATGCTTTGAGTTCATCCTGTGAGAGATCTTTCAGAAACAATGGATTTCTGATTTCGGAAATGTTCATATCAACGCTCCTTCAGTGCTTTCAAAAGTTCTTTAAGATAACTTGTATCAAAACTTGCTTGCGCAAGGTGTTCATCCAGTTGCTTAAATTCATTATCGATCAATTGTTTCAGTTCTTCCAGTGAATAGATCGATAAAGCGGTTCCTTTCTTGTTTTTGGCATCGGAAAGGTTCTTCCCCATCTCTTCTTCCGTCTTGATCAGGTCGAAAAGATCATCCTGGTTCTGGAAGATGTGGCCGATCATTGAGCCAAGGGAAATATAATAGTCTTCATTTCCTTCTTCGCGGATATACATCGGGATCAGACAGGAGATCTTGAATAAACCACCGGTCTTGTTGTCCTGAATCTCTTCCAGCAACTCTTTATCGATTTTTTCATCATCACATGTGACATCCAAAAGCTGTCCATAGATCATACCGTCAAAACCGGCATAACTGCTTAATGCGGAAATGATATTGACTTTGACTTCTGGATCATAATCCTTGCTTTGAGAGATGACCTTGAAAGCATCCGTCAGAAGCTGATCGCCGGTCAATATGGCAATATCTTCCCTGAAGGCCTTGTGAAGGGATGGTTTTCCCCTTCTCATATCATCATTATCCATTGCCGGAAGATCATCATGGATCAGAGAATAGGTCTGTATCAGTTCCAGCGCCAAAGCTGCATCATATGTCTGTTTTTCATCCAGTCCCATGCCTTTTGCGATCGCAAAAATGATACGCGGACGGAAACGTTTGCCTCCTTCAAGCGCATATCTCATTGCGTCAGTGATCAGACATGGTCTTTGTCTGTCCAGGTATTCCTGAATATGTCTTTCAAATGCTTCATTCATCTTCGTCACTGTCCTTATTGAGCTGAGCGATCTTTTCTTCAAACTGCAAAAGCTGATCTTTCAGTGTCTTTGAGAGTTTGAGCCCTTCTTCATAAAGAGAAATGGATTCATCGAGTTCGATATCGTTTCTTTCGAGTTTTTCGACGATCTCCTGCAGTTTCTTCATCTGCTCTTCAAATTTGATCTCTTGAGCCATATCAGTTCCTTTCCGTTGCATAGATGCTTCCATCCGCAAATCTGACTTCAAATACGTCTTTTTTCAGATCTGCTTTCCGCTTAACTACCTTATCCTCCTGCATGACAAGGCTGTAGCCTCGTTTCAGGACGTTTTCAGCGTTGTAAGCTTCCAGTAAAGTATTTAATCGTTTATACAGCAAACGTGCATTATTGAGCTTTAAATTGAGGTTTAATGACATCGAGGATAGGTTGTGATCGATCTGATCGGAATATCTCTCCATTTTATGCAAGATCGCAGATCTGATCAGCGCGATATCATTATCGATCCTGTCATTTAATGACACCAGTTTCTTCTGATACTGAAGCAAGGAAGAAGTCAGATAATCAAAATGCATCTTCTTTCTCTCAAAGATATCCAGGATCCTTTTTTCAAGAGAATAGCGATAATCATCGATCAGTTCGATGACTTCTTCGATATCCGGTGTGATCAGTTCAACAGCTGCTGTCGGTGTAGCTGCACGAAGATCGGCAACGAAATCACATAGAGTGAAATCCTGTTCATGGCCGATACCGGTGACGATGAATGTCTTCATCTCATAGATCGTATTGACAAGTGCTTCATCATTGAAACAGAAGAGATCTTCAAAAGAACCTCCCCCTCTTGCCAGGATGATGGCATCATAGTCCATCTCATCGACCTGTTTCAGCTTGGGAATGATATCCAATGGCGCATCATTTCCCTGTACCAGGACAGGATAATAGTCACACTTGCATAAAGGCCATCTTCTTTCAAAAGATCTCTTGATATCGGACATGGCTGCGGAAGCATCCCCTACCAGGATCGCGATCCTTTCGGGATAGGAAGTGGAGATCTGTATCTTATGAGTATCTGAAAACTTTCCTTCTTCACTCAGTTTCTTTTTCAGAGCTTCATATCTTGCGTAGAGATCACCAGCTCCTTCCGCTTCGATCTTGAGTACATAAAGCTGCAGCTGGCCGGCTGCTTCAAAGATGGATGTATTAGCATAGACAGTGACTTTGTCACCGTTTTTCGGTTCGAATTTGAGAGTTGCAGCAGCAGACTTGAACATGACACAGCTGATCGACGCATATTCATCTTTCAGAGTGAAATACAGATGACCTGAAAAATGTCTGTGGTAATTTGAAATTTCCCCAGACACGTAGATTCGCTGCAGATTATGATCACCGTCCAGACGGTTCTTCAGATATCTAACTAAGCTGCTTACTGTGATTTGCTGCATATATGATCCAGAACTCCGTTGATATACTTATAAGCTTCTTCATCACAATACTCTTTAGCCATGATCACTGCTTCATCGATCACCACTGCCTTGTCGTTAAGGCCCTGGCTGATCTCAGAAACGGTTTCTAACAGGATAGCCTGTTCCACCAGGTTGAGACGTTCAAAAGACCACTTGTTCAGATACTTGGAGATCTCTTCAATATAAGCATCCTTATTGGCGATCAGATCATTTCTTAAAGCGATGACATATTCATCTTCCTCTTCCAGATTGTCATCAAAACAGCTGTTCAGATCCTTGTGAAGCAGCAGATGCTGGTAGAGAGAAAACACGATCTTTTCGCGATATTCATGGCGATTAAGCATACAAGTATTATATAACATTTTTATGTATATGGCCATTGGGGATGTATAATTGAAAACATGGAAAACAGAAACTTCTTACAGCGTTTTTTCGGGCATTTACACACCATCAATACCCATCGTTTTCTGGTCATGAAGACCTGTTTCAGATGCGGTATGTATGAACAGGGTCTGAAGCATGATCTGTCAAAATACTCATTCTCCGAATTCTGGCCATCCGTCAGGTATTTTCAGGGTGACCGTTCCCCCATCAGCAAGGAAAAACAGCTCAATGGTTACTCCTTGTGCTGGTTACATCACAAGGGAAGGAATAAGCACCATTGGGAGTACTGGCTGGACAGACTGGGGGCAGATACGAAAGTAAGTGCCATCGAAATGCCTTTCAGATACATGTTGGAGTCGGTGATCGACCGCATCAGTGCTTCGAAAGTCTATAAGAAAGAAAAATATACCAATGGTGAACCATATGATTTCTTCACAAATTCAAAAGAGATCCATTGCATGCATCCGAATACGGTAAAACAGATCTCTTATCTCTTGCTGTATCTGAAAGAAAACGGCGAAGAAAAAGCTCTTGATTACTACAAGAGCCTTTATAAGAAACATAAATACGATAAAACGATCACTTTTGAGATTCAAGAATGACATTGATCGAATACGGCAGCTGCTGAAGTTCAACCCCTGCTTCTTTCAACATCTTTTTCGATGCGATATTGCCTTCTGTCCCGTCATACTTGTCTGATTCATAGATGATCTTTTTTATCCCGGACTGAATGATCGCCTTGGCACATTCGTTGCATGGAAACAAAGAGACATATAATGTACAGCCATTGACCGGACGCGGAGAATTTAAAATCGCGTTTAATTCCGCATGGACGACAAAGGCATACTTCGTATCTAAGAATCCCCCTTCTCTTTCCCAAGGGAAATCATCATCCTTGCATCCTCTAGGCATGCCATTATAGCCGATGGAAACGACCTTGTTGTCCTGATCGACGATGCAGGCACCGACCTGTGTGTTCGGGTCCTTTGAACGTAACGCTGAAAGATGCGCAAGACCCATGAAATATTCTTCCCAAGAAATGACCATATCATTAACCTCCGTAAGTTCGATAGACGTCATAGAGACGTTCCGCAAGTTTTAATGCATAATTTCTGAAACCGAGATCATTATAGATCTTCAGTACTTCGATATCTGTTCCGGTATAGATCGGAGAGATCGATTTCATTGTGGCATATTTGATAAACAGACACAATAACATCACGATGATCAGGCCTGTCGGACCTCTTTTATCCGTCTGTACGAAGTAGAAATACATGACAAATCCGCCGACAAGACCGCCAAGATGTGCTACCCAGGCTGTCTGATCCATGAAGTTGATCAGCAGGTTGATGAAGATCAGCGGATAAAAGGATCTTAGTGTCGCAACTTTCCTGTGCAAGAGATCAGCGATCAGGATGACCAGAAGACCATAGATCGCACCGGAGATCCCGACAGTGATCGTATTTTCCGACAGGATATCCTGAGTCAGTGAAGAACTTAAGATACATACGAATACCGTTAGCAGATAGTTCTTCTTCCCCAGCCTGTTTTCCAGATATGAGGAAATGATATAGAGAGAATACATGTTGCTGGCAAGATGCAAGAACCCGCCATGGATGAAGGCACAGGTAAACAGTCGCCAGAACTGCTTCAATCCAAGCGTGAATGTGCCATAATCCGCTCCCAGGAAGATATAGGACGCCGATTTTGAGTATCTGCTGCTTAGAAATACACTGATCAGATACACGATCGTACAGATCGCGATCAGGATATAGGATACTCTGAAGCTCCTTCTTTGAAACAGAGGTTTCTTCCTGTCTTGCGCTTTTGCATTCTTCTTGAGTGCTTCGATATAACGGCGCATCTCCATATTGACATCGACATCTTCTTTGATCGACTGGTAGATCTTCGGATAATATTCCGATACATCCTTTCCTTGAGAAGTGTCAGTGCTCAAAGAAAGATGTTCATAAGGCTCTATGAGATCGGAATAAGGATGATTGCCGACGTGGATATCAAGAAAACTGATCTTCTTGCGAAATAGTTTTTCTGTCGCAAAGATGACCTTTTCGATCCTGTCCTTGTCTTCGATGTAGTCTTCATTGTCATCTCTTAAAGTGACTCTGATCAGCTGATAATGTGGATCATCTGACTTGGTGAGCCACAATTCTACTTCAATGAAATCAAGATAATCCTTGATCAGCTGCTGCTGATAGCCGTATTCGCCGACCATGACAGTGCCGACCTGATGCATCTTGACGTACTGATGTTTATCGGACATACTTACCGCCTTTGTTTAAGATGTATTGTTTCATGTATTCAGGCATTTCAGTCTTAAATTCCATGCGTTCATTGCTTCTTGGATGGATGAAAGAAAGCATATAGGCATGAAGATACTGTCCGGTCTCATCGATGATCTTCTTTCCATATCTCTGGTCATTGACGATCGGATGATGGATGTATTGCATGTGGACCCTGATCTGATGAGTACGTCCGGTCTTAAGTTCAACATCCAGAAGACAGGAATCATCATATCTTTCCAGAACGTTGAAAAGCGTGATCGCTTCTTTTGAATTTTTTGGGGTAACACACATCATCTGTCTGTTTTTCTCACTTCTGCCGATCGGAGCATCGATCTCCCCTTCGTTGTTTTCGATGACACCGGATACGATCGCATAATACTTTCTGTAACAGGTCTTGTCTTTCAACTGTTCGGAGAGTTTCTGATGTGCTTCGTTGTTTTTGGCACATACCAGCAAGCCGGAAGTATCTTTGTCGATCCTGTGAACGATACCCGGACGATAATATCCGTTGACATCGGACAGTTCCTTGCAATGGTATAGCAAGGCGTTGACGATGGTACCGTCAGGATTGCCGACAGCCGGATGGACGACCATGTCTTTTGGCTTGTTGATGACGATGAGATCTTCATCCTCATAGACGATATTCAATGGGATATCCTGAGGAAGGATATCCGTCAGTGTCTTTTCTTCATAGGAAAAGTTGACGATATCCCCCAGCTGCGTCTTTACCTTTTTGTTAGGGATCTCGCCATTGAGAAAAAGCTGATTGTCCTTGATCAGCTTCTGGATAGCAGTCCTTGAAAGCGGCGTATTCTCCGCCAGATAGACATCCAGACGGATGTCGGTATTATCTTCATCTACGATCAGTTTGATTTCCGGCATTTCTGGCCTCCCAAAGTATTTTGATGATCAGGATGAAACATCCGACCGTAATAAAACAATCTGCAACGTTGAAGACAGGAAAATCATATGTGAAGATCTTGAAGTCGAGAAAATCAACGACATATCCATAACGGATCCTGTCGATCAGATTGCCGATCGCTCCCGAGATGATCAGAAGATATGACATCTTGGAGATCAGATCATTTTTTTCAGCTGTCATCAGCAGATAGAACAATGCGATGCAGGCGATGATCGATAATGCGATCAGAAATAATGTCGCATTCTGCAAGATCGAAAAGCCGGCACCGTAGTTGCGGACATAAGTGATATAGAAAAAGTCCTTGATAACAAGGATGACTTCTGATAATGCGATATTGTTTACCACTGCCTTTTTGACGATCTGGTCGATCAAAACAAAAATGGCAATGCATACGCCATACAGGAAAGCGATCATGAACTCCCTTTTGATCAAAGATCAGTTCTGTGCTTTGTATGACTTGAGAGCTCTGGCGATCTGATCCGGGCAGCTTGTTCCCTTGTGATTACAGTCAACGCCTTCAAAAGCCCTGATGACATCATCGACCTTCATTCCGACGACGATCCTGGAGATACCGGCGAGGTTTCCCTGGCAGCCGCCTTCTACTTTTAATGAATTGATGACATCGTTATCGATATCGAATGTGTAATGTCTTGAACAGACTCCGCTTGGCACGTATTCAAATTTCATAATTCCACCTACCGGCATCTATTTTATCGCAATTTAGGGAGATATGCTAGTTTAATACGCTCCTATCTGCTAAAATGAACAGGGGTGAAAATTATGAAGAAAATCAGAACAAGATTCGCACCGTCTCCGACCGGATATATGCATATCGGCAATCTCAGAACTGCCCTTTATGCTTATCTGATCGCCAAGAAAGATGACGGTGATTTTATACTCAGAATTGAAGATACCGACCAGGGAAGACTCGTTGAAGGTGCTGTCGATATCATCTATTCCACATTGAAACAGTGCGGACTAAAACACGATGAAGGACCGGATGTTGGTGGAAACTATGGACCATATGTTCAATCCGATCGCATGAGATCTGGCATCTATTCCAAGTATGCCCATGAGCTGGTAGAACTTGGCAAAGCACACTATTGCTTCTGCAAGGAAGAAGATATCGAGAAACAGAGACAGGAACAGGGAGATTCCTTCTATTTCGTCGATCCATGCAAGCTTCTCAGTAAAGATGAGATCCAGGCAAAACTGGATGCCGGTGAAGAATATGTCATCAGACTCAATGTAACAAGTGAAGGTACGACTTCTTTTGATGATGAAGTCTATGGAACGATCACCGTTGAAAACAAGACACTGGATGAAATGGTACTTCTGAAGTCGGATGGTTTCCCTACCTATAACTTCGCCAATGTCATCGATGATCACCTCATGGAGATCTCCGATGTCGTCAGAGGAAATGAATATCTTTCTTCTGCACCGAAATACAACCTGATCTATGAAGCATTTGGTTGGGATATCCCGAGATATATCCATTGCCCTCCTGTCATGAAGGATGAACATCAGAAGCTTTCAAAAAGAAACGGCGATGCCTCCTTCCAGGATCTTGTGGCAAAAGGATATCTTCCGGAAGCGATCCTCAACTACATCGCATTATTAGGTTGGGCACCAAGTGAAGAAAGAGAGATCTATTCTCTTGAAGAACTGTGCAAGGCCTTCGATGTGAAAAGGATCGGCACGACCGGCGCGATATTTGATATCGACAAGCTGACATGGATGAATGGCGTCTATCTCAGGAATATGGAGATCGAAAGCTACTATGAACTGGTCAGACCGTATATTGAAGAAGTCGTTGGAAGCAAGTTTGATCATAAGCTGATCGCCAACGCGATCCATGATCGAGTCAATATCCTGTCTGAGATCAAAGACATGATCTCCTTCCTCAATCAGGCGGATGAATATGAAAATGATGTCTTCTTCAACAAGAAGGCAAAGACCGATCCGGAATTAGCTAAAGTCATCCTTCCGGAAGTCTATAATGTCTTAAAAGATCTCGATACCTGGAACAATGAGACGATCTTCACTGCCCTTGCTTCAAAGGCACAGGAACTCTCCTACAAGAACATCACGATGATGTATCCGATGCAGGTAGCATTATCCGGAAGATCGGTAGCACCAGGTGGCGCTACAGCGATTGCCGAGATCTTAGGCAAGGAAGAAACACTCAAGAGAATCGATACTGCGATCAACAGACCTTAGGGTCTGTTTTTCTTTGTGAATGGATTCACGATAAAGTATAATTTATAGTATGAACGAAATTAGAATCATAGAAGTAAAACAGTCAGTATTTGCCGCTAATGACAAGCGGGCAAACGAACTAAGACAGGAACTGAAAGAAAAGAAAGTCTTTCTGTTGAATGTCATGTCTTCCCCGGGTTCGGGAAAGACAACTACCCTCTCCGGCATCATAAATCTTTTGAAAGAGAAGTATAAGATCGCAGTCATGGAAGCAGACATCGATTCAGATGTCGATGCCAGGACGATCTCAAAGAATACCGGAGTCGATGCGATACAGTTACATACCGGTGGTATGTGCCATCTGGATGCGGATATGACAAGACAAGGGATCGAATCATTTGAGAACTACTCTGATTACGATCTGATCATCTTGGAGAATGTCGGAAACCTCGTCTGCCCTGCCGAATTCGATACGGGATCAGTTGCCAATATGTGCATCCTTTCCGTTCCTGAGGGTGATGACAAGCCACTAAAATATCCTTTGATGTTTGAAGTATCCAACTTCGTCCTCATCAACAAGATTGATGTCCTGGATTACTTTGACTTCGATATGGATAAATGTAAAGAAAACATCAGATACCGCAATCCGATGGCCGATGTCTTTGAGATCTGTGCCAAGACAGGTCAAGGGATCGATACAGTTGCGGAATACATAGTCAATAAGATAGAAGACTGGAGAAAATAATATGCCTGAAATGTCCGATAAATTCGTCCCCCGCTACATGGGAGAAGAAAAACCGAATGAAAAGATCCTTGCCTTAGGCAAGAAGATCACCGATGTCGCCAAACACAAGATCTTTGGTATTACTGCCAATGATCCGGAATACTGGGGCTTAAGGACGATCTGTACCGATGAGATGGCGGATATCGCCCTCAAGATGAAGGTCAGAGGTCACTACACCCTGGATGAAATGGTGAAGCTGACGAATATGGAAAAGGAAAAACTGGAGCCGATCCTTGAAGAAATGGCTCACAGAGGCCTTTTGGAATACGACTATGGCGATCATTATACCAATGATGGTCCGATCAAGGATGCGCCAAGGATCAAGAGATATCAATTGCCGATGTTTGTGCCGGGTTCAGCAGAATTTACAAACATGCTGAAATCGCAGATCGATGAATTCCCGGAACTGGCACAGTTCTTTGAGAGGATGACATTCATCCCTCTTGCAGGCTTAACAGAACTGGTTCCTCCAGGCGGTGCCGGAATCGGTATGCATGTCATTCCTGTCGAAAAAGCCATTTCAATGGAAAACAAGACAATGGATATCGAACACATCTCCCACTGGTTAAAGAAATATGAAGGCCATCTGGGTGTCGGTATCTGTTCCTGCCGTTATGGCAGAGCAAAACTGGGTGAAGGAAGTGGCGATTCCTGCGAAGACTGGTGTATCGGTGTCGGCGATATGGCGGACTATTGCCGTGAAACAGGCAAAGGCCATGACATCACCTATGAAGAAGCGATGCAGATCCTGAAGAATGCCGAAGACAACGGTTTCGTTCATCAGATCACCAATATCGACGGTGAAGACAAGATCTTCGCCATCTGTAACTGCAATGTCAATATCTGTAATGCCTTAAGGACATCACAGCTTTTCAATACGCCAAACCTTTCAAGAAGTGCCTATACAGCAAAAGTCGATCCGAAAAACTGTGTTGCCTGCGGCAAGTGCGTTGAATACTGCCCGGCTGGCGCAGTCAAGCTCGGTCAGAAACTGTGCACGAAGAACGGACCTGTCGTCTATCCGAAACACGAACTTCCAGATCACCTCTCCTGGGGTGTCGATAAGTGGGATGAAGATTACAGAGATAACAACAGGATCAACTGCTACGATACCGGTACAGCTCCATGTAAGACGGCCTGTCCGGCACATATCGCCATCCAGGGTTATCTGAAGATGGCTGCTCAGGGCAGATATCAGGATGCTTTGGCTCTGATCAAGAAGGACAACCCCTTCCCTGCGATCTGCGGACGTGTCTGCAACAAGCGTTGTGAAGATGCATGTACCAGAGGATTATTCGATCAGGCAGTATCGATCGATGCGGTAAAGAAATTCATCGCTGAACAGGATCTCAAGGCTGAGACCAGATATATCCCGCCGGTCGTCATCCCTTCCAATGTTGAAAAACACTGGAAACAGAAGATCGCCATCATCGGTTCCGGTCCTGCAGGTTTATCTTGTGCCTATTATCTGGCAACAAAGGGTTATCTGCCTGTCGTCTTTGAAAAGAACGAAAAGCCAGGCGGCATGATGAGATATGGTATCCCTTCCTACAAGCTTGAAAAGGATGTCATTGAAGCTGAGATCGATGTACTTAGAGAATTAGGTGTTGAGATCAGATGCAATGTTGAAGTCGGCAAAGATGTCACATTGGATGAACTTCGTGAAGAAGGATTCAAAGCCTTCTATATCGCGATCGGATGCCAGGGCGGCAGACTTCCGGGCATCGCTAATGAAGTCGGTGAAAACCGTCATATCGCTGTCGATTTCTTAAAGAAAGCTTCCGAAAATGAAAATATGAAGATCGAAGGCAAAGTCGTCGTCATCGGCGGTGGCAATGTCGCGATCGATTGCGCAAGGACGGCTCACAGACTTGGCGGCAGGAACATCGAAATGTTCGTACTGGAAACAAGAGATACCATGCCGGCGACAAAGCTGGAGATCGAAGAAGCGGAAGATGAAAATATCACCATCAATAACTGCTGGGGCCCTAAAGAGATCAGGCTCAAGGAAGATGGTAGTATCAAGGATATCGTATTCAAGAAGTGTCTTTCTACACTTGATGAAAACGGTAAATTCAATCCAAGTTATGATGAAGATGACATCACGATCGTTCCGGCTGATCACATCATCTATGCGATCGGTCAATCCATCGACTGGGGTCAGCTCTTAAAAGGAAGCAAAGTCGAGTTCTGGCATGGCAACTACCCTGTCGCCGATCCTCTGACTTATCAGACGGCTCAGGAAGACATCTTCGTAGGCGGCGATGTCTATACCGGTCCGAAATTCGTCATCGACGCTATTGAACAAGGTCATCAGGCAGCGGATTCCTTACACAGATTCGTTCAGCCTGGCACATCCATGACCATCGGCAAGAACAGAAGACAGTTTGTCATGTTGGACAAAGACAATATCGAAGTCGATGATTACGATCATGCCGGAAGACAGTTTGAAGGCATGGATGAAAGTATCGATTACCGCAATTCCTTCAGAGATGCCCATAAGACATTGACCGAAGAACAGGTCAAGATCGAAACAGCAAGGTGTCTGTCATGCGGTGCATCCGTTGTCGATGAAAACAAGTGTATCGGTTGCGGCATCTGCACGACGAAGTGCGAATTCGATGCAATCCATCTGTTCAGAGATCATCCGGAAAATTCCAAGATGATCAAATCGGAAGATAAATTCAAAGCCATCCTTCCATATGCGGCAAAACGTGCGATCAATATTAAATTTGGTAAGAAGACCGAAGAAGAAAAGAAGTCTCAGCAAAAGCATAAGGAATGGAAGAAAGCCCAGAAGGAAGCAAAATAAATGCACGAACTCGGTGTCGTCTTCCATGTGATCGATGAGATCGAAGATCTGGCAAAAGAAAATGACGTGAAACACGTCAACAGCGTTACCCTGCAGATCGGTACGGTGACCGGGATCGTTCCCGATTATCTCATCGACTGCTGGAACTGGGCTGTACAAAAACATGAGGTCATGACGGATTGTATCCTTCATATTGAGAAGATCGAGGCGATCACTCATTGCGAAAGCTGCGGGAAGGATTACAACACGATCATCTATGGAAAGACCTGCCCCTATTGCCAGAGCGAAGATACCTATCTGCTTCAGGGAAATGAATTTATGATAAAAGAAATGGAAGTCTACTAGAGACTTCCATTTTATTTTCTATGGTGATCTGTATGGGATTCGAACCCATGAATGTCGCCTTGAGAGGGCGATGTGTTAACCGTTTCACCAACAGACCATAAGGAGCTGAGCTCCTTTTGTTATATAACTATTCTACTACTCTGCAGCTGCAGTTTCTACTGTTTCTTCAACAGTTTCTGCTTTTTTCTTAGTAGCCTTCTTAGCTTTTGGAGCATCAGCTACCTTGCCGTTTTTAGCAGTTTCACAGATCTTTGCGAAATCTTCCGGATTGTGGATAGCGATTTCGGAAAGCATCTTTCTGTTGACGGAAACGCCAGCTTCCTTAAGACCGTGCATCAGTTTAGAGTAAGACAGACCGTTCATTCTGGCTGCCGCATTGATTCTGGCGATCCAGAGCTTACGCATTTCTCTCTTGAGTTCTCTTCTGTGGATATAAGCATACTTCCATGAATGCATGACCTGCTCATGAGCAGTCCTGTAAAGCAGATGCTTGGAACCGAAGTAACCGGAAGCAGCCTTTAAGATCTTCTTTCTTCTGTTTCTTGTAGGAGTTGATCCTTTGATTCTTGCCATATTCTTTTATCCTCCTATCCCTGCAGTAATTCCTTATCTCTCTTGACAACTGTCGGATGAACGAGAGATGGCTTGTGTAAATGTTTCTTCTGTTTGTGTGTCTTGTTAGAAGCAAAGTGGGAAACGTAGTTTGAGTACTTTCTCAGTTTGCCTGTACCGGTAACTTTTACTCTTTTCGCAAAAGTTTTCTTAGTCTTCATTTTTGGCATTTTATCTTCCTCCTATTTCTTTTTAGGTGTTAAAACACAAGACATGATGTTGCCTTCAAGTTTAGGCGTTTTGTCGACGGATGCGATATCAGCTACCTTTTCAATGAATTCGTTCATGATCTTCATGCCGACTTCCTGACGGGTCATCATCCTTCCCCTGAAACGCATATCGATCTTGACCTTCATACCGCCTTCCAGCCATTTTCTGGCCTGTTTGAGCTTGGTATCAAAGTCATGTGTGTCGATAACGGGTGACAGACGCAAAGGCTTGACTTCGGTATTCTGCTGATTCTTTTTTGCTTCCTTAGCTTTCTTCTGCGCTTCAAAACGATATTTGCCGTAATCCAGTATCTTGCATACAGGCGGCTGAGCGTTCGGAGCGACACAAAATAGATCCAGATCGCTGTCATAAGCGATTTGTAATGCCTCATTCCTTGACATTACACCCAGTTGGCTACCATCTGGGCCGATGACCATCACTTCTCTGAAACGAATGCTTTCGTTCACGAGATCATCATTTCCACGTTTTCTTGTTATAGTTTTATACCCCCATATAGAATAAAAAGTGAGACAAAGCCCACTTTAAATATCGTTACCTCAGTAGCAATATACCCAAGTTCTTAGAACATCAGGTGAGAAGTGGCCTTCTTCTTTCTACATCCTTTTTATTACTCAATAATTAAATCACAATCGGTAACAAAAGTCAAAACATTTTAAAAATCCCCTTTTTAAAGCACTTTATGTATACAATATTGACCAATCTGAAACAATTTTCAGAAAAAAATTTGACATTTTCTCAGAAATAACATATAACTAAAAGCGAAATAAAAAATTCCATGATAGAGGTAGCGATGCAGATGAGTACTCTACTGAGCCGGCAGGTGTTGAAGTAAAGGAAAGGCAACCATCGCCGAACGATATGATCAGGCATGTGATTATCGTGGGGTTGCGGGAAATACCCGCAGCACTCCTTCGTAAGAAGAGGCGCTATTACTTTCGATGAGTTCGTATGTGATAGTGCATGCGAATTTTTTATTGGAAGGAGAATTTTTATGAAGAAGTTATTATTGGTTTTATTTGCAGTATTGATGTTGTGTGGATGTGCTTCCAGCAATCCGAGTGAAAACGCTCAGGCTCCGGCTGTATTAAAGGTCGGTATGGAATGTGATTATGCGCCATTCAACTGGACACAGGTAGAAGATTCCGATACAGCTGTTGCGATCTCTTCTGTTGACTATGCGGATGGATACGATGTCGTCATCGCTTCCATGATCGCTGAATCACTGGGAATGGAAGTACAGATCGTCAAGACAGACTGGGATTCCCTGATCCCTTCTCTGAATGCCGGTGCGATCGATTGCATCATCGCCGGTATGACAGAAACTCCGGAAAGAGCGGAAGCTGTCAACTTCACGACTCCATACTATGAGTCAGATATGGTCGTCATCATCAGAAACGATTCGGATCTTGTCAATATCACTGATATTCAGGAACTTGCCGGATACAATGTATTAGGCCAGGCCAATACGACATATGATGAAGTCATCGATCAGATTCAAGGCGTCAATCATATGACTCCGTTGGCTACTTATTCCAGAATGGTCCTTTCTCTTCAGTCCGGTGAAGCTGATGCGATCACTGCAGAGCTTCCTGTCGCCAATGGTGTTGTAGCAGCCAATCCGGATCTGACTTATGTCACATTCGCTGAAGGCCATGGTTTCGTTGTAGATACATCCGTTTCGATTGCAGTTGCGAAAGAAAATACGGAATTATTGAATAATATCCAGAACGCTTTGAATCAGATCTCTGTTGAAGACAGATTGTCCATCATGCAGGATGCAGTCAGCAGACAGCCGGCTGTCCAGGAGTAAAAAATGTCCCTTCTCAAGTGTTTTGAGATCTTAAAAAAATACTTTCCCAGTTTCTTATTAGGTATCCGTACGACTCTGATCGTAGCGATCTCGGGAACTCTGATTGGTCTGCTGATCGGCTTATTGGTCGGTGGAGTCAGAGCGATCAGACCGGATAAGACTGCCAGAAAGTCATTAAGGATATGCAAGAAGATCATCGATATCCTGATCAGGATCTATGTCGAAGTCTTCAGAGGAACACCGATGATGGTCCAGGCCGTATTCATCTACTACCTGGTCTATACCAATATCGTTCACTGGGACAAGATGGTTGCGGCAATATTCGTCATCTCGATCAATACCGGTGCCTACATGGCTGAGATCGTCAGATCCGGCATTCAGGCCGTTGATCCGGGACAGAATGAGGCTGCAAGATCCTTAGGCATGTCTTCCATGCAGACGATGATGGATGTCATCATTCCGCAGGCGATCAAAAACGCCTTCCCTGCCATCGGTAATGAGCTGATCGTCAATATCAAGGACTCTTCCGTTCTGATGATCATTTCGATCACCGAACTGATGTTCCAGTCCAATTCCGTTGCCGGAACGACATATCGCTTTACTGAGACTTACTTTGTAACGGCAATGATCTATCTGATGCTGACAAGTATTTCAAGTGTCATATTGAATGCGATCGAAAGGAAGATCTCCAATACCAGGACTTCCCTGCCGCAGTCTGATACCAGCTTCAGCAGCATCAGCATCGCAAAAGGAGATATCTGATGGCTTTGATCGAAGTAAGAAATGTCAGAAAAGGCTTTGGGGAATTACAAGTCCTCAAAGATATCTCTTTCGATGTCAATGAAGGAGAAGTCGTCTGTCTGATCGGTTCTTCCGGTTCGGGCAAATCGACGATGTTAAGATGTATCAATCTTCTGGAAGATATCGATTCCGGTACGATCAGCGTCAATGGTCAGCAGATCGATCAGATAAGCGATATCAACGGTTACCGTAAGAATGTTGGTATGGTCTTCCAGCAGTTCAATCTCTTCAGCAACATGAATGTGCTGAACAACTGCATGATCGCTCAGAAAAGAGTCCTCAAGAGAAAAGAAGAGGATGCCAGAGAAATGGCTATCAGACAGCTGAAAAAAGTCGGAATGGCCGATTTCATCAATGCCTACCCTTCTACGCTTTCCGGCGGTCAGAAACAGAGAGTAGCGATCGCCAGAGCATTATGCATGGAACCGCAGATCCTCTTATTCGATGAACCGACTTCTGCACTTGACCCGGAAATGGTCGGTGAAGTTCTCAGTGTCATCAAGGAACTTGCGGATGAAAACATGACGATGATCATCGTCACGCACGAAATGGCCTTTGCTTCTGAAGTTGCCGACAAGGTCATCTTTATGGATAACGGTGTCGTTGAAGAAGAAGGAAGCGCAAAACAGATATTTGAAAACCCGAAGAATGAAAGGACGAAGCAGTTCCTTTCCAGAGTTCGGGCATTCTAAAAAACAGAGAGTTCAGTTTGAACTCTCTTTTCTTATAAATCGATCCTTTCGACTCTGACTTTCCCGTCATCCAGCAGATATACTCTGGCATAGGATGGCGAGGTCAGGTCTCTGTTATATAATGTCGATCCCGGATTGATGAAACGGATCTTGTTGAACTCATTGTCCGCAAAAGTATGGGAATGACCATAGAAGACGATATCGGCCTTCACGCTTTTTGCCTTGTCGATCAGAAGCTTCTTTGAGAAAGTATATCCGGTCCCATGGAACATGTAGATCCTGTGACTGCCGATCTCAAACAATCTGTCTTTTGGATAATCGTAGGACCAGTCATTGTTTCCTTCTACGGATACGAATGGTTCCATTTCTTCCGGCGGAAGCATGGAATCTCCGCAATGAAAATAATAATCGCATGCCGGATTATCCGTCAGTATCCTGTTGATCGAATTCATGTCTCCATGATTGTCGGAGCACAGACATATTTTCAGCATTTTAACAGAAAGTCCTCTCCTTTGATCACTTCCCTGTCGCTCAGATCGTTAAATCCGATCTGTCTGAGACATTCATAGGCACCGATCGCAACGCAGTTGGAAAGATTCAGACTGCGGGCATCACTCCTCATCGGGATCCTGTAGCATTCATCAAGATGTCCCTTCAGGATCAGTTTATCGATCCCTGTGGACTCTTTTCCGAAAACCATGTAAATATCCTGTTCAGGGTCAAAAACGCACTCAGCGAAAGATTTGAGCCCGTAGCGGGTAAAATAGACGAACTGCCCTTCCTTCCCTTCATAGAAAGCATCCCAGTTGGGATAGACAGTATAATCAAGTTCTTCAATATAATCCAAACCGCAGCGTTTCAGATGTTTCTCATCCAGAGAAAAGCCCAGAGGTTCGATCAGATGAAGCTTCATCTTGAAGACTGAACAGGTACGCATGATGTTACCGGTATTCTGTGGGATCTCCGGTTCATATAAGACGATGTGGATCATGCGCTTCCCTTCTTTCTGCTTAATAATGAGAACAGACAGTAAAAGAAGAACAGGAAGAAAACAGCGCTCAAAGTAATGCGGATCACCAGATGATTGAAGAATTCCGGCGGTACGATCATGATCAGGATGTCTTTCCTGAGATCAAGGATCCACAGATCGTTGCCCGGAAAGAAAACGTGATGAAACATCGTCCAGAAGGAATCGAAATCAATTAAGATCCATATCCCTAAGACAGTGATCACAAACATCGCTGAGATCAGAGCCTTGCGATAGCTGCTTTTTAAGATATGCATCTCTTTTCTGTATAAAGAGTATCCGATGCCAACAAATGTGATGATCCCGGACATAATCAGTAAGCCGTTTGCGATCAGATTGAGTCTTCTGACATCGACCATATGTGCCTTTTCGTCATCGGTGAATACTTCTCTTATCTGCCCTTTGACTTCCATCTGCAGGTCTAAAGAGGCCTTCGGATCATTGAGGTAGTCGAGTGTAAAGGAAGTCAGATCTTTGAGCTGTTCATCGGAAATGCCGATGTGATCAGCGATGGACTTGCCATAGAGTCTGATCTTGTCGTGTTCAGACTTGTAAAAAGACTCATTGAAACACCAGAAGTGTATCGAAAAAAGCAGACTGAACAGTATGCAGGCTACAGCGGTCAATGTATATATCTTTTTTCTAGAATTTGTCTTTGGCATCAATGATCCATTTCTTCAGTGCTTTTGCGCGGTGTGAATAAACGTTTTTATATTCTTCTCCAAGTTCCGCTTCCGTCTGATTGAATTGAGGGATCAGGAAGATCGGATCGTATCCGAATCCCTTTTCTCCGGCAGGCTTGTAAGCGATCGATCCTTCGTTAACACCGAGATAGTAATGAACTTCTTCATTCTGATCGATGAAACACAGGCAATCGACAAACTGCGCCCCTCTTTGAGTAACATCTTTCATCATATCGACGATGAAAGCACATTTATGCGGATAATCCATTTCCGGCAGGAAACGGGCGGAATGAATGCCGGGCTTTCCTCCCAGATAGTCGATACAGATTCCGGAATCATCGGCGATGGTCGGCAGATGATAGAGGTCATGGTAGAACTTTGCCTTGATATAGGCATTCTCTTCAAATGACATGCCATCTTCGATCGGCTCTTCAGTACAGTTCATATCTTTCGGACAGACAAGTTCCAGATCTACACCGTTATCTATTAAGATATCGGCGATCTCAGAGAGCTTATGTGCGTTGTTTGAAGCGATAAACAATTTATTCATATTGCATATTGTACTATAAAAAAAAGTTTTGATGATCAAAACATTTTCTGCATATACGTAATTTTATTCTTCGAAGATCCAAAAGCCTCACAGAGAGCTTTAAAATGCTTCTGAAGGCATTCTGTGGCTTATTCTATAGTGAATTTCTCAATGATCGTCTGTACCAGAGGATTTCTGACCACATCGGAATTGTTGAATTCGATGAATCCGATATTCTTGATATCTCTTAATTTATCGTAGGCGATCCTTAAACCGGACTTGTATCGGCTGATGTTGAGATCGACCTGCGTGATGTCACCGTTTACTACCATCTTGGAGTTGAAACCAAGCCTCGTCAGAAACATCAGCATCTGTTTATCCGTCGTATTCTGTGCTTCATCCAGGATGATGAATGCTTCATCAAGTGTACGACCGCGCATGTATGCCAGAGGGATGACCTCGATAACGCCCTTTTCCATCAGCTTATCTTTCTGTTCCTTGCCCAAGATCGCATCCAGGGCATCATAGATCGGCATCAGATACGGATCGATCTTTTCCTTGAGATCACCCGGCAAAAATCCCAAAGATTCCCCTGCTTCTACTGCCGGTCTTGTGATGATGATCTTTGATACATCGCCTTTTTTCAGATAGCTGACAGCCATCAGTACTGCAAGGAAAGTCTTTCCTGTTCCGGCTGGACCGATGCCAAAACAGAGATCTGAGTTTCTGATCGTTTTGATGAAACGGTACTGATTGGCGGTCTTGCACTTGAAAGGCTTGCCGTTATGGGAATATGCGATGACTTCGCTCTGGAAGAATTCTCTTTCAGTGTCATTGATGTGGATGAAAGACTGCTTGATGAAATCGTAGTCGATCACTTCACTTCGACACTTCTTGCACAGATAATCCATGTGAGCGGAAAATTTCGAAAACAGCTGCTGGTCATCGCTCAGCAGTTTGAAATAGTTGTCTCTGTAGACGATGCCGCAGTCATAGAGTTCTTCTAACAGCGTGATATTGCTGTCATTGACACCTACGATGTTGCGGATATCGTCATGATCCAGATCTTTAAATGTGTACTCCATATAAATCCATTCTAAATGATTTCAGATATATCTTCCAGCCAAGATGTGGCTCCGATGTATTCACATGCTTTTGTTCCGCAACGGTTTGCGAAAGCGATGCATTCTTCAATTCCTTTTCCATTGTTTAAGAAATGTATGAATCCCGATACGAAACTATCCCCTGCACCGGTCGAATCGATGCATCTGATCTTTCTTTCCGGTGGATAGATCTTTCCCTGACAGAGACATCCTTTTTCTCCCAGTTTGATGATGACGTGTCTGATTCCCGAATCACATAAGATCTTTTCACAAACATATGGATCATCGCAATCACACAATGCATAAGCTTCACTTTCATTGCAGAAGAAATAATCGATGTATTTCAGGTATGGAAGATCTTTTGCTTTCTCATTATTCTTCGGCGTTGATGTATCGACACAAAGAACGATCTCTTTCTCCTTGATCATAGAAAACAGAGTTTCGTATTTGTCGCTATCCATCATTTTTGAGATAAATAAAGACGCAAAAGAAACGATCTTACAGTCTTCATCGATGCGGATATCATCGATATCCAGCAATCTCGAAGATCCATTCTCCGGTCCGACAAAGCTTCTTTGTCCGTCCCGATCGATCAATACAAGAGACAGATAGGTATCGATATTATCTTTCAGGATGTCTTTTTCATAGCCTATATTTCTTTTATTCAGTTCATTCAGGATCAGATCGCCATAGGCATCTTTTCCTAAAACTGTTTTCAATGAAACATCATCAAGTAAAGCATTCAATACAAAAGCTTCATTCAATGCATCGCCGCCGAATGAAGTCTCAATCTTTGATACCTTATGTTTTCCGGAAAAGAATCTTTCCTGATCGACACCCGTTATAAGTAGATCCACACAAGCTGCGCCGATCACGTTGATGGAACTCATAAATTCATTATAAATAAAAAGTCTCCATTTGCACCAAGCTGGTGATTCATAGTGTTTTGTATCCAAAAGTCTTATAATTGATTTGTTCAGGAAAGGAACATATTAATGGCCTTTCAGGAGTGAATCAGTATTAAGACTTGGCGGTTGGCTGGTTTACTCCTGAAAAGCCCCAATCGCCAAACTATGAGTAATAAATCAGGTCACGGTGTCCACTATGGACACTCTTTGCGAAGTCTCTCCTGGGATGGCTCTGATAATAAGACCCTGTCTCAGGAGCTGATCTCTTCCACGATCCATGAATGGTATGATGCCAAGCACAGAGAGACATCGGATGAAGAGATAAAACTTGTCAATTCCGCTCAAGTAAACTGCTGCCCGTATTGTCGTTCTTCTTCCGTCATCCGAAGCGGTTTCAAAGATGGAATACAGAGGTATTTCTGTAAGGACTGTCGTCATTGTTTCAATCCTTTGACAGGTACGATCTTTGAAGACAAGAAGATCCCGGTATCGGAATGGGTCGAATATCTGTTACATCTGTTCGAGTTCCATTCGATCACAACAAGTGCCAGAGACAACAGAAATGCCTATTCTACAGGCAAATACTGGCTCATCAAGGTATTCTCTGTACTAAAGCACTATCAGCAGAACATCATCCTTGAAGGAAACGTCTTTCTCGATGAGACCTTCTACAGCTTAAGGAAGTCTGAGATCCTTACAAGGCCGGATGGAAAGAAGTATCGGGGCATATCCAGAAACAAGCTTTGTGTCGCCTGCGGCAAGGACGGCAAGGGACATGTCATCCTTCTTTGCGAGAATACATCCAAGCCATCGGATCACTCTACCTGGAAGACGCTTGGCTCGCATATCGCACAGAAGTCACATCTGATCCATGACGGTGAAAGATCCCACCATATCCTGATAGAAGGTCTATCCCTGACATCTGAAGTATACGACTCTCTTGAAATAAGAAAGCTGAAGGATGAAGATAATCCCCTGGATTCCATCAACGAGATCCACTCATTGGCAAAGAGATTCATGAGGCAGCACGGAGGATACAACAGGGACAATCTTCAGGACTTCATGAACCTGATATCCTTCATCCTGAATGAACCATATGACAGATATGAGAAGATCGATCTGTTCATCAATATGGCACTAAATTCACCAAGAAGAGTGAAATATCGGGATGTGATGTCAAAGAAACAGCCTGAATAAGGAGCTTATCACCAGCTTGGTGCAAATGGAGACTTTATAAATAAAAAAACCAACTTGAAGTTGGTTTAATTGATCGATTATTTAGATCTTCTCAGTTTGCGAGCATTTTCGCGTTTCAGTCTCTTCTTGATACCTGGTTTTACGTAATACTCTCTTTTTCTTGCTTCAAGGAGCGTGCCATTACGGGAAACCTGTCTCTTAAAACGACGTAAAGCATCATCGAGCTGTTCGTTTTCTTTAACGATTACCTTTGCCATAATCTCACCTCCTTTTTTCGGCAAGTACTATTATATGATAATGTTTCTGAAAAATAAAGCTTATTCGCCTTTATTGATCAGTTTTGTGCCGGAAGAAGTTCCGATACGGTCTGCACCGAGCTCGATCATCCTGTTGAAATCATCTCTGCTTCTGACTCCGCCGGCTGCTTTGACGAAACATCTGTCACCGACTGTCTTCTTCAAGAGGTCGACATCTTCAAATGTAGCACCGCTTGTAGAGAATCCGGTAGAAGTCTTGACAAAATCAGCCTTGGCTTCAAGGATGCATTCGCAGGCTTTGACCTTTTCTTCATCAGTAAGGAGACATGTTTCGATGATGACCTTCAATGTCTTATCGCCACAGGTTTCCTTGATCTTTCTGATCTCATCGGTCACATAGGCATAATCCTTGTCTTTGAGCCTTCCGATATTGAGGACCATGTCGACTTCATCGGCACCTTTTGCGATCGCATCAGCTGTTTCGGCGACCTTTGCCTCAGTAGACATCTGACCCAAAGGGAAACCGATGACACAACATACCAGAACATCACTTCCCGATAGTTTTTCTTTGCAGAAAGGAATGTTGCAGGTATTGACGCAGACAGATTTGAAGTCATACTCAATGGCTTCATCACAGAGCTTGCCGATGGCCTCTAAAGAAGCGTCAGCTTTCAAAAGCGTATGATCGATATACTTAGACAGTTTCATTTTCTTCTCTCCTTCTCTTTTCAATGTATTTCACGGCGTAATGTTTGTCGCCGTAATAGAATTCTCTTCCCAGACCCATGGACAGAAATCTTTCATTTCCCTTTCCGATGATCAGTAAGGTGTCCTTACTGTTCATGATCTCTATGCCGTTTTCGATCGCCTGGGATCTTAACGGCACATAGATCGTCCTTTTGTTTCTGACAAACCGATCGCATCTTTCTAGTATCTCCATGACTCCTGAATCCAGGGATTCGTTTTCCGTCAGGATGGTGATATCCAGATACTTGTCACAGAGATCCATGATCTTTTCCAGTCGCTTGTCACCATCGGAATAATTGATGCTGACGACACCGATGACCTTGTTTTTGTGTTTGACATAGGCACCATAATGGAAGATCTCTTCAATGGAAGATAAGTCGTAGGCACTATCGACTATGACGTTATATTCACTGTCGACTCTTTCCATGACACCATCCACATACGGGATATCAGCCATGTAAGAGATGACTTCATTGATATCGTTTCCTTTGACAGCCAAGGCTACGATGGCGGCTGTCAGATTGTAGACATTGACCATACCCTGCACTTTCGATCTGACCGGATAGGAATTTCCATCGTGAACGATCCTGTATGCGATCCCGTTTGACGAGATCGTGACATCCCTGATCTGGAAGTCGGCGATCGTCGAAGTACCATATGTGACATAGTTTTCGACACAGTCTTTCAGTTCATTGAATGATTCATCATCGACATTGAATATGACATAAGTGTCATTTTCCAGAGTATAGAGATATCTTCTGACATAGGTGTAATAGTCATTGGTCTGGAATTCGCTGGATGATCTGCTGGTACAGGTATAGATGACACATTCCGGTGAGATGGAATCCAGTTTCTGCAGATTCAGAGAAGAAGCATCTGCTTCGAATGTACAATAATGAACGCCGTTCTTTTTCATCGTATCCAACATCTTCAGATTGTCCAGAATGTTAAGTGTCACAAAGGAAGAGTTGAGTTCCAGTCCTTTATAGCGGATGCCTAAGATCCCGATATAGCCGCAGGAAGAAACGGAATTGAGATAATCGTTGAGGAAGCTGGCAACGGAACAGCGTCCGTAGTTTCCCAGGATGACGAACTTCTCTATTCCTTCATTGGGATTGTTGTAGAAGATGTTGGCGACTTTGGTCAGAGTGTTATTGACATTGGAGACCTTGACGTAGATCGCCTTATGTTTTTCCTTGAGTTCCTTGCTGTAGACGATCGCGACAGCGCCATTGTCGATCGCTTCCTTGATGTAGTCATGACCATCGTATTTGATACCATCGAGACAGAAAAAGATCGCATTCTTCATCGAATGACGGCTGTCGATCGAAAGCTGTTCGATCTCTATATCCGGTGCACCTTTAAACAGTCTGCTCAGCAACATATCCCAATTACCTCATCATCCGCTTCCTTGATGGAAACATCATATATTTCCCCAATCTTCAATATCTCAGGGATCTTTACATAGAAATACTGTCGGCAATAGCCATAGGAAGAATTATCATCATTCCTTTCGATCAGGACTTTCACATTTTGACCGATGAATTTCTTTCTGAAATCGGCAGTGATCTTCTTTTCCAGATCCATGACAGCCTTGACTCTGGCTTTCTTGATCTTGGGATCGAGATGTCCTTCCATCGAATCGGCTCTTGTACCGCTTTTACGGGAATATGGGAAGACATGGATAAAGGAGAAAGCGATCTCTTTCAGGTTTTTTTTCGTGCGTTCAAAAGATACTTCATCTTCTTGTGGGAAAGCGACGATCAGATCGGTCGAGATCGAGATATCAGGGATCTCTTGTCTGATGTATGCAACTCTGTTTTTGAAATCTTCGATCGTATACGGACGATTCATCAGCTCTAATATCTTGTCATCGCAGGACTGTACCGGGATGTGCAGATGATGCGCGAGTTTCTCATTTGTTTTCATCAGCTGAATGATCTCATCAGAGATCTCAGTGATCTCGATCGAAGAAAGACGTATCGTTTTAAGGTCTTCGATCTCACACAGGTCTTTCAGCAGATGATAAAGATCATATTCCCCATCGTTGTATCTTCCGGTGTGGATTCCCGTCAGCACGATCTCCTGATTGATCTTGGAGAGGACTTTTGCCTCTTCGATGATCTTGTGATGATCTGCGCTTCTTTCTCTTCCTCTGGCATATGGGATGATGCAATAGGAACAAAACTGGTTGCATCCATCCTGGATCTTCAGGAATGAACGCGATTTATGTGCATAGGATTCGATATAGAGATGTTCAAAATCCTTTGAGATCTCCTTCGATACGTAATTTTCTTTTGTTTCTTTCAGTATCAGATCGACGATCTGGTCCTTGTGATCGGAACCGATGATCAGATCGACATCATTGAACACTTCACTTCCGGATTTGATCTGTGAGAGACAGCCGATCGCCGTAATAAAGGAATCCGGATTGTTCCTTCTGGCATCATGGATGAACTTTCTGGTCTTGGCTTCTGCAGTATTGGTGACACAACAGGTAAAAATCAGATAGATATCTGCTTTCTCCTTGAAGTTTACTTCTTCAAAATACCTGTTCATGTTTTCCCGGACATAGGTCGCTTCATAATCATTGACCTTGCATCCCAGGACCATCATCGCATATGTTTTCATTGATTCTTTCCTACGATCAGACTCGTCATATATAATGCAGCTGTTTCCGCACGAAGGATCCTTTTTCCCAAAGAGATCGATTCAAAACCCATCGATACGATCTTTTCGTATTCCTGGTCTTCAAAGCCACCTTCCGGACCGATGATATAGGTCACGGAAGAGCTTCTATCGATATCGGAAATATTCTTTTCTGATTCATAACAGATGTAGTTTCTTTCACTCAGATAATTCTTCAGATCCTTGAGATCACAGGGATCGCAGATCTCAGGAATGAAGTTCCTGTGACATTGTTCACTTGATTCTCTTGCGATCTTTTCAAAGCGTTCCAGTTTCTTTTTTTCTCTGATCTTTACAACGGATCTTCTTGCGCTATAAGGAACGATCCTTTTGACCCCAAGCTCGGTCAGTTTCTGGATACAAAGTTCGAATTTATCGCTCTTGATCAGAGATAGGATGCACGTGATATCACAATCCAGTTCATTGTTTTCGTCCAGAAATTCATCGATCTTACATCTTTTATCATCGATCAGATGCGCATGAAAGATCTTCCCATTCATATCTGCGATGCGGAAGGTATATTCGCTGTCTTTGCGAAGGACCTTGATCAGATGATGAAGGACTTCCTTGTCCAGTTCTATGATCTCATCGCTTTGAATTTCCTTATCAACAAAGTACTGCTGCATAAATTAATTATAAACGAAAAGGACAGGTATTTACCTGTCCTTGGATTCTTCCTTATCGTTTTTTAAGGAAACTTTGATCTCGTTGACCTTCTTATTATCCGCATCGGTCACTTCGATATGCATATTCTTGAAATCGAAGCTGTCTCCCTTGTCCGGGATCTTGTCTAACATGTCGATGACCCAGGCAGAGGTCGTGTTGAATTCATAATCCTCATCGATCTCGATACCGAAGTGTTCAAACATGTCTTCATAGTCGACTTCAGCCTTGACAAGATAAGTATTATCATCGAGTTTCTTGTAGTATTCGATGACTTCATCGTGCTCGTCATAGATCTCACCGACCAGTTCTTCCAGGATATCTTCCATCGTGATGATACCCTGAGTTCCGCCATATTCATCGACAACGATGGCCATATGGGTCTTGGATGTCTGGAACTGTTTCAGTAAAGATGAGATCTTCACCTGAGGAGAAGTATAGATGACTTCCTTCAGGAATTTTCTGATATCTGTCGTCTTTTCATAGAAGAGATGATAATAGAAATCTTTTTCGATCAGAACACCGATGATATTGTCGATGGTATCCTGATAGACCGGCAGTCTTGAGAAACCGGAATCACGGTACTTCAGTTCGATCTCTTCGATCGTATAGTCATCGACATCAACGGAAATGACATCGATCCTCGGCGTCAGGATCTCACCGACATCCAGATCGTTGAATTCCAATGCATTCGTGATCAGATCGGCTTCATGGTCTTCAATATCGCCTTCTTCATTGGCTTCTTCGACAAGCGTGATGAATTCATCTGTCGAATATGTATCGGAGTATTCGCCAAAACGTTTTTCAAAAGCTTTTTCAAAGAGTCTGAAGATGAATGTCAGCGGCGTAAATAACCACATAAGTAATGAAAGGATCGGTGTACAGCTCATCGCAAATTTTTCCGGAACATATTTCGCAACATTCTTCGGGATGATCTCGCCGATAATCATGATCAGTAAAGTCATGACGATCGATGATACGGTAATGCCCTTTCCTCCCAAAAGATTTGTGAATAAGACGGTTGCCAGAGATGCGGATACGACATTGACGATCGTATTTCCGACCAGGATCGTCGTCAGCAGCTTGGAGAAGTTTTCAGTCAGTGCATATGTCCTTTCTGCGCTCTTGTTTCCGGCGTTTGCCAGGGCTTTGATCTTGATCTTGTTCAGAGATGAAAAAGCCGTCTCAGAGGCAGAGAAAAAGCTGTAGCACAGCACAAGGATCGATATGATGATAAGAAGATCGGAATTATTCACAAAAACACCTCATTTCTGAAGTGTTCATACAACACGGTAAAGGAACTTCTTCTGATTTATACATAACGATAAATATTTTAACAGAATCGCATTTGAATATCAAATAACAGAAAAAAAGCACGATTTTCTCGTGCTTTACATCCTTGTTTTGAAGAATGACGGGACATCGTCATCATCTTCGTAGTTGCTGACGACCTCATCACGCTTCGGAGCTTCCTCCTGGAACGGAGGATTGTTTGAAACAGGACGATCGAAGATCAGATCAGTCTGAGGAGCGGAACTCGTATGTTTGGTGTTAGGCAGATCGAATCCTGTCGCAATGACAGTGACGATGATCGCTTCACCAAGAGATTCGTTGATCGCAACACCATAGATGATATCGATATCATTGCCTGCTGCTTCCTTGATGAAGTCAACAGCGATGGAAGAATCCTGTAAAGAGATATTCGGACCACCGGTGATATTGATGATCGCAGATTTTGCGCCTTTGATGTTTGCTTCAAGTAATGGCGAACGGATCGCTCTGGCAGAAGCTTCCTTGGCCTTGTTTTCACCCTGTGCCATACCGATACCGATCAAAGCAGTGCCCTTGCCGGCCATGACAGTCCTGATATCCGCAAAGTCGAGGTTGATGAATGCCGGAACAGCGATCAGATCGGTAATGGTCTGAACACCCTGTCTGAGTACATTATCAGCTTCCTTGAATGCTTCCTGCATCGGGATCTTACCAATGACGTTGAGCAGCTGATTGTTGGATACGATGATCAGTGAGTCAACATACTGTTTGATGTTTTCAATACCGACGTTGGCCTGATCCATTCTCTTTCTTCCTTCGAAATCGAAAGGCTTTGTGACGATACCGACGATCAGTGCACCCATTTCCTTAGCGAGTTTCGCAAAGACAGGAGCTGCACCGGTTCCAGTACCACCGCCCATACCGCAGGTGATGAATACCATATCTGCACCGGACAATGCCTTTTTGATCTCATCCTGAGATTCCAAAGCTGCCTTCTGACCTGTTTCGGGGTTTCCTCCGGCACCGAGTCCTTTTGTCAGTTCTCCGCCGAGAATGATCTTATTAGGACATTTTGAAAGATTGAGTGACTGGATATCCGTGTTGCATACATAGAAGTCAACACCTTTCACTCCGTCATTCACCATTCTGGATACGGCATTACAGCCGGCACCGCCGATACCGAATACTTTTATTCTAGCTACTTGATTGTACTCAGGTTTGATTGTCATTGAGTTCCCCCCTTTTCTATATACTGTTTGAACAGGTTCTTAATCTTTGTAGTGATCGTTTCGCCTTCTGAATCGAGCTGCTTCTGATCGATCAAGGAATCATATTTGAGCAGATCGATGCAGGATACACTCAGATCATTCATAATTACTTTATCACGATAAACGAAGAATGCGCCATATAAAGCGGTAAATGCCGGATCTCTGACGCCTATCGTATCAGGATAATAGGTCTTCACTTCGCATTGTGCTTTTTCTCTGATCACATCGGAGAGAGCTTTCATCTGTTCTCCTTCCGAAGTGATGACGATGGAAGCACCGGATTCGATGATCGGCTTGCACATGGTGACAAGCTTTTCGCTCAAGGTATCTAACGGTTTGGCGACCGTCTCATTCAACATCCTTGTGCTGATCGTCGATGTCTGTCCTTGCGAAGTCCAGGCATAGATGACATCATCAGGATATTCACTATCATAATTAACGGAATATTTCACAAGTTTTGCGATGTCGTTATAAGGCATATTGTAGGTCCGATAGACCTTGTTGATCAATGAATTAAGACCATCGAAGACGATCTCTGTCGATACAAGTTTGCCTTTTGACAGAAGTGACAGATATGTGCAGCTTCTGTTGATGTCGAGAACGATAACGCTCTTGGACAATGATTCTTCAAATAAGGCAGCTTCCTTGGCGATCGCATAGGTATTCAATACGATATCCAATACCTTGATGCCGCTTGCTTCAATCACGGATACATAATCGTAGCATACATCGATATCTGCACATAACAGATCGATATCGACGATGACCTCGTTGCAGGATTCGTTTTCCGGAAGTCTTCTTGTGGCGATGCCGTTGATGATGTATTTTACGATCATCGGATTGACGACCATGACATCGGAATCGACATTGGATCGAAGTGAATTGGAGATCGCTCTTGCGATATCCTGTTTCTTGACAACCCCTTCATCGATCACGACCTTGGATTTTAGCGGGAATCGTTTGAAGTTGTATGCCGGAAGTACAAGGAGTACCTGTTCGAGGTCCGATCCGATCTTGTCGGAAGTCTTTCTGACGGCATCCTTGATATCACCGATCAGTTCTTCCTTGTTGAGTATTTTAAAATCGCTGATAGCATTCGTGTTGTACTTATCAGCTCTGATAATATTGAATCTGGTGTTGTAGTACTCTCCTACCAGGATCTTGATTTCGCTTTCGCAAAGCTCAAGTGCAGCATAGATCTGCTTGATATTATTGCCCATACATGATAATTTTAGCATAATCTTGAAAAGAGTACTAACTAAAAAACGATTATATTTGCATTTATAAAACAGTTATGATAAAGTAATAAAGCAAAAAAATGAAGAAAGGGGGCAAGCTGTATGTCAAGAGTATGTGCTATCACTGGTAAAAAGCAGATGTCTGGTAACAACCGTTCACATTCACTTCGTGCTACACGCCGTAAATGGAATGTAAATCTTCAGACCGTTACTATGTTGGTTGATGGTAAGCCACAGAAGGTTCGCGTTTCTGCCCGCGCACTCAGAACTTTAAAAAATCAGGCAAAGGCAGCATAACTTCCGAAAGGAAGTTTTTTTTATGCAAAAAGGATCTTTCGATCCTTATTCACATTTTCTCAGTTTTTCGACATTGGCTCTGATATCGCCATTGAAGACATATGACCCGGCAACTAATGCATCCGCTCCCCTTGTGATCAGGTCATGAGCGTTGCGGTCTGTTACTCCTCCGTCTACTTCAATGATGAAATCAAGGCCTTTTTCTTTTTTGTAATCGGATAATTCCTGAATCCTGTCTAATGCTTCCGGCATAAATGACTGTCCGCCAAATCCCGGTTCGACCGACATGACTAAGAAGATATCGACTTTATCCAGCAAAGGTTTGATGACTTCGACCGGTGTTCCCGGTTTGATCGAAATGCCGGCTTTCAGATACATGCCATGGATCTTATCCAGCAGTCTGACACATTCATCGATGTCGTTGAAGACTTCATAGTGGAAGACGATCGAATCAGCCCCTGCTTTAGCAAAAACTTCCGCATAGTGTTCCGGATCATCGACCATCAGATGGACATCCAGGAACAGTTCGGTATTCTTTCTGACCTGCTGGGCAATGCCCGGTCCGAATGTCAGGTTTGGTACGAAATGGGCATCCATGACATCAAAATGGATCCATTCAACACATTCGTTCAAGGCATCCATCTCTTCCTTGAATCTGTCAAAATGCATGGAATACAGTGATGGCGATATGATCATAACTAGTCCTCCCTGACAGTGTAGTAATAGATGACGACGCGAAGATCATCAACCGTTTCAAAGGTCTTTCCCAGTTCAGGAGATGTCTTGACAACGCGATTGACATCAGAATTGACGAGTTCCTCTTCTGTAAAGAAGGATCTGTCTTCTTCCGAAAGGATGAAATTCACATTGTTTTCTTCCAGATATTGAGCAGCTTCAGAGATCTCCCAGCCGATCAGATCAGCCAGAACGATCTGTTTGTTTTCAAGAACATATTTGATCGTGATCTCATTGTTCTGAGATGCATCGAACTTCGTTCCTGGTTCCAGGGACTGTTCAATGACGATCCCCTCACCCTGATCGGATTCTACCGGAACGAGTTTGACATTAAAATTGAGTGCTTTCAGTTCATCTCTGGCATCGGCATAATTCTTTCCTACATAGTTCTGTAAAACGGAATACAGGCCATTGGAAACAGTCAGCTTGATCTTGGTGCCGATCTCGACTTCCTGGTGTGCTACCGGATTGGATGAGATGATGTGATCCTTTTCAATATCATCGGAAAGGATCCATGTGATACGGGAGTCATCAACTTCCAGATTCTTTTGTGCAAGCAAGTCCTTAGCCTCCTGAACAGTCATATTTCTCAGATCAGGAACAGTTACGAATTTGTCCTTGTTTCCAATGATGCCTGTTAAGAACAACACCAGAAGCAATACGATGAGCGAGATCAGGATCGCACAGGTCAGAAAAGCGACAGAGAAGAAAGAATTGCCCTTTTTCCCCTTTTTCTTTCCGGAGAGCTTTGAGATATGAACATTTTCGTTCTTTTCTTCCTTGATCGGTTCATCAAAAGAGATCATAGGATCGTTTTTATGTTCCTTCTTCAGACATTCGTTGAGATCCTGAAGCATCAGAGCGATATTGCGGTATCTGTTGTTCGGATTCTTGGCAGTGGCTCTGGTGATGATGTTTTCTACCGATTGCGGTATGGAAGGATCAAAGCTCCTGACTCTAGGAATGTCACCTTTGATATGCATGAGAGCGACCTGCACCGGATTTTCTCCCTTGTAAGGCACATCCCCTGTCAGCAGTTCATAGAATACGATACCCAATGAATAAATATCAGATTGCATCGTTGCCTGTTTTCCTTTGGAAAGTTCCGGTGCCAGATAATGAACGGAACCCAGTACGGAATCCTTGTGTGTTATCTGCATTGCCCCATTGGCTAATGCGATACCAAAGTCTGAAAGCTTGATCGTACCGTCATCCTTGATCAGGACGTTCTGAGATTTGACATCGCGGTGGATCACGTTGTTTCGATGAGCTTCCATCAAGGCTCCGGCCAGCTGTTTCATCATCCAGACGGCTTCCTTATAAGGGATCGGCCCTCTTTTTCTGATGAGCTGTTTCAGAGTGTAGCCTTTGACATATTCCATGACGATATAATGTTTATCGCCATCATCTCCTACATCATAGACATCGACGATATTCGGATGAGAAAGCTGAGTGACTGCTCCGGCTTCTCTTTTGAAGCGTTCCAAAGCGGTCGGATCATCCGCCATATCCGATTTCATGATCTTGACTGCTACTTCTCTTTTCAAGATCGTGTCATACGCAAGATAGACATCTGCCATGCCTCCCCTGCCGATCAGTTTTACGATCCTGTAACGATTGCCGATATATTCTGACATATTACCTCTTTACCAGTACAATTGTGATATTGTCGTATCCGCCTGCCATCAAAGCCATATCCTTGAGATCGATGACCTTTTCGGAAACTGTCCTGTTTTCATCGATGACAGTAAATGTGATATCTTCATCGCCAACATAGGAATGAAGTCCATCCGAACAGATCAGATAGTAATCCATATCCTTTACTTTGTGTATGTCAGCGGAAATGACCGGGAAAATACCGATCGCTTTGACAAGATAGTGCTTTTTCGGATGATTGAGAGACTCTTCGTAAGTGATCTGTCCCTTTTCCAGCATCTGATTGACCAAAGTGTGGTCAGTTGTCAGTTTGATGGAAAAATCATCGATAAAGCCATAGACTCTGGAATCACCGCAGTTGATGGAGATCGTTCCGTTTTTTGTCATCAGGATGCCGGTAAGGGTCGTGCCCATGCCTTCATACTCTACGAATTTCTGGGAAAGTTCATAGACTCTTTTGTTTGCGCCGGCAACGTGAAATTGCATATAGCTGATCGCATCTTCGATACTGTCAAAAGGTCCCGATTCCTTAAAATTCTCTTCAAAGTACTGGATCGTTTCTCCGCTTGCGACTTCTCCCGCCTTTCCTCCGCCGATGCCATCAGCGACCAGAACAAGAAAATCACCGTACGAATTGAATACGGCGAGATAGGAATCCTGATTCTTTTCCCTGATAAGACCGACATCGGTAATGCAGAAGTATTCCATAGTTCTATTGTAAATGATTGGCTCTGAGTTGGCCACAGGCCGCGTCAATGTCATCTCCTTTTTTCTGTCTCAGTGTGACAGCGATGTTCCGTTTCTTGAGAAGATCATAGAAACGCAAGGCGTTTTCATCAGAAGATGTTTCAAAATCCTTTTCCGATACCGGATTGTATGGGATCAGGTTGATATAAGCGTTCATGCCTCTTAAAAGTTTTGCGATCTGATCGGCATGTTCCGGTCTGTCGTTGATCCCTTTCAGAAGCAGATATTCAAACGTCAGACGGCGATTGTTGAGTTCGCTGTAGCCTTTTAATGCCTTCATCAGCTGTTCAAGAGGATATGCCTTGTTGACAGGCATCAGTTTCGATCTGAGTTCATCATTTGGCGCATGCAAGGAAATGGCCAGATTGTATTGCAAATTCTCATGAGAGAAGCGTTCGATCATCGGAACCAGACCGCATGTGGAAATGGAGATGTGTCTTGCGCCGATCTCCAAACCATTCGGGTCATTGATGATGTTCATCGCCTTCATGACGTTATCATAGTTATCAAAAGGTTCGCCTGTTCCCATCACAACGATGTTTCCGAGCCTTTTTTCTTCCTTGTCCAGATCTTTCTGTATCATCAGAGCCTGACGTACGATCTCGCTAGGAAGCAGGTCTCTTTGTTTTTTGAGAAGACCGGAAGCACAGAAGCTGCATCCCATGTTGCATCCGACCTGCGATGAAAGACAGGCACTGTAGCCGTAATCAAAGATCATCAATACAGATTCCACCAGAGCTCCATCAGACATTTCGAAAAGATATTTTCTGGTTCCGTCTCTTGATACCTGCATATCCCTGATGATCAGCGGAGCGATCTCAAAATCATTCTCCAGTTTTTCAATGGTTTTCTTGGAGATATCGCTCATCAAAGAGAAAGAATCGATTCTTCTGTGATAGAGCCACTTGAAGATCTGCTTGCCATGAAAAGGCTTGATGCCGTTTTCAAGCAGATAGTTTTCAAGATCATTTAAAGAAAGGTCATAGATCGATTTCATTGATTCACCTTTTTCATCTTAGCATAATAGAAACAATCACCCATCTCATTGATGATCGTATCTTCTTCCAGAAGGACGTAATCATCGTGTTGAGAAATAAATCTGCTGATCAGCCTTCCGTTTTCTTTTTTATTCAATGTACAGGTCGAATAAAGTAAGACCCCATCCTGTTTCAGTAAAGGATCGATACTTTCCAGAAGTTCATATTGCAGCTTCTGCAGTTCATCGAGACTTTGCGGCTTCACATGGAATTTCAGATCGGGTTTTCTGCCGATGACGCCCAATCCCGAACAAGGCGCATCCAATAAGATCCTGTCAAAGCGCAGATCCAGATGATCCTTTAATTCTCTTCCATCATAATTGAGGAAATGAACTCCGTGATAACCGAGTTTTTCAGCCATCTTCTCCATCAGATTCACTCTGTTTTCATGAAGATCGTTGCCATAGGCGTTTTCCGGCTTTACGATATCCAGACAGTTGAACAGTTTTGAACCGGGAGCCGAACACACATCCAGAAGATTACAGTCTTCATTGAGATCCAGATGTCTGTATAAAGATGCGGAATTGACGTCCTGGATATAGAAATATCCCTTTTTATATTCCTTGCTGGAAAGAAGATTGTCTTTGCAGATGAAGAGATCTTCATCGATCTTTTCGATATTTAGATCTTTCAGATCGTCAAATGTACATCTGTTTTTATTGATCCGATAATAGACTTTCGGGATCTCGTGATAGACGGACATGATCTTTTTCAGATCTTCTTCCTCGTATTGGCTCTTGAGAAGATTGTAGATCCATTCCGGTAAGGAATAGCGGATATGATCCTTATCAGCTTCTTTCAACTGTTTTTTCTTGCGGAGAATGGCATTGATGAACGATTTTTCATATTTGTTTTTGCCTAATTCGACATATTCATGGTTGACGACATAGTCCTTTTCATGAAAAAAGAATCTTTCGTACAAAGCCAGACACAAGATCAGTTTCGTCCTGAATGATGTAGATGAAGAAAGATCATCTTCAAACTGATAGGAAATGAATTCAAAATTGCGCAGTACTCCATTTACCAGATTGGTTACGAAAGCTCTTTGGATCTGCGGGATCTTTTCCAGTTGTGAGCGCATCAAAAGATTGGAATAGGATTCCTCTTTGATCGTCTTATATAAAATATCCAAAGCCAGTTCACGCTGATTCATACTCATTCAATATACAACGGATCGACATCGATTTTCACGTGTGACATATTTCTTCGTCCGATATATTCATCGATGATCTTCTGTGTTTCAGCCAACATCTTCAATAGATCCTTATCCATGATCAGGATACGGTTACGGTACATCTTCTTGATCTTGCCAAGTTCATATGGCTTATAGACTCTGAAATCCGTCTGTTCAAACTGTTCATAAAGATATTTCGCTGATCTGATGATCCTTTCATCATTCAGATCGGAAAGGATGATCTGTATCATATGCGAATACGGCGGATAGGAAGTCTTTGATCGATAGTTCATTTCGATGTTATAGAAGTAATTGTAATCCTGTGCCAAAACCGCTTTGATCGCATAATGATTCGTATTGAAAGCCTGGATGATGACCTTGCCTTCATCTTGAGCTCTTCCTGATCTTCCCGATGCCTGCATCAGAAGATCAAAAGTGACTTTGGCAGAATTGTAGTCCTGATGCATGAGACCGGCATCGGCATTCAATATCCCTACCAGAGTGACATCCGGATAATCCAGTCCTTTTGCGATCATCTGCGTACCGATGAGGATATCGATCTGATGGTCCTCAAAACGCTTCAGGATCTTTTCATGAGCTCCTTTTCTTCCTACGGAATCTCTGTCCATCCTTTCGATCTTTGCCTCAGGAAAAAGCCTGTGCAGTTCTTCTTCGACTTTCATCGTACCGAAACCGTAATATAAAAGTTCTCTGCTTCCGCAATGCGGACATCTGTCCGGAACCTGATAGATCTTTCCGCACTGATGACATTTCAGGATGTTTTCTTTTTTATGGTAATTAAGCGGTGTATCGCAATCCGTGCACATGAGGACACCGTTACAGTCACTGCATCGGATGATCGGAGAGTAACCTCTTCTGTTCAATAAAATGATGGCTTGTTTATGATCATTCAGACAGGATTCCAGTTCATCATGCAGTACTTTTGAAATGATATAGGAACGATGTTTCCTGACCTGTTCATCAAGATCGACGACTGAAATCTCAGGGAAAGAAAGGTTGATCCTGTTCTGCAGTTCCAGAAGCTGATAATCCCCTTTTAAAGCTCTTGTATAAGATTCTAAGGAAGGAGTAGCAGAAGCCAGTAAAACTTTGCCCCGATGAGTGATCGCACGCTTAAAAGCGACGTTTTTGACGTGGTAACATGGCACATTATCCTGTTTATAGGAAGAATCATGTTCCTCATCGATGATGATCAATCCCAGATCATGGAATGGGAGAAAGATCGAAGAACGCGTACCGACGACGATCTTGACTTCCCTGTCTCTGATCCTTTTGTACTGTTCATATCTTTCCTGATCGGAAAGTTCTGAATGATAGAACACGACGTCGGAAAATCTTTCTTTTACTCTCTGTATCATCTGAGGGGTCAGAGAGATCTCCGGAACAAGGATCAGTACTTCCTTATTCTGTTGCAGATAATGTCTGGCAAGATGGAGATAGACTTCAGTCTTACCGCTTCCTGTCACGCCAAACAGAAGAGAGACCATCTTATCAGTATTGATGATGGAATCATAGGCATTCTTCTGTTCTTCAGTCAGCTGTTTGAATGCGGAAGATTCGATCAGACTGTTTTCAAAAGCAGCCTCTTCCCGATACTCTTCGATCGCATTCATATCCAAAAGCTTCTTGATGATCGAAACGGAGATCTTTCTCGCTTGCGATGCATCCATTCCGTCATAAAGCTGATCATAGACTTCTTTCTGTCTTTTAGTAAACGTATGTTCACCATTGATCTTTCTGATCTTTCTTATTGTCTTCGGATCGACATATGCTTTTGAAGTTTTCAATGTCTTTGGCAGCATCGAATTCAGGCATGAGATCAATGGCGAGATCGTCGTTCTGGAAAGCCAGAAAGCCAGTTCAAAAAGTTCTTGCGATATGACAGGTTCTTCATCTACGACTTCTATTACTTTTTCTATTTCAAAGCCCAGTTCTTCGCATATTTCATTCAGATCTTTGTCTGTATATCTGCAGGAAGATACGATCGCCAGATTAGGAGCGTTATGAAAAATGACCCTGATACGGACGTATTTTGCTATTTCATAGTCTGAATAATATGTAAAAGCTCTGTTGATATTCAGGCTTGCATTGGTGACATAGGCTTCGATCAGATACATACCATTATTATAAAACAAAAGGGACTAACCGATAGCCCCTTCCATATTGATCTTAAGCAGCTGATTGAGCTCGACGGCGTATTCCATCGGCAGCTCTCTTGTAAATGGTTCAATGAAACCGAGGATGATCATCTGTGTCGCATCCTGCATCGAAAGGCCTCTTGACATCAGATAGAATAACTGTTCTTCGGAGATCTTGGATACCGTCGCTTCATGTTCGATCGTCGACGTGTTATTGGAAATGATGTTCGTCGGGATCGTATCCGAAGAAGAGATATCATCCAGGATCAAAGTATCGCATTCGACCTTGGCTTTAGAATACTTCGCCTTCTTTGACATCGATACTGTTCCACGATAATTGACCTTACCGCCTGTTCTGGCAAGTGATTTGGAGATGATCGTTGAAGATGTATGCGGAGCAAGATGGATCATCTTGGCGCCGGCATCCTGGATCTGTTTGAACGATCCTACGGCAATGGAGATGCAGACGCCTTTTGCGTTTTCTCCTGCCAGGATACATGCCGGATATTTCATATTGATATGAGATCCGATATTTCCATCGATCCATTCCATGATGCCGTTTTCTTCCACGAGAGTCCTCTTTGTGACGAGATTCAGGATATTTGCCGACCAGTTCTGTACTGTCGAATAGCGGCATTTTGCGTCCTTTTTAACGAAGATTTCAACGACTGCAGCATGAAGTGAGTCATTGGAGTATTTCGGCGCTGTACAGCCTTCTACGTAGTGCAGATCAGATCCCTCATCACAGATGATCAGTGTTCTTTCAAACTGGCCCATCTGTTCGGAATTGATACGGAAATATGACTGCAGCGGTTTCTCAAGTTTTACACCTTTCGGAACATAGATGAAAGAACCGCCTGACCAGACTGCAGTATTGAGTGCGGCAAACTTGTTGTCCGCATAGGAAACGACCTTGCCGAAGTATTCCCTGAACAGATCAGGACACTTCTTTAAAGCTGTATCGGTGTCGTAGAAGATGACGCCTTTGCTTTCAACTTCTTGAAGCATGTTGTGGTAGACGACTTCTGATTCGTATTGTGTGGAAACTCCTGCCAGGAATTTCTGTTCCGACTCAGGGATCTTCAGCTTTTCAAAAGTGTTCTTGATGGTTTCCGGGACATCGTTCCAGTCTTTTTCTACCCTCTCCGATGGTTTTTTATAATATGTGAAGTCATTAAAATCAATCTCAGAAAGATCGGGACCCCATTTCGGTAACGGGAATTCCAGGAATTTATGATATGCCTTTAATCTGAGTTCCAACATCCAGTCCGGTTCATTTTTAGCTGCCGAAATGGCTCTGATGACCTCTTCCGACAATCCTTTACCGGTATTGAAAATGGTGACATCCTGATCCTTGAAGTCATAGGCATAATCATCCTGGGATTTTAAGATATCTTTGTTATTTGTCGAACTCATTGATCAGATCCTCAATCGCATGAATGCCGATCGTACCGCATTTGATGCGGTTTGCCTGCTGATAGAGCGTATCAAAAGCATTCGCTTCTTCCAGCGTATCTTCATCAAATGGCTTTTCATCGACCATTTTGTAATATTCGTTTATGATCTTTCTGGCTTCATCATAGCTTTTTCCGATGATCAGATCGCACATGATATCGGTAGATGCCGTACAGATCGTACAGCCGACTCCATCGAATTTCACATCTTTTACTTCCCCATCTTCTCCTAACATGAACACCGTGATGTCATCGATACAGGATTCTGAAGCATTATGCACAGACTTGTATCTTTCATCATCTACAGTTTCCTTGTTGTTGGGATGATTGTAATGATCCAGCATGATCTCTCTTTTGATTTCTTTGTCCATCATAGTACACTATCCACACATTTCTCTATTGTCGTATCTTTGATCACATCGATGAAGCGATCGATCTCTTCTTTCGTATTGTAGATATACAAGGAAGCTCTGATCGTTTCATTGACATGAATGACATTCTGTAAGAGCTTTGCGCAATGATTTCCCGTACGAACGGAAATGCCCATCTTGTTGAAATAGGATGCGGCATCCTGCGCAAAGATGCCTTTGATATTGAAAGTAACGATACCGGATTGAGATCCCTTGTTGTAGATCTCAACGTTATCCAGTTTTTCCAGTTTTTCAATGAAGTATTCGGAAAGTTCGATCCCATACTCCATGACATTGTCCATTCCGATCGATTCAAGATATTCGATCGCTTTTCTTAATCCCAGGACGCCTTCGATACATGGAGTACCTGCTTCAAACTTTTCCGGAGTCTTCTGCAGGATGATCCTTCCGTCTTCATAGAATCTGGCATTGGAACCGCCGCCATAGAAGATCGGATCCATCTGCTCCAGTAAATCATATTTTCCATATAAGACACCGATCCCCGCAGGTCCAAGCATCTTATGGGATGAGAATGACAGGAAGTCGATATCGAAATCCTGAACATCTATCTTGAGATGCGGAACACCCTGTGCTCCGTCGATCGAAACAAGAGCTCCGTACTTATGAGCGATCATACAGATCTCCCTGATCGGATAGATATAGCCCATGACATTGGAAACGTAAGGCAAAGCTACGATCTTCACCTTTCCGTCTTTGAAACACTCTTCATAGTCTTTGAGATCCATCAAGGCGTGTTCGTTGAATGGGATGTATCTGATTTGCGCACCGCTTTTTTCTGCCGCGATGAACCATGGCAATATATCGGATGCATGTTCGACTTCAGAAGTCAGGATGACATCACCTTTCTTCAATAATTTATTCCCGGCATTGATCGCGACTGTATTCAAAGAGGAAGTAGCACCATAGGTATAGACGATGCATTCTTTTCTTGGCGCATTAATAAAACCTGCAACCGTCTTTCTGGTATCGTCGTAGATCTTGGATACCTTGAAAGAGATATCGTAATCGCCGCGATGAATATTGGCGTTGTCGAATTCATAGTAATTTCTGACTTCATCGATGACGCATTGCGGCTTATAGGAAGTGGCTCCGGAATCGAAGTAGATCAGGTCCGGATGGTTTGTGATCATCGGGAAGTCTTTTCTGATTTCTTTTACATCGAACATATCTCTTCCACCTTTCTGATCGCTTTTTCCTGGACCTGTTTTCCTTCTTCAAAAGAGTCGTAATAGTTATCGCCCGGCATCAGATAGGATCTCAGTATCAGTTCCAGTGACTGTTTCTTGTTGAGACCCCTGGAGTTCATATAGAAAAGGATCTCTTCATCGATCGTGCCTGCAGCCAGCGAATGGGATGCTTCAACATCGTTCTCATCGATATTGAGTACCGGAAGTACTCTCGCCTTTTTCGGTTCATCGATCGTCAGACAGTGCGATGACTGATGACATTTCGATCTTTTTGCGTCTTTGACGATCGTCCCGATGCAGTCAAGAGAAAATTCCGCTTGATCAAGACAGACGATATTGTTGTAGATATCGACGGAAGAATCGCTTTGTGCATTGTAAAGATCATAGACGATATCCTTATGGGCGACTCCCAGATATGTCGTATTGACGGAAAGCTCAGAACCTTTCATGACATCGATCTTTGTGTTCTGTTTGAGATCATAACGATCCAGCTGCAGCATATTGATCTTGACATAAGATGATTCGATCTTTCCCGTCTCATTGAGAACGACATTTCCTTCGTGATCATTGAAAATGAGAATGGAATATTCTCCGTCTTTCAGATCATATTCCAGATTGATCTCATCGTGATCCAAAATGATCGTCATGGAACGATTGATCCTGAAAATATTTTTATCTTGAATGGTAAAACTAGGCATTTTTCCCTCTTGGATTTCTGGCACAGGTACCTAAGGAATAAACCAGAGGTCTGCTTTCCTTGACCGGCTGTATCTTGAGCTCTTCGTATAACCAGTCATAACCATCGGTATCGATCTTGTATACGAGTTCATCATCACCTTCTACGACGATCCTTCCGTCTACGATGACATGAGAATGTGTTGGTTTGATCATTGTAAAAAATCTTTCATAGTGAGAAACGATCAGTAAACCGAGATCCGTCTTTTCCTTGAGCTCATGGATCGCATCGGATACCAGCTTGATCGCATCGACATCAAGACCGGAGTCGATCTCATCTAACATTGCGATCTTTGGTTCCAGCATCAGCATCTGTAATATCTCATTTCTTTTCTTCTCACCACCGGAGAATCCGTCATTGACGAAACGATGAGCGAGGTCTTCCTTCATCTTCAGCTTAGTGATATTTCCCTCCATCGCTTTGATGAATTTGAATAAGGAGATATTCTTTTCAAGCCTTGAATTGATCGCGGCTCTCAAGAAGTCGGAATTGGTAACTCCGGCGATCTCTTTTGGATACTGCATCGCCAGAAATAATCCCTTCCTGCTTATTTCATCGATGCTCATCGACAGAACATCTTCGCCATTGAAAAGGATCTCTCCTTTGGTAACGGTATATGCCGGATGACCCATGATCGTCTGTAAAAGCGTAGACTTGCCATTGCCGTTTGGGCCCATGATCGCATGGATCTCACCTTTGTTTACGGTCAGATCGATGCCTTTCAGTATTTCTTTTTCTCCTGCTGAAACATGCAGGTCTCTGATTTCTAATTTTTCCATATGTACCACCTTTAAAATTATAACACCGTATCTTTTTATGAAAGGAATTATTATCTTATGTGAATTTTCACTGAACTTTGTGACTTTAAATTGTATTAAGATACATAAAAGATTATAATATTTAACGTTTGGAGGTTTTTTATGGACAAAAAAGAACTGTTTAAAAAATACTGGTTCGTAGGCCTCGTCGCTGTTGTTCTGCTTGTTTTTGTCGGTATTTATGCGGCTGACGCATATAAAAATAGAGATATCGTCGTCAATAATAAACAGACAGACGGCAAGTATGTCGCTTATGAACTTGATGGCGAACCTGTATTTGCGGATGACCTGTATGCATCCCTGTATGAAACAAACGGCCTTTCTCAGACTGTTGTCGCTTTCGAAAGAGCGATCTTCGATGCCGGATATGAAACGACTGACGAGATGAAGAACATTGCTGCCAATTCAGCTGCATCCATCCTCTCCCGTTATTCCGAAGAATATGTACTGGAATCGCTCAATGCCATGGGCTACACAGGCGGTATTGAAGATCTGACCAAGTACTACATCGATTCACAGAAGCAGGAAGTCCTGATCAAGGAATTCGTCAGCAACAACAAAGATGAATATCTGACTCCTGTCTTAGGTACCAATGGCAGACTGATCTACCACATCCTGGTCAAGACAGATTGTTCAGAAGTACTGGATGAAGATGGCAACCTGATCGGTTATGAAGCAAATCCGACTGATGAACAGAAAGAAAAGCTCACGCAGATCCAGGATGCGCTGAATGATGAAAACAACTCATTCGAATATGTCGCATATCTGTATTCCGATGACGGCTCAAAACAGAATGGCGGCTACATCGGTGTCATCAATGAAGAAAACATGAGTATGTATGATGAGACATTTGCAAAGACTTCCCTCGCATTAGGCGATGGCGAGATCTCTGATGTCATCACATCACAATTCGGTTACCACATCATCAAGAATGCGGGAACCGATCCGGATACGATCTTGAATGATTACTACTTCCTTTCCAACCTGGAAAACAACTATCCGACCCTTGCGTTAAAGGCCATCATGAACAAGGCTGCAGAACTCGGATTTGAAATCAAGAGCGAAGATCTGAAAGCGCAGATCGAAGCACAGATGGAGGAAAACTAGTATGAAAAAGATCATTACCATACTCTTTGTCGCATTACTGTTTGCGGGTTGTTCATCCAAGAACCATTACTCTTATCTGAGTGATGGCGATGAAGTCCTCTTCAGCGGACCGAACAACGTATCTTATACAAAGAATGATCTGTATAAGTCTCTGAAGCTTTCTTCTGAAACGGCGATCGCTAACGAGATCCTTGATCAGATCGCTCAGAAACTGGATGGGATCGATATGGAACAGATCGCTGCCGATGCAGACAGCCTGATCGAAACATATCAGTCCATGGGCTATGAATCCTATATCGTCGCTTCCTATGGTTCAGTTGAAGCCTACAGGAAGTCCTATATCTCAACGATCTTGCTTTCCGAACTGTCCAAGCAGTATGCCAAAGACAACTTCGACACACTGGTAGCAGACAAGAAACCGGTCAAGATGCAGATCGGTACATTCGCAAGTCTGGAAGATGCTGAAAAGTGTCTGGAAGATGTCAAGAACGGATCTACCTTCGATATGGCAGCTGTCAACAACAATTCTGCTAACGCTCCTGAATCAAAGGTCTATACCGATGATGATGCATCTCTGGCATATGAGATCAAGGAATATCTCAACTCCACTGAAAACACCGGATTATCTACGATCCTGGTAAATACAGTTAGCGCAGCAGATGGAAATGAAACGAATACTTACTACATCTTGAATGTCGAAAGCAGAAATACCGATGATTTCACTGATGAACTGATCGAATTGCTGGCTGCTTCCGTATCAACAGATACAGTCAAGGAATACTTCATTTCCACACACGATATCTCCTTCTATGATCAGGATCTCTATGAGATCATGTCAGCAGCTTACGAGGTACTCAAATAATGTGCGTCTTCTGTGAGATCATCAAGGGAAACATCCCTTCCAAGAAAGTCTATGAAGACGATCAGATCCTGGCGATCTTAGATATCTCTCAGACAACCAAGGGACATACCCTGGTCATGCCTAAGAAACATTATGAAAACTTTCTGGAAATGCCATCCGATGAATTCGGACAGCTGATGTCAAAAGTTCAGGAAGTCGCAGAAAAGGTCACTAAAGCCCTTGATGCCAAGGGATGCAATATCCTGATCAACACCAATGAAGTTGCAGGACAAAGTGTCATGCACACGCATGTTCACATCATCCCGAGATATGATGAAAATGATACGATCTCAGTCAAGTTCAGTGAAAACAAGTTTGATCTCGACGAGATCTTGAATCAGATCAATGCTTAAACGAATGCACCTTCTTCATGAAGGTGCTTTTCTTATGAAAAAAGACCGGAATCATCATTCCGGTCTGATCTGTATCCTTTGAATATTCACAGGTTTTTTTGACTTGTCATCGATCTCGATGAGAACACCGCAGAATATCGCATCACCTTCAGCGATCGTATATCTCGTCTTTTCTTTTTCGATATTTGCTTTTAATGTCTCTTGTACATCTCTGCCGATCACGGAATCATAGGCTCCGCACATTCCGACATCTGTGATGAATGCGCAGTCATTGATGATACATTCATCTGCCGTCTGTACATGGGTGTGTGTTCCTACCACGACCCTGGCATGATCTTTGAAGTATTCGACGAACATCCTTTTCTCAGCTGTCGTTTCCGCATGCAGATCAACGAAATAGAAATCCGGTTCATAGTTCTTTGTTTTCTCTAAAACCTCTCTGAAGGCTTCATATGGCTCCATATTTGATTCAGGGATCAATACAGAACCTAAGATGTTTGTCAGGCAGAATCTGATGCCTTTATATGTGATGATCTTATAGTAATTATCGCTGTCACGCATCACATGATTGTAAGGAACGATCAGTCTGTCGGTCTCATCAAAATGTTGAATGATCTCCGATTTAGAAAACGCATGATTTCCAAGTGTGATATAATCAACGCCCTCATTGATCAGCTGATGGTAGATCTTGATCGTGATCCCCTTCCCATGAGCTGCATTTTCGCCATTGGCGATCACGAGATCTGCATCGTATTGTTTTTTCAGCGAATATAAAAGCGAAGAGACGATGTCTCTTCCGCTTTTTCCTACAATGTCACCTATGAATAATATTTTCATTATTTCGCAGTTTCCTGAGCACGCATTTCACGGATGACCGTTACTTTGATCTGTCCAGGATATGTGAGTTCATTTTCGATACGTTCCTTGATCTCTCTTGCGATGATCGTACACTTGTTGTCATCGACTTTCTCAGGAACGACCATGACTCTGACTTCTCTTCCGGCCTGGATCGCATATGCCTTTTCGACACCATCGAAATCATTGGCGATCTTTTCCAGAGCTTCCAGTCTGTTGATGTAGTTTTCGATACCTTCATATCTCGCACCAGGTCTTGCGGCTGAAAGTGTATCAGCTGCAGCGACGAGATTGGAGATCAGGTTGTTGGCAGGCACATCACCATGATGAGATTCGATCGCGTTGATGACCTCAGCTCTTTCTCCATATTTCTTGGCGATCTTCGCACCTAATTCGACGTGAGTTCCTTCCTGTTCGAAATCAACTGCCTTACCGATGTCATGAAGCAGACCGGCACGTTTTGCCAGGTTCTGATTCAATCCGAGTTCGGCAGCCATCATTCCTGCGAATGAAGCAACTTCGATCGAATGTTCAAGACCATTCTGGCCATAGGAATATCTGTAACGCATACGGCCGATCAGTTTGACAAGTTCCTTGTCGATCTTACCGATCTGCAGTTTGAAGCAAGCATCTTCGCCATACTTCTGGATATTTCTGTTCATTTCTTTTGTCGTCTTTTCTACGACATCTTCGATCCTGCCCGGCTGGATCCTTCCGTCTCTGATCAAAGTTTCAAGAGAAAGTCTTGCGATCTCTCTTCTGATCGGGTCGAAGCAGGAAACGGTGATCGCTTCCGGTGTATCATCGATGATCAGGTCGACACCTGTTGCCTGTTCAATGGCTCTGATGTTTCTGCCTTCTCTGCCGATGATCCTTCCCTTCATTTCTTCTGATGGAAGAGCGACAACGGAAACAGTCCTTTCCAGAGTTTCATCCTGTGAATATCTCTGAATAGCTGTAGCGATGATCTCTCTGGCATTTTCAGCTGCCTGTTCTTTTGCTTCATCCTCTTTTTCACGGATATAAGCAGCAACTTCATCAGCCATCTTTGTCTCAACTACTTCCATGAGTTCGGCTTTCGCTTCTTCCTTACTCATGTTTGAAACACGTTCCAAAAGTGCAATCTGTCCGTCAATACGTGATTGCAGTTCTTCTTCCATTTTATCTAGTTGAGCAGCTTTGTCTTCTGCTTTTCTTAGCTTTTCATCTAACTTACGCTCTTTTTGTGTTAAATTTTCATCGCGGAAATTCAAGGAATCTTCTCTTCTCTGCAACTTGTTTTCATGATCGGAGACTTCACTTCTCTTTTCCTTGATTTCTTTTTCTGCCTGCAGTTTCATGTCATAGACTTGTGTCTTTCCATCCAAAACCGCCTGTTTAACAGTGTTTTTAGCTTGATTATTTGCTTCTTCTAAGATTTTCTGAGCTTCTTTCTTGGCATTCTTACCGATTGCAGAGTAATACAGTAAAATGGCAACAGCTCCTACAACTAATCCGATAAAAATGGAAAGTACATCGAAATTCATAATCTATACCTCCATTTATTGCTACTATATAGGTCGTAATAACCCATTAAATTGTACTATATTGAACCGATTTTCACAATAAGAAACAGGATCGGTGTACTTTCAGAGTTCTTCGTGTATGATTTAGATATGTATAAAATGATCGTAACAGATCTCGATGAGACTCTGCTGAATGATGAAAAACACGTATCCGAAAAAGATAAAGAAGCGATCGATTCTCTCAAGAACGTCCGTTTTGCGGTCGCATCAGGACGTGGTTTCGTATCGATCCAGGAAGTTTTGAAAGAAATCGGATTATATGACAAAGAAAATACCTATTCCATTTCACTCAATGGCGCTATCATTACCGAAAACAAAAACAACAGGATCATCCATTGCGATTATATGCCTTATGAAAAAGCGGAAAAGATCTTCCGCATCGGTGTCGGTCTTGATACCTGTATCCATGTCTATACGCCATATATGACTTATGTATGGAATCTGACCGAAGAAGAAAGGATCTACGTCAACGGCAGGATCGAACTGACTCCAATGGAAAGCGATGATATCTCATTCCTGAAAAACGACAGGATCATGAAGATATTATTCGTCAATACGGATATGGATTATCTGCACAGATTGAGAAAAGAACTGGATCTGGAAGATGAATATGCGATCACCTTCTCTGCCAACCGTTATCTGGAATTCAACAATCCGGGTGTCAATAAAGGCGATGGCTTACATAAACTGTGTGAAATACTTGATATCGATATCTCTCAAAGCATCGCAGCCGGCGATTCACTCAATGACAGAGAGATCTTGAAAGAAGCAGGATTATCGATCGGTGTTGCCAATGCGGTAGCGCAGATCAGAGATGTCTGCGATGTGATACTTGAAAGTGACAACAATCATTCTCCGATGAGTGAGATCATCGATCGATTCATAAGAAAAGAAGATCATTACTGATCTTCTTTTTGATACATCTTTTCCTTGATCTGAGCCGTGATCTCTTCATCGATCTTTGGATTGGCCTGCAGATAAGCTCTTACTGCATCGGAGCCCTGTCCGATCTTTTCACCCTTATAGGCATACCAGGAACCAGATTTTTCAATGATCCCCATTTCTACACCCATATTGATGACTTCAGAAAGATGAGAGATACCTTCGCCATAATAGATCTCGACCTGACATGTCTTGAATGGCGGAGCGACTTTGTTTTTGGCGATCTTTACATTCACTTTGTTACCGATCACGTCCTGACCGCTCTTGATCGCCTCCGACTTCCTGACTTCCATTCTGATCGTGGAATAGAACTTCAATGCACGACCGCCGGTCGTCGTTTCCGGATTTCCGAACATGACACCGACCTTTTCTCTCAACTGGTTGATGAAGATCGTCGTACATCCGTTTGCGTTCATTGCACCGGCAAGTTTACGCATTGCCTTTGACATCAGTCTGGCGTGTAAACCGATATTGGAATCACCCATTTCGCCATCCAGTTCTGCCTGTGGTACTAAAGCGGCGACTGAGTCGATGACGATCAGATCGATAGCTCCTGATTTGATCAGGACTTCCGCGATCTCCAACGCCTGTTCACCGGAATCCGGCTGTGACAGGATCAGTTCATCAACATCGACGCCCAATGCCTTGGCATATCTCGGGTCGATGGCATGCTCCGCATCGATGAATGCAGCCTTGCCTTTGTTTTTCTGACATTCCGCAATACACTGTAAGGCCAGTGTCGTCTTACCTGAAGATTCAGGACCGTAGATCTCGATGATCCTTCCCTTTGGAAGTCCGCCGACCCCTAGTGCGTAGTCAATAGCAAGAGAACCTGTGGAAATGGCATCGACATCGACATTGGCATGTTCGCCGAGTTTCATGATCGAACCCTTGCCGTACTGTTTTTCAATTGCCTTTAAGGCTTCGTTCAGCAACTCTTCTTTCTTAGCATCAGTCAGAGTGCTGACATCTTCTTTTTTAGCCATTTATTTTATTCCTCCTACTACATTATTCTAAGAAAAATCGCAAATACCTACATTGATTCAAAAATAAAGTCCTTAACCTGCATAAAATATGAATATCCGCCGGCTAAAGAGATGAAAGTCGTGAACCAGATCATGATCTCATCAACAGGGACAAACCACAGTTCAAACGGCAGATTGTTCAATAAAATGATGACGATCGTAAACATCTGAAGTGCAGTTTTCAGTTTGCCCAGGATACCTGCAGAAACGACGACACCTCTTTGTGCTGCGATCATACGGCAGCCATCAACGACGATGTCTCTCATGATCATCAGGATGCAGCAGATCAATGGGATCATATGCTTGTAAGATAAGATCAGCAACATCATGTTGACAAGCAGCTTATCTGCGATCGGATCCGCAAACTTTCCAAATGTCGTGACCATATTATTTTTTCTTGCGATATTGCCATCGAGATAGTCGGTAAATGATGCGATCGCAAATATGGCGATGACGATCAGATTCAGATATGGCAAAGTGATATTGCCTACTAAAAATGAGCCCAGTCTGATGCCGGCTTCTTCATATGGGAAAAGCCAGACAAGTGCCAGAACAGGTACCAATACGATACGGAACAGTGTTAATTTATTCGGTAAATTCATAAAGATATAATATCACAATTGCCTTTCTTATTTTATTATACGCAAACTAGAATATTATTCAAGTATTTTAAGTGAAAAAGAAAAGACCGTAAAGGTCTTCTATGATAACATTCAATAAGCCATGTTCTGTACTGGACAATCATTTATCTGCACTTGCATGCCCCGCAAATCACTTCATTTCGTTATTGCAGGTTCCCCTACCAAATTTGGGTTTCTCGCTTATGGGGTTTATCGCGTTCCACTTTCACATTTCTGTGAAACTCGTCTCTTTGACACTTTTACAGGCTTCTTCCATGGATCTCTCTTTAGGAATTGTGCCAGCCGTCAGCTTACGCTGCCCAGGCTTATCGTTTGACCTGGCATAAACACTACATCCGTCGCAGGATGTGCGAGCATGGACTTTCCTCTGATTTCTCAGCGATTGTCTGAATGTTACTTTTTATAAACTAATTCTTCCAGTCTTGAAATCCTCTTGAGGACATCGACAGAACTGTAGGAAGTGGTATTGGAAAGATCGAATGCCATCTTTCTTCCTTCCAGTTCGATATTCTTGGCAGTCAGATCCTTGATCTGATTCTGCAGAGTTGCTACAGCATCCAAAAGCTGCTGGATGTTTTCTTCCATGATCTGGTAATCTTCCAGAACACTGTCCAAGAAAGCATCTACTTCTGCAGGTGAGTAGCCTTTAAAGTCGATATTGAACTCTTTATTGAGAATTTCTTCCGGTGTGAGGTTCAGCTTTTCCATATATATCTCCTTTTACAATATTAACCTAAAAACAGGCGTCATTCAAGATAATTGGCATTTTAATGTATCAATATTATATAATAAATTTTAGGTGAAAATATGAAGTATCCTAACAGCAGCAAAGTTTATGTCAAACCGAATGTTTCTGCAGGAAACCGCGGAATGTCTCTGGAAGAAGACATAAACCGGACCAACAGGTATTACCTCACAGAAGATACCGCTGTCATTCACAAAAAGCCGACTCCGATCACGATCGTGAAAGTCGACTATCCGAAAAGAAGTGCAGCCAAGATCACCGAGGCTTACTTCAAACTTGCTTCAACGACCGACTATAACGGTATCTTTAAGGGGAGATACATCGATTTTGAAGCAAAGGAATGTGAATCACAAACTTCATTTCCATTTTCATCTATTCACGAACATCAGATAAAGCATCTGAAGGACGTGATCAGGCACGGGGCAATCGCCTTTATCATCCTGAGGATGACTCACTATGATAAAGACTTTCTAATTAAAGCAAATGAGTTTATCGAGTTTTACGAATCCGGAAAAAGGAAGTCTCTTCCCTATTCCTGGATTCAGGAAAACGGTTTTGAAATACAAAAAAGTTATACAAAACCGTGCGATTATCTGAAAACGGCAGAAAAGGTCTTTGAATTGTAGGTGAACTTATGGCAAGTCAAACAAAAAAGAAAAGAAAAATAAACAAAGTCAATGTATGGGCAGCGATCGTTTCGATCATTGCTGCACTGGGACTCATCGGTCTGATCGCAGGTATCGGTCTGATCGCTACCCTTCTCAGGAATAAACCGACACTCAATGTGGCGGATTTTGAGCAGGCAGAATCATCAGTCGTCTATGACTCTCAAGGCGAAGAGATCGCCAATTTGGGTACAGTCATCAGACAGAACGTTGAATATGAAGAGATCCCTAACTGTGTCGTTGATGCCTTCGTTGCCATAGAAGACTCCCGTTATTTCCAGCACAATGGATTTGATGTACCGCGTTTCACAAAAGCGATTTTAGAAAACATCAGGACTCTGTCCTTTGGACAAGGCGGTTCCACATTCACCATGCAGCTTGTCAAGAACACCTATTTCACCAATGATGATACCGGAGAACAGGCAGCCAGAAGCGGTGCCAGCGGTGTCAGAAGAAAAGTTCAGGAGATCGCTCTGGCGATGGAACTGGAAAAAGCCAAATCAAAGCAAGATATATTTGAATCCTATGTCAATAAGCTGAATTTCGGCGGATCCAACAATATCAGAGGTATCCAGAAAGCTGCTCAGTACTACTTCGGCAAAGACCTGCAGGAATGTAACCTTGTTGAAGGTGCTCTGCTGGCCGGTGTCATCAATGCGCCAAACTACTACAATCCTTTCTACAACCTGGAAGCAGCGCAAGAAAGAGTTATTGAAGTCTTATATCAGATGAGGAACCACGGATATATCTCCAAGGCAGAATATGAACTGGCAAAATCCGTCAGGATCGAAGATCTGCTCAATGACCCTTACAAGAATGATAAAGACGGAGAAGGAATTCCTTATCAGGCATATATCGATCAGGTCGTTTCGGAAGTCATGGAACTGACAAACCTTGATCCGTACACGACAACGATGCATATCTACACCTATATGAATAAAGGCATTCAGGAAGAAATGGATGCCATCCAGGCCGGAAACATGGATGAAGACTATCTGCAGTTCCCTGATGATTTCTTCGAATGTGCTTCTGTCTGTATCAAAAATTCGACCGGTGAAGTCGTCGGTATCATGGGCGGAAGAAATTACGCCAACGGAGGACAGCTATTACTGAACCATGCGACTGAACAGTACAAACAGCCCGGTTCCAAGATCAAACCGATCCTGGACTATGCCCTCGCCTTTGAAAATCTGGGATGGGCAACAGACCATGTCCTGACCGATAAACCGATGTACTATGACAATGTTTCAAAGATCATCGTACAGAATGACTCCGGAACATATGTCGGTGATGTCACTTTAAAACAGGCAGTCGGTATGTCGATCAATACCTGTGCGATCCAGACTCTTGAAGCAGTCCTGAACGCAAAGAAATACGAATATGTCGTCAACTATGCACAATCATTAGGCTATGACTTCACATTGGATGATTTCAACGTTCAGTATGCGATCGGCGGTACGACTTGTGAAGTCACTCCTTATCAGCATGCGGCAGCATATGCAGCGATTATGAACTATGGTTCCTACAATAAACCGCATACGATCTCAAGGATCGAATTCACTAACGGCAAGTCCCCTATCACTCCGGTATATACATCTGAGCAGGTCATCTCTGAAGCAGCGGCTTTTCTTACAACTGAGTTGATGTAT
>JAFYHT010000031.1 GCA_017539025.1 Erysipelotrichaceae bacterium
CAGGAATATCGAGAGAAAACTTTTCTTGAATCAGAGTTTTGATTTTATCAGCCAGAACAATTGTGTCAGTTTCCTCATCTGAAAATATGATGTTACCACTGTTGAGATAAGTAGAAACCTCTGAAAAGCCATTCTCTATCAAGGCGGCTTTCAACTCTGGCATTGAGATTTTGTTCTTTCCACTAATATTTATTCCACGAAGGAGTGCAATGTATCTGGTCATTTTCCTCTCCTAATATTTTAATCTGCGCAATTTGATTTTTTCCAGATTCTTCATGTTTTTTTCCAAATCATGATAGTCAAACTTTTTACCATGAGCCGGATAAATAGCTGCAGGTTTTAGTTCAATAATCTTTTTCCAGGATTCTATAAAGTCTTCTTTATTTTCCACCCAGATTGTTATTCTGTGGCTGCTGGGAAAACCGTTCATCGCTGCATCGCCGCAAAACAGATTTCCACTTTCGTGTAATAATGAAATGGAATCCTTAGTGTGGCCGGGAGTTTCAATTATTTTTCCATTCAAGATTTCTTGAAGCTCTCCCCTATTCTGATCAGACACCTGGATAATTTTATTTTCGTTATGACTTTCCAATTTCGGGAACAGATGTTTTCCTTTTCCAAACAATTTCATTATATTGCAGAAAATCAAAGCCAGTTCCGTGCTGCATCCGCCCTCAAATGAATTCTGACCTTTTCGCAAAGTTTCCAGAGATTTATCACTACAGATTACTTTTACATCCGGATATTTATTCAAAAACTCATTCAAGAAACCGGCATGATCATCGTGGGCATGAGTAAGAAATATATAGCGGATTTCTTCAGGTTCGATATTATGTTTTTTCAGTTTCGTTAAAACGCTGCATAAATACTTTTCATAACCTGTGTCTATCATTACACAGCCATCTTTGATTTTGTATACAAAATTATTTACGACAATATTTCCGCAGTTGTATAAATTCATATAATCCTCATTCATCATAATTCATTACCTTTTCATGTTTATCATCTTTTTATAGCACTCAACCATTTCTTCTGGCGAAAGCTTCATGCCGGTTTCAATCCACCATTTGATTGAAGTTATAAAACTTTCTGTAAAGAAGCGACGTTTAAAATCTTCCGGGACCTCAGCTGTGATATGTCGTATATCATCAGCAAATGTCTGTTCAAGATATTCACTGAAATATTGTACAAAAACTTTCTCGGCTTCACTATCAAGTATTGCTTTAATATTTCCCTTGTGATCCTGTATGTGATAGAGAATATGTGCAAGCCGCCCTGTTATGTCTTCATGCCTGCTAGAAAAATCATGACTTTTTTCCGGAGTCAGCTCCTGTGCAAAAACGTGTGAAAACATCTCGTTGCATATTTCTTCTAAAAGCTGTTCTTTGGTTTCAAAATGAGAATAGAACGTACTGCGGCCGATATTTGCTTCATCAATAATATCCTGAACTGTGAGCGCTTCGAACTTCTTCTTTTTCAAAAGATTTGTCATTGCGCTATGAATTGCAATTTTTGTTTTTTGCTGGCGTCTGTCCATTACATCTCCGTTATTGAACAATATGCAGATTTTTGTTCAGTATTGTACATTTATTTAGGTCTGTTCTTGTTTTCATCATAACATGAGTCTAATATTTTATCAAACATTATGTTCAATATCTTACAAGGAGTCAGATATGGCAAATACAGAGAAAAGAGATTTCAAGTTTGACAAAAGAGCAGATAAGTATGACGATCATTTTGAAGGAAAGCTGTCGCGTGTTTTTTATGAATTGATTTATGAGAACATCGAGCTTTCATATTCTGCACAGGTTCTGGACGTAGGCTGTGGAACGGGAACAATTCTAAAAACCTTGTCTGAGCGTTTCAATATTGTTGCACATGGAATTGATGTAGAAAACGAAATGCTCAAAGTGGCAAAAGCAAAATGCTCCGGAATGGATATTCAGCTTTGTTCATGCGAGGCTACCCCATTTGCAGATAACAGCCTTGATGCAGTAATTGCCTGCATGGCATATCATCACTTTCCTGATAAACAAGCCTTTGAAAATGAAGCAGCGAGAATTCTGAAAAACGGCGGAAAGCTTTATATTGCTGATCCGAATTTTCCGTTTGTAATCAGAAAAATCATAAACTTTCTTGTAAGAAATCTGAATGGAGAATTCTTTTCTTCAAAAGAAATTGCATCGCGTTTTGAAAAATCGGGATTCAAGCTTTTAACCATAAAAAAGCGTGCTTATGGACAACTTGTCGTTCTTGAAAAACTGTAACGTGGGAATCAAAAATGGCAAATAAAACAAAGGCAATTTTTTTTGCAATTACAGCAGCAGCTCTTTATGCCTTGAGCACACCATTTTCAAAACTTCTCATGACAAAGATTCCGCCATCTTTTATGGCAGGTCTTTTGTATCTGGGAGCAGGAATCGGGATGCTTCCTTTATGTTTTATAAAAAACATAACCGGCAAATCCAACGCAAGAAAAATCGTAAGACAAGATTTACCGTATATCATAGAAATGATAGTTCTCGATATTGCGGCCCCGGTTCTTCTTATGACAGCCTTAACGAAAGTTTCTGCAGCAAACATTTCACTTATCAATAATCTGGAGATTGTTGCAACTTCTGTAATTGCCTTTTTGATTTTTAAGGAAAAGATTTCACCCCGTCTTTGGATCGGAATTATCCTTGTTAGCATTGCAGGAATTCTTCTGTCATTTGAAGGAAGTAAATCTCTTTCTTTTTCACCATATTCAGTTTTTGCATTTCTTGCATGTATTGCCTGGGGTTTTGAAAACAACTGTACCCGAAAGCTCTCTTATTGCGACACTCCAAAAATTGCAATGATAAAAGGAATTGGTTCTGGAACAGGTGCAATTTTTGTTGCTTTAATTACAGGTGAGCGAGCTGGGTTTTCATCATTTATTTTTCTCGCCCTTCTGCTCGGATTTTTCGCTTATGGACTCAGCGTATTTACATACATTCAGGCTCAGCGATTTTTGGGCGCAGCAAGAACCAGCTCGTATTATTCAATTTCGCCATTTATCAGCGCTTTGCTTTCAATTGTGATATACGGGCAGTTTCCGGGTTTTGCATTCTGCATAGCTTTAATTCTAATGGCAGCTGGAACTTATATAATTTCTAAAGACTAAAATTTTGCGAAGCTCGTTTTTTCACAATCTCCTTAAACATTTGTCTTGTTAAGCAAAATCAAAATAGTATATCTTTTTGAATCTCGCTGGAATAGTCTTCGAATACTTTCTCCCGTATCTTCTATCACCTGACATTCCAAAATATATAGCGAGATAAAAGGCTATGCCCTCATCCCGGCAAATTGGAAGTTGTTTATTAAACCTTTTTAACCTTAACCAACAACATCATAGGTCTACGCATTTCATTACACATTCCCGGTATACCCATCATATCTGCCGGAGGCATTGCTTCCTCAATAGCCTCAATTTGAAAACCACATTTTATAAGTGGATTCAATATCTGCGTTAATGTGTGGTGCTGTTTAATTACTCGTTGACCAAGAAAATTGGTTTCTCTTTCGCCTGTGTAATAGTAATTGTCGATTGGCCAATATTTAGGTTTCCCATTTTCATCATAAATCCAATCCTCATTAACACCTGCGGTGAAAGTCGGATGTTCAATATTGAATAGGAAATACCCACCTACTTTTAATGTGCAATACACCTTTTGATAAACATTAGCTAAATTTTCGATATAGTGCAGTACCAGGTTAGAAACAACTAGGTCATAAGTATTTTCAGGATAAATGTATTCTTCAACACCGCAAACTTTATACTTGATTTTGTCATCAGAGTTATCAGCTACTGCTTTTGCAATCATTTTTTGACTACTATCAATACCAAGAATTTCAGTAGCTCCCATTTGTGCGGCATATTTGCAATGCCAACCGTAACCACATCCTAAATCCAAAACTTTTTTTCCCTGTAATTTAGGGAATAACGGTTGCAACTGATGCCACTCTCCAGCAGCTTTCAGACCATCTTTGCTTCTTTCCATTTCCGCATATGCGGCAAAAAATTCACTATTATCGTAAATATTTCTCATTGATAATTACCTCCACAACTTCTAATTCTTTTCTTTATTTTATTTCCATTAGTCAGATTGAAAGTTAGAGATTTTTCATTTTTGTTATGAACTCTTCATAACTACATTTTCCCATTGTCAAATCCATCATAGCTAAATATTTCATTTCATTCTGAGTATATGGAATATTAATACATGACTCTAATAATTTTTCTTCGTTTTTCAAAGGTGTTATCACATTCTTTTTGTTTTTGTAGGCATAGTAATAACGAACCCCAAATTTTCTTTGAGAGACAGCATTTAAATGTATGCCATCTGGATTTGCTGACAACCCCTGGGCAGTTACAAAATATATATGATTATGATCATTGGCATAAACACAATCCGCTCTTCATTGTTATATCAGTAACAGAATTCATATGTTCAATTATGATTAACGTTCATAAACCTATACTTTTATGGACAATAAACTATAGGGTAAGATTCTTTTCCTTGCAGAACACATCTACCAGATCTTTCAACAATTCGTAATCTTCCTTACCTCTTTTGACATCAAGAGCTTTTCTAAATACCTCCAGAATCTGCTGATTACTGAGGTATCTGAATAGACCGGTTCCCCATTGTTCTTTATCGGAATTCTTGTTTGAATAGAAATCCCAGATACTCATCTGTCTTGACTCTTCTTTCGTAAACTCGTTCCTGTACTTCGGACGAGCTTCCAAATATCCTTCCTGGTTTTCATCTCCTTCAAAGTATTTAGCTATTTTGAATAAGCCAAATATGTATCAGTCATCATCACCATTAGAAACCGTTGCCAGCGACGCTATCTCTGAAGAACACAGTTGGTTAAGGACTGTGATGTAATGCCCTGAGAGAATGCCCCGTCGCGCTGGTTACAAGATACAGCTTTTTCATGGTTTCATTCTTCATTTAGTCTTTTTCCGGAGACCATGATTTTACTGAGTGGGCGGGTTTCAAGGCGTTCTTTATTACGATCAATATCAGCCTTCAGGATTTTCATTTCCTCGCTTGCTGTTTGTTCGTCATAAAACATTTCGATCAGGGCATCCTGGCATCGGATGATATCATTTTTGATGAGAGTCGCAGGCTCCAGCCTGTCTGCCACCTGCTCCCTACGCTCTTCAATCCGTTGTTCTGCTTCCTTGCGCAGGCGATCCGTTTCTGCTTTCACCTCGGCGATTCTTGCGTTGATGCGTTCAGTTCGGTAGATCACATCAGGATAGGCGTCAGCAAAACGTTTGTGGAAAACAGATTTGTCGGAGAGGAGCAGATAAACCTCTTTGCTGATTTCCTCCGTATTATCGGCTTCACTGCTCTCGACACCGATCTTGACCAGCTTCAGCACAAAATGGGTCAGGATGAAATCTGCCGAGCATATTGCAACTAGGATGCAAGCAACATACGTTTTTGCAGAAAGGGAAAATACATTCAGTGTGCGATAGATTAACGGGTTAATGATATGGATAATCGCGACTCCGCCAAGTCCGAAGAGCACCAGGTTTCCGATCCATACCCGTCCGTGCAGATTCATCGGTTTTTGACTGTAATCCCACCAGCGCGCATGGAAACGCTTTTCCATATAGTAACTTGTCAAATACTCAACGGCCCCACAAATCAGTAAAGACAAGACAAATGTCGTACCGTACCCGGATTCAACTCGGGAAAGGCTCCCCACGATCAGCGTGATCAGCGCAGCTCCGCTTCCGTAAATAGGGCATATTGGCCCTGTCAGAAAGCCCCGGTTGATAAAGCGGTGAAACTGTATGTATTTGAGCGTGACCTCAATACACCAGCCAAGCAGTGAGTAGGCAAAGAACAGAAGAATCAGATTAATAATATACTTCAAGGTTTTTCCTCCATGGCGCAGTCAGGGACTTGCGATGAAAAGCTCGCTCAATGATCAAAATGAGCGAAAACTTTCTTCATCAGCTCGATGATCGGCAGAACTTGAGTTCGTTTTATTATATGTAAAAACTGGTTTTTTTTCAACTTGATGTGTGTCTATAAAATAATACGGGAATATAAAAAACGTTATTCTTTTTTTGAATAACGTTCGTCAATCTACACTTTAATGAACGATCACTTATCAGACAGTGATCTCTATCTGGTTTCCTTCGATTACAACGATACAGCTTTCATAATAGCCATAACAATCATTCCGAGAGTTTTTATATTCGTTTCTCATTACTTACTTCAGTTTTTTATTATGTTGATTAGCTATGTTTTTTTCAAACCAGGAATTAAAAGCCTCACAGAAGCTCTCATCATGCGAATTTGATTCTTCATCTTTATGAGAAAGATGGTATAGAAAGAACATTGTAGTGAAATAGTCTCTGGATTCTAATATCTTATCAAAAAGAAATTCTTCAAATTCTCCATTTAAATACTCTGTATGTGGAGCTCCTTTAAAAAACTCATGAATGTAGTCCTTGTCAAATCGCTTATCAAAATCATTGGTATATCCTAAATGCTCAATAAACACCTCCAAATTGTCGGTTGTAATAATATACTTTTGATCTGACTCTTCGGACCTATATACAAAGCTCTTCAAGAATAGAAGTGCCGGATTAATATCGAGATATTGACACATCTTATCAAAATCGTTTTCGTTTTCCATGCGGTTGTATTTGATTACGCGGTAAATCGTGTTTTCGCCAATTCCGATCGCCTTATATACATCCGCCTGAGTCAGCCCTCTTATTGATATTATCTTTCTTAGCATTTCTCCGTTTACGTAAAATGCTCTTTTGTTATTGTTTGCCATAACTGAATTATAACACAGCCACCAAAAATGGAAGAAACATTTGACAACAACTAATAATGGTGGTAAATATAGAGTATAACCACCATATATGGTGATCAATAGCTCAATAGAGACAAATAGAGAGGAGAGAGAAGAATGGAAAAAATCTTACGAGTAAAACAGATTGCAACAGAACTCAACGTCAGCAAGTCTACAGCCTGCAGGCTTGTTAAGCAGGTGAATGAGCATTACGGTATCGACCCCAAGAGGATGCCGATCGAAGGCAGCTGTCCGGAGTGGGCATTCAACGAATACTTCCAGCTTGATAAGGGTAAGAAGCGCTATGCCGGCCAATAAACGTAAAGATGGAAGATATGAGATAGTGCATTCTTTTAACGGCGTCAGAAAGCACTTCTATGGATTAACGGCGGAAGAAGCTGAAGAGAAGATGTGGAGGGAGATCATACGATACAAAGACAGTATCGGCGAATATCCTGACACTTATGATACCTTCGGAGATATCCGCAGAAGATGGTACAAGAGTAAATCTCCCAGGCAGGCAGCGACCAGAAAGATGTACGAGATCGACATCTTCCGCAAGATTGAGACTCTAGATAACAGGTTGATCGCCGATATCGATGAAAATGACATCAACGAAATCATGGATCCGCTCTTAGACAAGACCAACATCGCTGAGAAGGTGTACATGTGTCTGAATCAGATCTTCCAGTATGCGATGGTCAAGAAGATCGTCCGCTACAACCCGATGGATCTGGTGAATCGGCCCAAGAACAAAACCAGCAATAAGGCAAAGCGCGGTCTCACGCAGAATGAGAAAGCGGTAATTGAAAAAACAGTCTGGAACAAGCGGCAGGAACTGCTTCTGAAGCTGGTACTTGGCTACGGATTGAGAAAAGAAGAAGCAACTGCTCTTCAGAAAAAGAAGATCGATACGCAAGCCAGGACTATCAGTATCGATCAGGCACTCGATTATACGGAGAACGTGCCCAGAATAAAGAAGCCCAAGTCGGACGCCGGAAAAAGAGTGCTGCCGATGTTGGACCAGGATGTCGGATATTTCGCTGATTTGATCAAGAACCTGAAGGATGACGATTATCTGCTGCAGATGCAAAACAGGAAGCCTCTCACCCAGAACAGCTACCGGCAGCTTTGGGAAAGCATACGTCGGAGGATGAGAAAGACAGCAAAAGAAATGAAGCTCGACATCCCGGACGATCTGACTTCCCGGATCTGCAGACATGAGTATTCGATCAGCATCATGAGCCTGACGGATCGGGAACAGATGTATCTGATGGGTCATGAGGACATCTCAACGACAATGAAAAACTACCAGACCATCAATGTGGAACACATCAACAGAAAGGAGCTTAACCGCATCGGCAAAAACAAAAACGGATCCCCCAGTTCCGCCAAGAAGTAAGAGATCCGATTTGCAGATAAAAGAAACGAGCTTTTATCTATGTCCATTTTAGCATTAAAAGCAAGTTTCTTCGGGGAAAGACTATGAAAGACATAAGAACAGTAGAAGAAATACTGAAGGAAGAAAGTCTGGAAGACCTGTGGATCTGGGAAAGTATCATCAGAAAAAAGACCGTCAATATCATCTCCGGGGATGAGAGCTCCGGCAAGACGACGCTGATGATCAATCTGTGCAAGGCGATATCCGACGGAGAGGAGTTCCTGGGGCTAAGGACCGCAAGACAGAAGATCCTGTATATCTCTTCGGAGATGTCGGGAAAGGATATCTCACAGATCTTTGAAAAGATCGGATTGAAGAACAGGGAAAATGTAAAAGTCTTGGAGCTTCACGAGGACCCGCTGGCAATGCTGGGATACAGCGTGATGGATGCCGATCTGATCATCATCGATCTGTTCATTCAGATCCTGATCAACGAAGGAATGGATCCAAATGTCTACAAGGATGTCAATGAGATGTATGCGACTTTAAGAAAAGGCTCCTCATTTAAAGATAAGACTATCATTCTTATTCATCATCTCAATAAGATGGGGGAGATCAACGGCAGCGTCAGCCTTGGCGGCGCATCCGATACCAGGATGATCCTGTCGATGCCCGAGAAAAGGAAATCTCCGGAAAGAGTGCTATCGGTCTATGGAAAGAATGTCGAACAGAAGGATATGAACATCCATTTCGATTTTCCATCAAGGATGATGACTCTTTCTGAAGGCACTGAATTGGAGAAGATCGACTACGAGCTTGCCTATATCATCGAGCAAGTGATCAAAAGGGGCGAGGTCAGCGGCAACTGTCAGGAGGTATCTGCAATCTTAAAACTTTCCCGATACGGCAGGAATCCCAATTCATTAAAGAGATACCTCAATTCCAATATCGATGCACTAAACGAAAACGACATCGAACTGGTGTCGGAAAGATCCAACAGGGAAAGAACCATAAGGCTTATCCATAAGCCAAAGGTGACAGTATGACACTTTAAAAGGGGTACCCCCAAACAAACTGTCATTCTGTCACCCATAGAAGGGAGTTACATGAAAACAATCAGTCTGATGTCAGCCAAGGGAGGCTGTTCAAAAACCACCACCAGCATCAACATCGCCGTAGGATTATCAGAAACAGGCAGGGTCCTGCTGATAGATCTCGATCCCCAGGGAAACTCTTCCAAGAGGTTCTTTACAAATTATCTGGAACTCGACGGGATCTGTGAACTGCTGAGGAAAGAGAAGAGCTATGAGGAATGCATCCATCATACGAAATTCGATCATCTGGATATCATTCCTTCCAAGAGAAACCTCTTTATCCTGAAAAAGGAGATGTTATACGCATCTCACGGCATCCAGCAGCTTCGACTCAAGAACGTCCTGGATCCGATAAAGAAGGATTACGACTACATCATCATCGACAATCATCCGGATATCGATCTATTGATATCAAACGCCTTGCTTTGTTCCGATATGGTGATCATTCCGGTCAATCCGGATGCTGACAATATCGAACTGTCCGATTCAATCGAGGGAATGAATCTGACCCTTCAGAACATCAGGGAAGCCATTGAGGAAGGAGAGATTGGCGGAATGGACTTCAGGATCCTTTTGACGATGACGGACAATACGAAGGCTTCAAGGATGTTTGAGGAGTATCTGAGATCGGCTTATGGAGACTATATCCTGAACACAAACATTAACTATCAGTCTGCCCCGATCAAGAACAAGGACAGATCCGGATTCGTCATTGAAAAGGACGACACCAGGATCGGACAGAACTATCAGCTTCTGGTGGATGAGATAAGGAGTTTAAGCTGATGGAAGAGAATATCACAAGAGGACTCTTCAATCCGGATTCATTAACGGAAGCTGCCAAAGGAAAGATCAAGGCCATCGACACCTATCTGATCAGGGAGAATAAACTCAATGAGATCTACTCCCAGGATGACATCGATTGTCTGAAGGAGAACATCAAGGAGTTTCAGCTTTCCCAGCCTCTGGTGGTGAGAAAGAATCCTGACGGCAGCTATACGATCATCTCCGGCCACAGACGATTCAAGGCCTGCAAGGCGATATTTGAAGAAGGAGGTATTCTATACTACTTCGACAGGGAATTCATCAACCAGATTCCGTGTGTGATCGACAGCAAGATCTACAGAAACGAGGATGACGAGTTTCTGGCTATTGTATCATCCAACGCCGCCAGAGTTCTTTCTTCAGACGAAAGGAAGGCGATCTATCTGAAACTCAAGGAGATCTATGACAGGAAGTGCGCTGCCGGGGAGAAACCCAAGGGCAGGGAACGGGAGACGATCGCCGCCTGGATGGGTGTGACCGACCGCACAGTCCAGAACTACAAGAAGCAGGCCGAAGGGGATCATGTGCAGAGGCAGAACAATTCCGGGAAGATTCTGAAAAAAATCACCGGCATCGAACGCTACTTCACGGATCTGGAAACGGATATCTATACCGATGAAGAGCTCGAACATTTAAGGCAATCGGCCATTCCGGCGATCAACATCCTGATGACGAGACTCAACATCGACGTCAAGGATCTCTAGCAACGTGGATAATTTCCACGTTTGCCTCAAAGGGGCTCTCAGACCTGATGTTTACGAAACTGCTCAGATTCGATAGATAAGCAGGATAAAGGAAATGTTTACAGAATGTTAACATTTCCGGTCTGAACAACTTGGCTCTGCCAAGTTTTGTATTATTTTATAGGCTGTTATGCTGTTTCGTTTGCAATGCAGGTGTATACGAAAGCTGTTTACAAACAGATCATTTTGCAGTCAAACCGCAGATGATATGTAAACGTGGAAATTTTCCACGTTTGGAAAGAGAGGAATATGAAAAAACAGAAAAAAGTACTGTCATTCAGGTTCAAGGATCATATTTTAGAGAAGATCGATTATCTTATACAGCAGGATGCCAGAAAAACAGAAGAGCTCGGCGTTAAGCCCAGGACCAGAACGCAGATCATCGAGAATGCGATTCAGGATTATTACCTTCGTCAGATCGACGGGGACAGGGATCCGGACATCGTGGAAAGAATATCAAGGATGGTCAGCGATGCTGCGGATGTCAGGTTTGGAAGTATTAAAAGAATTGTGGATGAGATTCTGTTCTATGCCATTAAGAATGATCTTGGTAATAAAGTTTTTTATGAATATTCTGATGAAATGCCGGATCCGGGTTCTATTCAAAAGGCGTTGAGCATGATTGCAGAGAAGGATACAGTATGGGATGATTCTCTGAATGAGTATTTGAGACAGAGATGGGGGCGTATTGTTGCGGATATCAACTATTCCAGGAGGCCTGACAAATAATGCCGGCGCTCATCTGCAAGGCAAGATACTTCCGCATAGGCGAGAAAGCGCCAAAGAACAGCTGCTTCAAGGGAACGGTTTCTCCGGCGTCCATATTCGGGGGCTCCAACAGCTATTTCAACTATACGGAAAGATACAATGACAGAAATAAGGAAAAAGGATCTCTGATCGACTATACCGGAAGATATGAGCATACGATGACTTCCGACGGTTTTCTCGATTCAGAAGAAAAGAGGAAACAGTTTAAAGAGAAAGGCATGGAATGCCTATCCAAGGAAGGATCCGTTGTTTACGAGATCATCTGCAGCATGGAAAACTATGAGAAAGCAAGCGAATACTGTCTCACCAATCAGGATCAGTTTTCCTCAGTCGTTTCCAATATCATGCCTTCCTATATCAGAACGATCGGTCTGGATCCAAGGAACGTAACATGGTGGGAAGACTTCCATCCGGAGAACCGAACCAGCATCACACCACACCCTCACATTCATCTCCTTTTCTTTGAGAACGAACCTTCACGTACATTCGATCATCTTTACGGAAAGCTCCCCAGAAAAGCTTTGAATGACTTCAAGAGAATGTTTGCCAATGAGATGATCAAGAGGCAGGACTACGGAAGATACAGAGAGATCTTTAATGACATCAACATGAACAAGGCAAAAGTCCTGGACAGAGTTATACATATCAACTTCGACAACGTCAAAACAGTAAAGGATCTATATGCGATCCTGCCGGAAGAGGGAAGACTGCAGATCAACTCTTTCCATATGGCTCCTTACAGGGAAGCCATATACAGAGTAGTGGATGATCTGTTGGAATCAAAGAAGTGCAGAGAACAGTGGCACAGCTATGTCGATACTCTGGAGCGTTACGACGACATGATCGATTCCCGGAATCACTATGGGATATCAACAAGGAAAGAAACGGAGATCATCAAGACCAGAGAGCAGATCGCAAATGCTGTACTTCAGGGAAAGATTGATTTCATTAGAGACAGCAGCTACAAAAAGATCCTCTTCAACGAGAATCACAGATCCATCGATGGAGAAAAGGGAAAGACCTACAAGGACCCGGACATCGTCAGAGACAGAGTGTCATCGCGAAATCCGGAACCACATGTTAATAGGCTGATCAACGGACTTCTGGCACAGAGACAGCGAGAGATCGAACATGAGATCGAAGCATTCCTGGATATGGATAATGATAAGGGATATGAGATGACTTTATGAAAAATCTTAAGAAGGCATCTTCTGCTGCAAACATAAAAACCATCTGACATGGTTCTGAACCCGACATTCTTCTGTCTATTTTGACGACACTTTTATATAAAAATGCAGATAATGTGACTTTTGACGACAGTTCTGACGACAAGGCAGGCGTAAAACAGCAGAAAAGTAATGTTTTTCCTATTTCAGGTGTAGCGAATCATTTCTGTCATGCATTTTAAGTCATTATCTCAAAAAGTGCTTGAAATAAAGGCTTTCAGGTATATATGAAACAAAAAAGATCCTTGCGGATCTTATGAAATCAATGGTGATTCCCTAGGGATTCGAACCCTAGACCCTCTGATTAAGAGTCAGATGCTCTACCAACTGAGCTAGGGAACCAAGTGGTGACAAGTACGGGATTCGAACCCGTGAATGCCGCCGTGAAAGGGCGGTGTGTTAAGCCGCTTCACCAACTTGCCAAAACAATGGCGCCCGAAACAGGACTCGAACCTGTGACCTGCCGGTTAACAGCCGGACGCTCTACCGACTGAGCTATTCGGGCACATTGCTAACATAGTTTATCACAAGAAAAGAGCTTTTTCAAGATAGCATGATATAAAAATGCAAAAGAAATGGGAAAAATATAGAAGCGGAAATCGTTGATTTGAAGGCATATATGGGATTGAGACAGATATTATTTCTTTGAGATGTTAAAATGTTGTTGTGAACAAGCTTCCTGAAAAACTGACGAAACTGAGAAAGCACTACAATTATTCGCAATCTTATCTTGCGGAAGTTTTGGGTGTGGATACTCTGGAATACATGAATTATGAGAATGGTTCGGGGATGATCAGCTACGATCAGATGAAGAAGCTGGCTTCCTTGTATCACATCGATCTGGTCGATGTCTTCAGGAATACGGCCGATGTGCAGCTTTATGAAGTAAACAAGGCCAATACCGACGAGATCAATATCGAATACTTTACAGCCAAGAGGACGATCTTGGACAAGCTGAAGGATTTCTATGAACAGAATAGGATCGCTTCAACGATCATTGCAGTCCTTCTGGTGACGATCCTTATCATGTTTATCGTCTTGCAGAATACGGTCAGGCCTTATACTCTGACAAGAGACAATATCAACCGTTTGTCTGTTTCAAAGACGACCGTCATCTATATCGATGACTATTCAGGTGTCAATGGTTCCGGAAGCAATGCCAATGGCGAACTGTCGAATCTGACTTCTTCCGCTGCCGTCAAGGTATGTGAGGGTGAAGGATTCTCCATCATATTGAATGAAGATGGTACTTTGTCTCATGCGGGACTGATTTCAAAGTATGCCAAGGAGATCGAGGGATGGAAGAATATCGTCGATATCGCTGTCGGTGCCAATCACATCGTAGGTGTTGATTCCAACGGCAGAGTCAGATGTACGGGAGATCTATCCAGCGGTGCCTGTGATTTTGTTTCGGATCCAAGATATATCAGGAAGGCTTTTGCGACAGCCTATGGAACGATACTGATGGATGAAGACGGAGTGGTCTCTTATGCTGGTACTTTCATCGGATCAGGTTCATTGAAGAATTACTTCAGTATCCGTGATGTGGCTTCCAGTGACAATATCCTGGCGGTACTTTGTGAAGATCACACGATCGATGTCTATACCAAGAATTCTTTGAATTATCTGGAAGCGGAATCCTGGAAGGAGATCGTGGATGTCGCCTGCGGTGACAGCTATGTGGCCGGATTGGACCGTTATGGCAAGGTCCACATCGAGATCGACAACGATGAGATCGCTTCTCAGGTACAGCAGTGGTCCAATATCATCGCCATCGATGGTTCCAGTGATTACCTGATCGGTTTTGACGGGATCAGGATCTATGGCGTAGGGAACAATTCCTATCATCAGTTCGTCAAGGAAGAGCTGGTCAAGCAGAGACTGGATATGGTTTCCAATGTCGATTACAGCATCGATGATCAATATGTCAATGTTCAGTTTGACGGTGTCAGCAATGCTTCGGGATACATCGTATCGATCGATGTCGGTATCGGCATTTCCAGAAGGATCGAAAAGGCTGAGGTCGTCCGTTTTGAAACGGAGAATATGACCGATGGCAAGAACTATACCATTTCCATCACTTCGGTTGGCGAAGGAGATTATACCGATTCGGATGTCTATCGTCTCAATTTCACTTACCAGACTCCGGAAGAGACTTACACTTTCATCAAGGGGCAGTTCATGAGGGAAGAGGATTTCCTGAATTATCTCTATGGCATCGGTGTATCGGAAGAAAAGATCACAAGACATGTTTCCGATGAGAATTACTGTGAAGATGAGGTCTCTGTCCTGAGCACTTCTTTGGACAATCAGGTATTGACTAAATCAGAACTATTGAACAGTGAAATAGAATATACTATTTGTAGGGTCAGCGAAGATGAAAAAGAATAAGATTTGGCGGATCAAGGGTTTTGAAGGAACGTTCAGCGATGAAGAGCTCATAGAGCTGATCAGAAGCGGCGAACTCAAGGGCGATTACGCCATCACGACAAGAGAGATGAAGAGATGGGTCCGACTGAAAGACAGCATCTATCAATATTATCTGGAGGCGAAAGATGAAACTATATAACAGCTATACATTAAAAACCGAGGAATTCGTTCCGATCGAAGAAGGCAAGGTCAGCATGTATGTATGCGGACCGACCGTATACAATCATGCGCATATCGGCAATGCCCGTCCGATCGTCGTTTTCGATACTTTGAGAAGGACGATGGAGGCTTTGGGTTACAAGGTGAAATTCGTTTCCAACTTCACGGATGTCGATGACAAGATCATCAACAAGGCTCTGGAAGAAGGGGTGAGCGAAAGAGAGATCGCCGATCGATATATCAAGGCATACAACGATGTCAGGAATTCTTTGAACATCGTACCATTGGATGTGACTCCGAGAGTTACCGAGACGATGGATGAGATCATTGATTTCATCGACAAGCTGGTAAAGAAGGGCAATGCCTATGTCGTTGACGGTGATGTCTATTTCTCAGTGGAATCCGATCCGATGTATGGCGAGCTGTCTCATCAGAAACTGGAAGATCTCAATGCGGGTGCCAGAGTCGAGGCAAATGATCTCAAGAAGAATCCGCAGGATTTCGCATTGTGGAAGAAGACGGAAAAAGGTATCAAGTGGGATTCTCCATGGGGTGAAGGCAGACCCGGCTGGCATACGGAATGTGTCGTCATGATCGGCAAGGAATTCAATCACGGTCTGATCGATATCCACGGCGGCGGCAAGGACCTCAAGTTCCCGCATCATGAAAACGAGATGGCGCAATCCGAGTGCTGCAACGGCCATCGTCTGGCAAACTACTGGATCCACAACGGCATGTTGGAGACAAAGGGCGGCAAGATGTCCAAGTCTTTGGGCAATACTCAATGGGCAAAGGATGTCATCGCGGAACATGGCGCAAATCTGGTCAGATGGTTCCTGCTCTCAGGCAAGTACAGAGATTCTCTGATCTATGATGATGAGACATTCAATGCAGCCAAGACCGAGTTAAACAAGATCACGACTGTTTTGAAACAGGTAGAGGTCAAGAGCCAGATCGAAGGCATCGAACTGAAAGATGATTTCAATCAGGAAAAATACGATGAATTCCTTGCACAGATGGCAGATGATCTCAATACCCCGAATGCCTATATGGTCATCTTTGATACAGTGAAACTTTTAAACCAGTCATTGCGTACCAGAGACATCGATTGGGATAAGGTCGCGGAAAACTACAACGCGATCGAGAAGATGTTGGAGATATTGGGTGTTTTCATCGATAAGACTGTCTTAAGCGATGAGGATAAGGAAACCTACAAGAAGTGGAATGAGGCCAAGGCAGCAAAGGATTTTGAGACTGCCGACCTGTACAGAAAGACCCTGATGGAAAAGGGAATCCTGTAATGGATCTGAAGGAATACAGCGGATATTCACTGAGTTATATCGGCGATGCGGTCTTTACGCTGCACGTAAGACAGTTTTTCGTTGAACATCACTATCAGTCGTCTTCGTCTTTACAGCGCCTGTGCAACGCTTATAATTCGGCGAAAGGGCAGACTAAGGTATTCCACAGGCTGTTGGATGAAGGCTTCTTCAGCGAAGAAGAACTTGAAGTATATAAAAGAGGAAGGAACCACATCACACATATCCCGAAGAATGGTGATCTGGCGACTTATGAATGTGCTTCCGGTCTTGAAGCGGTCTGCGGATATCTCTATCTGAAAGATCAGAAAAGACTTGAGGAGTTTTTTGAGAAGGTATTTGAAGGAGGATTGCACAATGAGTGATATCGTCTTCGGAAAGAATTCATTTTTTGAAGCACTCGATGCCGGCCGCATCCTCATGGCCTATGTTCTGAATGACAGCAACATCAAAGACAAGGGCATCCCTTACAAGGTGGTCGACCGCAAGACGCTTGACGGCATGTGCAGAGGGAATCATCAGGGCTATGTCGCCAAAGTAAAGGAGTTCAAGCTTTCTAAAGTTGAAGACATGTTGAAGGAGAAAGACGGCCTGATCGTCATCCTTGACGGTCTTGAGGATGTCCACAACCTCGGTGCCATCATCAGGACCTGCGAGTGTGCAGGTGCTGACGGAGTCATATATAAATCTCACAATTCGGTCAAGGTGAATCAGACAGTGGCCAAGGTCGCATGCGGCGCTCTGGAATATATGAAGGTCGCTGAAGTGACCAATCTTGTGAATACGATCAGAGAACTGAAAAAGAAGGGCTATTGGATCGTCGGTTCTGACGGCAGCGGAAAGATGCTGTACAACGACATCGATTACGACATGAATACGGTGCTCGTCATCGGTTCGGAAGGCAAGGGGATGTCCAGGCTCGTGAAAGAAGAATGCGACTATGTGGTGAGGCTTCCGATGTATGGAAAGGTCACAAGTCTCAATGCTTCGGTGGCTGCAGGTATCCTGATCTACAATATTTTGAGTTTTCGACAAAAATAATCCACAATTGTGGAAAAAAATGGCAATAAAATGGAGATTTTTGAACAACAAAAATTTTTTATTTCATTCATAATTAAATTATGATCGAAAAAGAAATTCATGTTCATAAACTGATCAGAAGGATCAGGAATCACGATCAGGAAGCTTTCGGTGAGCTGCTGGAAGTATTCCAACGTATGATCTACAAGATCATCTACTCGTTCAATCTCGACAACGGAGATTTCCGTGCCGATGAGAACGATCTGTTCCAGGAGGCATGTCTTGCCTTGTATGACGCCGTTTTTACATACGAGGAAGACAGGAACGTCCAGTTTCTTACTTATGCCTACATGGTGATCAGGTCCAGAGTTTCAACTCAGCTGCGCTGCTTAAGCCGCAATCAGGGTGAAGAACTGGTATCGATCGACAACAGGCTGGATCATTCGCTGAAATTTGCCGTCAGCGAAGATCCTGTACAGTATCACCGCGACGAAGAGTTCAAGGAGAAATACGAACAGTTTCTTTCCACTTTGAACGATGAAGATCGAAAGATCCTGGAACTCAGAGATGAGGACCTCAGCTACAAACAGATCGCAGAAGAGCTTGGCATTACGGTCAAGAGAGTCGACAATCGTCTGCGTAATCTGAAAAAGAGATTCAAGCATTTTATGATGTAAGTGTTTTTCTTAAAAAAGCCGTATTTTAAGGGAAAACTGTTCATTGATTCATTGACTTTTATGACTCTGATGAGTTATAGTATAAAAGGTTATCAGGAGATAACTTTTTATATACCTTGAAGGAGGAATTATGAAGGAAAAAAAGAAAGTAATTCTTACCTGCAGCGTCTGTCTGTCGCGCAATTATTCGACAAACAAAAACAAGAACAATGCCAAGCGCATTGAACTGATGAAATACTGTCCCAGATGCAATACACACACTTTGCATAAGGAGACAAAATAGGAGGGTAATATGAAGTGGTTTAGTTTCTCTGCGATCTGGAAAGAGATCTCCAAGATCCGTTGGCCTAAGAAGGGCGATCTTGTGACGAATTCCATCCAGGTCATCATTTTTACGGGTTTCTTTGTCCTGTTTTTTGCCTTATGTCTGGCTGTCATTTCAGCGATCCTGAATGCTTTAGGAGTACTGTAAGATGACTGAACAGGCAAACAAGAAGGAGTGGTATGTCGTAAATACCTACGCCGGACACGAGAACAGAGTCAAGGACAATCTTGAAAAGAGACTTGAGACCATGGGTATTTCGGAAAACCTGTTCAGGATCGTTGTCGCTGAAGAGACACAGATCGAGGTCAAGAACGAAAAATCCAAGGAAGTCGTCAAGAACATCTTCCCGGGTTACCTCTTTGTTGAAATGATCATGACCGATGAAGCGTGGTATGTCGTCAGAAATACTCCGGGCGTTACCGGATTTATCGGTTCATCAGGCGGCGGCGCAAAGCCGTTCCCGGTCAAGCAGGATGAGATCGAAAAGATCTTAAGAAGGATCGGTCAGTCCGACAAGAGTATCGAAGTCGATTTCGCAGTCGGCGATACCGTCAAGATCTTATCAGGTCCGTTCTCAGGTATGGAAGGCAAGGTCGAATCCATGAACGACCAGACTCAGGTCGCTACCGTACTGATCATCCTGTTCGGTCGTGAGACACCGACGGATATCAACTATGTCGATCTGGCTAAAAGTGATTTTTAAGGAGTGAATTATGAAAGTATTATTACTTATCGTTGCAGTAGCGCTGATACTGATTTCTCTGCTGCAGGGCGGAAAGTCCGATGCTCTGTCTGCTTTTACAGGCAGCGGTGATCTGGGTTTATTCCAGAATGTCAAGGAACGCGGTCCCGAAAAGGTCATCTCTATCGTTACGATGGTCCTGGGTATCGTTTTCTTCGTACTGGTCATCATCATCAGAATCATGGATTAATAAATAGCGAAATATCATTTCGCTATTTTCAACTGTTTATATGAAAGATATCGTAGTCAACAAGAAAGCTTATCACGATTATGCGATCGAAGAGACCTATGAAGCGGGCATGGTCCTGCTGGGTTCCGAGATCAAATCGTTACGAAAAGGGAAAGTGTCACTTAAGGAGGCTTATGTGACTTTTTCCTCTGGTGAAGCTTTCATCAAGGGAATGCATATCGCTTCATATAAGGAAGCTACCTATAATGACCATGACGAGACCAGAGACAGGAAGCTGCTTCTGCATAAAAGGGAGATCGCAAAACTATTCTCCAGATGCAAGATACAGGGCTATACCTGTATCCCATTAAGGATCTATCTCAAGGATGGAAAAGCCAAGATCGAGATCGCTCTTGCCAAGGGTAAGACCCTTTACGACAAGAGAGAGTCTGATAAGAAGAGAGATATGGAACGTCAGGCAAAACAGGGCATAAGATTCTGAAAGAATAAGATATAATTAGAGTATAAGAATGGAGAAAACAGATGGAAAAATTTATCGTTGAAATCAGTGCTCGTCATATCCATGTTACAAAGGAACAGGTTGCGATCCTGTTTGGTGAAGGCCATGCCTTGACTCCGAAGAAGGATCTTTCTCAGCCGGGCCAGTTTGCCTGCGAAGAAAAGCTGACGATCGTCGGCCCGAGAGGTGAACTGAAGGCTTCTATCCTGGGTCCTGAAAGAAAAGAAGCTCAGGTCGAACTTTCCCTGACAGATGCCAGAACACTTGGTGTTGAGGCTAAGATCAGAGAATCAGGCGACATCGAAGGTACAGCCGGCATCAAGCTGGTCGGTCCTGCCGGTGAAATTGAACTGGAAAAAGGTGTTATCGCTGCCAAGAGACATGTCCATATGACTCCTGCAGATGCAGAGAAATACGGTGTTACAAATGGTGAGATCGTCAATGTCAAAGTCGAGACAGAAGGCAGAAGCCTTGTGTTCGGTGACACTGTCGTCAGAGTCAGAGAGGACTTCGCTTTAGCGATGCATATCGATACAGATGAAGGCAATGCTGCCGGTATCAAGGGCAGTGCTTTAGGAGAAATAGTGAAGTAATTCACTATTTTTTAATATGATCTATACACTGGAAAATGATGTGACGATCCTCAAGGTTGATACGCATGCCTGCGAGATCGCAAGTTTCAGAAGGAAAGACAAAGATATCGAATACATGTGGAACGGGGATCCCACATATTGGGCAAACCGCAATCCTTTGCTGTTCCCGCATGTTTCCGCTCCAGAAAACAAGATATTGAATTTCAAGGGAAAAGACTATAAGGTCAACAATCACGGTTTCTGCCGTAAGAGCGACTTTGAATTCGTGGAACAGGGAGAAGACTTCCTGCATTTCAGATTGACAGATAACGAAGAGACCCTGAAAGAATATCCTTATCATTTTGAACTCAACGTCAGATATACGTTAAAGGAAAATCAGGTTTCGATCGATTATGAGGTAGTCAATAAGGAAGAAGGAAAGCTCTATTTTGGTTTTGGCCAGCATCCGGCTTTCATGTGTCCTTTGGTAAAGGATAAACAGTTCTCTGACTATTTCATCGAATTTGAAAAAGAAGATGTAGAAGGCAAGAGACTTGATCTGAGCTATGAACTGTTTGAGAAATATCCGACCTATGTCGTGAACGATCCGCAAAGCAGAAGATTCGTATTGAGCGATGGGGAAAACAAGGTCGTCATGGATACCGATGAGAAATATAAGATCTTTGCGGTATGGACTCCTCATGCGCCGTTTGTCTGTCTCGAACCTTGGGTCAATACCCTGGAAAAGGAAGTCAGCGATACTCCTTTCGAGGAAAGGGATGTCATCGTTCTGGAAGAAGGACAGACATATCAGATCGGCTATAAATTCGCCATCGTATAAGGAAGCATTTCGCTTTATTTCCTTTATCCTTTTATGGATAATTGAAGCAGGAGGTATCTGAATATGAAAATAATCAATGCAGCTGAATTTGAAGAGCTGGTAAAAAATGGTACGAGTTTCGTTGATTTCTTCGCTGACTGGTGTGGTCCATGCAAGATGCTGGGACCGGTCCTGGAAGAAGTTTCAAAGGATTATCCTGATATAGAATTTGTTAAGGTCAATGTTGATGACAACATGGATCTGGCTGAGAAGTTCTCTATCATGTCTATCCCGCAGGTCTTCATGTTCAAAGACGGTGAAGTCATCGGCAAGTTCGGCGGATATCGTGATGCCGGAGGAGTCAAGGCTTTCATTGATCAGACGATCGCATAAAAAAGAATCAAAGAAAAAAGGCATTTGTGAATCACACAGAACACAGATGCCTTTTTTAATGCCTAATTCAGCTTTGAGGAAGGTCCTGTCTTTTCAAGATAGGCAGCAGCCTCTTCTTCGCTGAGTTTTCCATCTTTCAGCAGTTCAGCGATCAAAGAGTTGATCCCTTCCTGTCTTCCCAGAGCTTTTCCTTTTTGTTCGCCTTCTTTCAGACCTTCATGATAATCAATCCAAGCTTGACATTTGGTGATCTCTCCGCCCATGATTTTTCCGACCTCCTTCCTAACATTATTATATCGTTTTGCGTATGTTTCGGCCTGTTTTTCAATATTTTAGAAAGAGTTTGAAAAAGCATCTTTGAACTGAAACTTTTTATTTTCTTTATATATTCCTGTTTTTAACTATAAAAAAGTGAAAAATAACGTATAATGATTTTATTTGAAGGGGGAATTGACTATGGAAAAGTTAATTGAATTCCGAAATATCGTTAAGAATTTCGATGGTCAAATGGTTTTGAAAGGAATCAATCTCGATATCTATGAGAACGAGTTTGTGACACTTTTGGGACCATCAGGTTGTGGTAAGACAACCCTGCTTAGGATCCTGGGCGGATTCCTCGAACAGGACGAAGGTTCTGTTATATTTAATGGTGAAGAAATCTCGAATGTACCGGCTTATAAGCGTCCGATCAACACAGTCTTCCAGAAGTATGCACTGTTTCCACATCTGAACGTTTATGAAAACGTCGCATTCGGTTTAAGGATCAAGAAGATGTCGAATGACCTGATCAAGCCGAAAGTAGACAGGATGCTTGAACTGGTTGGCCTGGATGGCTATCAGAAGAAGGATGTCAACCTTCTTTCCGGTGGGCAGCAGCAGCGTGTCGCCATTGCCAGAGCTCTGGTCAATGAACCGGACGTACTGCTTCTGGATGAACCTTTGAGTGCATTGGATGCCAAACTGCGTAAGGAGATGCAGCAGGAACTCAAGCGCATTCAGGAAGAAGTCGGTATCACATTCATTTTTGTTACTCATGATCAGGAAGAAGCGCTGACGATGTCCGATAAGATCGTCGTTTTAAAGGACGGCAATATCGAACAGATCGGTACACCGACAGAAATATACAATGAGCCTGTCAACAGATATGTTGCCAACTTCATCGGTCAGTCCAATATCATGGACGGCATCATGAAGAAGGATTATCTGGTCAACTTTGATGACAAGGATTTCGAATGTGTCGACCACGACTTCAAGGAGAATCAGCCTGTTGATGTCGTCATCAGACCGGAAGATATCCAGATCAAGAAGAAGGGCAGAGGAAAGCTCAATGGCCAGGTCATGTCAAGCCTGTTCAAGGGTGTTCACTATGAAGTCATCGTTGAGACCAAGCGTGGTGCTGCCAAGACTGTTACCCTTCACGTCTTAGGAAACGAAGATGTTTATAACGAGGCAGCAAACGAAAAGATGTCTGCTGCTGACTTCTCAATGGATATCGAAGACGTTCCATCAATCACTGATGAAGATCTGATCTTACGTGCCAACGCACAGGCGTGGAAGGCTGATGATTCTGAGGATGAAGTTTCCATCAAGGAAGTCATTCACAATATCAAGGCCGAAGCAGGCAAGTATCCGATCACATTCAGGACTGCTGCCGGAACATGTGTCAATGCCGATGTCAATGTCGTTTTACCTAAGGTAAATGAAGACAAGGAAGAAAAGATCGGTATCCAGGCTTTCGATGTCTACAAGACGATCGATGAGATCAATGAATCCATGGCGATTTCCGTTGACTTGAGAAACTGGGCCGATGCTTACGCATGGGATCTGGAAACTGAAAATGAAGTAGAGATCGATGACGTCCGTTTCGATTTCGATCCGATGGAGATCACAGAAGGCGACTATGAAGTGACATTCGTTACCGAAGGCCGCACTTACAAGATCCACACGACAGAGTATCAGGAAGAAGGAGATATCGTTTCTCTGGACTTCGATCCTGAAGACATTCATGTAATGGAAAAGAGTATCGGATAATGAAGAGCTTTAGAAGACTGGTGTATCCTTACCTGGTCTGGGCTGGTTTACTGATCGTATTGCCGATGCTGATCATCGTATTCTATGCCTTCTCGACACAGGGTAATGATGTCATACCTGTAAAAATGACACTGGAAAACTTCGTCAGATTCTTTACTGACCCGATCTTTATCGAAGTCCTCGGCCGAAGCCTGAAACTGGCTCTGATCACGACTCTGATATGTATCCTGATCGGTTATCCGGCAGCGTATTTCATCGCTCAGCTCAATGCGGATTCTCAATCCGTGATGGTGCTGATGGTGACGCTTCCGCAGCTGATCAATATGCTTGTAAGGACATACGCATGGAGAGGTATCCTGTTAAATACATCTTTCTCCCCTGAGGTGAAAGTCTATATCGGTATGGTATACAACTTCCTGCCGTATATGATCCTTCAGATCTATACATCTTTATCTAAAATGGATCCTTCACTGGTTCCGGCTGCCCATGACCTGGGCTGTGATGACCGTACGGCATTTTTGAAGGTCACTCTGCCTTTGTCTGTTCCTGGCATCATTTCCGGTATCACACTGGTTTTCCTGCCGGCTGTTTCAAGCTTCTTCATTCCAAAGCTTCTGGGCGGTGGAAGCTATGTGCTTGTCGGTAATCTGATCGAAAACTATTTCGTTACGACCGGTGACTGGAACTTCGGTTCGGCGATCTCTTTGATCATGACGATCGTCATCCTTCTTTCAATGTATTTCACAAAGAAATTCGATTACGATAAGGAGGCTGTGTAAATGAAGAAGAAATTCAATTACCAGAAGCTTTATCTGGCACTGATCATTGCGTTCTTTTATCTGCCGATCGTGTATGTCGTGTTCTTTTCCTTTAACGCATCGCGTTCCCTGACCAACTTCACGGGCTTCTCTCTGAGATGGTATCAGAAGATGTTCAAGACGCGTTCGATGATGGAATCGATCTACTACTCACTGATCATCGCAGTGATCGCAACTGTTGTTTCAACGCTTGTCGGAACCATCGTTTCGATCGGTTTATCCAAGTCAAGCAAACTGGTGAAGCAGGTCGTCACGCAGGTGAACAATCTGCCGATGCTGAATCCTGATATCGTTACGGCGATCGGACTGATGCTGTTATTCTCAACATTGGCCATTCCTACGGGTTTTGGTACCTTGTTGCTGGCACACATCATCTTCTGTATCCCTTACGTGATCCTTTCCATCATGCCGAAACTCAGGCAGCTGGATGACAATCTGGCAGAAGCAGCTCTGGATCTGGGCTGTACTCCGATACAGGCCTTATACAAGGTCATCATCCCGCAGATCAAGGAAGGTATCGTTTCCGGTGCTTTGGTCGCATTCACGATGTCATTTGATGACTTTGTCATTTCTTACTTCACGACCGGTCCGGGTATCAACAATATCTCGACTTATGTCTATGCGACGACAAAGCGTATCAATCCAAGTGTTAACGCATTATCGACTCTGATCGTCATTGCGATCACTGTGGTATTGCTGTTTGCGAATGTGCTTCCGATGTTGAGAGAAAGGAGGAAGAATAATGAAGAAACTGCTTAGTATCCTTGCTGTTCTTTTCCTCTTATCGGGCTGTCTGTCCGGAAATTATGAAAACGGCGAGCTCTATATCTTTCTGCCGGGCGAATATCTTTCCGATGAGGTCGTCGAGCAGTTTGAATATGAATATGGAGTAAAGGTATCCGTTACGACATTTGATTCCAATGAGATGATGTACACCAAACTGATGGGCGGTACGACTTATGATATCCTCATCCCGAGTGACTACATGATCGAAAGACTGATCAATGAAAAACTCATCCTGAAGCTGGATAAGTCCAAGCTCACATGTATGGATGCATTATATGATGGCGTATTGAACATGGAGTTCGATCCGAACAACGATTATTCCATCCCTTACTTCTGGGGCAATGCGGGTATCTGTTATGATACGACGCTTGTCGATGCGGAAGATGTTGAGTCTCAGGGCTGGGAGGTCATGAGAAATCCAAAATACAAGGGAATGATCTACATGTATGATTCCATCCGTGATTCATTCATGATGGCAGAAAAGGCTTTAGGCTATTCCATGAATACGGACAGTGAAGAAGAGCTCAACGCTGCATATGAATGGCTGGTAGAGATCGCCAAGACGATGGATCCGGCTTATGTCACCGATGAGATCATCGATGGTCTGACATATGGTGAAAAGGCGATGGGATTTGTCTATTCCGGTGATGCGGCTCTCATCTTAAGTGAAAACGAGGATATGGGATTCTGGGCTCCGGAAGAAGGCACCAACTACTTCGTCGATGCGATGTGTATCCATAAAGATGCGAAGAATGTTGAGAATGCCTACAAGTTCATCAACTACATTACCGGTGACTATGATGCTGCGTTTGAAAACGCAACATTCGTCGGTTACACTTCCGTCAATGCGGAAGTATTGAATGATATCACGATGGAAGACGGCGACTTTGAAGGAAATGACGCCTATATCCCTCGTGAGATGAGTGAAAATGATGAGGTCTTCCACAGCAACGAAGATGTACTGAAGATCATCTCCGAGCTCTGGGTAAAGATCAAGAATACGAAATAAATGAGACTGGTCATACAGAAAGTATCTGAAGCAAGCTGTAAAGTTGACGGCAATATCACCGGCAGTATCGGTAATGGTTTTATGGTGCTGGTGGGGATCTCCGTCAATGATGATGAACAGATCGTTGAAAAGATGGCTGTCAAGATGAGTAAGCTCAGGGTTTTCGATGATGAAAACGGAAAGATCAATCTGAGTATCTATGATACGAAGGGTTCTGTGCTTTCGATCTCCCAGTTCACTCTCTATGCGGATTGTAAGAAGGGCAATCGTCCGAGCTTTACGGATGCACAGGGCGGAGAAAGGGCGAAGCAGCTTTATCTGTATTTCAATGAGTGTCTCAGGAAGCTTGACCTGCATGTTGAAGAAGGCATCTTCGGTGCAGATATGAAGGTGTCTCTAGTCAATGATGGTCCGATCACGATCATCCTGGATAGTGAGGTATTATGGTAGAAAATTACGGTTTATATGATATCGTCCAGATGAAAAAGGATCATCCGTGCAAGAAATCCCATTACTGGAAGATCGTCCGCATGGGTGTGGATATCAAGATCAAATGCGAAGGCTGTCAGGCTGTGGTCATGATGGAAAGACCGGAGTTTGAACGCAAATGCAAGAAGATCATCAGAAAGGCTGAAGAAAATGATCAAGGCAGTGATCTTTGATTTTGACGGGACACTGTCAAACAGGAAAGAGAATGCCTATGCGGTCTTTGATGACTATCTGAGACCCTATTTCAAGGACTTCAGCGAAGAAGAGTATGAAGCAGTCCTGCAGGACATGATGGAATATGACTGCAACGGTGTCATTTCTGTGGAACTTCGACTGATCCCGTTCATGAAGAAGTATGGAAAGTATCTTCCGGATGATTTTGTCGAAAGGTTTTCTCCCTACTACAACGAACAGATGTTCGAGTATACCAATCTTAAGGAAGAGACGATCGATGTCCTGGAACGGCTTCAGGGAAAGTATAAGCTGGCGGTATTGTCCAATGGCGATTCGATCCCTCAGCATGCCAAGGTAGAAAAAGTCGGTATCGAAAAGTATTTCGATATCGTCCTTGTTTCCGGTGATATCGGCTATGACAAGCCGGATGCAAGAGTATTCGATTATCTGTGTTCCAGATTGGGTGTCGCCAATAAAGAATGTGTGATGGTCGGCGATGTCTTTGCGACGGATATCCTGGGTGCGGTCAATGCGGGATGTATCCCGGTGTGGCTGAATACCGACCCGGATAGGCCATCAAAGCACTACCATGGCTATCAGATCAAGGATCTGAAGAGTTTATTGAAAATACTTGATTCATTGAAGACGGTGTAATGCCGTCTTTTGTGTTACCATTTCAATATGAAAGTACTGATCACAAATGATGACGGCATCGATTTCAAGGGATTGAGGATATTGGCTCAGGTCTTTTCAGAGATCGCCGATGTCTATGTCGTAGCTCCGGAAGGAGAAAGAAGTTCTCATTCCCACCATCTGACGATCAAGGGAAAGATCAGATATGAGGAAAGGGAAGTTCCATACGCAAAGAAGGCTTATGCCTTGTGGGGAACTCCGGCGGATTGCGTTCACATGGGGCTTCATGCCTTACTGAATGAAGAGATCGATCTGGTCCTTTCCGGGATCAACAGAGGTGCCAATATCTCTACGGATATCATCTATTCCGGTACGATCTCTGCCGCTAGAGAGGCCTATATCTATCATGTGCCTGCTTTGGCTTTGTCTTTGAATAGAGGAGACAGGGAAAACTATGAACTGGCAGCCCGTTATGGAAAAGCGATCGCAAAGGAATATCTTGAACAGGATAAGTGCCGTGATTACTTCCTGAATGTCAATGTTCCGGATCTCGATGAGAAGGATATCAAAGGGATCATGGTCTGTGATAAAGTCGGGCAGATGGATTACGGTGATTCCTATACTTTGGGTAAGGAAGATGATAAGGATTACATCTTTATCGGCCAGTCCAATGTCAGATTCCTTGGGGATACAAGTGATCTGAGGATCGATGCTTCTGCTTTGGAAAATGGTTATGTTTCCTTATCGGCAATGGGAAATGATCAGTTCAGTTACGATCATTTCGATCTATTGGATGAAATTGCCGGAAAAATCGATAAAAGCCTTTAAAATAGGGCTTTTTCAGCAAAAAACTCTTGCATCTGATCGACAATTAGTGTATTATTATTGAGCATCGATATACCATAGACAGTAACGGCGCTATCGCTTAATCATGTTACCGAGGTTGATCAGAAGATGATTTTTAACCTGTGTCTATGTGATACAGGTTTTATTTTTATGAGTATATGGGTGTTAGAAAGAGGGAATATGAATCAAGCTGTATTAAGTAACAAGCAGGCTTTAGTATCTGAGATCTCCGATAAGATGAAGAACTCTCAGTCAACTGTCGTCTGCGAGTACCGCGGACTCAGCGTTGCCGAAGTAACGGAATTAAGACGTAACCTCAGGGCAGAAAATGTTGATTTCAAGGTCTACAAGAATACCATGGTCGAGAGAGCATGTGATGAATGTGGATACGACGAACTCAAAGACTGTCTGAACGGTCCTAATGCGTTTGCGTTCTCAACGGATGCAACGGCACCTGCCAGAGTATTGGCAAAGTTCGCGAAGAAACACAAAGCTCTGGTACTGAAAAGCGGTATCGTTGAAGGCAAGGTTGTTGATGAAGCTACGATCAAGGAACTTTCATTACTGCCGAACCGTGAAGGAATGCTGTCTATGTTACTGAGCTGTCTGCAGTCACCTGTAAGCTCATTCGCAAGAGTCGTCAAGGCTGTTGCCGAGGCTAAGGAGGCTGGAGCACCTGTTGCTGCACCAGCAGCGCAAGAAGCTGCACCTGCAGCAGAAGCAGCACCTGCCGAAGAGCCAAAGGCAGAAGAAGCTGCAGCATAATTAGAAAAGAAGGAGAAAATTAAAAATGGCAAAATTATCACATGATGATATCCTGGCTTACTTAGAGGAAGCTAGCATTCTTGAACTGAACGATTTAGTAAAAGCTATCGAAGAAAAATTCGGCGTTACCGCTGCTGCTCCGGTTGCAGTTGCTGCTGCACCTGCTGAAGAAGCACCTCAGGGTCCGACTTCCGTTTCTGTTGTATTAGTTCACTTTGGTGAAGCTAAGACTGCTGTTATCAAGGTCGTTAAGGCTATCACAGGCTTAGGCTTAGTTGAAGCTAAGGGTCTGGTTGACAAGTGCCCAAGCCCGATCAAGGAAAACATCAGCCCGGAAGAAGCTGAAGATATCAAGAAGCAGTTAGTAGATGCAGGAGCTACCGTCGAAATCAAATAATTAGTCAATGAACCATTATTATACGGATAATAAGGATCTGAATTCTGAGAGAAAAGAATTCACGTATTATTTCGATAATGAGGTTTTCCGTTTCACTACCGATAACGGCGTTTTTTCCAAGGATAATGTCGATTACGGTACTTATATCCTGATTCGAAGCATCTATAAAAAAGATCTGGGTCAAAGCCTTCTGGATCTTGGTTCGGGTTATGGTCCTGTTGGGATCATCCTAAAGCATTTCCATCCGGAACTTGATGTGGAGATGGCAGAGGTCAACTCCAGGGCTGTCGATCTTGCGATCTTGAATTGTGCGAAGAATCATACAGATATTAGAGTTCACCTGTGTGATGATATCACTGCGCTTGGTCGTGGATTCGATACGATCGTGCTCAATCCGCCCATCAGGGCAGGCAAGGCGGTCATATATGATCTCTATGAAAAGGCAAAGCAGATCCTGAGTGAATCCGGTCACTTCTATATCGTGATCAGGAAGGCTCAGGGTGCCAAATCATCCATAGCAAAACTTGAAACACTGTTCAGTAAGGTAACAGTGATCGAAAAGGACGGAGGTTATTTCGTCATCGATTCCTGTCACTGATCTGAGACTTATTAATTATTTGAAAGGACGGCGCAAATGACACAAACTTATAAAATCGTGGATTCGGGTAAGCATTCTACTCGCCGTGACTATTCAAAGGTTAGCGGTAATCTTGATCTGCCTAACCTAGTAGAGGTACAGACTGATTCTTTTAAGTGGTTTACCAAGGAAGGGATCAAGGAAGTATTCGATGATATCTACCCGATTCAGAACTATAGCGGAAACATCCGCTTGAAATTATTGAATTTTGAATTCGGTGAGCCGAAGTTCTCGGTTGCCGAAACAAAATATCGTGAAGAAGATTATCGTGCGCCATTAAAAGCCAACATGGAGTTGGAGATCATTGATGAAGAAACAGGTGAGGTCATCACCAAGAAGGAAGAAGTCTTCTTAGGCGACTTCCCGATGATGACACCAACCGGTACGTTCATCATCAATGGAGCTGAACGTGTTATCGTTTCCCAGATCGTCAGATCACCGGGTGCGTATTTCGATACACAGACCGATGACAAGACCGGAAGAGAAACGTTCAGCGGAGAACTGATTCCATCACGTGGTACCTGGCTGGAATTTCTGACAGATGATAAGAAGAACGCTTTAGGCCGCATCATGAACATGTCGGTCGACAGAAAGCGTAAGATCTTATCGACCATTTTATTGAAGTGTATCGGTTTCTCACTGAATCTTGAAAGAGGTGAGGACGGCTTTGATCTCGAGAAGGTCAAGACTTTCTTGAGAGCGATGGGTCTTGAGGTATATGAGGATCTGATCAATCAGAATGATGATCGTGAATTCTTAAATATCTATGAGGCCATCTATACATCTTTCCTGGGTGCTTATGAAGAGATAAGCAATACTCTGCAGGCAGATAAGACCAAGACGATGGATGCAGCCCTTCTGGAAATGCATAAGAACCAGAAGCAGGATGAAGTCCCGACAGTCGAAGGTGCTGCCAACCTGATGAATTCGAAGTTCTTCGATCAGAAGAAATACGATCTGACGGCAGCAGGCAGATACAAACTGGGTAAGAAGCTGAATGTAATCGATCGTATCGAACACCATGTACTGGCACAAGACCTGTACAAGGCAGACGGAAGTATCCTTTACAAGGCCGGAACATTGATCGAGAAGGCTGAAAGAAATGTTTTGCGTGAAGAGCTCGTCAAGGGTTCTCATGTCGAGGCATTCCCGTTCAGGCACATCTTCTCACATCCGACGATCGTTGAAGTTGAAAGCAAGGATAAGCTGGCTTTAGTCGGCAGAGTCTTGGCAAACGACATCGATCTGTCAGACAAGACTTATTTCATTGGCACGATCCTGACGCTGTCTGATGCGGAAAAGATCGCCAAGGAAGTAAGCAAGGTAAGAGTCTACAGCGGCATCATTGCCAAGGAAGTCCCTCTTACTTCACAGAATTACAATGCCGTCATGGATTACGGCCAGAGGATGTTCGTATTAGGACGTCTCACTGACGAGGAATCCAATGATGTGAGAGTTGACGAGGAACAGGCGATGCCTTATTACCTGCCTGACCATGACAGCTACATGCTGATGTCAGACAAGGAAGAGGCGATCAAGGCCAGAGTCGATGCCGGTGAAAAGATCAGCGCTTGGCTGGTCGGTACGGCATGTCAGGTCGTCAACATCTGTCATCCGGAGGATGAAAACTCCAAGATCAGACTGATCGGTATCGATCCGCTCAACAACAAGAAATGCATCACGATGTCAGATATGCTGGCATTCTACAACTACATGTTCACACTGCTGGATACTGTAGGTACGACTGATGATATCGATATGTTGGGCAACAGAAGGATCAGAACGGTCGGTGAACTGATCCAGAATCAGTTCCGTATCGGTCTTTCCCGTATGGAAAAGGCTGTCAAGGAAAAGATGTCCATCACTGAGATCGAAAATGCTACACCTAAGACTTTGACGAACAACCGTCCATTGTCCGGTGCGATCAGAGAATTCTTCTCTTCATCACAGCTGTCTCAGTTCATGGATCAGCAGAATCCTCTGGCAGAACTTACCAACAAGCGTCGTATCTCTGCGTTAGGCCCGGGCGGTCTGACAAGAGAGAGAGCCGGATTTGAAGTCCGTGACGTTCATAACTCTCACTATGGCAGGATCTGTCCGATCGAGACCCCTGAAGGTCAGAACATCGGTCTGATCTCTTATCTTACAACTTATGCCAAGATCAACCAGTACGGTTTCATTCAGACTCCGTACAGAAAAGTCGACGAGAAGGGCAATGTGTCCGAGGACTACATCTATCTGTCCGCAGATGATGAGAACGACTACATCATCGCCCAGGCCAATGAGGTCATCGACGGCAAGCTGGTCAACGATCAGGTCGTTGCCAGAAAGGCCGGTGAAACGATCTTAGTCGACAGATCAGCTGTTGAACTGGCAGACGTTTCTCCGAAGCAGGTCGTTTCTGTCGCTGCTGCATGTATCCCGTTCCTTGAGAACGATGACGCATCCCGTGCTCTGATGGGTGCCAACATGCAGAGGCAGGCCGTTCCTCTTCTCAGACCGCATGCTCCATATGTCGGTACCGGTATCGAGCCGAAGATCGCAAAAGATTCAGGCACAGGTCTGGTATCTGCAGATGAGGGTACGGTCACATATGTCGATGCCAACAAGATCATCATCACTTCCAAGGATGGTGAGGATCACGAATACAAACTGGAGAAGTTTGCGCGTTCCAACGCCGGTACTTGTATCAACCATCGTCCGATCGTTTCTGACGGTGATGTTGTCAAGGCAGGCGATATCATCGCTGATGGTCCTTCAATGGATGACGGCGAGCTGGCATTAGGACAGAACGTTACCATCGCGTTCATGACATGGCATGGCTACAACTATGAGGATGCCATCATCATGTCTGAAAGAATGGTCAAAGATGACGTCTATACTTCGATTCATATCGATGAATATTCGATTGAAAAGAGAAAGACGAAACTCGGTGAAGAAGAGATCACAAGAGATATCCCGAACGTTCAGGAAGGCGCTTGCCGCAACCTGGATTCAAGAGGTATCGTCATGGTCGGTGCTGAGGTCAAGGAAGGTGACATCCTTGTAGGTAAGGTCACTCCGAAGGGCCAGTCAGATGCTTCACCGGAAGAAAAACTGTTATTAGCGATCTTCGGTGAGAAATCACACGAGGTCAGAGATAATTCATTAAGAGTTCCGCATGGCGGTGCCGGTATCGTTCAGTCGATCAGAGTCTTCAAGAGATCTGAAGGCTACGAGCTTGGCCCGGGTGTCACGGAAGTCATCAAGGTCTATGTCGTTCAGAAACGTAAGATCTCTGAAGGTGACAAGATGGCCGGAAGACACGGCAACAAGGGTGTCATTTCCAAGATCTTACCGGTCGAGGATATGCCTTTCATGCCGGATGGAACTCCAGTGGATATCATGCTGAACCCGTTCGGTGTTCCTTCACGTATGAATATCGGTCAGGTATTGGAGATCCACTTAGGCATGGCTGCCAAGGCTTTGAGTGAAAAGACAGGCAAGCCGGTCAAGTTTGCGACTCCGGTATTCGACGGTATCACCAATGAAGAACTGACGCAGATCATGGAAGAAGCACAGACATCTATGGACGGCAAGATCGTACTTCGTGACGGCAAGACCGGCGAACCTTATGATGAGCGTATCGCGGTCGGTGTCATGTACATGATCAAGCTGGCACACATGGTCGACGATAAGTTACATGCCCGTGCAACCGGTCCTTACTCACTCGTTACGCAGCAGCCATTAGGCGGTAAAGCGCAGAACGGTGGTCAGAGATTCGGTGAAATGGAAGTCTGGGCTCTCGAAGCCTATGGCGCAGCCCATACTCTGGAAGAGATCCTGACTGTCAAGTCCGATGATATCAACGGTCGTACCAAGACTTATGATGCCATCATCAAGGGCAAGAGGATCCCTGATCCGGGTATTCCGGAATCATTCAATGTCCTGAAGAACGAACTGCAGGCTCTGGCACTTGATGTCAGGATGCTGGACAGCGAGGGCAATGAAGTCTCTATCTCAAGAAGCGACGATGACGAGCGTGAGGTCGAAAAGGCCAGCGATGCGACTGTCGTAGAAGATACCGAAGGTCTCAATATCAGAGATACCATCGATGAGGAAGAGGCTCCGGAAGCGATCATGGGTCTCTATGATGAGGAGGTATAGACATGGCAAAGAATAAATTTGAAGCTATCAAAGTCGGTCTGGCATCTCCTGATCGTATCCTCGAATGGTCTCATGGCGAGGTAACAAAACCTGAGACGATCAACTACCGTTCCCAGAAACCGGAAAGAGACGGATTATTCTGCGAAAGGATTTTCGGTCCGACGAAAGACTGGGAGTGTTACTGCGGCAAGTACAAGAAAGTACGTTACAAAGGTGTCGTATGTGACAGATGCGGTGTTGAGATCACCAAGGCATCAGTACGTAGAGAGCGTATGGGCCATATCGCCCTGGCAGCTCCTGTAGCTCATATCTGGTATCTGAAGGGTATCCCTTCCAGAATGGGTCTCGTACTCAACGTTTCTCCGAAGATCCTGGAAGAAGTCGTGTACTTCGTCACATGGATCGTAACGGATCCGGGTTCTACGGACCTGGAATACAAGCAGTCTTTGTCTGAGCTCGAAGTCAGAAACTACGAAGCTCTCTATGGCAAGGATGCATTCAAGGCACAGACCGGTGCAGAAGCGATCAAGACGCTGCTGGAACAGGTCGATGTCGTGAAAGAAAAGAACGATATCGTCAAGGAGCTGGAAAAGGCTCAGGGCGATAAGCGTAAGAAACTGATCAAGAGACTGGAAACGATCAATGCCTTCGTCGATTCCGAAAACAAGCCGGAATGGATGGTATTGACTGTATTACCTGTCATCCCGCCTGATCTCAGGCCGATGCTTCAGCTCGATGGCGGCAGATTTGCCACATCTGACTTGAATGATCTCTATCGTAGAGTCATCACCCGTAACAACCGACTGAAGAAGCTGCTGGAGATCGGTACTCCTAGTATCATCGTCCAGAACGAAAAGCGTATGTTACAGGAAGCTGTCGATGCTCTGATCGATAACGGCAGAAGAGGTAACCCGGTCAAGGGTTCCGCCAACAGGCCGTTGAAGTCACTGTCTCACTCCTTAAAGGGTAAGCAGGGACGTTTCAGACAGAACCTCTTAGGTAAGCGTGTTGACTTCTCCGGAAGATCAGTTATCGCTGTCGGACCGGATCTCAAGATGTACCAGTGTGGTATCCCTAGAGAAATGGCCATTCAGCTTTACAAGCCGTTCGTGATCAACGAACTGGTCAATCAGAAGATCGCGCAGTCCAGCAAGTTTGCCGAGAAGATGATCGAAAGATTTGATCCGGCGATCTGGGATGTACTGGAAGAACTGATGGACAACCATCCTGTCTTCCTGAACCGTGCTCCGACTCTTCACAGACTGGGTATCCAGGCGTTCAAGCCGAAACTCGTCGAAGGAAGAGCGATCCGTCTGCATCCGCTGGTATGTACCGCGTTCAACGCCGACTTTGACGGTGACCAGATGGCTGTCCACCTTCCGCTTTCAGAAGAAGCTCGTGCCGAAGCTGAGATCCTGATGATGGCATCCAACAACATCCTGGGCCCGAAAGACGGTAAGCCGATCGTTACTCCTTCACAGGATATGGTCCTCGGTAACTTCTATCTGAACATGGAAGAGACTGCGGAAGAATTCTATGAGAAGGCTGATACGATCGAGGCTCTTGGCGATAAAGAGACCGCTGCGATGTGGAGACGCTTCGGTGATAATGAAGGCCATGTATACAAAGACTTCAATGAAGCTTTGATGGCTTATCAGAACAAGGAAGTTCATCTGCACACACGTGTTGCGATTCCGGCCAAGGCATTAAACAAGACCTGTTTCTCTGAACAGCAGAATGAAAAATATCTGATCACCACGATCGGTAAGCTGATCTTCAACGATCAGTTCCCGGCGGATTTCCCTTACATCAATGATGTCAAGGATGATTCGCTCAAGAGAACTCCTGACAGGTGTTTCGTCGATTACGGTACAGATATCAAGAAGCACATCAAGGAACAGGAAGTCGCTCCGGAATTCACTAAGAAGAGCCTGTCAAAGGTCATTGCGGAAGTCTTCGCAAGATACAAGACAGAAGGTTCTTCACAGGTCCTGGATGCGATCAAAGACCTGGGCTTTGAGTACTCTACCGTTGCCGGTATGACGATCTCACTGTCCGATATCAATGTAGCGCCGCACAAGCAGCACTTCGTTGATGAGGCAAAGGCGAAAGCCGATGTCTTACAGAACCTGCTGAAGAGAGGCCAGCTGACTCTCCCTGAATGGGAAAAGCACTTCTCTAGGCTCTGGGCCGATACCACCAACGCCATCGGTGATGATGTCATGAACAATCTGCCTCGTAAGTCGCCGATCAACATGTCATCCGTATCCGGTGCCCGTGGTAACAAGTCCAACTTTACCCAGCTGGCCGGCATGCGTGGCCTGATGGGAAGACCGACACAGTCCAAGTCAAAGAAGGAATATCAGCCTTCGATCATCGAAGTCCCGATCTATTCTTCTTTCCGTGAAGGTCTGAACGTATCTGAATTCTTTATCTCAACACACGGTGTCCGTAAAGGTCTGACCGATACTGCCTTGAAGACAGCTGAATCAGGCTATCTGACCAGAAGACTGGTCGATGTCGCTCAGGATGTCATGGTCATGGAAGAAGACTGTCATACCGACCAGGGATACTATGTTGAAGATATCATTGATACCAAGGATAATTCGACGATCGAGAAATTCTATGACCGTATCGTCGGCCGTTACGCCAAGGAACAGCTTGCGAATCCTGAAACAGGCGAGATCATCATTGATGAAGATGAATTCATCGATGAGGCGATCGCCGACAAGATCATCGCAGCCGGTTACAAGGGCATGAACATCAGAAACTCCTTTACGTGTAAGTGTAGAGACGGTATCTGCCGTAAGTGCTATGGCCGTAACATGGCAACCGGTAAACTCGTAGAGTCCGGTGAAGCGATCGGTATCATGGCTGCCCAGTCCATCGGCGAACCTGGTACTCAGCTGACAATGCGTACATTCCACTCAGGTGGTGTCGCAAACGCTGATGACGATATCACCCAGGGTCTGCCTCGTGTTGAAGAACTGTTTGAAGCACGTTGTCCGAAACACCCGTCAGTCCTGGCGAAGATCGCAGGTGAAGTCACAAATGTCGAAGAGCTCGAAGACCATTCATGGATCATCGAAGTTTCTAACGACAAGGAAACGATCGCACACAAGTGCGGTATCTCCTCAACGATCAGGGCTTGGGTCAAGGTCGGTGAACAGGTCAGAGCCGGTGCGAAGCTGACTGAGGGTAATGTTGACCCGAAGGAACTGCTGAGCATTGCCGGTGTACAGGCTGTTCAGAATTACATCCTGAAGGAAGTCAAGAAGGTATACGCCGTTACCGGTATCGATATCTCCGATAAGCACGTTGAAGTTATCATCAAACAGATGCTTAAGAAGGTCATCATCGTTGAACCGGGCGGATCAGAGCTCTGTGCAGGTCAGACGATCTCTCTCAAGAGACTGAATGATCTCAACAATGAACTGCTGATCTCGGGCAAGCAGCCTGCGAAATTCGAACCGCTGCTGCTTGGTATCTCCAAGTCTTCCGTCGAAACAGATTCTTTCCTGTCAGCTGCTTCATTCCAGGAGACCACCAAGGTCTTAACAGATGCGGCAGTCAATGGCAAGATCGATTCACTGTTCGGTATCAAGGAAAACGTTATTATCGGTAAACTCATTCCGGCAGGAACCGGTTCGAAGTTTGAAAGAGAAACGACTACTCTGGTTCATGAAAGAGCTGAAGAGCTCGATGAACTCAGAGAAGAGAAACTTCTTGCGGCGCAGGAAGAAGCATCTCTTCCAAGCGAGATGATCGGCGATGCAGAGGATGAGGATGAACTCGCAGAAGAAGAAGTCCTCGAAGAGGAAACTTCTGAATCCGAAGAGGAAGAAGCTGAATAATAGTACAGAAAGGTGTGATTGATTCACACCTTTTTGATTTCAGGAAAAATTCAGTTTACAATACTTCTTTTTCCTATATAATCTTCTTATGAAACTGAAAAATGTATTCATGACAGTGGTTTCCATAGCGATCATTTCCGTTTTTGGATTGAATTTGTATGGACAATATGAAACGACAAAAAGGGAAGTCTGCGAAGTTGAAAGCGGTTCTGTGATCTATCTGGCTTTGGACGAAAGTCTTTCTTTTGACGAAGAAAAATATCAGATCGAAGATGAAAACATCGTTTCTGTTGAAGACGGCATGATGAAGGGTCTTTCTTCCGGTCAGACGAATATCACAAGCGGATGTCATACATATGTCGTCAATGTATCGGATCTTTACAGTGCACCTGTATTGAATATGGATAAGAGCTATCTGCCGGAGGGAAGATATACCTCAGAAGAAAACCGCTATCTGGATTCCGTTCTGGAATACCTGATCGATCAGGCGGGATATCAGACCAGGGCGGGTGCTGTGGAAGCGGCAAGATTCCTGACGCTTCGTTTCAAATACAAGCTGAACTACTTCTATGAAAACGGAAGGATGGAGGAAGACCGCTATCTGATCGATGCGGAGGGAAGATATTATCACAAGGGTCTCTATCTGTCGGTGTCCAAGGCTTTCCAGGTCGAGGGAGAAAGGAATACTTCGGATTTCTGGGGAAGTCCGATCTATGAATGGGAGACCGGATCCTATACTCCAAACGGACTGGATTGTTCAGGTTTCATCACCTGGGCTTTGTATAACGCAGGCTTTGACTGCGGGGATATCGGTGCCGGTCCCAGTGAAGGCGTCTATGATCTGACCGACCTTGGGAAAATGGTCTATGTTTCCGATGTGGACTTAGGAGAAGTGAAGTGTGGCGATCTCGTTGGCCTGGATGGTCATATCGGAATGATCATCGGTATGGATGAAGACAATATCTACATCGCTGAGTCCTACTGGGTCAATGATCTGCAGGTCAGGATCTATGACTATGCGGAATTCATTGAGAAATCGGAATGGTACTACGTGATCATGATGGATGATTATTATAAAAACGAAGGAAACTACACGGATTTCTGGAACTGAAAAATGAGAGAAGAATCCTGTTTATGGTATCATGTATAGCGTGAGGAGAGGCAAGAGCGATACATTATGGATACTGATCACAGTCATTCTGCTCTCTTTTTTTGTGCTCGTATTCGCATCCAGAAAGCCTGTAGTCGAAGAAGAACCTGTCATCAAGAAGCCTGTGGAAAAGGCTTGTGAAGTCAAGGAACACTACAAGGTATATCTGGGGATCGATGAGGTCTATGTACTGGATGATACCGGTTATCTTTCCGATGACAGCGAGATCGCTTCCGTCAAGACAAACAGGGTGACCGGTCACAAGGTCGGAAAGACCGTACTCAAGAAAGACTGTAATACCTATGAAGTTGAGGTGACCGATCTGATCACAGCCCCTTATATGTCGGATGAGAAAGATCCTTTGCCGTGTGGCAGATATACGAAGGAAGAGAATGATTTTCTCGATGAAATATTGAAGACAAAGATCGCCGAACGCGGTTATGGGACCAGAGCCGGCGTTGTGCAGGCCGCAAGATTCCTTGTATTACAGTTTCCTTATCATATGAATTACTTCAACGAAAACGGAAGACTTCCGTATTGCGATGGTGAGGGAAGATACTATCACGAGGGTCTTTATCTCAACGAATACAAGACGGCAGATATTTCAAAGAGCGTTGCGGGAGCTCATCCATGGGGCTGTTCGATCTTCTGTTATCCCAGAGGAAGGAATCTGAACAATTCCCTGGATTGTTCCGGTTTCGTATCCTGGGCGATCTTGAACGGCGGTTTTGATCCGGGTGATATCGGTGCCGGTCCTGCTCCAAACGTCTTTGATCTGAGCGATCTGGGTGAGAAGCATAGGATCACGATGGAATCACTGGATGAGATCAAGATCGGTGATCTCTTATCGGCTAATGGTCATATTGCGATGTTGATCGGGATCAAGGATGGAGAATACTACATCGCAGAATCCAACTGGGGTGTCGATGTCCGAGTCATCAACTATACAAAGGAAAAGCTGATCGCTTCCATTTTCAAGAACTGGGTGGATATGGATGAATTCTATGGTCATAATGACGGAAAGATGAATCAGTTCTGGAGTTGAAAAAATTTTCATAGATGGTAAAATAATTTCATAAATTGTGATAAAAACACTCTTAAATCATTGAAAAGAAGAGAAGTTTATATTAGAATTTAGAAAAGGCTTGGAAAAGAAGAGTAACCTGAACGATGAGCCTAGAGAATCTCTGTTTGGTGGAAAGAGATGTCAGGATTCAGGCGAACATGGTCTTGGAGCTGCGTTTCCGATATGAGGGAACGACGTGATGCATACGTTACAGTGCTAGGATATGTTTGTATCTGAAGAAGGTGTAGAAATACACGAATTAAGGTGGTAACACGATAAATAGTCGTCCTTATGGGCGGCTTTTTTGTTTCAAGACCTCGGATACAAAGCAGATGTAATAAGAAGGGAGAAAGTTATGAAAAAGATTATTACATTATTACTGGTTTTACTGACATTATGTGCCTGCGGCAGCAAGAAGGAAGATGCTCCGGCTGCTGAGGTAAAGAAGATCTCCGTTGCGGCTTCTCCGACTCCGCACGCAGAGATCCTGGCTGTTGCCAAGGACATTTTAGCTGAGCAGGGCTGGGAACTTGAGATCGTCGAATTTGAAGACTATGTACAGCCGATCGAGGTCGTCGAATCAGGTGATATCGATGCGAACTATTTCGCTCATGTTCCTTATCTGAACAACTACAATGCTGAACACGGTACGAAGCAGGTCGTTGTCGGTCAGATCCACTACGAACCATTCGGCATCTATCCGGGCAAGAAGTCTTCTCTGGCTGACCTGGCTGATGGCGATGAGATCCTGATCCCGAATGATGGTACGAATGAGACAAGAGCTCTCTTACTGTTACAGGACAACGGCATCCTCACATTACCTGATGGTGTCGGTGCAGATACAGTCGTTACTGTCAATGATGTCGTTTCTTACGCAGTCAACGTCAAGATCGTTGAAGTTGAAGCAGCTCAGATCTCCAGATCAAGACAGGATGCAGCTCTCGTTATCTTAAACGGTAACTATGCTTTAGCAGCAGGTCTGAATGTTTCCAAGGATGCGATTGCATTTGAAAGCGCTGATTCTTCAGCAGCCAAGACTTATGTCAACGTCGTTGCAGTAACTGAAGGCAACGAAAACAACGAAGGTATCAAGGCTTTAGTCGATGTATTGACTTCTTCCGCGATCACCGATTATATCAACAGCACTTATGAAGGAGCAGTCGTTCCGTTCAACTAATTGAGGATTTTATGGATTCAATGATCAAAGTATCACATCTTTCCAAAACATTTGAAAGCAAGTCGGGCATTGTCGAGGCACTGTCCGACGTGTCTTTTGATGTAAAGAAAGGTGAGATCTTCGGCATCATCGGTCTATCCGGTGCGGGTAAATCGACCCTTGTCAGGTGTCTGAATCTGTTGGAAAAGCCAAGTGAAGGCTATGTGGAGATCGATGGTGAAGATATGATGAAGTTAGACGAGAAGTCGCTTCGTCTCAAACGCAGGAAGATCGGCATGATCTTCCAGGCGTTCAATCTGCTGATGCAGGTAAATGTTCTGGACAACGTCTGTTTCCCGATGGAGATCGCCGGTGTCAAGAAAAGCGAAGCACGTAAAAAAGCTCTGGAATATCTGAAGGTCGTAGGGCTGGAGGAAAAGGCAAAGGCCTATCCTTCGCAATTATCCGGCGGGCAGAAGCAGAGAGTGGCGATCGCCAGAGTACTGGCTTCCGATCCTGAGATCCTGCTGTGTGATGAAGCTACATCCGCGCTGGATCCGGAGACGACAAAGTCGATATTGAACCTGATCAAGGAAATCAACAGAAAGTATGACATCACCGTCGTACTGATCACTCATGAGATGGCTGTCATCCAGGAGATCTGTAATCGTTGCGTCGTTCTGGAAAACGGCAAGCTTGTGGAAGAGAATACCGTTGAAGAACTCTTCCGTCATCCGCGTACCAATGCGGCTAGAAGGCTCATCTTCAATGCAAACAATCAGGTCAAGTCGATGAAGGGCGGCAAGCTGGTCCGTATCGCTTTTGAAGAGTCGAATACGACAGAACCGGTTATTGCCAACCTGATCCTGGAATTCAAAGCGCCGGTCAATATCTTAGAGTCCAACATCACTTATATCAACGGACAGTCGCGCGGTCAGATGATGGTGCAGCTGCCTGATGACGAAGATTTATCAAAGAAGATGATCGAATATCTCAAGAAGAGTACTTCTATCGTTGCACAGGAGGTGAATGATTATGAGCTCAGCTGAGATCAGAATGATCATCACCGGTATCGGCCAGACTTTACTGATGGTTTTCTGTTCAACACTTTTCGGTTATGTCTTCGGACTTCCTTTGGGTGTCCTGCTGTTTGTTTCCGATAAGGATGGCATCAGGCCGAACAGAGGCTTATACAGAGTACTGGATTTCATCGTCAATATCGGACGTTCCATTCCGTTCATCATCCTGATGATCCTGATCATCCCGTTTACCAGGCTCATTGCAGGCAAGTCCTATGGCACGATCGCAACGATCGTTCCGTTGACTGTCTCAGCTATCCCGTTCATCGGCAGGATGGTCGAGTCTTCCTTAAAAGAAGTGGATAAGGGTGTCATTGAAGCAGCTCAATCCATGGGTGCTTCCGATCTGCAGATCATCTGGAAGGTATTGTTGAAAGAGGCACGTCCTTCTCTGATCAACGGCGCTACGATCTGTCTGGGCACCATTGTCGGTTATTCGGCAATGGCCGGTGCGATCGGCGGCGGCGGACTTGGCGATATCGCGATCCGTTACGGTTACTATCGCTATGAGATGGATATCATGTTGGTGACGGTGGTCATCATCGTCATCCTGGTACAGCTGTTCCAGTTTGTCGGGAACAGACTGTCAAAGGAACTGGACAAGAGAAAGAACTGATGGAGATCAAAGTCAGATCCAAAAGGGATACAGATATCCCTGTTTCGATATTTGAATCAGACCATGGAAATGGGCTCTTACTGATGGCGCACAGCTTCAAGTCTGACAGATCGGAAAACAAGAGATTTGATGAGGTCGCAGAAAATTTAAGAAGATACGGTTATCATACCGTATCTTTTGATTTCCCAGGCAATGGAGAATCAGAGGAAGATTTCCTGAATTACTCGCTCAGAAACTGTCTGGATGATATGGAAAGCGTCTATGAATACATGAAAAACCATTATTCATTGGACCGGAAAAAGCTTGCGCTATTAGGCTACAGTATGGGCGGAAGGCTGATCTCCTTGTTTTATGGAAGACATCCGGAGTTTAATGAACTGGTGTTCTGGGCTGCCTGCAATCAGGATTACGGTCTTGAGGATCGTTTCCTGGAACAGGATCTTTCGGAATTGAAGAAACAATGTGATGAAAAGGGATATTGTGATTTCTATGACATCTTTGAAGAATCATATTCAAAGATGTCAGCACAGTTTGTATATGACATGATCTCTTTGGATGCCTTGAGTCCGCTGGATGATTTCAAGGGCAGAGCTTTGATCGTTCAGGGAAAGAAGGATACGACGATCGATATCGATAACGCACAGATGATCTACGATCACCTTTCAAAAGCAAATGAAAGAAGTCTGCTGATGATCCCAGGTGCCGATCATGGCTTCGGATTATGGGATGACAGACCGCAGGATTCTGAGGTACTGGTTTCAGAAACGGTCAGTTTCCTCAAGCGGATCTAGAGAGTCTCGATTATTGAATAAGAACTGAGTTAGTGATAATATAATAAGGTCCATGAAGAGAGACACAGAGACAAGCTCTGTGAAGTCTCAGCAACCTTTCCATAGAGAAAAAGGTGCTTGCGATGGGACGATAAGCAAGATGGCCCGTCGCAGACGGGTTTCTCTCTTTTATTGGAAGAAATAGGGGGATAAGTTTATGAAAAATGATTCTGTAAGAAAAGTCGTTGCGACCGGTATCGGTGCTGCATTGTTCTTCGTTCTGGCTCGTTTCGTTTCGATTCCTTCCGGAATTCCTAACACGAACATCACGTTCCAGTATGCGATCCAGGCAGTATTCGCTGTCCTTTACGGTCCGGTCGTCGGTTGTCTGTCCGGCTTCATCGGCCACGTTCTCTGTGATATGTCATGGGGCGGTGTCTGGTGGTCATGGGCTTTCGCTACTGCAGTCTACGGTCTGATCGTTGGTCTGTTCGCAAACAAGATCAATGTCAAGGATGGCTACTTCGCTAAGAAAGAGATCATCACTTTCATCCTTGCGAACCTGATCGCTAATGCAGTCGCATGGATCCTGGTTGCTCCGGTTGGTGATATTCTCATCTATAAGGAAGATCCGGGTCTCGTATTCACTCAGGGTATCGTTGCCGGTGTCGGTGACTTCCTGTTTGCGTGTGTCCTTGGCGGCATCCTGCTGTTTGGTTATTCCAAGACGATCGCAAAGTCCGGTTCTCTGGACAGAGAGTAATCTTACTTAACTGAGTCTCATATGAGACTCTTTTTTATGCAAGAAAAAGCGGTATCATCTGATACCGCTGTTTTCTGAATCAAGGTATTGGACTGTGTCCTTTTTGGAGAATTAAATGAAAAAATTATTTACAATCATATGTTAACAGGTGATTGTGAAGTAATCGTGAAATGAAATGAACTTTTTCTGAAATCGTTTTTATTTCTGTCCTATTGTATAATCTTAAGTATGGAACCAATCATTTCGTTTAAAAATTTTTCGTTTCAATATAATGCGCAGAAAAATCCGACATTGAAGGATATCAACCTGGATATCTATCCGGGAGAGAAGATCCTGATCTGCGGTGCCAGTGGCTCCGGCAAGAGCACTCTGGGCAACTGCATCAATGGTCTGATCCCTTTTTCGTTGAATGGAAAGATGGAAGGACAGCTGATTGTCGACGGGATACAGACGAAGGATTCTTCGATCTTTGAGCTTTCTACCAGAGTCGGAACAGTGCTGCAGGATCCCGATGGTCAGTTTGTCGGACTGACAGTTGCGGAAGATATCGCGTTTGCCTTGGAGAATGATTGTGTGGAGCAGGGCGAGATGAACCGTCAGATCCTGGAGGCCGCAAAGAAGGTCAGTATCGAAAACAGGATGCACAATGCGCCATACGATCTTTCAGGTGGTCAGAAGCAGAGAGTTTCCATGGCCGGTGTCATCGTTGATGATGTCAAGATCTTATTATTCGATGAGCCATTGGCAAATCTCGATCCATATACGGGCAAGACGGCGATCGAACTGATCGATCTGATCAAGAAACAGACGGATACCACAGTGATCATCATCGAACATCGTATCGAGGACGTCTTGTGGGAAAAGGTCGATCGGATCATCCTGATGGATGACGGAAAGATCGTTTCCGATACGAGACCTGAGGAGCTTTTAAGATCCGATCTTTTAAAGAAATACGGCATCAGAGAACCATTGTATCTGACACAGTTAAAGTATTCCGGTGTCGATGTGAATGAAGTCGAAGGTGTCGACAACATCAAGGAACTCAAGCTCACAGATGACGATAAGAAAAAGATCCGCAACTGGTATGAGGCACAGTTCACACCGGAGAAGATCAATGACAACGACTATATCCTGGAAGTTGAAAATGTTGACTTCAGTTATGAAGACAGTGAACAGATCCTTTTTGATATCTCGTTCAAGATCAGAAAAGGAGAGATGCTGGCGATCGTAGGAAAAAACGGTGCCGGCAAATCGACATTGTGTAAAGTCGTCTGCGGTTTTGAGAAAAATAATAAAGGAAAGATCATATTCAATGGGGAAGATATCTCTGATCGCAGTATCAGGGCAAGAGCTTCCCATATCGGATATGTCATGCAGAACCCGAATCAGATGATCTCTCAGCCGATGATCTTTGATGAGGTCGCCATGGGTATCCGCAATACGGGATTGAGTGAGGAACAGATCAAGGAGAAGGTTTATGATACCTTGAAGATCTGCGGTCTTTATGAATTCAGAAACTGGCCGATCTCTGCTTTGAGTTTTGGTCAGAAGAAGAGAGTGACGATCGCTTCGATCCTGGTCATGGGTCCTGAGGTCGTCATCCTGGATGAGCCGACTGCCGGCCAGGATTTCAGACATTATACGGACATCATGGAATTTCTGAAGGAATTGAATAAGAAAGGTATCACGATCATTCTGGTTACACATGATATGCATCTGATGCTGGAATATACCGATCGTTCGATCGTTTTTGCGGATGGCAGAGTCGTTGCGGATGATTCCGGTTCCGCTGTCTTATGTGATCCTGAGCTTGTTGAAAAGGCTGCATTGAAAGAAACTTCTTTATTCAGGATCGCAAACGAAGTCGGTATTGATGATCCGGTAGATTTTGTAGACTGCTTCATCAATTATGACAGGAAGGAGAGGGAAAGTGGCAACTAAGGTATTGAATTATATCCCGAAGAAGAGCTTCATCCATGACCTTTCCGGTACGACCAAGCTGATCATCTTCTTGAGCTTCTCTTTCCTTTGCGGATTGAGTTTTGACACAAGAGTCTTACTGTTTTTATTACTGTTGTCTTTTGTCGGTTTCTCTTTGTCCAAGATCAAATTGTCCGAGATCAGACTGATGAGCACATTCCTGGTGATCTTCATCGTCATGAACGCAATCTTACTGTTCCTGTTCAATCCGGAATATGGCCCTGAACTCTATGGATCGAGAACTGTGCTTTTCCATATCGCCGGAAAGTATGATCTGACTCTGGAACAGATGTTCTATCAGTTCAATGTTTCATTGAAGTATGTCATCGGTTTCCCGATCGCAATATTATTTATTTCTACGACCAATCCGAGTGAGTTTGCCTCATCCCTGTCGCAGATCGGTGTTCCTTACAGGATCTCCTATTCCGTCTCACTGGCTTTGAGATATATTCCTGATATCCAGCAGGATTATCACGAGATCGCACAATCCCAGGAAGCCAGAGGCATTGCCCTAGGCAAGGATGTCAAATTCTTTGACCGATTGAAGAACTCCGCAAAGATCCTCTTACCGTTAGTGCTGACTTCGTTGAACCGCATCGATGATATTTCCAATTCGATGCAGCTTAGAAGTTTCGGCAAGCACAAGAAGAGGACCTGGTTCATGAAGAAGAAGATGACGATCGCGGATTATTGTGTGATCACTTTCTGCATCTTACTATTCGTTGTAGGTCTTTATATTACAAACCAGGGTGGAAACAATCTCTATAACCCGTTTATCTAAAGGTGTGTATATGAAAAAGATGTTGGTATTTCAGACAGATTTTACTTATAAGGAAGGCGCAGTTGCGGCAATGTATGGCGTTGTCAAAAGCGTCGATATAGATATCGAGATCATCACGGCAACACATGAGATCCCGCAATATGATACCTGGTCAGCTTCCTATCGCTTATATCAGTACATTGATTTCTGGCCAAAGGGTACGATCTTTGTATCGGTCGTAGATCCGGGTGTCGGTACTTCCAGAAGAGCCTGCGTCGCCAAAACGAAGAACGGTTACTATATCGTGACTCCGGACAACGGTTCCCTGACTCATGTCGATCGTTACTTCGGTATCAAAGAAGTCAGACAGATCGATGAATCCATCAACAGATTGCACAGGGAAGACAACGGCGCTGTTTCCATTTTCCATGGCAGAGATCTCTTCGGCTATTGTGCTGCCAGACTTGCTTCAGGGATCATCTCCTATGAGGAAGTCGGTCCTTTATACGATGTAAATGAGATCGTCAGACACGAGATCGTTGAGCCAAAGAAATATGATGATCGCATCGAAGGCATGTTTGAGATCAATGATCCGAATTTCGGAAACTTATGGACGAATATCCTATTGAAAGATTTCCTGGATGCCGGATTCAAAATGGGTGATCAGATCCGTACAGTGATCTGTTACAAGGACGAAATCGTATTTGATGAAAAGATCCCTTACTATGATTCTTTCGGTAAGGCTGAAGCGGGAAGTGTCATGATCTACAACAACGAGATCAACAAGATGGGTCTGGCCAAAGTGACGGGAAATCTCTGTGAGGATCATCACTTGGGCTATGGTCAGGAATATAAGGTGGTGTTCTATCATGAATAAGTTATTGGTTTTTCAGACGGATTTCGGTCTGGATGACGGTGCGATCGCCGCAATGGAAGGGGTAGCCTTTTCTGTCAGCAGAGAACTCAATATCCGTCACCTGACACACAATATCCCGCAATACAATATCTTTGATGCTTCCTATCGTTTATATCAGGCGATCAATTACTGGCCGCAGGGCACGGTTTTTGTATCGGTGGTAGACCCGGGTGTCGGTTCTGCCAGAAAGTCTGTTGTAGTGAAGACGAAGAGCGATCAGTACATCGTAACACCGGATAATGGCACTCTGACGCATATCGATCGCTTTATAGGTATCGAAGAGGTCAGAGAGATCGATGAGGTCAAAAACAGACTGAAGAATTCCGAATTGTCTTATACCTTCCATGGCAGAGACATCTTTGCCTATACCGGTGCCAGACTGGCTTCGGAGGCAATTTCTTTTGAAGAGATCGGTCCTGCTTTCTCTAAGGACGAGATCGTAAGACTGGAACTCTATGGCTGCCACAGGATCGAAAACGGTGTCATGGGCCAGGTCGATATCCTGGATGTCAGATTCGGTTCCTTATGGACTTCCATCCCTTATGAGGATTTCAAGGCCTGCGGTTTCAATATCGGTGATGATGTCCTGGTGGAGATCTTCCATAAGGATCTGAAAGTTTATTCAAACCGTATCAATTACGGCAAGTCTTTTGCGGATGTGGCGATCAATGAGCCACTCATCTATATGAATTCCGCCTATGATATGGCGGTTGCGATCAATCAGGGATCTTTCTCAAAAGCCTATGGGATCGGCGTAGGCAGTGAGTGGAAGATCACGATGACAAAATGAAAACACAGAAGAAAAGGTATGCGATCACTCTGATCGGCGTATTGTCACTGGCACATGCGTGTATCGATTTTCTCTGTGCTTTTTCTTTGTATCGCAGTTTTATTTCGCACAGCAATGCATTCCTGATCTATAACTTCTGTGCTTTTGCCTTACAGATGCCGATCGGTATCCTGATAGACATGTATAACAGTAAAAGGAAGGAATCGTATTTCATTTCCGCATTCACAACTGTACTTGGTATTGTTTTAACGGTCACGGGATGTTTTATCTCTGAGATCATCACCGGCTTAGGAAATGCGTTTTTTCATGCGGGTGGTGGTGTACTGACGATCTATGAAGACAGAAACAATCAGCTGAAGGGGAAAGGACTGGGTGTCTTTGTGGCTCCCGGTGCCATCGGACTGATCTTAGGGATCCTGTATCATGACACTTCTTTTTATTACCCGATCATCGCCGTCATCAGTATCATCCTCTTATTTGTGATCGTAAGTCTTTATCGGATGAGAAAAGAAGAAAGGCTTGATATCGAGATCTCTCTTCCTGATCAGGCATTTATCAAGATCATGATCTGTTTTGTGGTCGTGGTATTAAGATCTCTGGCAGGCATGGCCATCGTTTTCCCTTGGAAGAATGATCATCTTTCTATCCTGATCTCCGTATTTGCCTTGGCTTTGGGAAAGAGTGCAGGAGGTTTCCTGTTTTCTCAATATGATATGAAGAAGATAATCGTTGCCACTTTAGGGATCTCCGCTTTGGCATATCTGATCGGGCATGAGATGGGTGCAGGCTTGTTGGCGCTGTTCTTCTTCAATATGACGATGCCTCTGACACTTTATCTGTTATCGGAAGAATTAAAAGGGACACCCGGATTTGCGTTTGGGATCCTGACGTTCGGATTGTTTCTCGGATATCTGCCTGTTCTGTATGGAGCCTTTGTTCAGGCATCACCAATATTCGGAACATTTGCGAGTATCGTTTCCATGATCTTTTTATTATATTTTGTGAAGATCGGCAATTATGGATGAGTTGAGATTGTTCATCAAGCCTTTATTTCTGACGCTGCTGTTTGAATGTACTGCAGCATTTCTTCTTGGCATCAGAAACAGAAAAGACCAATTGCTTATCATATTGGTCAACATCATCACAAATCCTGTTCTGGTACTGTTTTCTTTATTACTGATGTATCATTTAGGTATAGGGAAGGCTTATCTGATCACCTATCTCATAATGGAACCGATCGTCGTTTATGTAGAATATCGCTTCTATCGTGAGTATCTTCAGACAAAGAAAGACCCGCTTCTCTTATCTGTTTTATTGAATGTCATTTCTATCATAGGAGGTATCATATGTCACTTGTTTTAAAGTTTATGGATATCGCACCGGATCCGATCACAAGGTCTCTGTCTATCCTGCCGTTTATCCTGATCGCAGCTGTTGTCGTAATTGCGTTATTACTGATCAAGAAGCTGTTCAAGAAGTAGCTTGACTTAATCATAAGAATGTCTTATGATTTAGTTCCACGGGGTTGAATATGGTTTCGACTGGTCTGGTTTGATTCACATTGCAGTGGAGTGATGACCTAATCATCAAAACAAATTAAACGCTAACACTGAATTAGCATTTGCCTAACTAACATAGTCGACGCAGACTTTAGGCGCTTCTGATTGTAAAGCTCGTAGCAGTCAGTCGTATACACAAGCTAGGTGAAGCAAGTTTGTTTCTTTCTCTTGCCATCCGAAAACCGAAAAGAGCAATTCAGTACCTGGTAGTTTAAGCCATGGGTGCTGTCTTATTTCAAAGTTAAACTAAACTGTAGACATGTGAATGTGGGGCCTTTCCAGGACGAGGGTTCGAGTCCCTCCAGCTCCACCAAGGAAATGCTAAAAGCCTGTTTTATACGATAAAAACAGGCTTTTTTCATGTTTCTACAAAATAGGTTTGAGCTGATTTATAGTAGGGTGGACTCGAACCACTGTCCAGGAAATGAAGAAATTTTGAAGAAAGAAGAATTTGCTTAATTGTTCTTTGAGAAACAACCAAGCAGATTCTTTTTGGTTCATAAACATGGTTTAACTTAATCAGTTACAAGTCTTTATCATCGAGCGGTTGCGTGCGCATGCGATCAACACAAAAGTGCTGCGATGACATGATGAAGATACTGTTTCTGTGACAATGATACTTGCGAGGGAATGCGTACAGCCAGATTGTACCGGTGAGACTCCGATGAATGTGATTCCGATTCACATAAGATCATGTATAAAAACAATTCATTCAGATATCCACTATTGGATATTGATTATCCAGTAGTGGATTTCATTAACAAGATTTTGAAGATGGAGATGTAGTTTTATTAATGAAAGGTGTTTTAATCATGGGAAAAATAATCAGTTGCAACAACCAGAAGGGCGGATCCGGAAAGACCGCCACTTCCATAAACCTGGCCAAGGGATTGGCTGATGAAGGATACAGGGTGCTGCTTGTGGATCTCGATCTGCAGGGCAACACCAGCTCGAAGTTTCTGGAGGACTTCGAGAATACAGACGGAATCGTAGAAGCGATCAACGGAAAGGTTCTCATCAGGGATGTCATATACAGCACAGACTTCGAGAACCTTTTCATTATCCCGTCCAAGCTTGAATGGCTTGACTGTCTTGAAGAGATGGCAAGAGAAGACTATCTGATGGAGGAGCAGGAAAAGACCAATACATCCGTCATGAGGATAAGGAAGCTGCTCGATCCGATCAGGGACGAATACGACGTCATCATCCTGGACAACAACCCAAGCTACAAGACGATACTGAAGAACTGCGTCTATGCAGCGGATCTTATCATCGTTCCGGTCAATATCGACAAGAACGCCATCAAGGGAGTGGACTATACGATCCGGTACATCAGCAAGGTAATCAGTGAGGCGGAAGAGGATATCAGACCCGACTTCATGATTCTCATCACCAAGACGACCAGGACAAAGGTCTCCAGAGAATGCGTAGAGCTGATCAGGAGATCTTTTCCTGACATCGTCTTC
>JAFYHT010000004.1 GCA_017539025.1 Erysipelotrichaceae bacterium
AACAGAGATCCTTCTCTCGCATAATGCAGCATCCTCGATTGAAACCTGGATCAGCGTTCTCTTAGCCGGATCCATGGTCGTATCCCAAAGCTGATCGGCATCCATCTCACCCAAACCTTTGTATCTTTGGATGTCCATCTTTTCACCCATTTCTTTCTTTAGTTCATTCAATTCTTCATCGGAATAGAGATAGACTCTCTCTTTATTTCTCATGACACCATAAAGAGGAGGCATGGCGATATAGACATGACCTGTCTCGATCAGTTCTCTCATAAAACGATAGAAGAACGTTAATAACAGAACCTGGATATGGGCACCATCGGTATCGGCATCGGTCATGATGACGATCTTGTCATAATGGATATCTTCAATATTGAAATGCGGACCGACTCCGGCACCTATACAATGGATGATCGTATTGAGTTCTTCGTTCTTTTCGATCTCACTGACTGCCGCTCTTTCGGTATTTAAAACCTTGCCTCTTAAAGGCAATATCGCCTGGAAAGAAGAGTCTCTGCACTTCTTGGCAGAACCACCGGCTGAATCACCCTCGACTAAGAATAATTCCAGTTTGGAAGAATCCTTGGATTGGGCAGGTGCGAGTTTTCCACTCAAGATCTCCTTGGCCTTGGCAGAAGACTTCTTGCCGCTACGGGCTTCATCTTTTGCCTTACGGGCAGCTTCTCTAGCCAATGCGGCTCTTTGAATCTTCTTGATCAACTGCGTCGCAGTCTCTTTATTCTCATGTAAATAGTAAGTTAATTGTTCGGAAACGATATTGTCAACAGCTGTCTTTGCTTCTGGTGTACCTAACTTCCCTTTTGTCTGGCCTTCAAACTGCAGTATTGATTCAGGAACTGCACAGGAAATGATGGAAGTCAGACCCTCTCTGACACCAGCACCTTCAAAGTTCTTGTCTTTTTCTTTCAGTAATCCGACTTCTCTGGCAAATTCATTGATGACTTTGGTAAAAGCAGTCTTATATCCGACTTCATGCGTACCGCCATCGCCAGTTCTGACCAGATTGACATAGGAGAAAGTATTTTCCTGATAGCCATCGGTATACTGGAATGCGATATCGACACTTATTCCATCCTTCTCTCCCGAGAAACAGACCGTATCATGTAAGACATCCTTATCTTCATGAACAAAGTCCATAAAGGCTCTTAAGCCATCATTGTATAAGAATTCCTGAATGTCTCCTGTCCTTTCATCCTTGACAGTCAGTTTGACATTCTTGAGCAGAAAAGCTTCTTCCTGCGCTCTTTCTACGATCGTATTGAAGTTAAATACCGTCGTCTGGAAAATCTTCTTATCCGGCATGAAAGTGACCTTGGAGCCGGTCTTATTGGTCGGACCTAATTCTTGTAGTTTCGATACTTTCTTACCACCGTTTTCAAAACGCATCAGATAGCGTTTCTTGTCTCGACACACTTCTACTTCCAGCCATTGTGACAGCGCGTTGACAACAGAAGCACCGACACCATGTAAGCCACCGGCTGTCTTATATCCGCCCTGATCAGAGAACTTGCCTCCGGCATGAAGCACAGTAAAAATGACCTGTAATGTATTCTTTCCTGATTTATGCATACCAACAGGCATACCACGTCCATAGTCTGTTACTGTACAGGATCCGTCTTTATTGATCTGAATGATGATCTCATTGCCGAAACCGTTGATCGCTTCATCGATCGCGTTATCGACGATCTCCCAAACCAGGTGATGTAAGCCCCTTGCATCAACGGACCCGATATACATACCGGGTCTTTTTCTGACGGCTTCCAAACCTTCCAATATTTCTATACTGTTATCATCATACTTGTTTGCCATAACTTATAAAATTATATCATAAAGCGACCCCCTGTGATATAATCTCAACATGAAAAGAAGGACTCTTCTTTCATAGAAAGGAGGCAGTAAGAATTTGCTTAAAAATGTGATATTACTCTTACTTGCATATCTGATCGGATCGATCCCATGGGGACTCGTCATAGGCGAAGTCTTCTTTCATAAAGACATCAGAGATTACGGTTCCGGAAACCTCGGAGGAACAAATGCCGGACGTGTACTGGGACTACCATTTGGCATCCTGGTCATATTCCTGGATGGCATGAAAGCCTTATTGATCATGACCCTGGTACATAAGATCTCTCCTGGATCAGAACTATCTACAGGCCTTGCGGTATGTATCGGACACTGTTTCCCGATCTTTGCGGGATTCAAAGGCGGCAAAGCAGTCGCCTGTTCCTATGGGTTCCTACTTGGATTGGCCTTATATGTCAATCATGAATACCTGTTTACTTTTCTGATCCCGTTAGCTACATTCTTCGTTGTACTATATCTTTCAAAGATGGTATCTCTGTCTTCCATGATCGGTGTCACATCAGCCGCACTGTTACAATTCCTGTTTGTGAATAAGACGACCGGTTTACTAACATTCATGTTGGCGCTATTTGTCATATACAGACATAAGGCAAATATTGAAAGAATAAAAAACGGAACCGAATCAAAGATCGGTTCCAAGAAAAGTAACTAGGATCAAGAGGCTAAAAAACCTCTTTTAATATATTAGCTTTTTTGTTCTGCTTAGAAACGCATATTTGTGTCTTCTCGACCAACGAAAAACACAATCATCATTGCAGTCTAGCTTTTCTTAGAAGATCAAAATCTAAAAGAAACTGATATAACAATTAATGAATCAATTATTCAATACTTTTTCAAATTCTGGTTTTAATCCAATATCATTATTTGTTACAAAATAGTTCTGTGGCATATCATATCCGGGTAAAGGGTTCCCTTCTACAATCACAGGCCCTTTATCAGAAATTGCAATGTCCCATCCGATATATTTGATGTGTTTTTCTACCCTAGCCGCATTCTTACACAATTCAAGAGCTTCTGTAAAGCAAGGGACTTTAAAACCAATTAATTCCATTCCTGTTGTCGGATGCTTGGTATATGTGCTGATTGTCTTGTCTGACCAACAAGGACATATGATCCGTCCATCTTCAGACAATACGGTATAGATTCCTCCTGATCCGACATTGTCAACAGACATGTTTTCGATTCCTATCCTCTGTAAAGCATACATCACATGAGCTTCATTATGTTTATCCAATAATGTAGTCACTCTTACAGTATTGATCGAAGTCGGATTGAGTTTTTTCATCTCTTCGTTCTGAATAATACTTTCTTCGATGAATAAGTGATTTTCTCTCAAATAATCATATATCTGCTTCAGATCACTGTTTTCATCCAGATAGATGTTCTTATAAATCCCCTTCCCCGAACAAGAATCTGCTGGCTTGCAAAAGAATTGATCCTTTCCCTTACAGAACGCTTTAAAATCCTCAAAAGATGATTTCTCTATATTCAGGAACTCTCTTCCCAGATAATCCTTAAAAACTTCATTGAACTGTAGCTTGTCATTAAACAGATCGATATAGTCTTTTTCATTCAAAGTCTTAAACAGATACTGTGAATAATCAAAATTCACGTAAGTCTTTCTCTTCTCCTTGCTCTTATTCACAAAATGAAACAGATTATACTCCATATAACCGATATGATTATTCAGGATACACTGTACCATATCGACAAGGATTAGTATAGTATTCTTCCCTGAATACTTATGTACTGCCTTGGCGTTTTTACACATTCTCTTAAAGCTGCTTAATTCAAAGCGATCAAATATAGAACTCATAATTTTATTCTACAGTTTTATTTTTCAACTGTATATGAGAATTGATTTCATGAAAGTAGGTCCCGTAGAAAAGGCTCTTTAATACAAAACAATTATTCGACACCTTGAAAACAGTCTTGTACAAAAAGCTCTTTAAACAAACTTCTCTCCTCTTTTCAACAGTTCATATACTTCTTTTGTTATTTCTAATCCGTCTTTTCCTTTTGTTCTGTTAAATAGGGATTTTCGGAAATAGTTTTTTATCACATCAATTCGATTGTGTCCGAGAGAATTCGAAACCTCCTTCATCCCCCTTTTGTCCACACAGTACCCTCTTGCCTCACCTTTAAAATGATACTTGTTTTTTTCAGGTATGTTTTCCGTGTCTGAAGCAACCAGATCAATGTAACGGCACGCATAGATTGAGCGAAGGATGTGATATGAAAAGTCATCCGGAATCTTTTCAAATACTTTATCTTCGCCAGCCTGAATCATCATCTGAACAACATCGTTTTTTTCTTTATCTGTCCCGATGATTTTTGCATACCTTTCTCTGCCGCCTTTTGAGCCTACGCAGACATGAATGAAGTAATCACCATCAATCATTATCAGCATGTCACCTATAAGATTTCTTATTTCATTCTTTCTCAATCCTGTACAGGTCAGAAAGGACGTAAGCCGTTCATGCTTAAACCAGTTCTGGTTGTCCTGTGAGAGATACCTGTACTTATAAAACTCGTCTACATTCACTTTACGGCCATAGAGCTTTTTGATGTTAAAATCACCAGGAGAGAAGCCATACAACTTTACCAGAGCCGCTCTGTAGTTTGATGTTGTTTTGATAGACAAACCTCTGTTTCGGCAGTCTTTCAGAAACATTCCAACATGATTGCGAAAAAGACTGTAATGGCCGATTTCAGGATTCAGCTGATTGCACCATCTAAGAAATGTACAGCATATATCTCTGTATTTGCGATAGGTTCTGAAAGAAAAGATTTCATTATGAAGTAATGATTTCTTTCCGCTTTTTACATCAGGATCTATTCTGTTAAGCCGTTTCGATTCTTTTTTTGATTTCGAAATTCTGCACATCTTTAAAAGTTCATCATTTGCCTGATATATCATCTTTTTCAAGTTTTTCGAATTCTTTCTGTTATTTTGGCTCATGTCAGTTTATATTAAGGTACTCGCTTTATCAGAGCTTTCCAGACTGTCACTTAGCAGTCACGCCCCGAATCAAACCACGGATTCCGGGCACCTAATCCATTCTGATTTTGTGTTCAGCTAGATCAGGATTTTTTCAGGCGATAACAATTATTGCCTATTTAAAAATTCGTCTCCTATACACACTGTTCTGTATTTTTCCATAGTCTCATTAAAGCAACGGCATCAGCTCATTTTTCTATCAACCGAAACTGATCTTCGAAAAAATTTATCTTGATGAAGTCTATATTCTATAATTTGTAATCATCTTGACATCTTCACAGCATAACAAAACGGATTCTTTTTCATAATCCGTCCTCGTTTTATTTTTTCTGTAAAAGAAAAATGATTGTTAGAGGATCTGCCATGCTCAGAGAATCAGCAAAAAAACATATGCTGATTAAATCGTCCGTAAGCGTAGATGGTCAAGACCATCTAATAATCATTTAATATATATTTATATGTTAGCATATATATTTTATATATTAAAGACCTTTTTAACTCTTTGTTTTCAACAATCGTTAACCGCTGTAATAATACTCCTCAAAATGAACTCTTACTATTAAGATATATTCTTGTCGTATATAGAAAAAGAGTTGAATCATATGAATCCAACCCTATTCCTTTGTAAATTCGGATTTTTCCTAGATCACCAGACAGGTTCCAAATGGTCTGACTCTGACTTCCAGCAGGCAGTCATCGTCGAAGACATCTTTCATCAGTTTCCTGAAACCTTCCAGTTTCTGAGCAGGTACGATCGCCTGAATCGTTCCTTCAAAACCGCCGCCATGGACACGATATGCACCATCTTCCTTGAGATACATATCCGCAAGGACCAAACCAATCGCTAAAGACTGAGAATTCGGTCTTGATGCCGGATATACATTCTGCAGGTATTCAAAGGAAGATCTGCCTGATTCCTTCATCAGTTTCAGCAGAGAATCGATATCTTTCTTGCTGATGGCGTTTTTCTGTAAGACTGCCCTTTCATCTTCATTATAGAAATGGATAGCTCTTAAGACACCTCTGTCGTTTCCTACCTTTTCACGGATCTGCTTGAGGTCTTTGAGTAAAGCATCCAGAGATGAATCTGCCAGATATTCTACTCCTAAGACATGAGCGACTTCCTTGATCTCATTTGGAACAGCCGCATATTCATGGGACAGATCGGAATGATCACCCTTGGTGTTGACTAATACCAGTTCATATCCGTAGTCAGAGAAAGAGAATTCATAGTTTTCGATCTTAGGATCTTCCGGATCCTTGAAATCGATCGTAACGAAACCGCCCACGGAGATCGCCATCTGGTCCAAAAGACCGCTGGGCTTTCCAAAATACTTGTTTTCAGCATACTGGCCGATCTTGGCTCTTTCGACCGGATCTACCTTATCTTCGTTATATAATGCCGAGAAGATCTCTGCCAGCATCACTTCGAAGCAGGCAGAAGAAGAAATACCGGATCCGACCAATACTCTTGATTCGCACAATGCGTCAAAACCGCCGATCTGATAATTCAGCTGATCAAATCTTGAGGCAATACCTCTGATCAGAGATTCGGATGTATTGTATTCTTCTTCATGGATACTAAGATCGGAAAGATCGACAGGCTTTGTCGAAAAGTCTCTGTCCTTGTATCTGACGATATTGTCATCAGTTTTCTTGACGACAGCCAGATTATCGATGTTCAAGGATGCCGCAACGACATGACCATGCTGGTGATCGGTGTGGTTGCCGCCGATCTCAGAGCGGCCAGGAGAAGAGATGAAATGATAATCTCCATCGCCATAGAGTTCATAGGCATCATCAAGAAGCCTTAAATAACGCTTCTTTTCTTCTTCGATCTCATCGCTGCAGATGATCTTTTTGATCATCTCATCGATATTCCCGGAAGAGATATATCCTTTTAATACAGCGTAATTCATATTATCCCAGATGTGACTTACCGATCATAGCAGCACCCAAGACACCAGGTTCGGAAAGCTGAGCCTTCAGGATCGGGATATCTCTCATGCCTTCATGAGCCATGGAACGGAAGTATTCTTTCAGTTTTTCAAAATATAATGCAGAAGAATGAGAACAGCCACCGCCGATGACGAATGCATCCGGTGCGCAGATCGCAGAAATCGCAGCCAGACATGTCGCAAAGTCCTTGGACATCTTATCGACGATCGCCTTTGCGATCTCGTTGCCTTCGGAAGCCAAGACAAATACTTTTCTTGCGGAATCTGCTTCATCACCGATCAGCTCCTTGCCAATGAGGCCCATAGCAGTTCCGGAAGCAACTGTTTCAACACCACCTCTGTTGAGATGTGCGTAGACAGGATACTGTTTTGCCTCAGGATCGACGATGACGTTGGCAACTTCACCTGCATAGCCCTTATGTCCTGATACGACCTTGCCGCCGATGACAAGAGCGCCACCGATACCGGTTGAATGAGTCAGGTAATAGATCTCATGATAACCTCTTCCTGCACCCAATACAGCCTCTGCCAGACCGGCAGCATTTGCGTCGTTGTCAAGGAATACAGGGATGCCTGTGACCTTTTCCATGTTGTCGGCAAACGGATAGTTTTCACAACCCGGAATATTGGTGGCCATCGTGATGACATTCTTCTCGCCATCTACCGGACCCGGAATTGCCAGACCGATCGACTTGACATCAGAGAGATCAAACTGTTCCAGCAGTTTCAGGATGTTTTCTTCGATCACTTCCGGCCCTTCCAGACCATGAGAAGGAGCGATGACGTCCTGCATTATCCTGCCTTCATCATCCACTTTGGCGATCCTGACATTGGTACCGCCCAAATCGATTCCTACATAATAGTTCATCATTATACCTCTTCTTCTTTTTTCTTTATTATACCAAGCAGATCATAGTTTTGAGACCCGCTGATTTCAACATCATAGAATTCACCGATCTGAAGTTCATCCTCACTTCTGATATAGATGATCCCATCGATCCCATCAGGAGCCGACATGTAGCTTCTGCCTACATATCTATTAAAGAGAGATTCATACCTTTCGATCAGAGTCGTATAGGTGTTTCCTATCCTGGATCGATTCTTCTGATTCACGATCTCCTGCTGTAAGGACATGAGCTGATCATATCTTTGTTTCTTGACCTCTTCTTCTACCTGTTCATCCATATCAAAAGCTTTGGTGTCTTCTTCCGGAGAATAAGTAAAAGCACCTAAAGAGTCAAAACCAATCTCTTTGACCAGATCAAGAGTATCATTGAATGTTTTCTCTGTTTCATGCGGGAATCCGACGATCAGTGTCGTACGGATATAGGCATCCTTGAAATACTTCCTGATCAGAGCGATCTTCTCTCTGATGAGTTTCACAGTTCCCCTTCTGTTCATGAGTTTGAGGATCTCGTCATTGCCATACTGGATCGGGATATCAAAGTATGGAAGTACTCTCTTACACCTGGACATTTCGATCAGCAGATCTTCCTCTATCTCATCGGGATACATGTATAAGATCCTGATCCACTTGAAATCCAGTTTGTCCAGTTCATGGATCAGATCTTTCAGTTTGAATTCCCCATATAAGTCATGGCCGTAGTAAGTCGTATCCTGGGCCACGACATTGAGTTCCTTGACTCCGGATTCCAGAAGCAGCTTTGCCTGTTCAGCGTTTTCTTCAATGCTGAAGGAACGGCAGTTCCCTCTGATCAGAGGGATCGCACAATAGGCACACCTGTTATCACAGCCATCTGAGATCTTCAGATAAGCTGTACAGGAACTGTTGACCAGCTTCCTGTTCTTGCCATAAGTATGTACGAACTTGTGATCAAACAGTTCAGATAAGAGTTCAGGAAGTTTCGGATAGTCTTCTACCTTAACAAAAAGATCGACCTCCGGGAATTCCTTGAGACAGTCCTCGTAGTATCTCTGCACAAAACAGCCTGTTACGATCAGCTTTTTCAGATTCTCATTCTTATACTCCGCAATCTCTAAAATCGTATCGATCGCTTCTTCTTTTGCAGAAAGGATGAAACCGCAGGTATTGATCAATACCGCATCACACTTTTTCAGATCGTATTCATACTCAAAAAACGGATCATCGAACAAGGCAATGATCTGTTCGGAATCGACCAGGTTCTTGGCACAGCCTAAAGAAATAAATCCAATTTTCATATTATTTTACGAGATGGGTCAGATTATTTGCCCACTTATAACTATTATAACGTTTTAAAGTCAGGAAGAAACGAACGATCTGTTCGATCTGACATAAAAGTACAAGCAATACGATGTCTTTCATGCCCAAAAAGACTCCCGCAAAAGCGATTGGGATACCGACTGTATACATGATCCCGGAATCCAGGAGATTATAGATCTTTGAATCTCCTCCTGCCTTGAGCGTACAGAACATGACATATGTAAAGACTCTTAAGAAAGCCTTGAAACCATAGACAAATAAGAGACTCTTGGTAGAAGCGTAAACTGTAGGATCTGAGATATGGTAAAGATTCAAGAAAGCAGGAGATAAGACTGCCATGAAAAACCACAACACAAGCCCTACAACAAAAGAAAGACCCAGATGGTATCTTGATTCTTCCTTGGCCTGATCGATCCTTCCTTCACCAAGAAGCGTTCCCTGAAGTATCGATACTGCTTCTCCATATCCCCATACGATAAACAAAGCAAGAGAAAGGATCTCAGAACCCACATAGATGGCTTCCATGGAAGAAGAACCCAACATACCATAGGCTTTATTGAACAGAGACTGTCCAAAACCGAATAACGTCTCATTGAAAGCGATCGGAAGAACTTTTGCCATAAAAGGCGAAATGAAATTGAAACCGAAAGAAAACATCTCTTTCAAGCCCAGATAAAATACCGGCTTTTTGCGATGGGTATATATCATTGCCGCCAGACAGGAAATGATCTCACTGAATAATATCGCCATACCGGCTCCGACAATCCCTTTTTTCAGAACAAAAAGAAAAACAGATTCAAAAAAGATATTGCACAGCACATAAAACATGGAAAAACCGAAAGTCAGCTTTGTCTTATGCATCGCTGAATACATGCATCGATAGGATTGTGTGATACACATGAAGACCAAAGAAAACATGACATATTTCAGATACGTCAGAGAATATGGTACAAGACTTGGATCGTTCAGATAAAACAGTAAGAGCTTATCTCCTACCGTAAAAGTGACCGTGATCCAGAAAAATGCATTCAACAAAGAAAAGACCAGAAAGATCCCCTGTGTCTTTGCCATATTCTTGTAATGAGAAGCACCGAAAAACTGTGCACCGAATAAAGCTGCACCAGCCTCCAACCCCCATAACAGAAAATCATGGAGGTATAAGATATTATTCGCATTGCCGACAGCTGTGACCATGTCAATGGAAGAAACCATAATCGAAGAAATGATCGATCTGCAGGACAGAAGCAACTGCGACAAGGCACAAGGCAAAGCAACCCTTCCCACCTTCTTATAGAAATCGATATCTGCGATATAGTTCCTCACGTTCATATTACCTATTATACTTCAGTGAAAAAGCATTCTTACTTTCAGTTCAAAAGAAAAGCGAGGAATTTCTTCCTCGCTCTCAGGCTTTCTGAGAATCTAGAATCTTTCGGATAAGTTCAGGATTTTGGCTCACGAATTCTTTGGCTTTTTCATATTCATCATATTCATAGCCTAATAGATCACAAGCTTCTTTTTTGTTCTTAACGAGGTTTCTGGTAACAAGAGATCTAACGCATCGATGCATCGCAATATAATTACCTTCCTGAAATCCTTCTTCAAAACCTTGTCTTGATGCTTCTCTTAGTTTTTCATATAAAGTCATTGCTATACTCTCCTATGAGATAATATACTGGCTAGATCTCAGATTCAACCACTTCCTTTTTAGCAGCAAGATATTCATTAAAATCATAATCAAGAAGTTCGCAAGCCTCAGCCTCGGTAAAAACCGTTCCTTTGGAAATAAGCTTTTGTACATAGCATACAATATTAAAATGGTTTTCTACTAACCTGCCTTTTTCCATGCCTTCCTGCAAGCTTTGTCTTGATGCTTCTCTGATTTTTTCTTCAAAAGTCATTGTTGTCCTCCTGAAACTCGGATCCTGGTTGATCTGTTCAACTTCATTTTGGATTCTGTGGGTGAAATTGTCAACGGGTTTGCCATCCTTGAGAAAACTGAGAAGATTCCTAAATTCTTCGGATAATGAAGGATCCTTCCCTTCACAATTGATGACGACATCATATGTTCCATCATCATAGTCCATAACCGCATCACTTTCTTCTTTCATGCGGAATCTGTATACCGCCTTATCTGCTTTAAACGGATCTTTCTTGCATATAAAGATGACATAGCTGCTTTTTAGATCGTTATAATCCTCTCCTCTTCCAAGATCATCGCACGTGATCGAAGCCTGATAGTATCTCATTCTTTTCGGCAGGTCTTTTACACTGGATGACTGCATCTCTACATCAAATACATCAGTGTCATTTTTCATGTAGACATCAAATCTAACCGATCTGGAATCGATCGAATAGTTGAGGATCTTCTGAGGCTGAGCAGCTTCCACATAATCCACCTCAAAACCCAGTATAATCTCGATCAGTTCTTTCGACAGTTCTGGATGCGTATACAGTACATAGCAGAACATCAGATCATCGGAGAAGGAATAAAACTTCCCTTCTTCTTTTTTTACTTTTTTCTGTAACACTTAAAGTCACCTCCTATATCGTTATTCGCCGAAAACAGGGGCAATACCTAAATGAATTTCAAAAAAGTTGTAAAAAACGTAAATAATCTTTGAGTTTTAGCTAATTTAGCCAACGAAAAAGGAAGATCTAGTCTTC
>JAFYHT010000032.1 GCA_017539025.1 Erysipelotrichaceae bacterium
GCGGTAGAGCATCTGACTTTTAATCAGAGGGTCCCGGGTTCGATTCCCGGTCGAGTCACCACTGAATGCAGGTGTAGTTCAATGGTAGAACTTCAGCCCTCCAAGCTGACTACGTGGGTTCGATTCCCATCACCTGCTCCAATATATAGATAGTAAAACATCTCGAAAGAGATGTTTTTTAGTGTTCAGAATAATGAGATCTGCTGATCTTCCTGGTGTTTCTTATACGCATGAATGATATCCTTCATCTCATGCAGGATGGAATTCCTGTCACATTCTTCCGAAAACAGTTTATACAGCCTTCTGTAATCCGGTACAGCACATCCGTATCTGTCCCCATAATACCTGATATACTTTTCTTTCAATCCGGGGAAATGTTCATCAAGCTTCTCGTAGTAATAATCTCTCTGATTCTCTCTTAATGTCACAGCCATATCCGTATGAATAAACCTTGCCTTATTTTCATAGGCAAGCTTTACCAGTTTTCTGATATCATCCTCTTGATCAGTGATAAAAGGAAGAACCGGAGTCATCATGATCCCGGCAAAGATCCCGTTTTCCGATAGTGTTCTGATCACTTCATATCTTTTCGAAGAAACGCAGACACGTGGTTCAATGATCCTTGACAGATCATCATCAGGTGTTGTGATCGTAAGCTTGATGATGACATCGTTCTTTTCATTTATTTGTTTTAACAGATCCAAATCTCTTAAGATCAGATCGCTTTTGGTATCGATCGCTACGCCAAAACCATATTTCAAGATCAGTTTCAACGCCCCTCTTGTCTGTTCATAGATCTCTTCCTGAGGATTGTAGGTATCCGACATGGAACCGATGCCGACAACACCCTTCGTTCTTTTTGAAGAAATCTCTTTCTCCAATATCGTCAAAGCATTTTCTTTTCCTCTTGGCACATCAAAATGATCGACATGATAACAGTTGCTTCGGCTGTCGCAATAGATACAGCCATGCGGACAGCCTCTGTAAAGATTCATGTTGAAATCAACACCGAATCAATCGTTTCCGTAATTGACTTTTGTCAGGATCGTCTTTGTCTTGATGAATTCCATATCTCTGTTATCATTATACTTCGTTGTCTGGCAGACTTTTCTAATCTAAAATAAAGATATGGAAACAGAAAAGAAACTGACAGAAAAAGAAGAAGAATTTTACCGTCATCTGAAGAAACAGCTCTTTTTATCAGGCATCAACATCCAAAGCAAAGTATCTCTCTATGATATCTGCAACAATCACGATATGCCTCTTGCTTTCGGAAATGACGTGAATATCCTGAAACAGATCGATATTGATTTCGTTTTATATAAGAAAGGAAAACTGATTGCTGGTATCGAGATTCTGGATGAACCCAATGAATTGGATGAAAATCTCGGCGAAAAAACACTGATCGACTTCAATTTCAAAAGATTGTCTGCTCAATGCCATATGGTCCTTGGCACAGATGATATGAAGAAGGCTGCTGCCATCATAAAAGAAAAGATCAGCGATCGCTGATCTAGGAATCAAATACTGTTGTTTTTGAGATGTACTTAGAATACTTTTCTTCCCATTCACGATAAAGATCAGAATCCTTGAAAGACTGTAATGTGCTCTTTTTCATCTGGACCTTGATCATCATATCATAGTTGTTTCTTAACTTTCCCGAAGAAAGGAAGACATCTGCCTTCTTGACTCCTTCGATCTCAGAAGCTTTTTCAAAAAGCCCTTTGATTTCTTCATATACTTTTTTCACATCTGTATCTTTTCTGAATTTAACGATCAGATAATGTTCCATTTCATTCTCCTTTGTTGAGTATATAGTAATGCAAGGTATCCCAGTACTTATCGCGATAGAAGATTTCATCGATGACCTTTCCTTCATATATCATTCCGCACTTTTCCATCACCCTTCCGGATGCCTTGTTTTCTGTAATGTGGCAGGCTGTGACTTTATGCACTCCCTTTTCAAACAACAGATCGATCATCACCTTCATTGCCTCTGTGACATATCCCATATTCCAGTACTTCTTGCCTATGGCATATCCCACTTCGGTCGTATTCATGACCTTGTTGGCCTTGTTGCACTGATGGATCAGACCGATCACTTCACCATTTTCCTTCAGGATGATCGAGAAAACATACATCTCTTTATTCGTAAATGATTTGATCATCTTTTCAATATCATAATCTTCTACTTTTTCACAATAGCTGTCTACGTAGTATCTCAAGACATCCCTATCGTGATTGATATTCTGAAAAAGATCTTCTCTGTCTTCTTTCCTTGGAAAACGCAGGATCAGATGCTCGGTTTCCAGGATGACGTTTTCATCAAATTCCTTCATACATTCATATTATAATTGTGATATGGACAAAAACAAAACCCTGAAACTGGAATTACTGATCGCAGGATTATTTCTCATCTTCGCCTCGCTGATCATCTTCGGTGAGAGATTACATAAAGAAGATCCTGTCGAAGAAGTGATCATCGAAAGTGAACCTGAGGTCGATTACGCAAAGATCGAAAACATCTCGGGACAATACAGATATGAAGATGATACCTTCCTGGGGATCTTCGGGATCGATGTCTCCGAATTTCAGGAAGAGATCGACTGGAAGAAAGTCAAGGAAGCCGGCGTAGAATTCGCCTTCATCCGCATTGGCAGACGCGGAGCCACGACCGGCATGCTGTATGATGATCCAAGGTTTGAAGAAAACTACAAAGGTGCTAAAGAAAACGATATCCCTGTAGGCATTTACTTCTTCTCGCAGGCTGTCACTGAAGAAGAAGCCATCGAAGAAGCAAACTGGGTCAAGGAACACCTCAAAGGAAAAAAGCTCGATCTTCCGATCGTGTACGACCTGGAAGAAGTCTTCTTCGAAGATGAAAAAAGCAGGACTCAGGATCTGGAAAAACAGGTGTTGACTGACAACACCCTGGCATTCCTGAAAGAATTTGAAAACACTTCCTATGAAACGATGATCTATACTTATCTGGATTGGGAACAGAATAAAGTCGATATGGAACGACTTAATGATTATCCGATCTGGTTTGCGCAATATGATATCGATATGCCTCATGCCGAACATCCTATCAGTATCTGGCAATACTCAAATAAAGGAACAGTCAACGGCATCAAAGAGCCGGTCGATATGAACATCATGTTCATACGAAAGAATGATCAATCTGAATAACACATTTATATGACTGATCGATCTGTGAGACTCTCTCGCAGATCTCTTTTTTTAATTCCTCATGATCTCTTGTATCCTGAGCCGGAAGAAGCACATCAAATACCAGATTGGTATGGGTATTCCCTGAGACAATGCGGAAATCATGAATATTGTAGGAAGGATCGATCGACTGAACGATATCCTTTACCTGCCCCTTCAATATCGGCATCATCTCATCACTCATATCGATCGGATCCATATGAATGCTGGTAAGGATGTGATGTTTCTCAAGAATCTCATTTTCAATGTTGTCGATCATATCGTGGCTTTCCATGACCGGAACAGCTGCATCCACTTCAACATGTAAAGACATAAACCGATGACCCGGACCATAGTCGTGCAAGAGAAGATCATGAATGCCCAAAACACCATCATGTTTCATGATGTCGGATTCGATTTCCTTGATCAGTTCCTTATCCGGAGCCTTGCCTAAGATCGTATCCAAAACATCCCTGAAGATCTCGATCCCCGCCTTCAACACAAACAGAGAAACAACTAACGCGATATAGGCATCGATATTGAAGGAAGTAAAACGGTAGATGATCAATGTCACAAGTGTAGCAGCAGTCATGATCGCATCATTCATGGAATCCTGGCTTGCCGCATGTAGAGTCTCAGAATCAATGGCCTTCGCAGCTTTTGAATTGATATAAGCCATAAATAGCTTGATCCCAATCGAAAGGATCAGTACCAATATGGAAACATATGTGAAAACAAGACTGTCAGGATCGATGATCTTGAGTATCGCTTCCTTGATCGCTTCAAACGCGACAAGAAGGATCAGGAACGAAACGATCATTCCCGAAACATACTCCATCCTGCCATGACCATACGGATGATCGGAATCCGGATGTTTGTTGGAAAGACGGAAACCGAAAAGCGTTGCCAGATTGGAACCGACATCCGAAAGATTGTTCAAGGCATCCGCCCTGATCGAGATCGAATTGCTGAGAAAAGAGATGATCAGTTTCATGATGACCATCAGGATATTGCAGAAGATCGAAACGAAAGAGAATACGACCCCATAGCGCTGTCTGACTTCAGGATCTTGAGTATTCTTGTAATCTTTGATCAGTTTCTTACATATCAGTTCAAACATTATCCCTATTATAGATCAATGAGTCTATAATGGAAACATGAATGACTACAAAAAGAAACTGACTGATTTCTATAATAAATTCAATGAAAACAAGAGACTTGACCGCAGACACGGACAGGTCGAATTTCTGACGTCCATGAAGTATATCCATGAATATCTTGAAAAAGGAGACCGCATCGTCGACATCGGTGCAGGACCCGGAAGATATTCTTTGGCTTTGAAAGAAGAAGGCTATGATGTCACGGCTGTCGAACTGGTCAGACCCAATATCGGAATGCTCAGAGCGAAAGACAAGGAAATCAGGATCATAGAAGCCAGCGCAACAGATCTTTCGATGTTGAAGGATGATGAATTCGATGTTGCGATCATGTTCGGACCGATGTATCACCTTTATTCCAAAGAAGAAAGACTAAAAGCACTTCTTGAGGCAAAAAGGGTCACAAAGAGATATGTCTTTGTCACCTACATCATGAATGAATATGCCGTCATTGAATATGCCTTCAAGGACGACAACTATAAACAGATCAAAGACAAGCTGACTGAAGATTTCAGGATCGATGATCCCGACAACATCTTCTTCCAGTCGAGGATCGAAGAGATCGATGAACTCAATGAACTCGCTGAAATGAAACTGATCAGACGTTTCGCATCAGATGGTCCAAGCGATTATATGCGAAGCACCATCAACAAGATGGACGATGAAACCTTTGAAGCATACCTCGACTTCCACATGAAGACCTGTGAAAGAAAAGAACTTCTGGGAGCCAGCAGCCATATCGTAGATATCCTTACAAAATAAAAGCAGAAGAGATTATTCCTCTTCTGCTTCTTCTTTCTTATCAGGTGAATACTTGATGACCAGGTGTCTCTTGTTTCCTTCACCAACGGAAACAGTAGTGACATTCCTGAAATCCTGCAGATACTGATGGATGACTTTTCTTTCGTCATTCGGCATCGGATCCAGTTCGCAGTCAACATGGCTCTTGGCAACGTTGATCGCTTCTCTTCTGGCGATCGCCTTGACCTTCTTGTATCTGTCTTCCTTGTAGTGGTTGACATCAACGATCAGATTGATACGCTTCTTGAAAGTTGCGTTGACCGCAGCCTTTAAGACAGTTGAGATCGCTCTGAGTGTCTGGCCGTTCTTGCCAATGATGATCGCATTGTTTTCCGCATCCAGTACGACACGGTAAAGGATGTCTTCTTCCTTATCCTTGTCTTTTTCTACGATGATCTCGATTGCAACACCCTGATTGAGTTCAGTGAAATAAGCACCGAGATAATCGAAAATGAATTCCTTGACATCTTTGGAAGTGAAAGCCTCGATCGTTACAGACTTGTGCAGACCGAAGATTCCGCCCTTTTCTTCTTCCAGAACGTTATAAGTAATATCCTGTACCTGGCAGCCCTGCTCGGCAGCGATGCTGTTGAGTACTTCATCCAATGTTCTGCCTGTATATTCTTTCATTACTCGGCCTCCCTGTGTGTCATTTTATCAATGACGAGTGTCTTTACGATATTGACGATCGAAGAAATGCAATAGTAAAGCGAAAGAGCTGTCGGAATGGAGAACATTGCGAACGCAACCATCGCCAGCATACCATATGTCATACCCTGATTCTGATTTTCCGGCTTCTTGTAAGTCTTGTGATGCTTTTCAGCCTCTTCTTTGCCATGCTTTTCCGCAAGCCACTGAGGGATCTTGATCGCCACAAACTGGCAGCAGACCATCAGGACGAAGATCACCAGACAGATCCATGCCTTGTTAGGGATCGCCTGTGACGGAGAAAGTGAAAGAGAAACTCCCGCAAATGTCGCATTGGCAACAGCCTCAGATCTTCTGACCGCATTGTACATGCCGATCAGGATCGGGAACTGAATGAATGTCGTAGCCAGTGAGCCCAGCGGATTGATGCCGTACTTGTTGTAAAGCTGCTGCATCTCCATGGCCATACGCTGCTGGGACATTTCATCATTCCTGCCCTCGTATTTCGCCTGGATCTTCTGCAGTTCCGGCTGGATCTCCTGCATCTTCTGCATTGCCATACTGGACTTGAATGTGAACGCCAGGACCAGAGCATTGATGACGATCGTAACGATAGCGATCGCTAAGAAGATGCCTGTTCTCGGTGTCAGCCAGTTGATGGCCTGAGAAAGAGGATAAGTGATGAAGGCAGACAGGAATCCGTCGTTCATCGCCTCTTTGAATGTCGTATCTAATGTGATCAGTTCACTTGATGTTGAACAACCGGTTAATACTAACGCCAAAGCTATAAGTGATAAAACCAGTTTTAAGCGTTTTTTACTCATAGAACACTCCTTATATATTCATACTGTTATATTATAGCCTTTTTGATCGCTGTTTCCAAATCTTTTTTATTCTGCAAAAAAGGCCTTTCCAGATAGGGTTTTCTGACGATTATGATGAGGTCTTTCGGGCACGTTTCAAAGTCCAATATCGCTCTCACCATTTCCCTTAACTGGCGTTTGATCTTGTTTCTTTCAACCGCATTCCCCATCTTCTTTGAAACCGAGATCCCCACTCTGGCATGATCCTCCTGTCTGTCACAATGATACACGACAAAAGCAGCACTTGCCACAGAGTGCTTCTTGGAAATGATCTTGGAAAATTCTTCGTTTCTTCTGACGCGGAATGCTTTTTTCATACTAAATTAAAAGCCACCTAAGTGACTTTAATCGGATAATACCTTTCTACCTTTAGCACGACGTCTGGCTAATACCTTACGTCCACCAGTAGTCTTCATTCTGGCTCTGAAACCATGGACATTCTGGCGTTTTCTTTTGCTTGGTTGATACGTTCTTTTTGCTGCCATAATAAGCCACCTTTCTTCAAATACTATTCAATTTTATGTCAAATATGTAAGAAATGTCAATGTAAAAAAGCTATGTTTTTTTCATAATCCGATAAAAGAAAAGATCCGGAATACGGATCTTATCGGATGAGTTTCTTGTTGATCCTTCTGGAAATCGCATAACAGGAGGTTCCCAGCTCGAAAGTCAGACCATTTCGCGTCTCTACGACCTTCCTGACGCCGATATCCTGTACCTTCTCCACGGAGATCTTTTCCGGATCTCTGATATAGACATTGAGCTTGAAGAGACCTGATCCGGCAGAAATGATATTCTCCTTTCCTCCGGCGATCTCAATGATGTCATTGACCAGCCCATCACCATTCCCTGTCCTGACAAAGTCAAACGCCAGGAAACGATAATAGAACATCGTAAACAGCAACATGAACACAAAACCGACCACACCGACGATCAGGATCGTCTGAATGGAAGGAAGCAGATTCACATTACGGATGTTGATGATGAAATCCGCAAAACTTCCCGGCATGGCGATCACGGTATTGGAGATCCTGCTTGAAAAACCGAGGAATGCCTCAAAGTTGACCAGAACACCGGAAGAAATGCCGATGATGACAAGATAAGCCACAAGAAGTGTCGGTGATGTCATCAGCATCAATAACTCCGTCGGAAGAGGATTTCCGGCAACGATCGAAAGCAAGATCGCAAATATGAATTCAGGAGTCAGGATGCTTCGATCGGTACGATCGCTCATCGAGAACAATGTTCCCAGATAGAACGCCGGGATCAGGAACATATTGATCACATAGTACGGTGTGATGAATCTTCCTGCGCCGATATAGGAAGCGTTGGAATCCTTCAGATAAGTCCAGATATTGACATCACCCAGAACACTCTGACCGGTAACGGTATTGGAGAAAGAACCACCGGCAGAAGTATACCAGAACGGATATCTGATGATGTTGCCAAGACCCATGATGCATAAGATTCGATCCAGTACGGAATATAAACCGATCCTTAACGGATCCAGCAGATCGCCGCCGATGAAAGTGATCGCCTTTTGCAGATAGGTATAGAAATATGGGAATCCATAGGCAACGCCAAGGCCCAATACGAAACAGAACACAAAGTTATAGATGATACCCGAAGTATCTCTGGCAAACAGATTGGTCAGAGAATAGGAACCTCTGTGCCTTGAGAAAATGAAAGCCATCCTCGTCGCATAGGCAACCAGGAAAGAACCGATCATTCCCGTCTCCAACGGAAGTCTGCTTCCGGAAGGCGTATTGAAGATCGAATTGATCCCAAAGCCTGTTGAATATGCCTGGGCATTCAGGTTCTGTGTAGAAAACAACATCGTCGTTACGATGAAAGTGAAATAACCGACCAGAGACATGACGACAGGAGATGCGTTATTCGCCTTCTTGCATACGATATTCATCATAAAGATCAAAGGCAGGTTCATGATCGTCAGTTCACCGATCCTCAGGCACAGTTCACCGATAAACAGGATGATGGAAGAACGGAACGTATAGAATACATTGACACTCTCATTCTGAATCAGAAAGCCGATCGCAACCAGGATAAAACCAAAAAACGCGACTCTGATCGGCGTTTTACAGCTTTCATAAAGATTCATCATTCGTTTCATACAACCATTTTACAACAAAACCGTCATATAATGAAAAAGAGGTGCAACTTATGAAAACTATGATAATCGTCAACAACGGTCTGGAAGAATGCGAAGCACTGGTCACCTATGACCTCCTTTACCGCGCCGGCATCGAGACCGACCTGGTCGGATTCACCAATGAGATCGTTTCCTCCCACAACGTCACCTTTAAAGCACACAAGCTACTGGATGAGATCAATCCTAAAGAATATGACTGCCTGATCCTTCCGGGAGGAATGCCCGGAACGAAGAATCTGGAAAATGATGAAAGAGTCCAGAAACTCATCGATGACTTCGTCGCCAAAGGAAAATATATCGCCGCCATCTGTGCGGCTCCTTCCATACTGATCCATAAGGGATTATTGAACGACAGGAAGTTCATCTGCTTCCCTGGCTTTGAAGGAGATCTGACTCCGGAAAAAGAAAAAGCCGTCAAAGACGGGAACTTCATTACCGGTAAAGGTCTGGGAGCTGCTTTCGAATTCTCCTACCTCATCATCAAAACTCTATTGAATGAAGAAAAAGCAAAAGAAGTACTGAATAAGATTCAATACTGATCCTTGAACGCCTTTCTCGCCTGGGAATGTTGAAACTTCCTGGGGATCTGATACAGTTTTCCATCCACAACGATCCTGGCACCGGTCTGATGAAACAGAAATGAGACCTGTGCCTTTTTACATTGTTCGTAAATATCTTTTACCCACTCAAAATCAATGATCCTGGCATCAGGACCGGATTCTCCCCCTACCGATACGTGATCGATGCGGTCGATATAAGCACTCATGTCCACTCTCTCCAACATCGGTTCGATCATGACCATCTTTCTTTTCAGATCAAGATCCAGATAGATCGGACACCTCTCATCAAAACGCTTCTGGTTCTCCATCGTGCAGGCGATGACCAGATTGGGATAGGCACTAAGATCATCAATACATTTTGCGATCCTCTCCGGACGCTTGGTGATGCAGAAAAAGGAACAGTCGCTTCTTTCCCTGATCATATTTAAGACATCTTTTCTCCATTCATCCGCTTCTTCGATAAAGAAATCCGAAGAAAAACACAACATGAACTCTGTATTTGATGGATATTTGTATTCACCTTTTCTGTCTTTTCTGATCGGAAGATCAAAATCCTTTGTCTTGTATACGACATTGGCATCTTTCCCGATCGATTCATCTCTTCGATAGACATAACAGTGCATACATCCTTCCGATTTTTTATGACAGCCGTGCCAGCAATTATACGTTACTTCCATATTAATATTCTATAATGATAAAAAAGGTGAACGATATGAATAATCAGGAATTTACAGAAAAGTACTACATCAGAAGAGAGAAAGGCAATTCCGTCAAATGGCAGCGCGGAAGAAAAGAAAAATGCCTGCCGATGTGGATCGCCGACATGGATTTTAAGGATGATGAAAGAGTCATTTTTGCATTAAAAGACTTCATTGAAGAAGGTGACTACGGATATGCCAATCTGCCTCAGGACTACTATAAAGTCTTCATCGACTGGCACAAAAGAAGAAACGATATCGAATACAGACAGGAATGGATCAGATTCACAAGAGGTGCAGTCGATGCGATGTATCAGATCATCTATTCCCTAACAGACTCTAGCGACGGCATCCTGATCTGTACTCCTTTGTATCCGCCATTTAAAGCCACGATCAAAGAAAGCGGCAGAAAAGTATATGAATCAAAGATGATCAACAATGACGGTTTCTTTACTTTTGACTATAAAGACATCGAAAAGAAGTTCAGAAGCAAAAAGATCAGAATGATGATGTTATGTTCCCCACACAACCCAGTCGGAAGAGTATTCAAGAAAGGTGAACTGGAAGAACTCTTTGATCTGTGTCATCAGTATCATGTACTGATCGTTTCCGATGAAGTTCATTCCGACATCATCATGCCGGACCAGGAATTCATCCCTTCCCTGGCATTCAGAAAATATCGAAACGAGATCATCTCCATCGTTGCCGCATCCAAATCCTTCTCACTGGCAGTCTTCTCACATTGCCACGTCATCATTCCTAACGCTAAATTGCGCAAGAAGTTCATCGAATACCAAAGGCACAATCATCTGGGATCGGTCAACGCCTTCAATGCCCTTCCTACCTATTACAACTATCTCTATGGAGAAAAATGGCTGGACAGCTTAAACAATGTCGTCTTTGAAAACTACGAGTACTTCCGCAAACAGCTGGGAAATGAACTTGAAATCTCGACACTGGAAGGAAGCTATCTGATCTTTGTCAATATCGGTGAATACTCCACGGAAAGTTCTGCCGCAAAATGTCTGCAGAAGGATTGCGGTTTACTGGTCAATGCCGGAGAAACGTTTGGAAAAGGATATGACGGATGGGTCAGGATCAATCTGGCCACATCAATGGATAACGTGAAAAAGGCAGTCCGAAATATCAAGAAACTCATCAGAAACAAAGCAGCCGATTAAGGCTGCTTTCATTACAGTTTCAGGAATATCGCGGCATTCCCCGAGATCAGTGAGACGTTGTAATAGAACGTCGTATGATCGATCAGATGGAAAAGACTGCTGACAGCATCGACGAGATCGTCTTTCCTGTGGTCTTTGTATGTATTGGCGATACAAAGTAGTCTGAGTAAGCCATAACAGATACAAAGTCCCTTATAGACCTGGGTCTGATCGGCTCTTTCATCCACGAACGGGAAACACTCATAAAACATGGAGTTGTTGATGACTCTTTCAAAGAAAGTCATCCAGTCAGGGAAAGCTTCTTCAAAAGCATCCCTGTCTTTTTCATATAAAGAAGGATCGTTTCCATATCGTTCAGAGACGATATCACAGATCTTGCCCAGGATCTGATTGCTTTCGGAAAACCTCTTGAGAAGAAGGATCGCTGCCGACAAAGGATCTTCATCTGAATCATAATCTCTATCGAATTCATCATCATTGATGATCTTGCAGATATCGATGATGCTTTGAAGAAGTGTCGTTGATCTGTCCTGAAGGATCTTCTGGAATGATCTGATCTGTCTGAACCCGTCATAGCTGATGGAATAGAAGACCTGTGGGGTCTCTTCCATCTGCTCAGTCACGATCTCTAGATCGTCATAGTCATAGAGGATCTCGACGACTCTCTCACAGGAACTTGAGCAGCACGCGACATTGTAGTTCCCTATCCTTTTCAGGCTTCTCGGATAGAGACGGCAGATCTTCGGAAGGAATTCCTCTCCTTTTTCTCTGTGCAGATAACACAATCCCTTCTCCTGGATCGGACACTGTCCAAGCCAGTTGAAAGAGATGTAGCGATAGACCTCATCCGTTACGACCTCGGGCACGATAAAGGCATTCTGGATCCTGCGATTGAGATTTTTCGAACACTCCATCGTGACCAGACGATGGAACTCTTCCTTGGAAACAGGGATGCGCCAGCTGCTGCAGCAGGTGTTCCTGCAGGCGTCAGCTTTGCAAGCGAAGGAAGGATAATACTTGGGAAAATACCACTTTTCTTTTTTCATTTTTGAATCAATTATATATTCTTATATGGTACTTTTTCAAGAAAAAACAGCACCATTTCCGGTGCTGTCAATTGTAAGAATATCTAACTGATATCTAGTACTTCGATCTGACGATCTCCATGAATTCTTTTACCAGTTTCGGATCGACCCGATCGTCTGTCTTAAAGCCTCTTCCGACGATGACGCCATCCGCATATTCCAGATAATCCAGTACATTTGTCGGCTTCACTCCGGAACCGACGATGATCGGGAAATCACCGATCGATTCCCTCATCGACTTGACATCTTCTACCGTGATCCTCTTGCACTGATCGTTCTCTGTCACGATGATCGCATCGGAATCATGACCGATCGCATTGTGTGCCAGTTCATTGATCGGCACATCCGGATTGCCATAGGTTTCCTGTGTATGGACATCGGTAAACAACATGATTTCAGAAGGATAATCCTTCATGAGCTTTGAGATCGGTGTTGAGCAGGCCGGGATATATCCGAAGGAACCGCCTCTGTTATCAACGAAAGCTTCCAGACGGATGAAATCCGCATTGACTGCCCAAGCCATGATCCATTCCTGTTTCCAGGCATTCATCTCGATATTGACACCCATCGGGATCTCACAGAAGTCTCTGATCTTGGAAGCGACAGCTGTCATCAGGGTATAAGACTCCAAAGGGATCTCATCGGCATATTGCGGCCAGTCATAGAAATTCTCTACCATCAGCGCATCAACGCCGCACTCGATCAGGGTCTTCGCATCTTCCAATGCATACTCTACGATCTGATCCTTGTCTCCCTTATACGCCGCATTGGCCGGTAACGGGAAGAGATGGACCATACCGATCACTTTTTTCTTGCCGTCAAAAAACTTTTTCATAAGAGCTCCTTATTTAATAATCATGCCTCCGTCAACGACGAGATTCTCGCCATTGACGAAGCTTGCTTCATCACTTGCCAGGAAATAGACCGCATCAGCGATCTCTTTCGGATCAGCTGCTCTGTTGATCGAACCATATGTGATGGAATTTTCAGGATCCTTGATCCCAAGTCTTCTGTATTCTTCGATCGTCTTTTCCATCATGAAGGTATTGACCCAGCCTGGTGATACACTGTTGCAGCGGATCCCATAGCCGCCATACTCATTGGCCACATTTTCACTTAAACCGACGATCGCCCACTTACTGGAACCATATGCCGCCTCAAAGGAATAACCTCTCATTCCGGAAACCGAAGCGAAATTGACGATCGCTCCCTTTCCTTTTTCCATCATGAGCGGCAGAACACTCTTGATCATCAGGAAAGTACCGAAGACATTGACCTCGTATATTTTCTTGAAATCCTCAAAAGGATAATCGATCAATCGATCATAATGCCCGCAGATGCCTGCCGCATTGACTAAGACATCGACATGTCCAAAGTCCTCTTTGATCTTATCGATCCCTTCGATGACCTTTTCTTCACAAGTGATATCGATCGGCATCGCAGTCACATTTTCTTTCTCAAAATGATGCTTCTCGATCGCCTTTTCAAGGCAGTCATCGCAGATATCGCTCATGATCACGTGATATCCTTTTTCCAGAAATTTTGCCGTGATGCTGCTGCCGATGCCGCCACCGGCACCGGTGATCAGACATACTTTCTTATCCATGAGATTATAGCTTGCTCATCAAAGATCTGACTCTATTCTCATCGATGGCGTTCATGACGTTGCCATCGACCTTGAAGGAAGAACCGATGATCGCGCCATCTGATACTGCAAGGTAATCATTGACAGTTTTTTCATTGACGCCGCTGCCGACGATGACAGGAACTTCTTCTCCTGCGATCCTCTTCATTTCCTTGACATCCTCAACGCTTGGCGACTTGCCTGTCATGATGCCGGTACAGATCAATGCATCAGCGCCGCCTTCCAGGATCGATTCGATCGTGAAGTCCAAAGGCTGTTCCGTGATCGCAAATGTGTGTTTGACATTGACATCTGCCAGGAAAGCGATGTCTTTCGGATATCTGGCCTTAAGTCTCATGATAGCCGGACCGGAAGCGATGCAAACACCATTTGGACCCATACGGTTTTCCGCAAATACTTCTGAACGGATGAAATCATAGCCACAGGAATAGGCAATTGCCCATTCTGCCTCAAAGTTGTTGAACTGGACATTGATGCCCATCGGCAGATCGCACTCTTTGCGAAGTCTTGCCGCAATGGAAGCCATTGCCGTTGTCGTGATCAGTTCCTGCTCTGTTGCATAAGGGATATCTCCGAAATTCTCAACGATGACCGCATTGGCACCACCGTTGATCAAAGCCTTTAGATCAGCTAATGCTGCCTCATAGACCTTATCGAGATCTCCGCAGTAACCCGGAGCTCCGGGCAATGGTTTTAAGTGGACCATACCGATGATCGGCTTCTGGCCTTTGAATACCTTATTGAATAAAGACATCTTCTAACCTCCTAATAACAGACTTCAATGATATTGTCTTCCAACATGATCGCTCTGAATTCCTGACCGCCGACCGTATCCGGTTCATACAGGATCTCATAGCCGTCTTTCTTTGTCTTGCCAAGGATCTCATCGAACTTCTCCTTGGAATCGACTTTGATGCAGATGTGGATATAACCGGCATCATTCCTGTTTTTTACAACGTCCACGATCTCCGGTTTTGACATCAGTTCGATCTTTGGATTTTCATCAAACTTCATGATATATGAGCGGTAACCGTTGTCTTCGTTATACTCCGCATGAACGGTTGCGCCGAAATACTCTTCAAAAAACTTCTTTGCGCCCTCAAGATCTTTCACCATCAGGCCGATATTGCTGATCCTCATTATCTGTTCTCCTTATTCTTCCTCTTCTTTTCTCAAGATCCTTCTTAAGAATCTTCTTGTCGCTTCTTCCTTCGGATCGGAAAGAACTTCTTGCGCAGTGCCTTCTTCCACTACGACACCATCTTCCATGAAGATGACTCGACCCGCGACATTTCTGGCAAATTCCATCTCATGAGTAACGACGACCATCGTCGTGCCTTCTCTTGCCAGTTTGACCATGACTTCCAGGACTTCTCCGGTGAGTTCCGGGTCCAGTGCTGAAGTCGGCTCATCGAATAATATGACTTCCGGCTTTGTCGCCAATGCTCTTGCGATGGCAACACGCTGCTGCTGACCACCGGAAAGCTGATCGGGATAATAGTCTGCACGATCGATCATGCCAACCTTCTGAAGCATTTCCATTGCCGTCTTCTTTGCTTCCGCTGCCGGTATCTTCCTGGCAGTCGTCAGACCTTCCATGACGTTCTGTAAGGCCGTCATATTCCTGAAGAGATTGAAGTTCTGGAAGACGAAACCCATCTTCATGCGCAGTTCCTTGATCTCTTTCTTCGTGATCTTGCGGATATTCTTTTTCAGATCATCAAAAATGAAAGTTCCGTCATTTGCCTGCTCCAAGAAAGCCATGCATCTCAAAAGTGTCGTCTTGCCGGAACCGGAAGAACCGATGATGGCAATGACTTCACCTTCGTTGACCTCGAAATCGATCCCTTTCAAAACCTGGTTGGAACCGAAAGATTTATGTAAATTCTTAACACCTAACATGATCTACGCCTCCGAAACCTCAGCCTTATTCTTGACTTCAACAGGCTGTTTCCATTCCAGTTTTTTCTCCATATATGACTGTAACTTCGTCAGGATCGTACAGATCATCAGATAGATGAAACCTGCTTCCATATACATCCAGAACGGTTCATAGTAGACTGCCGCAACTCTCTTTGCGATCGACATCATTTCGATGACTGTGATCGAAGACGCCAGAGAAGTATCCTTGGTCAGACCGATCAAAGATGAGAACAACGGCGGGAATGCGACTCTTGCCGCCTGAGGCAATACGATACGTGTCATGACCTGGAAATAGTTTAATCCGATCATGTATCCTGCTTCAGACTGTCCTACCGGAACAGACTGGATAGCGGAACGGATGATCTCCGAATTGTATGCCGCCAGGTTCAATGAGAACGCGATGACCGCTGCTGTATAGCCGTTGAAATAGATGCCGAAAGAAGGCAATCCGTAGAAGATGATGAACAGCTGCAACATCAGAGGTGTCCCTCTGAAGATCCAGACATAGAATCTGGCAAACTGTTTCAACCCCTTGATGTCAGCCACCTGAACAAGAGCCAGGATCAAAGCCAGAATCAATCCAAAGAAAAACGAAAGCAGTGTCAGGGAGATCGTGATCTTCAGACACGGTCCCAACAGCTTTGGAAACGATTCGACCAGGATCCGGATGATGCGCCAGACACGGGCCCCTAATACATCAGTGATCCAAATACCAATATCATTCATAAGAACTCCTTAAAGAAAATCAGCGATAATCCTCTGACTATCGCTGATTCAAACCACTCAACAATCGAAAACTAGTTTGCGTATGGATTGAAAGTCAGATCCTGTAAGAACCACTTTTCAGACAGTTCCTTCAGCTTGCCGCTGTCTCTGAGTTCCTTGACAGCCGCGTTGAATTCAGCCAGCAGTCTTTCTTCACCCTTACGGCACGGAATAGAAACTTCGTTGATGTCGGATTCGATCTTGAATGCGACTTCCAGTTCACTTTCCGGATGGTTCTCTCTGTATTCCTTCAGGACGACATCATTGAACATACAGAAATCTGCAGTTCCGTTGATGACAGCCTGTGCACACTGGTCAGTTGTTTCGATCGGAACGATCTCTGCACCCATAGCTTCCAGTTTAGGTACCCAGCTGTTTGTAGCGTTTGTCGCAACCTTCTTGCCATTGAGGTCATCTACTGTATGTAATCCCAGAGGGTTGCCGGTCTTGACGACGACCTGTCTGCCTGTGAACAGATACGGATCAGAGAAATCATATTTTTCTCTTCTTTCATCAGTAGCTGTAACATCGGCGATAACAGTATCCCAACGCTGTGAATCGATGCCAACCAGTAAGGCATCCCATTCCGCCATGACGAATTCAACTTCAACACCTAAGTGCTCAGCAACCGCAGTCGCGACATCGACGTCATAACCTGCGTAATTGCCATTGTCATCGACAAAGTTGAACGGAGGATATGTACCTTCGATACCGACGACCAGTTTGCCTGCTTCTCTGATGGAATCCAGCTGATCTTTCGGTGCTTCAGGTTCTGCTTCCTTCTTGCTGCAGCCGGCCAGTAAACCGACGATCATCAGCAAGACCAGTAATAATGTAATTCTTTTTTTCATCTCTTTCTTCCTTTCTTTTGATTGAGAAATTTCTTCATTTTTCTTAATTCTATTTTATAACGAAACAGATTAATTCAATTATAAATAATACGAATCAGATACAAAAGTAAAATGACCTAAAGCCCCCTCTTTACAAGTTCTTTTTCATCGAATAAAATGCGAATATATGAAACAGATCAGATTATGCGTATTTGACATGGATGGTTTACTGATAGATTCGGAAAAAGTCTATCTGATCAATGCCCTGAAGACATCCGAAGTCTATGGCTATGGCTTAAGCAGAGAATTCATCATCTCGACCATCGGTCTGAATGCGACAGAAACCAGAAAGAGATATCTTCAGGTCAATGGAGAAGATTTTCCGTTTGAAGAATTCATGGAAAAAGAGTGGGTCTTCCATGAAGAATATCTCAGAAAGAACCCGATGGAAAAGAAAAAAGGCGTCGATGAACTCTTTGAATTCCTCGATTCAAATCACATACAGAAAGCACTTGCGACCTCCACTTCCAGAAAACATGCCCTGTCCTATCTGGAAAGCGTAGATCTTGAAAACTGTTTCGATCACATCGTATTCGGCGATGATCTGACAGAATCAAAGCCAAGACCCGAGATCTATCTGAAAGCGATATCCGCTTTTCCATATGAAAAAGATGAGATCCTTGCCTTTGAAGATTCATCCAACGGCATCCTTTCCGCATACAACGCCGGATTGAATGTCATTCACATCCCTGATATCTCCTACGTCTCAGATGAAGTCAAAGAAAAAAGCTTCATCGTGCTGGATGATCTCACCCAGGCGATCAAGCTGATTCAGGACATCAATCAAAGATAATACTATTTCTTTTTCTTTTTCTTATTCTTCTGCTTCTTCTTCGGTTCTTCCTGAACCTTGACAAGAAGCGGTTTTTCTTTATTGCGCGATACGAAGAACGAAAGTGCCAGCGGCAGACCGAACATTCCCACGAAAGAGAAAAGTTTCAGACCTGCGATCATTGAGATCAGTGTCGCCAGAGGATGCAGACCGAGATTCGTACCGACAAGACGAGGCTCTACGATATTCCTGATCACGGTGATGATCAGATAGATCACCAGGATCCCCGTACCAAATATATATCTTCCGGTGATCATGGCAGAGATGCCCCAAGGGATCAATACCGTACCAACACCCAATACCGGCAAGATATCAAGGAAGGAAATGACGAATGCCCACATTCCCGAATTGGAAATACCCATGATCGTCAGACCGGCAAACAGTTCCGCAAAAGTCAAAACCATGATCGCCGCATAGGAACCCATAATCTTGAACAGAGTATTCTCACAGAAATCCTTGATCTCATTGAAAACGATCAATGCGTTATCGGGCAAAGCAGAAGTGAACCACCTGCCGATATTTTCATAATCCAGTATCATATAGAACGAAGATACGATCATGACGATGATCGAAACCAGTGTATCCGGTGCGTTCTTGATAAAAGCCGTCGTGAAGTTGACTAAGACACTCGTCGCCTGTGACAAGAGTCCTTTCAAACCTTCAAAGATCCCATCCGTCATCGTAGACAGAGGTTCTCTGATACTTTCAGGCAGAGATTCGCCGATCTCCAATAAAGAAGCTTCCAATGATCCAATATACGGTTCCAATGTGTTGGTATAGAAACCAGGAAGCGTCTTGATGAAATCTCCCAGTTTCGTGATACCCATTGAAACCAATAAAACAATAAGCAGGATGACTGCGAGATATAAAGCACCTAATGTCAGAGAACGATAAAGCTTTGTGTCTTCTTCAAAGAACCTGCGGCTGAGCCTGAGTGAAAAATAAGCAAAGAAGAAGCCCAGGATAAAAGGCAGCAGGATCGGAAGCAGATAATTGATACAGATGAAAACGATCGCACAGATGATCGCGACGTATGCGGAATTGATAATAAACTCTTTTCTTTTTTCCATACTAACTATATTCTAACAGATAAAAGAAAAAGCAGCATGATTCATGCTACTCCGTTTCACTCCATGCAGGAATTTCTTTCCCTCTTCTGAGAAGGACTGATTTCTGATAATCCGTGCAGTTTAGGAAATGCAGGACCTCCTGACATTCATCTTCATTCAGACCGACAAGAGCCTTTACCTCAAAACGCTTGTCGATGATATCGGCACAGATGACGATCGCATCGACCGTATCGCTCTTTCTGGAACGGAAGACTTCCATCGGCGAATCCGTATCGGAACTTAGTGTCTCAACATAACCGAAATCACATGGATAAGTCAGAGAAGGATACGCCTTATGGGCAGAACCTTTCTTATTGACGAGTTTAAAATCGCCGGAAGAATACAAAGTATCTACTTTCTGCCAGAAATAAGCGCTGTTTTCAAATTCTTTCATTTTAAAGTACCTCAGAAATACAAGTCACTTTAAATTATAAATCATTACATTATGATTGTAAACTTTTTCTGACAATGAAAATTTTTACATATTATATCTCCAGGATATCCTGATCTTCCTTAAGAAATCCTCCACTTCATAGGCATCATACGCTGCCATGGATTTCAATAAGATCATCAGACAGGCAAAAGCATCGGACTTTCCATTGTGATGATTCAAAGAGATATCAAGATACTCACTCACCGTATTCAGCTTGTGATTGTAGAGCTCCGGATATACCCTTCTTGATATGGCAACAGTATCGATGAACGGATTCTTGAAATGATCCAGACCATAGACATCACATACTGAATTGAGTACCGTCATATCGAACATGGCATTGTGTGCCACGATCAAAGCATCCTTCAAAATCACTGAAAGCTCATCGTAGTAATAGACAAATTCATATTCATCCTCCACGTCTTCCTTACGGATACCGTGGATGTGGGTATTGGTGAAATAGTTATAGCGATGATGAGGTTTGAGATACCATTCGAAACTGTCCAATATCTCCCCTTCCTCATAGATCGCGATTCCTAAGGCACAAGCCGAAGCCATGGATGAGTTTGCCGTTTCAAAATCGATCGCGACGATCCTCATTGTGCACTCTTCCTGCGCTTGTCCTTCAAAAAACGGTTCATATTGCTTTCGAAGATCGACTTGGAAAACGCATCGATCTTCTCTTGCCTTCCATCCGACAGTTCGATATACAGATAATCGTGGCTGGCACCGCGGGAATAATACCAGGAAGTGATGTCTTCATAGTAGATCAGCACACAGTTGTTCTTATCGGCCTTGTTGTAGACGACGAGATATTCGTTGTAAAACTCCATCAGTAAGACTCTTGGCATATAGATCAGAGCACAGATGGAAAAACCGATCAGGATGACACCGTAGATCTTTGGAAAAGAAGCGATAAATGAAAACATACCGATCATGATCATGATCACAAAAAGGAAATTCGGCTTGGCATCGATCTGGGCAATGACCGGATTATCTACCGGAAGATTGTAGGTCTTCAGTTCCTTGGATTTCATAACATCAGTATAGCACGCATATGATATGATTATAGGGATGAAAAAAGATGAATTTAAATATGAACTGATCCACAAAGATGCCCATTGCAATGCCCGTCTTGGAAAGCTGAATGTCTTCGGCAAGATCGTTGAAACACCGGTCTTCATGCCGGTCGGAACCCAGGCTACCGTCAAATTCCTATCCTCCCAGGACATCAAAGACATCAAGGCATCGATCATATTGGGAAATACCTATCACCTCTGGCTCAGACCGGGTCCTGAGACCCTTGAAAAAGCCGGAGGAATCCATAAGTTTATGAATTACGATGGACCTGTACTGACCGATTCAGGCGGTTTTCAGGTCTTCTCTTTGGCTGATTCCAGAAAGATCAAGGAAGAAGGCGTTTCCTTCAAATCCCATCTGGACGGATCAAAACTTTTCATGTCACCGGAAGATTCCATCCACATCCAGGAATCCATCGGATCGGATATCGCCATCTCCTTTGATGAATGTATCCCTTATCCGAGTTCTTATGAGTATGCCAAAGATTCCGTCGACAGGACCCTTCGCTGGGCAAAAAGAGGAAAAGATGCCCACACGAGAAAAAATCAGGCCTTATTCGGTGTCGTACAGGGATCCGAATATGCTGACTTGAGACAGTATTGTGCAGAAAAGCTCGTTGAAATGGACTTTGACGGATATTCCATTGGCGGGACATCGGTTGGCGAAGACAAGGAAACCCACTACAAGATGCTGGATTACACCTTGCCATATCTTCCTGAAGACAAGCCGCGTTACGAAATGGGCATCGGTGCAGTCAACGACATCCTGGAAGCAGTTGAAAGAGGTGTCGACATGTTTGACTGTGTCTTACCTACCCGTATCGCAAGACACGGCACACTGATGACCTCACAGGGACGCATCAATATCAAGAAGAATATCTACAAGGAAGACTTCACACCGCTTGACCCGGAATGTGATTGTGAGTGCTGTCAGAACTATACGAAAGCCTATCTCAATCACCTCTTCCGCAATGAAGAAGGATTAGGCAACAGACTGATGTCCATCCATAATCTCCGCTTTCTGATCAGACTGATGGAAGGCATCAGGGAAGCGATCGCGCAAGATCGCTTCGTCGAATACAAGAACGACATTTTACACAGATACGGCTTTGATGAAAGAGGCTTTTAATGAAACTATCTGATTTTGATTTTAAACTGCCTGAAGAGCTGATCGCTCAGCACCCGGCAGATAAAAGAGACGAGTCAAGACTGCTTGTCCTGCATAAAAACACCGGCGAGATAGAACATCGCCGTTTTTACGATATCATCGACTATCTCAAACCTGGTGATGTCCTTGTCAGAAACAACTCCAAGGTCATCCCTGCCAGACTCTATGGCGATAAAAGAGATACCCATGCCAAGGTAGAAGTTCTCATCTTGAAGATCGAAAACGACATCTGTGAATGTCTGTGTGGCAATGCCAAGGCGATCAAAACAGGAACGATCATCGACTTCTCCGAAAAACTCTATGGAGAATGCATCGAAAGAAGACAAGAAGGCATTCGCATCTTCAAGATGCACTATGAAGGAATATTCCTTGAAGTCCTCAACGAAGTCGGCACGATGCCTACTCCGCCATACATCCATGAAAAGCTGAAAGACAATTCCCGCTACAACAACGTCTATGCAAAGATCAACGGCTCAGCTGCCTGCCCGACAGCAGGTCTTCACTTTACGAATGAGCTGATCGAAAGGATCAAAGAAAAAGGCGTTGAAGTACTGGATGTGACTCTCCACGTCGGTCTTGGAACATTCAAACCGGTCAAGGAAGAAAACGTGGAAGATCACGTCATGCATTCGGAATACTATACGATGTCAAAAGAAACTGCAGACAGACTCAATCTCGCCAAGAAGGAAGGCAGAAGGATCATTGCGATCGGAACGACATCCACCAGGACTCTGGAAACCATCATCTGTAAATACGGCGAGTTCAAAGAATGCGAAGGACAGACGGATATCTTCATCTATCCTCCTTACACTTTCAGAAGCATCGATGCCCAGATCACCAACTTCCACCTTCCGAAATCAACTCTGATCATGATGATCTCCGCTCTGTGTTCCAGAGAAATGATCCTCAACGCATACAAGATCGCCATCGAAGAAAGATACCGTTTCTTCTCTTTCGGCGATTCCATGTTTATCGACAATGAATAACTATCAGAAACATCTTAAACAGATCAGTGAACTCAAAGGAAAACCGGAATTACTGATCCACATCTGCTGCGGAGTCTGTTCCGTCTATCCTTTGAAGTACCTGAAAGAACACTTCAGGATCACCATCTTCTTTTCCAATTCCAATATCTATCCTTATGAAGAATACGAAAGAAGACTTGGCGCCTTGAAACAGTATCTGGAATATCTGAATGACGATTCGATCAGGCTGATCGAAGATGAATATGATAATCCTTCCTACACACAAAAGATCTCGATATTCAAAGAAGAACCAGAAGGCGGAAAAAGATGCCATCTGTGCTATGAACTCAGGATGGAAGAAACCTTCAGATACGCCCAAAAACATCACTATGAATACTGTACGACTGTCATGTCCATCTCCAACAGAAAGAATGCGGAATGGATCAATGAGATCGGTGAAAAACTTCAAAAGAAGTATCCTGATGTGATATATCTCTATGCCGACTTCAAGAAAGGCGACGGGATCACAAAAAACGACCTCCTGAACAAGGAACTCAATCTTTATCATCAGGACTATTGCGGATGTATCTATTCGATCAGAAACGCCAGCCAAAGCTGACGTTTTTCTATGCTAAAATGAAATCGAAATGAAAGAGATATTCATCAAGATAAAAAACCTGGTCTCATCGGTCTTATCGACAGTGGCTGAATGTATCGTCCCCAATCTGCCGATCATGATCGGCGTCGGAATGCTGAAGGTTATGCTGATCGTATTGGGACCAAACGTGTTTCATCTGTTAAAGGAAACATCCGATACCTATATCGTCCTTTCTTTCGTAGCGGATGCCGGATATTACTTCATGCCGATCTTCACAGCCGTATCTTCGGCAGATGTCTTTCATACAGACCGCCATCTTGCCGCATTGATCGGAGCGATGTTATTGTCTCCTGCCTATATCGAAGCGGTAAAAGCAGGACGATCTCTTTCAATATTCTCCATGCCGATCGCAATGACGGATTATGGCTCTCAGGTCATTTCTTCCATCATCGCCATCCGCATCATGTCTTATATCTGTGCTTTTCTTGAGAAGCATCTCAATAAGAATCTCAAACCGATCCTGTTCCCACTGCTGACGATCCTGATCATGATCCCGATCGCATTCTGCGCCATCGGCCCTTTAGGCGTCTTTCTGGGAAACAGACTGGTCGATCTCATCCTCTTGCTGAAAGATCTCGGCCCGATCGGAAATGCCTTCATGTGCGCGATCATTCCTTTCATCACGATCGGCGGACTTGGAGGAGCCAATCTCAGTGCCATGCTTCTGCTGGCATCGGCCGGAGTCGATCCGATCTTATTTTTCTCCAACGTCCTCTACAACAACATTCTGGGCTTTGTGACACTAGCCTTATATCTGAGAAACAGGAACCCTGAAACACTTGCCTCAGCCATCACAGCAGCGATCGGCGGGACAAGTGAACCTGCCTTATTCGGGATCGTCATGAAAGACAGAAAGGCTCTTGCATCCCTATGCATCGGCGGCTTTGCTGCAGGCTTGCTTTCCGGAATCTTCAAAGTCAAATCCTATGCCATGGCATCCTTTGGAACCTTTGGCATCGTCACAACGATCGGCCCGGATTCTTCGATCGTACATGCCGCAATATCGATGATCGTCGGATGCATCATCGGTTTCGTTTTATCATATCTGAGTCACAACAAACATGAATAAGAAGGAACAAAGACATCTCTGCCTCAACGCAAGAAACAAACTGAGCGCAGAAGAAAGAAAGAATTATTCGAAGACCATCTGCGATAAATTATCAAAGATCGTCAAAGACGGTCTCATCTTTTCCTATCTTCCATATGGCTCTGAAGTCGATGTAACAGATTTCAATGAAAGTCATGATGTCTGTTATCCTGTCGTTTTTCCTGAAGGAAAGATGATCGCATATAAGGATTCAGGACATTTCAGATACAACAGCCTCAAGATCAAAGAACCTGATCCGGAGTATTCCCAAGCGATCGATCCAAGTGAGATCAGCACCATCATCATCCCCTGTGTCGGCTTTGATGAAAAGAAAAACCGCCTGGGACATGGCGGCGGATACTATGACAGATATCTGAAAGATTCAAAAGCCCTTAAGATACTCGTTGCCTATGAAGCACAGAAACTCGATGAAGTCATCTGTGAAGAAAACGACATCAGACCGGATCTCATCATTACAGAAAAGGATAGCTACTAGCTATCCTTATTTCATATTGATCTTTGCCCAGAGCTCATCTGAAAGCTTTTCATTCATCGGACGATCCAACAGTTCCGGTTCTTCCAGGAAGAGCTGCATCATCTTGATCGACTTGGAGAAGTAATAGCCATCGGCGATCCTTTCATCGATCGTAAAGCCTAACTTGACACCGTCTTTGAATACGACCTGATCGTTCTCAAAGAAAGGCATCCTTCCCGACTGACCGATGACCAGAAAGATCGAAGTCGTTCCCCAGTTTGTCAGATGGTGATAACCCTCCGGAAGACCGATCGAACCAAGGTTTGCCAGTACGACAGAAGCGTGGTATGGATCTGTCTCAATGAGAGCCTTCGGGATCAGATTGACCCTTTCCAGGAAACAGACAAACGATACCAGAGGCCTTGAAATGAACTTCGGAAGCTTGTTGAACTTATCCATGAAACCGGTCGATTCATCGACATAAGACTTGTCCTTCAGCTTCAGCAACTGTCTTCTGATCTCGTTGTGGACATCATCGATATTCCATTCCGGTTTGGAGTGGATGAAAGCCAATACTTCGCCACCGTCATCCTTGAATTCCTGTTTGACCGTGAAAGCGGCAGAAACTTCATTGCGCTTGTACATCCTCTTGTCGTGAATGAAGATCGACAGTTTGGAACGTAAATGAATGGCCTTGAGCATCGCAGTGACGATGCACTGGAACATGTTGTATTTGTAGTCCGGATGATCCGCATTCTTCTTTTTCAGATATTCATTCAGATTGCTCAGATCGATCTGGAAAGTAAAATAAGCCTGATTATCAACCCTGCCCGGGAAAATGAAAGGCATGATGAAATGCATGGAATCACAATCTTTCATATATGTAGCATCAGATCTTCCCATAATAAAACCCCCTAAAACATATTCACCATTCTACTGTTTTAGATATCATTTTTCAACAGAATCAAAAAAGGAAGGCTTAGTTGCCTTCCACTTTTTCCTGTGATTCTTCTTCTGTATCGTCATCCTTTTTCCGGTTCTTATATCCGTCAATGAATGAACCGATATTGCTGGAAATGCCGGAAGCCTTGCTGACAAAGCTCTCCTTCTTTTCCGTTACAGCTTTGTGAAGGTTGCTGGAAATGGATATGGAGAACGTCTTGGCCAGTTTGACAGCTGTCGACTTGGCAACACCGTCCATTTCCGAAAGCTCCTTGATGACCCTGAAAATGACAGGCAGACCGCCATGGGCCATCTGTGTGACTGTCGTGATCTTGGCATCGTCAAACGCCTTGAACATCTCCTCAACGAAGATCTCTCTTTGTTCAGGGGTCGTTTCCTTCAGGAACTGAACGATCGCTTTTCTTGTCCTGTCGGTCATATAGGAATCGGTATCGGCTTTCTGAATGCTCTTGCCCATGATCTGCCATGCGAAGATATTGTGAGCTTCAACGATATTCTTTGTCAGGATCCTGGCGATCGTCTTGTTTGGAGCCATCTCATAGATCGTGCCGACGCCATCCTTTTCCGGAACGATCAGATGGTATTTATCTTTGATCTTATCGTAGACATCAGGCGGATAGGTGCCTTCCCTGAGCCCCGGACCATCATCGGAAATGATCTGAATGATGCTGTTGCGAAGCAAAGGCTTGCAATGAACGGCAGCATAGACTGCCAGATGTCCGCCCTTTGAATGTCCTAAGAGGCGGTACTTCTTCAAAGGAGAACAGTGATCATTCACATACTCTACGGCATCCATCTGGCTGGCGATATCCTTATAGGAAAGATAGGCGTCTTCCTTCCAGCCGATCATGTGTTCATCCGTTCCCTTGAAACAGACGACAGTCGTTCGATCAGGAAGATCGACCATGATCGCCGTAAACTGCTCCGTCGTATCGGCATGCAGCTTATTGACATAATTGTAGACGACACAATCCTTGAATCTGTCTGCCTGCCCCATTGCATCTAAGACCATGATCCCTTCTTTGCCGAAAGTTTTCGCTTCTTCCGCTTTTCCTTCAAACTTTCTGAAAAAACGTTTATGAAGCTCACCGATCGTGATCTTGTCACTCTCTTGCAATACATTCCAGAATTCCGCATAGATGAACTGGGCAAAGACCAGATTGTCGACATCATTGAATGGATCTGTTTTAAACGAGAGGTCTCCTCTCCATCTGATATAATCTATTACATTCATCCTATTTTTATCTTATCACACTATTGCAATAGGGTTTATATGGTAATATAATACATATGAACAGATGTTCATATGTTCAATATGGAGGATAGATATTATGAAAAAGACTTATAAGATCGATGTTGAC
>JAFYHT010000033.1 GCA_017539025.1 Erysipelotrichaceae bacterium
ACGATCGTTCCGGAGAACAATCTCTTCAGGATAAACCGTTTCATTTAATTTACCTCTGTTATTAATACAACAATTGTATACTATTGGTACATTTTTTTCCATCTATTTTTACATATTATTTTCTGAAAAAATTTTCATCATGTATAATATCAATATATAAGATATGGAGGAGTAAATCATGCTGATAAAAAACGGACGGATCCATGACGGAAAAGGAAATATCTTTTCTGCTGATATCCGCATCAAAGACGGCAAGATCGCCAAGATCGCCGAAAAACTGAAACTCAATAAAAACGAAGAACTCATCGATGCCGAAGGCCTTGAAGTATTCCCGGGTTTCATACAGACACTCTCATCCTGGGGCATCAACGGCTCCATGACTGAGATCCGCCCATCTTCGCAGGATAACGATGAACTTTCAGATCCGATCACACCGCATCTGGAGGTCAAGTATGCCTTCAACGGCAGAGCAGCCAGTGTACAGCAGCTTGGTGCTTTCGGTCTGACGACCATCGGCGTCACTCCGACCGACAACAACCTCTTCGGCGGTACGATGGCTGTATTTGAAGTCGACGGTCTCAATCCTTTTGAGATGTGCGTAAAAGATGAAGTCGGCATGAAAGCCTCCGTCAGAAACAAGATCAAGCTCTCCTACGGAAAAAGAAACGTCGCTCCACAATCCAAGATGTGGATCTTTGAAGAATTCGCTGAACAACTGCGCAAAGCATCGGAATACAAGATCGAAAAAGGCAAAGAAAGAGACATGAAGATGGAAGCATTGCAGAAAGTTCTCAAGAAAAAACTTCCGCTCTTTGTCTCAGTTGACACAAAACAGGATGCCTTGCATGTACTGGAGATCTTAAAACCATACAAGATCAAACCGATCCTGTGCAACGGCTTTGAGATCGATAAGGACTGTAAATGGCTGATCGAAAAGAAGATCCCTCTGGTCGTCAGATCAAATGCGGAAACGATGGATGAGACCGCAATGAAACTCGATCTGAAAGGCATCGCTGCTCTCTCTGATCAGGGACTTACCGTTGCCTTGTCAGGCGTCGACAGCGGCTGGCAGATCAGAGAAGACGTATTGTGGCTTGGCATCAGTATGATGCGTATCTTAAAAGACGAGAAGAAAGTTTTACCGATGATGACCTACAATCCGGCGAAATTGCTTTCCATCGACGATCTCACCGGATCGATCGAAGAAGGAAAACGCGCGGATATCGTCCTCTGGGACAAGAACCCCCTGGAATCTTTCCAGGCAAAGATCATCAAGACCTTCATGGGTGGAAAAGTAATATATAACGAAGGAGATGAACTGAAATGTATGTGATCAAAAACGGCACAGTCTATACGATGAAAGATGACAAGGCCATCAATGCCGATATCCTTGTCAATGACAAGGGAAAGATCGAAAAGATCGCCAAAGATATCAATGTCAAAAACTGCGAAGTCATCGATGCGACAGGCAAGATCGTCCTTCCGGGTTTCGTTGATGCCCACTCCCATATCGGCGGTGTTTTTGAAGATGAACTCGACGATCTCAACGAATGCACTGACCCGATCACACCACAGCTGGATTCCTACTATGGCATCACACCGGACGACAAACAGTTCAAGATCGCTCAGAGATGCGGGATCACCACATCCTGTCTGATCCCGGGCAGCGGTAACGTCATCGGCGGTTGGGGTATCGTCTTAAAATCCGATGAAGGAACGATCGATGAAAGACTCCTCAAACATCCGGTCTGTCTCAAAGCTGCTACCGGCATCAATCCGAAAGGTGTCTATTCAAGGATGAACAGGATGCCGATGACCCGTATGGGTATTGCCTTCCTGTTAAGAGACTATTTCCGTAAAGTCAAAGAATATCAGGATAAGAAAGCCAAAGCAAAGAACGATCCGAAAAAGATGCCTCCATACGATCTCGGACTGGAACATGGCATCCCGGTATTGAATAAGGAGATCCCGCTGAAAGTCCATACCTATATGCATGATATGGTCACCGTTGTCGAGATCGCTAAGGAATTTGACATCAATGTGACGATCGACCATGCCCAAGGCGCATCCGATTACTACGATGTCTTGAAAGATGAGCACGTCAAAGGCGTCATCTTCGGACCGATCTCTTCCGGATTGTTCCCGGGAGAAGGCGGAAAGATCGACTTTGAGTGCTGCAAAGGCCTTGATGACCGCGGCATCACAGTCACCGTCATGACGGATGGTCCGGTCACTCCGGAAAACCTGCTGCTGACAGAAGTCGGTGAAGCAGTCAGAAAAGGCATGGACCCTGTCAGGGCTCTTCGCATGATCACGATGAACTCCGCAAAGATCCTGATGGTCGATGATCGAGTCGGTTCTCTTGAAAAAGGCAAGGACGGCGATATATTAGTCTTCGATGCTTTACCATCCGAAGATGTCAGAGCCAACCTGGAACTGACGATGATCAACGGAAAGGTGGTTTACAGAAAAGATGAAGTATGATTACCCGAAATGCCGAAAGAGCGATCTTGTAGAAGAACGCTTCGGCCATAAGCTGGAAGCTCCCTATACCTGGTTAAGGAACACCAAGGATCCTGAAGTCAAAGACTTCACAGCCAGAGAAAACGCCTTTACCGATCTCTATTTCGATCCGAAAGAGATCGAAGAAATGATCGCAAAACTCAAGGCAGAACACAACGAAGAACTGCCAAGTGGCATCCACCCATGGCATGAAGGCTATATTGCAACAGAATCCCACGAAGGAAACTATTCCGTCATCGAACTTGATAAAGATCTCAATAAAGTAAAGACCCTGTTCAAGAGATATGATCTGCCTGAAAGGACGCCGTTCTCGGCAACTCCTTCTCCACTGGATGATGATCTGCTTGCCATCATGGCACAGGTCGATGGAGCACCAAGACCTGACAACATCATCTACGATTATAAGAATGAAAAGATCCTCAAGATCCTTCCATTGACTTTCTCGGGAGTCTGGTCGAAGAGAAACGCAGTTTTCTACTCCCCTACGACACTCTCTGAGGGGAACTCATGCAAGACCATCATTCAGAAATGGGAAAAAGAAACAAATGAAGTAAGCGATGTCTTCACCTATGAAGGCAATGCGATCTTCGGCAATACTGAAGTATCGGAAGACGGAAACAGTATGATATTCTCCTTCTCCGTCAACTACTCTCAGGATTTCTTCTATGTCTACAACGAAGATGATGGAACAGCTTATCCGATCAATCCGGAAAGAGCGATGATGTTGAACTATGTCGATTCGATCAACGGCAAGCACTACTTCATTTCCTTTGAAAACGATCCGCATGGCGAGGTCATAGCGATCCCGTTTGGAAAAGATATCAGCTTCGCTGAAAGAGTCTATCTGGAAGAAGAAGCCTACATCGAAGGTGGCACGTCTCTCAACGATAAGATCTATCTGCTTTCCTCCAAGGATGGTGCCTCCAGAGTCTATTGTCTCGATGATGAAAAGGCACTGGAACTGCCGGAAGCAGTATCATCTCTGATGCCTTGCGGAAAAAGCCGCAATGGAAGGATCTTTGAATTTGATAGCTTCACCAGCTCTCCGAAACTGCTGGAATACGATGGTGTTAAATTCACTACATTATATGGAAAAGATGAAGATACATCCGATCTGGTCGTAGAATTTTTGACAGCACCTTCCACAGGTGACAAGAAACAGATCCCGTATTATCTTGTCAGATCAAAAGATGCACAAAAAGACAAGAGCCACAAGACACTGATCTACGGATACGGCGGATACAATGCCGGCATGCCTCCATGGTCAACTGAAAGGATCTCGCAGACCAATATCGCTTCCTGGGTCAGAGCAGGAGGCATCTATGTCCATTGCCTTTTAAGAGGCGGTAACGAATATGGTAGCACCTGGCATGAAGAAGGCATGGGTATGAAGAAAAAGAACTGCTACTATGACTTCATCGGCATCGCTGAAAAAGTGATCGCAGACGGCTGGACAAAACCGGCATCCATCGCGATCTCCGGCTGTTCCAATGGCGGTCTGCTGATGAGCACACTGGTCACCATGAGACCGGATCTCTGGGGATGCGTTATCGATTCCGTTCCGCATACCGATATGATCCATTTTGCGGATGATGATCGAGGACCGATGTACATCACCGAATATGGTGATCCAAACAACTCCGAAGAAGAATACCTCTACCTCTTGAGCTATTCTCCTGTCCACAATGTCAAAGAAGTCGCATATCCTGCGACCTACATCCAGACTGGGGAATGCGACAACAACGTTCCTCCATATCACGGCAAGTCATTTGCCGCAACGATGCAGGAGAAGAATCAAAGCGATAATCCGATCTTGTTGAGAGTATTGGAACTGGGATCTCACGACAGAGGCCAGGGAGATGTCTTCTGGCAAACGATCGCTGAGATGCATGTATTCATGGAGAAGAACCTCAAATAAGAAGACAAGCTGTCACTCCTGACAGCTTGTTTTTTCATTTATGATCTTTCCTTCGTTGATGTTCTGCACATCCTTATCAAATACCAGCGCGATCGGGATCATACCCAGCAGGAACGCAATGACACCAAGTGTCCTGATCGGGATCAGATCGCCAAGTATCCCATAGATCAAAGAAGATGCGGCATTTCCAAGCATTGAAGCGGCCATGAAAGTTCCACTCATCACTCCCCTTTTGTCTTCCGGGATCATCAGGATGAACAACGCATTCAGTATTCCATTGAATATTCCATTCAATACAAAACACAGGAAGAACAGTGCAGATGTGTAAACGAAGGAAGCCACATAGATCGCCGATGCACCAAGGATCGAAAACAGGATCATTCCAAATCCAACGATGCGGAATGGCTTTTTATCGCCGACATCCACAAGCGCCAGCAGAAGCGTACCGATCAGAGAACCCGCAGAGATGATGGCTCCCAGATATCCGTACTGCTGAGTAGACATTCCATTCTGCAGGCAATATGGAAGCAAGAGATTGAACATACCGGAGATCAGAAGATTGCTTAAGATGACGATCAGACCCAGCTTCATCAGGCCTCTGTCATTTCTGATCAGATCGAAGCCTTCTTTCATATCCTTAAGGATCGTTTTCACATCGGAAACCCCTTCTTCTTTGTGACTTGGATAATCACGGATCAGTTTTTCACTGATCGCCGAAATGATGTAACAGATGCCATTCACAAGGATCAGGATTGGAACACCGAATTTCACGATCAGGATACCGCTCAAAGCTGTTCCGACCAGGTTGATGATCATCGAAGAACCATTCATCACAGATTGCCCCTTGATCAGAATCTTTTCATCCAGGATGTCAGGCACAAGTGATGTAGAAGACGGATCAAACAGAGATGAACAGACACCTGAGACAAGTGCCGCAACAACGACCAGGATGACATTCAGTCTGTTGCTTAACGCAAGGAAACCAAGCATCAGGAAGATGATCCCCCTGATCAGATCGGTACAGACCAGAACATTCCTTCTGCGTAAATGATCACTCAAAGAACCGCAGATCGGTCCGGCAAAGACTCTGACGATGAAAGAAACACCTGACAGCACACCCATCAGAGTCGTTGAACCCGTTTTCTCATATATCCAATATGCGATCGCTGCTGAATATAAGACAGCACCAAATGCTGAAAATATCGTTCCCTGGCATAACAACAAATAATCCTTATTCATCAATCTTTTATACATAACTATGCCTCCTTACGTATATTACTATATACCGCATAGTATTATATGTCAAGCAGTAAAAAAGGATCTTTTTCAGATCCTTATTTTTTTAGATAACGATATTGACGATCCTGCCTCTGATGACGAAGTGTTTCTTGATCTGCTGCCCATCGATGTATTTCTTTACGTTGTCCTGGACAAGAGCTGTTTCATAGATCTCTTCATCTGTCGCATCGGCAGCTACCGTGAATTTGGCTCTGACCTTGCCGTTGACCTGAACAGCGATCTCCTTTTCTTCCACGACGAGCTTGCTTTCATCGTAAGTCGGCCAAGGACGATAAGCCAGATCATCCTTTCCGGTCAGGATCTCGTAGAGTTCTGAACCGAGGTGCGGTGCATATACCGACAACATCTGTACGAAGTTGACCGCATATTCCTTGTATACCTTTTCTTCCTTGTAGCAGTCGTTGATGAAGATCATCATCTGAGCGATCGCCGTATTCAGACGGAGATTCTCGATATCCTCCGTGACCTTCTTGACTGTGAAGTTGTAGGAGTAATCGAGCTTGCCGTCATTTTCATCAGAAAGCTTGCCCAGCTCCGCCATCAGACGGTAGACTCTCTCCAGCCATCTGTGAGCACCTTCAATACCCTGTGTTGACCAAGGCTTGTCTGCCTCAAGAGGGCCCATGAACATCTCATAAAGTCTCAAAGTATCAGCGCCGTATTTTTCAACGATATCGCTTGGATTGACGACATATTCCGGGTAACGCTTTCCCATCTTGATGCCATTGGAACCTAAGATATAACCCTGATGGACCAGCTTCTGGAACGGTTCTGCACAAGGGACAAGACCCTTGTCATAGAGATAATTGTTCCACATGCGGGCATAAAGCAGATGCCCTACCGCATGTTCCGGACCGCCGATGTAGAGATCGACCGGCATCCAGTGTTCCAGCAATCTGTATTCCGCAAATTCCTTATCGTTATGCGGATCGATATACCGCAAGAAGTACCATGATGATCCGGCAGAACCAGGCATCGTAGATGTCTCTCTCTTGCCCTTCTTGCCATGGTATTCGATATTGACCCAATCGGTCGCCTTATCCAGAGGTGCACCGGTCTTGGATGGACCATAATCGGAAAGTTCCGGAAGGATCAAAGGAAGATCCTCATCGTCAATCACACCGACTGTACCATCCTCATAATGGATGACCGGGATCGGTTCACCCCAGTAACGCTGTCTGGCAAAGATCCATTCTCTCAGCTTGTAGTTGATCTTCTTCTTGCCGATACGCTTTGCCTCGAGCCATTCCAGCATCGCATTGATCGCATCTTCCTTATTCATGCCATCCATGAAACCGGAATTGACGTGGATGCCATCCTGCGTCCATGCTTCTTTTGTAATATCTCCGCCCTTGAGCACTTCGATGATATCGATGCCGAACTTCTTCGCAAAATCGTAGTCTCTTTCATCGTGTGCCGGAACAGCCATGATCGCACCTGTTCCATACGTCATCAGTACATAGTCAGAGATCCAGATCGGGATCTTCTTATCATTGACCGGATTGATCGCATATGCACCGGTAAAGACACCTGTCTTATCCTTGTTGAGCTCAGTCCTTTCCATTTCCGACTTGGAAGCACAGACTTTCTGATAAGCTTCAACTTCTGCTTTCTTGTCTTCCGTTGTGATCTTTTCAACCAGCGGATGTTCAGGAGAAAGAACACAATATGTCGCACCAAACAGAGTGTCACATCTCGTCGTAAAGACGGTAAAGCTTTCATCATGATCAGCGACCTTGAATACCACTTCCGCACCGATGGACTTGCCGATCCAGTTGCGCTGTATCTCTTTGGTAGATTCCGGCCAGTCGATCGTTTCAAGATTATCCAGAAGTCTTTCCGCATAAGCCGGGATATCGATGATCCACTGCTTCATGTTCTTACGGATGACCGGATAGCCACCTCTTTCCGACTTGCCATCGATGACTTCATCATTCGCCAGTACACAACCCAGTTCTTCACACCAGTTGACCGGCATTTCTACGCATCTTGCGTAGCCGTCATTAAACAGCTGTTTGAAGATCCATTGCGTCCACTTGTAGTAATCCGGATCGGAAGTCGATACGACTCTTGACCAGTCATAAGAGAAACCAAGACCCTTGAGCTGCTCGGTGAAGTGCTCGATATTCTTCTGCGTAAAGCCATCAGGATGGTTTCCTGTCTGTATGGCATACTGTTCTGCCGGCAGACCGAAAGAGTCAAAACCCATCGGATGTAAGACGTTGAACCCCTTCATCCTCTTGTATCTGCTGACGACATCTGTCGCCGTATAACCCTCCGGATGTCCGGCATGAAGACCGACTCCAGAAGGATATGGGAACATATCCAGGGCATAGAACTTCGGCTTGGAAAAATCATTGATGTCCGTCTTGAACGTCTCGTTCTTCTCCCAGAATTCCTGCCATTTCTTTTCGATCTTCTTGTAATCAAATGCACTCATGTTTGGCCTCCTCAAATAAAAAAGGTGATCACAAGGGCGCTTTCGCGCGGTACCACCTTAATTTCTCACTTCATGTCTATAACGCAGACCTGCGATTAATCGTCATATCAGGCGAGTTCATCATCTCTCTCAACTGACTTGCACCAGACGTCAGCTCTCTGCATGATCGAAAATGACTAATATTCCCGAAGATTACTATACCTATATTAATACTTTAGCTCTATACTTTCAACTCGACTTTGATCTCTGGATCAACGAGCTCTTTGAACCTTAAACCGTCTTCCTTGTCTCCGGCAACACTGCCATAATGAGTCGGAATGACCAGCTCAGGCTTCAGGATATTCGCCAGCTTGGCAGCCTCCTTGTAATCCATCGTGTACTTGCCGCCGATCGGTAAAAGTGCGATATCGCATTTCACTTTCATATTGTCTTCGTTGATATCGGCATCGCCCGCAACAAAGATCCTCTTGCCTTCAACCGTCACGATATAGCCGACATAGCCCTTATCGATCGGATGGAACGGCTTATCCGGATTATAGGAAGGAATGACCTCAGTCTCGTATCCTTCAACGACAGTCATCTCGCCCGGTAATACCGTGATCACGTTTTCTCCGCCTAAGAGGTTGTACATGCAGTCAGGGATGACATAAACGGTATCATCCTTCTCGATCTTTTTGATATCCTCGATCGAAAAGTGATCGAAATGATCATGCGTCACAAAGATGATATCCGCATCATGACTTTCTTCGCTTATCTGAAACGGATCGAAATAGATGACCTTGTCACTTTCAACTCTGATACTGCTGTGGGCATTAATGCTGATCTTCATTCATGATCTCCTTTGCTTTGGATAACTGCGGATCCTTTTCCGCATTGTTCGCAAGCTCTCTTCTTGTTAAAGATATGATGCTTCCATAGGTATCCCTGTTCAATATGCCATCGGGATCCAGACCGTTTTCACTCTGATAAGCGATCAGAGCTTCTTCCAGACTCTTTGAGAAATAACCATCTGTGCGATCCACATCATAATCCAGATAAGAAAGTGCCAGCTGAACGATCTTTACAGGCTCACCGATGGAATCATACTCATAAGTCTCATCTTCAGCCATGTCATAGTAATACTGATAATAGATCTCAGGCATATCCACCTCGATATCCGGATGGACGCCTTCCTTATTAATGGAAACTCCGTTTGGAGAATACCAGTAATAAGTCGTGATCTTAAGTACGCCGCCATTGGACAACAATCTGTTTGTCTGAATGACGCCCTTGCCATAAGTCGTCTTACCGACGATCGTCACATTGTCGCATCTTTCTCTCAACACGATCGCAAATACCTCTGCTGCCGAAGCGGTATCCTCGGAAGTCAGAACGACGATCTTGTCGAAATCATATTTCTTTATATCGGAAGGCGTACGATCGGCTGTCTCGTTACCATCGATACCCTTCTGACGCAGGTAGACCTCATTTGGGCCGATAAACAATCCGCTGATATCTCTGACCGCTGTCTGATAACCACCCGAATCATTCCTCAGATCGATGATGATCTTCTTGTATTCGGAAAATTCCTGAAGATATCTCTCACACTCATCTGCTGTCGTCTCACCGAAACTGTTGAGTTCCATGACGATATAATCATTTTCCGTATAGGCAAAGACTGTAGAATTGACGACACCTCTTATCACATCGACATCAAAAGTCTCGCTTCCTCTTTCGATCGTCAGAGTGACGATCGTGCCTTCAACACCTAATACTCTGTCCTTGATATCCTGCGTGGTCATTCCCTCGACCTGTTCCCCATCGATATAGGCGATGATGTCTCCTGCCTGAAGACCGGCTCTTTCTGCCGGAGAAGACTTGAAGACTCTTAAGATCAAAGCTTTGCCACTGACATCGGAATACTCTACACCGATCCCTACATAGGAACCATTGATGCTGTCAGAGAAAGAATTCATCTCCTCATCCGACATATATGTCGTATAAGGATCAAAATCAAAAGCAGTCATGCCATATAAGGCCTTATCTTCCAGCTCTTTACTCAGATCATCATAATCATCGCCATAGAGCCAGTATCTGTTCATGATACGCTGTATCTCACTGTATGCCGAACTTGTGGAAGAACCAACGCTCTGATAAGGCTTGTTTAAGAACAGTATCCCTATCAGCATGCCTGAGATCAGACAGAAAAGACAAAGCAGAAAGACCAGAAATCTCTTTCTGCGTCTGTTCCTTATTTCTTCTCTCTCCGATCTCAAAGGTTTCTTCTTCAGATCGAACAATACTGTTTTTTCTGTTTCCATATTTAGTTAGCCGGCAGGTAGTATTCCGGATTCAGGATACAAGGTGCCGGAGTTCCGTTTTCACAACGATTTTCATAAGCGGTAGCGCCTCTGCCTACAGAGAATGTCGCATTCCAGCCCATCGTCAGATAATCGAGAAGTTCGCCTCTTCCCAGATAGTACATTTCAATATGACAGTGCGGACCGGTCGAAGAACCGGAAGAACCGACTGTACCGATGACATCATCCTGTAAGAGATAATCACCATATTCGACATAGACACTGTTGAGATGGAAGAAGATGAGACCATAGATCCTGCCATCAACTTCACACATCATATAGACCTGATTGCCGCCGCCTGAAATCCAGGCACCGCAGGCATTTCCAAGATAGCCCGGATCGGAACAGCTGCTGTCCGCACGGATGACGACACCACCGGCCGGGGCATGGATCTCTCTTCCTCTGGAAGCTGCGTAGTCGACGCCCAAGTGCCATGCGCCGCCTAAGAATCCACCGCCGTAATGCCATACGGTCGCTGAGATCCAGGAGTTGTGCACCGCCGGAACGAAACCATCGGAAACAGTTACACCGGTCGCCTTTAAGGCTTCTCTTAAGTCATCAAATGTATTGTAGATGGAATCTCTTGCCTCAGTCATTTCATCGAGTTCTTCAGAGATACGCATCTCTTCTTCTTCATAGAATTCCTGCATGGCGATCAGTTCCGCCTGCTTGGCAACGATATCATCATAACTCTGATCGAGTTCCGCCTTCTTTGCATCCAGTTCGATCTTGTCGGCAGTCAGCTGCTTGATCGTATCCAGCAACATCTCTCTGTCAGACTTATCTTTTGAAACGATGGCCTCAACACCATAGACTCTCGACAACATATCGGTAAATGATTTTGAACCCAGTATGAATTCCAGATAACCGTTGAAATGCATCGTCTTCTGTGATTCGACCATCCTGTTGCGGACCCTCGTATTCAAAGCTTCGACCTTTGCCTCATTTTCGGCGATCTGTATCTCCAGTTCCTCGATTCGAGCTTTCAGTTCTTCGATCTGAACCTTTAAGTTATCGATCTCACCCTGCAGAGAATCTGCCTTTTGTGCGTATTCATTTGCCAGAGCTGCAGCTGCATCTCTGTCGTTTTTGGCAGCAGCGATCTGGTCTTCGATATTCTTCAGATTGTTCTGAGCGTTCTTGGCAATGGCACGGCAGGCAGCCTTGTCCTTATCTTCCACGCACTTTTCATAGTCGCTCTTTTCTTCATATACTTCATAGCTTTCATCATCTTCGTCATAATCATCTTCATCGGCATAAATAAAACTTGTCTTACAGCAGCACAGCGGTAAGACCAAAAAGACGATAAGGATGATGCTGAAAAGCTTTCTGATCATCTTGTCAACCTCAGATACTTGCATACGGAAATATAGGAACCCATGTAACCGACGAAAAGTCCGATCACTGCCAAAGCAACACCGACATAAATGATGAATGGCATTTCCGGAACCAATGCGATCACACCGGCGAGAACTCCGCCTGTGGTCTCATAAAGCCAGTGATAACCATATAGGATCAAAGCGATAGGTAAGATCGAACCGATGATCGCAATGATGATGCCTTCTACCAAAAACGGAGCTCTGATATAGCTGTTCTTGGCACCGACATTCCTCATGATCCAGATCTCATCCTTTCTGGTCGCGATCGTGATCTTGATCGTGTTGTAGATCAGATAGATCGCAAGAGCTACCAGCGCAAGGATCAGGATGCCACCGGCATTTCTGATCGTATGCAGGATGTTGATCAAAGTATAGGTATTGTTTCCTCCATCCTGAACGGAAGAGATCCCATTCATCTTGGAGACAGTATTTCTGACGTTTTCCATATTCATGCCATCCTTAACATAGATCAGGAAAGCATCATGGAAAGGATTATCCTGGCGGTAGAATTCCGAGAACTCGACCATTTCCGGATACTGTTCGTTATAGAAATCAAATTCTTCATCTTTCGTACGATAAACCACATGGTCGACTTCTTCCATGTTTGTAATATCGTTTTTCATGCTGGTGATCCTTGAAGGATCAGTAACACTGTAATCGATCAGAGCGACCAGTGAGATCGACTGTTCGATCTCCTGTGTCAGAAATGCCATATTGACCGCAAAGACGCCGAATACTCCTACCAACAACAAAGTGATGGTAACGGCAGAAGATGCTGAAAAAGCCATACCAAAATGGCGTTTGACACCGACAAAGCCTTCTCTGAGATGTCTGAAGAAACGGCGGAATAAGATCATATGCCATCTCCTCCTTTGATCTCCTCGATCGATTCCAGAGTTTGATTGATCTCTTCGATCTTCTGATCCTGAACTTCCCTTTCCGTCGGAATATGCTCAGTATGAGCTTCTTCTTCCTGAACAGGGGTCTCGGATACCACTTCAACTTTTTCTTCTTTATTCTCTTCCTGAGGTTTTTTCATCTCACCGAAATTCTGTTTGTAGAAACGCTCTCCATGCGTACCGTCGTTGACGATATGACCGGAATCGATGCGGATCGTACGCTTCGGGTGATACTCGACCATGACATCATTATGAGTGA
>JAFYHT010000005.1 GCA_017539025.1 Erysipelotrichaceae bacterium
GCCGAGAGATGAAGATGTCGATAAGCTGATGGACGATCAGGCAAACTGCTACTCCAGAGCATATGACCTCGTTTTGAATGGATATGAACTTCTTTCCGGTTCTGTCAGGATCCATGATTCGCAGATGCAGAAGAAGGTCTTTGATGCCTTAGGTTTAAGCGAAGAACAGATCAAGGATAAGTTCGGTTTCTTCATCGAAGCATTCAATTACGGTGCACCTCCGCATTGCGGTGTCGGAATCGGCCTGGAGAGACTTGTCATGATCTTGAGCGGAACGGATAACATCAAGGATGTCGTTGCATTCCCGAAGACTGCCAGTGCATACTGTCTGATGTCTGATGCGCCAAACACAGTCGATCAGGACCAGCTGGATTTCCTGGCATTGCAGATCAGAGAAGATTGATATACAGTTAGCCTTTACTAACCGACTTATAAGCATGATATAATTATTTTGTTTTAAGGAGGTTGTAAATGCCAGTAAAAGTTGATCGTGATTTATGCATCGGCTGTGGCGCATGTACAGGCGTTTGCCCAACTGCTTCTCTTGAATTAGATGAAGAAGGCAAGACAGCTTGCAATGAAGAAACCTGCATTGATTGCGGTGCTTGCGTTGCAACATGCCCAGTAGAAGCGTTATCACTCTAAACCAAGTAGGACCTACTTGGTTTTTTTATGCCTTTTCATTACAATATAAGGGATGAAAAAGGATTATAAACTGCCTTCACTCAATGAAGCAAGAAAAAGGGACAAAGAAGTTTCTGATAAAGTAACTTTTTTTCTTGATGAACAATATAAGGGATTAGGAGAAGGAAAGAAGTATCACATCATCACACACGGCTGTCAGGCAAATCAGCGTGATTCGGAGACGATGGCCGGATTGCTGGAAGGAATGGGATATTCACCGGCCGATGATGAGAAGGATGCGGATGTCATCCTGATCAATACCTGTGCCGTCAGACAGGGTGCTGAAGAAAAGGTCTTGGGAGAAGTGGGAGCTTTAAAGCGTCTGAAAACACTGAATCCAGATCTGATCATCGGCCTTGGCGGTTGCATGGCTCAGGAAGAAGAAAGCGTCAAAACGATCATGGAGAAGTATCGCCAGGTCGATATCATTTTCGGTACGCACAATATCACTTCCTTGCCGAAACTGCTTTATGAGGTCATAAGCACCAAACAAAGGAAGATCGAGGTCTTCTCCAAAATGGGCGAGATCATTGAAAGTGTTCCGGTCACCAGATTCATGACCCATAAGGCATGGGTCAATATCATGTACGGCTGCAATAAGTTCTGTTCCTATTGCATCGTTCCATATACCAGAGGAAAAGAGCGTTCCCGTTACAAGGAAGACATCATATACGAGGTCGAACAGCTGGTGAAGGATGGATACAAGGAGATCTGTCTGCTCGGTCAGAACGTCAACGCCTATGGCAAGGATCTCGGGATCAATTACACCTTTGGCAATCTTCTCAATGATGTAGCCAAGACAGGGATCAGAAGGATCCGTTTCATGACCTCCCATCCATGGGATTTTGATGATACGATGATCGATGCGATCAGGAATAATCCCAACATCATGCCTTACATCCATCTGCCGATCCAGTCAGGAAATACGCAGATCTTGAAGAAGATGAACCGCAGATATTCCAGAGAAGAATATTTTGCGCTGTTTGACAAACTGAAGAAGCAGTTGCCTGGTTTTGCGTTTACGACAGACATCATCGTCGGTTTCCCGAATGAATCCGATGAGGCTTTTGAAGATACGCTGAGTGCAGTAGATCACTGTCAATACGATAACTCCTTCACTTTCATCTATTCAAAAAGAGAAGGGACTCCGGCTGCCATGATGGAAGATGATGTCGACCGTAAGACAAAAGAAGAGAGGCTGCAGCGTCTCAATGAAAAAGTTGCTTACTACGCCAATCTGAACAACCAGCGATTCAAGGATCAGATCGTGGAAGTCCTGGTTGATGGTTTCAGCAAGCGCAATTCCAAAGTTTATTCCGGATATACACCGGAGAATAAGCTGGTCAATTTCACCGGTGAAGGGATTTCGACCGGTGACATCGTAAAAGTAAAGATCACAGAAGTGATGTCTTTCTCTTTGAACGGAGAACTCGTCAAAGAGTAAATCAGAAAGGGTGAGAAGATGAAAAATTGATTTCCTTGAAACTTATTGATCGCTGAATAGGTTTTAACGACTCTGAAGCGAAGAAGGAGATTGATTTTTTATGCTTAAAATAGACCATCTTACAATTACGACTCATAAGGGCAGGAAACTGCTGGATGATTTTTCTTTTGTTCTGAACGATGATGACAAAGTCGCCCTGATCGGTGAAGAGGGCAATGGAAAGTCCACGATCTTAAAAATCATCGCCGGTATCGATGTCGATTCCTATGTAAACTACGAAGGAAATATCATATGTGACGGGAAGATCGGATATCTGCCGCAAAGGATCGCACAAGAAGATCTGGACAAGGATATCGTCGATTATATCGGAGATGAGATCGATTACAATTTTCTCTATTCTCTGATCACCCGTATCGGTATCGATCCTTCTTTGATTGCTGATCGAAAGATCAGGACACTATCCGGAGGAGAAAAGGTCAAGATCTCTTTGTTGAAAGTATTGTATTGCCAACCGGATATCCTCTTACTGGATGAGCCGACCAATGATCTGGATCTGAGGACTCTGATCTGGCTGGAAGAATTCATACGTAATTCTTCACTTCCGATGATATTCGTATCCCATGATGAGACACTCTTGGAAAACTGTGCACAGGGTGTCCTTCATATCGAACAGCTCAAACGGAAGAGCGAATCCCATATCACGTATTCCGGAGTTTCCTATCGGGAATACATCAGAAGCAGAGCCGCTTTCATTAACAGGAACAACATGATCGCTTCCAAGGAAAAGGCACAGCTGAAAAAACAGATGGACCGCTATCGTCAGATCTTCCAGAAGGTCGAGCATCAGCAGAAGACTATCTCCAGGGGAGATCCGCATGGCGGTCAGCTTCTGAAGAAAAAGATGAAGTCTTTAAAGGCACAGGGCAGGAATCTGGAAACAAAGAAAGAAAACATGAGACACAAATACGAACCGGAAGAAGCGATCGATGTCTTTTTCGAAGATGTCTCCATGAATCCGGATAAGGTGATCCTTGATCTTCATCTGGATGAATTGAAAAATGCCGACAGGATCTTGTGTGAAAACATAGACCTCAAGGTGTTGGGAAGAGATAAGCTGTGTCTGATCGGTGACAACGGTTCGGGCAAGACGACACTGATCAGGATGATCGCAAAGCAATTGCTGGAAAGGCAAGATATCCATGCCGCATACATGCCTCAGGATTATGAGGAAGTCATGGATTATGATCTGACGCCGATCGAATTTCTGTGGGATGGCGCAGATATGAAACAAAGAGCCAAGGTTCAGTCTTATCTTGGTGCTTTGAAATTTACGACGGAAGAGATGACTCATAAGATCAGAGAACTTTCGGAAGGACAGAAATGCAAGATCCTTTTCCTCAGGATGATCTTGGATGAGAATGATGTCCTGATACTGGATGAACCGACCAGAAATCTGTCTCCGCTTTCCGGTCCGATCATTCGAAATATCCTTTCCGATTTCAAAGGAACGATCATTTCCGTATCCCATGACAGGAAGTATATCGATGAAGTTGCCAACAGGATCTGTGAGATCTTCGAGGGTGCTCTGCGTTTCTATGATTGATGAAAGTATGTTATAATTAACGTTGGATTTTGGAGGATATAATCAGTGCAAAAAATACGTTTAATGGCACTTGGCGGTCTTGACGAAGATGGCAAGAACATGTACCTCGTGGAAATTGATGGTGATATTTTTGTGTTGGATGCCGGTCTGAAATACCCAAGCGAAAGCGAACAGCTGGGTATCGAATACATCATCCCGGATTTCACTTATCTCATAGAACATAAAGAAAGGGTGAAGGGCGTTTTCATTTCCCATGGTCATGATGATGTCATGTCCGCTTTGGGTCATCTGCTCAGCCAGATCGATACCGAAGTCTATGCGACAGCCTTGACTTCCAAGCTTCTGGAAGATGAATTCAAGCTTCATAAACTGAAAAACAAACACATCCATGTGATCAAGCGCAATGACACGTTCAAGGTAGCGGGACACACCATCCATACTTTCCCGGTCATGCAGAGTATCGCAGACGGTGTCGGTTTTGCGTTTGAGACCGATTCGGGAATGATCATCTACACTTCGGAATTCATTTTTGACTATGATTTCCTGAACAAATCGTTCTCAATGGACATCAATGCGCTTTCTGATCTGGGAAAGAAGAATGTTCTGGTACTGATGTCGGAATCGACAGGTTCCAAGCGCAGCGGATATACCGCACCAAAGCACAGGATCACCGATCACATCGAACATTATTTTGAGGAGAGTGACAGAAGACTTCTGATCACTTTGTACAGACAGAATCTGTTCAGGATCATGGAAGTGCTGGAACTGGCTGCCAAATATAAGAAGAAGGTCTTTTTCTATAATGATGAACATGTCAAACTGCTCAAGACTGTTGACGACATGGACTACTATAAGATCCCGCGCGGCGTCATCATTTCCAAAGAAGAGTTCAATAACGATCTCAAGGATGTCGTCGTAGTCGTATCAGGATCCGGCAATCAGGTCTTCAAACTCATGAACAATATCGCAATTGGTGAAGACGGGATGATCGAACTGCGTCCGCAGGATATCGTGATCATCGCTTCTCCGGTCGTTCCGGGTACGGAGAAGGATGCGACTGCAATGGAAAACGATCTGTACAAGGCAGGTGTTTCCATCGTTAAACTGAATGCGAAAGAGATCCTTTCGATGCATGCGTCGATCGAAGACCTCAAGATGATGTTGTATCTGATCAGACCGAAGTACTACCTGCCGATCAAGGGCGAGTTCTCTGATCTGATCTCCAATGCCGATATCGCTGTCGATATGGGCTATACTCCGGATAAGATCATTATCCTGGACAATGGACAGTTTGCGACTTTTGAAGGAAGCAGACTGGCTTCGACTTCCGATCAGCTGGAACTGGAAGATACGGCGATCGATTCTTCGGATATGCATGACGTATCCGGTATGGTATTGAAAGACAGAGAAAAGCTTTCGACGGATGGTGCGATCATCTGCGGTGTCGTTCTTGATTTCAAGACCAAGAAGGTCATCGGCGGTCCGGATATCCAGTCCAGGGGCGTCATCTATCTGAAAGATGCCGATCACATCCTTGTGGAGATCGGCAATATCCTGATCTCAACGATCGAAAAGAATGTTGAAGAAGGCACATATGAAAACATGCAGGTGAGGATGGAAGCGAGAGAGCTGATCTCCCGTTACGTCTTGAGGTCAACAGGAAAAGCTCCGATGATCCTGCCGGCTATCGTAGAGATCAATCTGGGAGATGAAAGTGGCAAAGAAAACAACTAAGAAGAAAACAGTAAAGAAACAGGAGACATCCAGGACCATCTGGCTGATCGTATCACTGCTCAGTGCGGTGCTGCTGTTTTTTACTGTGTCCAGGATGGGCAGTTTCGGTGTCATCACCAATAATCTGTTCACATATCTCTTTGGTTCGCTTTATGTACTGCCGATGCTGACGCTGTTTGGCTATGGCATCTATTATCTGTTTTTCAAGAAAGAATATCCGCTTTCTACAAAAACGATCAGCGGTTTATATGTTCTCAATTTCGCATTGATCTTATTGAATGCCTATATCTGGAAAGACATCGAAACATTCGATGGCTTTTCTGCATACGCCATAGATAGGGCAAAGGCGATCTTTTCAAGCGAGATCTTGCAGGAAACAGGCGGCTTATCAGGTGGCTTGTTCTATGTGATATTCACATCACTCATGACAAGGAATGGCACACTGATCATCATCGTTACAGCCCTGCTGATCGCGGCGATACTGATCGTTCCTGCTCAGACATACAGAAATATGTTTGATTCCGCAAAGGATTATTCTTCCAGAAAGAGCGAAGAGATAAAGAAAGAAAGAGAAAGGCGAAGGATCGCTGCTGCCAAAGCAGAAGAAGAAAGAAAAGCCCGCCAGGCAGAAGAAATGGCCAGACTTGCTGAAGAAGAAGAGGAGCAGAGGCAAAGACAGGCGCTTCTGGAAGAAATGAGTTTGGAAAATCAGGAGGAAGAAGAAGTAGAAGAAGAGATCGTGGTGAACAAGAAACACGACGATGTCCTTTCCAATTCTCCGACTTTCATCAATCTCAATGAAAGAGAGATCTATGGCGATCAAAGGAAAAAGAAAGAAGAAGTAAGTGAAGTAAAAACGGACATCATCACTGAAAAGAAGAACGATGATCAGCCAAGAATCATGCGCAGAAAACGCAATACGACATATCATCTTCCGAAACCGTATGATGAATTTCTGGAAGCATCCGTCTCATCTTCTTCC
>JAFYHT010000034.1 GCA_017539025.1 Erysipelotrichaceae bacterium
CAACAGACTGGAAAAGATAGAATTTCTTCTGAATTACGTGATAAACAACGAAAAAACGATCAGATTCAGAGATGTTATGTCAAAGAAAGACGATAAATAAAGAACTATACAGCAACAAGGTGCAAATGGGTGGTAGTTTTTCAGGATAGGCTTCTTTCAGAATGATTTTGGATGTTTATTATGCCTTGATCTTGCGTACCATCTCATACAGACGGCTTGCGCTTTCTTCCAGAACGGCCCTGTCAAGGCTCTTATCCTTCAAAGCCTTCAGGATCTTCTTTAGATCGCCACCAGAACCAGGCATGTAGAGATTACCGCCGGCCAAAGCGACCTTGTCGGAATCCGGCATGCGGTACTTGTTTTTGCCTGTCGGCATTGCGGATACTTCCCAGTCGGTCATGATCAGACCCTTGAAACCGTACTCTTTTCTAAGGACCTCATAACATAAACCTCTGTGCTCGTTGGTATGAACGCCATTGAGCAGGTTGTAGGAAGTCATCAGAGCCAACGGCTGTGAATCTCTGACACAGATCTCAAAGCCCTTGAGATAGATCTCTCTTAAAGCTCTTTCTGAAACATTGGAGTTTGTCGTATAACGGTTGGTCTCCTGGTTGTTTACGGCATAGTGTTTGATCGTCGTACCCTTGCCAGGATGCTTCTGAACACCCTTTGTAATAGCTGATGCCATATTGCCGGAGATCAATGGATCTTCAGAGAAATATTCGAAGTTTCTTCCGCACAATACATGACGGTGGATATTGAGAGCCGGAGCCAGCCACAAATCGATCTTGAAGATCTCCATTTCGCCACCTACGATATCACCGCAGATCTGCGCAAACTCTTCATTAAAAGACTGAGCGATCGCTGTTCCAATTGGAATGGCGGTCGTATACTGTTCTTTCAAGACAGTACCCTTCTTTAATTTCGGAGTGCCTCCCATCAGTTTCTGCATGATCTTCGGCATGAATTCCAGGATCGTTACCGGCATGGAAGGACCATAGGAATGAATGCCCTTCTTGTCTTCATAATACAAAGGAGAGATCCTGAGTCCGGCAGGACCATCCGCCATGACCAATGGTTTCAGACCTGCAAGATCTGCCTTATCGGAACTTTCACCGGCGGCACCTGCCACCGATTGAGATGCATCGCCGATCACCGAAGCAAGACCCTTGCCGAAAGTACCGACATTGAGATATGCCAGCGACTCATCAGAAAGCTTCTTGACTGCTTCATCGATCTGGTATTCCTGATCATAATCAACGATCTCTTCTTTCAGATCCTTTGGATCAAGACTCAGGTGTTTTACCTTTGAAAGATCATCAGCGTATTCACATCTGAATACCTGATCCTTGAATCCCGGATCACCCAAGAGATTTCTAGCCTTCTTTAATACGACGTCTTCCTCAAGATCGATGACGCCGATCACTTTGCTGTCTCTGCTTGAAGTTCCAAGCCTTAAGACATAGGAACCTTTTTCCAGCAGGTAGGAAGCTGTCTTTTCATCGTAGGAAGCCAGTGACCTCATGGAGAAGGAAAGATTCAGTTTTTCCTTTCCCTTGACCTCCAGAAGACCTGTCTTTCCATAAGCTGCCAGATCCTGATATACCTTATCCAGTTTCCCCTGCGGGCAGGAGACATAAAGCTGTACCGTTTCCTTTCCTGCAAGCTTGCCTTTGTTTTTGACTTCAACATCAACGTTAACGATGTCTTTTTCAAGACTCAGATCATGTGCCTTGATCTCAAAATCCGTATAGGACAATCCATATCCGAAAGGATATAAGACATCTTTCTTCAAAGTATCGTAATAGCGATAACCGACATAGATGCCTTCCTTATAATCGGTATCATCGAGATTACCGAAAGCGATATCCGGAAGTTCTTCCATAGATGTCCAGGTCATCGTCAGCTTTCCTGACGGGTTCTGTTTTCCGAGTAAAACGTCAGTCAATGCGAAACCTGTTTCAACACCGAGCTGTGATAAGACAAGGATATTCTTTACTTTATTTACAGGTGTCAGATCGACAGGTCCGCCGACATTGAGCACCAACATGAACTTCTTGCAGTGCTCGTTGAGATATAGGATATCTCTTACTTCGGAATCATTGAGAAGGAAATCGCCCTTGTCAAAAGTCCTGTCGTTTCCTTCGCCGCAGATCCTGGATAAGACATAGATCGCAACTTCATCGTTTTCATTGAGCTTCAGTTCGTGTTCCGGTTCTCTCATGACGGCACCCATGCCTTCCATGACTGCCATCGTATGTTTTTCCTTGGCTCTGGCCTTGATCTCTTCAATGAAATCGACTCTCGCCTGTTTCAATACTTCATCGTATTCATCCAGCCACTTCTCTGAAGTGATATGGAATCCTTCTTTCTTCAAAGCCTCTTCCACCGTGACATAGAAACGGGAATTGACTTCACCGGAACCGGTGCCGCCTTTTAATGTATGCCTGACGCCTCTTCCATATGCGCCGATCTCACAAGGCTCACTTAATGGAAAATCATTGTTGTTTTTTAATAATACGACGCATTCTCCAAGATAATGTCTTAACTGCTGTATCGCATCTTTTTCGTACTGATTCATAGATACCTACTTTCTCTTTGCCATCTTCATTGGTGCACCATAAGCTAAGAGGTTCAATACTCTCATTGCATTCCTCTGTAAGACGCTCTTCTTCAAAGAATAGGAACGATCATAACCATGATAGATGACCTTGTTGTCTTGAATTTCACAGATGCCTTTTTCTACGAGTTCTTTTAAAGAATCAGCAGGCTTGTCTGTCTCTATTTCGATCACAGTATCCCCATCCTTATCTGGAAGGAAGCTGTTGTATAATTCGATCTCCTTATGCATGGCACCGCCATACATCGCGATCTTCTTCTTTTTTACTGTGCCGTCTTTTTCAAATTCAGGCTCTTTCTTTTCTGCAGCCGCGATCAGGAAATCGCTTGGATAGCCACCCATCAGGATGTCATTTCCGGCATTGAGATCCATGATACGGTCAGAGTTGCCATCCCAGTCGGTCATAACGAATCCCTTGAAACCCCACTCTCCGCGTAATACATCACTTAAAAGATCATAACGGCTGGAAGTGTGAGTACCATTGATCAGATTGTAGGAAGACATGACAGTCAAAGGCTGAGACTTCTTGACAGCGATCTCAAAGCCCTTGAGATAGATCTCTCTTAAAGCTCTTTCCGAAACAGATGCGTTGGAATCTGTTCTGGTGACTTCCTGGTTATTGCAGCAGAAGTGCTTGATGCTGACACCATAACCCGGATGATTTACCTGTAATCCATTGACGAATGAAGCTGCGCAGTTTCCTGTCACCAGCGGATCCTCGGAATAGTATTCGAAGTTTCTTCCGCAAAGCGGATCTCTGTGGATGTTCATACCCGGTCCCAGACAAACTGCGACATTGTAGTATTCCATTTCCTTGCCATAATGATCGCCGACCTCATAGATCAGATCCTTATTCCATGTCTGTGCCAGCACCATACCGACAGGATATGCCGTACAGTTATCACCCATCAGATGTAATCCTGCAGGGCCATCTGCCAGACCCATCTCCGGAATGCCCAGAGAAGAAGTAAACAGCGCAGTCGTTCTGCCGGAAGTTGAATGATTTCCTACCGACTTGAAACTTCCCTTCGGCAAGCGAGGTGCTACTTCATATTTGCTTTCCTGACCGATACCTGCTACCAGACGTGTCAGTACTTCATTATCCAGAGTTGCGATGAATTCTTCCATCGTGATCTTGTTGTCGACCACGTCCAGCAATGTCGCATTTTCAACTTTCTTGACCTTTACGACTTCTTCATCATAATTGACGTTGAAACGATAAGTACCTTGTTTTCCTTCGTAATCTTCATTCACATAGACAGGAAGTTTCTTTGACAGTTTTGATGATTCATCAACTGTGATGCAATCTTTTGCTTTCAAAGCAATGATATTGCCATCATATGCTTCCTGAACTGTTTCAGGATAGCTGAAGAAATCCAATTCTCTATCAATGCTCAGCTGTCTGGAAAGCTGAACGGTCTTTACTGTTTCATCCAGTTCAAGAGCCGCAACGACCTTTGTATCGCGGGAATGTCTTCCCAGACGAAGCAGATACTTGCCCTTTTCCATGATCCAGGCAGAGCTTTCTTCATCATAGCTGGACAGGTCTCTTGTAGCTGCTGTCAGAGTGACTCTCTGGCTTTCACCTGCCTTGATCAGGTCACTCTTGGCATAAGCCTTGAGTTCCTGATACGGTTTTGCCAAGTTGCCTGATGGAGCACTGACATAAAGCTGTACGACTTCCTTGCCTGCAACAGATCCAATGTTCTTCACATCGAGTTCGATCTTCACTTCGTTCCAGTCAGCCGAAACGGAAATATTGTCATACTCAAATTCCGTATAAGACAATCCATATCCAAACGGATAAACGACATCAAGACCCTTTGAATCGAAATGACGGTAACCGACATGGATGTCTTCCAGATAGTTTTCCTGTAAAGAATCATTGTCATTCAAAGAGAATGAAGCAGAAGCAGGATAATCTTCATAAGCCTTTGCCCAGGTATCCGTCAGTCTTCCGGAAGGATCGACCTTTCCTGTCAGGATCCTTGCCAGAGCAGTTCCGGCTTCCATACCGGCCTGGCCAAGCAGTACCACAGCACCGACCTTTTCGTTTGCCTGCAGCCATGACGCATCGACTACGCAAGTGTTGAGTACGACGACGACCTTGGCAAAACGATCTGTCAGTAATTCGATATTCTTTACTTCATTATCAGAAAGATTGTAATCACCTTTGACAGGCTTTCTGTCGAAGTTTTCACCGGTATTGCGCTTGATGCAATAGATCGCTGTATCAGTACCTGTTACAGCCGCAAGTTCTTCTTCCTTGATGACATCGACATCAAAGTATGGAGTGATACCGGAAAAACGCTTGTCCAGCAAAGTCAGCTTCGCGGATTTCTTCTCCATCTCCTTTTTATATTTTTCATAATTCTTCAGCCACAGTTCACTGCAGATCGTCAGACCTTCCTTGCGAAGACCCTCTTCTATTGTGACGTTGTATGGCGCAAAAGCATAGCCGCTGCCTGTACCGCATACTGTCGTATCTGATGCGCCGCAGCCAAACAAGGCAACACCATTCTGTTTTAAAGGCAGGACTCCGTCATTCTTCAATAAGACGATCCCTTCTTCAGCCGCTCTTAAAGAAACATCGCTGCAGCCATCGATCGGCAGTTTCCCTGTCGACTTTCCTGTCAACATATACTTTCCCAGTCTGAAAATGTTCATATGATCAAATCCTCTCTATTTCAACAAAATCATATCATCTTTGTAAGCGCAACCAATAGAAAAAAATAGGCTTCCATATATGATTTTAGCCATAATAAAAACCGGATCGCTCCGGCTTATCATATCTTCATCGTTAAACTGCGGCAGTCCCATCCTGAAGTGACAGGATCATCTTTGTGAGATCTTCCTCGGAAATTGTTTCCAGACCCACCTCTTGCCTCATGATCCAGGTATTGACACACATCAGGGTGCCAAAGAGTTTATAGGTATATGGGTAGATGATCGAACTTTCTGAGTTAAGAGTACCTTTGATACCCTTGTTTTTCAGATAGACATCGATCATGTCGAGAACGAATTCACTGTCAAAGTTGTTTTTGCCCGCAAAAGCCTTCAGCAGTTCTCTGTTCTTCAGAAGATAATCGATGATCTTATAATCCTCATTCTGATCATCTTTCTTTAAAGTTTCATCCAAGCCTTGCGCAAAACGATCGATGATCTGTTTTTTCATATCATCGACATCTTTATAGTAATTGTAAAAAGTTCTGCGGTTGCATCCCGCAAGATCACTGATCTCTGCGATCCTGATCTTATTCATCGGCTTCTCACTACAAAGTTTCAGAAACATCAGATCCAGACGTGATCCCGTATCTGTACTGTGTGATCTCATTGAGTATTATCCCCTTTATTGTCTTTCTTAATTTCATTATATTCCAAGAAAAAACGATTTATTTCACATTTTTTCAAAAAAGTGTGAAAAATACCGTTATTTTCACACCGTGTTGTCTATGTTTTTATTTGAAATCGACCTTAAAGATCGATGATCCAGTCTTTTTTCTTCAGCTTGTTCAAAGTCCAGACCGTCTTGAGGATATTGTTGGAACGAAGGATGACATATAGAACATATGCCGGCCACCTGAAAACAAAGGCACAGAGTGCACCAAACGGGATCGCAAACAGCCAGCTGCACAGCAGATCCACCTTCATCAGTTTCCTGGTATTTCCACCCGCTTTCAGTACTCCTTCACCGACGATCGTATAGTAGCAGGAGAACAGTGTGATGATCGAAGCGGAATAGGACATCTGTTTGGCCAGTACCAGTGTCTCATCCGCAACATGATAGAAGTTCATGACAAACGGCATGATGAAATGAAGCGAGATACTGGTCAAAACACCCATGATGAAACCGGTAGCCGCAAAGTACCAGCTGTAGCGGTAAGCCTTTTCTCTGTCACCATCACCAATGATATTTCCGATGATGACATTGCCTGCCTGGGCAAAGCCCCAGCAGAAGATGAAGATCGTCTCATAGGAAGTATGAACGATCGAATTGGCAGAGATGTAGTAACGCGAGATGTGACCGGTGATGATCGTCTGCATCGTTGAAACTAACGATGCCAATGAATCTATTATCAGCAGAGGGATACTTACCTTGATCAGAGACATCAGAGTATCCTTCCCGATCCTTGGATCGAACTCACCGATACGGAAACGCAATTCCTTTTCTACAATGAAGAGATAGACCAGAACGACCGCAAGTTCAAAAACTCTGGCCGACAAGGAAGCGATCGCCGCACCCTCGATGCCAAGTTTCGGAAAACCGAAATTGCCAAAGATCAGAAGATAATTCAGAACGACATTGATGATGCAGGAACCGATCGAAGTCACCATCGAGACCCTGACCTTCTTGATCGAACGAAGGAGGATCATGACAGTAAAAGTCATTGTCGAAGCCAGGTAGGCAAACTTCATGATATTCAGATACCTGACTCCCAAAGGGATCATCGTCTCAACATTGGAATAGATGCGAAGGATCTTCTCCGGAATCAATGAAGTTATGGTAAACAGAGTAAAAGAGATCAGTGCACAGGATGTGATCGCAAAAGACATCAGTTTCTTGACACTTTTCTTGTCGCCATTCCCCCACATCCTGGTGATCATCAGTAAAGACCCGCTGGCAAACGCCGTCGACAACATCGTATACAGCCACGAATAGGTCCAACACACCGTGATCGCGGAAATGCAGTCATCACCCAAAGAACCGATCATCAGATTATCGGCGACAGTTACGGCATTGTTGATCAGATTCTGTATCGACATCGGCAGAGCCAATGAAAACAGGTCGTGAACGAATTGTTTTATCTCATTTTTATGATTGTCTTCCACAAGGTCATTATACGGTATTTTTGTCTTCTTTCAGGAAGAAAAGATCCGTTACAACAAACGATATGTTCCGTAATTCACATTCTCTTATTGCCTGAGAAAATCCGTCTATATTATCATGGAAACGGAGGTATCATTTATGGCCTTAGATTTTTATTCAGATACCAGTAACTGGTTGACAGAAACATTTCATACAGTAAAACCGATCATTGCGATGTGTCACCTGCAGCCTCTTCCGGGAGACCCTTATTACGATGAGGAAGGCGGCATGGATAAAGTCGTCGAACTCGCAAGAAAAGACCTTCATGCCTTGCAGGACGGCGGAGTGGACGGCATCATGTTTTCCAATGAATTTGCCCTTCCATATCTGACAAAGATGGAACCCATCACTCTGGCTGCCATGGCCTATGTGATCGGACAGTTAAGAAATGAGCTCACCGTTCCTTATGGCGTCAACTGCCTATGGGATCCAATTGCCTCTCTGGATGTCGCAAAAGCCACAGGAGGATCTTTCATCAGAGAAATCATTTCGGGAGTATATGCATCCGACTTCGGTTTATGGAATACCAATTCCGGAGAAACTGCCAGACACAGACACCGCATTGGTGCAGATGATATCAAGATGATGTACAACATCGTACCGGAAGCTGCCAAGTACCTCGCTGACAGGGATATCGGCCAGATCGCCAAGACGACGGAATTCAACTGCCGTCCCGATGCCATCTGCGTATCCGGACTCACTGCCGGTGCCGAAACAGACACTCAGGTATTGACCAAAGTCAAACAGTCTGTCAGAAAGACCCCTGTCTTATGTAACACCGGCTGCAACAAGGACAACATCATCAGACAGCTTGAAGCATCCGATGGCGCAGTCTGTGCGACTACATTCAAAGTAGACGGGGTCTTTGAAAATCCTGTCGACTATAACAGAGTCAAGGAATTCATGGACATCGTCAAGCAGTACCGTAAGACATTATAAAAAACTGGGAGCTCACAAGCTCCCTTTCCTTTTACCTGATATAGTGGATACTTTCGATATCTCCCTCATCGTTGATCGCCAGTGTTGAAAGATATCCGTATTCATCGCTTCCCATCGCACAGCCGCAATCGATATCGATCCAGCTGTAGTTGTTGTGGAAGCTCATCGCAAAGATCTCGTCATCATCCTTCAGTCTCCTGGTGATGATATGTCCGGAGATGAAGACTGTTTCCTTTTCCACATTTGGAAGGTTTGGGATCGAATCGATGTTGAACCTTCCCTGATTCCAGATGAAGTCCTGGATCGCCATCAGATCGTTCGCATAATCCTTCATATACATATCGATCCCGTTATCGATCGCACTGGTATGGGAAAGGATATAGCGTACCTTGTCAAAATTCAGATCCTTCTTCAAAGTCGTATGATAGAGAAGATAATCGACGACCTTATTCTGCATTCCCTTGTCCAAAGACATGAACTGTTCATACGTGATCCTGCCGCCATTGACGCCATAGAACCAGCTTTCTCTATCACTTCCGTCAAGGAACGTCAACATCATGTGTTCGTGATTTCCCAAAAACATCTCAACATTGTCTCTTTCCATGATGTCCAGTAAGGTCTTTAAAGAATCCGGTCCTCTATCGATCGCATCACCCAATACATAAAGCTTATCATTCTCATTGAATGATATCTTCTCCAGCATCTTTACATAACGGTCATACTGACCGTGAATATCCGACATGAGATAGATCATTGTTTCACTTCCCTGTATCCACCATCTATTATACTGTAAAGATAACAGTTTACCTTCTTATCACTGACAGAAGAAATATAATCACGATAACCATTGAGCTGTTCATCGTAATGTTCATCATCGATATTCTTCGTCTTGTAGTCGATGATATCGAAGTGATCCTCATATTCCATCAGTAAGTCGATGAAGCCGTGCTTCCTTTCTCCATTCTCTTCATAGATGAATTCGTATTCCTTATAAGGTCTTCCACTCTTCACATCCTTCATCAGATCAGATTCCATAAAGTTTCTGATCAGATGGACATAGCGTTCATCCACAAGGGAATAATCCGGATCCATGAAATTTAATGTCTCCAGATAGTAGTGCAGCTTCGTACCAAGTTCCATCTTTTCGATCGTTGATGGATCGATCAGACCTGCTTCCTTGGAGAAACGGGAACTCTCGATCTTTTCCGGTATGATCTTAACTATCTTTCTGTTTTCAATCTTTCTGTCACTTCCCTTGATCCTTGTATAGAGATCCTGCTTCTTCGGATAACGATAATCCTTGGAGAAAGGATAGGCATACAGATCACAATCCCTGATAAAACCATTTCCATCGAGATCCTGATAGATGCTGTTCAACATATCCGCAAAATTTCTGTATCCGATCCTGAGATCAGGATCGATGACATCTCCATCTCCTGTCTCATCTTTCAAGGAAGCGATCATGATCATCTTTTCTTCACTTCTTGTCAAAGCGACATATAAAAGTCTCATCTTTTCACCGATGTCTTCTTTCAGGAAATCATCGACATACAAAGACTTTCTCAAAGACTGTTTCAGACCTCTTCCTTCGATATTCACCGGTGTGATGATACCCGCATCCTTTGAGAAAAGAAAACGGTCTCTAATATCACTCAGATTGAAATCCACATCCAGTGCCGGGAAGTAACAGATCTTGTACTGCAATCCCTTGGACTTATGGATATTGATGATACGGACCGCATCTTCACTGTCCTGATCGATGCGGTATGTGATGTCTCTTTCTTCCCCTGAATCAAAGATATTTTCCAGGTACCGGTTGAACATGCGATAGTCGTAGCTCACACCGTTCAGACTCTTACAAAGCTGGTAGAGATAATCGATCTTGATCAGATTCTCTTTGACATCGCCGATCAGATAGATCTTTTCATAGACATCAAAAACAGAAATGATCTCATCCAGGATGGAAGTCAAAGACAAGGCATAGGCATCATCTGCCAATGGCTTCAATGTCTGATAGATATCTGTTTCTCTGAAGCTTTCTTCCTTGAAGATCTCATAGATCTCTTCATCCTTCATATTGACCAAGAAACTTCTCGCCAATGAAAGGAAGGCAAAACGGAAATCATAACCAAGATCATCTTCTTCGATCTTCTCCAGCAAGGCAAATACTGCCTTCAAAGCAGAGATCAGATCCGAATCGGACATCTTCTCATCCTTTTCGATCACACAAGGGATATTGTGATACGTCAGGATCTGCTTATAGAGATCAAAGTTGTTGGTGCGATCGACGATGATACAGAAATCACTATATCTCGCAGGGCGTACTTCCTCTTTATCTTTCACCAGGAAAGTACCGACTTTGTCTGAGATATCTTTCGCCATGATGAACGCTTCGATCTCGTGCTTGTTGAAAGAAGAAAGATCGACATCCGTTTCTTCAGGCAGATAATTGATGATCTCCAGATGGTTGTCCTGATCATCATATCTTCCATCTGTTCTGCCGGCTTCCATGTGATGGGATCTTCGATATTGACATCCGCCGATATCAAGATCCATCAGTCTGTCAAATACGACATTGACATCATCAATGATCTCTCTTCTGGAACGGAAGTTATGCGGTAAAATGATCAGTTCATCTTTTTCATCATCTTCATAATCCAGATACTTCTTCATGAAAAGTTTCGGATTGGCGTTTCGGAATCGATAGATCGACTGTTTCATATCGCCGACCATATAGACATTGTCTTTTGCGATCCTGCTGATGAATTCATCCTGCAGGTCGTTGGTATCCTGATACTCATCGATCAATATCTCATCAAATCCATCAGAGATCTCCTTTGCGATCTCAGGATGAAGGACGATCAGATCGATCGACATGCGAAAGATATCCGCAAAATCATAAAACTTCTTTTCCGCCTTGAATGCAGAAACTCTTTCATCCAGCTGATCTGCCAGTCTCAAAAGACACAGATCATAGCCGAGTGTCATCTGCGTTTCTTTTCTCAGTGTATCCTCATCGCTCAGACAGAGTTTCTTCAGTTTCTTGATCTCTTCACCTATCTGTTTCTTTACTTCAGAAACACCGCTGCCTTTCGGAAGTCTTTTTTTGGTGATCTCGATATTCAAAACTGCATCTCTGATCTGATCATAGGAAGACACATGAAACAGATCATCAAGCCCCATAAAGTATTCTTCCGTATTCTCAGCACCCCAGGCAAATTCTTCTGTCAGCTTACGGATCAATGAGATCCTATCTTTCACAAGGCAGGTATATCTTTCAATATATCCGTTTATTGCATCTTTACTGTAGAAACGATCGGAATAATCCTTTATATAATCCTTACGTTCATAGATTGATGAAAGCTTGTAGTTGAGCTGTCTGATCAGATCCCTGATATTGGAGTCATCCTTGACACAGAAAGCATCGATGAGTTTCACAAAATCCAAGGATCTTCTTTCATATTCTTCTTCCATGATCTGATCGAGGAGTTCTTCCTCTTCATTGGCCAGGATATTGGCATCGATGATCGCGATGTCCTGATCGATATTCAAAAGGTCATGATACTTCTTCACCAGGAACAGGGCATAGGCATCAAAAGTCATGATGAAAGAAGAATCGATCTTGTTGATCTGTTTCATCTTTTCTTCTTCGTTCGCAAAAAGACGATCCTCATCCTTGACGATCTTTGTACGGATCCTGAACTTCATCTCAGCAGCTGCCTTGTTTGTGAAAGTCAATACCAGCAGGCGATCGATATCGATCTTGCGTTCTCCGACCAGTCTGTATACTCTTTCCGAAAGGACAGCTGTCTTGCCGCTGCCGGCACCGGCTGAAACCAGGATGTTGTGACCGAAATGTTCGATCGCTTTTTTCTGATACTCAGTCCACTGTGCCATCATCTTTCTCCTTTGTCGAGATACTCACAAGATCCCGATAACGCACATAACATAAGAAACGATACGGACAATATCCGCAGGATTCATTGACTCCGTCGATCTCTTTCGGATCAATCTTAAAGTCTCCTTCAAAGATGCGTCCTTTTGCCTTTTCGATCAGTCCTTCGACAGTACCCGTCATCTCATCGATCTCCTCATCGCTTACGATCGGACTGTTGGCATAATATGTTCCATCATTCTTGAAACGTAATCCCTTGATGTTCTTCGATCTACCTTCATCGATACTCTGGTCGATGAAAGTGATCCTGTCGATATCCGCTGTCGTAAAACCTTCCAGCTTCATGGATTCTTCCTTGATCTGATCGCTGTCTTTTTCTTCATCGTAATTCAGATCAGAATTGATCAGATGCTGGAGATAGAAACCACCGAAGCAGATCGGTTTATCAAACGGATTGTCTTTCTTCAGAAGATACATGTAGGAAGGAAGCTGCAGACAAAGTCCATAAGGGATCAGCTTCTTCTTGATCTTGGCACTGTTGCCTGTTTTATAATCCACCACGTCGGCAACGACTTCATCCTTCCCCTCGTAATACATGACCTTATCGATGAAACCCTTGAACTCCAGTTTCTCATCAACAGAGATATGGAAGTCATTCTCACAGATCTGTTTATCAAGACTCATGGAAGACTTCTGTCTTTCAATGATCCCGATATCCTTCCTTAATTCTTCCTTTACCTTTTCTACAAAGAAAAGATCCTTACCGGTATTGAAACCGGGATCGCTGTCTTTCAGTTTTTCAAAATTGTATTTGAAAGATCTTTCAAACTCAAAATCCTTTTCTCGATAGAGATCTTTTAAAACTTCATGACATAAAGTACCGATCAGAGTATAGAAGGTATCTTCGTAATTGTTCAAACCAAGTATGTTTTCGATATAGTAAGCGAATGCGCATTTATAGAACTTATCCATACTGGAATATGACAGCCTGATCTTTGAGATCTGATCGATCTGATCTTCACTTAGACCCTTGAAACGGTTGTCATAGTTTCCATATGGGATATCGCTGTGATTGTGATACAAAGCTCCCAGATCCTCATCAACTTCGTTGTAGCGATAGAAGTGATCCAGCAGGTATCCGCACTTGAGCCTGTTATACAGTTTTGAATGATCCAGGTCTTTTTGAGGATCGATCTTTTCGTATTCGTTTTCAAAATACAGATTGGAGAATTCATATGTATTAAACGGACTCTTTTTGGAGTAAGAAATATATAGATGATCAATATTTGAAAGATAAGCTCTGACATTCCTTCTGATCAGCGCATTCTTCGTTTCACAATCACTGACATTCACCAAAGGTGCGATCGAATCCGTGATATAGTCGGTATCTCTTTTCAATACAGGGAAGCCGTCATTGAAACCGATCAGGAAGACATGATCTCCTTCTTCATAAGAGGTATAGAGATCATCACAGCTGACCACATTGCGATATTCATTTCGATCGATCTTTCCTTTATTCAGATCTTCGATGAGGAATGTCTTTACATCTTTGAGATCATATTCCGGATAGCGGTTGATGATATCGATCAGTTTCTGACCGATCTCGCCTTTTTCTTTCAGATACTCATAGATCTCTTCTTTGGAATAAGTATCTATCATATCCAGGAATTCATTTGCCAAAGAAGTGCCGGATAATACATCGTCATCCTTCAGATCGATGAGGAAGCCATAGTACTCATTGAATCGCTTGAAGTAGGAACGATAGTCATCCGCTGCGTTCATCACATGGATATGATTGATGTCTTCTCCGTTTTCCAGAAGATCTGAGATCGCATCATAGAGATAAAGTACTTCCTCTTCAATCTCTTCAAAACAGGATATCTGATACTTCTTTTCCTTCTTCTCATAAGGAATGATCGTACCATTAATGATCCTTGTATCTTCTTCTAGAAGCTGCCCATATCCGATCACAAAGATCTTACGATCATTGATCGAAGGAAGAAAGAAAGGATCATAGATCAGTAATCCCTTCTCATCCAGCTCCTTTTTATATGAAACCAGTCGGTCCAGCTTCTCATTGTGATAGATCCTTCCATCTTCTACAAGATAGAGACGATCCAGTATTTCTTTTGCGTTGGATATGCTTAAGCCACGTGTCTCATTCAGATATCTGATCGCCTTGAAATCATAATCAAAATAATACTTCTTCCTGTATTCACTCAAAGACATGAACTTAAGATCAACGATCTTTTTCTCCTTGTAAAGATCCTCCAGGATGCTTCTTTTATACGCATCCGGACAGATGATGAGAGAATGATCGAACTGTTCTATATCAAAATGTATCATTACTATCATTATAGAATAATCACATACAAAAAACCTGCCAGCGAATCATGTGTTCTCATGAAGTTTTTTGTTGACATAATTCCATAGAGTACACCTTGTGAGGTATTTTTCAATTAAAACAAAAAGCGGACCCTATGTACTATCCGCTCTTTAAGAATTGTAAATAATGACAAATCAATCCAGATTTTCGCCATTACACTCGATGACTCTTTTATACCAGTCAAAACTCTCTTTTCTGCTTCTGTGCAGATCGCCGTTTCCGTCATTGTCCTTGTCGACATAGATGAAACCATATCTCTTTTTCATCTCACCTGTTCCGGCACTTACGATATCGATCGGTCCCCAGTATAGATAACCCATGACATTACATCCGTCATTGATGGCCTCAGACAACTGTTTCAGATGCTCAGAAACATAGTATCTTCTGAAATCATCTTCGATCTTTCCGTTTTCATCTTCCTTTTCATCCAGACCGATCCCGTTTTCCACGATGAATAACGGCTTGTCATAAATGTCATTGAGATAGTTGCACAGATATCTTAAGCCCTGTGGATCGACAGGCCACTTCCATGGCTCAGGGGAATATTCTGTGATATACGGATTCTTTAAACCATAGACACCGCCGGTATCCGTTTTCATCTCAGCACCTGCTCTTAAGACACAGCTCTTGTAATAAGAGAAAGCAATATAGTCGACGGTATTCTCTTGAATGAGTTCAAGATCGCCATCCTTCATGATCGGAGTATAACCATTTTCTTCCCATTCTCTTCTGGCATAACCGGAATACTTGCCCTTGCAGAAAAGATCCAGGAAGAAGTGCTGCTGATGCTGAAACTGCTGAACAGCGATGACGTCTTCCGGTTTACAAGTCTCAGGATACGTTGCCATGCCGGAAAGCGAAAGCATCGCACCGATCTTCATATCGGGATTGATCTCTCTGGCCAGTTTCACAGTCTTTGCATTGGCAACAGCCACATAGTGAGCCGCCTGATAGAGTTCTTTTCTTGTCAGATCCGCATTTACTTTTTCAATGTTCTTCGGATGGATATCCAGGCAGGCACCCGGAGCAAATGGGATCTTGAAGAGATTGTTGATCTCATTGAAAGTCAGCCAGTACTTTACTTTATCTTTATATCTTCTCAAGATCGTTTCGGCATAGTTCATCCAGAAATCGATCATCTTTTCATTCAGCCAGCCGCCGTACTCCGTTAACAGATGAAGCGGCGTTTCATAGTGGGACATCGTGACGACCGGTTCGATACCCTGATTATGCATCTCATCGAAAAGATCATCATAATATTTCAATCCCGCTTCATTGGGCTTTGTTTCGTCTCCGTTTGGAAAGATACGTGCCCAGGAAATACTAGTACGGAAAGCTTTAAAACCCATGCCGTCTTTTCCCATCAGGGCAAGGTCTTCCTTGTACCTGTGATAGAAATCGATCGATTCGTGGCTCGGAAAGAAACCTTCAAGATCTGCTTCCCACTTTTCTCCGTTCCACTTCATGTAAGGATCTTTCAGAAGACCTTTGCATACATCGGTCACATTCAATCCTTTGCCATCTTCAAGATAAGCACCTTCACACTGATTTGCTGCGACTGCACCGCCCCAGAGGAAGTTTTTTGGAAAACGTGTCTTGTTCATATGTTTCTCTCCTTCGTTATTTTCTTTCCATTTGATATCAGAGGATCCTTCCCCCGCACGGAGGGAAGGATCATGATTTGTTTTTAGTTCTTTTCCAGTTTGCTTTCATCAAAGCCGAGGATCCAGCACAGCACGAATCCGACAGCTGTTGCAACCAATGAAGCAATGATGATCTGAATGATCGTATCTTCGAATACCAGCCAACCGAAGACACCGTTCTTACCCATGGCATAAGCTCTTGCGCCAAGCAAAGAAGATACGATACCGCCGCAGAATGCTCCGCCTAATCCGGCAATGAATGGCTTCAATAAAGGAATCAGGAAACTGTACATAGCAGGTTCCGCTGTTCCCAGGAATGAAGTTAAGGAACATCCGTAGGCCATACCTTTCAGACTTGGATTCTTGCATCTGATCGCGACTGCCAGCATAGCACCAAATCCACCGAATGACGCCATGATGAACGCCGGTCTGACAACTGCATCAAATCCAAGGTTCTGGATATTTGCTGTCATCGGAGCTGCAAGGACAGTATGTGCTCCAAACAGAACCAATACCGGCTGTAAAGCAGACAGGATACCGACACCGATGCCAAACGGAATATTGGATAAAGCGATAACCGCTTTCGCAAGATATTGACCGATGTAGTAACCGACCGGACCGATCACAAACAACATCAGTAATGACATGACCAGGATCGTAAGGAACGGTCCCAGGATCGACTTCAGGACCTTAGGCAGCTTGCCATAGATGAACGGTTCAACATAACTTAATACATATGCACCGATCAGAGTCGGGAAGATCGTAGAAGCATAAGACAGTGCTTTGAATGGAACACCGAATAATGTAGTTTCCATTTCCGCGCCAATCATCTTTGTGAATGAAGGGTGTACCAGGAACAAGCCAAGCATTGCGCCTAAGAATGGATTACATTTCAGTTTCTTAGCTGCCGCATAACCGACCAGCACCGGCAGGAAGTAGAAAGGTGAATTGGCGATCGAGTTGAATAAGAGATAAGTAGAAGATCCCGTGTCAACTGTCGTTACAATCCTTGCGACTGCCAGGATACAGCTGATCAGACCGCATCCAATAAACAACGGAATGATCTGAGCCATCGTACCGGAGATATAATCGATCAGGTTGCCCCAGAGAGATTTGAAAGTTAACGGTTCTTTTTCATCATCATCTGCATCAACTTCGCCGCCTTCGAAGTTGTACTTCTTTACAATTGCATTATAGGATGGAATTACTTCGCCGCCAACTACGACCTGATACTGCTTGCCTGTGGTGACGACACCCATGACGCCTTCAAGTTTCTTGACCGCATCCGTATCTGCCTTTTTAACATCTTTTAAACCGAAGCGAAGTCTCGTAACACAATGTTCGAGTTCTCTGACATTTTCTTTTCCACCGACCAGTTCAACGATCTGATCTGCAAAGCTTTCATAATTCATCACTTTTTCCTCCTTGTGATCTTTTGACAATTTCATTGTATGGGAAAGTAAATATTATGAAAATGATTTATATTTTATATATAATATTAGTAGATTTAATATTTGGAGGACATATGGAATTTGATGATGTAAGTACATTTCTACAGATCGTAAACGACGGAAATATCGCACTGGCAGCCCGCAATCTTTTTATCACGCAAGGCACTGTTTCACTTAGATTAAAAAGACTGGAAGAAGAGTTAGGAGTAATGCTTTTATATCGTCAGAAAGGCATTAAAAAAGCAGAACTGACCTCTGAGGGAGAACAGTTTCTGCCGATCGCCAAACAATGGATCACTCTCAATCAACAGGCCCTGGGGATCAAAGATCAGCAGTCCTTTTATGAATTAAGGATTTCCTCCAATGTATCAAATAATCTTTATTTCCTGTCTTACTTCTTTCCCTATTTTTCAAAGATGCATCCGGAAATAAAGCTGTATCTTCAGACCGAACACTCTTATGAGACCCACCAGCTGATCCAGAATCAGAACATCGACCTGGGCTTCACCAATTCCCTGCACAATTTTTCCTATGTATCCTCAAAACCTATCTGGAGCGAAGACATGGTGATCATCGTGCACGAAGATGATCCTTTCCTTAAAACAAGAGACCTGAAAGACCTGAATGTCAATAACGAGATCCACAGCACCATGCCATCCTTTTTTCAGGACTGGTATCATCTGCATTTTCCATCGGAAAAACCATTTGTAACGATCGGAGACATCACTCTTCTTGATCAGTATCTGCTCTATCCGGACACTTGGGCACTCGTCTCAGAAAATGTTGCGGATTCCTTATGCATGAAATATCACAGACTCGTCAAAGTCCCATTCAGAAAAGATGAACCACCCAAAAGAACGACCTATATGCTCAGATACAAAACAGAAAGACCCTGGATCGATAAAACAGCTGATATCTTTATCAGTGAACTGATCTCATTTGCGAAAGAATATCCAGCATTACACATCATCGAACTGTGATATCGTTTTTTCAATAGCCTACACCCTATTGAGGGATTCAAAAAACACCTCATTAGGGTCTGTATTCTCATTTATGAGTGAAAAATCCCTCAAAAATAAAATTTTGGATCATATGAGGTGTTCTGCTTTCTGTTTTACCTTTTTTAATTACACAAAGGTACGTTTTTCAACAGACAATAGGCTATGAACTATCTAAAAATACTTGTGATATCAACAAATAAGAATTATCTGAATCAGAAACAATCGTTCTTCTCAGTTCCTCTTGATCTTACAATCAAAACTGTAATTACCGGATCCTTTTTCAAAGGTTGTTTTGTCCGGCAATACGATTTTTGCCGTAGTGCATGGAGGAACATCAACTTGCATATGGAAAGTATCGCCGCTTATCTTCCATTCGCAGGATATTTTTCCATATTCAGAATCAAATGTTCTGTTTGCGGAAGTGATCCTTGGATCAATAATCGGTTCAATCTTAAAGGAACGATAGCCTGCTTCCAAAGCTACAATTCCTCCGATGTTTCTGAACATCCAGTCATCGACGCACCCGAACGCATAATGATTCAAGCTGACAACCATTGGGGATCCGTCTTCGTTTGTTGTGATCCAGCTTTCCCAGATTGTTGTTGCGCCGTTTTCTACTTCATATAGCCAAGACGGACATCTTGTCTGAAACAGAAGATCATACGCTTTATCTGCGTGTCCGTTTTCGCAAAGTGTATCAAGAATCACCGGTGTGCCCAGAAATCCTGTATCAAGACAGCCGTTATTTTCCTCGATTTTCTTTAGTACTGTATTTGTAAACTGCTTTCTCAGTCTTTCAGGAACCAGCCCGTAGTGCAATGGAATGACATAGGCTCCCATCGCTTCTACCGGCATATTCCCATCTTCAGAAATGACTCCTTTCACAAAAGCATCTTTCATCTTTTCTGCCATTGGCCCATAGTATTCTTTATCTGTTTTTTTGCCGAGTATATCTGCAATTCTGGCAAAATTGTTCATCGCAAGATAAGCGTATGTTTCCGGAACATACTTCTTTCCGTCATTCATGCTATCTGTCATGCTTTTGGTATCCGTCAATCCGTTCTTTGTCTTGCTTGGAATCAGCCATTCTCCATAATGGAATCCGGTATTCCAGAGATACTGATCGATTTCTTTGGCAATCTTTTTATTTCCGCGATATTTCTTTGCAGTAGCTATGATGAAATCACACCATTTCTTCATCGTCTCATACATCTGCTCCAAAACGATCGTATTTCCCGTCTGTTCATACATTGCCAGCGGTACCAGGATGCACGCATCACCCCATCCCGCCACGCCGGCTTCCCCTTTAAATCCTCCCATAGCACTAAGAAGAAAATCGAGATTCTTATAGCTGACATTATTGGGAACAACCATAGGAACTGCTCCCTTTTTACTTTGATCTGCCACAACGCTGCGCAGCCATCCGGTTAACAGTCCTGTAGTATCTTCGTTTTGCAAAGATGTCGCCGCATAGATACCGATATCTCCGGTCCAGCCTGCTTTTTCTCTTTGCGGACAGTCTGTTGGAATCGACAACATGTTGGAACGCTGAGACCACAGCGTATTTTCATAGAGACGATTCAGCCTTTCATCACTGCATTCAAATGTTCCTGCAACCTTTTTATCCGTAGACATGGCTACAGCGATAAAATCATCGAGATTCACCCGTTCAAGTCCACTGATCCTGACATAACGGAAACCATGGAATGAGAATTTAGCTTCATAAACGGCTTTCTGACCATCGGAAATATATTCAACTTTCTGATCGCATCCTCCCCCAATCCCTTTTGTACCTAATATGTTGTTGAAATAGTTGCCGTCTTTGTCCGGAATTTCAAAATGATCCAGAGTCAATTTGGTTCCTGCCGGAACATCTATATTGAACCGCACATGTCCCGCCAGGTTCTGACCGAAGTCTATGATCCTTTCACCTTTTGGTGAGATATATGTCTTTTGAGCTTTTACTTCTTTGACGGCTCTGACCGGTTCCTGCAGCTGTGCTTTCAGCACGTGTGACTGATTTACAGAAACTTTTGCCTTTTTCCATAGACTGTCGTCAAAATCCGGCGTATCCCATCCGGGGATTTCTTTATTTGCATCATATGCTTCTCCGGCAAACAGATCTGCATAAAGAACCGCTCCTTTTCCGGTCTTCTCCGATCCATCTGAATAAACAATCTGTTTTGTGCCATCTTCCAGCTTTATTTCCAACTGATAGAATATAGCATGAGGCATCTTTGCAGTCTTCTTGTTCATTGTGGTAATCGGACAGAAATACCATCCATCTGCCACATACATTCCCAGAGCGTTTTCACCCTGTCGGATCAGATCGCTTACATTATATGTCTGATAATTAATGAAATGATCGTAAGATGTATACTCCGGTGCAAAAGATCTGTCATCAACTCTTTTTCCGTTGAGACTGGCTTCATAAATACCAAGACAGCTTGCATACAGTCTGGCACTGACAACTTTCTGGTCAACATTGAAGGTTCTCCTGAATAACGTCGGAGCGGGCTGATTGCCAAAACCCTTCTTTCTCTTTTTGTTTTTCTCATCCGCCTCAACCCAAAGAGCCTTCATTTCTTTCTGATCGAAAAAAGCAGTTTCAAAGAATGAAGAAATCTCGTCTTTATCATCATGGTTATCAGTTACGCTTACTGTAACATCATACCTGGTGCATGATTTCAGCTTTTTCCCCTGATATGGAATAAATGTCGTCTGTTCCGACGCAATTACACCGCTATCCCAAAGGATCTCGCTCTTATCGGAAACAACGATCCGATATGATGCCTGTTTCGTGTTCTCCTTTTCACTTTTGATTTTCCAGGAAAAATACGGATTTTCATCAAGGCCAAGCATTTCATGTGTGTGATTTGTCTTAAGATCATAAATTCTCATAATTTCCTCCTTTATTGCACTATATTGCTTGTATATTTCTTGTACAATTACATTATAGAAACGAATTTAAAGTCAGAAAATGCACTGAATTGCTGAATAACTTGCATTATCTTGCGGAGGTAATAGGATGTTAGAAAAATATCAAATGTTTCATTACGAATTGGGAAAAGGAAAAAAAGGTTTACCGATCAAGCAGATCAAAGAATTTGATACAAGCGAAGTCGAAAAGTTCTCATCTGAATCATCAGCCGATTTTCAATTAAGCGGTTATGTCGATGTGTTAAATATCATTCCTCAACCCGACGACCAATGGAAAGCACATATGTATTTACAGTCCTTCTCATTGATGTATTCCGGCTTTGATTATTTTACCAATCGAGATAAAAGCGATACATACCTGATTATCTATACTGTTTCCGGAAATGGAAAGCTGGAGTATCAGGGGCAGAGTTACGAGCTTCATCCAACAGATATTATTTGGATCGATTGCCATAATCGACATCTATATGCGACGCAAGGAGAATTCTGGGAACACATGGATCTTCACATAAACGGACAGGGAGTTTTGTTATACTATCAGGAATTCATCAGAAGAAGCAATCCCGTTATTAAAGGTGATGATTTGTTTATGAAAGACTTGGAAAATCTTCTTGATTCTTATTCGTTTCCTTCACCTCTTCGCAGCATGATGATATCTCACCGGATAGAGAATATGTTAAATCACCTTGTGATCAAAAAAAGCCGCGAAGAAGAAAACGAAACAGAAAGCTACTACTCGATTGAAAAGATGGTTTCCTATATCAATAAGCATTACAACGAAAGAATCACTCTTGATGATCTTTCGGCGAATTCAGGTATCAGTAAATTTCATCTTTCAAGAGAATTTAAAAAAATAACGGGATTCCCGCCAAATGAATATATTATAAATCTGCGTCTGGAACACGCTAAAAGAATGCTGGATAATACGTCACTGAATGTCAAAGAAATAGCTCAATCTGTAGGAATAGAAAATGAAGCATACTTTTCAAGACTGTTCAGAAACAGAACCGGTATATCACCAAATGCTTACCGGAATAAATAGAGAACATTTGGCCAAACAGATATGAAGGTAGTTCGATACCCTGGGGTCAAATAAAAAATATGAATTATAATCCTTATATGATTTTATTTATACAAAGCTGATACAACTTATAATTGAATATACATCACAGATCCTTTCGATTTTATTCATATTAAAAGACGGGTATACCCATCTTACATGGAACAATGCATTTTTAAGGTTTTAACAAAACCGTTCCATCAGGTATTTTGATATCATAGACACATTCATCATTTTGCCAACGCCAATTTACTTCGACCGATCCATATACCGTCATCATTCTGCACCTGACCCAAGACAAGGACTTGTCGGGCTGAGGTTTGATAACAAAAGAATTATTATCACATATTTGGATGCCGCATACAGTATCGAAAAGAAACTTACACACGGACCCCATCGAATAGTGATTAAAAGATATACTCCTCGGATGCCCGTTTTCATACCCTTTATAATTTTCCCAGACCGTTGTTGCACCATTTAACACCATTGCTAACCAGCCTGGTTCTTCTGAATTACAAAGCATCTGATATGCTGTCTTCAGATATCCGTATTTTGCCAATGTCTGAAGCAAGAATCCGGTAGATAAGAAACCAGTACCAACTTTATACTCATTCTCAATCACTTTGCGATTCAGTTTTTCAGCGATCTGTTTTTCTTCTTCTTGAGATGCACATAAACCTAAGGCCAGCATTCTGACATACCTTGCCATTCTCAAATCGTTTTGACCTTCTAAATCCTTTGCGAAATAGTAACGATATGCTTCTTTCGATCCCCTGGCATAGTCTTCTACTTCCTTCAGTTCTTTCAGATAGGTCTCTTTGTTTTCTTTTTCTATCAGATGTCTTAACATCTCTGCTAACAAAGACATCGAATAATGCAAGTAAGCAGTTGCGATTTCCGGTTTTGGCTTAACAAGATACATCGGATTATTTGTCTCTTCTTCAAACCCCGGTTCACACCACTCACCCCAATGAATCCCAGATTCCACAGCATACTTTTTATATGCCGATGCCTCAAGCGCTTCATTCTGATAAATCTTTTTGAGTGGATGACCTTCCGGCAATTTATCTGCCATATTCTTATCAGAAGCAAGCCGAATCACATATTTCTTCCATCCCAGCATCAGTTCCGTATTATCTGTTATATAACTGTCGTCCTGATATATCTTCCACATCATATAAGGAATGATGATCGCAGCATCCGCCCATCCGGCACTTCCATTTACCGCATCTCTTTCACTATTGTTTGGCCTGATTCTTGGATTGACATCCACCACCATTCCGTTGTCTCTTTGACAATCTTTGACATCCTTAAGCCATTTACGGAAAAACGGACCCGTGTTGGCAAAACAAGTACTTGTCGCCGCAAAGATCTGTGCATCACCAGTCCAACCGCTTTTCTCCCTTTGCGGACAGTCGGTCGGTATATCGATAAAGTTGCTTTTCTGACTCCAGATCACATTCTGAACAAAACGATTGAGATTATCATTGGAACATTCAAAACTGCTTTCATAGGGAATATCCGTATAGATCGCGATCGCTTTAAAACAATTCGGATCAACGGTATCGATCCCTTCGACAAGCGCATAACGAAAGCCGGAATAGAAGAAATCCGGTTCATAGATCTCGTTTTCTCCATTGCAGATGTATTCGATCTTCTGCAGATTGTTCACTCTTCCTTTTAATGTATGATCGCAATACTCCCCTTTATCAAGAACTTCACACAAACGTAACGTGATCTTCTGATCTTTTGTTGTTAATCCATCTTGTATATTGAACTTCACAAAGCCTGATAAGTTCTGCTTAAAATCTAGAATCATCTTTCCGCTTGGAGAAATCAACAGTTCCGGCACGAATTCTTCATGAGCCTTGATCATCGGCAATATCGCTGCTTCCGGGCAAGGAATGTTCTCAACAAACTCTTCTCCTTTTACATTCGACAAAAGGAAAGCGTTTTTTGAATAACTGAAATGTTTTGTTGAATCATAGACTTCTCCATCTTTCAGATCAGCAAATCTTACCGGTCCATCATTGCTCCAGCAATAGCTTTCGTCTGTTCCGTAACATTCAAGCGTCCCATCGATATATTTAATCTCCAACTGTGCCAGTAAAGCAAGTGTGTCCCCCGAGAAGTATTCAACATTATCGCTGCCGATTTTTCCTTTATACCACCCATCAGCCACCTGAAACTCCAAATCCAGATAATCTTTACCTTCGAGGACATCGTTTTGAATCTCATATGCATGATAATAAAGCCTCTTTGTATATTCGCTGCATCCCGGGCACAGATATCCATCCAGTCTTTTTCCGTTTACAGATACACTATAAACACCCAAAGAAGTCGCATACAGCCTGATGCTTTCGGCATCTTTTTCTCTGGAAAATGCAATTCTCTTTTTAAAGCCGTCTGCCGGAAGCCTTTCACTTTTATCTGTGTTCTGTCCGCAGATCCACTTTGCGATCCATACCTCTTTGTTTAGGAGCGCCATTTCAAATGCCTGCCAAGATTCTTCTTTTTCATCAGAATTCAACACGATGTTCCAGATCAGTCTCTGTCTGTCCTTCAATCGCGCCGACACATCTGAGGGAACAACACAATACATATTGCTGCTGCTGACTGTTTCGCTGTCCCAGATTACGTTTTCCTCTTTTTCATCGATGATCTTAATTCGATATTGTTTCTGAAGACCTTCTCCTTTACAATTCCATGACAATTTAATAATCCTGCTACCTAAAGGAAGCGGTTTTTCTAAATCATTCACCATCAACCTGATTGCTTTCATGATCGAATCTCCTTGTATTTTACAATGCCAATTATATTCTTACAAAGAAGTTTTATATTGTATAGATTTTACTATCTATTGTATTATTTTGATATGAATGCTGAAACAAAAAACAAACAGTATAATGACAATCTCCTGAATGAATATATCAATCACAGTGTTATCGAAACTTTAATCAAAGGGTTTCATACCGAATACTCTCCGGAAGTGATCAAGTGTATCAATAAATTGAAAAAGTATGCATCTTATACTGCTACGGAACGAAGCGAATCGGAACAGGTCAATTATTTGCTGAAAGTACTGGGAATCTTCGAATACGAAGCGATCAATACAGGTCTTCCCGAGATACAGGCTTTGGTTCTTTCACATGATCTAGAAACAGAAATAACCCGTGGGATTCAATTTCCGGTGAATACCATACTGAGGATGTTTGACAGCTTTCAAAAAGAATGTATAACGGACCGAAGTGTGAGATCTTCTTCTAAAGACATCATTTATAATGTTATGCAATCGATAGAAAACAACACGCATAATCGATTTTCCTTGGAAGAAATATCAAATATCTTCGGATATCATCCTTCCTATATCAGTCGGCAATTTAAACTGAAAACAGGATATACGATAACCGAATATAATCGAAAGTGCCGGATGAATGAAGCGTCGATACTTCTGAGAAAAACCAATCTTTCTTTATCATCTATTTCTTCTCTGTTATGCTTTTCAAACCAAAGCCATTTCCAAAGGGTCTTTAAACAATATTACGGAATAACGCCGCAACAATTCAGAACGAAAATAGATGACTGAATATTCCGACGACATCTTTTATTGAATTAATATCAGATTATTTTCATATCTTTTTATAATTCAATCTGCATAACACTTACAGAATACCCATCAAGATGAAGATCAAAACTGTTCCCTTTTAGATCTATTTTCCTAGTTACCGGTTCAACCACAATTTCCGGTTTGCCTTTAAAAGTCAGATTATTTCTCACTTTTAGTTTGTCTGATTGTAGAACTGATATTTTTGCGGACTTGATTGCTTCGCTGTTCAAAGATAATATAATATCTTTTGCCTTCTTATCAGTATTTACCAATTTAATACAAATCCCGCTTCTATATAGTTCTGTGTTTTTCTCTGTTTCGATCTGTCCTGTTTCATCAAAACAATATCTGCTGCTGGGGCCTTGTGTTGTCATGCGCCAGTCTTATTCTGTTTTAAAAGAAAGACTGCCTCTATATCTATCTGGTGACACTGAAGAAAAGCTGCTTCGCTATCTCAGTGTCGTACCTGCTGTCTCAGATAACCGTCTGAAGTCGGCAGCATGCCTTGCTTCTTCTATTTGCAACCAGGAGATCAATAATAATGAGATTCAGGTTGTTACATGGAAAGAAAAACCTAATGCAGGTAAAGATATTCATGCACAATATATCTATTCCATTCAAGAAAACGAAATGGCTCATACCCCTTTTGAATTCGAGGAAATGATCTGTGATGATGTGTTAAAAGGAGATACGGACGCTTTGCTGCGTCATCTTTCTGGTTCCATACCGGGAAATTTAGGAAAACTGTCAGAAGATGAAGAACGGCAGGCCCGTTATATGTTTGTTACTTCAACCGCCGTCGTTTCTAGAACAGCAATAAAAGGAGGTGTGCACAGCGAAACAGCATACTCATTGGCTGATTCCTATTGTCAGAAAATGGATTCTTTACAATCCATTGAACAGATATCTGCTTTGATGTGGGAAATGCTCGCTGGATTCTGTGAGGCGGTAAAAGAAGAATCATCATCCAGGAATTATTCTCTGATCATAAAATCTTGTTGCAACTATATAAGCAAGCATCTTCACACACGGATCCTTTTATCCGACCTGGCGATTGAATGCGGAATGTCGGAAAGAAGACTGTCAGAGAAATTTCTAAAAGAAACCGGCGTACATATCAATGATTTTGTTCATTCTCAAAAATTACATGAAGCAAGACAGTTGCTTCTATATTCTTCCATGGATATCAGCAATATCGCTAGTTCATTGGCTTACAGTTCACAAAGCTACTTCACTAGAAAATATCGGGAAGAATATGGTGTTACTCCGTTTGAGGTCAGGTCTAAATCATAAATAATAGACTCATGATCCCTCTTTAATGAAATCTAAAATGAATAAACATAACTTATAATTTGATGAACAACAACGCTTTCTTGAAAATTAGCGACAGATATAATCGCTTTCTCTATAGGGAAAGCCAACAATGATCTTATTGTTTCTTGTAATCTGACCAGTCTTTCCAGGAAACGAAATCGGTATTGCTGATCCTCATTGATTCATTCCCCAGATAAAAGACAGCTCCATCTGTATCGCTTCCTCTTTGTTCGATATACTTTCTGACGTTTTTGGAAAGTTTGCTTTCGCTGTCGGAATCGCTTTTCACTTCAATCGCATAGGTTTTCTTCCAGTCGGCAATGATATCTACTTCAAAACCGTTGACATCTCTATAATATGTCAGATTACCTTTCCGTCCCTTGTTTGTCCGGTTTTTCAATAATTCAGATACTGCCATCGTTTCTATGATCGCTCCTTTGTGTCTGCTTAAAATCAGTTCTTCTTTGTTTTCGATCCGAAGCAAATAACATAACAGACCGCTGTCAATAAAATACAGCTTCGGAGTCTTCACTAGGTTCTTACCCAGTGAGTTGGTATCCGGTTCTAACAGATGAATGATATAGGATGACTGCAGGATCGAGATCCAGGATTTGATCGTTACGGCAGATATTTCAACAGCCTTGGCAATCGATTCCATGTTCAGCATCTGTCCACTGTATAAGGCACAGACTCGGATAAACTTTCTGAAAGCAGAAAGATTGCTGTTATTGATCTGTTCAGAGATATCCATCTCCAGATAGGTATCGATATAGTTTTCAAACCAGTCTTCCGGATAATAATGCTTATCTGTATCATAGAAAGGAGTATAAAAACCGCTTAGAGCCTGATCGTAAGCATCTTTTTTCAGAAGCCCGTTTTCTTTCAGCTCAGATATTGTCAAAGGCAACAGTTCCACCTGGCCGATTCTTCCGGATAAAGATTCCTTGATATTCTTCTTCAGGCGAAACTGACTTGATCCGGTCAGGATAAAAGAGCCCGGCTTCATATTTTCTTCGTCGATATGGTATTTGATCGCATCGAAGATCTCCGGAACCTTCTGTGCCTCATCAATCACAGCACCATCCGGGAACGCCAGCAGGAAATCTATCGGGTTTGCTTTCGCCAATTCTCTGAGATTCTTATCATCAAAAGAGACATATCTCTTTTCCGGAAACATCTGTTTTGCCAAAGTAGACTTGCCAGACTGCCTCGGGCCTGTGATCGCCACAGCCGGAAACTGCTCTGCCATTCTCAATACTGCTTTTTCTGCTTCTCGTCTGATCATATACCATTCTCCTGAATTCCTAAGTTTAGTATATCAGAATTCCAAAGTATTATATACATAAATTCCAAAGTTTAAATAAACGTTGCTTCTGATCTTTTGCAAAGTGTGCTCTTTCTGCAAATGTTTGTATACACGAAATAATCAACATTGGTCGTTTGCAATCATTTTTTCTCAAATCTTTTTATTATTCTGTAAAGCGTCTGTCTGCTCACGTTGAGTTTCTTACACATATACTTCTGGGTGATATCCCCGGCTTTCCATTGTTTGTATAATTGTTCAAATTCATATTTATCATATGGTTTAGGAATTCTTCCTTTATAAACGCCTTTGGATTTGGCAATAGCTATGCCCTCTGCCTGTCTTTGTCTGATCTGAGACCTTTCCAGATCTGCCATAGCAGCAAACACCGTCAGCATGAATTTGCCTTGAGGTGTATCGGTATCGATATTCTCTTTCTGAGAGACAAAACCGACACCTTTTTCTTTCAGCTCATCGACAATATTTAACAAATCCTTAGTTGATCTTGCCAGTCTTGATATGGATTCTACACAGACGATATCCCCTTTCCTGACAAACTTCAGCATCTCTTCTAATCCGGGTCTGTTACGATCTTTTCCAGATAGCATATCAGAAAATACTTCTTCGCAACCCATTTCTTTCAAAATATCGACCTGCCTGGCCGGATTTTGTTCATCAGTTGAGCATCTATAATATCCTACTCTCATCAGAAAAGCCTCCTAATGTATCATTTAAATCAAAATTTTCTTATATACATTATTGTATCACACGGGTATATGAAAACTTATTTATTTTACATATCACTAGGATGCCCGTTTGAGTATACTTCAAAAGCACAATAATGTAATACTACATAAACAAAAAGATCTGGAATTAGTCCAGATCTTCTCCGTTACTTGCAATAACTTTTTTGTACCAGTAGAAAGAGTCCTTCTTATAACGATTGAAGGTGCCATTGCCTTCATCATCCGCATCGACATAAATAAATCCATATCTCTTAGACATCTGATTTGTCGATGCACTGATCAGATCTATCGGTGCCCAACTTGTGTAACCTATCAATTCTACGCCTTCATCAATTGCTTTTGACATCTGAATAAAATGCTTTCTGAAATATTCTATACGATATGGATCGTGAATCTTTCCATCAATCATTTCATCTTTTGCACCAATTCCGTTTTCTACAATAAATAACGGTTTCTTATATCTGTCATATAATTCAATCAGAGAAATTCTCAAACCAACCGGATCAACTTGCCAACCCCAGTCTGAGCTTTCCAGATATGGATTTTTTACTCCTAAGACAGTGTTCCCTGGTGTCCTTTCTGCATTTGGATCAATGGATTCTGTCATCGACATGTAATAGGAAAATGATACAAAATCTACTGTTCCTTCCTTTAATTCTTTCAAATCACTTTCATCCATTTTGATTTGTATCCCCTGTTTTTTCATTCTATTCAGAATCAAGACAGGATATTCACCGAACACCATAACGTCTGAATAAAACATGTTGTCCAGATTCTTAGCCTGCGTTGCAGCTACATCTTCCGGTGCACATGTTCGAGGATATGTCATCAGTTTTGTCAGCATACAGCCCATTTTTGCATTCGGCACTATTTCTCTCATTATTTTTGCAACTCTCGCTGATGCAACAAATTGATGATGAAGTGCCTGATAACAACATGCCAATTCCCCCTTTTCTCCGCACAATTCAGGAATAATCCCGGCAGTAGTAAAAGGATGGCGAATAATGCTGTCAACCTCGTTGAAGTTCAGCCAGTATTTGACATATTTTCCAAATCTTTCAAAACAGACTCTGGAAAATCTTACAAAATCATCGATAATTCTTCTTTCGACCCAGCCGTTATACTTTACCGACAGCGCCAGAGGCATCTCATAATGAGATAACGTTACGATTGGCTCGATATTGTAAGATTTTAATTCTTTGAACAGTGAATCATAAAAGGCAACGCCTTCCTCATTTGGAAATTCTTCTTCACCTGTAGGAAACAATCTGGACCATGCAATCGATACCCTGAGTGCTTTAAAGCCCATTTCTGCAAACAGAACAACATCTTCTTTATATCGATGATAAAAATCAATGCCTCTTCTTTTGGGATAAATATCAGTATTGTCATCAGACATGGCAGCTTTAATATCTTCAAGACTTATCCCTGTGTGTGCTTTATAATCCTTAATATCTACATTTGGTTTATATGTGGCTACATCTGCAACGGATAATCCTTTTCCTCCGACATTATAAGCGCCTTCGACCTGGTTTGCTGCAAGAGCACCACCCCATAAAAAATGATTTGGGAACGACATGAATCAACTCCTCTTATTGTTGCGCTAATGCGCAATCTACTGCTTCTTTCATGATATCCAGAACCATCAGTAATTCTTCATCTTTAATATATTTGTCCTGTCCATCAAAGATCTCTCTAAACAGATTCTCATACAGGAGTCCGTAATTGCTGTCAAGCATCTTAACTTTTTCATTATGCTCAACACCGTTTTCATCAAAATAAGACAGATCACCGAAAACCTCTGCACTCTGACCGCCCTCAGAGATATGCCCTACCTGCGGAAGTATAAGAGAGCCTTTGGTGCCATGTACGATAAATCTCGGGGATGAGATCTTTACATAGTAGCTGGTTTTGACTGTAACCTTCTTTCTCCCATAGAAAAAATCTATATCGAAATAATCATCGCATCCGCCGGGATTATGCATCGATCTGACATCATATACAACTCTATCTGGTTTCCCGTTTAAAGAGATCATCTGATCGATTGTATGCACACCCATTCCGTAGACATACATCGGTTTGGACGAATCGCGGTTTGGCCTGTAGTAATCATAATGAGATTCAAGTTCCAGAACATCTCCCAGTACGCCTTTTTCCAAAACCGATTTTAAAGTCAGGAAATCACCATCAAATCTTCTATTCTGATTTACATCTGCAATCAGTCCTTTTTCCTTTGCATACGCAAGAATTTCTTCGGCCTCTTTCTTAGAATGAGAGATTGGCTTCTCAATTAATACATTCTTTCCCAACTCCAGAAACATCATGGCATAAGGATAATGCGTCGCATCCGGTGTCCCGATCACAACAAGATTCACTTCAGGATCGTTTTTGATTTCTTCAATATCTTCTGTAATATACAGATCGGGATAATCATTTTCAATTTCTGGATCCAATATACGGTCTTCATGTCTTCTGTAAACGTATTTAATTATGACGTTTTCCATGTTCCTGGAATATGGCAGATGATATTGCAATATTGCTCTGCCAAATCCAAGATAAGCAATCACAAGCTTTTTATCCATATACTCTCTCCTTTGCCTGATCAATAACGTTCATAACATTTAATGTCTGTTTCTTCAGCTTCATATATTCGGCTGTTTGCGTATTACGAATAATATCGGCAAACTCTTTGATCTCATATGCCAGGCGCTCATGCAGAACTCTTTCATTCAAATCAAAGTGTTGTCTTTCACCTTCGTTTGTTTTGATTTCAAAGCCTTGCAGAAGATGAGTTGTGGAATCCGAATGAATATATCCTTTGTCTCCCTGTATGTTGATACAGCTTGGAGCTGAACAGTCTTTCGCCGCAATTGCCGACACACAGAAAGAAGGATATTTCAGAAACAAGATCCCTGAAGTATCAATGTTTCTTTCGATATTCGGATAATACTCCACTTTGTCCGGTTTACCAAACAATCCAACCAGAAAATGAATATTATAAACTCCCATATCCATTAAAGATCCGCCTCCTTTTTTTGGATCAAAAGCAGGAAGTATCACTCCGGTTTTAAAATCATCATACCTACGCGAATACTTTGAAACATTCAATTCTACAATCTTGATATCCCCAATCTTATCAATCATGTTTCTGATCTCTTTGTAATTTGGGAAATGTATATTTGGTATTGCTTCAAAAAGAAACCTATTGTTTTCTTCTGCGATTTCAAACAATTCTTCGGCTTCCTTTTCACTTGAACAGAAAGGTTTTTCAACAATTACATGTTTCCCCTTTTCCATAGCTTTTTTGGCAAATCCATAATGCAAACTGTTTGGAAGCGCTACATATACCACATCTACATGATCGTCGTTTAACAGCTCGTCATAATTCGTATAGATCTTCTCGAGCGAATATTCCTGTTTCAGTTTCTCCATTACAGGCAAATCAGCTTCCTGACCGAAAATACAATACGGAATAACATCATCTACAAATGTGGAAGATAACAGAAAGTCCGGAGCGATCGTGCCTGCACCAAGAATTGCAACATTGATTCTACTATTCATATTTCCAATTTCCTTTCTTTTTAAAAAAGGGGATGACTCTTTGTAGAGTTCCCCCTTAAAACTACAGAGTCTATTTTTCTTCGTCTTTATAGAAGATCGAGACAGATAAGAAGCAGCACCCGATTGCAATTGCTACACCAATTAGAGCTTTAACAAAATTGTTTCCGCCATTTGGATCAATAAATATTGGCAGAGTTGTCAACGACGGGCCTGCAACAGCAAACGCCTTAATGCCCATCAAGCCGATGATGCATCCGCTGAAGAAACATCCAACCATTGTGCCAATCAAAGTTCTTCTGTTTGGCATTGTAATTGAATATAGAGTCGGTTCTTGAACGGAAGTCAGGCTTGTGATCAAACATTGAAGTGCAGTTCTTCTCTTTGCCGGATCCTTCGTTCTGAAAGCTACCGCCAGACAAGTTCCTGCTTCACCAAGGTTATGTGCCAATGAAGCGGGCAGATATAATAACTCACAACCAACTGCTGCCATAGTTGAAACTGTGTAAGGAACAAGCGCTTTATGCATGCCTGTACCGATCATTATCGGAAGAATAGCTGCAAGCACACCAGTAGCTAACCAACCAAGCTTAGAATTAAACCATAAGATGGCGTTCGTGATCACATCACCAACGGTAATACCGATCGGACCAAGAAGCAGCAAAGTAACAGGAACGGTCACGATCATCGTGATCAAAGGAACCAGCACCTGTTGCAAAGCGGCAGGAACATATTTTGTCGCAAGCTTCTCCATAAACGAATACAGGAATACGCACAGAATTGCCGGGAATACCTGATAAGCATACTGAACGTTTCTTAACGGCAAACCGAACAGTGTGGCTCCTGCACCCAGCTGACTCGTCATAGACGGAATAACCAATGCAGATACACAAGCAAGAGCGAGTAGTTTATTACATTTGAGTTTTTCAGCAGTTGTTATTGCTACAGCGAGCGGCAAGAAATAATATGCAGCATCCGCAATTGAACTGATGATCGAATACGTTGAAGAAGAGTTATTTAAGCCAAACGCCCCCATGATGGAGAGCAAGGCTTTCAGCATACCGCTTCCGATCAGATAAGGAATAAGCGGCTGGAAGATGCTGAACATGTAATCAAGAACAACATCACCTATCTTTCTGTTTTTTACAGGAATATCATCATCCGGAACCTCACCGCCTGCAGTTATTCCCTGTTTGACAATCTCGTCGTAAACAAATTTGACATCTGTACCGATAACGACCTGGAATTGTGCATTGACAATAACCTTTAATACTCCATCGATTGCCTCAACAGCCTTTGCATCTGCCTTGGACTCATCTTTCAACACAAATCTCAGTCTCGTCTGACAGTGAACCAGAGAAGAAACATTTTCTTTTCCGCCAATCTTATCAAGAATCTCATCTGCTAATGCTTTATAATCCTTTTTCATATTTTTCCCTTTCTTAACTATGTGTAACTTTTACGCGCGCTGTTTACACCCTTATAGTAGCAACAGAGACAAACAAAAAACAAGCAACTGTTTCATCTAATTTTGAGCAACACTGTTTCATTCTTATTCTATTATTATCTTTTGTTGCATAATAATTGCTCATAATATATATTATTGTTAAGAAAACAGGAGTAAAAATGTCAAACAGTAAAGTCGTTTCAATTAGAGATATCGCAAAAAAATGCAACGTTTCCCCTTCTACCGTTTCCCGTGTAATCAATAACAAAGGGCGGATCTCAAAAGAGAAACGTCAGATGATATTAAAGGCGATAGAAGACTCAGGTTATACCGTTGCGCAAAACAATAAGAAGATATTCAGCAGCAATATTATCGGTTTGCTCTTTCCCCGTCTGATAACATTCTTTTATCCTCATTTGATAGATGAACTGGAAATTGCTCTGCTAAAAAACGGCTATTCCCCTGTGATCATGCTTCACAACGACGATGTGGAAACCGAAAACAATTGTCTCAACATTTTTGCGGAATTGGATATTAAAGGTTTAATTATGGTTCCAGCCACCAGAGCAATTCCTGAAAACTTTAACGAAGCACTATCTGATATTCCTGCTGTTTTTGTCAATGTCGATCATAAGGATTCTTATTACACTATCAATTCCGACCAGTTTTACGGAGGACAGCTGGCAGCTCTTGAATTTATAAACAAAGGCTGTAAAAAACCACTGATCATCTGTCGCCGTAACAGTTCAGCTATAAGCAATTTGAGAGTCGAAGGCTTTATAGATATATTTAACAGAAATAATATCAAGATCAGAAAAGAAAACATTCTTACATGCAACAGAAATAAAGGATCATTCTCCGAGGCAAAAGATTTAATCAAATACGCATACATCAGCGGCTTAGAATTTGACTGCGTTTTTGCCGACTCGGATTGGAAAGCGTTCGGATCTTTGGTTGCGCTGCAGGAACTAGGTTACAGAATACCAGAAGAAATCAAAATAATCGGATATGATGATTCAGACATTACAAAGTTTACATTTCTTCCGATTACATCAATATCTCAGGAATTACCGGAGTTTTCAAAAAGAACTGTTGATTTGTTATTGTCGTTAATCCATAATAACAAATCTGAGATAACTGAAAATAACACAATATCTGTGTCATTAAAAAGCAGACAAACGACCTAGTTTGTTTTCAAAAAAACCATTTCATTTTCAGTTTGATATCGCTTTTTCAAAAACAATACTATATTTCTTTTAACCGTACCTAAACGGAACATTTCTGTTACGAAAGCATTCCCCCGTCACTACCCCAGCGAAACTATGAAAACACCGTCTAAATGGACTATACCTCAAAGGAACATAATTAAAGATCTTTGTAATCAAAAAGATCCCGAAGGATCTTCTGATATAAAACAATAATCAGTATTTTCCTACAGATTCTGACAGATATATTCTGTGATCTTCTGATTGCCCAGTTCGTTTGGATGAACTCCATCCACGAACCAGTCTTCATGTCCTGCCGTATATTCATGAAGATCAATCAGTCTGAGACCTTTTCTTTCTGCAGTTTCTTTTACGATGCGATAGATCGGCCCATCGATATTGTTCATATCGATGTCAAAATCGACGACCCCTGTCTTCCTGTCAACAAAACAGGAAGGAGGGCTCATCAGGATGACTTCTGATCCTTCCGATAATCCCATATATTCTGAAACGAACTGATCAAGTTCTTTTTCATAACGCTTCTCATTCCAGTTGTATGGCTTAGCATCATTGGTCCCTAACATGATCAGATAGATATCCGCCTTGAGGTCTTTTGAGATCTGATAGAACTTATCTGCCTTATAGGGATAATCTCCCTCATCCTGTAAAGTCCTGCCGCTGATCCCATAGTTGAGTACCTGATATTCACCATTCAGTTTTTCTTCCAGGAAATATTCCCAGGTCTTTTCTTTCTTTCCTGAAACACCTGCACCGAAGGTGATGCTGTCGCCAAGACAGGCGATGTGTTTCCTGTTTTCATCCACCTTTGGTGTCTTTGGCACCGCCAGATATTTCAACACCAGATATTCGATCTTTTTTCTGAAACTCATATGCTTAAATCCTCATTGTTCTTTCTGTTTTGTATTCTATCACAGAAGCTTGTCTGCGATCTCTTTCTTCACCCTTCTTGGACCTCTGATCGCCTTGATTCCCAGAGAATTCAGATAAGAGAACGGATAACGATCGTCTGGATACTTCTTCAGTTTCCTGATCCTCATCAGTCTATTGATCGAAACATTCTTATCCTGATAGAAATAAGGGATATCCACTTCTTCAGCCATACACTGATATAAAATAGCCGAATACGGTGCAGCCACATAGAGATAAACGATATCTCCGACATGGATATCGGAAGACTGTTTCCAGTCGATGACTTCGTTTTTCTCAAAGGCACCGATCACATCATAGAACTGCGGATTGGCCGGAACGATCCAGACATCGCTTCCTTCGATCGTGTGATAGGACTGATCGATCAGAGAGAATAAGATCTCATCATCGATCGTATCATTCAATTCGATACTGATCCAGTTTTCCTTGTTCATATGATAGGCCTCATAGAAACCTTTTTCATTCAGTAATGAAGCGATCGTATGCGGATCAGCCTTGACATCGATGATCTCTGTCTCACCCTTTTCCTTGCCGATCTTTGAACCATCGACATTCATGATGATCCCATACCACTTGCCATTTTCTTTGTTGCGGAAGACTGCATAATCCGGATATTTCTTCCAGAGATATTCCGGCTTAGTTCCATACTCCTTCTTCATGTAGGAAACGATCCTGGAAGTCTGTTTATACAGGTACGGATCTTTTTCAAAACACTTTTCTCTGATATCTTCCAGTATCTCGATATAAGCTTCCCTTACCTGCGAGACGAAAGCACCATAATGGGAATCGGAATAGATATTGGTATACTCTTCATTCAGTTCTTTCTCAATGACTTTTCCGCTTACATTTCCATCTTCATCAACAGAAACTTCTGCTCTAAACGTATTATCCAGAAAATCCTTTTCATAAACAAAATGGTTTTCATACATTTGAAAACCATAAGTCTTTAACTTCTTATAAACCGGGTGTGTTTTTCTGAATACTTCCTTCTCGATCTCCATTAACAGCCTTTAAATTCCTTTGCGATCCTTTCAAACGCTTCCAGACACACAGACCTAGGAGAAGACAGACATGCCCTGTGGACCTGTGTCTTTCTTGAATCATCAAAGAAGAGTCCGGAATTCAATACGACACCGGCTTTTCTATAGATCCTGTCTACGACTTCTTCATCACTTAAACCATAGTCAGAGAAATCGATATTGATGGAATAACCACCCTCCGGTCTGACAAGCTTTGCCTTAGGAAGATTTTCTTTAATGTACTCCATGCAGGTATCGATGTTGCCATCGATATATTCATTTAATGCATCGACCCAGGCATCTCCTTTTGTATAAGCGGAGATGACAGCCTGAATGCCAAATGGCGAAGGCATGCCATAGAAATCCGCTCCCTGCTTCTTCAGTTTAGGATCACTGATGATGGCATTTGTCATCGCAAGACCTGCCAGATTGAACGTCTTATTGACAGCAGTACAGGAGATCAGACCCTCAGGACCGCAGGCCTTCATCATCGGTTCGAATCCCTGACCTTTTCTTAAAATATCCGAATGAACTTCATCAGAAACAATCAGGACACCATTCTTCCTGCAGATATCCGCGATCTTGTTCAGTTCTTCATGAGTAAAGACTCTTCCGGTCGGATTGTGAGGATGACACATGATGATCATCGTATTGTTTTCATCTTTACACGCATCTTCCAAAGCATCAAAGTCGATCGTGAAATACTCATTGCCATCGTTGATCATCTGCACTTCAACGTATTTTCTGTTATTTCCTTCCACATCGCCATGATATCCGTAACAAGGTACCAGAACGATGACGCCTTCACCTTCCTTGGTATATCTTTTCACGAGCTGTGCGATGGCATCGTGTGTTCCCGGAAAATAGAAGATGTCGTCTTTGTCAAACTTCCATCCTTGTCTTCTTTCATACCAGCCGCAGACCGCTTGCCTGTAAGAATCAGGGATCGTTGAATATCCGAAGATCCCATGATCTGTCAGTTTCCTAAGATCCTCAATGATCTCCGGAGCCACTCTGAAATCCATATCTGCCGTCTCCAGACAGATCACATCATCTCTGACTTCCTTGATTCCAAGAGAGTCCAGGATATATGAAGGATGCAACCACTTAGCCGAAAAAGAAAACGGGTCATGTATCCTGTCAATGATCTCATCAAATTCGTATTTCATAGTATTTCCTCCCTGATCTTACTTATCATTATCATTATAACCGAACCATACAGATCAAAAGATCACATCAGGAATCGGTATCGCTATTCAACACCTGTCAACGGGATCGAGTATCGTCTGTTGTCTGATGAAGACCCTTTCTCCGCTTTTCTGATCACAAACTGTGCTTGGATCACATTATCGATATAGACCAGCTTCAATGTGTGTGTACCTGCATCCAGCGTCTTCAGATAAGCTTGCTTCAAAGTGAGTATCGTACTGCCGCTTCTTAGTTCATAATCGGTGGAACTGAGATCCTGGCCATCGACTTGTACCTTGACCAGTTTTTCCAGAGGACCGCCTGTTTTGACAGTCAATCCGTCTTTTCCGTTATCATCAAGATCGATCAGCTGATCATCCCCTTGAATCAGACCATATGGCGCATAATAAGAATCCATCTCCTGGATCAGCTTCAGGTTATATTGAGGATGATGCATCTTCATGATCTCTGTGACATTTTTCATTACGGTTGCAAGATGATACATGCTGAGACTTTCCGGGGTGATCATTTCCTCTTTTTCAGGATCGTTTTTACCATTTTCATATCCCAGCTCATATAATCGTATATATTCATCAGTATATGCTTGTTTATATACTTCGAAATAATCATCTGACATCCAGCCTTCCTGATAGTAATCATCGCCATCAGGAGAAGGCTCTTCATGATGATTGCCGGAATAATATATTTTCTGACTCTCTCTATTGCCTTTTGACTTGAATCACAGAACCCTTTGGCATCACCTTGCTTGCCGACAATGAAATTATTGCCTCATTCGGAATCATATTTCTCACCACGCAAAGTAATCACAAGCAACTGTTTGTTACCGACTTTCTTATGACCTATCAGCATGCCCAATGAATTTAATGTTGGCTTTTCATTCATACCATAAACTTCAACATCCTGAAAACCGGTATCCGTTAATAAGCTCGTACAATATTCGCCACCGCGAACCTCAAAAGTTGAAAGCGCCAGATTATATGACATGCTTAAAAGATGTTCATTATACTCTTTGCCGCTCTTCGAGAAATAATCATCACTGTAGTAATATACCTCTTGCGTCTCTTCTTCAAAAGCAGGCATATACCTGAATTTACCGGTCTGCACTGATTCAGCCTTCACAGCAAAAGGAATCAGCAAGGCAACAGCAATGATCGTTATCAGAATTTTTCTCATATGGTTTTGCCTTCTTTCCTCGTACTCATCAGCGGCAGGAACTTTTCGATCGTTTCTGCAGTAATATCTTCCAGCTGGGAAGCTGTGGCATTGCCAGCCGCACCGCCGTATCTTAATGCGATCTCCCTGTCACCTGTTTCGATCAGTTTTCCCAGGAATGCCGCCAGCATCGCATCACCGGCACCAACCTTATTAACAAGAACGGTGTCAGGTTGGATCAGATACAGGAAACCATCTTCATCGGAAAGCAGAGCTCCATCCTTCCCTAAAGACAGCAGTATCTTTTCGATCCCCTCTTCATGAAGGCTCTTCAGAGCCTTCTTTGCCTGATCGATATTCATATCAGGATTCCCTGTCAGCAATCCAAGCTCATAGAGATTTGGTTTGATCAACATCGGCCTACATCTCTTCAATGTTTCCGGAGTGATCTTTTCCATATCAATGACCAGCTTCGCTCCTTTTTCATGGACATGGTCACATAAAAGGATCAGATCATTTTCATCAAAACCCTTCATCATGCTTCCGGAGATCACTGCAACATCCTCTTCACTCAGACCATCTGCGATCTTCAACAATGTTTCCTTTGCCTTATCATCGACAAGTGGACCGTCACCATTGATGCACAAAGCCTTTTTATTGTAATGAGCTTTCATATTGATGCGGTTGACTCCATCCACTTCCACATCAATGATCTCAATGTTTTTATCTTTTTCTGTTTCTTTTCTGATAAAGTCTCCGGTAAAACCTCCCAAAAGCACAACCGCCTTTGATCGGATATTCAGTAAAGAAAGGACACGGGAAACATTCAGACCTTTTCCACCCGCTTTGAATATCGCATCTGTACCTCTGTTGACCTCATCAACCATCAGTTCATTCTGAATGCTCAAGAAATAATCAACAGCGGGGTTCAATGTAAATGTATAGATCATGGAATCTCCTTTCTATACAATCATGATACAAGGTTCATCATAATATTTCATAACACTGTCGCTTGTCATAAGATACATCTTTTCTCTTTTTGCCTGTGCGATCAGAGCTCTGTCAAACGGATCATGATTCACTAAACCTGATTCCTTTACCTGCAGATCATCCAGACAGACCGCATCTTTCGGTTTGAGCGGCATGGTGTAATAACCTGCTTCCAGGCTTTTCTCATAAAGATCTTTACCACTCTTCTTCATCAATGCAGGGTTTTTCATGTGTTTGATACTGATCTCCATAACCGAAACAGCAGAGAAATAGATATTATTGTCAGGATCATTGATCAGTTCTTTTGCGTTTTGAGAAAGAACCGGATCATCTTCCAAGGCCCAGATCAGGATGTGTGTGTCTAATATAATATCCATAGCTATTCTCCATAAAAATCCTTTGCGATCTCCTCGTTAAGAGAATTAAATTCTTCGAGATCAACGTGCCCAAAAAAACCTTTCGCAACTCCGATCCTCTTGCTTTGTGGTTTTTTATAAAGAACGATCTTCGCCACCGGTTTGTTATCCCTGGCTACGATAATTTCATCTTCTTCCTTGTTTTCCAGTAGTCTGATCAGTTTTGAAAAATTGGTCTTCGCTTCCAACATATTGACTTTTACCATAAATCACCTCACCATCATCATACTTTGCTTAGTCAGCTTGGTCAAGCAAAACCAAGACGAAAGAAAAGTAACGGTTTCCCGTTACTTTTTGTGCTATAGATTCAGAAACTATTTGTTGATGACATCAGTCAGTTCATGCTGAAGCTGAGTTTCGATCCTGCGCAGTTCTGTTTGTGCAGCCAGTCTCTTTTCTCTGCCTTCCGTCTGGATACGTTTGACTTCTTCCAGAGTTTCGATGAGCTTCTTGTTGGTCTCGGTAAGAGTCTCGATATCGACGATACCTCTTTCAGATTCCTTAGCGGTCTCGATCGTAGCCATCTTCAGGTTCTCAGCATTTTCCTTCAACATCTTGTTGGTCATCTCGGATACTTCATTCTGAGCCTTAACAGCTTCCTTGGAATGAGCGATACCCAGAGCGATCAACATCTGTGACTTCCAGAGAGGAATCGTGTTGACCAGAGTGGACTGGATCTTTTCCGTCATCAGAGTATCGTTGTTCTGAACGAGTCTGATCTGCGGAGCCATCTGGATGGAAACCATCCTTGTCAGTTCCAGGTCATGCAGCTTCTTCTCGAAACGGGTGATCGCTTCGGAAAGGTCATTGGCTGCCTGTGCATCTTCAGGAAGACCTGATTCTTCTGCCTTCTTCAAAGCAGCCGGAAGGTCGTTCTTCTTGATCTCTTCCAGTCTCTTGTAACCGGCAAGGATGTACATCGTCAGTTCCTTGAAGTTGACCAGGTTCTTTTCATATAACTGATCCAGTAAGGAGATATCCTTCATCAGAGTGATCTGATGATTCTCTAAGATCTTGACGATCTTGTCGACATTCTGATTTGCACTGTCATATTTTGCCTTGACATCATTGATCGAGTTGGAACCCTTCTTGAAGAGTTTCGCAAAGAAATTGTCATTCTTCTCGTCAACATCAAAGTTTCTCAACTGTGCAACCAGCTCCAGTAATGTATCACCGACAGTATCGATGTCCTTGGTCCTGACATTCTTTAAAGCGGTATCGGAGAAATCTGCGACCTTGCTTTGAGCAGTAGCGCCATACTGTAAGACCGTATTTGTCTCCATGATATCGATCTGCTGAGAGAAGTCATTGACCATCTTCTTTTCTTCTTCACTCAGACTGGAATCATCCAGTTTCGCATAACCTACGACATCGGAAACAGGAACTGTCGCATGTTCCTTTTCTTCTTCGACTTCTTCTTCAGTCAAAGTTTCTTCTTCAACTTTTTCTTCCCCTAAAGTAAGAACGATTTTTTCTTCATTTTCAGCCATATTGATAATTCCTTTCTAGTCCTCAATGACCCCCATGATATCCAATATCCTGTTCAAGTCCTCAGTATCAGTATAGCTGATATTGATGGCTTTGTTTCTGATTTCCACCTTTGTGCCAAATTTCTTGCGCAGACGGTCTTCCACATCCTCCGTAAACGGATCGCTTTTCTTGACAGACGGCTTTTTCGGCTCTCCCTTTTTCTTGCTGCACAGCCTTTCCAGTTCTCTGACACTCAGACCTTCCTTGACAGTCTTTTTCGCCAGCTCGATCATGCGATCTTCTTCTTCCAGAGAAAGCAGAGTTCTTGCCTGGCCATAGGACAACTTGCCCTGATTGACCATATCTCTGATCTCCTGAGGAAGAGTCAGCAGTCTCAACATGTTTGCCACATTGGTCCTGGACTTGCCGATACGCTTTGCCAGCTCATCCTGGGTATAGCCCAGTTTCTTGATCAGCTGCTGGTAGGCGACAGCCTCTTCGATCGCCGTCAGATCCTTTCTCTGGATGTTCTCCAGCAGAGAGATCTCCATCATCTGCTTGTCATCGAAATCCACGATGATTGCCGGAATGTCTTTCTGATCCGCAAGCTTGGAAGCTCTTAATCTTCTTTCACCTGCCACCAGTTCATAGCCGCTCAGCGACTTCCTGACCAAGATCGGCTGGAAGACGCCGTTTTCCCTGATCGAATCTGCCAGTTCTTTCAATCCGTTTTCATCAAACTCCTTGCGGGGCTGATAAGGATTGGGCCTGATCTGTGCGATCGGCAGCTTTGTCTGGCTATTGCCGTAAGATTCCGCAGCACCTTTTTCGATATCATCCAGGAAGGAATCGATATTCTCACCGAATATCGCATCCAAGCCCTTGCCAAGCTTCTTCTTAGCCGCCATAATTGCCCTCCGAAGCGATCACTTCTCGAGTCAAAGCGACATAAGCCTTAGCACCCTCGGAATTGATCGCATAGTCATAGATCGACAAGCCCATACTCGGAGCCTCGGAAAGCTTGATGTTTCTCGGGATATATGTCTTGTATGCCTTCTCCTTGAAGTGCTTCCTGATCTCCTGACCGACTTCCGCCGAAAGATTGGTCCTGGCATCATACATCGTCAGTAAGACACCCTCGATCTTCAGACTCGGATTGAAAAGCTTCTGTACCAGTCTGATCGTCTGTAAGAGCTGTGTGATACCTTCCAGTGCATAATACTCGCTCTGTACCGGGATCAGTACGGAATCCGCTGCCGTCAAGGCGTTGGTATTGAGTAAGCCAAGTGATGGCGGACAATCGATGATGATGTAATCGTAGTTGTCCTTGATCGGAGCTAAGGCATTCTTCAATAACTGTTCCCTGTTCTCCTCGATCTTCGCCAGTTCGAGATCTGCACCGGCCAGATTGATGTTTGCCGGAAGCAGATGAAGCGGCGGTTTTGGAAGAGACTTCAGACATTCTTTGACATCCGTATCATTGAGGATGGCATCATAGACTGTCAGATCTCTTAAACCGACTCTGTGGCCTACGCCTTGAGTCGCATTGCCCTGCGGATCAAAGTCCACAAGCAGTACTTTCTTGTTCAGATATGCCAGACCGGCAGCCAGGTTGATACTGGTCGTCGTCTTGCCGACTCCGCCTTTCTGATTTGCGATCGCAATCGTTCTTGCCATGTCTGCCTCCTATTTCTTCATCTTGATGACGATCTTTACATTGTCGTCATATTCAGTCACATTAAAATCCGCATCGATCCCGGACTTCCTGCAAAGCTCATAAGCTTCCCTGATCGTATTGACACCGATCTTCAGATTACCGGAAACGCCCTTGGAATGTTGCTTGGTCGTAAGCTGTTTGATATATTCTTCCGTCTTGGAAACGTTGTATTGCCTGTTGGTGATCGTCAGATAGACTTCTTCCAGTTTCTCCTCCGGAACATTCAGTAACGCTCTGGCATGTCTCTCGGTGATCGTACCATGAGAGATCGCCTGTTTGATATACTCCGGAAGTTTCAGTAATCTCAACTTGTTTGCGACGGTGGATTGTCTGTAACCCAGTCTTTCTGCCAGTTCACTTTGTGTCAGGTTTTCACTTGTCATGATCCTGCGCATCGCCATCGCCTGCTCGATCGCATTGAGATCTTCTCTTTGCAGGTTCTCGATCAGAGCCAGATTCGCCGATTCGTCATCCGTCGAATCCATGATGATGGCCTCGATATCACTTGCCCCATTCAAAAGACATGCGCGATATCTTCTCTCACCGGCGATCAGCTCAAATTTATCACCGTTTTTCCTTACAGTGATCGGCTGCAGTAAACCGTTCTGTTTGATGGACTCGGCAAGCCCCTTGATCGATTCATCATAAAAATCCAGCCTTGGCTGATTCTTGTTGGGAATGATCTTATTCAGTTTGATTTTTACTATTTCTTTTTTCATAATGGACTCTTCTTAATTATATTATATTTCCTAGGATATTTTAACGGTGTAGAACGGACTTTTCTGAAATATGAGATGACTCTCTGATCGCCATTCATCAGATTCTCATCTTTGATGCTTTCGACATCAAAACCCATCGTTTCGATCGCCTTTGAAGCATTCTTTATCTCCAACCTTCCATCCTTGCCTCTTAAACAGATGAAGTCGCCGCCTTTTTTCACCATAGCACCGCACACTTCGATCAGACCATTGAGATTGGAAACGGCCCTGGCCGTGACATGATCATAGACTTCTCTATGTTTCAATGAGTGATCTTCGCCTCTTTCACAGATGACCTCGATATCTTTCAATCCCAATAATTCGATCAGCGAATTCAGGAATACACATCTCTTCTGGATCGGCTCGATCAGATATACTTTCAGATCCGGAAAGACGATCTTGAGCACCACACCCGGAAAACCGGCTCCGCTGCCGATATCGGCCAGAGAACCATTCAGCTGCCCCTGATATGCCAGCAGAGAGTCATAGAAATGCTTATCCAGCACCTCTTCATACTCGGTGATCGCTGTCAGATTGATCTTTTCATTATATTCTTTCAGATATTTCGCATACTGATCCAGCTGATCTTTCATCCGATCAGTAAGAACGATGCCTCTTTGATGTAATGCTTCTTCAAAATCCTTGAACATCATAAAACCATTATACTTTATCCAGGCATCCTTCTGTGTGTAAATTTTCTCCCAGGGAAATAATATAAAAAGGTGTGATCGCTCACACCTCATCACTTCTTATTTCAGATACAGTTTCAGTCTCTGTTTTGCCTTCTTAAACAAGGCTTTGTGATCGAAATCACAGATATACGTTCCATCGCAATAGATCTTGGCGCTTTCATGATTCACCAGGACAGCCACTTCCCTTTCATCATCGATGACTCTCGAATAGATGTTCTTGTCATGGGCACAGATCGGCGTGACCGCAAAGACCTGGGCAGCCACATCCAACCTTGGTCCGGAAGCGGAAAGATTATAGGCTGTTGAACCGGTCGGCGTACAGATGATGACGCCATCTCCTCTGACTTCAAACTCTTCCTGACCTCTGATCTCCACATGAAGATCGACAGTCTTTCCAAAATCATCCTTGGAAACGACGATATCATTGACCGCATAATGAGTCTGTCCTTCGTGCTCAAAACTCAGTAAACTTCTTTCCGAAATCGAACACTTTTCAAAAACCTTCGTAAAATCTTCCAGTTCCTGATAAGACATCGCACAAAGATAACCGAGTCTTCCGCTGTTGATGCCCAAAAGTGGTTTATCTGCCCTGATCGCAACCTTGGCAGCAGAGAGTAAAGCGCCATCTCCGCCTAAGGAAATGATCAGATCGCTTTCTTCCGGCGAAAACAGACGATGGGATTCATTGCCATACAATAATCTGCTGGTATGATCGGAAACCGAACAGGTATAACCCTGTTTTGTCAAAAGCTCGATACAGTCGATCGCCTGCTTCTGCTGGATATCGGTAAAGTTGTTGGAACGGATATATATTTTCATAAGATTACCTGTTTAAGTATTCGTCAATGCCCTGAGCTGCCTTCTTGCCGGCACCCATGGCGCTGATAACAGTCGCTGCACCAGTCACGGCATCGCCGCCCGCAAAGACGCCGTCTTTTGTCGTCATGGCTGCTTCATCGATGATGATGCCGCCTCTCTTGTTGACCTCAAGACCATCCGTCGTATTCTTGATCAGAGGATTTGGTGAAGTACCGATCGCCATGATGACGGTATCCAGCTGTATCTCAAACTCGGAACCCTCAATGACAACAGGTCTTCTTCTGCCGGACTGATCCGGTTCGCCCAGTTCCATCTTCACGCATCTCATGCCTGTGACAAAACCGTTTTTCTCATCTCTTGGGTCATCCGGATTGTTGTATCCAAGGATCTCGACCGGATTGTGCAACAATAAGAATTCGATGCCTTCTTCCATGGCGTGTTCGACTTCTTCCTTCCTTGCCGGAAGTTCTTCCAGAGATCTTCTGTATACGATATAGACCTTATCGGCACCAAGTCTTAAAGCTGTTCTTGCCGCATCCATCGCAACGTTACCGCCGCCGACAACAGCCACCTTGCCGCCCTTCATGATCGGAGTGACAGGATCAGACAGATAAGACTTCATCAGATTGGATCTGGTGAGGAATTCATTTGCGGAATAGACACCCTTCAATGATTCGCCAGGGATATTCATGAAGTTAGGTAAGCCGGCACCACTGCCGACGAATACCGCTTCATATCCCATATCAAAGAGTTCATCGATGGTCAGAGTCTTGCCGATGACGACATTGGTTTGTACATCAACACCGAGTTTCTTTAAGGTATCGACTTCCTTTTCAACGATCCTCTTAGGAAGTCTGAATTCAGGGATGCCATAGACTAAGACACCGCCTGCCTTATGAAGTGCTTCAAAGACAGAAACACTGTAACCCTTCTTAGCCAGATCGCCTGCACAGGTCAATCCCGAAGGACCTGAACCAACGACAGCCACCTTATGGCCGTTTGATTCCGGCTTATTGATCACGACATCTTCCAGGGAGTTGTGATAATCGGCAACGTATCTTTCCAGTCTGCCGATACCGACAGGTTCAAAGCGGATGCCTAATGTACATTTGCTTTCACACTGGCTTTCCTGCGGACAGACCCTTCCGCAGACTGCCGGAAGAGATGAACTTAAGTTGATGATCTGGTAAGCTCCTTCAAAATCACCTTCCTTGATCCTTTCGATGAAATCAGGGATGCGGATATTGACCGGACAGCCGGCAACACATGGTTCATTCTTGCAATGAAGACATCTTTTCGCTTCTTCAATTGCGATATCTCTTGTATAGCCTAATGCAACTTCATCAAAGTTATGAGCTCTGACTTCAGGAGCCTGTACAGGCATTTCATGTTTCTTTTCTACGATAGCCATTACTGAGCCTCCTTCTTAAACAGGTTGCATGTTTCTTCATGCGCATGTCTTTCAAATCCCATATACATCCTGTTTCTGGACATCGCCTCATCAAAGTCTACTTCATAGCCGTTGAAATCAGGTCCATCCACACAGGCAAACTTCGTCACTTTCTTGCCTTCCTGGTTCAAAGTCAGTCTGCAACATCCACACATGCCCGTGCCATCGATCATGATCGGATTCATGGAAACGGTGACAGGTACATCAAATGGTTTCGCAGTCAGTACGACGAACTTCATCATGATCAGCGGTCCGATCGTGATGATCTCATCGAATCTCTCGCCATTCTCCAGCATTTCCTTCAAAGGGACTGTGACATTGCCATGTCTGCCATAGGAGCCATCATCCGTCATGACAAAGAGTCGATCAGAACACTCCTTGAATTCATCTTCCAGTATGAGGATATCTTTATTCCTGAAACCGATGATCGAGGTTACTTCCGCACCTAATCTGTGGAATTCCTGTGCTACCGGCATGGCGATCGCACAACCGACGCCGCCACCGACGATACAGACTTTCTTCTTGCCCTCTGTCTTTGTCGCTTCCCCTAAAGGACCGACAAAATCAGAGATATACTCTCCTTCATTCTTGTGATTGAGCTTTTCTGTCGTTGCACCGACGATCTGGAAAATGATCTTGACTGCGCCTGTTTCCTTATTGGTGCCGGCAACAGTCAAAGGGATTCTTTCTCCTTCCTCATCAACTCTCAAAATGATGAACTGGCCCGGTCTTGCCTTATTGGCAACAAGCGGAGCAGAGATCTCCATCTGAGTCACAGTAGAATTGAGTGGTTTCTTACTCAGGATCCTATACATAGATAACTCCTTTCATTGTTTTCCTTCCATCTTTATTTTACAGAATATGTCAATATCCTTGTTTATCCTGTTTTTCACTTTTCATTATATTTGAGTCCTTTTATCTATCAAGCATAGATATCAATTTAGTAAAGATATTCCTTTTTGGTAATGATTCAATCAATGCGATACGTAATTATGTTCCAAAACTGATACTGTTTGCGTAAGATTTAAACATATGATATCATATGTTTGAAAGGAGGACTCGTCATGGCTTTTAATCAAAAAGAATACATTAATTCATATAATAAGAAAAATTACAAAATGTATCAGTTCAGAGTAAAGCACAGCGAATCAGAAGTAATCGATTATCTTGATCACTTGAATGATAGAAACAGTTATCTATTGTCTCTTATCAGAAAAGAAATATATCATGATATCTATACGATCAAACAGATCAAAACGATCATCAAACCGATAATGAAAGAATTCGGAATCAATGATATTTATCTGTTTGGCTCATATGCTCGAGGAGAAGCAAACATCAACAGCGATATCGACATCTACTGCGAAAAAGGAAATGTCAGAACTTTATTAGATCATTCGATGTTACTAGATGAATTGAAAGAAGCACTGAACAGAGAAGTCGATCTGGTATTTGAAACATCAGATATGGATGAGTTCTTCAAAGCTCAGATCATGGAGGATATGATCAAACTCTGTTAAAAACAACAAACAAAAACACAAAAATAACCCTTACAGATAATCAGATCGTAAGGGCTATTTTCATATAAAATTACTTGAACTTTTTTTATAATCCCGCTCCGTTTGTCTCAATGATCTTCTTATACTCCCAGGCAGAATCTTTTATGATCCTTCTTCCTGAATCGAAATCGACATAGACCAATCCGAAACGGGGATCGTATCCTTCGGCCCATTCAAAGTTATCCATGATCGACCAATGTTGGTAACCGATGACAGGGATACCTTCATTCATCGCTTTTTTAAGCTGTCCCAGATAGCGATAGATGAAGTCTGTTCTTTGCGGATCATGAACTTTATCATCCAAAGAAACAGAATCATTTAACGATACACCATTCTCTGTGATCATGATCGGTAAGCCATAGCGTTCATAGATGAAACGAAGGTTCCAGTACATCACTCTTTCATCAATGACCCAGCCCAACGAATTTTTCGCAATCCCCGGAGAAGGAACTTGCGATCCTTTTCCCCAGCTGGAATAATTGAAAGAAGTATAGATATTCAGGCCCATGAAATCAAGTGGCTGACAGATCTCTATCATATCCTTTTCATGAGATGCATAGATCCCATATGCCTTGACAGGCTTGCCAAGAATGATCGGATCCATCCACCAGCGATTGGACATGAGCCCGTTATCGCTTTCTACACTCATTCTTCTTGCCTTTTCGATTTCATCAGGATCTTCAGTTTTTGGAATGAACGCACCTGAAGAAAAAGCGATACCGACTTTTGGAGTCTTTTTTGCGTACTTTCTGATGGCCTTCAGAGCTTCACCATGCGCCAACATGCAGTTGCGTGTCAGTTTTGAAAGCGCAAGATAGTTACGCTTGAATGGCGCATGTTCACCCTGCATATAACCATTCATGATGAAACAGGCCGGTTCATTGATGGTCATCCACCAGCTGACCCGATCGGAAAGCCTATCCACAACGATTTTTGTGTATTCCTTAAATAATGGAATGATCTTTTCCGACATCCATCCGCCTTTTTCATATACCCATAACGGCATATCCCAGTGGTAGATCGTGACAAGGGGTTCGATATCTGCTTTGATCAGTTCATCTACGAGATCCGAATAAAAGGAAATCCCTTTTTCATTGACCTTTCCTTCTTCAGGCATCACACGTGACCAGCTGATGGAAAAGCGATAGGATTTTAATCCCAGTTCTTTCATCATTTTGACATCTTCTCTGAAATGATGATAGTGATCACTTGCTATATGGCAATCTTCGCCGTTTCTGATCTTCTTCTTTGGCGCGATGTCCCATATGCTTGGGCTTCGTCCGTCTTCATTCCATGCACCTTCGATCTGAGCAGCCGAAGAAGCTGCACCCCAGAGAAAGTCTTTCGGAAATATCGTCTTATCCATGATCATGCCTCCTTAAAACAAAATGATCTGATATCCAGCTTTCCGGATAATAATTCAAAAGTCAGGGTCTCTTTTTCACCACCTGAAAGCGGTGCTGAAAAATGATCATCCAGAACTCTTCCATTCACGGCAAGCACACCATTACCCGTGTAATCAACTGTGATCGATCCCGTATTCCTGAGATCGAAATACTTATAGACTGCCTTGGTTTCTGCTGTCAGATCAACGAGGATCGTTTCATTGTTTCTTTCTGCAATCCGAGGCATCTTCTGTTGTTTTCCAAGACCCAGGCTGATCGGTTTGGCTGTGATGAGATTACAACATATGGCGGCAGGATAAGTACCGATGCCCGGAAGAGCTTTTCCATACAGCCCCTGTGAAGTGATCTCCACCTGTCTGATCGTTCCATCTTCTTCAATGGAAATCGGTTCTCCGCAAGCCTGACGGGAAAAATCCGTATTGTTGGTACAACGATGATAAAAGATATAGGATTGCCCATTGATGTATTCGATCCCGCCATGTATGGTGCCGGAATTGTTTTTCGGACTCCTGTTTCCCTGATAACCCAGATCACTGTTGGAAACGATCACTCCGCGATAGACAAAGCCTCTGTCGGGATACTTTGAAGTCGCATAAGCCAGTTCGTTATTCTCGCCAGATGAATAGACCAGGTAATACAAGTCGTTGAATTTCCGGATGCTGGCAGCCTCGTAGAAAGGGTGATGATACAGTTCACTGTTCTTTGCTGCTGTTGTCTTGCTGTCAAGAACAGCCTTAGGCTTTGTCTTTACCGTCATCATATCCTCTTCCAGTTCCACAACGGCACAGGAGAGGATACTGGGTCTGCTTTCTTTGATCTGTTTCAGTGTACGATTGCAGAGCTTTGAAAGTACGAATTCATAAAGCGGCTTCAGGATACGAGACCTGAAATCTCTACCAAGACCCCAGCCGTAATAGAACCAGATACGCCCGTTATCATTCAATACGGCCGGATCGTTCGTCAGATAATCCAGTACAGGTCTTCCATCCGGATAGCGGATATCACCAAGATAATCAAAAGGACCCTCCGGTCTGTCTGAAACGGCGACAGACATCGGCCCGAAAGCATCGGTATCCGGCCCTGCAGCGAAATAATAGAGATAGTATCTTCCATCGTTTCCCTGCACACAATCCGGTGCATAGAGATCAACGAGCTTTCCATCCTTGCAACGCGGATCCTGGCTTTTGCGATACGCCACTCCATGACAGGTCCAATCCGAAAGGTCATTCACCGGTGCAGACCATACGGTATAATCTTCCACACAGAATCGATCAGAAGCTGCTTTGTCATGGCTTCCGTAAAGATATACTCTATCGCCGAATACATGAGGCTCTCCATCCGGAACATATTCCCATAAGGGAAGAAAAGGATTTGAAACGATCTGTTTCATGATCTCGCCTTCGCTGTGATCAGTACTACATCATTGCTGGAAAGTGAAACTTTAAATCTGCTTTCTCCATCAACATTTTCAAAAGCCAAAGGCTCAGCAGTCAGCTTCGTCCTTTCCCTGATCTCTTTTACCTGAGCTCTTGTCAGATTATCCAAAGAACCCATCTTTATCCACAGATCCTTTGGATTGCAATGCGTATCATCAATGCGTTGGATCATCACTTCTTCCGTTTCAAAATCCAATGCGAGATCGATATCATAATTTCTGTTTTCATAATAATCACCGCTTTGAGGAGTCATCAGGATCTGTATGTTTTTGCCATCTGTAAACACCCCGCAATCCACATCACCGGTATCCGGAATGGAAAGACGGGTCGGATAGAGTTGTGAAAGCATCTTGAAAGCCCAGAAATTCGGCTTTGGGATCCCATCATTGGAAACGATACCGAAAGAACCGACAAAAGGCTTTGGAAGCATGAACTGCTCTTCAAACAGATCTGAGCAGCACCAGAACATATATGCATCAGCACTTCCATCCAGATCCAGACAGCTTTTCACTGCAAAAGCTGCAGAATACTTTTCATCATGAACAGGTGAGCCAAAGACAGCCATGGAATTCCATTCGGTGATAAACAAAGGCTTATCACCGATCTGCTTTTTCGCTTCTTTGTCCATTCTTGCCAAAGTGCCCTTTTCCCAACGCTTCGCATCCTCCGGCAGGAAAAACATATCGGTCATGGCCTCGCTGAGCGTTTTCTTGTTTTTCACGGCATTCCTGGATGCAGAAAACATGTGCTTCACATTATTCAGATTGATGAAGTTGCCAAACGCATCACCGGGATAGTGATGGGTGGAAACAAAATCACAAGGCACATCATTCTTTTCACAGAAATCCAGAAACTCCTTCAGCCATTTACAAGCACTGGTAGATGGACCGCCTACACGCAGATTTTCATCTTCTTTCTTGATTGCCCTGACGGTAGCCTCATACAAACGGAAATAATCCTTCTGAGTGCCGGCAAAGAAACACGAAAGATCCGGTTCATTCCATACCTCGAAATACCAGCTCTCTATCTCTTGCTTCCCATATCGATTCAGAAGGAAACGGATAAAGGCTCGGATATAATCTGCCCACTCGTCCAGAGATCTTGGCATAGTGATATTCGGATCATAGGCAAGGCCGAGTTTCTTTCCTTTTGCGAGAGCTGATGGCATGAAAGACAGTTCCACAAAAGGCTTTACGCCGCAGTCAAGCAGATTGTCATAGACATGTCCAACCTGACGGAAGTTGATCTCTGAGATCTTGTTTTTTCCGGGAACCGAAGAAAACATCCGGCAGTCTCCCATGCGCTGATATGTCAGCATGTCATCATCCAAGATCCCATGACAGCGGATATAACGGATGCCAAGCTCATCATGCGCCAGTTTGATGTGTTCGATCACATCTGTTCTGTGAAGCAGATAGGCATGACAGTTCCCTAAACCAAACTGCCAGGAATAATCCGTCGGTCTTCCTTTTTCTTTTCTGTTGATCCTGATCTCCATTTCTACCCCCTAAAATCCTTGCAGGTAGCACTATTGAAAATCATTTCCAGTACTCTGGCACAAGATACTTCAAGTGCTTCCTTATCAAGACTTCCTTCTTTTAAAGCCTGATACAGACTATCTGCGATATCTTTTCTGCCCGGCATGATCAGATCATTTCCGGCATTGATCGCCTCAACATGAGAACACTGGTCTGTGGAAGTCCAGTCAGACATGACAAGACCCTTATATCCCCACTCTTCACGAATAACACCTGTCAGAAGTTCTTTCGTGTTGACGACATGTTTTCCATTCACTCTGTTATAGCTGGACATGATCGTCCACGGATCACTTTCCTTAACTGCGATCTCAAAACCGCGAAGATAGATCTCACGCAAAGTCCGTTCATCAAGATTGGCAGAAGTCATCATGCGATTGTCTTCCTGATTGTTGCAGCAGAAGTGCTTGATCGAAACTCCGACACCACCCATGGACTGCACGCCACGGGTGATCGCTGCAGCCATCTTTCCGGAAACGATCGGATCTTCGGAATAATACTCAAAATTCCTTCCACATAAAGGATTGCGATGGATATTCAGACCCGGAGCCAGCCATACGGAAACACCGATCTCCAGCATCTCCTTTCCGATCGCCTTTCCAATCTCTTCCATCAGATCGATATTAAAACTTTGTGCCAGTACCGTTTCACTTGGCCATGCGGTCATATAGCGATATATCTTTTCGCCTCCGCTTAAAAAACGTTTAAATAATCCCTCTGTTTTTCTGAGCCAACCCCAGCGCCAGTCTTCCGGAAGACCATTCGGATAAGTAGGGATCCCGTTTTTCATCACAGCTGTCTCTGACAGAACATTGAGTCCTGCAGGACCATCAGACAAAACGATATTCGGTACGCCCTTCTTTAGCAATGTCGTACATGTACGTCCGGCAGCACCCATGACCTGATTGTAGGCACGTACAGGATAGCCGCCGCCTGTTACCAGCAGACACTTATCTTCATCTGTCAGCCTCTTCATCAGATCCATGACACGCTGACTGCGTTTTTCTTCGTTCGTATTCCTGACGATCGGCCAAAGCATTTCTTCTTTTAGTGAAAAGCTGCCGCAGGACTGTTCGTTAACGGTGATGAAATATTCACCTTTTTCCAATACGTAAGTATTGTTTTCTTCATCAAAAGAAGCGATATATCTCTTTTCAAACGGAACTGTCAGTGTTTCGCTTTCTCCCGGAGAAAGTTCCTTTGTCTTGGAAAAAGCCGCAAGTACTCGTTTTTCATGATCAAGTTTTCCTTCAGGCTTGGCGACAGAAAGAAGTATTGTCTCCTTACCGCTTCTTTTACCGGTATTGGTCACTGTCAGAGTCACTTCACTGTCGCTGACATCTGAAACAGAGATCTTGAATTCCGTATAAGTCAGACCGAAACCAAACGGGAATCTCGGTTTGATCTCGTTTTTCTCAAAGTAGCGATATCCGACATAGATCCCTTCCCTGTATTCATCATTATCCAGGTCATTGTTCATGTATCCGAAACTGTCTGAGCCCGGATAATCTTCATAATGGACAGCCCAGGTATCGGTCAGTTTTCCGCTTGGTGATACTTTTCCCGTCAGGACATCAGCCAGGGCATTTCCGCCCTCCGTTCCACCCTGTCCGTAAAAGATGACTGCATCGATCCTGATCTCATCCAAAACAGAAAGATCGATCACACTGCCACAATTCAGCACCAGGATCAGTTTCCTGTAGTGCTCTGACAGCAGTTTCAGGCTTTCCGTTTCGATATCCGATAAAAGATAGTCTCCCTTTTCAACATGTCTGTCAGCACCTTCTCCTGCCTGTCTGGCAAGGACATAGATCGCTGTATCTGTCTCGTCGCTCAGTTCATCTGAGAGTACCGGTGTGCAAGATGGATAAGGCTTAGGAAAATCTCCGATCCTGATGAACATCTGCATCGTCTTTAGAGGACTGTAACCCTTGATCGCTTCTTCTACATCTGAATGCCATTTTTCAATATCGTTTTCATATTTTCTTTCAAAGCGATCCATCCACAGAGTCGTCGGAAAAGTAAAACCGGCATTCTTCAGACCCTCTTCAATGGTGACGCTGTAACGTTCTCTCACATCACCGCTGCCGGAACCTCCCTTGACAGTCTTTCTGCTTCCCGGTCCATACAAAGCGATCTTCCCTGCATCTAAAGGAAGTACACCATCATTTTTCAACAGCACAAATCCTTCTGCCGCCGCTTTGCGGGCAAGTGCTCGATGATCACGTTCCCTTTGACTTTCTTCCGGCGATCTTGCGCCAAAGATCTGATACTTTTTCATTCTTTCACCTCGATTTCCGCATGAGCTTTTTCAAAACCCTTGCTGAAAGCTTCGATGATGACTTTCTTTTCATCATCTGCTTTAATGACAGCCAAAGTTCTGCCACGATAGCTCCTGTGATAGGACTGATCAAAGAGTTCATCGCTCTTGCATAGAGCACTGCCAAATCCCATCAGCCTTCCACCTTGTACATTCAATTCAATCTTCTCTTCCATATCCGGTTTGAGATCACCGTTTTTATCAGTAAATTCGATCGGGACATAGAAAAGTTCTCCAGGATGTACGGTTTTCTTTTCCGGTTTGATCGACAATATCGTTTCTTTCTCTCCTGTTTTAATAGAGTGAGCAGATATGACATTTCCGTTTTCATCCAGTGCTTCTGCAGTCAGTGTTCCGTTTTCGTAAGGAACTTTGAAGATCGCCTTATAATCCTTCAGTCTTTTTATTCCGACCTGTTTTTCATTGAGGATCAGACGGACTTTCTCACCAGGAGAATAGACTTCTACGATCGCTTTGATGCCTTCGTATCCCCGCCAGCTCCAGGAGTCGATCGCGTTGGTGAACTGCCATGCCCCGGTACTTGGTTTCTCGTTGGCATGATTGAGCGGACGGACCGCAATATAAGGCTTCTTCCTCAAACCCCATACCACCTGCATGAAGCCCATGGAAGCCAGAGGCTTTCCTGTGATATCGATCATGCCCTGTCCCGCCAGTAAAGGAAGTCCTTGATAGCTGTGATATGTCCAGTCACCGATACAGGCTTCGCCAAGATAATCCCAAGCCGACCAGACGAAATCACCGATCAGCTGCGGGTATTTCATGACCCTTTCCCAGTTGTATGGCAGATCTCTTACCATCGTTTCCGAACCGACCATCATGCGATCCGGATATTTCTTGACGTCCGCATCATAACGGGAACTTGCGTAATTCAAACCAATTATATCCAGTGCATTTGCTGCACCAAAGCAGGCCTTATCACCCTTCTTGCCGGCACTCATCACAAACATCAGTTTTCCCAGCTTCTGTGCCATCGCATTGAAGAAAGCGGAACCCGTCTTCTTCTCTTTGTAGCCGTCATCTTCCGGCAAAGGCTTAGGCTCATAAGTACCTTTTTCTTTATAGACACCCATGCCCATATTGGCATAGACATTCAGCAATACATTGACACCGGCTGTTACCGGACGGCTCAGATCCAGGGAATGAACGAAGTCTCTCATTTCTTCACACAAGGCAACACCCTTGTCTGTGGAAGTCTCACTGACTTCATTGCCGATGGAATACATGATGACGCAGGGGTGATTGAATGAAGATTCCACCATCGATGTGATATCGTCCTTCCAATCTTCATAAAAGCATCGTGAATAGTCGTGATAAGTCTTTGGCGTATACCAGCCGTCAAAGGTTTCATTCATCACGTACATCCCCAGTCTGTCACAGACATCTAATGTGATCTGTGAAGCCGGACAATGAGAGAAGCGGATCGCATTGAAACCATTTTCCTTCAGGATCCTGATCCTTCTTTCTTCTGCCTCTTGATACTCACAAGCACCTAAAACACCATGGTCGTGATGGATACATCCGCCGCGCAGTTTAACACTTTCACCATTGACCAGAAATCCCCTTTTCGGATCCCATTCCAGCTTGCGGATCCCGAACTTTACTCTTTTTTTATCTGTCTGATTCTTAACGACACAGGTATACAGATGCGGTGTTTCTTCGCTCCAGAGTTTTGCCTTAGGGATCATCAGTTCACCCGGCTTGCCGGAACAGAGAAGAGTCTCTTCGTCATATATTTCAACGATTTCTCCATCTGTCTCTACCTTGATGATGGCAGGATCATAAGAAAGTGTCTCGATATGAACCGATTTGATATAATTCCTGTCTCTTACATACAATGTAACAGGACGATAGATCCCACTGCCCGAATACCAGCGGCAGTTTGGTTCCAGAGAATTATCCACATGGATGAAGATCTTATTTTCTCCTTGAATGACATCATCTGAAATATCACAATCAAAAGCGGTATAGCCATAGCGATGTTTCATCACTTCTTTCTCATTGATATAGATCGTACTGTTCTGATAGATCCCTTCAAAGTGAAGCACATGACTCTTTTTCAGATCTTCAACAAGAAAGCTCTTTTCATATTCATAGATGCCGCCTGGAAAATAACCGCTGTTGACTCCATTTCGGCATCTGGCATTTCTTTTTTCCAAGATCATCGCATCATGAGGAAGATCGATGTCTTTCCATTCCTCTCCGACTTTGCGGAAACGCCAGTCTCGATTAAAATCCAGTATCATTTCTTATTCTTTCTGGCAGCCTTTGCTTCTGCCTTGGCTTTCTTTTCCACAAGCTTCTTCAGATATTTCTCGTTTTCTGCGTCAAAATCAAGACCCTTCTTCTGACAGCGTTCCTTCAGATCACGGATGCGGTTTTCTTCCTGTTCCCTTTCACTGTTTTCTCTTTCGATGCGATCCTGTTCTTCCGGCTCGATCCACTCTTCACCTCGTGCAAGCACAGCCTCTTTCTTTCTTTCCAGCAGATCCTTATTGATCTCAGGAAGCTTCTTTTCCAGATCGACGAACGGCAGGATGACGACATTGATCATAGCACTGACAAACTCGATCCCATAGAAAGCGATACCCAGGAAAGTCAAAGCAGCAGCCGGCTGGAAGCCTGCACTGTTGGCATCAAAGCCCAGCATCGTCAATACTTTCTCATAAAGTCCGGCAACAGGGGCATACATCACGTTCTGGAGGGTAGAGATGATACCGACAGCCAGAAGACCTTCCAGACGATAACCGGAACTGTGTTCAATACTGTCGAAACACGAAGATGTCAATGCGCCTAACATATAAGCTGCCGGGATATAACCGAGCTGTTTCATAAAACCGGCGATATAGGCAACCATCACATTTGTCGGAAACAGAATGCCGACAAGACTTGCCGCAGCGACGATGATATATCCGACCAATGTCGTATTGCGGATCCCAAAACGTCTGGTGATCGGATAGATCGCAAAAGCACCTACTCCAAGAGGAACACCTGTCAGGATCGTATAGATCATGAACAGTGACGGATCATTGATTCCTCCTAAAACATAAGAAACGAAATAATACTGCACATTGGTACCGCGGAAATTATCCGCAAGAGATACGACGATCGAAGCGATCAGCAACAAGACATAATACCTGTCATGGAAAAGAGCCTTGAACTGTTCCTTCAGAGGGATATCATTGCTTTCACCCATCTCTTGCACATCTTCCACGACTCTTTCACGGGTATAGAAGTATTCGATCAGTAAGAGCGGGATCGCCAGTATGGTCGTGCCACAGATCAGATACCAGAAGGAATTCAAAGTCTCATCCGGCTGGATCACATAAGGAAGAAGAACACTGTTGATGATCAGTCCGATCAAAGTACCGGAGATCAGAGTCCAGCTCAGCTTGCGGGCATAAGCGACTTTCTCACGATCTGCGATATTGCGTGAAGTCAGAGAAACGATATTCGTATTGAAAAGTAAATAGAAACATGTCCCAAACAGATTGTATATGACATAGATCAGATAGAAATAAACCCAATATCCACTTTCAGAAGAAGGCATCGGTTTCATGAACATCAGAAAACCGGTAAAGATCGCAACGAAACCAAAGATCAGATACCAGGGTCTCATTCGGCCCTGACGGGATTTTGTGTGCTGCATCAGATAGCCGGTAAAGATACCCATCGGAAGAGCCAGGATCCTTGTACCCAAAGCAGCCCAGTAATACACCGTACCTAAATGCCTGTAGGCTTCGCTGTTCACATCGCCGCCGACAGCGACCGACATCTGTTTCATGATGAAGATCTCCATTAATGAAGCGATCGTGTTTACCAACATGATCAGTCCAAGCGGACCTACTACATGTCCCAGTATGAGTTCCTTTTTTGTGACGGAACGGGTCTTTGCCTTAGAGTCCATAAAAGGTTTTTCAAATAATCCCTTATCCAAGAATCTGATTTCTTTTGCCATGATCAAAAAGCCTCCATTGTTTCTTTTCGATTTCATTGTAAAATGGCATATCTCTTTTGTATTTCAATATCGGCTATGATATTCTAAAATCGGACAAGGTTAAAACGATGGATGATCTATTTGAACAATATGAAAAACGAGGCAAGGCCTCCCGTACCAAAATCGCCCGCAGTCACGCCGATTCTTCCTCGGATGCCAAGGAAAGCGGAACATATCACGGGACCTATCAGTTTGAAAATCTTCTCTTGAGTTACATCCGGGACGGAGAGCTGGAAAAGCTGAGATCTTTTCTGGAAGAAACAGCTCAACACAGGGAATTCAATATCGGAAAACTCGCATCGGATCCGCTCCGCCAGGCCAAAAACATGGTCATCGGATTCACAGCTCTGGTTGGAAAGGTTGCAGGGATACCGGGAGGGATGGATATCGAAGATGCCTACAGACTGATCGATCTCTACACCCAGGAGATCGAAAAGTGTCAGAGCGAGGAAGATGTCTGGCTCTTGCAGTTCAACATGGTCATCGATTTCACCGAACGTGTCAGACAGAATAAACTGTCAGAAGATCTTTCGAGGGAAATCTTTACGGCAGTTCAATACATCGGCGATCACGCGCACGATACCATCAGGATCGATGATGTCGCATCCCATGTGGGATTAAGCAGATCTTGCCTGACGAAGCGATTCCGCAGTGAGATCGGGATGAGTATCAACGACTATATCACTCAGGCCAAGATCCGTGATGCCAAAAGACTGCTTCGCTATTCCGACAGGACATATGGCGAGATCGCAGCTGTGCTGGCCTTCTCTTCGCAAGCCTACTTCCAGACCGTATTCAAAAAAGTGACAGGACTGACTCCCGGAGAATATCGAAAGACGCACAGCGAAGGAAACAGTTCTCATTGATAAAAAATACCAGTTCATCTGAACTGGTATTTCTTTCGTTTTATTATCCTGTATGATTTAGAACTCGACTCTCTTGAATGGCTTGACGTCCTTGACTGCCTCTTTCGGTGTCAGACGTGCTTCGTCATTGTCTAAGTCGATCAGGATGTAACGGCTGTTGCCCATGCCCATTTCCTTCATATAAGTGAGCTGGCGGAAGCCGTGTCTTGACTGCATCCTCTCCCATAAGTCATGGTGCTGTTCCTCAGTCATCGCATTGACCAGGTCAACACAGGCTGTATCGATGGCACAGATATCAGTAGAGGCAAGTACACCGACATTTGGTGTCACGACCGGAGCTGCTGCCACGCCTTCGCAGTCACAGCTGACAGACATGTTTCTCATGACATTGACATAAGTCACATTCTTTCCGAAATGATCGATCGTCGCCTTGGTAGACTCCGTGATCTTTTCCATCAGTTCTTCTTCCGTGACGGACCATTGGCCTTCGCCCTTTCTGGCATGGATCATTCCCTTGCCGATCCTGCCGTCTGCGCAGCCGATACCGATGTTCTTGTTGGAACCGCCGAAACCGCCCATCGCATGACCCTTGAAGTGAGTCAGCGTCAGCATCGAATCATAGTTTGGAAGATGAGATCCGACTGTCATATGATCGAACCAGTTGCCTCCCTTGACAGGAAGATCGACTGTTCCCTCTTCATCCGTGATGTCTACTTTACAGAAGTTCCATCCGTTGACCTCCAAGGTCTCACGATGCTGCTCAGTGGTATAGCGATCACCTTCATAGTAGGTGTTGGTCTCGATGATCGTCGCATCCTTTAAGGATTCACTTGTCTCCATCAGCTGCTTGACCCATTTAGCCGGAATGAAGTTTGGACCGTTCTTTTCACCGGTATGTAGTTTGATGGCTACCTTACCTGTGATGTGCTCGTTTACTTTCTCATAAGCTTTCCTGATACCTTCAGGAGAAATGTCTCTGGTGAAGTAAACGATCGATTCGTTTCCTGTCCTTTCCTCAAATGGTACGTAGATGTTGCCGTCTTTTCTTGTCATTTCAGTTCCCTTTCTTTTCAGTTCTCTGTATACGAAATCCGGATAATCGACTTCTTTCGTGACGATCCAGTCATCTTCATCATAGGCATCGAAATGTGTATCGACCTCATATGCCTCCTTGACGAAAGAGATATAAGCCTTCTTCGCATAAGGATATGCCTGTCTGTAGATCGAGGCACCGCCGCAGACGATATATTCCGTCTCATCGTTTTCGTGTTCCTTCAGGAAAGCGATGAGATCATGTGTTACTTCAGCGTCTTCCGGCTTGTATTCCGGATCGATGGATACGACCGTGATGTATCTGTCGACGAGTTTTCTTGGCAAACCGTCATAGGTTGTCTGACCCATGAGGATATTCTTATATAAGGTATTGGCCTTGAAGATCTTCAGTTCATCCTTCAGATGCCAAGGAAGAGCTCCCTTGATACCGATCCCCTTGTTGGGATCGAATGCGACGGAAAAGCTGATCATACGGACACCTTCCCCTTGATCGCAGGCCACGGATCATAATCAAGTACCTTGACATCATCGATCGTGAAATCAAAGATGTCCTTGATCTCAGGATTCAGCCACAGTTTAGGAAGTGGCTTCGGTTCTCTTGAAAGCTGTTCCTTGATCTGATCGATGTGATCGAGATAGATATGCGCATCGCCAAAAGTATGGATGAACTCATATGGTTTATATCCGCAGACCTGAGCTACCATCGCCAGTAACAGTGAATAGGAAGCGATATTGAACGGCACACCCAGGAACAAGTCGGCTGAACGCTGATATAACTGACAGCTCAGCTTCTTCTTGTCGGCAGAAACATAGAACTGGAAGAATGCGTGACATGGAGGCAAAGCCATCTGATCGACCTGTGCCGGATTATAGGCAACGACCAGATGTCTTCTGGAGAACGGATCCTTCTTCAGGTTCTCGATCAGTTCCTTGATCTGATCGACACCGCTGCCGTCAAAATCACGCCACTGCTTGCCATAGACTGGACCTAAGTCTCCCCACTTGTCCGCAAAAGCTTCATCTTCACAGATCTTCGCGATGAATTCTTCCATCGTCTCGCCTTTAAATTCTTCTGAATTCTTATACTTGGCATATGGCCAGTCATTCCAGATCTTGACGTTCTTCAAAGCAAGAGGCCTGATATTGGTCTCGCCTTTCAAGAACCAGAAAAGTTCCTCAAAAATGCCTCTGTAAAAGACTTTCTTCGTTGTCAGAAGCGGAAAACCGTCTTCCAGATTGACTCTCATCTGATATCCGAACTTGGATATCGTTCCTGTTCCTGTACGGTCTCCTCTTTGTTCGCCGTGCTCCAATACCTCACGACAAAGATCCAGATACTGTTTCATATTGCCACCATCCTGTTTTCTATCTCAATTATACACGAGACACTATTTATCTAACGTTACTTTACTTCTGCAAAGACATATCCGAGAAGACGACCACGATGTCGTTTTCCTTGCCATCCCTCATGAGATTCAACAGATCCATCGCATCTTCTGCATTGTCCAGATATACATCGCTCAGATAGGCAAAACGATTCACAAAAGGTTTTACAGTTCCGCCGATGTCCTCGTTTGACAGCCAGGTCAGGTCATAGAGATATTCTCTTTTTTCCTCTGTGATCTCATGAATGGATGAGAACTGATCCCTGGAATTGTCGGTATATAAGGTAAATACGCCATCCTCATGTTTCAGAAGCTCATAGATCACATCGCCCTCGATCGTATATCTGGCGATCGTGACATCACATTCTTCTTCATCCATGACTCTCTCATAGAATTCATCCCAGATTTCTTCGAAGTGAAGACCGTCATTGGCACTCACAAAGATCCCATCACCTTCACCCGGTTTGTCAGGAAGTTCGCTGAAATAGGTTCCGATCGGATCCATCGGCTGTATTTCTTCTTCGCTTTCCTTTTCACCGTTACATCCGCACAACAACAATAAGACCAATAATATCTTCAAGTATTTCATACACATACCTCCATCTATCATCTCGCTTTCTCTTTGAAAGAAGTCACGATCTTCTGTTTCAATTTCTTCAGATCCATGCCTTTCTGTGTATACGTCGGCTTGACCGAAGTTTTCCTGTCAGAAGAAAGCTTACTGTGAATATAGTAAGTATCCATATTCACTTGATCAGCACCGGCAATATCATCATAAAGATCATTACCGATCATCAGACAGTTTTTCGGATCAAGATCATGTTTCTTCAATAATACCTCAAAGAAACAATGATCGGGCTTTTTATATCCATACATCGAAGAAATGAAGATCTCATCAAACAGATCACAGATCCCCAGATCTTTCATTTCTCTTATCGTAAAGATTTCCTGGGCATTACTTAAAAGGAATACTTTCTTTCCGCTTTGATGAAGACATTCCAAGAGCTCCTTTACTCCGACATAAAGACGGATATGACTTGTGCTGTTCTTACGGAAATGATAAGCAATGTCTTCAATCATCTCATCGGTTCCATCAACACCTTTATCTTGTAATAAAGAAACGAAAACATCTCTCAATTCGATCTCAATGTGATGACCTTCCTGATACATCTTTTCTTCCAGTTTTTTCACCTTATGGAAGTAGGCATCTCTTAATTCTTCCCATTCATACTTCGCACCATATCCTGAAAAAGAAATACTGTTCTTCTTCCAGAAAAGATCCTTTGATTCATCCGTATGGATATCGATCAGCGTTCCATAGAGATCGAATATATATGCCTGATACTTTTTCATCAATTACATCTTATCATCCGATTCATCATTATTCATATTTGCGATAAAATAGAATCAAGGAAGAAAGAAAATATCATGGCAAATTATACGATCGAACGGATCGAATGCCCTTGTTGCGGCAAGACCTTCAGAATCAAAGTTTACGATATCATTGACGGAAACAGAGAAGCCAGCCTGAAACAGAAGATCCTGAAAGGGACTTTCTTTGATCAGGTATGTCCGCATTGTCATCAGGATGTAGTGATGACTTATGACATGACATACAAGGATCCTTCCACTTCAACATTCATCATCTTTGCGGATTCCGATGAATTCTATATCGATATCCTTGGCGAACTCAAAGAGATCGCTGAAGGACACGACGTGGATGACCTGATGATATACAACGCCGCAAAAAGTTCCAATTTCCGCATCGTCAGAAATATCAGAGAACTCGCAGAAAAAGCTCTGATCTTTGACAACGGCTATGATGATCGCATCATCGAGATCCTCAAGAAGATCCATCTGGAACTTGCGAAAGCCAATGGAAAAAACATCGATGATATGATCTTCAATGTCGGCACTTTTGAAGACGGAAGCAGAGACATGATCTTCATGGTCGTCAAAGGCACAGAAATCACAGAAGAGTATCAGGTCATCACCCCAAGAGAATATGAGATCGCCAAAGAAGAATTCTCTCACGCCCTATCGGAATACAAGAGCGATAATCTTCGCGTCAATCACAAATGGATCGATCAGTTCCTCGAATTCAAGGAAGAGAACTATCCCGATGATGACCCAGACATGGAATATTCCGACTTCAAAGATAAAGAAAGAGCTGACAGGATCTTCGATACCTGGAAAGAGATGAGCGATCGCTTTGGCGATGATGAAAGACTGATCGGATATACAAAAGAAAACTGGGACAGCTTCCTAAAAGATATCCTCAATTTCTGGTATGAAGAAGTCTCTGATGAGAAACCATACCTCATTGATGTCGATGAAGAACTCGGCTTTACAGATCTGGAAGAACTGATCGAAGAACTCAACGGATCGTCCTATTCTCTGGATGAACACGAATTCAGAATGAAGATCTCTGAAGACATCCTAAACAGTTTCGATCTGAGCGATGATCCCGTTGAACGTCACTACATGAAACATTCGATCGTGGAATCACTGGATGAGATGGGAAGAAACAAGGAAGCGGAAAACTACCTGAAAAAATGGCAGAAGGAAGAAACAGGTAATTCTTTTGTCATCAGCGTGATGATCGATCATTATCTCGACTTCGGCAGAAAAGAAAAAGCCATAGAACTGGCTGAGAAGTATATGTATATGGAAACTGATGAGGATGACGGCGAAGCTTTCTATGATTCACTGGAAAATCTCTACACAGAACTGGGAGACAGAAAGAAACTCCAGCTGGTCGAAAGACTCAGGGAGAAAAGCAGGCATCACTGATCTTCTAAGATCCGATCAAGCAGTTTCGCAACCGCAAGTTCACGATTGGACAAGGCAGTGTAGTTCGCTGCCTTTTTCGTTTCCTCATCCGCATTGGCCATGGCATAGGAATTCCTGAACCTTTTCAACATCGCAATATCATTGCCGCTGTCACCGATCACCAGTACCTCATCTTCATCGATCCCCTTCATCTGACAGTAATGACTGATCGCCAGACCCTTGTCTGCCTTTTCGGAAGTGATCTCGATATTGGACATGAAAGAATCGGCTGAGTAATTACATCTTTCCAATTCTTTCCGGCATTCCTGAATGAGAAGATCCTTTTCTTCATCGCTGATATATAAAACTTCGATCTTGGCGATCTCACGTGAAAGGATCTCTTCAAGAGGAACATCATAGACCATCATACCTCTGCCAAAGATCAGCTGATAGAATCCATCTGCCATTTCTTTATCATAGGATTTCAGAAAATGTCTGTCCGATCTTTCTTTGAAAGATTTCTCATCATACATCGTATAGGTGTAGTCAAAACCATGGAATTCTATAAGGATATCATTTTCCAGACAGTATTCTGCGATCTTTTTGACGATCTTTCGATCAAGCGATTCACTGAATATCACATCGCCATTTTCAAGACACAGCAGAGCCCCATTGACACAATTGATCACGACATCATCCACTTCATTAGTGATCTGATCGACTTCCCAACTGTTCCTGCCGGTGGCGATCATGAAAACACCGTCCTTACTTTGAAAACGGCGTATCGCATCGATCGTTTCTTTCTCAAATTCCGATCTCTCATTCACCAGTGTTCCATCGATATCGGAAACAAACAATCTGATCATGTCATCATCGTAACATGTTTTTCTCTCTTTCCCTATCCGGTGATATAATTTTGATGTTTGGAGAAAAGTATTATGGAAATCAATGAAACGATCCACGGTTTTACCGTAAACAATGTCCGTCATCTCGATGAGATCGATGCGGACATCTATGAAATGGTCCATGACCAGACACAAGCGAAAGCCATCTGGCTGAAAAGAGACGATGAAAACAAGACCTTCTCTATCGGCTTCAAGACGACTCCTGTCGATGACACCGGTGTCTTCCACATCCTGGAACACTCCGTCCTCAACGGTTCGAGAAAGTATCCGGTCAGGGAACCTTTTGTCGATCTGCTGAAAGGATCCTTGCAGACATTCTTGAATGCGATGACCTATCCCGACAAGACAGTCTATCCGGTATCTTCCAGGAACGACAAAGACTTCGTCAATCTGATGAGAGTCTACATGGATGCAGTCTTCCACCCATGTGTCTTGAATAATCCGAATATCTTCTATCAGGAAGGCTGGCACTATGAACTAAGTGATGTCAATGAAGATCCGATCTACAAGGGCGTCGTCTTCAATGAGATGAAAGGTGCCTTCTCTTCACCGGACGGTGTCAAAGGCAGACTGATGATGCACAACCTCTTCCCGGATACCTGTTATGGAAACGAATCCGGCGGCGATCCTGATTTCATCACCGATCTGACTTATGAACAGTTCTGTGCAACTCACAGGAAACACTACAATCCTTCCAATTCCTACATCTTCCTGGATGGTGATATGGATATCGATCAGATCTTAGGCATCATCAATGATGAATACCTGTGTGAATACAACGCTGACGGTGACAAGATCGTCATCGAAAAACAATCACCGGTCATCAACGAAGTCATGAAAGAATATGAGATCTCACCGGAAGAAGATCCGAAAGGCAAGAGCCAGATCTCATTCGGTTATGTCATCGGTGACTTTGATGAATACGAAAAGACGATCGCCTTCTCTCTGATCTCTTCCGTACTGTGTTCCAGCAATGAATCTCCTTTGAAGAAAGCGATCCTTTCCAAAGGACTGGGTGAAGATGTTTCCTTCGACGTTCAGGATGGCATCTATCAGCCATACGTCGGCATCGATGTCTACAACTGTGATGTCGAAAACAAAGACGTCATCAAGGAAACGATCGAAGAAGTACTGAAAAAAGCAGTCGAAGAAGGACTTGACAGAGAAGAACTCAAGGCCGCATTGAACCAGAGAGAATTCAAGGCCAAGGAAAGAGATTTCTATGGCGCACCAAAAGGACTGATCTATGCGTTATCTGCGCTGGATTCTTGGCTCTATGGCGGTGATCCGGCCAACAGCATCTGTTATAACGACATCTTCGTCAACCTAAGAGAAAAACTGGAAACGAGCTACTATGAAGATCTGATCAGGGATCTGATCTTACATTCAAAGCACAAGGCGGCTGTCTATCTCAAGCCTTCCAATACTCTGGGAAAAGAAAAACTGGAAAACGAAAAAGCAAAACTTGCCAAGATCGCTTCCACATGGACAGACGAAGAAAGAAAAGCCCTGGTCGAAATGAACCAGAAGCTTCAGGAATGGCAGTCTCAGGAAGATACACCGGAACTCAAAGCAACTCTTCCGGCTTTACATCTGGAAGATCTGAAGAAGACACCGACAGAAAATCCATATGAGCTCAACAAGAGCGATGACACGACGATCATCTATCACCCGCTTCAGACCAACGGCATCAGCTATTCTTCACTGATCATCGATGCGGATGATCTGAGTGAAGAAGAACTGACGATCGCCGGCCAGCTGATGACGCTCTTAGGAAATCTCAAGACCGAGAAATATGACGTCCTGACTCTGAGCAGGGAAATGCGTTCGATCCTGGGTGATTTCTCTTCATCATTGACTGGATGCAGGACATATCACGAACAGTTCAGAAAGTTCGTGCAGATCTCCTTCTCATCGCTTTACCGCAATGACAAGGAAGCCATCGAACTGATCAAAGAGATCCTCTATCACACGGATTACTCCGATACAAACGCGATCAGAAACATCCTGAAACAGAACCTCTTCGGTATGGAACAGGCATACATCAATGCCGGCCATTCTCTGGCAATACAGAGGGCTGCTTCCTATACTTCATCGGTTTCGGCAGCCGGCGAATATGCGAAAGGCTATGAAGCATACGTCTATCTGAAGAAGCTTGATGACAACTTTGATAATGATGCATCCGATTTCGCAAAGAAATTAGAAGCCATCGCAAAGAAACTCTTCATCAAGGAAAGATACACGATCTCCGTTTCCGGAGAAAATCATCAGGCCAATGTCGAAGAACTGCTGAAAGATGCGCCACATGGTACAGTCGGTGAAAGAAGCGATATCAAGCCGTTAGGCTCAAGGAATGAAGGAATTGCCGTACCGGCAAACATCTCCTACGCCGCAAAGAGCTCAATGCTGGATGACAACAAGGATCAGATCGGTACGATGTTTGTCTTATCGAATATCCTGACCTATGACTACCTCTGGAACAACATCCGTGTCAAAGGCGGAGCCTATGGATGCGGCTTCCGTTCCGGCATCGCAAGATCTGCAGGCTTCTATTCCTACAGAGATCCAAATCCGGCAAATTCCTTGAATATCTACAAGGAAACAGTCGACTATCTCAAAGACTTTGTAAGCAGGACATCATCGATCGAAAACTACATCGTCGGTACAACAGGAGAATTCGATCCTCTGCTATCTGCCAAAGCATCGATCATCACTTCCGATATGGAATACATGATGGAATACAGCTATGAAGACAAGTGTAAGATCCTCGAACAGATCCTGAACACGAAACTCTCTGACATCGAAGAAGCCATCAAGGTCTTCGAATATGTCAATGAAGATGACAATGTCTGTGTCATCGGCAACAAAGCCGCTCTGGAAAAATGTAAAGACGACCTCAAAGTCATCTTCGATTTCGGAAGCAGACAGTAGCAATACAGTTAACAAGCTGACATGTAAAAAGCAGACTCAGGAAGTCAGTACTGACTTGTCCGAAGTCTGCTTTTCGTTTACCATTTTTCAGAAAGTGATCATTCCATCGGCAGGATAGAATAGCTTGGTGAGCTGAATCTCATAGCGATGATCTTTGCATCGCGGAGATCTTCATAGTCGAAATCCGCATCAATATCGAAACCTTCCGGAAGCTCTACGTCCGCTTCATATTCCATGCCGTCTTTTTCAAAGCTCATTCCATTGGAATCACCAAAGAACCATCCGTTGTTTTCAAAACCTTCATCTGCCAGTTCTCCGGCAGTTTTTCCAACGTAAGCATCAAGCGCTTCTTTTGAAAGGACCGCTTCCGTAAAATCGATGCAGTCTGTGAATGACTGACGTCTGATGATCTCAAATGCTTTCTCTGCATAATCATCTGCGAAGAAGTCCAGTGCTTCATATTCTTCATAATCTTCTTGTGACAGTTTTGCAACCATCTGGTATTGGTGTCCGTCTTTTTCCGTGATCACGATCAGCTGATCGCCGCTCACCATGTGATTGAGCTCTTCTTCGCTGTCCAGTGTTTCTAAGACCTCTTCCACATTTGCGTATGGGCTTTCAACATGACGATAGAACTGGGACATATCGATGATCGTATGTTCCGGGATCTCCACCGTGACATCATAATCAAATTCATAATTGAATTGTGTATCGTTGTCACCGGACTTCATATGCACTTCAATACTTCTGACTTTGCCGTCTTTCTTGATTCCGGTCGTCGTTATTTCACCCGTACCTTCACCGGATTCACCGCTGACAGATGTGACAAGTTCTGAACTGCCGTCTTTCTTATCGGTACGTACTGCAGAATATTTCAATGCTGAGTCGCCGTCTTCCGCCTGATAATAGCCTGTTACGAACATACTGAGACTCATCTCGATCATATTTGCGTACATATCGTACATGAAATCTTCTTGTGTCGGCTCTCCTCCTTCAAACATCGTATAGTTCTTTCCGTTTTCCTTGAACATGTAGAAATTCATATCCGAAGCGATATCATCAACATGGATCTTATCGCCATCCCTGGTGTAGACAGAAGTCTCTTCCCCATTCATTGAAGTTTTCATCATGACTATATCCGACTCAGCCAGACCCTCATAGAATTCATTCACAAGTGCTGCAGCATCTTTCTGATTGTCCGCCTTTGTGACCGTATCCTTGTTTCCACATCCCGCCAGCAGCAAAAGGCAAAGCGCGATGATCATCCATTTCTTTTTCATAATCTCCTCCACACGAGTCTTTATCTTCCTGACTCTTCCTGTTTATTTTATACGAATTGTATGCGGATAATTTTCGAAAACAGACAGACTTTACAGGAAGCACGATAAAGACCAATTATCCGAATGTGCCGAAAGACACATTCGGAAATATTATACTGTTGTTAAGTATACTGTCTGTAAGACAGATAAGGAGGTCAATCATGCCCTGGTTCATAACAGTCTATCTGATCGGCGCTGTTGCCGCTGTGGTCCTTTCTGCAACGGGCCATTCAAAGAAGAACGAAACATTCATAATGGCCGGAGTGATCATCGGTTTCATCTGTGGTCTGGTCCTCGGTTTTGGAGCTTTCGGCAGTAAAACAGGTACAGGCGCTTATGCGTATTACGTCAATGGCGTGAGAGTGGCTTCCGGCATCATGGTATTTTTTGAAGCTTTTGCGATCGCAATCATCTTCGGAGCCTTCCCGAATCTGTTGGGCTTGCTGATCGCAAACATGCCCGGATATTTCGCAAAAACCGGATCCGGCAAAGCTTCCAAAGGAATGAAACTCATTTGCATCTTCCTGATAGTCGAAGGCATCCTGGGCATGATCACGGCATTGATCATGGCGATCGTCAGAAAGAGCTTCTCTGCTGCGATCACCGGCGTCATTTCTTCCGGTGCTTTTCTGGCGATCGGACTTCTGTTAAAGAAAAAATACGACATCAGATAACCAACTGACAAGCGTGCTTTTTCATATGAAATTTACACAAAAAGTTCTGCATATAATATAATAAATACAGATAAACGATGTAAACATAACGAAGATCATTCAATATGCATATAACAGAGTTTTATCTTAAGAAATCAAGGAGGATTGAAAATGGGATTATTTGATGCTTTCAAGAAAAAGACTGATGAAGTCAAGACTGAAGTAGTCGAGGCTAAGAAAGACGTTGAAACACTGGCAAAAGAAGTTATGGAAGGCCTTTGGGGTGCAAATGATGATGAAATCAAAGAAAAACTCAAAGCTGCTGGCTATGACAACTTCTTACATGTAAAATCAGCTGTCAACGGCATGATCAAGGCTGCTGAAGATGCAAAGAAAGCTGCTGAGCAGGCTGCAAAAGAAGCTGCTGAAAAGCTGGAAGCAGAAAGACTCGCTAAGAGAGCTGCCAAGATCGAAGAACTCGCTAAGGAAGTTATCCAGGGCAAGTGGGGCAACGGTCAGGAAAGAAAAGACAAGCTCACTGAAGCAGGTTATGACTACCATGAAGTTCAGACAAAGGTCAACGAACTGCTGAACGCCAACAAGAGCCTTGAAGAAGTAGCCAAGGAAGTCATCCGCGGTAAATGGGGCAACGGTCAGGAAAGAAAAGACAGACTGACAGCTGCCGGCTACGATTACCACGAAGTACAGGCTCTGGTAAACAAGCTCTTAGGTTAATCGTCCTAACGAAAAAGAAGTATCCCAATTGCGAGATACTTCTTTTTTTATTGTCTTCTGTGGCTTGTTTAATCGGATGAAGAATGGACACTGACTGAAGAAGATGATGAAGAAGCTGTCGGCATATATGGGATCAGCTTCTGTGCCATATCCTGTGCTGTCAGAGTCTGCAGCCAGACCTTGCCCGGACCTGTCAGAGTCGTTAAGAAGAGACCCTGTCCACCGAAGAAGATGTTCTTGAAACCGGAAACGGATTCAACATCATAAGTGACTGTTGATTCAAACAATGCGACATGTCCTGTTTCGACCTTGATCTGCTGGCCTTCTTCCAGATCGACTTCTACAACTGAACCATCGATCTCCGCAAGCAATAAACCATTGCCTGTGAATTTCTGTAAGACAAAACCTTCACCGCCTAAAAGACCTGCCCAGAAGTTCTTGTTGACACTGGCATCGATATTGACGCTCTCTTGCGCAACAAGGAACGCTGATTTCTGAGCGAAGTATTCGTGATCCTCATCCACTGTGAATTCCTTGATGGAACCCGGGAAGGATGCAGAGAATGTGATCGCTGATTCATCTTCTGTAGCCGTGTGTCTGACAAACATCAGGCTGGCACCGGAAAACATTCTGCCGATGGATTTCAATAATCCGCCTTCCGCATTGGTAGACATCTCAACGCTCGCATCTGACCAAGCCATCGCACCGGATTGGGTGATGACGGTCTCGCCTGCATCAAGGATGACGTTGACGGCCGGGAAGCTGCCGCCGATGATCTGATATTTCATAAACTTTTTCCTCCTGTTTTTTACCCTTTATTCTGTTTCAGCCAGATCGCCAGTACCTGGATATCACTTGGATTGATCCCGGAGATTCTGGACGCCTGTCCAAGAGATGCCGGTCTGATCTGATCCAGCTTCTGTCTGGCTTCTAAAGCCAGGTTATCTACGTGAAGATAATCGATATCTTCCGGGAGCTTCACGCTGTCCATCTTGCCCATGCGATCCGCTTCTTTTCTCGCCTTGAGGATATAACCCTCATATTTGATCTCGATCTCGCTCTGTTCAGCGATATTCTTATCGTAATCCATATCAAGCAGATCAAGAAGTCTGCATAATTTCACACCCGGTCTCTTCAGTAATTCATAGGCATTGTGAGAACCTTCTTCATTCTCAAAACCGAGTTCCTTCAGATAGTCATTGACCCCTGTTGATCGATCGATACGGCAATCCATCAGAAACTGTTTCATATCTTTGATCGAATCCATCTTTTTCAGATAATCCTGATATCTTTCCTCAGAGATCAGGTGATTCTCATATCCGTATCGGATCAGTCTCTGATCGGCGTTGTCGTGTCTCAGGAGCAATCTGTATTCCGCCCTGGATGTCAGAAGCCTGTATGGCTCATTGGTACCCTTGGTGACCAGATCATCGATCATGACACCGATATAGGATTCATCTCTTTTTAAGATCAATGGTTCTTCTTCGTCCAGTTTCCTTCTGGCATTGATGCCCGCCATCAGACCAAGTCCCGCCGCTTCTTCATAACCGGAAGTTCCTAAGATCTGTCCGGCGATGAAGAGACCCGAAATATCCTTGAGTTCCAGAGAAGCCTTTACCTGTAAAGGATCGATCGCGTCATATTCGATCGCATAGGCGTACTTAACGATCTTGGCATTCTCTAAACCGATCAGGGAATGGACCATCTTCTCTTGGACATCTCGCGGCATAGAAGTGGAGAAACCCTGGATATATGTCGTATTCAAAGACAGTGATTCCGGCTCTAAAAACAACTGATGTCTTTCCTTGTCCGCAAAACGGACGACCTTGTCTTCGATCGAAGGACAGTATCTTGGTCCTACACCCTTGACCACACCCGAATACATCGATGACTTGTTCAGATTTTCTTTGATGATCTGTAAAGTCTCAGGTGTCGTATAAGTCAGATGACATGCGATCTGTTGATCAACAGGAAGCACATCCTCTTGTTTTGTTTCTTCCGAGAAGCGTAAGAATTCCTGAGCCCCCGGTTCATACTTCGTCTTTGAAAAATCGATCGATGAAGTCAAGACTCTCTGCGGAGTTCCGGTCTTGAGTCTGAACAGTCTGAGTCCCAGATCCCTTAAAGATTTCGACAGATCCTTTGTCGTCCGATCGCCATCTGGGCCTTCACTTCTGGTATCTGCCGATATCATGACTGTGGAATCCATATAGGTACCGGTCGTCAGGATGCAGGCTTTCGCTTCTATCGTTCCATATTTCTGTAATCGAACTGCTTTGAATTTCTTTTCTTCACAGATGACTTCTTCCACGATGTCTTCGATCACTTCCAGATGATCTGTATGCATACAAAGATCCGCCATCATCCTGGAGTATTCCAGCTTGTCGGATTGTACGCGCATGTTCCAGACACCGGGACCTTTCGTCGTATTCAGCATCTTGAACTGCAATGCTGTCTTGTCGGCGATCTTTGGCATCACACCGCCCAAGGCATCGATCTCTCTGACGACGACTCCTTTTGCCGGACCTCCGATCGAAGGATTACACGGCATCTTGGCGATATGTTCCAGTTTGATCGTGACTAAAACGGTATCCTTGCCCGCATGAGCCAGCGCCATTGCCGCTTCGACGCCCGCGTGGCCGGCACCGACAACGATACAATCACGCATTGAAGATACCTCTGATCCTTGAATGAGTTCCTATCATATCCCGATAGTGTTCCATGAGTTCCTGATATGTTTCAAATTCCAGATCCTCATAGATCTCCAGAAGCCTTTCATACAACGGGAAAAGGCAGAGCTCAGAAGCCAGGATGTAAAGGCCCTTTGTCGCATCCTTTGCCATGGCGTAATCTTCACTCTCCAACATCTCCTCCAGTTCCATGAAAAAATCATCGTCCAGATAGGCGTTGACGATCTCTTCGTATTCGCTGATATTGGGATATCTTTCAAGGATGATATCGTAGTTTAAGCCGCAGCTTGCGTATTTGTTTCTCATATCATATTGATTTTAACATCTTTGGACTGATAATTAAGTGCCAATTCGTGCATCTTGATACCTGAAAAATCGTTTAAATGGTAAAATTTCCTTGTGTTACAGCTGAAAAATATATCAAAAACCTACAAGACCGGAGATCTCATCCAGCAGGCGCTGGATGATGTTTCTCTTGATCTTCGCGATAATGAATTCGTCGCCATACTTGGACCATCCGGTTCGGGAAAGACGACGATGTTAAATATCATCGGCGGACTGGACCGCTATGATGAAGGTGATCTGATCATCAACAACGTCTCAACGAAGAAATACAAAGACAGAGACTGGGATACCTATCGCAATCATGCGGTCGGTTTCGTTTTCCAATCCTACAATCTGATTCCGCATCAGAACATCCTATCCAATGTCGAACTGGCTCTGACCATCGCCGGTATCTCCAGAAAAGAAAGAAGACAGAGAGCCCTGAAAGCTCTTGACGAAGTCGGGCTCATGGAACAGGCACACAAGAAACCGAACCAGATGTCAGGCGGCCAGATGCAGAGAGTTGCGATCGCCAGAGCTCTGGTCAATGATCCCGATATCCTGCTGGCCGATGAACCAACAGGTGCACTGGACTCCAAGACCTCTGTCCAGGTCATGGAACTCTTAAAGAAGGTGGCAACCGATCGTCTTGTCGTCATGGTCACTCACAACCCCGATCTGGCTAACGAATATGCCAACAGGATCGTCAATCTCAAGGATGGAAAGATCATATCTGATTCCAATCCATATCACGCACCCGATATCCCATTAGATGAAAAACCAAAGAAAGTGCGCAAGGCTCACATGTCCTATCTGACCGCCTTGTCCCTTTCCTTCAACAACCTGCTGACCAAGAAAGGAAGGACGATCCTGACATCCTTTGCGGGATCCATCGGTATCATCGGTATCGCATTGATCCTTTCTCTTTCAACAGGATTCCAGAACTACATCGATAAGATCCAGGAAGATACTCTTTCTTCCTATCCTCTGACGATCACTTCCGAAACGGCTGATGCGACATCCGCCATATTGACGATGGTATCCGACAGAGAAAACAATCAGGTCGAAGGTGACCGGGTCAGAGAAAGACAATACCTGACGACGATGTTTTCTTCCATCGGAAGCAATGATCTCAAGAGTTTCAAGAACTATCTGGAAACTCACGAGGACGAATACAGAAACGATGTCAGCCACATCAACTACACTTATTCGATCTCTCCTTTGATCTATACGATCGATGCGAAAAACAATCTCGCAAAACTCAACCCGAGTTCGCTGATGTCGACGATGTATTCCGATCAGGCGACATCTTTCATGACATCTTTCTCGATGGGAGGAAACTCCGTCTTTTCAGAGATGAATGAGAACGTCGATTCCTACAAAGACCAGTATGATATTCTGGCCGGCAGATGGCCTCAGGGATACGACGAACTGCTTCTGGTCTTGTCGGAGAGAAATTCCATTTCCGATCTTCTCGTGTATTCACTGGGATTAAGAGATACCGGTGAACTGCGCACCATCATCAACAACGTCATGGCCGGAGAGTCTTCCGGAGTAAACAACACGCCGAAAGAATACACATATGACGAACTGATGGCAACCGATCTCAGGATGATCAAGGCAACGGATATCTACAGGTACAACGTGAAATATGACATCTATGAAGACATGTCTGATGACGATGCCTATATGAGAGATCTCTATGACAAGGCACTCAGACTGAAGATCACCGGTATCGTCTGTCTCAAGGAAGGAAATGACTCCATGGCTCTTGCCCCGGGTATCGTCTATTCCAAGGACCTCGTCCGTCATATCATTGCCGATGCATCCCATACAGCTATCGTCACCAAACAGCTCAACAACAGAGATGTCGATGTCTTCTCCAACAAGCGTTTTGATGAAGAAAACGAAGAAAACAACAGTGAGCTCAATTTCAACGACATGGTTTCGATCGATGAAGATATGATCAAGGATGCCTTCAAGATCGACTTCAATGAAGATGATTTCAAGTTTGATACGCTCAATGAAAAACAGATGCAGCAGATCGTCATGAACTCTGCACAAAAGGCTGCCGACATGATCGCACAGACACCGGACGCGACGATCCTGACAGGTGTCTTCACGATGGTCAATTCTTCCTTCCTGCAGCAGCAGATCGAAGCCTACAACAACGCCAATGTCATTGAAGAGGTGGAAGAAGATATCATCAGACAGTATCTGGTCCTGGATGATGAAAATCTGAATGAAACTAAAACGGATATCAATCCATCCAATTATAAAAAGCTGATGAAAGGCCTGTTGGAAGCCAACCAGCAGTATCTGGGACAGCTTCAGGATGTCGATCCTTCAGCTCTGGTTTCGATCATTTCCGATGATCAGATCGCAAGACTGTGTACAGGTGTCTCTTCGATGTTTGATGCCTACTATTCCAGGATCAGAGAGATCTCCGAGGATTCCAAAGTCCTCTATGTAAAGGAAGAAAACGACACGGTCTATACCGGAACCTCAGAACTGAGAGATTCACAGCTTCGCATGGAAGTCTTAAGTGATCCGAATGCCTTAAACAATACTTCTTCCGTGATCAACGAGATGGTAAACAATTTTACAGTCATGCTGATCGCATCGCAGATCGGTGAAGCAACAGCTCAGATGATGATGCCGATGATGGACTCCATGTCCAAACTCTCTGATCTGTTTACAGGGGATCTCATGAAAGTCGATACCGATAAATTTGCGAAAGCCTTCAACTTTGAAATGGATCAGGATGAACTGAAACGTCTCATGGAAACGATGATGACCGGCATCGAAGAAAAAACATCATCCAAGAACCTGATCGCCTTAGGCTATCAGGATCTCAATGATCCGACTTCGATCTCCTTCTATTTCACCGACTTCGACGGCAAGGAGAACTTCCTTTCCTTCCTGGAGAGATACAACGAAAACGTCGATGAAGATACGCAGATCAGATACACCGATGTGACCGGTATCCTGATGTCTTCGGTCAAGACGATCGTCGATGTCGTCACCTATGTCCTGGTCGCCTTCGTATCGATCTCGCTGGTGGTCTCATCGATCATGATCGCCGTCATCACTCTGATCTCGGTTCTCGAACGCACCAAGGAGATCGGCATCTTAAGAGCGATGGGTGCTTCCAAGCGGAACGTCTCATCGATCTTCTCAGCTGAGACTTTCATCATCGGATTCCTGTCCGGTTTATTGGGTGTTCTGACGACATTGGCCATGATCCCGATCATCAACTCGATCATCCACAAGGTCACAAACAACTACAATGTCAATGCCGTACTTCCAAAAGAAGCGGCAATTGCACTGGTGTTGATCTCCATCGTACTGACGATCATTGCCGGTTTCATTCCATCTAAAAAAGCGGCCAGGCAGGACCCGGTCATCGCTTTACGTACAGAGTAATATTTATAGGTAGTTTAAAAAATCATAGGGTTTCACAAGGTGGTCACCTTTAAGAAATCGTAGGGTTTGATTGAATTACTGACAATAAAGGACGCTTAAGGAAAGTGGACTTATCCACAATCCCTGGCGTCCTTTCTATGTGATCAGTC
>JAFYHT010000035.1 GCA_017539025.1 Erysipelotrichaceae bacterium
GACAATGAAGAGGACTTCCGATCCAAACGCCATTGCCACCTGCCTGAAAACGCGTTTTCGGTCATATATATGACCATTTACATTATAAACAAACGGATTATACAGCAACAAGGTGCAAATGGGTGGTAGAAAATTCGGACATACAAAAAGAAAGCTGCATTTATGCAGCCTTCGTTTCTGATAGACGATAGTAATTTGCGATATCTTTCTTGATCAGGGTATAGATCTCAAGACCCTTTTCTCTCTTGAATTTACGTACCAGACCGCGGTAGATATAGTTCTTTTCCTCGCGTTTGTCTGCAGGTACGTTGTCTAAGAATTTCTTGACGCTTTCGATCTCGCTTTCCGGATGATCCTTCAGCAGCTTCTTAAGCAGATCCATCTGGCCATCGGTCTTCTTGACCTCAGGGGCAGGAGCTTCTTTTTTCTTGGAAGCTTTCTTCTTTTCCGGTGTTTCTTTCTTTGTAACAGGAGTTTCTTTCTTAACAGCTTCCTGTTTCTTCTTGTTTCCGGAATTTTCTTTGACGGAAGGAACTTCCTTCTTGGCGATCACTCTGATCTCGGAGTTCGGCTTTTCGACAGCTTTTGGCTCTTCCTTTTTCTCTTTTACTTTTGTCTTTCTGACTCTCTTTTCTTTTTCCGGTTTCGTATTGATACGAGTGACGTCATAACCTTCACTATTCCAGTACTCGATGACGTGATCATAACCGGTATCCTGAGAGACGATGACATAGGCCGAATGCCTGCCTTTGCCGATCAGATAACCTAAATAGGAAGAAAGATAGAAATCAAGGGAGTTCTTGCCCGGATGACATTCGATGATGTTGATCTTGTGACGATTGTCATTGGTCAATTGTTTGAGAAGCGTGAAGTTGAGACTTTTCGCATTCTCAGTGACACAGATATAGAGTTCAAATTTCTCATCACTCTTCAGAAGGTCTGTCCAGGTCGAACCCACATTCTCACTGTCTATCAGATAAGCGGGTACTTTCGAAAATAACATATTAAACCCCCATAAAATGATACCATAAGTAGCCTTTCAAATCATCATGAATCGCTTTCGGAAATGCCCAGTTTTTCTTCGATCAGTTTTCTTGTCCTCTCTATTAATTCTTTTTCTCTTTCAGGTGATATTTTCATTTTCTCTTTTTCTATCGTTTTTATGATTGGAGTATATTCTTTTGCTTCCATGATCCTTTCGATCGCATTTAAGGGATCCATCGTGTGATATGGCAGGTAGATATTTCTCATTTCATTACCATTACACATCTTATAGATCTCAGAAGACTTCATATCAAACGTATAAGCCCAGAATCGATAGACATATCCGATCCAGTACATTTCATCCAATGAAAATTTCTCTTTTCCGAAATTGTTTTTTCCATACGTTTCTTCAATTTCTTCCAGTACCTGCCACTCTAATTGCGAAGAATTTAGAAACCAGTTTTTATCCATCAGAAGTGCAGGATTACTGTTCATGTAATTCCTGATGAAAAACTCTGAATCATTCTCCTCTTCCAGAGATAATTCAAAAATCCTTCCCTGCATCCTGCACATCAGTAAGCCATCATAATCCATCTTGTTCATATTTTAATCTCCTTCTTTTTTTTCATTTAAAATGCTGTTCTGATGTTTACTTCAAAACAGCATATAGACAAAATAGCTAAAAAAGTGTGAGCTTTTACACCTCACACTTTCCTTTCTTTCTTATTCCAGATCCTCGCCGTTGCTTGCGATGACCTTCTTGTACCAGAAGAAGGAATCTTTCCTGCTTCGATCATAGGTTCCGGTACCGTCATCATGTTTATCAACATAGATGAATCCGTATCTCTTTCTCATCTCGCCTGTTGATGCTGCAACAAGATCGATCGGACCCCATGTCGTATAACCCAAGAGATCTACACCGTTTTCAACTGCTTTCTTCATGGCTGCGATATGCTTCCTGAAGTAATCGATACGATAGTCATCATGGATCGAACCGTCTGCTTCAACAGTATCGAAAGCACCCAGACCGTTTTCCGTAACGATCAGAGGTCTTTCGTATCTGTTGTAGATCATCTCCAGATAGTACTGCAAGCCATCCGGGTCAAAGCCCCAGCCCCAGTCGGAATACTGGATGTATTCATTCCTGGTACCGGTAGACATATTGCCCTTGGTGACTTCTTCACCCTTATGAGTCGTAACAGATTGAGACATGTAGTAAGAGAAGGTGTACATATCGACACAGCCTTCTTTTAATGACTGCAGGTCATCCTCTGTGATATCCAGTTTGACGTTGTGTTCATTCCACAGCTTCTGCGCATAAGTCGGATAGTAGCCAAAGCACTGTACGTCACCGCAATAGAAGATACCCTTTTCCCATTTGTACCTGTTGTATAAGATATCCTTCGGGTCATCGGTATGCGGATAGTAAGTGATACCACAGATCATACAACCGATCATGTTGTTCGGATCGATCTCGTGACCGATCTTGACTGCCTTGGCGGAAGCGACGAACTTGTTGTGCAGGTGCTGATAAGCATCCTGGAAATACTCATCCGGCATATCTTCCGGCAGGAAGTTGATCGTATTGTTGATCTCATTGAAAGTCAGCCAGTACTTGACCAAGCCTTTGAACTCTGTGAAGCAGGTCTTAGCGAATTTGACGAAGAGCGGGATCAGTTCCCTGTTCTTCCAGTCGCCAAGCTTTTCTTCCAGATATAACGGTGTATCGAAGTGCCAGATCGTAACGAGTGGCTCGATATCATATTTCTTCAGTTCATTAAAGACATTGCGATAGAATTCGATACCTTTCTGATTCGGTTCTTCTTCCAGTCCTGTCGGATAGATCCTTGACCAGGAAATGGACATACGGAATGTCTTGAAACCCATCTCTGCAAATAAAGCGATATCTTCTTTATATCTGTGATAGAAATCTATCGCATCATGGTTCGGATAGAAATAACCATCCAGGCATGCGTAGTGGCCACCCTCAGGAAGCTTCTGAAGCCTTGTCAGAGTTCCCGGATTTCCATCCTTATTGATATAGGTAATGATACGCGGATGATTGACATCAGCACCGGTCGTGACATCGGTCAGAGCAGGACCTCTTCCATCTACATCCCAGGCACCTTCCAGCTGATTGGCAGCGGTCGCACCGCCCCATAAAAAGTCTTTACGAAATGGCATTGTTTTCTCCTTTTTTTCTACACCTATACATTACCATATTTCACCATCATTTGACTTGCATGATCCTTGTTCTCATGATTAAATATCGAAGGAAGGACAACGCCTATGTTTATCTATAACTATCACACACATACATACCGCTGCGGCCACGCAAGCGGAACAGATGAAGAATATGTTCTTGCGGCGATCGAAGCCGGATTCAAGGTCCTCGGATTTTCCGATCACGGACCTTATTCCGAGTATTTTCACCAGAACTGTCATATGCACTGGGAAGAGATCGATGACTATATCAGCAGTGTCAAATCATTAAAAGAAAAATACAAAGATCAGATCGAGATCAAACTCGGCTTTGAAAGCGAGTACTATCCCTTCTGCATGGATGACTACAAATACCTCAGAAGCAAGACCGAATATCTGCTCCTAGGGCAACACTTCGGCCATCCTTCCGGAGCGATCGCAAACTATTTCAGAGAAAATACCGATGAACAGATCAGAGGATATTGCGATTCGATCGTTGAAGGATTACACACAGGCATGTACAGTTATCTCTGCCATCCGGATGTCTTCATGTCCGGACAGCCTGATTTCACAAAAGTCTGCGAAGAAACGGCTCACAGGATCGCACAAGCCTGCGTTGAAACGGGTACTCCATTAGAGATCAACGCCAGAGGCCCTCTGAAAGGAAAAAGGCAGTATAAAAAAGGAGAATTCTTCTCCTATCCGCATAAAGACTTCTGGAAGATCATATCCGAGTATCCGGTCAAGGTAGTCGTAGGGATCGACGCCCATGCACCAGAAGATCTCAAGGCAGAAAACTTCTTTGAAGACGCAATGAATGAAGTAGCAGACCTCAATCTGAATTTCATTACAGAACCATTCATTTAAAAAGTCCGTTTTCACTTCAAAAACGGACTTTTTTCTTTTATGATCGTAAAGATCACATATCAAGGGAGAAAACACGCTTTGATGCGTCTTCACAATCGGTACCTACATATGCCTTGTATCTCTTGTCTAAGACCCATCTTCCTTCGTCATAGAATTTCAATTCATCTTTATTGATATTGATCGAAATCTCTTTTTCCTCTTTTGCCTTGAGCTCGACTCTCTTGAATCCTTTCAGCAGTTTGACCGGTCTGTCGATCTCCTTGTTTTCAGAACCCAGATAGACCTGAACTACCTGTGCACCATCACGGTCACCGATATTTCTGACTTTGACTTTTGCCTCGAATGCATCACCCTGATCTTTAAAACTGATATCATTCAGTTCAAAGTCTGTATAAGACAAACCATAGCCGAACGGATAAGCTGCCTTCTTGTTTTCCTTATCCAGTTTTGAGTAGCCATGATAGTAACCGTAATCGATCACATAAGGCTTATCTCCAATGTATTTGAATTCAGGATAATCTTCTTCTTTCTGTGCGACAGTGAATGGGATCTTGCCGCTGAAATTCTTATCACCACTGAGCAGATTAGCCAGAGCAGTTCCGCCCTCGCATCCGCCATAGTAGTACATGATGATCGCATCAGCATATTCTTTCCATTCATCACAAAGGATGGCACTTCCTGAATACAGACATACGATCGTCTTCTTTCCGGCCTTTTTGAGACCTTTGATCAGTTCAATCTCTTCATCTGCTAATCTCAATGTCAGTCGGTCGCCACCACCGTCTTTTGGTTTTTCGCTCAGTTTATAGCTCGTATTTACGAAATACTCGCCTTCGCCCTTGTAGTTGAAACCGACACAGATGACTGCCACATCGCCATTGCTCTGATATGCGACACTGTTATCTACCGGTAAAGGATCCTTCTTCGGATTCTTATTCTCAGTGCATCCTGCCAGGACGACATTCTTAAAGTGATTCTTCAGACCCTGATAAGGTGTTACGATCTTCTTATCAAAAACTCTGGATGAACCGTGGTCACCGGTATTTGCGACATCCGCATACGGGCCGCAGACAACGATCGAAGCATCTTTATCCAAAGGAAGGATACCGTTATTTTCCAGAAGGACCATTCCCTTCTCGGCTGCTTTTAAGGCAACTCCCCTGCTGTGAGCACTTCCAACAACAGACATATCTCTTTCCTTGATCGTCGGCTGCTTCCTGATCAGAGAACGGATGATATTTGAGACTCTCTCGTTGAGGTGTTCCTCATTGATAAAGCCTTTCTCAATACACTTCCTGATATTTCTTTCGGAATACTTGATCGTAAACATCATTTCCAGATCTAAGCCTGCACGGATCGAATGTTCGGCATCATAGACACCCCAGACGAAGTCTGACATGACGAATCCGTCAAAGCCCCATTCCTTACGCAAGATATCTGTAAGAAGTTTCTTGTTTTCGCAGCAATGGATCTCTTCATAACGGTTATAGGCACCCATGATACATTCTGCGCCGGCATCCACACACTTCTTGAAATGCGGAAGATATACTTCATATAATGATTTATCATCGATATGGACATCGACATAGAAACGAAGATCTTCCATAGAGTTCAGTGCAAAGTGTTTAACACAGGCGATCATGCCTTCTTCCTGAACGGAAGTAGTCAACGCTTTTCCAAACTCGCCTAATACGAATGGATCCTCACCATAGGATTCCTGGCTTCTGCCCCATCTCGGATTCCTCAACAGATTGATACAGATACCCGCAAAGAGATTCGCACCCTGAGCGATCGCTTCATCTGCGATCACCTTACCGACCTCGTATTCCACTTCAGGATCAAAGCTTGACGCTCTCATCACTGCTGAAGGCATACAGGTCGAATTGCACATGACGACACCTCTAGGCCCGTCAGTAAACAATATCGGTGGAATACCAAGCCTCTTGCATCCGCCGCCTGCCAAGGCATGAACGTTATAATTTCTGCCTGTCGTGATCAGATCCTTCTGCATCTGCAAGCCGATATGGCCTGATAACATATAGATCTTTTCTTTCAGACTCATCTGATCAACGAGTTTACCGATCACATCTTTTAAAATCTCAGGTCTTGGATCGCTGTAATATGCCTTTACCGCATCCTGATAATTCATCTTTTCCCCTTATTTGAACAGAACACTGTTCATGACAGATTCCAGATACTCCTGTCTGCCGGATCCCGGAAGTTCAGGTGCGCCCATTTCCTCTGCGTAGTGGAAGAGTTCTTCTAATGTCGTTTCGTTGTTTCTGATCTTCTGACCAAGCTCATTGTTCCATGAAGCATATCTTTCTTTAATGAAGCCATCGATCCTGCCATCTTCGATCATTTCAGCTGCCTTGATCAGACCTAAAGCAAATGTATCCATACCAAGGATATAGGCATAGAACATATCCTCCATCGTATAGGAAGGTCTTCTGTTCTTGGAGTCGAAGTTGAAACCGCCGGTCAGTCCGCCGTTCTTGAGTACTTCATACATACATAAAGTCGCATCATAGACATTGAACGGGAATTCATCAGTATCCCAGCCTAACAACATATCGCCCTGGTTGGCATCGATCGAACCTAACATTCCGTTGATCGCCGAAATTCGCAGATCATGCTGGAAAGTATGTCCGGCCAATGTCGCATGGTTTGCTTCGATGTTCATCTTGAAATCCTTGTCCAGACCGTACTGTCTTAAGAAACCGATCGCAGTTGCTGCATCGAAATCATACTGGTGCTTCATCGGCTCTTTCGGTTTCGGTTCGATGTAGAAATCACCTGTGAAACCAATGCTTCTGCCATAGTCGACAGCCATATGCATCAGCTTTGCGATATTTTCCTGTTCAAACTTCACATCAGTATTTAATAAAGTTTCATAGCCTTCTCTGCCACCCCAGAAGACATAGCCTCTGCCACCGAGCTTGACAGTGAGATCCAGAGCCTTCTTGATCTGAGCTGCTGCAAAAGCATAGACATCAACAGAGTTTGTAGAACCGGCACCATTCATGAATCTCGGATTTGAGAACATGTTGGCAGTACCCCATAAGCACTTGATATCAGTACCTTCCATCTTTTCTAGGATGTAGTCGGAGATTTCATCCAGTCTTCTGTTAGTCTCCTTGATATCATCAGCTTCCGGTACCAGGTCGACATCATGGAAACAGAAATACTTGACACCGAGTTTCTTCATGAATTCGAAACCGGCATCGACCTTTGCCTTGGCGTGTTCCATCGTGCCCTTTTCATCTGCACCGAATGACTTGTCGGCTGTATCTCTGCCAAACATATCAGTGCCACCGGCACAGAGATTGTGCCACCATGCCATCGCAAATGGCAGATGTTCGGACATCTTCTTACCCATGATCAGACGATCGGCATCGTAGTATCTGAATGCCAGAGGGTTAGAAGTTTCTTTGCCTTCAAACTTGATTTCAGGAATGTTTTTGAAAATTTCAGTCATGTGTTTGTTCTCCTTTTTTTATTATGATTTGAGATCCTTGTACAGCTGTTTGACAGCCGGATAGATCTTTCTGTATTTCTGATATCTTTCTTCGTATCTCTTAGAGATCTCTTCATCAGCTTCTTCGTATGCCTTGATCTTCACCAGTTGATCAGCACAGGCTTCCACGCTTTCATATAAGCCATCGCATACCATCGCCAGCATCGCACCGCCATAACCAGGTCCTTCTTCGCTGACAGGAATGGACAATCTGATGTTGAGTACATTGGCGATGATCTTTCTCCATAAAGCGGACCTTGAACCGCCGCCGCAGATCATACTTTCTTCGATATGGATATCTGAAGCTTTTGCGATCTCCAGACAGTCTCTGATCGCAAAGGCTACACCTTCCAGTACTGCCTGATACATCTGTTTTCTTTCTGTATCCATCGACATTCCGATGAACAGTGATCTTGCGTCGGTATCATTGATCGGACTTCTTTCACCCATCAGGTATGGCAGAAAGTAGACATCGTTTCTTCCAAGCATTTCATCGCAAATCTTTTCCTGTTGCCCCTGATAGTCATCACAATTCAATATCTCATCCATGAACCACTTGTTGCAGGAAGCAGCAGACAAGATACAACCCATCAGATGATACTTGCCATTGGCATGATCGAAACTGTGAAGCGAATTGAATTTATCGACTGAGAAGTGGTCGGAAGAAATGAAGATCGTTCCCGATGTTCCAAGCGAGATATTGCAGGAACCATCTTTTACTGTACCGGTACCGACAGCTGCTGCCGCATTGTCTCCGGCACCGGCTGCAACCTTGACATCTTCGTTCAAACCGAATTCTTCCGCAATCTCCTTTTTCACAAGACCTGTCATCTCATAGGATTCATACAATCCCGGAAGCACTTCTTCCGAAATACCGCAGATTTCTATCATTTCCTTTGACCAGCACTTGTTTTTCACATCCAGCAACAACATTCCCGATGCATCGGAGTAGTCACAGCTGTGAACTCCTGTTAACCAGTAGTTGACATAGTCTTTCGGCAACATGATCTTATCGATCTTTTCAAATTTCTCGGCTTCATTTTCTTTCATCCAGAGGATCTTTGGAGCTGTGAATCCTGCGAAAGCGATGTTTGCGGTATACTCGCTCAGTTTCTCTTTCCCGATGACATCATTGAGCCAGTCAGTCTGTTTCTGCGTCCTGCCATCATTCCATAAGATACATGGACGTATCACTTCATCGTTTTCATCCAGTACGACCAGGCCATGCATCTGTCCGCCACAGCCGATGGCTTTGACTTCTTTGGGATCACTGTCTTTCAGCAGTTCCTTCAATCCTTCTTTGATCGCTCTGATCCAATCCTCAGGATCCTGTTCAGACCACCCAGGCTTAGGAAAAGACAAAGGATATTCTTTTGAAGCACTGTTAAGTATCTTTCCTTCTTCACTGACCAGAAGCAGCTTGACTGCACTGGTCCCCAGATCGATTCCGATATAGTTCATATGATTATTCCTCTTTTTTACAATTTCAGTTTAACTTCTGAGATTGAAAAACAGAATGACAAAGCACAAATCCGGAAACGACAATCTTGCGATTTTCTGCTAAGATGAAAGTATGATCGAATACGAGATAATATCCAAAAGAAAGATCAGACATATCAATGTCTTTGTCAACGAGATCACCTATCGTTCTCATCACCTTCATAATGAAACGGAATTCATCCTGACTTTATCGGGAGAAGGGACGATCACAATCTCCGGCAATCCTGTTTCTGTCAAAACAGGAGATATCATCGTCATTCCCGGATCCCAGCCACACGAGATCAAGGCAGACAAAGACAAACTTGTTTTACAGATCATCCAGATCTCCAATCACTTCCTCAATGACTACTTCCCAAAGATGAGGAATCTTTCTTTCCTGGAGTATCACCTGGATCCTTCTGATCCCGAATATCCTGAGATCAGATCTCTTTTCCTTGAATTGGGGATCGCATATTTTGGAAACGAAGAAAACTACGAACTGCTTTCAGTTTCTCTTTTATCCAAACTGATCTGGCTTCTTCTGAACTGCCTGAAATATGAAATGATCAACGAAAAAGAATACCAACGCAGAAAGAAAAACACGAAACGGATCGAAAGGATCTCTTCCTACATCGAAGCCAATTATCAGGATCAGATCAGATTGAAAGACATTGCGCAAATGGAAGACATCACGATCACTCATCTCTCCCACATCATCAGAGATGCCTACGGGATCAGCTTTCAGGAATATCTCAACAACTTCCGTTTTGAACATTCCTTAAGACTCATGTCCAATCAGGAGATGAACCTTTCCGATATCTCTTTCGAATCCGGCTTCTCCGAGCTCAAATACATGAACGCCATGTATCTCAAGACTTTCCATATGTCCGCAAAGAAATTCAGAGAAAATATGCCAAGCATCATCCCATCAAAGAAAAAGGATGTCTTCACTCTGGAAAACATCCTTGATCCTACACAAAGCATTTCTCTTCTGAAAGAACAATTGTGATCAGACACTCTGAAGCATCATATCAATGCCTTTGATCGCTTCATCTGTTCCTTCCTTGACAAAATTAGGAATGACATTCTTCAAAGGGATCTTATGATACTCCTGCGGCAACATCGTCAGATCAGGCATCTTATCCATGATGACCTTTTTTATACCCGGATTTGCCAACAGTTCTGCCAGAGTATTATCACATGAGAATGTCCTTTTGATCGGCCTGTCTGTGTGATAAGTGAATTCATAGTCGCCCTGTTCAAACAGATAGTATTCCCCATCCATTTCCTGTTTCAAAACAAAGTCTGAGCCAAACGGGAATTTTACGTGTGCCTTGCCACCATACGGAACAGAAAAACTGACATTCAATGTTTCATTATCAACGATCTTCCAGGCGCTCTTCCATTTTCCGAAAGAAGAATCATATTCCATAGAGATCGTTCCGAGTCGATGATCGACCTCCGGTACGATGTATACTTCCCTGAAACCTGCGACGTCCTCATAGCGTCTGAAACCCGCTGCTCTTTCAAAGATCCAGGAAAGGACTGCACCGAAAGCATAATGATTGAAACTGTTCATTCCGGTGGAAGAAACGCTTCCATCCTCCAACATCGAATTCCATCTCTCCCAGATCGTGGTCGCTCCCAGATTGACACAATAGAGCCATCCCGGATAGTCCTCATTGAAGAGAAGATCATAAGCCAGATCACTTCTTCCCGCTTTTGACAGAGTTTCCAGTAGTAACGGTGTTCCGACAAAACCGGTCTTCAATGTAGTCTGATCCTTATTGATGCGACCTAGGAAATCATTTTTCGTACGATCCATATCGCCGGATAATCCATATTTCAATGCCAGCAGATAAGCAGTCTGCGTATCGATACAGCAGCGGCTCGTCGGCGAGAAGAATTCCTCACGGATCCCCTTCAACAATCTTTCTTCGACTTTCTGATACTTTTCAATATCTTCTTTTTTATTCAATAATCCTGCTGCCTTGATCAGCAGTCTCACGCTTCCCAAGAAATGAGCTTCCGCAACATATTCGACATCTGTCCCGCCTCTTAATTCATCAGCTCCGCCATCCAGTGCCAGCCAGTCTCCGAAATGGAAAGATTTCCTCCAGCCATGGCTGTCACCATCAACTTTGATCATGTAGTCGACCCAGTCTTTCATGGCAGGATAATTCTCTCTCAATGTGCTGATATCTCTGTCACTCAGATAAAGCTGTATCGGCAGGATCGTCGCCACATCTCCCCAGGCTGCCGAAGTCCCTTCAAAACCGAAAGAAGGAATGACATTCGGTACTCCACCATCCTTATCTTCCTGTTCACACTTCAGATCATACATGAACTTCTGATAGAATGGCTGACAATCTGCCAGATATAATGCCGTCGGCGAGAAGACCTGCGTATCACCAGTCCAGCCCATCCTCTCATCTCTCTGTGGACAGTCTGTCGGTACATCCAGGAAATTGGACTTCATACCCCAGTTCACATTGGAGATCAGCTGATTGATCTTATCATTTCCGCAAGAGATCTTTCCTCTCATCCTGAAATCCGAATACAAGGCAATACCCTTGAGATCATCCTTTTTCAGATCATCGATGCCATCGACCTTGACGTAGCGATAGCCATAGAAGGTGAACTTCGGTCTCAACACGATATCACTTCCATCAGAGATGTAGATGTATTCCGACTTCGCTGTACGAAGATTGTCACGATAGAAGTTTCCTCCCTGCATGACCTCACCGGTCTGTATCGTGATCTTTCTTCCTTTTACTCCTCTGATCTTCAGTTCAAAGATACCGGCGAAGTTCTGTCCCATGTCAAAGACCTTCTCCCCGGCAGGAGTATCGATCAGTTCGATCGGCTCTATGATCTCGTGTGCCTTTACCGGCAAAGAAAGACGATCATGAAGTTTCCCTTTCGGGCCATCGACAAGAACTGCTTTCTCGATCGGAAGATCTTCCAGAGTATCATCTCTTTGTTCGCCATCATAGATATTGGAGAAGAAGATCTTTGAACGCTTCACATCCCAGCTTTCATCTGTAACGATCAGATCCTGATTGCCGTCTTCATATTCGATATGAAGTTCTGCGATCAGCTTGAAACTGTCTCCATAATAAGGAGGATTATTCGGACGGAATCCGAAACGTCCCTTGTACCAGCCATTTCCAAGTTCGATGCTTAATTCTCCCGATTCCTTCAGGTATTCTTCCATCGGGAAAGTGATGACCTGTACCCATTTGTCGTAGTCGTTACAATAAGGTGTGAGATACTCGTTACCGATCTTTTCTCCGTTATAAGAAGCTTCAAAAAGACCTAAACCGCAGATATAAAGCCTTGCCTTTTTAACTTCTCCTTTTAAGTCAACTTTCTTCACGAAGATCGGATGATGATCGATACTGTCATCACAGCCGATCCACTTTCCAAGCCATTCCTCATCGATCTTTCCCGTTTCGAAATGATTGTTCATGCTTTCAACTGTTTCCCCGTTTTCCAGGCAGACTTCAAGCTTCCAGGAATATTCACTTCTTGGCTTTAATATCAGATCGGCTTCATAAGCCTGTGGATCCAGATCCTTCCATCTGCTGTCATAAACAAGTTCTTCTTTTTCATAAACCGTGATCCGGCTTTCTTTGACTTTTTCCTCTTTTCTTCCATCAAGCACCCAGCTGAAAACAGGTTTTCCAAGAGAAAAACCCAAAGGAGAATCTAATCGATTGACTAAACAGTTTCTGATCTTCATTTGTTTATCCTTTCTGATTATCTATGATCAATTCATTGTTTCTACACTTCTATTATTTCAAAAAAACCGCTGAAAAGTCAGCGATTTCATTTATCGGATTTGTTCAGCCATTGACTGCTGAGTTTCAATGTTTTTAAAGGATCACGATCGATGAAATTCTTATGGATCTCAACGATCAAAGCCTTCGTCTCATTTTCTTCCGCGATCTTTGCCATCCCATCCAGATCGAGATTGCCTGTACCCAGTTCCACCGGATCACTTGATATGATCGGTGTCATTGCCTTCTTCTTCGATCTCGAACCGCGATCGCAGATATGCCAGAGTTTCATCCTTTTCCCCAGTCTTTTCATCCACCCTTTGGCATCGGCACCGGCCTCAGTGAACCAGTAGGAATCGAATTCAAAATTCACAAATTCCGGATCTGTTTCTTCGATCAGGATCTCATACGCTTTCTTACCCGATCCGGTATTCAGCAGTTCTACATTGTGATTGTGATAGAGGAGATCCAGGCCATTTTCCTTAAGCCTTTTACCGCACTTATTCAGCCTGTCAGCCAGTTCCTTCACTTTCTCTTCACTGCTGTAATCATAGTTATACATCCCTGTGATCACGATATAAGATGTATTGAACTGCTTTGCTTCAGCGATGACCTCTTCGCTCTTGTTTTCCAGAGAACCCAGATCGCTGTGAAGGGAGATCACACTCATATCTGCTTCCTTCATCAGTTTCATCCAATCCATATCTCCGCTTTTCCCTGCAGGCATGCCATATGCTTTTGTCAGCAGTCTTACCATCAAAGGAGAATGATGGATCATGAACTCATTGAGTTCAAGCCCTTCATAGCCAAAAGACTTCAGCTGTTTCAATATTTCTGAAGTCTTTTCTTCATTTTTCAGAATCGATCCCAACATGATCTGTTGTATATATTTTTTCATCTTCTTTTCCTTTCGCAACAGACCATCAGGACTGTTACATATAATATGATTCTTTGAACTGTTTTCTCAGAAACTCGATGTCGATCATCAGCAGTTCAAATGTTTCCGGCGTTCCGACACCCGCTGTAGAACAGGCGTGGAAAGTTCCTTCCAACATGACATAGTCACTGTCGACACCTTTGCTAAATAAAACCTCATTCATCTTTTCGCCATCGGCCCTTAAAGTCTCATTGGCATCAAAGCTCATTAAGACCGGCGGCATCTTCTCCAGCTGATCGAAATACATGCAAGAGATCTCAGGATTTTTCCTGTCTGCACCCGGGGCATACATGTCCACCAGCGGATCAAGTCCTTCTGGCGCAACCGTGTTGTCTCTGATCTCGTAGTAGGAACGATCGAGTTGCCCTGTCAGATCACATAACGGAGACTGCGGCATCAGGCAGGTCGGCAGATATTCATCCTTTGAGATCAGCCTGACTGTCGTCGCAAAGGACAGATAGCCGCCAGCAGATTCGCCGGTCAATGCGATCTTGGCATTCGGATATTTTTCGTGTAAAGCCAGGAAGGCTCTTTCACAGTCGTCGATCGCAGCCGGATAGGTATTCTCCGGAGCCAGTCTGTAATCGATCGATACGACTCTGTATCCGGAAAATCTTGCCAATACGGAACAGTAGGCTCTTGTCGCCTTGGCAGATCCTGAAACCAGACCACCGCCATGGATGTACATGATGATGTTGTCGGAGATCTTGTTGACAGGGATCGTCATTTCACCATAGATCCCATTCAGATCCAGTTTTTCAACATTCACATCCTTTTCCTTCTTCATGAAAGAATAACCGATATTGCACATGGCTCTGACAAGTTTCCAGTTGACGTTGTCATAACCGCCCTTGAACGCGAAACCACCGGTCGCATTCCCGACGACTTTCGCTGTCTTTTCCATTTCTTTTGAACTTGCTTTAATGATCTTCATATCATTCCCTCCTCGTGTTACAATTAATTTATACAACACTCTGTTGCATAATAAGCATCATGTATCAGACATACTGATACTTACGCAACACAGGAAGAATAAACTGTTGGAGAAAAATATGAAAGAAGACCAAAGAAGCAGACTCTCAAAAAAGATATTGAAAGATACGTTCCTGGAACTGGTGAAACAGAAGAGTTTCTATGATATCAATGTCAAGGAACTCTGTGACAGAGCCGGTATCAACCGCTCGACTTTTTACCGTCACTATGACAATACCGCCGATATCCTGGAAGAGATTTTTACGGATATTGCCGAGATCATCAGGAAGACAAACGCCAATGCCGGAAACGATCCGGATCATGCGGGGGATTACATCTACTCTGCTATCGCCTTTTTTGACCAGCACCACGAATATGATGCCTTGCTTCTGAACGGACAGATCCCATCCGATTTTTTATGGAAACGTTTTGGCAGTAGTATCATCCGTTCCCTGGAAAAAACTCCGGTCAACGAAAATGATCGCATTGCCCTTTCGAGATTCCTGATCGGGGGAACCTTTGCCATCATCAGCGACTGGGCAAAGGAAGGAAGGAAAAGATCCGCAAAAGAAATTGCGGACCTTATCTATTTACTTTCGATCGGCTCAGTCGAAAAACTATCGAGAGACCATTCATCGCGCCAGTGAATCACAGGCATATCGCCTTCAAATTCTAGCGGCAGGATGACATAATTTGAAATCGAAGTATTGGCCTTTCCCATCAGAGGAGATCTCATCATCCAGATCTTCTCTTTTAATGTAGCCTTGTATTTCTTGTTGAAATTGGAAGCGATTGCTCTGGTCAGCTTGTCATGAACCTCTGCATCGACCTCAAATTCCGGTACCCAACGATCTGCGATGGACACATAGAGATCCTTACCCGGATATTTGAAGATACAGGACAATTGCGAATTATAGGATGATACTCCCTTTTCATCGACATGCGGATCGCCTAAGATACGATACGGTCCCTGTACCTCATCCGCGACTGCAGCTTCTGAAGGATTTGGTACATATCCGGACATTCCACTTGTCAGAAGATAGTATTTCCCATTCCTCTTGAAACAGGTAACGCCTTCTCTTGTGAATGGCGGCTTGATCCCCTTGTAGTGATAGACAGGATCACCAACACATTCCGTACCCTCATCATTGAGCTTTGCGGAGATCAGATCGACATGATCGACTTCCACAAAGAGATAGATATTTCCTTCCTCGTCATAGTTGAAATCAAAGTCACCGCATTTCTTTCCATATGCCTGATACTTTTCATTGACCAATGTATACGGTCCTTTAAATTCATCTGCCTTGAAGATCGCAAAGGAAGAAGAATCGTTATATTTGATCCAGCAGATGTATTCTCCCTTTTTATTCTTTATGACGTGAGGACGGTCGATCCTTCTCTCATAGAACATGACGTTCTTCTTGTCATCTGATGGTTCGATCAGGAAGCCCTCATCCTTCCAGTTATAGAAATCCTTGGAAGAATAATACCTGATGCCATAGGTCCACATCTTGTCTTTTCCTAAGGTCTTTTCCTTATTTTCGCCATACCAGTAGAAGGTATCACCATCGATGAAGATATAGCCGCCGTGGGCTTCTATCCTTTTTCCGTTTTCATCGAGATAAACCTGTCCGGGTCTGATGGAAGTATTCATAGGTTCTCCTTTCAGTTCTTCTTGAACTGCTGCAAAATACGGTTGAGCTGTTTCACCGTTTCCGGATCCACTTCACCTGCCTGTTTCAGCAGATCGATCAGTCTCATCCTTGCAAGCATTTTCTGTAATGCCGGATTTTGCGAAGCTGATTCTGCGACATCACCTCTGGAAGCCGTCATCTTAGCCATCATCTGATTGATGACTGCACCAGTTTTCGGATCAGCCATGATCGATCCGAATGTATCGTTGACTGAGAAACACGTTTCATCGATCTCGTTCTGATCGAACCAGTTTGTCACTGCTGCCTGCTTATTTAAGACATAACTGAGATCACGTTCATCGACATATTCAAATTCCGCTTCATCACATAAATCACCTGATACAGCCTTCACTTCGATCTTGCTGCTCAGATCTACATCAAAGAGGAATACGCGGTGTGCCTTTTTGCTTTCTATCAGCTGTCCATTGACATAGAGACCGACTTCATCCTGATTGGAATAGACTTTGATCTGTGTCTTATTCTCATTGCGGTTTTGATAACCCTTTGCAGCGATATAGACGAAAGGTTCCTTTGACCAGTAAGCCTTATAGAGATAGAAGGCATCCTTTCTGATCTTTCTGTCCATCGTTACCAGACCCTTCTGATTCTGGCCGTGCTTGCCGCCTTCATCTCTGCCATCGGCAGCGAAGTCAAACATATTCCAGACATAGCTGCACCACAGCCAAGGTCTTTCTTCGATCAGCTTCAGCATATGTTCATGATAGACACACTGGTAGCTTTGTGAATAATCACCCTTTTCCGGTGCACTGCTGTAAAACTGCGGATTGGTATCTGCACCATATTCGGAGAAGCCGATCGGCTTGTTCGGATATTTCTGATGCCACTCGTCAAAGAATTCTTCATTCTGTTCCAGTACTCCGACATACCATCCGAAATACAGGTTATAGGCATTGACATCCGGGATATCAAGGATTGGAGAATCCGTCTCCAACATGAATACATCAGCCATCGTTGTAGGTCTTGTCTGATCTAATGAATGGACAAGGTCATTGAGGATCCTGTGATTTTCCAGAAGATCTTCACTAACTGCAGAAGCAGCTGTGATCTCGTTGGAAAGACCCCATACGACGATACATGGATGATTGTAGTTTTGAATGACAAGTTCCTTCATCTGTGAGATCGTGTTTTCTCTTCCCTCGCTCATATGCATGGTGATATAAGGGATCTCTGCCCATACGATCAGACCATATCTGTCGCACAGATCATAGAAGTATTGCGCATGCTGGTAGTGGGCAAGACGGATGGAATTTGCACCGATCTCTCTGATCAGTTCAATGTCCTCTTCATGCATTGCCTTTGTTAAGGCATTGCCAAAACCGAGTCTATCCTGATGACGGGAAACGCCACGAAGCGGATATTCTCTGCCATTAAGGATGAAACCTCTTTGTGCATCGATCTCAAAGCTGCGGCAGCCATACGATACATGTCTTTCATCACCATCAATAGAAGCCTTCATCTCATAGAGATACGGATCATCGATGCCATCCCAGAGATGGACGTTTTCAATGACGAATTCAGCCTTTGCATAACCGTCTTTTGAATAAACAGTGATACTTTGACCATCTGTTTCAAACGTGACACTCGTATCGCCATTTTCCAGCCAGGCCTCAGCCAATACCTTTGCGTTTGTTCCTTCAATGACTGGTGTCACCTTGACCGCACTTGATCCGTAATGACCAAGCTGGAAGTGAAGCTTAGGAACTCTTAACAGGTAGACATCTCTGTAGATACCGCCATAGAATGTGAAATCTGCACTTTGCGGATAGACTCTCTGGTTCTGGCTGTTGTCAGCGCTGATGACAAGCAGGTTGTCATCCTTGAGATCTTCTGTCAGATTGACGCGGAATGTCGAATAGCCACCTTCATGTTTTCCCAGCAGTTTTCCGTTGAGATAGACTTCAGCACTCATAGCGACTGCTTCAAACTCGATCCACAGTTCTTCCTCATTCAGTTCAGGTTTTTCAAACTGTCTGACATAGTAACATTTCCCGCGGTAATAATCGTTACCGCCATCCTGTCCGTCATCCTTGTTCCAGGTATGGGGAAGAACGACCTTTTCCATTGCGGAAAGATCGATATGATCCATATCGACCACGTTTTTGCTAAAATAATAGCCTTCATTGAACAATGTCTTCTTCATGATCCTTCAGCTTTCTTTCTCCCTTTTTATTTCAAAACTCAAGATATCGATGCTTCCTTCTCCTTTGTAGGAAAGCTTCAGAGCTGTCTTTCCCTCAAAGTTCACTGAAACATCATATCTTTGATATCCATCATTTTTTCTCAATTCGATCTTTTCATCCTCATTGATGAAAAGCGTTCCCTGAGAATCAGTTTCGATCATCACGGAGAGAACATATTTTCCGCTCAGATCGAAATATTTGTATACCGCAAAACAGCCATCCTTGAAATTCGTGATATATACTTCATCATCCTTTTGCGTGATGTATGGGATATCCTCATCGCAGATCGCGTTGGTGATATGCGGCATATGGCCATTTGACAGGTTGCAGGCGATCGCCGCAGGATATTCTCCTTCTTTGAGGAAGCCATCACTCAGACCGCATGATGTACATTCCACCTGAGAGATCTTTCCGTTTTCATCGAAGAACACTTTCTCTGCACAAGCCTGTCTGGAGTAAGTGGAATGATTCGTCTGCCGATGATAGAAGATATACCACTTCCCATCAACGCATTCCAATGAACCGTGGTTGTTTCCCGTCTGATTCAGACGATCTTCCTTCTTTCTTCCATTATAGCCGACGTCGCCGTTGTTGATGATGACACCGCCATATTCAAAGTCTCTGTCCGGATATTTTGAAATCGCATAGGACAAGGAAGCGGAATTTTCATCAGAATAGATGAAGTAATAACGATCATTTATCTTCCTGATCGAAGCAGCCTCATAGAAGCCATGTCCCTCAAAGGAAGTACCCTGTGAGAAGAACTGGCTTTCAACGATCTTCTTCGGCTCTGATCTGACTGTGCACATGTCATCATCCAGGATCACATGACAAGCACCCATGACATCATCTTTATATGTCTTCAGTTCTTTTGTCGTCCTGCCAAATAATCTTGTTTCAACTGCCCTGAGCATCATCCGCTTGATGAAGCGATTCCTTGGCATCTTTACTTCTCTTCTCTGGCTGTGAGCACCGGCAGCCACCATCGAAAGACCCCAGCCGTAATACATCCTGATCACGCCGTCATCATTGATGACAGCCGGATCAGCCGGCAGATATCTTAAGAATGGTGAACCATCTTCATTTCTCACAAAGCCATGGAACTGATATCTTCCTGAAGGAGTATCGCATACCGCTACACGGATCGGTGTATTATGACCGCTGGCAGTTGCGGAAACGCCGCCGGCAATCGTGTAATAGAGATAATACCTTCCATCATTTCCCTTGACAACATCTGGCGCATATAGATCTGAGAATCCTTCTTTGCATAAAGGATCATCTTCATTTCTATAGATCTCGCCTTCATATCTCCAGTCGCTCAAATCATCTAGTGGAGCTGAGTAGCATACATAATTACCCGCTTCACAATATCTGCTTCCATTCGCGACATCATGGGAACCAAAGAGATAGATCCGATCATCGAATACATGCGGTTCACCATCCGGTATATATTCATTCAAGGGAAGGAAGGGATTCACTGATACTTTCATTATGCAGAAAGAGGCTTATTCAGCCTCTCCTCTTCTCGCTTTTAGTTCCGCATACATCTCTTCTCTGATCTCACCCTGGATCGGATACTTCCTCAAGAACAGGATCGCCAGGATACAGCAGATCGCCGGAACGACTGCGATAACGACCATCATACCTGTCTGCATGCTGGAGAAATTAGCCAAAGCGGCTGGAAGCAAGTCACCTGTTACTTCATCAACACCGTAACCGAAGAGTGTCAGAACGCCCAATGCTGCAGTAGAAGCGATCGCATTCTGTCCCTTGTCGAGGATCTTGAAACCGGCAGTGACGATCGCACCATCACCCTTGCCTGTCTTCCATGCGTTGTAGTCGATACATTCTGTCCTGAAGATGGACATCGGAATGAACGCAAAGCCTTGGAAGAAATACATGATCATGAACATTGCGACAAACAGATAAGGGCTTGTCTGTAAGATACCCAAGATATGCAAGACAAACATTGCCAGACCTGTGATCGCTTCGCATGTCGTTGTCAGAGTGATCATCTTGACCGGACCGAGCTTATTCATTAAAGGTCTTGCCAATGCGATCGACAGGAACATGACCAGGAAAGTACCTGCTGCCATGATCAGAGTGAAATTACCGACTGCCGCGTCATCAACATGACCGTTGACAGAGAAATAGGTCCACTTCAGATAATAAGTATTCGCTGCCATCATGAAGACATAGATAAAACCATGGAAGAGCTGTGCCATGAAGAATGTCTTCAGTGCATCGTTATTCTTGAAGATAGAGATAATCTCTTTGAAAGTAACCTTTTCTGTTTCTTCTTTCTTCTCTTCTACAACATTCTGTTCTCTGACGAAAGAAACTGCCGTTAAAGAGATCAGAAGACCGGCTGCTACATAGGCGATCGTCGTCAGGCCAAAGCCCTTGGAAACGGAACCTGTCATATTCTTGAAGGAAGCATAGACCTTCAGGAACACACTTAAAGTCATGCCGGTAACGATCGAAACGATCCTGCCCCAGAACATCTGATTGCCTCTGACCTTGGTATCAAGAGTCATAGCCTGCTGGATCGGTGCCTGCGCATCGAAGGAGTAACCGAAGTCATAGATCAGATAGAAGAACAACATCCAGACGATGACCAGTACATTGTTGTGTTTGATGAAATCAGGCATGAAATACATACCGACCAGAGCGGCACCCATCATGACGATCGACAGGATCTGGAATGGCTTGTATTTGCCACCCTTGCCGATCTTGACAGATTCCATGAACCAGCCCTGGATCGGATCATCGATTGCATCAACGATACGACCTACCAGCAGAACGATACCCGCAACGACTGTTGCCCAGCTCGGATCGATCCCTGCATAGTCTGTCAGATAGATCGCGAAATAGCTGCCGACCAGGCCGCTGGCGATGACTGACATGACTGTCATACCGCAATAACCGAAATAGCCCGTAAATGTATCAGGATAAACGTGTTTTTTCTTTTCTTTCTTTGCCATAATGTTTGACCCCTTTTTATCTGATCTTATGGTAACGCTTTCTTTCGTTTGTTTATTGCAATAATGTCATATTTATTATAAATTTATAATATATGGAAAAAGAATTGTTGAAATACTACTGTGAGTCGATCTATGAACTCTTCTCTGTACCGATCGTATTATTCAGAAAAGACAGTGGTGAGATGGAACTCAACATCGATCTCTTTGATCTGGATACCTTTTCTCTCAATGAAAGCGGTCTGACAGATTTCTATTCCGCAAAATCTCTATTCAACGTGCAAGAGATGGTCTCCTACTATATTTCGGATGACGATATCGCTTTTGGCTGCGTCAGTGATATCCACAGCAATTATTCTCTCTATATCGGACCATGTCTTTTATCAGACCTGACAGAAAAACTGATGAACGCCATGATGCGCCGTTCCAATTCCCCCTTCTCCAAGAATCCGGAAAAATACTACGACACATTACATTCCTATCTTTCCCGCCTGCCAAGATTATCGCAGGAGAGATTCATGATGCTTCTGAAGTTTACCAATACCTTTGTCAATCATACTGAGATCGATGAAAAAGACTTTTCCGTCTCTTCCTTTTCCCGCAAAACTCTGACAAAAAGAAAAAAAGAAGAGATCTTGCATAACGAAACCGACAAGATCGATCTGGCAATAGAAGTCTCTGACAATCTTTTTGTGCTGATCACAAACGGTGACAGCCAGAAACTGAGTGATTACTGGCTTTCCCTGAAAGACAATAATCCCTTCCTTCAAAGTGACAGCAGATCTTCGCTTGATCAGATCAGGCAGGCAAAGAATACCTTTATCCGCTTCATCTCTCATCTGGAAGACAGGATGCGTTCACCAACTCTGTCGACTCTTGTTTTAAAAAACATCTGCGATGAATATATCGAAAAAGCAGAAAACATCGTCTCTGTTCAGCAGCTGGATCCGATCTATCTGGATTCCATGAAACGATTCGCTGATCTGATCAGAAAAGAAAAACTGAACATCGCCTCAGATCATCCGATCCTTCATAAAGCACTTGAATATATCCATGATCACATCTATGAAAATCTCTCTTCGCAAGATATTGCCGATGCCTTGAATTTCTCAAGAGGCTATCTTTCCGATATCTTCAATAAAAATATGAACTGTTCCATTCCCGACTACATCGCAAAAGAAAAGATCGAGATCGCCAAGAACCTGCTTCAGAATACAGACACTTCGATCATCGACATCAGCGATTATCTTTCCTTTTCCTCGCAATCCTATTTCCAGAACGTCTTCAGGAAATACACTTCCATGACGCCGAAACAATATCGCAGAAAAACTAGCGGATGATCTTTTCGATCACCGGTTCATAGATATATTTTCTAAGCAGAACGAATCTCTCTTCGATCTGCGTCTCATCGATGTTTCTGATCAGATAAGCTGTCATTGAATAAGTCATATAGGCGATCATCTCCATCAGAAACTCTTTTTCTTCTTTACTCATATGAGGATTTCTGAAACTGCTCAGATCGATCTTGTTTTTCATCGTCTTCAATAAAGAAGAAGAGAAGTACGGATGATCGCTTGCCTTGGAAACGATCAGGGCATATTTTTCATTATCTCTGATCAGTGCATTCATCTGTGATATGATCTCATCGGCCTTTTCGATCTCAAAACCATTTTCAGGGATCTTTGAAGAAACATCCTCGAACATCTCATCGATCAATTCCTCAAAAACCTGATCTGCATCATAATAGTGAAGATAGAACGTTGATCTGTTCACATCTGCCAGATCGACAAGCTCTTTCACCACGATGTCCTTATAATTACTTTTTTTCTTTAATAAAGCCAGGTATGCTTCCTTGATCGCTCTTTTTGTTTTCAATATCCTTCTGTCCATGTTTCTCCTTTTTCGACATTTTCTTACAAATGTCTATTATCCGACGATATCGTTTCGATGTTTATGTTCTGATCTTCTTTTTATACTATTATTTTATCAGACAGATGTCTATTTTCAGACGAATGTTGAGGAGGTTATGAAAATGATCATCGAAAAAACAGCGTATTCCAGAAAGATGAAGATGTGTGTGAGATCCAACAGAAACATGGCAAAGCTCATGTGCTTTGATGAAAATGTCTCAAAAATAAACTGGAAACTCATCCGCTTCTTTTCCAATATCTCCTATGCCCTGGTCCCGAAAACAAAAGGTGTCAGATATCAGAAACTAAAAGAAAACGATATCAAAGGATATCTGTGTACACCGGAAACGATTGAAAGCGGAGACATCGTCATCTGCATCCATGGCGGTGGGATGTTGTGCGGAAGTGCTTATGGTTCGTTGGGGTTTTCTTCTGATATTGCAGGAAATTCCGGAATGAGAGTCTATGTCTTGGACTACTCTCTTGCCCCGGAACATCCTTTCCCGCAGGGAATTGAAGATGTATATCGTGCATATCGTCAGATCATTCAAAGACATCCCGATTCAAAGATCTTCGTCACGGGAGAATCCGCCGGTGCATATCTTACAATCGTATTGACCTGTATGTGTATCAAAAACGGAATTAAAAAACCATCTGCGATCTTCCCTCATTCGCCGGTCATCGATTTCACAAATCGGGTAGACAGGACATATTACCCGCTCAATGATCCGATCCTGAAACCGGGATCGATCGATGCGATCGGTGAAATCTACTGCCCCGGTCAGGACAGGAAAGACTATCGCCTGTCACCGTTGTACTTTGACGAATTTCAAAGCTTCCCTCCGACATATATCACCGTCGATGCCAACGAATATCTCAGAGCAGACAGCGAAAAACTATATCAGATCCTGGATGAAAAAGGTGTGGAAACAGATCTGTGTCTCTATCACGATACCTATCACGCCTTTGCGATCACCGGCTCTCTGACACCAGAAACAGATGAGATATTAAAAGAAAATATCAGGGTGATGAAATCAGTTTAAATCATACGAAAGGCCTTCAAATGCGAAGGCCTTTTAAATGTCAGTAATACAGTTCTACATCTCCATAGAGACCGGTCGGATCTTTCGGCTTGCCACCCTGGCCAAGCACCGTTCTGACCAGATCGAATTTCTTCATAGCCTTGACCTTTCTTTCAAGTGTCGTAGCCACTTCGATCACAAGCCTGTTATCCCCCTTGATCAGATGATCGCTGAGATCATAGATGAAATCCGGAACGACCTGAATACCTAAGGATACATCGTTGAGGAATACTTCGACACCCTCATAGGCATCCGTGATCCTGAGTATCGTTTTCTTAAGTTCATCCATATGGAAGTAAGTCTCATAACGGATGATACCGGAAAACTTCGGATCTGTTTTTGCGTAGTTGTCAGGAATCGTGATGATGCTTTCAGAGCCAAAGGAAGGATAATCGATATTCTCGACGACACTTCTTCTGAATTCTTTCAGGATGTGTCTTTCTCCGATCAGTTCGATCCTTTCACTGAGCAACTGCTCTTCAGCGCTGTCTTCAAAGATGATCACACCTTTGTTTGGATATAACACGATATGATCATCCTTTACAGGATAGATCTGATTGTTCCAGGCATCATATTCATAATGATCCTTGCTGAGATCCAGATCGATCTGTCCTTCATAGACTTCAGCTGATTCGTTGAAGAGATAGTACAGTTTATTTTCTTTTGTATATTCAAGCACTCTGACATCCTTGTTTTCAGGAACCAGACTTAAGGAAGGTTTCACATACTTTCTCACTTCCTCTGCCAGGTCATTCAAAGAAACGACCTTGAATCTTTCATCCAGATCACCATCCAGCACCTTTGGTAAAGAATCGACAAAGTATACAGGAATGTTCAGCTTCAGTAAAGTTTCATGCATTTCCTTGGAAATGAACTGACATTCAGGAACGATCAGTATCCTGTATTCCTGTGCATTGACTTTCAATACATCTTCAAAAGAAGTATGATAATACTCCGTTTCATACAAGACATCCAAAGGGATCGTATCCGCCAGGATCTGATTCTCATAGAGCTTTCTTAAAGGCTTCTGGATGAACATCGAATCACCCATCCATTCCAGTTCGCCATTGTACAGTACCGCAACACTTGAATCCCTGTGTCCGCCTGAGATCAGAGTACATACCCTGTTCATGTATTCGACGATCTTGCCGAAATGACGATACTGCGGGTTATGACCCTGTGCGTAGAAGTGCGGCGGACAATCCGGATCAGGGAAATCCTTTCCGGTAAAGGCGTGCGGCACATAGTGGTTGACACCTCTGACCATGAAGTGCTCTGCCAGGTATTTCTCAAGTCTCAGACCTTCATTCCAGCCGTAGTTGCCGAAAATCTCACACATTGAATCACCATTCTTATGCGGTTCGATCGCGGCAGCGGAAGCTCCCAGATTTCCTAAAGCAAAGTGATAGAATTCACCATCTCTTACACCGAAGAATGTCTTCATCTTCAGATCCTCACCCTGCGGCAATACCTGACCGCCGATATCATCGATCCCGGACATGTGCTGACCATTGAGACCTCTGAAGTAATGCCCTAGAGACATCGCGGATCTTGAATGGGAGTTATTGTCTTCGATCAGGTGACCGATATATTTCACACCGTGTTCTTCGCACCATTTGCCGATCTGTTCAGAGAAATCTTTTCGAACAAGCTTGGTCACGGCATCCATGTATTCAAAACGGACTTTTGCGGCTTCCTCAGGATGATCGGAATTCCACATATAGATGAGTCTGTTCTTCCAGTTTTCACCTAATCTGATCTTCAGTTCTTCTTGTAATTCATCGGAATACGGATGGTCGATATCGGTACCAAGACGGTTGGAACCGGTCATATAGATACCGTTGCCCAGCTCCGGTTCATCGGAGAAGAAACCAAGTATCGTCTTTCCGAAATCATCCTTATAGTGATCGAAGTGTTTCTCATAGACCGTATCGATCAGGATGCGGCAGGAATCCTTTGACATCATGTTGATGTATTCTCTGTGGATACCGAAATTACGGCTCAAGCCTGTGACATATACTTTATAGTTTCCTTCCGGCTTATGCCAGGTAACGACACCGGTATTTCCTACCGGGATATCGATCAGCTCGCCATCTTCACTGAGAGCTGTGACTGATAAGATCCTGTCATCATGGAATACCGGGGCACCCTTGGACATGAACTTGGTTGCGGAAACTGCCGCAAAATTACCTACCGAGATCTTCGGAGGAAATTCCTTCGTCAGATTGATCGTGATATCTTTTTCTTTGCCTGTATACTTCTTGAAAGAAGAAGCGATCGACTGACGATGAAGCTCAAGCGGTGCATCCTTGACCGCGCCATTCGCAAACCCCGTCGGGAAATGAGAATCATCCAGGATCCAGACTTTCATGTTTCTCTTTCTTGCCTCATCAAGGATGATGTCCATATCGATCCACCATTTCTCACCGCAGAAATCCGGATGTGGCCTTGATTCGATACATACCGATTTACATCCCGCCTCATGGATGACTTTCATCATCTTTCTGAGTGTTTCTTCATCTTCGCCATGTTGCCAGAAAAAAGGAAAAATATAATCTCCGCTTTTTCCATTCAATAATTCTTTTACTGTATGATTCATATGTTTGTCCTCTGATTTTAAGATATTAAAAAACGATCATCTTTACAACAACAATCTTCCGATTTCTGTTGACGATCGTTTAGAAACTAATCCAGGACCTTATATGGCTCCCACTTGAGAAAATCACCTGACACCAGCTGATAGTAGATGCCATTATGGATGCCATCCAAAGAATCATGAAATCTTCTTTCCCCATGGCAATGAGCATAGATCACCTTGGAAGCACCATAGGATTCCGCCATCCTTGTAAAGAGTGAGTTTTCTTCCATGACATTGGTCGGCGGATAATGTAGGAAGACGATGAAATGATCATAGCCATCTGCCTTCGCCAGTTCAAAAGACTTTTCCAGTCTTTTGAGTTCTCTCTCCACCAGCTTGTCAGCCTGTTTCTTATTGTTTTCATCATAGCCGATGATATTGCCTTTTCTATCAAGATAGTAAGGACCTTCAAAAGTAAAACCTTTTGTCGCGATCAAAGCGTAGTTCTTATAGACTGCATAGGAATCCTGTAAGAATAGCAGATCGGGATAAAGTTCATTCAGCTTCCTTGTCTTGCCCGCATCCCAAAACATGTCGTGATTTCCTCTGGTCAATATCTTTCTTCCCGGAAGATCTCTGATGTATTCCAGATCCTTTTCACATTCTGAAAGATTCTTCCCCCAGCTGTGATCACCGACCAGAACAAGCGTATCATCCTCTTTCAAAAGATCCAGACAATTCTTTCTGAATCTTTCTTCATGATTTTTCCATACGGGATCTTTCAGCTGATTCTGTGCTTTCAGAACGGATTGGAAATGTAGATGAAGATCACCGATCGCATATAAGCTCATACCTATATTTTAAAACATTCTCTGTCGTCATTTATATCCTTTAATCCAACAGTTTTTTGATATCTGTTCTTCTAATATGCTGATCAATTTTATATTCTTGAGATGAAGAAAGAATCAAACAGGAGGAGCTCATGAACAAAGAAATAAAGATCAGTGTACAGGCCTTCAGCCTTCGCGAATACTTAAGCAAAGACCTGGAAACAACGATAAAAAAGATCAGAGAGATCGGCTTTGACGGCATCGAAGCGATGCTGGTACCGATGAAGAAACAGGGAAAAGTTCCGACATATCTCTGGTCAAAAGGACTGCTGGATCAGGCAATGACCTTATGTAAAGAAAACGGACTGGAAGTATTTACCGCTCACATGGGATTTGGGATCGGTTCGATCCGCCTCCCTGTGAAACAGGTCGCCGATTACATCAATGACGTATCAAAGAAATACGGTGTCCGCTATTTCATCTTTTCCGGATTATTCAAAGATGAGAAGAGCGCAAAAAGCTGCGGACAGTATCTGAAGAAGATCGCTGAACTCACAAAAGATAGCAACGCCAGGATCCTCTATCACAATCACGATCTGGAACTGCTTCCATATAGCAGAAATGGCATTTGCGCTTATCCGATGGATATCTTCCTGGAGAATGCGGGTGAAGATGTCGGATTACAGCTCGATATCGGCTGGGCTGACTTTGCAAAGGATGATATCTTCTTCTATGAACGCTATGAAGATCGCATCCTTTCCATCCATTGCAAGGACTTCTATGAAGGATTCAAAAACTATCCCGTTAAAGGCAAGATCCCGGCTGAAAGCTTTTCACCGATCGGCTCAGGAAAAGTCCATACACACGAGATCATCTCAAGATTCTTGAATAAGGATCTTTCTTTCCATCACATTGCGATCGATCAGGATCTGTTCTCAGGAGATGCTTATGATCAATTAAAGACAGGTTATGAGAATCTGACTTCGTTCATCAGCGAACCGCTAACGACAAAGATCAGCAGGAATACGGAAATCAAAGAACACAAGCCTCTTGATAAAGAAAGACTTTCACTGATGACATTCACCTTTGAAGCAGACAGACTTTTCAAACAGATGAGTATCGATGATATCATATCTCTTGCTTCAGAAAACGAGATCCATATGGTCGATCTCATGAACATCAAAGGAAAAGATCTCCCTGCCTATATCGACGCATTGACCAGACACAACGTCAAAGTCAATGCCTATATCTGCAATCTTCCTTTCCTTTCAGAAAAAAGCAAGTACCTGGAACAGATGTATACTCAGATGAGTATCGCCAATGCCTTAAAGGCAAAGCTGTTCATGATCGTTCCTTACTATCGTCCAAGCGAGCTGAAAGAAGCTGTGAAACTGGGAAGACAGGAAACGATCCAAAGGTTAATCGAAGGATTCAAAGCGACTGTTGCTGAAGGAAAAAGAAGAGAATTGGAAGTCGCCTTTGAAACGACTCCACACGATGAGATCTGCCTTTCTTCCGCTGAGGACTGTAAGACAGTTTTAGACAATGTCGAAGGACTGAAACTCATCTACGATACCGCCAACATGCTTCCAAGCGGAGAAGATCCGTATTCCTATTATGAGAAGCTGAAAGACTATATCGTTCACGTTCATCTCAAGGATGTCCTGCTGACAAAAGCAAAACCAGAATCCTATTCCTGGTCAGAATTCACGAAAGACGGCAGAAAGATGAACTGCTGCATCTGGGGACAGGGAGAGATCGATCTCAGAAGGATCTATGACAGGATGATCGAAGACGGCTATGAAGGAACATTTGCCATTGAATACTCTCATCCAAACAGCATAGCCAGAAAAGAAGTTCATTCCAAACAACTGAAAAAACATTTTGAGATATAAGAAAATGCGGAATCCCGCATTTTCTTTTTTATCGATCAAATTTCATGAACGCCTTGATGACATGTTTTACATTGTCCTGCAATACAGCCTTGGAGATCTTTCCTTCCTTGGCTGCCTTATACAGGATATTGGCATACTTCTTTCCGCCGCTTGAGATCCAGCATGTTCCGGCCTTAGCCATCTCCACCGGATCGATCGTATCGTAGGAATCCCAGTCAGTCATGATGATGCCATCAAAACCAAGTTCTCCTCTGACATAGTCCTGCATCATCTCGGTACTTTCTGCCGGATAGATGCCGTTGAGCGGATTGTAGGAATTCATGACGGCGATCGGCTTATGGACCCTGAATGCATATTCAAAGTTCTTGAAGTAGATCTCTCTCAATGCTCTTTCGGAAACATAAGAGTGATTGCTCTTACGAAGCGTTTCTGCGTTGTTCGCAAAGAAATGTTTATAAGTCGTACCGATCCCGTTTTCCTCCAGGCCTTTGCCCTGATAGCCGGCCATCGTGCCGCTTAAGAAAGGATCTTCCGAATAATACTCACAGTTTCTTCCGTTGAGTAATGCTCTCTGCATATTGAAACCCGGGCCCAGATTGATGACGATCCGATATGGCTTGCTTTCTTCAGCGATCGTCTTTCCAACCATATATGCGATCTTCTTATTGAATGTCGCAGCGATGGAACTGGATTGCGGGAATCCGATATTCGGCTTCTTGATATTGACACCCGCATTGGCATCGGATACTTCCAGTCCCTTGATCCCGTATTTCTTCATGACCGGGATCTGACCGGCAGCGCCATCCTGCCATGGAGACCAGTGGTTTCCTGCATTGCAGTTAAGGGCACACAGTTCCTTGAGATCCATCTGCGCTACAAAGTTTTCCAGCAACGAAGGATCTTTCTTTACATCATCCCAGAGGATCTTCTTGCCAGTATATGAAGGTAATTCCTTTGGTGTGAATGCTTTCTTTTCCTTATGGATAGGGATCCTGTCTTCAAAAGGCACTTTCTTTGAAAGAGAGAGGATCTCTTTGTTTTCCTGATTCAATACAGGGAACTCTTCCACCGGTGCCGCAATGGATGAAACTTCACGGATCACCTTGTCTTTTTTCAGCTCAAAAGTACAGACGACCTTTGAATTGTCGAGACTGTTTCCCATCCACAGAGAATAGGAACCGGCTGGCATCAGATACTTGTGATCGATGAAATCGCACAATGCAAAATCATCAATGACGAGATCCAATATCTGACTTTCACCCGGTTTTAGAAGATCACTCTTTTCAAAACCGCAGAGGCTTCTGTTGACCAGCTCATATTTCTCCTGTTTGCAGGAACGATAGACCTGAATGACCTCGTTTCCGGAAACAGGACCGATATTGCTTACTTTGACTTTCAGGTTGAAATGATCATCTTCTTTTTCGGCTGAAAGGACTTCAATACTGAAATCCGTATAGGATAAGCCATGTCCAAAACCATAGGCATATTCTTTTCCAAACGAATCAAAATAACGATAACCGGAATAGATATCCTCGCAATAATATGTCAGGATACCGCCGTCATATTGTCCCGGATTCTTTTCTCCTTCTTCCGGTACGACGAAATTCTTTGAAGCAGGCGTATCAAAGTAATCATACGGAAATGTCGTCGGCAGTTTTCCGGAAGGATTGTTTCTGCCATCCAGTGTTTCCATCAGTGCGTAGGAACTCAGCATTCCCGCAAAGCCGGTATACAGGATTGCCTTGATATTCATCTCATCAATGAATCTCATCTCGATCGGATATCCGCAGTTCAGCAACAATATGGTCTTATCAAAAACAGAAGTGACAGCTTTGATCATATCTCTTTCCGCATCACTCAGGTAATACTCACCCTTGATCGGACGGTTGTCGACGTTTTCACCTGTCTTTCTTGTCAGATAGATGATCGCGGTATCGGATGTTTCTTTTGCCTTCTTCAATGTTTCTTCATCGGGAACGATGATCTTTCCATCCTTATAGAGATCGGCGATTTCTTCATTGATCTTAAAATCACTGTGGTCTTTTAACGCATCCATGAAATTCGGACACCAGCGCGGATTGATCTTCGGGGCGCCAAACGCAGTGATACGGTAAGTACTGATATCACCAAACAGATTCAAAGTCTCATCATTTTTCAACGGTAAAACATTTCCTTCGTTTTTCAATAAAACGAAAGATTCCCTGGCTGCGATCAGAGCTCTTGCGTCGTGATCCGCATAAGAAGGATCAGCGACCTTCTTCTTTTTCGTCTTTACCTTGAAACGTTTCGGTTTGATGGTCTTGCCCTTACTGTCTTTGAAATCTCTCAGTTCCACCTCATAGACTCTGTCATACTCTCTCATGACTTCGCCGACGTTTACAAGCAGCATCTTATAATTGAGCGCTCTTACAAGAGACGGTTTTGAGATCTTTATCCCATTGACATAGGCATCGCCAAGTTCATTCTCATCCAGATCACCAACAACATTGATCATGATGCTTTTTTGAGCATCACCATAGAAAGACAGCGGCCCATCGATGTCATCGATGTCATAACTTTTTGCTGCTAAAGTAATAAACTGAACCATTTCTATTCTCCTTATCTGATTTTAAAAAGTTCAGGATGACCTGAACTTTTGTGATTATTCTTCAACCTTCTTTGACTGATGTTCAGCAATATATTCCTGGATCTTCTTTCTCTCTTCCTGATCGATCGGATACTTCAGAGAAACAAGGATCGAACATAATGCCATGATCGCCGGCAGTAAACCGATAACGAACACCATACCCGTCAGAAGAGTCGGCATGTTGGCAAGGTCACCGATATAGTCGCCTGTTACGGAATCGACACGATAACCGATTGCCATCAGGATACCGCCTACCAGTGCTGAAGACAGAGCACTCTGTGCCTTCATCAGGAAACCGCCTAATGCGGAAGTCAGAGCTGAACGGTCCTTACCTGTCTTATAGATGGTGTAATCCATGATCTCCATACCGATATTGCTTCCAGGAATGAAGTCGATACCGATGAATGTTGCCATGATGAACATTGAGATGAAGAAGAGAACAGGGTTCTTCTGCAGAACGCCTAAGCACTGGCAGATGAACATGAACAGACCGCCAAGGCCCTGCATCGCAAAATCGAATCTCTGCATCTTGATGAAATCGCCCTTGAAAGCCTTCAGGATCGGAGTAGCGACGATCGTACCGATCAGTAAAGGGAACAGCATCATCAGCGATACGATGATGGACATCGATCCAAGCTTTGCGTAATCAACAACACCTGTCGTCAGATCAGTACAGTACGCATACTTGACATAGTATGTCGGTGCTGCAAATAAGAAGGTCCAGATAAAACCGGAGAAGAGATCCTTGAAGAAGTTGACCAGGATAGCTTTGTTTTTCTTCAGCAGTTCAAAGATATCCGAGAATCTGACTTTTTCATCTTCATCCTGTTCGACGACATGTTTCTCTTTGACCATCAGCCAGCCAAGGATAGAAACGATGCAGGAAATGCCCATTGCGACAAGCGCAAGGATCATATAAGCAGTCTTATATGAGCCGGTTGCTGCCTGGATCGAAACGACGATCGCCGTCATTCCCGAACCGAACATTCCAAGGACCATGACCCACAGACGCGGACCGACCAGCAGCTTGGAACGCTCCTCCGGATCAGAAGTCATCGTTCTGAACAGAAGGTTCTGATTGTAGAATGATGTACCGATATCATATACAAAGTAGAAGAAGATGACCCAGACCGTAACTAACCAAGGGGTCTTGGTGATCGCATCAGGCAGAGAATACAAAGCGATCGTGCCGATACCTGTCATGAGGATCGACAACATGAAGAACGGCTTGTATTTGCCGTGTTTCGTGATCTTGGCACTATCCATGATCGCACCCTGGATCGGATCATCGAATGCATCGATGAATCTAGCGCCAAGAAGTAATGCGGTAGCCAATGTAGCACCCCATTCGCCTAAACCGGCATAGTCGGTCATATAGACCATAAACATCGTAGACATGAAGATGGCTGCCAGACCATTATTTGTAGATAAAGCAGTCGCTCCGAAGATCTCCTTAAAACCAACGGATTCAGGAGATTTGACTTTCTTTTCTTTCTTTCCCATATATGCCCTTTCTGTAACAAGCGTAAAATGGTTTACACTTGTCAACTGTATAGATGTATATTATCAAAAAATCAATCATATGAAAAGGCTTACAAAACAAGAGATCCACGAAAAAAACATCGAAAATATCGAAAATGCCGTACTCGATCTGATGCAGGAAAATGATACATGTAAAGTATCGATCTCACAGATCTGTGAAAGAGCCGGTGTATCCCGTCAGACCTTCTATAAGTTCTATCAGGATTTTGATGATGTCTTTACTAAAGCTCAGTTCAACCGTTCCAACAAGTTATTTGTCAGTATCATACAATACATCAAAGAAAATGATGCGTATGGCTTTGCCTATAATCTGCTGAAGGTCGTCAAAGACAACAAAAACCTGGCCAGACTCTTTTTTGACAAGAATGATTTTTCAACTCTGGATTCCGCTGAAAAGTTTTATGATCAGCTCAATATCCCTGAGATCAGACTGAGAAAATACGAAAAAGAATATTATATCGGTGCTTTCAACGGCGTGATCCGCCGCTGGATACAGAATGATTGCGAAGACTCAATCGAAGAGCTTGCGCAGTTCCTTGCTGAAATGATCAGTTGATAAAATGTCCCTTGATCTTTTACAAAAAGTCTCCCAACGCATGGGAGACTTTTGCTATGAATGAAATCCTGTTCAGGAACTAGGCCGCGATCTCACAGATCTGATTTCCTTCACAGATCCCGTTCTCATTGAAACTGTCAACGACAAAGTAGTATCTCTGACCCTTGTTCAAAGTCGTCAGCAAGACTTCGTTTTTCTCATATGCCTGATAGGAAGTATAGAGTTTGTCCGGTGCGATGCCGAAACGGATATTGTAACCGAAAGCACCCTCTGCCTTATCAAAACTGATCAGGGCATCCATTCCACTCTCCTGACGGGAAACACGGATGTTCTTCACCTCGGCAGGAACTTCACCCTTGCCTTTACCGAAGACTCTTAATCCGCTCAAAGCGAACACTTCATTGTATGGGAGTTCCAATGCACTCACTTTCAGATAACGCAACTCATACTTCTCATTGAGGATGATGTAAGGATGTGATCTGTCATCATCAGACTTCGAACGATCTTCGATCATGAACCACTCTTTTCCATCAACTGAACCTTCCAATGTGAATCTGGTCTTAAGTTTGGCAGAAGAATCGATATAGCGCATGGAAGTCATGATATCGGAACGAAGCTTTTTGTCAACATCCAGCTCAGGGACTTCATTTTCCGCAAAGTTGATCTGAACGCTGTGTGGTCTGTACACATCACCAAGATCGAGTTCATACCATCCTTTCGTATTCTCAGCTGCCCACCAGGTACGGATATTTTCATCCGTCGCCAGTTCGACAGGATGGCCAGGCAGACAAGAGGAAGCTTTCGCGTGTTTCTTATAGGAAAGCAGGAAATACTGTGGCTTCAGCTGTCTGGAATCATATTTTCCCTCCGGCAGCACGATTGGATAATCCGCAAAGTTCTGATTGCAGAACAGTAAGCCGTCTTCATCAAGACCTGCCGGGAATAATCCCAGTCTTCTTTCGAAGTTCTGATTGACGGAAATGCGCATCGTAGAGACATGAACGATATTGCCATCTTTATCATCGATCGTGGAACCGTGTCCGGCACCGGTGATGAAACCGGATGGTTTTAAAGAGAATGGCGTATTCGGCATGAACTTGAACGGTCCCAGTGGTTTATCGGAAACATAGCAGCCGTCGCCATAGACAGAGAATTGCGTACCCGGTGCTGCATATTGCAGGTAGTACTTGCCATTCCACTTATTCATGAAAGAACCTTCCATGTAAGGTCTTCCCTTGCGGTTCATGAACTTCATGAACAGTTTCAGTAAACCTTTATTTTTATCTTCGAGGTCCTGTTCCACACCCGGGAAATTGAATCTTTCCCAGCCATGTACATCCTCACCATGGTCGAAACATGCGACCTTTTCACCGATCGGCATCATCGTTTCCTTATCCAGTTCAATGCCCCAGATCGGTTCCCTGTTGCCACAGCCCCAGTAGAAATAGACTCTTCCATCATCGTCGCAGAAGAGGTCCGGATCCCAGAAGGCAAAGGGTTCGGATACCTTTTCAAAATCATCTTTCAAAGGATCCTTGCTTCTCCAGATCGTGGATGGATCTTTTCTGGTGGAAGCGCAGAAATACAGATAATCACCGATCTGTCTGACGTCCGGTGCATAACGGTACATATCCAGATCCCTGTTCTCATGCCACTTCCAGCTGACCAGGTCATCGGAATAATAGAAACCGGCAGACATCGACGCAAACAGATAATAAGTTCCTTTAAACAGCACCAGAGTCGGATCAGCTGCTTCTCTATGTGCGACACCGTAATGCTGCCACTTATATGGGATATCGATCGGGTTACAATACTCTTTCATCAGAATTCTCCTTTCAGGTTCATCACATGTTTTCCATAATCAAGTATTCTTTCACTTCCATCCGGAAGGATGACCTTCGCATGAACATTGGCAGGGATCTCAAATTCAAATTCAATTCCCTCTTTATCATGTTTCCAATTCGATTTCACTAAGCCAAGCGGACTCTGATATTCTCCCTTGGCATATTCTAACATCCTGTTAGGATATGGCCTGATCTCAAGTGTTCCGTTTTCCACGTTCATACCGCAGACACCGCTTATGAGCCATCCGGATACTGCGCCATAAGAATAATGATTCAAGGAAGCGTTATCTCCGGCTTGCGTACCATTCCAGTTTTCCCAGATGGAAGTCGAACCCTTCTTGACGGCATAGAGCCAGGAAGGAGAACTATCCTGAAGCAGAAGACGATAAGCGGTATCAACATAACCGTATTCGCAAAGCACCGGACAAAGGAATGGAGTCGACAGGAATCCGGTATTGAGATGGTATCCGTTTTTCACGACCATTTCATTCAGAAGTTTCGCATTCTCTTGTTTTCGATCGACAAGATCAAAACGGATCGCTCTGAGATAATCACACTGTCTGTCGGAATGAACCAGTCCATGATCAGTGAACGTGTGAATATAAGCCTTGCGTATCTCATTAGATAGTTCGCGATATTTTTTCGCATCATCATCTTTTCCTAATATCTCAGCGATCTCAGACAATAATTTTGTGCTGTAGAAATAGTAGGCTGTTGCCGACTTCGGTGCACCCTTGGTCATATTATTTCTTAACTCAGTTGCGGAATCCACATCCGGCTGGCACCATTCACCCCAGTGGAAACCCTTCTCGATCACGTATTTCTTGTATGGGTCATTCTTGAAAAGGTTCTTCAGCTTACTCTTGTGAGCCAGCTTTTCAAGACGTGCGATCCATCTGACCATCATCCCGTAATTATCTTCAAGGATCTTCTTGTCACCATATTTCTCATACATGACATAAGGGACGATGACTGCCGCATCTCCCCAGCCCGTTGAACCATCCAGTATTGCCGCAAATCCTCCGCCTTCATGATTGATCGGAGGAGCGATATTGGCAACAGTCCCATCTTTCTTCTGAGCGATCCTGCATTCTGCCAGCCACTTCTTGAATACCGTATATGAATCGTGCAGGATGATACCGGTCGGCACAAAGACCTGCGCATCGCCTGTCCATCCGCTTCTTTCTCTATGCGGACAGTCTGTCGGGATATCGGTGAAATTGGACTTCATCGACCACATACTGTTCTTAAACAGTTTGTTGACATCTTTATCGGAACATTCAAATGAAGCTGTCTCTTCCATATCGGAATAAACTGCGATCGCTTTGAATTTCGCATCATTTAGATCAACATCCGTTTCTACCTTGATGTACTGGAAACCAAAGATCGAGAATTTCGGCTTATAGACATTCAAACCATCCTTGCAGGTATATTCGATCTTCTGCGGGATACCGCCGTTCTTATTCCTCTTGCCCGGATCGATATTGCGCTGCGTGAAATTGCCGTCATCATCGATCAGTTCTCCATGCCAGATAGTGATCTTCTGGCCCTTCTTTGCGTTGACTTCAAAAGATGTGTATCCGGCAAGGTTCTGCGAGAAATCATAGACGATCGAACCGTCTGTCACATTGATCCTTTTCCCTTCAAATGTCTCCATCTCCTTGATGTATACTTCATCGGAACAGACAAGAGTATCATAAGGGAAATCGACGACTTTCACTTCATGATAGTCATCGAACTCTTCCAGATTTGCGTCATAGATCTCTCCGATCTCCATATCGGAAAAACGGATCGGGCCGCTTTGTGATGCCTTCCAGTTCTCATCTGAGATCATAACGATCTGCCCATCGATCTCCAGCTGACACAACAACGCAAGATCATCGCCAAAGACTCGATTGGCGCCATCGATGCCGATGTTGCCGCGATACCAGCCATCGCCGATGATGACTTCGATCAGGTTCTCTCCTTTCTTCAGAAGATCTTTCACATCATAGACCTGATACTGCAATCTCTTTCGATAATCATCCGTTCCCGGAGCCAGCACGAAGTCACCGACTCTTTTCCCATTGATCCTAACTTCATACAAGCCATGACTGGTGATATAAAGTCTTGCCTTGCCGATATCCTTGACTTCAAAATTCCTTTTCAGATAGGAAGCAGGAACTCTTTCCTTACTGCGGGAGAGTTCCGGATCGATCCATTTCGCTTTCCAATCATGAATGCCCATCTCAAAGAAAGCGGATGTCTCTTCTCCTTTTTCATTATTCTCATCCCACAAGCTTATCTTAAGTTCAACCTGATCTCTGTCATGAAATTCGATCGGGGAAACAAAATCCATCCTGTCGCTTTCTTCCTTTTCCGACTGATAGATCACTTCTCCATTTACCGTGAACGAATAAGAAAAACCACTCTGTGCGATCCCCTTATCACAGTTCCAAGTGAATCTCGGTCTGTTGTTTTCCAGACCCAGAGGATCTTTTAAACCATCGATCCTGATATTGATTGCTTTCATAGAATTCACCTCATTGTTTGTTACGATTTTATTATATCGAAGAGATTTTACTTTCGATACTCTATGCAACACATTTCCTGTTTTTGTATAAAAGATCTCAGATTAAGGAAGCGAAGACTAACACAACACTTTTCGTGTTTGTGTCATTTTATTCTTGTTTTTCATCAAATATAATGAAACTGAAGAGGTAAGAAAAATGGAAAAATGGGAAGATATCACAATACTCAATGAGAATGTTCTGAAAGCTCATGCGACTTTTGATTATAAGAAAACGATAGATCTGAATGGCACATGGGACTATTCCTGCATCAAAGGAACAGACGATCTGCTAAAAGACATCGATTCCATCAATTATGAAACGATCATCGTTCCTTCCAGTGTGGAACCGCAAGGTCATTCGCAAGCCTATTACTATGGGGCAAACTTCCCGCCGGCGATAAACAAAAAGATGATCCCTTCCATCGATCACAAACAGACATATGTATCTGTCTATCACAGAAACATCGAAATAGAAGAAAACTTCCTTTCAGATCAGACGATCCTGCGTTTTGATTCTGTTAAATCGGCATTCTACTGTTATCTGAATGATGAGTATATCGGCATGGCGAAGTGTTCGATGCTGCCGATCGAATTTGATGTGACAAAGTTTATAAAAGAAGGAAACAATGACCTTAAAGTCATCGTCTACCAGTTTTCCGATGCAACATATCTGGAAGACCAGGACATGTGGTTTTTATCCGGGATCGATCGCGATGTGAAACTCTACACCAGAAACAAAGATCACTTTGAAGACATCTATGTCCATTGTGAACTGATCAATGACTACAAAGATGCCAGGCTCTTCCTGGAGATAGAAAGCAGCACTGATCAGGGAGAGATCACTGTCGAGATCAATGATATTTCCAATCACTATCTGATCGATTCGTTCAAGACACATATCGAAATACTTATGGAAGACGTGAAACTCTGGTCAGCAGAAACACCAAACCTCTATCCGATAAAAATCTCCTTGAACGATTCTGATACACAGATCATCAATTACGGCTTCAAGGAAGTGAAAGTCGATCACGATAAAGGCCTCTTCCTCTTCAATGGCAAGCCGATCAAACTCAGAGGTATGAACTATCACGCCTTCACACCGGATTATGGCCACTACGTTCCAAGAGAAGTCTATGAAAAAGATCTGAAGCTGATGAAGAAACACAACATCAATGCGATCAGGACTTCTCACTATCCGCAAGCCGATTACTTCTATGAGCTTTGCGACCGCTATGGCATCTATGTCATGGATGAAGCAAACGTTGAATCCCACGGCGTCAGAAACAGAGTTCCGAAAGATGATCCGCTCTGGACAAAACAGGTCACAGACCGCATGACCAGAATGGTAATCAGAGACCGCAATCATCCATGTGTGACGATCTGGTCCCTGGGCAATGAATCCGATATCGGAACCAATCACTTCAAGATGAGAGAAACAGCTCTTCTTTTAGACCAGAGCAGACCGATCCACTATGAAGGCGGAAGCAACCTTCAGGTATCCGACTTCCTCTGCATCGGCTATTCTCCTCTTCAAAGAGAAAAGAAATTCGCCAACGGCGAAGATGTCGAAAACCAGCCAACCATCATTCAGCGCCTGATCCCGCTGATGATGTCAAACAAGTCAGTGAAATATGAAGACTATAAACATCATCCTGCCCTTGCGACAGAATACAACTACTGCATGGGCAACAGCTCATGTGATGTCGCAGAACACATAAAACTCTTTGATCAGTCCGATCGCTGGTGCGGCGGCTTCGTCTGGGACTTCAAAGACAAGTCTCTTCGCATCAATGACCGCTTCGTCTACGGCGGAGACCTGACAAAGAAAGATCAGAAAGGAAACATCTGCTGCGATGGAGCCTGCGATCCTGATTCCAAACCGCATTCCGTTTTCTATGAAATACAGCACGCCTTCCAGGAGATCGTATGTGAGTATCGAAACAATAAGCTAAGCATCTACAACCGGAACTACTTCAAGAACGCCAACGCATACAGATGTCTGCTTCAGATCGCCCACAATGGAAAGATCCTTGAGGAACAGGAATTACAGATCGATATCAGACCAAGATGGACGAAAGAATATGAAATTCCTTTCAATACGGATCTGAATGAAAAAGGACTCTATTGTCTCAATGTTCTCTTCCTTCAGAAAGAGGATGATGAAGCTTATATGAAAGGCGAGATCCGCTCTTACGATCAGTTCATCCTCAAGGATGATCACAAGGAAGAAAAAGTCTCATTCGGCAAGATCATTGAACATGACACACACATTGAACTGTGTACTTCAAGTGCCCGCTATCTGATCGATCGCAAAAACGGTGACCTGATCCAGATCAGCGCTCGCCACAAAGATCTTCTGGCATCGCCATTAAGGCCGGTATTCTATCGTGCTATCACGGATGGTGAAGCAGGTTTTATCGGCATCGCGATGGGTTCCTACAAAAAACTCGATGCCTTTGGCAAGCTCAGTATGGAATCCTTGAAGAACGCAACGGTTTCGATCGAAGAAAACAAGATCATCGTAAGCAATCTTCTCAAGGAACTGGAACTCACAAGGACTTACTCTTTGGTCAATGACAAGCTTCTCGTGCAGGCAGATCTCAAGACAAAGAAAAAAGCACCGAACCGCTTCGGCATGTCTCTTGAAACAGACAAGGAATATTCCTGTTTCCTGTTCCTGGGCAGAGGTCCTCATGACAGCTACTGGGCAAGAAAAGAATCAGGAATGATCGATCTGTACGAACAAAGTGTCCTTGATCAGGATGAATACGTCAGACCACAGGAACACGGAAACAAGACGGATGTCTATTTCCTGAACCTCTTGAATGAGAAGAATGAAGGTATCGTCGTTGAAAGAAACGATGAACCGTTCTGTGCTTCGCTCTGGCCTTATACACTAAAAGACCTTCATGAAGCACAGCATATCGATGAATTGCCATCACATACAAAAACAACGCTCAACATCGACTGCATTCAGAATGGTTTGGGTGATTGTTTTGTCCGCTGTCCTGATGAATACAAGATCAAGCCAAACAGCGAGTACCATTACAGTTTCTATCTTTCAGTGAAATAGGCTGACAGGATCATACGAAAAAATCGCCGGATCATTCCGGCGATTTTCTTATGTTTCAATAAACTTTACTGGCCGTAGTAGGCGTTCTTCCCGTGTTTTCTGAGATAGTGCCTGTCCAGCAGTTCCTTCTGCATATCCTTAGCATCCGGATTGAGAGTCATAGCGTGATAGTTCATCTCGCAAACTGTTTCTAAGACAACGGAATTGTGTACCGCATCGAATGGATCTTTGCCCCAGGTGAACGGACCGTGGTTGGCAACCAATACGCCTGGCATCATGTCAGGATCAAGATCCCTGAAGGTCTCAACGATGACATTGCCTGTTTCTCTTTCGTATTCACCTTCGATCTCTTGTTTTGTCATCCTTCTTGTGCATGGGATGTATCCATAGAAGTAGTCGCCATGTGTAGTACCCATTGGCCTCACAGAAAGATTTGCCTGGGCAAAGGAGACTGCCCATTTACTATGCGTATGAACGATACCGCCGATATTCGGGAAGCTGTTATACAAGACAAGATGAGTATCCGTATCGGAAGATGGTTTATATCTTCCTTCTACTCTTTCCCCACTCTTGAGATCGACGACCACCATGTCTTCCGGCGTCAGTTTGTCATAATCAACACCGGATGGCTTGATGACCATCAGTCCCTTTTCTCTGTCTACTCCTGAGACATTGCCCCATGTGAAGACAACGAGATTGTAGTGAGGCAGAAGCATATTGGCTTCATAGACTTTTTTCTTTAAATCTTCTAACATAGCTATTCCTCGAAATATCCTTCCAGTTTATGAGCGATGAACGGCGTCCACCAGTCTCTGTATCCGCATAATGAAGGATGGATCGGATTGACCATGTACAGATCATATCTGTCCTTGGCAATGGAATCAATATTCAATTCATTCCACAGGTCGATGATACCGATATTCCACTTTTCCTTGATCTGATGTAAGAGATCGACCATCTTCTGATAGTGTTCACTTTCGTACTTCGCATTGGTATAGAAGACAACCGGACAGTTCCAGGTCTTCTTCGCATAAGCGATGATGTATTCGATCGCACCGGCGATCGTCTTTGTATCGAAGTCATCGATTTCAAAAGAATCACTGACTTCACCTAACGGCCGCTTTGTTGTGGCGTCATTTGTCGACAGCTGGCAGACAAAGAGATCTGCCTTGAAATTCTTGTCACAGTTCTTGATGCGATAGACATAAGGCTTTTTTCCGAATATGTCTTTATCGACAAGAGTCGTACCGCTGACTGCTTCCTTGGAGACGTTGACGCCGTAATCCTTTTTCAGATACTCGACAAAAGAGATATCATTCCTGCCATAGGTGACAGAAGAACCCAGAAACATGATATTCTTTCCGTTCAATATCGTATCTTTAAACTCAACAGTTCCCGGCAGATATTTTTCATCATCTCCCGGATGTTTCTTGTTTGCCTTGTAGTAAGCAGCTGCACCAAGTGCTGCAGCTGTCAAAGGGATCAGCCAGAACTTTTTCATTACAGACTCCTGATCGCTGCCTTTTCCACTTCCAGACAGCTCTTGTATTTTTCGATATAGCGGTTGAAACCATCAACTTCCTTCTCATCTGCCATCAGCGTTGATGACTTACAGCCATTGAAGACTTTCTGATCGAGATAATCTTCCAGCGTTTCGCCTTCCTTCTTCCATAACGCGTAGGCACAAAGAAGAGCCATACCGTAAGGACCGCCCTCACCGGCTGTTTCCATGACAGATACCGGCGCATTGATGGCTGCGCTTAAGATCCTCTGGCCAACACCTTCCGTTTTGAAGAAACCGCCGTGACCGAAGATCTTTTCGATCTCGACATTTTCTTTCGCAAGGATATCCATACCGATCTTCAGTGTTGCCATCGCGGAATACAGATGAGAACGCATGAAGTTGGAAAGATCGAAGACAGAATCCGGTTTACGGATATAAAGAAGTCTTCCTTCATCGAGATCCGTTACACCTTCACCCGAATAATAGTTGAAGCTGATCAGATCTGAACAGTCTTCTGTTCCTTCAAGTGCCTTATTGAAAAGTTTTGTGTATAAGGTATTTGTATCAACAGAGAAACCAAATTCCTCGATCGCTTCCTTGATCAGCCTGACCCAGGCGTTGATATCGGAAGTACAGTTGTTGCAATGGACCATCGCTACCGGCATGCCTACCGGAGTTGTGACCATGTCGATCTCCTTGTGGACATTGAGTTTCTTGTCGGTGACGACCATCGCAAAATCGGAAGTACCGGCTGAAACATTGCCGGTCTTGACTCTGATGGAATCCGTCGCGACCATACCGGTACCGGCATCGCCTTCGCAAGGTACGACTGTAATACCGGCCTTGAGTTCACCGGTCGGATCCAGATACAAAGCACCTGTTTCGCTCAAGGTACCCGCATCATCGCCTGCCAGTAAGACTTCCGGTAAGAGCTTTCTCAGATCAAAACCATAAGCTTTGACTTCCTCCAGATCATTGAATTTCTTCAACATCGTTTCATCATAGTTCAATGTATCGGAATCGATCGGGAACATGCCTGAAGCTTCGCCGATCCCCATGACCTTCTTACCGGTCAGTACATAGTGGACATAACCGGCTAAAGTCGTGATATAGGATAATTCAGGAAGATGTGCTTCCTTGTTTAAGATCGCCTGATAAAGATGAGCGATCGACCATCTCTGCGGAACGTTGAAACCGAAAAGTTCCGTCAGCTTTCCTGCAGCTTCTGCGGTGATCGTGTTTCTCCATGTCCTGAATTCACAAAGCTGTCTGTCTTGTTTATCAAAAGGCAGATAGCCATGCATCATTGCGGAGACACCGATGGCACCTGTTTCATCTAAAACGACATCATATCTTTCCTTGACATCCTTCTTCAGGTTTGCGAAACAATCCTGCAGGCCTTCTTTCACTTCTTCCAGTGAATAAGTCCAGATGCCATTAACGAAAGAGTTTTCCCAGGTGTGATCACCCTGGGCAAGGATCTGATGATCCTTGGATAGTAAGACGGCCTTGATCCTGGTGGAACCAAGCTCAATACCGATGACTGTATCTTTTAAGTTCAACATATTATCGTAACTTCCAGACCAGGTCTTTGACCAGGAGTTCTTCTTCCAGTTTTTCAACTGTCGTGTCTTTATCGATATGAACGAATTCAATGCCCATGAACTTCGCAAAGTCTCTCATCATTTCAGCTGTGACATCATAGCTGAGCACTGTGTGGTGTGCACCACCGGCTGTGATCCAGCATTCAACGCCATCTGTCAGATCAGGAAGAGCTCTCCACATGACACGCGCAACCGGTAAGTTAGGCATCTGCATGATCGGCTTGACTGCTTCGATGTCCTGAACGATGAGTCTCAATCTTCCACCCATATCGATCAGAGAAGCAACGATACCCTTGCCTGCCTTGCCTTCAAAGACAAGTCTTGCCGGATCCTTTTCGTTCATGCCGATACCCAGATGATGAGTCTCGATCCTTGGCTTGTCAGCCGCCAGTGACGGACATACTTCCAGCATATGGGCACCAAGTGAATATTCGTGACCCTTTACAAGGTGATATGTATAGTCTTCCATGAAAGCGGAAGCACCGTTGCCGTTTTCGCCCATGGCCTTCATGATGGCAGTCATAGCGGAAACTTTCCAGTCGCCTTCACCGCCATAGCCATAGCCCAAAGACATCAGATGTTGTGATGCCAGACCAGGAAGCTGTTCCATGCCATAGAGATCCTGGAAGGTATTGGAGAATGCCTTGCAGTTGTTGGCATCCATCATCTTCTTGATCGCGATCTCTTCCTTTGCCTGATATCTGATCGCAGCGATGTTGTCGGTATTGATATCGTAGCTTTCCTTGTAGGTATCAAATAAAGCCTCAACTTCTTCATCAGTGACTTCATTCATGACCTTGACGAGATCTCCAACCGCCCAGGTATTGACTTCCCAGCCCAATACCTTCTGGACTTCGACCTTGTCACCTTCCGTGACTGCGACATCTCTCATGTTGTCGCCGAAACGCATGACTTTCATGTTTCTTGAAACATGGACACCATACGCAACTTTCTGGAACTCGCTTAAACGTTCAATGACCTTTTCGTCTTTCCAGTAACCGGCGATGACTTTTCTAGGCTTTCTGAGTCTTGCGGCGATGAAACCGTGTTCTCTGTCACCATGTGCGGCCTGATTCAGATTCATGAAATCCATATCGATCTCATCATTCGGGATCTCAAGGTTGTATTGTGTTGCCAGGTGGCAATACGGCTTCTGTAAGAGATCGAGACCAGTCAGCCACATCTTGGAAGGAGAGAATGTATGACACCAGGTCACGACACCCAGGCAGTCATCATCATAATTGGCTTCCTTCATGACCTTGGTGATCTGATCGGAAGACATTGCCGTCACCTTGTATACCAGTGGATAAGGCAGTTTTTCCGACAGCCATGCGGCCATCTCTTCACTTCTTCTCGCAACAGTGTCCAGGACTTCCTGTCCATAGAGGTCCTGCGAACCTACGACAAACCAGAATTGTTTACTCATTTCATTTCTTCCTTTCGTTCTTTCATCAACATCTGAAATGTAATATTTAATTATTTATCTGTTCTGATCTTTTCTGCTCAGAACACCGTTTTCATCATCCAGATCGAAGAAGACCGGGTGTTCGCTTCCGACCTTGTTCGGATAATGAAGCACCATCTTTAATGTATCATTTTTATCTTTGAAAATCATTCCATGACCGCCGTCTTTGTCAAACAATGCTTTGGGATCAACGCTCCACTTGCCATCGATCTCATTATTATCGCTGTGGGCAAGCAGCTGACAATAACCCTTTGGTCCATGTGTCGACCACATCATGTGAAGTCTTCCCGTCTCGCTTCGATAGAAGTAAGGACCGTCTGTCACATACTTGTTGAACATGAACTTCCTGACCAGAGGACCCGCATCAGAAGCACTGAAGAGATAGACAGGATCTTCTTTCAAGGCAGAAAGATCTTCCTTGAGTTTTGCTGAATAGATCCTTCCATCCTTGACCTCTTTCCACTCTCGGCAGAAAACGATGTATGGTTCTGCTTTTTGTGAGATATACAGCGTACCATCAAGGCATCTCCAATCCTGAGGCGTCAGGGTCTTATCTGACAATAATTCAAACGGTCCCATCGGAGAATCCGACACCAGAGAAGATGTTCCCATCTTCTTTCCATAGGCGAAGGTCGCAAACATATAGTATTTCCCATTGTAGTGATATACTTCCGGTGCCCAGTAATTCTTATCTGAAAAGAAATCTGAGGGCGGAGTAAATACTACGAATGGTCCTTCGAAGTCCTCCAGATCATCACTGACATAGACATCCAGTCCAGTCGCCTTCCTTGTGAAAGACTCGCTTCCCCTTGTGCCATAGAGATAATATTTTCCATCATCCAGTAAGATGAATGGATCTCTGATATTGATATCTTCCTTTTTCATTTCTTCAACCAGAATTCTACTGCCTCATCGATCCAGCCTTTGGCAGCTGTATCACTTCCCGGACCGACTCCATGAGCTACACCCTCATAGTTTCTGAAGATGTGATCGATCCCCTGCTCACTTAAAGTCTTGTCCAGTTCGATCGAATTGTAATTCGGGACAAGCTCATCGGCAGTCCCGCACCAGACAAAGGTTCTCGGGTAATCCTTGCCGACATGTTTTTCAACGCTGCACATGTCCTCTTCTTCCTTCGAAGCATCCTTGCCTACAAAATTGTCATGAGAACCCATATGCGTATATTTCTTGTCCATCGTGATGACCGGATAGGACAGGATCAGGGCACCCGGTTTTTTCAGACCGTATTTCTGATAGCCGAGATTATCACTGCCAAATTCCGCAGTCAGATGTCCACCGGCCGAAGCACCCCAGATCGAATAATTCCGGATATCCAGATGATATTCTTCCGTTTTGGAGAAGATCTCCTTGATCCCTCTTGCCAGGTCATCGATCGGACCAGGACATTTCGCTTTCTTTCCTGTACGGTAATAGACGATGACCGCAGAGATCCCTTTTTCATTCAGTTTCCTTGCGATCGGCGTTCCTTCCATAAAGGAACAGACCAGTTGATAACCACCACCCGGAACCAGGATCGCCAGCGGATGGACCTTGCCATCGTTGATCAGAAACCTCAGATCGAGCTTATATCCTTTTCTGCCGAAGACATCTTTGGCGGCCTGTTTCTTATCCAGATCGATCGGTTGTTTTGCCATAAGCTATCCTCCTTCTAGAAGCGGTATGTACCGGCAGGATATTCTTCACTCTTGCCATCGATATCGATCGATGCGCTGGTGTTTGCCGGAACAGTAACTTCGTATCCTTTCTCATCATGTTTCACTTTGATCAGGCCATAAGGGCTAACGTATGAAACTTCAAAATGATCATCACATTTTACCGGAGCGATCGTAAAGTGATTGGCTTGATCCGCTCTGATCCCTGCCAGATATTCAAAGAAATAAGAGACCACAGCACCTGGCGAATAATGGTTCAGTGAAGCATCGCCTTCCCAGGATTCCCAGATCGTCGTCGCACCATTATCGACTTCATAGAGCCAGCCAGGACTCTTCTCATTCTTCAGCACTTTTTCAGCCAGATCCACATACCCGGCATCCGCCAGTGTCGAAAGAAGGAACGGAGTCGACAGGAAACCGGTCATGACCCGATATTCCTTGTTGACGACAGCCTTAGCCAGTCTTTCTTCCAGCTTCTTTTTCTCGTCATCATTTCCAAGTCCCAGAGCGATCGGCCTGACGAGTTTCGCATAGCGATCAGTATCAGGGATCGGGTTTAAGAACTTCTTGCGATAGATGCGCTTAGCGCCATCCGAATATTCTCTGAAGAGCTTTGCGTCATCTTCTTTTCCCAACAAAGCACTTACCTTTGACATGATATCCAAAGTGTAATGCATATATGCAGTCGACTCTTCCGTCTTGACGGAAAGCTTTTTGGTGTTGATCTCATCCTGGAATTCTACCGGTTCCAGCCACTCACCCAGATGAACGCCCTTCTCGTAAAGATACTTGTAATCATCATCCTGTTTCAGCAGCTTCTTGTCGATCGGACCTGCGTGATTGATCATAAACATCGCTGCCTTCTTCATCATCTCGTAATGTTCTTCTAAGATGGAAAGATCGTCATATCTGAGATAGAAACGATATGGTATGAGGATCGTCGCATCATGCCAGCCGGTGGAACCGCCTGAGGAATTGTACATCATCTCGGCACCCCATGCCGGAACGACTGCCGGCATCTTGCCATCCTTGAGCTGCGCATCTTCCATATCGTTTAACCACTTGCGGTAGAACGCAGGGATATCCATCAGATAAGCCGCCGTATCAAAGAAGACCTGACCATCACCAGTCCATCCCATCCTCTCTCTTGTCGGACAGTCTGTCGGAATATCCAGATAATTGCCCTTCATTGACCATAAGGCATTGGAGAACAGCTGATTGAGTTTTTCATTCTCGCAATGGAAGAAACCGATCTGATCCAGATTGGAATAGACCGCATGTGACTGGATCTTACTGATCTTCGCATTTCCTTCGATCTGCGCATAGCGGAAGCCGCAGACTGAGAATTCCATCTCGTAATGGTCCTCATTGCCGCTGCAGTATAAGATGACTTCCTGCTTCGGAGTCACGACGTAATCATTTTCTTTCTTTGGTTTCCATACATATATGGCAACCAGGTTCGCCATCAGCTTATTGAGCTCACCTGCCGGACGCTTGCACTGGATCTGTGCCATGTTGACCTTGCCGTCTTTCAAAGTCTCGCCCAATGTGATCTTGATCTTTTCACCTTTTCTTCCCTTGAAATCCAAGGAGATCGTACCGGCGACATTCTGCTTGAAATCAACGATCGTATCGGAAATGAATTCTCCATCAAAAGATTCATGTTTTGATGCATAGACATTATTGGAAGAAACAAGATGATGATCCCCCTTCACTTCGATCGCCTTAGCAGAATAAGTCGGTCTTAATGAGGCATCAAAGATCTCTCCATCCTTCATATCATTGAAACGGACCTCTCCGTCATTGCACCAGTCAAATGATGCATCGGAAACGATCGTATCCGTTGAACCGTCTTTGTAGTTAACTTCCAGCTGAGAAAGCAGTTTTGTCTGTCTGCCATAGAAAGCAGTTATGCCAAAGGCACCCAAAGCACCTCTGTACCAGCCATCGCCCAAAGCGATCTTCATTTCATTGTTTTCCTGTAGTAATGAAGTCACATCATAAGTCTGATATTGCAGGCGCTTACGGTAATCCGTAGAACCCGGCATGAACAGAGTATTGATCTTTTTATCATTGATCTCAACCGTATAGATGCCGCAGGCCGAGATATATAAACGTGCCTTCTGAATCTCTTTTTTACAGTTGAATCCTTTCTTAAACAGATCCAAAGGATAGCGGACGTTCTTCTGTGGGACATAATCACCAGCGATCCACTTTGCCTTGAAGTCTTCCTTGTTCAGAAGACCCATTTCAAAGAAAGCATTGTTTTCTTCATCTTTTTCATCATTCTCATCCCAGAGAGTGATGGCTACATCGATGTGATCCCTTGAGGATAATGCCTTTCCTTCATAAGAGATCAGGTTCATCTTCTCAGAAGAAACCTTACCGCTGTCCCAGAATACTTCATCATCCTTCCTGCAGATGATCTGATAGGCACTCTGTTTTACGCCGTCATCGCATGTCCAGGAAAAACGCGGTCTAAGGATATCGATCCCGATCGGATCTTTGAGATATTCGGTTTTGATATTTATCGCTTTCATAATCTCTTACTCTTTCATGTAATCTTCCAGTTTCCATTCTTCATGCCATCTCAGATATGGAACACCATTCTTCCACTCGATCGGAAGCCAGACATATTGAGAAATGGATGTATTGCCTCCGTGTTTGAATGTCTTATGCGGAAGCTCACTCATTTCCTTTGGTGAATAATCCGGTTTGACAAGATCGTCATGTCTGCCTCCGGCCATTGCCTTATCGACCATCTTCAGATACTGCTTGCCAAACCACATATCAAATTTCGTCGGTTTCCATCTATCGGCCATCGCGATGTAAAGATCGCTGCCAGGAACTTTGAGTACACAGGTGAATTGCGAGAAGAAACTCGTTCCGTCTTTGTCATCGATACATACTTCACCAAGATCTTCATATTCACTTAAGAATTGATTGAATCGGCATACTCTTGTCGGATTCGGATAGTAGGATGAAGTACCGCTTGTATAACAGAAATAGGTATCATCTTTCTTGAATACTGCCGGTGCCTCTCTGGAGAACGGCGGTTTTGATTCGCGATAGTTCGCCACATATTCACCGGTAACGTCTGTATAATCGTCTGTCAGTTTAGCAGTGACCAGTTCGAAATGCGGACGGTCGAATACGAAATACGCATCACCATTTTCTTCCTTGTATAAGGCGAAATCACCGGTATCCATCTTTAAAGGTTTTAAAATTTTGTGGACATATTCATAAGGTCCCATGAAATCATCCGCCTGCATGACAGCCATGAACTGTGAACGGGAATCGCACATGATCTTGAGCCAGCAGACATATTTCTTCGTCTTTTCACAATATAAGATATGCGGTCTGTCCATACAATAGGTCGGATGAAGCGGAGAATCCAGATCATCCGGTGTCGGCGGAATGATCAGTCCTCTGTCATCCCAGTTGTAAAGATCCTTGGAAGAGTAACATCTCACACCCCAGTGCCAGATCGTTCCCTTGCCATCGGTCTTTTCCTTATTCTCGCCATACCAGTAGTATGTCTTGTCTTTCTCATCATAAAAAACAGAAAACCCGTGTGCCTGAATCGGTTTTCCCTCTGTGTCCAGCCATTGTTTGCCATTGATGAATGAATGATACATATGTCTCCTTTCACCAGATCAGGAAGCAGTCTCCTGCTTCCTGTCTGAATATATAAATTGATTTATTTTGTAACCTTGACGGTTGCTTCGCACTCTTCACTTCCTGCCTTAGCAGTGACTCTGATCTCGCCGGCCTTTGTTGCCTTGACGATCGCCAGTGCTTTGCCATAGTAGGTCGTGTATTCGCCGGAATGGATATCTTCCAGTGTACAAGGATTTGCGCTGCCAAATGCCAGCAGTTCGCCATTCTCAACAGATACATTTACCTTGCGGTCTGCGTTGCATTCAAGAACACCGTTTTCATCAGCGATCTCAAAATCGACATAAACAATATCATTGACCTTGACTTCTTTCTCTTCCGGACTTAATTTCAATCCGGCATCTTTTGCGCTTGACAGAACGTTCCTTGCGATCTCATTTCCTGCTGCATCAAATGCGACAGCTTCCAATGTACCTGGTACATACTTGATCTTGAAAGTCGTACGGGAACCTTTTGGCTTGCCTGAAGCGACCTTCTTGGAATTCTGATAGAGTTCGACATGGTCACAATGGAAGAAGACTTCAACGACTGCTTTCTTGCCATCACAACCCTTCCATGCATAGGAAGGAATGCCGTTTGTTCCTCTCCAGCTTGCCTTGAATGGTCTTCTTTCGTGATTGATCGGCTGCAGAGTGATCATCGGTCTTTCCAATGCATCCCAGGCTGCAGATGACCAGAAGGCTTCCGCGTTTGGCGTACCGATGATATCGAATGCACCGGTATCAGCCAGCCACCAAGGATAAGGTTTTGAGAAACCTGCGCCGGACTTTTCATAAGACCATGCACCGATTCCGTTTTCACCGATGTAGTCCCAGGCAGTCCACATGAAGTCGCCGACCAGAGTCGGGATCTTCTTGACCATTTCCCAGTTTTCATCGATCGTATAAGGCATCGTCTCAGAGCCGAAGATGACTCTTGTCGGATGTAATTTCGCATCCAGCGGATATCTGCCGGAAGCGTAGTTGTAACCTGCCATATCAAGCGCATCAACTGATGGAGAAACTAATTTGTCTACCTTGGAGCTATTTGCGGCCTTATTCATGCCCGAACCGACAAAGGAAGTGATGAGGTTGAACATCGTAGAGCTCATGCCATTTGTCTTCTGATCGTCATTGCCTTCTCTGCCGCCTTCTTCCTTATAGATCCCTTTTCCTTTCGATTGCTGGAAAATGATCATCAGGTTGAAACCACCGGTGACGAAACGGTTTGGATCCAGTTCGTGGATCAGTTTGACCATTTCCTTGGTTGCTTCAACACCTTCCGGTTTAGCCGGCTCAGAAACTTCATTACCGATGGAATACAAGATCACACTCGGATGGTTGAAATCTCTGGCTACCATGTTTTCGATATCTTCCTTGTAGTGCTGCCTCCAGAGCTTTCCACCATAGTCACAGACGCTCTTCTTGTGGAACCACATATCCCAGGTCTCATCCATGACATACATGCCCAGTTCATCGCAGGCATCCAGCAGATACTTGGAAGTCGGGTTGTGTGCAGATCTGATCGCATTGAAACCCGCATCCTTTAACGCCTTGACTCTTCTGTATTCGGACTTGCAGTAAGTAGCAGAACCCAATAAGCCGTTGTCATGGTGAACGCAACCACCCTTTAACAGTGTATTTCTTCCATTGACGAAGAAACCATTGGAATTGTATTCGACCTGTCTGACACCGAAACGCTCTTCGACAGAATCGTTTCCGACAGTAACATTGACTGTATAGAGATAAGGATCATCTTCACTCCAGAGTCTGACATTTTCCAGTTCGAAATCGACATCATTTCCTTCAGCCGAAGCAACAACTTTACCTGCATCAAAGATCTCAACCTTTGCGTTTTCTGCATTTACCTTGACATTGATCTTGCCTGACTTGTAGTCAAGAGTAGAAACCTTGACACCGTATACCGGAACGAATTCATCTTCGTCGCTTGTATAGAGATCGACATCTCTGTAGATACCGGCACCCGGATACCATCTGGAATCAGGACCATCAGCGATACCGCAGGTCACCTTGACAACATCACCCTTCTTTACTGTTCCAAGTTCAGCAACGAATGGGGAATATCCATACGCATATTCCTTCTTTAATTCATCGTTGAGAAAGACTTTGGCATCTTTATAGACACCATCAAAGTTCAGGAATGCGTGTTTTGCGTCTGTATCGATCTTCTTTTCATAAGTATAAGTACCGATGTTGAAAAAAGCTCCTGCATCACTGCTTTTCGCATCAGCGCTGCGCTTTTCATAGATCATCGCATCATGAGGCAGACATACGATCTTCTCGATCTCTGTACCGTCTTTTCTGAATGTCCAATTTTCATTGAATAATGTCTTTTTCATAGATTCTCCTTTATTATTTTTCTTATCTTACAAGCTGATTATAAGCGCTTTCATTTTTTACATATATCAATTATTCGTTATCATTATCAATATTTAGATATCGTTATCTCAAATATCCAATTATTGATAATAAAAACCATTTTTTATAATATGAAGGTATGCAAAACATCAAATTCTTCTCTCAGATCATGCAAAGCATCTACCAGATCTACCTGTGGATCTACGATCAGAATGGGACTCTGATCGAATGCGACTGTCCCGATGAGAAAGACTTCTCTTTTCTTCTCAACGAGCAGCATCTGAAACAGATCTCTCTGTTCTTCAAGCAACACAGCAAGCCGATGATCTATACGACCGATTATCTGACCAACTGGATCACGGATTTCAAACACAGCGAAGAACACGGACCTGTCGTTGTCCTGATCGGGCCCTTCTTCCTGGATGCTTATCCGAAACAGGCGATCCGGGAAGAAATGGATCTCAAGCAGATCTCTTTACAGAGAAAGGATCATATCCTTTCCGTTCTGAATACCCTTCCTGTCATCGGATTCACACGGATCATGGAATACACCGTAATGAGCCATTTTGCGCTGACATCAGAAAGGATCAGCACCTATGATCTGCACATCAATCCGTCTGAATCAAAAAGCGATAATGATGAGCCGGACTCAGAAGAAACGACAGCTCATGGCACCTATGAAGCAGAAAGAGAAATGCTCAGGATGGTCAGAGAAGGAGATCTCGGCATCCTTGAATATATGAAGAAGATGGCATCGATCGGCAATATCGGCAAGATGGCCAACGAAGATTCAGAACCCTTACGGCAGATGCGCAATGCCCTTCTTGTCGAGATCGTACTGTTTTCCAGGGCTGCGATCGAAGGAGGCTTATATCCGGACACTGCCATGACTTTGACAGACCGCTATTTTCAAAGCGTAGAAGCCGCAAAGAATTTCCAGGATCTCACCGATGTTGCCATAGCTGTTCAGAATGATTTCGTCGGAAGAGTCCATAAGATCAAAACGAACAGGGACCGATCCAAAACGGTCAATCAGCTGATCGACTACATTGAACTCCATCTGGAAGACAATATCTCGCTGGAAGATATGGCAAGCGAATTCGGATACAGTGAATACTATCTCTCCAAAAAATTCAGGAAAGAAACCGGAGAGACGATCAAAGAATTCATACGGCAGTCAAGACTGAAAAGAGCTGCACATTATCTTGTGAATACAAATCTCTCAGTCTCTTCCATTTCCGAAAAACTCCGTTTTTCTTCCCAAAGTTATTTCATCTCAAAATTCAAGGAAGAGTATGGGGTAACACCAAACGAATACAAACTGAAGAATTAAGCTTCTTTCCTGTTGAGCTTCATCAGAAGATAATAACTGATCAGAAAACCGATCAATGGAACACCGCTCATCAAAAATGAGAAGAAGAATCTGATCGCATCACTTTGAACGATGACCTCAGAAGCAGAAGAAGGTGCGACATAGCCAAAGAGATTGATGCCTCCCAAAAGGATACTCTGAGCGATACCGGCTCCCATCATGGAGATCAGAGTCGTGCAGGTGATCGAGAAAGTATCACAACGGTATCCAAATTTCTTTTCAAAACCATCCAGGACATCTGAAAGAAGTGACATTGAAAGATACCCCGTGATCGAACCGATCGATTTGATGAACAGACCGGCCAGAACGATCCTCATATCGTTGCCGGAGAAGAATACGATCGCTGAACCAAGAGCCGCAAGCAGATAACCGTACTTCATCAGGTTTGTCTTTCCATATTTCTTCACTAACGGCATCAGGACCAGGATGCCCGGACCCAAAGGGAACTGTCCGATCACATTCAATAAGACCTGCCTGGTCGCTCCTGTCTCAACACTGTTGGAAAGGACCCAGTTGGAATAATAGATCATCGAAGAATTCGCAAGATGACCATCGATCGTCTTGATCACGAAGATCAGTATGATCAGGATCCACTTATCGTATTTCAGACAATCTTTCAACTGGCTGAAAAACGGGATCGGATCCTTTTTCTTTTCCTCGCTCACTCTTTCTCTGCTGAAGAAGTACTCCAGGAGTGTTCCCGGAATCGCCATGATCGAAAGCAAAGACATGAATCTGAACCAGTTGGACTGTGCCAGAGGCCCGACACCGAAATGTCTGACCAGCAGCGGCATGATCACAGCAGACAGGGTCCCGGGAATCATTGCCTCGGAAACATTCTTGACCAGAGACAGGCTGTCCCTGCTTTTGTGATCCCTTGTTGATCTTGGAAGCATCAGAGTATGCGAAAGCAGATAGATGTTGTTGGCACCGGCAAAAAACAGATTATAAGAAAAAATGATCCAGATGACCTGTAATCTGAATGAGGCTCTCGGTATCGCATACATCAGGATACCGCTCACACTCAACAGAATCCCTGAGATCAGGATCCAAGGTCTTGCCTTGCCCTGGCGGCTGTTTGTCGAATCAATCAGCTTTCCGAACATGACGTTCGTAAAAGCGGAAAAGAGTTTCGCCGCCAGCGGCATGGCAGAAATCAACAATCCTGATACACCGATGACATCCGTATAAAACTGCAACAGATAATTACCGGCAACGGAAGTGATCAGCAGATAAGTCATACTCGGTCCGATCAGATAGGCTAAAAGGATCTCGGCTGTGCCGACTTTTTCCTCAGAAACCTTCGGATCGAAAGCCTTATTTTCCAGCAAAGGAAACTTCATTATTCCTTGCCTTTCTCAAGAGATTGATTGATGCGTTTCCTTGCGTCTTCGATACTTTCGCCATCTTCTTTCAGAAATGTATCGATGAACTTGTCTTCGATCTTCTTATAGGTTGAAACGACACCGTTTTCGATCGCCTTATAACTGCCTACTGCAACCTTCTCGCTCAGTTTGTAAGCATCAACACTTCCCTTCTCGATCGTTTCATATGTATCAACAGCAGCTTTCTTGAAAGCTTCTTTTCTTTTTCCTTCTGTATCTCTAACCATGTTTCCTCCTTTAAAACAACATCTTGTTGTATTATTTACAATCTCAGTATAAAATCATGATGAATACGAAACAACGACACATTCACGAAAGGTGTTGAATTAATCATATGAACACAAGCAACAACCAAAGAAGAAGAAACACGGTCACAAAGATCTGGAGATCCTATCTCAATCTGGTCATCTCACGAAACGATATCGATACCATCACGGTCTCCGATATATGCAAGAAAGCCGGCATCAACCGGACCACTTTCTATTCGATCTATCTGGATATCGATGATCTGAAATCATCCATCGAACAGTGGATGATCGAAGAATTCCTTTCAGGCTTTCGAAATGAAACACAGACATTGACTCACTCTTTTGACTTCACTTCCCTGTTTGCTTCGATCAAAGAAAATCAGATCTTCTATAAGCTCTACTTCAAACTGAATTTTGATTTCAAGACGACATTCATTGCCAATGAACCGACCCAGATCTGGAGACGCTACTTTAAAGACCAGTCTTCTGTGAAATATCACATCGAATTCTTCTCTGCCGGGATCACCGCCATCATCAAGATGTGGCTGGCAGAAGGCTGTCCGGGAGAACCTGAATCAATGAGCCAGATCATCTTAGAAGAATATACAAAAAACAACACATTCAACTGAAAAGCCTGCCAGACGGCAGGCTTTCATATCTTCTTTCACATAATAGAAAAAGGAGCGTATTCAGCTCCTTGTATGATTATTCTTCGACTTTCTTTGACTGATGCTCGTCAATGTAAGCTCTCATCTTCGCTCTTTCTTCCTGATCGATAGGATACTTTCGAAGGATGAGAACAGAAGCAACAGCACATAATGCAGGCAATAAACCGATGATGACTGTCATTCCTGTCAACATTGTCGGGATACGAGAAAGTTCTCCAACATAGTTACCGGTGACTGAGTCAACTTCATAACCGATAGCCATCAGAAGACCGCCGACGATCGCAGAAGATAATGCTGACTGTGCTTTGGACAGGAAAGTTCCAAAGACGCTGGTCAAAGCTGAACGGTCCTTTCCGGTCTTATAGACTGTGTAGTCCATGATCTCCATACCGATATTGGAACCCGGAATGAAGTCGATACCGATGAAGGTAGCCATGATGAACATAGCCGCAAAGAAGATCGCAGGCACTTTCTGAAGGATGCCAAGAAGCTGTCCGCCGAAGAGAACGGCACCGCCAATGCCCTGCATCGTCAGATCGAATTTGTGCATCTTGATGATATCTCCCTTGAAAGCCTTCAGGATCGGAGTCGCTACAGCTGTACCGACAAGTAACGGCAATAACATCATCATTGAAACGATCAATGAGAAAGTTCCCAGTTTTGCATAATCGACAGTTCCGGTCGTTGCGTCAAAACAATACGCATACTTGACATAGTATGTAGGTGCCGCAAACAAGAGTGTCCAGATAAAACCATGGAAGATATTCTTGAAGAAATCTACCGTCATTGCCTTGTTGGTCTTGATGATCTCAAAGAAATCTGAAATGGTTACTTTTTCGTCTTCTTCCTGTTCAACGACATGTCTTTCTGTGACCATGAACCAGCCAAGGATAGAAACTACACCGGCAATACCCATACCGGCCAATGCGAGGATCATATATGCAGTCTTGAAGCTGCCGGTTGCTGCCTGAATGGAAACAACGATCGCCGTTGAAGCAGAACCCATGATACCCAGGATCATGACCCAAAGACGTGGTCCAAGCAGGAGTTTTGTACGCTGTTCAACATCGGAAGTCATCGTACGGAACAGAAGGTTCTGATTGTAGAATGATGTACCGATATCATAGACAAAATAGAAGAAGATGACCCAGACCGTGACTAACCACGGCGTTTTAACGATGGCATCCGGTAAAGAATACAGCGCGATTGAACCGACAACTGTCATGATGACAGACAGAAGGAAGAACGGCTTATATTTACCGTGTTTTGTGACCTTCGCACCATCCATGATGACACCCTGGATCGGGTCATCGATCGCATCGATGAATCTTGCTGCCAGTAAGAGAGTTGTTGCCAGAGTTGCACCCCAGGAACCCAGACCGGCATAGTCTGTCATATAGTTCATGAACATCGTTGACATGAAGATCGCTGACAGACCTGAAGTAGTAGACAAAGCTGTGGAACCAAAAATCTCTTTAAAACCGACATATTCCGGTGATCTTGGTTTCTTTTCTTTTTTAGCCATATTTGACCCCTTTCCGAATAATTTGATTCGACAAGTTGATTATAAGCGCTTACAAAACAGTTTTATATCAATTATTTGTTTTATATATACATAATTAGATTATTTTATCATTCTCCTGATAAGCCTGTTCCCTTCAAACAAAAAAAGGAGCCAAAGCTCCTCAGATATCACATGGAAATCAGCTTATTTCTCAGATCTCTTCAAACAACGAAGGCTGTTGCATCGTCACAGTGTTCAGATAAGCACGATCCGTCAGTTTCAGTGTCGGGATGCACGTCAGAGAAAGCAAAGTGAAATTCATGATGTTGTTGAAGTGGCGATAACCGATCTCATCAAATCCTTTTCTCACTCTCACAAAATCAGCTGCCGTATCTTCTACCGATTTCCTGCTTAATAATCCTGCGATCGGCAATTCGATCTGTGCAATGATCTTGTTGTCCAGGCTGACTACGATCCCACCCTGTAATTCAATGACACAGTTGATCGCATTCAGGATGTCTTCTTCGTTTCTTCCCATTACGATCAGATCATGAGAATCATGGGCGTAGCTGGAAGCACAGGCCCCTGTTTCGATACCGCTGTTCACACTGAATCCCAAAGCGATGTGATTATCCCTGCCATGACGTTCAATGACGGCCATCAGACAGACATCATGTTCTTGCCATAAGAGTTCATGATCCTTCACTTCCATCTGAACAAAGACTTCATCCGTCCGATTGTTGTTTGGATCGGTCTTCATCACCCTTGCATTCACAAAACGATCTTCTCCCTCGACTAAGATCTTGAGATCATCCTTGGTTAATTTCCTGCTTTTCACGGTATCTTCAAACAGTCCATTCAGATCATAAGTATCATGATCTTCTTCAACCGTTTCTCTATCATAGATACATTCACCCTTCTTGTAAGTAGAAACGATATCTAAAGTATCCACATCATCCAATAAGACAAAATCTGCCAGTCTTCCCGGAGCGATGACACCGCGGTCAGTAAAGCCCATCCGCAATGCAGGAGTATATGTGGAAGAATAGATCGCATCCTCTGCTTTCATTCCCAAAGCGATCGCCTTGCGAACGATGCCATCCAGATGTCCCCTTTTCACAAGGATATCCGGGAAGGTATCATCCGTGACGAAACTGAAGTAAGGATATAGATCATTCTCGATGATATAATCGATCACTTCTTGAGTGACCATCGAATCCTGCAGCTGCACGAACATCCCGTTTTCAAAACGCTGTTTCAGTTCTTCCAGATCGTGAGTCGTATGATCGGAGTGGATCCCTAAAAACAAAAACTTCGCCAGATCGGCATCGACCAACTCCGGACAATGTCCTTCCAATGGGAAATTTGGATCATTCTCATGAACGATATCAATGAACCTTGCGACCTCAGAATCATTTTCTTCAATGATCTCACGATAGTTCATCACTTCTCCTAGACAGACGATCCCTTCTTCATCCTTGAGTTCCAACATGTCTTCACACGTGATCCTTCCACCACTCGTTTCATATTTCAAACCTGTGATCGGGACGTTGCTGGGAATGGCGTAATAACAGTCATATGGTGTCTTCCTGCCGGATTCGATCATTGCCATGATGCCGTCTTTCCCGCAGACGTTGGCGATCTCATGCGGTTCCGATACGATGCTCGTCAGACCGTTTCTTGCAGTGTATCTGCAGAAAGCTTCCGGCGTGACCAGGGTGCTTTCGATATGCATATGGATGTCGATCAGACCCGGGATCATATATCTTCCCTTGCCATCGATCTCAAGATCCGCACTGATCCTATTTTCAAACTTCTTGTCGATATACAAAAACTTTCCGTCTTTGATATAGACATCCGCTTTCTGAAATCTTCTGAAATACGTGTTGTAGACATTGAGATCTCTGATCACTTTGTCCGCATGGTCCAGCTTCCTGTTCATACTCTTTCCCTCTACACTATGATTCTATCAAAAAGCCTATCCGTTTTTCATACCACCCATTTGCACCTTGTTGCTGTATAATCCGTTTGTTTATAATGTAAATGGTCATATATATGACCGAAAACGCGTTTTCAGGCAGGTGGCAATGGCGTTTGGATCGGAAGTCCTCTTCATTGTCATCTGCCTGAACA
>JAFYHT010000036.1 GCA_017539025.1 Erysipelotrichaceae bacterium
GATAAGATGCATGAGCTGCAGGATAAGATCGCTTTCTTTGAAGATCGGGATTTTGTATTGGCAGAAAAGAAAAAGGCTCTTGATGAACTCTATGATCAGGCTTATTCATTAGCTCAGAATATGAGCGAAGAAAGAAAAGAAAAAGCTAAGATCCTGGAAGATCAGATCATGGATAACGCCAGGGATCTGATGTTACCGAACGTGTCAATCAAGATCATGATCGATGAAGTACCGCTAAGTTCAAATGGCATCGATGACGTCGAATTCTACGTTTCCATGAACAAGGGCGAAGAACTCAAACCACTTAGAAATGCGGCTTCCGGTGGTGAGATCAGCAGATTGATGCTGGCATTAAAAGCAGTATTCACTGCATTAAGCGAGACTTCTCTGGCCATCTTTGATGAGATCGATACCGGTGTTTCCGGTAAAGTTGCACTTTCCATCGGCCAGAAGATCGCTCAGATTGCTGAAACGACGCAGGTTTTATGTATCACACATCTTGCAGCCGTTGCGGCATGTGCCAAGGAACATTTCTATATCTACAAGACAGATGATGAGGCATATTCCAATACTTCCGTCAGAAAACTTGATTACGATCAGATCATCAATGAACTGGCAGTTATATCGACATCTGAAGTCTCGGAATCATCTGTTTCCGCCGCAAAAGAACTCTATAAAACGGCTCAGGAAAGCCTCAGAAGATGAAACTGGAACAAGCGATCAGGGACTATATCATTTCCTTGTCTACATCGAAGGGAATGTCTGATAACACCATCAGCAGTTACACCCGTGATCTGAATAAATATAAAGAATTCCTGAAAGAAGACGGAGTCGAAGATACAAACAAAATCACTGAAGATCATATCTTCAGTTTTATTGAAGATCTGAATAAAGAATATTCCACGGCCAGTATCAACCGAATCAAGACATCGATCCGCAGTTTTCATCGTTTTTTGAACTTCAAATACGATTTTAAGGATCCTTCATTGAATATCAGCGTCTCAAAAGGGGAGAAACGACTTCCGATCTATGCGACAAAGAAAGAAATCGAACAGCTGATGTCGGTATTTAACGATGAGATACCACAGGATCTTTTTGAGCATACGATCTTAGAAACGATATACGGATTAGGTCTCAGAGTCAGCGAATGTTGCAACCTGAAGACCAATCAGGTCAATCTGAATGATGGTTTTGTAAAGATTTTGGGAAAAGGAAACAAAGAAAGGGTGATCCCTATCCCAGATACCACAAAGAAATATATGCAGGCATATGCATCAAATGTGCGCAATTTATGGCTGAAAAAAAGCACAAATCGCTTCTTTATCAATCATCTTGGCAAACCGATCTATTCAGAATACGTTGAAAAGATGCTCAGAGAGACGAATATCAAGGCAGATATCAGGAAACATCTGACACCTCATAAGCTGAGACATTCCTATGCAACACATCTCCTGGAAGGGGGAGCCGATCTCAGAGTCATACAGGAATTATTGGGCCATTCAGATATCTCTACAACAGAGATCTATACGCACGTAGAGTCAGAAAGACTGAAAAATACATATTTAAACGCACATCCTTTAGCAAAAGAAAACAAATTTAAGAAATAATAAACAATAAATGAACAATATAGAAAGGGGATTTCAATTATGAAATACTATTATGCTGACCCAAACGATGAATCTTTCGTAATCTATCTTGCGCAAGATGGAGCATATTATCCTGTATTTGCAGAAAAATATGGCTCTGAGAAGGTTGAAATCAATCAGGAATTATCTCCTGTAAGTGGAAAAAAGGAGATAGAAGCATTGGATAAGTATATGAATCCTTATGTAAAAGGCAAAAAGAAAATCTATATGGCCGGTCCATTGTTTAACGAAGGAGACAGATATTCCAATCAGCTTAATTCTGATGCACTCAGAAAAGCCGGATATGCGACATTTTTACCGCAGGAAGTCGTAATTGATAAAGACAGCAGCAAATTGGTCAAAGATGCCTGCTTCTATATGGATTTTAAAGCCATCAACCTATGTCAGATCGTTGTAGCCAACTGTAATGGTATAGAAATCGATTCTGGCACAGCTGCTGAAATAGGGATGTGCTATGCGTTAAATAAAAAGATATTCGCCTACAAGAGCGATGTCAGAAATTATTACAATGAGAATTACAAATTAAATAACTTCGTAGGAGGATTGGTAAATAACATTACTTATTCAAATATCGAAGACATCATTAAAGAGATAGAAGGGCTTGATTAGCCCTTATTTTAAGCTTCCAGATCTACATAAATAAATGTCGCATAACATACATTATGCGAAATTCTATATAAAATTCGGATATTATGCAGATAATAATAAAACGTCATTGATTAATCACCAATGACGTTTCTTTTCTGTTTTAATTTAGGATTGATTATTTAACAGACTCTTTTAACGGCTTAGCCGGTCTGAATGCTGGAGCCTTGCTTGATTCGATCTTGATCTGTTCCTTTGTTGCAGGATTGATGCCGATTCTTTCTTTTCTTGTCTTGACAACAAACTTACCGAAACCGGAAATGTCAGTTGCAACGCCTTCAGCTAATTTTGCAGCGATTTCTTCAAAAATCGTAGCAACTACTTCATTAGCTTCTTTCTTAGTGTAACCATATTTGCTAACTAAAGTTTCTGCTAAATCTTTCTTAGTGATTTTTTCCATAATTATTTAAAACCTCCTGATATATTATATCTCTAAGAGTACCTATAATCAATCAAAAAAGCCCTAAAAATAAGGCTTTTTTGGTATTTTTGTAAAATAGTTGAAAGTTCAAGTTTCTATTTGACTTTTGGTTTTTTCTGTGATAATACAATAAATTTATTTAAAAATTCATCCAGGGTCTTCCGATCCAGTTTTTTCACTGCAGCAGCGTTTGCGTGACCGCCTCCGCCGTATTCTCTGCAGATGGAATTGATCACAAATCCCCTCTTTGATCTCACAGAACAGTCAAAACGATGCTCATTTTCGATCGCGATCGCCCAGATATTGAGATCTTTGATCCTTCCGATCTCATCAATATTGTTTTTTGCTTCCATCTGAGTCATATTCAGTTTCTTCAGATCGCTTTCTTTCAGGATGATATATCCCATTTTTTCTTTGATCTGAAGTTTGGATCTGATCACAGTGGATTTCTTAAAGCTTTCGATATCTGTATCCATCACATATTCGACCAGTTCGGAAACCTTTAAGTCCCCTTTTCTGATCAGTTTTGATGCAATATCCATCGTATCTGCAGTGACATTCGTCGTTCTGAAGTTGATCGTATCACTGATCATACCGCAATACAGATATCTGCAGGTCTCAGGAGACAAGATCAATCCTTTGAACTGTTTCGACATGAACATCCGTGCCAGAACTTCTGCACATGCAGATGCTTTGACATCCGCAAGATTGATATCTGCATAATCTTCAACGATTGGATGATGGTCGATCTTGATCTTAAATTTTACATTCCGAACACGATCATCATCGATCCTGTCCCAATTTGAAGTATCCAGAACGATTCCCAATGAATTTCTGATGAATCGATCAGATATCTTATCGTTGCGGGAAATGATATCATAAACATCTTTTCCCGCAATTTTTACTTTTTTATCCGGAAAATTATCTTTCAGGAATTGTCCCATTGCGAGCGCAGAAAACATGCAGTCGCCATCCGGCCTCTGATGTCTGAATATCGTTATGGAATCATATTCCTTTATCTTTTCCAGGATTTTCCGGTACATTCTATAAACCTAAGATCCTGACAGTATCGTTGACGATGGCGAGTTCTTCGTTTGTCGGAACGACAAATACTTTAACTTTTGAATCCGGCAGTGAGATTTCTGCTTCAGAATGGCATTTTGCGTTGAGTTCGTAGTTGATCTTCAAACCAAGGCCTTCTTCCAGTCTCTTGCAGATCATTTCTCTGACAGTCGTAGCATGTTCACCAAGACCGGCTGTGAATGTCAATGCATCAACATGGCCTAACTGCATGACGTAGCCACCGACAACGTTGATGACTCTGTTCGCATAGAGTTCATAAGTGAGTTTTGCTCTCTCGTTGCCTTCTTTGATCGCATTTTCAACGTCTCTGGAGTCAGATGAGATTCCTGAAACACCGGCCATACCGGATTTCTTGTTCAGATAAGTTTCCATTTCATCCGGAGTGCAGCCTAATTTCTTAGCCATGAAGTATACGACAGTCGGGTCGATATCACCACATCTGGTACCCATCATGATACCGCCTAACGGAGAAAGACCCATGGAAGTATTGATACACTTGCCGCCTTTGATCGCTGTGATGGAAGCACCTGAACCTAAATGCAATGTGATCAGGTTGAGATCTTTGATATCCTTGCCCATGATCTCAGCAGTTCTGTTGGCAACATACTTATGAGAAGTGCCATGTGCACCATATCTTCTTACTTTGTAGTCTGTATACCACTCGTAAGGAACCGGGAACAGATAGGAATCAGGTTCCATCGTCTGATGGAATGCTGTATCGAATACGAAAACATGTTCGATATTCGGAAGTGCATTCTTGAAGGCTTCGTAGCAGGTCAAGTGAGCTGCGTTATGAAGCGGAGCGATATCGATCAGTTCTCTTACTTTGTCTACGACATACTGATCAACTTTTACGGAATCATTGAAGTAAGGACCACCCTGGACGATCCTGTGTCCGGCTGCAACGATCTCGTCAAGAGATTCTACGATGCCATAGGCGATCAAAGCATCCAGCAACATGTCGACTGCGACCTGATGGTTAGGAACCGGTACATCTTTGGAGAACCTTTCGCCATTGACGTTGATACCGAAAATGCCCATCGGTAAGCCGATTCTTTCAACGTTACCGCTTGTCAGGACTTTTCCTTCCGGCATTTCAAATAACTGGAATTTCAGTGATGAGCTGCCTGAGTTTACTGCCATGATTTTTGTCATAATTTGTCTCTCTCCTATTTTATTTTTTCTATTTTCTGAATAAATGAATTTAATAATTCATTGTTTTCCGCTTTCATCTCTTGCAGGATCGCATTCATTTTCTTGTCTTTCTGGATCAGTTTCAATGCTTTCTCGTAGTCATTGAGCTGAACCAGAGACCGTTTGATCAGATCCTGTACAGCACTTTTGGATATCATGAGATTTTCAGCGATCTCATTCATTGAAAGATCTTCGTTGAAATACTCATCGAGGATATCCTGCTGATGCTTTGTCAGCAATTCTCCATAATAGTCCAGGAGTAAGGAATTGTATTCTCTGTCAAGAGGCATGAGCCAGATCTCCTATGATCGAATCGAGATAGAGGTCAAAATCAAAGTCCTGAATATCATCAAGCCCTTCCCCTACCGTAATATATCTCACCGGAAGACCGGTCATATGTTTGATCGCAATGATGATGCCGCCTTTTGAAGTGCCATCCATCTTTGTCAGGATGATTCCATTGAGATCGGAGATCTCGTTGAACAGTTGCGCTTGAGATAAGCCATTCTGTCCGGTATTGGCATCCAGTGCCAGCCAGGTATTGTGTGGCGCACCCGGGATCTCTTTGCCGATGACTCTTGTCATCTTTTCCAGTTCAGCCATCAGATTGATCTTGTTCTGAAGTCTGCCTGCAGTATCACAGATCAGGATATCGGTGCTGTTATCTTTCGCAAAACGGCAGCCCTTGACAAGAACAGAACTTGGATCTTCATTATCCTTACCCATAATACAAGGAATATCGAGTCTCATAGCCCATTCTTTCAGTTGCTGCATGGCACCAGCTCTGAAGGTATCGGCTGCGACTAAGGCAACTTTCTTTCCTTCTGTCAGATAACGATTTGCCAGCTTTGCACATGTCGAGGTCTTACCCGAACCATTGACACCGACCATCAGGATGACAGTCGGGCCATTTTCGTTATAAACGATATCTTCATCAGGCTTTTCAAAATATACTTCTCTGAACGTCTGTCCAAGGAAATTCATGATATCTTTTGCGAAAAGATAATAGTAATTCTGGCAGGTTTCAAAAAATTTATCACAGATCAGTTCGGAAGTCTGGTAACCAATATCCGCTTCGATCAGCGTAACCATCAGTTGTTCCATGAAATCTTCCTTGTTCTGTTTCTTGTTTTCCGTTACAAAACGCAGTTTCTTTCCCAAAGAATCGTTTGTCTTCGCAAAGCCATGCAGGTATTTGTTTTTATCTTTCGAGAATAAACCCATCAGGCAACAGCTCCTTTTTCTTCCGGCTCAGCCATTTCGATCGCATCAAGCAACTTGACCTTCAACATCTGGGAAACTCCCCTTTTCTGCATGGTGACACCAAACAGAGAATCGCACTGTTCCATGGTTCCAGGTCTGTGCGTGATGATGATGAACTGCGATTTATCCGCAAATTCTTTGACATACTTCGCAAAACGTTCGACGTTTGCGACATCCAGTGCCGATTCGATCTCGTCAAAGACGATCAGCGGTTCCGGTCTGACTTTCAGGATCGTAAATAAGACACAGATAGCGATCAGTGATTTTTCACCACCTGAGAACAGTCTGATAGACTTGACAGCCTTTCCAGGAGGCTGAACATCGATATCGATACCGGTATTCAAGATATCGTTCGGATCTTCCAGAACAAGTCTAGCCTTGCCACCACCGAAGAGTTTTCCGAAAACACCCGGAAGTTCCGTATTGATCGCGTTGAATGTCTCTTCAAACTGCTTTTTCATGATGACATCCATCTCATCGATCGCTGCCAGGATCTTGTCTCTTGATGCGATCAGATCATCATAATTCTTCTTGAGGAATTCATATCTCTCGTTGACTTCTATGAATTCTTCCGGAGCAGACATGTTGATGTTGCCCAGTTCCTGGATGTCTCTTCTTAAATTCATGACTTCTTCTTTTGCGGTCTCATCGATCTCTATATCATAATTCTCTAACGCATATTCAAAAGTCATCTGGTATTCGGAAGCCAGTCGGTCGAGATCATTCTCGAGTTTTGTCTCCATGACTGCCTTTGAGGTATTGATCGAAGAAATACCATTTCTGGTTTCATCCAGCTGCCTTCTGGTCAGACGGATCTGCTGATCCTTACGATCGATCTCAGCGGAAAGCTTCATTCTCTCATCTCTTCTTAATTTCAGAGAAGTAGAAAGTTCATCCTTCTTCGCATAGTTCTCGGAAAGCTTTGCGATGACTGTATCCGTGATCGTTTCCTGTCCTTTTACCGGAACGATGTTTTCAAAATCAGCACGCAGTTTTTCATACTTCGCACGTTTCGTATCAACGATCGGCTCCAGTTGTGCAACAGCGATCCTTTTTTCGGTGATCTGTGAATCCAGAGATTCTTTCTGTGCGACTAAAGCATTGTAATTCTTGATCGCTAAAGTATTCTCTGCTTTATAGGAGATCAGATCATTCTCGATCCGATTGAGTTCAGATTGTGCAGTGATCAGAGAAACTTCATTCTTGATCTTTCCACCGGTCATGGAACCGCCTCTGTGAACGACATCCCCATCCAGAGTGACGATCTTATATCCATAGTTCAATAAATTAGATAATTCATTTGCATGTTCCAGATCATCGCAAACCAATACATTCCCCAATAAGGATTCCTTTACCGGTTCATATTCCGGCTTGCAGGAACAGAAATCAAAAGCTGTGCCTAAATAACCCTTTGTGTTATTACAAAGGATCTCATCTTCATAACGCACATTGTGTGGTTTACATACTGTCAAAGGAAGGAATGTCGCTCTTCCTGATCTGTTTTTCTTTAAGAAACCGATCGCCTTTCTGGCAGCTTCTTCATCCTTTGTAACGATGTGATAAACGCTACCTGCTAAAGCTGTTGCGATCGCCTCTTCATATCCCTCATCCGGAATGATCTCCTGACCGATAACACCCATGACTCCATAGAATGAAGCCTTGTTGTTCATGATCGATTTGACACCATTCTGATTTGCGGATGAGAAAGGATCGGAAATGACATTTTTCAATACTTCCATCCTGTTCTGCATTCTGTTGAGGACATTAGAAGTCTCATCTTTCTTCATGGATGCATCAGAAAGATCCATCGCTGTATTTTCCAGATTGGTATTCAACAATTCGATCTCTGATTTCAATTTAGAAAGACGATCCAGTCTGTCATCGTATTCAAACTTCGCATCAGCGATATAGGATTCCATTTCCTTGATCTTTTCTTCAGATGAACCCATCTCGATCGCATACTTACGCTTTTCGTCAATCTCAATCTTTCTGGCTTCCAGAGTCTGAATCTCATTCATCACCAGCATCAGCTGTTCCTGAATGCTGTTGATCTGCTTATCGTAGTCTTTTAATCGATTCTTGCTTTCAAAATTGGAATTCTCATGGACCTGAATGGTCGTTTCCTGCATCGCAAGATTGGTATCCAGATCAAATAAAGACTTTTCAAGTTCCGTTTTCTGCAGATTCAGATTACGAATATCGTTGACCAATACCGCAACTTCGATCTGTTCCAGTCTTTCTTTCTTTTCTCTGTAGATCTCAGCTTTTTTCGCCTGTCTCTGTAATGGTGCAACCTGTCTTTCCAGCTCGGAAAGGATATCGTAGGTACGATCCAGGTTTTCTTTCGTTCTTTCCAGTTTATTCAGAGATTCTATCTTCCTCTTCTTGTATTTGGAAACACCGGCAGCATCTTCAAAGATCTCTCTTCGATCGTATGGTTTTGCTTCCGCAAAACTTAAGACATTGCCCTGAGAGATCATCGACAGTGAATTCTTACCTAAACCTGTATCCAGGATCAGATCAAGGATATCCTTGTATCTGACATTCTTCTTGTTGATGAGATACTCGGCATCCTGATCGGAATTGTAGATCCTTCTGGTCAGCTCGATCTCATCGAGATCCGAGTTCAACATCCTGGCAGAGTTATCAAAAACAAGCGTGACTTCTGCCATATTCATCGCTTTTCTTTCTTCGGTTCCGGCAAAAATGATATCAGTCATCTTTTCACCACGAAGAGATTTGACTGACTGTTCGCCTAAAACCCAACGGATCGCATCGGAAATATTGGATTTTCCGCATCCGTTAGGACCGACGATCCCCGTTACCGGATCATCGAAATTAATCGTTATATGGTCAGCGAAGGACTTGAATCCCTGCATTTCAATACGCTTTAAAAACATCAGATCTCCTCTTCAATACCTCAATATTATAACAAATTTACTATACTGAAAAAAGGCATAAAGCCTTTTTCAAAACAGTATTGATCAATTTATATCGATCGTCAATTTCACGACATCCTGAAGGCTGATTTCATTGCGATATTCCCGCTCAATCAAAGCAGTAATCTCACTCATTTTCCGGATATCGTATCTGTGTTCCCAGTCCTTCAGATAGTATCTGATCCCATTCTTCATATACTCTTCAAACGGATCAGATTTCAGATACATCAGGACACGATCTCCCTTTTCAAAGACAATCGGTCTGATCATTTCTTCATTTCGCTTTTCATAAGATTCAATCAGGTCTTTGATCTGATCCTCATGTAACTCGGAAGATAATACGATGTATTCAAAACCTAGTTTCCTTAAGAATTCATAACAGTAGGAATTACAGCAGTTCAAGGTATAATATGCTATCTTATGTGGATATTCTTTCAATAAACCGCCAAATTCAGATATGGCTACGTGATCTCCATTTGGATATACAGATTTTGTATTGATGACATCAGATACTTCGTACACGTCATTTCCGCACATGATCCTTGAATCTTTCTGAATCAGTTTATCCGGATATTCATTGACGATCTTCATATCCTCAGGATAATCAGGAATGATCCTGATTCTCTTGAATGAATTCAATCTGTATTCATTGAACGCTTCGATCGCATCTCTTCTGATCTGATTGAGATCTTTGACCGGTAAAAACGCATTATCCGTATCGATTTCGATATCTTCGATCTGATAGATCGTATCAGAAAGTTTTGAGAACTGTTTGATGATGTTTTCTTCATTTAAAGGTGCTTTTAAAGCTGTCTGTGAAACGATCTCGGATCGATAGTGATACTCTTCATCCAAACATTTCAGATCAACAGAAACGTTCTCCTCCGGATAGACGGATACCTTTATTGAAAGAGGCATCTTCTTATCCGATGTGTTATTCAGTTCATCTTCCAGAAGATGATCCTGAGTCTTGTATACCTTTCCCTTTACATGTTCGTCCACATCGATCGCAGCGATCTCCCCTGCCATCACTTTAGATACCAGCAGGTCATCGTGATACAGACGGTTCACATTACATCCGAAGTCGCCTATCCTGATCCCATCAAACTGATTGAGATCTTCACTTAATCTGATATAGGCTTTCCCATTCCTGCAGTATAAGACTTCTCCGATCTCAACTCCCAGATGGTTTGGCGTCTTCTGGCCGAATAAATGATTTTTTCCATACAAGAGATCATTCGTGAAGTCTCTGTTGAAAAGGGCCTTCAGATCATGAAGCTGTTCTACATTCAGTTTAAATTCCTTACCTTCAAGATAAGAATCGATGGCTTTTCGATAGATCCTGGTCACATATGCGACATAAGCCGGAGATTTCATCCTGCCTTCGATCTTGAAACAGGAAACACCCGCATCGATCAGTTCAGGAATATCTTCCAGTAAAAACATATCTTTCGGTGAAAGCAGATAATCCGTCTTTGTCTTGACTCTGTTATCGTCTTCATCATAAAGTTCATACTTCAGTCGGCAACATTGTGCACACATTCCTTTATTGGCAGAACGGTTCTTGGTTGCGGAAGACATCAGACACTGTCCGGAATAAGAAACACAGATCGCACCGTGTACGAACGTCTCGACCTGTATGTCCTGTTTGCAGGCCTCCCTGATAAAAGAAAGATCCGATTCTCTGGCAACGACAACTCTGCTGAAACCCAGTTTCTTCGCAGTCTTGACTCCTTCCAGGTTGTGGACATGCATTTGAGTGGAACAATGCAACTCAAAATCCGGATACTTTTCTTTCAGGAAGTAATAAAGACCCAGGTCCTGTATCAGCAACGCATCCACATTGATCCGGTAATAGAAATCTGCCATCTTAACAGCGTTATTGAATTCTTTTTCAGTCAATAAGGTATTTAACGTAACAAAGATCCTGACATTATGTAGGTGTGCATATTTCACAGCTTCGATCAGTTCTTCTTCACCAAAATTGTTTGCGAAAGCTCTGGCGGAAAAGTTCTTTCCTCCCAGATATACCGCATCCGCGCCGTTATTGACAGCTGCCTTCAGGCAATCGAAATTCCCTGCCGGAGAAAGCAGCTCAACATTTCTATTGTTTCTGTGCATATCTGCCTTTCCTCAGAAATTCCAGGATGAACATTTCAAAACGCAGCTGATCAGAGATCGAATTGTCTGATTTGCACGAGATATCCAGTTCACTTAACAGTGCAAGCATATACATGATCTCTTCTTTCTTTAATCCATTCAGAGATTCCATTGCCTTATTCAATCGATAATCACTGATCGAAGCGATCTCCATGATCTCATTTCTCTTCTTTCCCTTCGATACCAGATAAGAAATGTAGTATAAGAATCTTAGCTGATTTGCCAGAAGTCCGATGACTCCTAAAACAGAATCATTCTCTTTTAAGAGCTTTCTTTCAACGGAAAGTGCCTTTGTGACATCTCTTGCCGTCAGTGCATTGATCATTTCAAAGCTGTCATTATCATCCGATGCTGTACACAATGATGAAACAACCTTCGGATCGATCTTTCCCGGATAGAGCTTCAATATCTCAAGATTCTGATTCAATAGTGTCGCATTCCTCTTACAGAGATTGGAGAGCAAATAGATCGCTTCATTATTGATATCGAGCTTTTCCTCGTTGATCCTGGATCTGACATAAGAATTGAAATTCTTATAATCGTAGCTGTTGAGATTCAACACCTGTGCATTCTCAGCGATCTGTTTATATACCTTCAGCTTGGAATTGAAATTGTTTTGATAGGTATAGAAAATGAGCTGCGTCTGATACAAAGGATCCGATACATAGCGAAGTAAGCCCTGCAGATCCTTTTCATCCGCCTTTCGGATCAGGAAATACGGTTCATTCACCAGAACGACAGATGCATCCGAAAACAGTGAATTTCCTTCACATGCTTCCAACATCTGATCGATCGAAAACTCCTTATCGCTGCCATCAAATCGGAATACTTCCGCATCCGACTGCTTCACGATCTCATCGATCTTTTCTCTGATAAAAATCTCTTCCTGTCCCTGTATGATATATATCATCTAACTAATTATAACAAATTCATTTTTACCCGTTTTCACAAAAGAAAAGAGGCCAGTGAAATATACGGTAACTGTTGATGATTCCTTAGTTGAGAAGATTCTGACCATATATCTGTTTAGCGTTTCAAGTACTTCTTTTGAAGGATGATCGTACATTCCGGAAGTCGAGATCACAGCGATCTTTGGCAATACAGAAGAAACAAAGAAAGGACTTGTGGCAGTCTTTGATCCGTGATGAGAGACTTTCAGAATATCAATATTCAGGGGACCATATCGTCTGACCAGATCCCTTTCAGCTTCAGAAGAGATATCCCCGGTGAACAGGAAATCGATCCCTTTCACATCCAGATAATAGACCAGAGAATTATCATTATCATTGTCATATTCATTCAGTTTCAAATGATCAAATCCCTGATTGAAAGTACATCAAAATACTCTTCAAAGATAAAATCATCGATCTCTTCCAGGATGATGTCCTTTTTCTGACATAAGAAGATCTTTGAATGTGGTTCAAAGTGATAATCAAGTCTGTTCAGATACAGAGTTCTCAGATATGAGAATGAAATGAGATCCGTGATCAGCAGGATCAGGATCATAAATAACAGTTTTTTCATAAAAAAATGAGTAGTCTCCTACTCATTATTCGCCGAAAATTTTTAAATACCTTAATTAATTTTCAAAATCTTTACATCATATGGTGCATCGACCTTGACGGTGACGACATCATTGACTCTGTGATCGAGGATCGCTTCAGCTAACGGTGTAACGTTTGACAGTAATCCATTGAGCGGATCTGCTTCAACGGAACCGACGATCTTGTATGTGATCTTGTTTTTGGTATCAAGTTCCTGGATCTCTACTGTGGAACCGATCCTGACGAAGTTCGTCTTCTTGGTTTCAGTGATGATCTCCGCATTCTTGATCTGGTGTTCGAGTTCCTTGATCCTGGATTCTACCTTTGCCTGATGATCTCTGGCCGCATCGTAATCTGCGTTTTCAGAAAGGTCACCCTGAGCTCTGGCAGCTTTGAGTTCTTCGATAACTTCTTCTCTTGTGACATGTATCAGAGTTTCCAACTCTTTTTTAAGGTCGTTCAGACCTTCTTCGGTTACATAAAACTTCTCTTCCATAATTCCTCCCAATCGAAAAGATTATAACACTTTTTAATCAAGTATGCTTTTGATCTTTGTTTTCAACAGATCGATCGCAACAGTATTGGATTTGCCCTGCGGGATGATGATGTCCGCATATTGTTTTGTCGGCTCCAAAAACTGGTCATGCATCGGTTTGACAGTCGTCAGATACTGATCGGTGATATTGTCGATCGTTCTGGCACGTTCCTTGACATCTCTCTTGAGACGTCTGATGAAACGGATATCGGCTGGCGTATCGACAAAGATCTTGATATCTTCGAGATCTCTGATCTCTTTGGTATATAAGGCAAACAGACCTTCAATAATGATGACATCGCTTGGATGAACGACTTCGGTGATCGTAGAACGGTTATGAACAGTATAGTCATAGGTCGGCTTTTCGATCGTTTCACCTCTGATCAGAGCCAGGATGTGTTCATACATCAGATCGAAATCAAATGCCAAAGGATGGTCATAGTTTGTCTTGGCTCTTTCTTCCATCGGCAGATGAGACTGATCCTTGTAGTAGTCATCTTCCCTGATGATAGAGATGGATTTGGTATACCTGAATTCATCCACCAGGATAGAAGCGATCGAAGATTTGCCTGAGCAGGTTCCACCGGCAATACCGATGATGATAGGTCTGTCAAAATGCATATATTTTCCTCCCCTTAGTTATCGCACGCAAGATAGTAATGCTGGATATTGTATTCATGTTCGGCGTATGTCCTGGCAAAGACAGTACCGCCGTTGCACATATCGGCACAGAAGAAGAAATAACCATAGGATGTATCCGGATGAAGAGCCGCATTGATGGAGATCTCATTCGGACAGGATACAGGTCCTGGAGGGAATCCCTGGTTGGTATATGTATTGTAAGGATCATCTCTCCACGTGTAGTCGAGAGTATCGCCTACTTCGTAACATTCTTCCTTACTTAAATCGAATGCGTAACAAGCCGTAACGGTAGAACCGAGGATCTCCGGTGCATTCAGTCTGTCGACGAAGACACCTGCGATCAGCTTGGAATCTTCCGCATCGCCAGACTCCCATTGAACGATCGAAGCCAGCGTGAAGACTTCATGGATCGAGAATTCTGATGCATCGAATTCACTCTTGTGCTTGTTGTAGATTTCAAGTGTTCTGTCCAGGAACCTTCTTGTGACCTCATCACAGTTGGTGAATTCAAAGAATTCATAGGTATCCGGGAAGAGATAACCTTCCAGATAGTATTTGATATCAGGATTGAAGATATCCTCCGTCAGGAAAGGATATTCCTTCATATAGCCTCTGATGACATCTTCATCATTCCAGTAAGCCAGAAGTTCTTCTTCCTTGACAGTCGTGTATTCACCGATCTTTTTCGCATAGGAACGGATGAAATCACCCTCATCAAACGACAACATGACCGTATCCTGATGAGCGTTCAAAGGATTGGCCAGGAAAGCCATCAGCTCATCCAGCGTCGTCTTATGCATATTACCGTATTCATCTTCCATCTGATGCGGGATCTCGAAATATCCAGCCGCAAAAGAATAACCGGTAAAGATGCGGTTGTAGTAATACACGACATCGGCACTCTTGATGATGCCCTGCGCTTCCAGTTTCTCTAAAGTCGACTTGCCATAGGCACCTTCATCGACGATGAAGACCGTGAAATCGCAAGGTGTTTCCCCATTCTCACAGATCTCTCCGATTAAGAAGGCATCCGTCGGTTTTAATGAAGACTTGACATAGAAAATGATCCCGGCACCCAAGCCAATGATCAGAAACAGGATGACCAGGATGGCGATGATGATCTTATTCTTCTTCTTCATAAGCGTTAATGATCTCCTGTACTGCGTCCATTTCTTCTTCACTCTCTACCATGAAGAGATTTCCATCGTCATCATAGGTAAAAGAATAGAGTTCATCTTCATTTCCTTCAACATAAGTGACAACGTATTGTTTGTCGTTCATGTCAAAGGTCATGTAGATCTTCATCTCTACTTCTTTGCCGTTTTCGTCTGTAATAAATATCGAATTTTCTTTCATATCCCAAATCTTCCCATCAGTAATAATCAAACAGACTCTCCGTTTCCGGAGAGCTGTTTTTTAAATCGTTTTTTGAATCAGTTGAGAATTCTCATTTGCTTTCAAGATAATATCTGACAAGTTCCTCGATGATCTCGTATCTTTCGACCTGCTGGATATTATTACGCGCATTCTTATGTGAAGAGATATAAGCCGGATCATTGCTGATCAGATAACCTGAGATCTGATTGACCGCATTGTATCCTCTTTCTTCAAGGGCCTGTGAAACCTCTTTTAAAAGCTGTTTCATATTCTCTCTCTTGATCTCTTCAGAAGTAAACAACATTGTTCTGGAATTATTTGAAGCCATGATCGATACCTCCCATGATTCATTATAACACTAGAAAATACTTATTTCAGCAGATTTTCTACCTCTTTCAGTACCTCTTGAGGATCGACACCGCTTCCGCCGCCCTGTGCCAGGTCAGGTCTTCCACCGCCCTTTCCGTTGGCCATTGCACAGGCCTTGGAAATGACTTCTCCGCACTTGATACCGGCGTCCAGAGCCTTCTGTCCGCAAGCTGCGACCATAGAGAGTTTTTCTTCGTTTTTATTTACGATGAACACGAATCCGCCATCCAGCTTGTTCTTGATACCGGAAGCGTAATCTTTCAGATTTCCACTGTACTGATCAAGCGACAGTAAGAGATATCTGAACTTGCCGTTATCCTTTGCCTTGTTGACTAAAGAATTAGCCTCTTCATTCATCAGTTTCTCATTGAGAGCCTTGATCTGAGCATTCAAAGCTGCGTTTTCATTCTTGAGCTGTACAACACGGTCATAGACCATATCGGCATTCTTAAGCTTGAGTTCATCTCTGATGCGGTTGAGCTTGCCTTCCGTCTCCTTGAAGCCTTCATAAGCTTTCAGTTTCGTGCAGGATTCGATCCTTCTGATACCGGAACCGATGGATTCTTCATAGTTGATCTTGAAAGAACCCAGATCCGCCGTATTGAACGCATGCGTACCGCCGCAGAATTCCTTGGATACATCGCCCATCGAAACAACTCTGACCTTATCGCCATACTTTTCATCAAATAAAGCGATCGCACCCGTCTGTTTTGCTTCTTCAATGCTTAAGACGTCGGTTCTGATCTGTAACTGCTGCGCGATATAGCTGTTGACGAGCTTTTCAACTTCGTTGAGCTGCTCCGGAGATACTTTCTCATAGTGAGAGAAGTCAAATCTCGCATAGTCCTTGCAGACATAGGAACCGGCTTGCGCAATGTGATTGCCCAATACCTTGATCAAAGCAGCCTGTAAGAGGTGGACTGATGAGTGGTTGGCTCTGATCTTGAGACGATCTTCTGCGTTTATCTCAAGTTTGACTGTATCGCCTTTTCTTAAAGTTCCGCTCTTTACTACGACATGGTGTAAGAACTGGCCGTTCGGAGCCTTCTTGACATCCTTGACTTCTGCTTCGAAATTATCGTTATAGATCCTTCCGTTATCGGCGATCTGGCCGCCTGATTCAGCATAGAAGCAGGAATGTTCAACGGCGATCTCGCCTTCTGAATCCAGGACATCGATATGTTTGCCACTCTGGAAGAGTCCTGTAACTTTTGCCTCATCAAAGTCTTTTTCATAACCTGTGAATTCAAAGGCTTCCTTGAAGTTCAAGAGATCTTCCGACTGGTTGTGCATCGATTCTTCGACGTCTCTGGCATTTCTTGCCATTTCACGCTGTTTTTCCATGCACTGATTGAAGCCATCCATATCACACTTCAGGCCTTTTTCTTCCGCCGATTCGATCGTCATTTCCTTCGGGAATCCGTAGGTATCATAGAGTTTAAAGATGACTTCGCCGCTTAAAACGCCGTTCTGAGCTTTTTTCAGCTCGTCTGACAGCAATTTCTCACCGTTCGCTAATGTCATCAGGAAAGACTGTTCTTCCTTCAGGATGAGCTTCTTAACGAAGTCTTTCTTATCCATCAGATACGGATAGAAATCCTTCATGTTTTCACATACGGTATCGACCAGTTCGAATAAGAACGGTTTATCGATGCCGATGTTCCTGCCATAGCGCATCGCTCTTCTTAAAACTCTTCTTAAGACATAGCCTCTTCCTTCATTGGAGAAGCTTGCGCCATCCGCCAGTGCGAATACACAGGTACGGATGTGGTCGGCAATGACTCTGTAGGCCATCTTTTCTTCGGAATAAGGCTTTTTCGCAAACTTTTCCGTTTCTCTGATATAAGGTAAGAAAAGGTCGGTATCGAAATTGGTTTCGCCATCCTGAATCAGGGCTGTCAGTCTTTCTAAGCCCATACCGGTATCGATATTCTTCTGTGGAAGTTCCTTGTACTGCGTACGAGGCATCTCATCCGGCTTGCAGTTGTATTGAGAGAAGACGACGTTCCATACTTCGATGTATCTGTCGTTTTCGATGTCTTCAAAGAATAACCTGTCACCCAAACCCTGCGGATCATATTTTTCACCTCTATCATAGAAGATCTCGGAGTCGGGTCCGCCAGGGCCTTCGCCGATCTCCCAGAAGTTGTCTTCCGTCTTTCTGATGTGACTTGGATCAAGATCGGTCATTTCTGTCCAGATCTTTAAAGCTTCAGTATCATCCGGATAGATCGTGACATACATCCTTGACTTGTCAAAACCGATCCATTCAGGAGAAGTCAGGAATTCCCATGCCCATTTGATCGCATCTTCCTTGAAGTAATCGCCGATCGAAAAGTTTCCAAGCATCTCAAAGAAAGTGTGGTGTCTTGCTGTCTTGCCGACATTTTCAATGTCATTGGTACGGATACACTTCTGCGCATTGGTGATGCGGTTGCATCTTGGCTTTTCTCTGCCGTCAAAGTACTTCTTAAGTCCGGAAACACCCGCATTGATCCATAACAGTGTCGGGTCGTTGATCGGAACCAGGGAAACACCCGGTTCGATCATGTGTCCCTTGGATACGAAGAAATCCAGGAACTTTTTTCTTACATCATTGCCGCTCAGATAATTCATCTTCAAACCTCCCAAAAATAAATAAAACGTCCCTATCTCTAAGGACGTCATTCACGCGGTACCACCTTAGTTCAGATATTTCTATCTGCCCTCGAGATCCTTAACGCAGATCATACGTCGGGCATTGCCCCGAAACATGGAAGTAGCTTCAGAAATCCCTCTTCATATCCTTACACCAGCCGGATACTCTCTGCGCAAGAGATGATATCTTACTCATCTTCCCTACTATATTATCACAACTATCTGTTTCTGCCCATATCAATCACGCGAACGATGATCGGTGAAAGGATGATGTTTGTCAGCAGTTCAAATAAGAAATTTCCGCCGACCAGACCGAAGATCATGTAAGCTCCGACATTTTCAAAACCAAATGCCTGTGCCCATGAAGAAACGGTCGGAAGGAAGAACAGAAGGCAACCAAGCAGGAAGATGCCGGTATTGACGAGAGGACATGTGATGGCTGCCATGACTGCTGCCAGGAATGATTTCTTGGAGAACAGTTTATATACGACACCTGCGCAGAAACCTGCTAAAGTTCCTTTTGCCAGAACTGTGAATATCGTTCCGAATACGTTGACTGCCAGAAATGCTGCCGCATCACCAGATAATAAGACTACCATCGAGAAGATGAAACCCAATAATGCGCCGGCATACGGACCGTATAATGCTGCACCGACAACGATCGGGATCAGCACCAGTGAGATCGAAAACGGACCGAAACGGATAAAGGAACCTAGTAGCTGCAGCACGATGACGATCGCTGCCA
>JAFYHT010000037.1 GCA_017539025.1 Erysipelotrichaceae bacterium
AAGCTCCTTTTATCTCACCCTTATGATACCTGATTATTGAAAATTGTTCAACTTTTTCAGTTGAACTATCATTATTTTCAAGTATAATAAAAGTATGAAAAGAACGATCCTGCATTGTGATCTCAACTGCTTTTTTGCCTCTGTGGAAATGCTGTATCACCCGGAGTACCGCGATGTTCCGATGGCGGTCGCCGGTGATCCTGAAAAAAGACACGGCATCATCCTGGCGAAGAATGTCCCCGCCAAGAAATACGGCGTCAAGACGGCAGAAACGATCAATGACGCAAAGAAAAAATGCCCGCAGCTCATCATCGTCAAACCCGACTACAGCTCCTATGAATACTATTCTGAGCTTGTCAGGAATCTTTACTATGAATATACCGACAGAATTGAACCATTTGGAGTGGATGAATGCTGGCTTGATATCACGGGATCGATCTCCTACTTCGGATCTGCCGAAAAGATCGTCTCTTGCCTTCTTCAACGCGTCAGAAACGAGATCGGACTGACCCTTTCGATCGGCATCTCTTTCAATAAAGTCTACGCAAAACTGGGTTCCGATATGGCAAAAGAAGATGATTTCTGCCGCATTGATTCTCTGGAAGACATCAGACACCTCAGCGCATCAAAACTCTTATTTATCGGCGGACATACGCAAGAAACACTCAAAAGTCATGGGATCTATACGATCGGCGATCTTGCGGATAAACCGATAGATTATCTCACACAGATCCTGGGAAAGGCCGGAACTACATTATATTGTTACGCCAACGGGATCGGTTCTGATATCGTAAGCAGATACGGCCAGGAAAAAGAAATGCCGAAATCCATTTCTCACTCCCACACTCCCAGAAGAGACATCTACGATATGAACGATTTTAAGGCCGTTCTGACAAGCTTATGCGACGAAGTGGCAGAAAGACTTTGTGCACAGAAACTCTACTACAGGAAGGTCCATCTGCTTTTAAGAAACAATCAGATGAAGGTCAGGACCTTACAATGCAGCTTAAAAGAAAACTCCGATCTTGCCAAAGATATCTATGACAACGCATTGTCTCTTTTTATCAAGAATTGCGATTTCTCGATCCCCTATCGTTCGATCGGGGTATCCGTATCCGATCTGTCTGCAGACAAAGAGATCTGCCAGACTTCTTTGTTTGAAGAAAGTCCTTATTCCCTAAAGCAGAAGAAAGAAGAACTAGCGATGCAAGAGATCAGACGCCGATTCGGCAAAGATTCGATCGTCTCATTAAGAGTCATGGAAGACAGATCGCTGACGACAAACAGTGACAACGAGGTGAATGTATGATCCGGAAATACGTCGATGTGATCTGCCTCAATGACAAAGGAGGCAATATGAAACCTCTCTATCTTCTATGGGATGACGATCGAAAAGTACCGATCAAAAAGATCAAAGAGATCTGCCCAAGGGCATCACTAAAAGTAGGAGGATCGGGATTACGCTATACCTGCGTCTTTGAACCCAACCGTATCAGGCATCTCTACTACGACCGGGGCAAATGGTACGTGGAACTCAATGACCATGTGGTATAATCCAAACAAAGAGGAAAAACTATGAATGAGAAATATGATGTGATCATTATCGGAGCCGGTCCTGCCGGACTCACTGCAGCAATATACGCTTCCAGAGCCAATCTTGAAGTACTGATCATTGAAGCAGCTGTCAACGGCGGCAAGCTGTCCAAGACATATGAAATCGAAAACTATCCGGGTATCGAATCCATCTCCGGACTTGAGCTGGCAAACCAGCTTACAGCACACGGACAGAAGTTTGGTGCCAAGCTGATTTCCGGCGAAGTCACTCATGTCACGGGTGAAGGACTTAAAACTGTTGCCCTGGCTGATGGAAGAGCATTCGATTGCAAAGCCGTCATCGTTGCCACCGGAACAAGAGAAAGGACATTAGACCTTCCTCATGCGGACGAATTCACAGGCAGAGGCATCTCCTATTGTGCCGTCTGCGACGGATTCTTCTACAGGAACAAAGAGATCGTCATCATCGGCGGCGGCAATTCCGCTTTGGAAGAAGCGTTATATCTTGCCTCACTTGCCGCAAAAGTGACGATCGTCATCAGAAGAGATGTCTTCAGAGCTGATGCATTGGTCGTAGATAAAGTCAAAGCCAACGAAAAGATCGAGATCATCACGAAACACGTTCCTGCATCACTGCAGATCGAAGATGACAGGATCACTGGCCTCAATATCAGAAACGTCGATACCGATGAGATCCAGACGATCCCATGCAAGGGCATCTTCCCTTATATCGGCGCTGATCCGTGTACCGAATTCCTGGATCCTTCCATCCTGGATGAAAAAGGATATATCATCGCAAAAGAAGACATGTCCACTTCAATCGAAGGGATCTATGCTGCCGGAGATTGTATCAGAAAAGATCTCAGACAGGTCGTCACCGCATGCAATGACGGAGCGATCGCTGCCAACAGTATCATCAAACATCTGAAATAAAAGAAAAAAGAGAAGTTTCAAACTTCTCTTTTCCTTTGTTTAAGCTCTTCCGCAGTACTTTCCGTCTGCTGTAGAAACCGTGATCCTGTCACTCAGATTGATGAACAGAGGAACTTTGACATTCAATCCGGTCTCGGTTACGGCATTCTTATTGGCGCTGGTCGCGGTATTGCCTTTAACGGCTTCTTCACACTCGATCAGGTCCATATCGACCTTATCCGGAAGGATGACACCTAATAATTCACCCTGATAGAAAGTGATATTGACATCGAGATTCGGGATCAGGAAATTGGATTCCCACTCCAGTCTCTCCTTCGGGATCTCGACCTGTTCATAAGTCTCAGTATCCATGAAGACTTCCATATCGCCTGAGTCATAGAGGAACTGCATTGGTCTCTTATCCAGATAAGCCTCACCGACCTGGTCGGAACCGATGAATGACAGTTCCTTGACAACGCCGGTCCTTGGCTGTTTGACCTTGACCTTGACCTTCATCTTAGCCATAGCTGTCTTGTTCAGCTGGATATCGATGCACTGATATAATTCATTCTCCCAGGTAAAACACTGACCCGGTTTGATTTCTGTACAGTTCAACATAATCTATTACCTCTTCTTTTTTTACTTTTCTATTGTATTATAGAAGCTTTTCATTTGGAAGTCAGTCATGTCGGACTTTGAAATCGATGATCTGTTTTTCATAGACGGAAACACTCATTTCATAATCCAGGAAAAACAGTTCATAATCATTTCCATTACGATAAACGCTGACACAGATCCCATCTGTACAGAAATCAGAGATCTCTTCATTCCTCGCCAGCATACATTTAAAAGTATCGATCACCTCAGCCTCCGCTTCAAAGATCTCTTCATACTCCTCCAGGTTCCGATAGACCTGATCCGCCTTGATGATATAGTCACTCTTCGAAGCGATCAGCGAGATCATCAGACACATCACAATCAGAAAAAAGGTCGATATAAAACCCTTCTGATGAAGCGATGACTCTTTCATTCCTTTTTCCTTGTCTTTCATAGGATACATAGATCACTCCGTTCCTGTTTTCAAAATGCATCTCATCGATATCCGCCAGAAAGATCTGAGTTCCGGGCTGCAGGATCAGTTTGTCATTGACCTTGGATAAGGTGAAATCCCTGTTCTTGTAATGAAAAGACAGTACATGATCCTGAAAATGCATATCGTATGCGATCAGCAAGATCTCTCTTAGCTGTACCAATGCAAGCTCATCTGAAATTTCATCATAGACAAATGGGATATCGGCCGTATAGCGAAACGCCATCATCCCGATCGGAAGCAGGGACAGGATGATCATCAGACCCGCAAGATTCCTAATCAGATTCATCGATCTGACATCCTTCGCATCCATTCATTTTCGAAAGGATCTCTTCATAGCGGATATTGGATCTCTCCACATACTCTTCATACCCCCTGTCATAGGCGTCGATCATGTTGTAGATCGAGAAACAAAGGATACAGATGACGGAAATGATGAAGACACACAGCAAAGAATCTACCAGGAAGAATCCCTTATTTGATAAGCGCATAGCCATTCCCCAGATTCAATGTGATCTTTTTTCTTTCAAATTCGATCGTCCTGGCCAGATCGATATGACCCATGGAATTGAAGCGGATCCCTTTTTCATATGACATGTCTCTTTTTTCTCTGATCGCTTTTGACTGTACAAGAAGATAATTATTGAGGAAATAGTAATGATCAAGATCTGGCTGTTTTCTGTGATTGATGTATACCAGAGAAAGGGATGCGATCATCATGATCCCGATCAGCATTTCCAGCAGAGAAAAACCCTTATTATTGAATGACACAGTGACCATCCACGATGCTTAAGGCATCGCCATTGGAACATCTGATCTGGTCTTCTTCCAGATAACCGCCATGTACCAGATCCATCAGAGAACCCGGCTCACTTCCATAATCCAGCCGGAATTGAACGATCGCCGCATCCACGACCTTGGTCAAAGCCTTACAAGCTTTGGAGTCAACGGAAGAGATGACCCTGGAAACATTTGGGATTGTCAAGAGAAAGAGAATGGAAACGATGATCACCACGACCACCATCTCCAGCAATGTAAAACCTTTTTGATTCATTTGAAACCTCCTAAAAAGCAGTGATTGCCTGCATCGGCATGAACAGGATCTGATAGATGAAAATGATGATGAAAGCAATAAAGACATAAGTGAAAAGCTGGATACATAAAGAGTAGTTCTTCATCCTTTTTGCGATCTTTGCCCTGGCAAGAGTGATATAGGATGAGATCAGTAAAGAAAAATCATTGGTGTAATTGGCGATCTTGATAAATCGTGACAACGAAGAATCATAATACGGCTGTTTTGCCGCCTCTTTCAACATCTCTCCCTGCAATAAGCTTTCATCCATATGGAAGGCCAGGAACGAAACGATCGGCTTATGTTTCATCTTCTTCAGGATATTCAAAGCCTCCTTCGTAGAGTATCCGGCATCGCTGCAGATCAGAAACAGCGACATGAATTCCTCGGAATAGTAGATATTCAGAAAAGAATTGGGAAAATACCTTGAAAGGAAGAGATACAGATATACGATCCTCTTGCTTGAAGAAAAGAAGATGACCAGTGCGAATATGATCAATATCCCATAGTAAAAGACATTCACAAGGATGCGGAATAAAATCCTGAAATCCTTGTAAAGATCAAGATCGGGATCGAAAGAAGCGATCAGTCTGAAGATCGGATCCATCCCATAGAGATCAAAAAGATAAAGACATGTCATCGCGATGAACAGGATGATCAAAGGATATGCGATCGACGATAAAAGCGATCTCTTCCCTTCTTCATTCTGCTTATGAAAATCCAAGGCCAGAGACAAGGAAGAAACGAAAGACAAAGAAGGCAATAAGGATACCGCATAAGCCCTGATCGAAGAAGGAAGATACTCTTCGATGATCGATTCGATCAGGATCCCCTGATCCAGTTTCTCTCTGATCCCGTCAAAGATCTTCTTGTTTTTCCTGTTTCTCAAAAGATCGAAACAGTCATTGATAGGCAATCCTTTCTGTAACAACATCGTCAGATATGAGAGATCCTCCAGCGAAAGCTTCTCCTCAGTAAGAATCTTTTTCAAAGATCCCATCGGCGATCCCCTTTCTGATCTGTTTCTCGATGTCATAGAATTCATCCGAATTGCGCTTATTCTGACGGAAGTATTCGATCTCCTTGCGATCCATGATCTCATATAAGACCACCTTTTCGTGGTTTTTCCTGTTCACCAACATCCTCTGATTGGACACACAGAGAAGATTCTCGTAGAGGTGTTCCTCATTGACACCCAGTTCCACCAGACGCGAGATGCAGCCGGATGCCCTGGAAGTATGGATCGTCGATAATACGAGATGTCCTGTATTGGCAGCGACGACCGCCATTTTGGCTGCCTTTTCATCCCTGATCTCACCGATCATGATGATATCCGGATCATGTCGTAAGATCTGTTTGATCCCCTCCGCATAATCAAAATCCATCGCCTCATTGACCGACAGCTGTATCAGATTGTCATGATAGACCTCGATCGGATCTTCGATCGAATAGATCTTCTTGTTTCTGACGGCCTTTAAAAGCGAATAGAGCGTCGTCGTCTTTCCGGACCCTGTCGGACCGGAAAACAGGATCAGCCCGCAGCCGCGGTTGAGAAGTGCCTTAAAATAAAGATTCTGCTTCTCAATTCCCGAAAGAGAATCAGCGCTGACTCTGATCTTGGAATTCAAGATACGAAGGACACCATTGGAATAGTTGACCTTGTTGATGATCGCAAATCGAAGAGACAACAGATTTCCATCCACTTCCATTTCAAACTGACCGGTCTGCGGTGTCATGATGTTGCCGACATCGAGATTTGCCAGGTATTGTAAGTACCTGATGAGCTTGTAGTCTTCAAACTTTCCCTTCACCTTCCTGCAGATCCCATCGATCCGCATATCGATGTCCACTTCCTGATAACGCATCATGAAATGAATGTCCGTCGCATTGTATTTGAGTGCCAGTCTGAGTAATGCCAGTAGTCTTTCTTCCATTTTTCCGCCTCTATACATGATTCGCCGAAAAAAAGAAAATACCTAAATAAAAAGCTCATTTTCTTTCAAAAATGAGCTTTTTCTTATCTCAAATACCAGTTATTGGCTAATTCGTAGGACAAAACGGTCTCTCTGTCATGCCCCGGAAAGATCCGATAATCGCGGTCAAAGGTTCGAAAGACCCTCAGAGATTCTTTGAGTCTTCTTTCATCTCCTCCTTCAAGATCCGTCCTTCCCACAGAACCCGCAAATAACGTATCACCGGTAAAGATCCCTTCTTCAAAGACATAGATCACAGAACCGGGAGTATGGCCAGGTGTGAAGATGACTTCAAATTCAAACGGCCCGATCTCCATCTTCCCTTCTTTCAGATGAGTGATCGGACAGGTGATATAGGCACTTAAGCCGAAGGCCGCACCGGAATACTTGTCTCTTGCCAGAGCTTCATCGTCCCTGTGCAGATAAACCGGACAGTGATATTTCTCGTATAAACCATCGACCGCCTTGATGTGATCGAAGTGACCGTGTGTCAGTAAGATCGCGATCAGTTTGAGATCACCCAGTTTTTCAATGACCTTTTCGCTTTTTCCTGCCGGATCGATCAGGATCGCCTGATCGCCGTCTTTCAGCAGATAGGTATTGGTCCCGATGGGACCCATGACGTAAGTGATGACTTCTGTCATAACAAAAAATAGGCTTCAGCCTATTTCTTCTCCTTATGAACGGTCATCTTATTGCACTTAGGGCAGAATTTCTTAATTTCCATCTTTTCAGGATGTTTCTTCTTATTTCTGGAACCATAGTAAGATTCCTGACCGCATTCACTACACTTGAAAGTGATAAAATCTCTTGGCATTGATACCTACCTCCCATTTACGCTTAATTATTCTATCATAGAATGTTTTTAGAATTCAATCATTTTTCAAAATAATACAGATCAATAAAAACCGCATAAAATCAGCCTTTAATCCGCTCTGACCCACAATGCAGGCCTGACACCGTTGAGCTGTGTATAAGAACTGTCGGAGATGCTTCCATCCGTTCTGATGATCTGTGATGTGTGATCTCTGTTCATATTCGCCGATCTCAGCCACCAGCAACAGATGCCTGTCCTGATCCCGTTTTTCCTGACATATTCACTCGTCTTGCATACCAGGATCTCATCATCCAGACGATAGCCCATGACATCCTCCAGACCAAGCAGGAAGATATTGTCAAATACTTCTCCGCTTTCCTGGATCGAAGCTCCTTCATCCTCCAGATAGTAATCACAGATGATCGAACTCTGTAAGATCAGACTGCGGTTGTCATCGCTGAAAGCCTCTCTCATAAAGCTGTCGTTGAGCCATGTACGGATCTCGCTGTCCTTCCAGTAGATCTCATCCGAACTGCCGGAGAACTTCTTGGCGTCCAGTGCATAGACAGAAAGCAGAAGCAGATTTCCATCCTGTTTTTCGATCACCTTCCATTCGATCGGCTCTTTATCGTTGTTTAAATTGCCATCCTGTTCATAAGCACCGAAATAGACAGTATCTCCCTTTTGCGCACTTATGATCATATCTTTAGAGATCTCATCCGCTTTCTTTCTGGATTCTTTATCACCCACGCTCAGAAGATAAGGAAGTGCTTCCAGATAAGCACCCTGCTGATAAAGCCGATCCGCTTCTTCAGACCTGTACTGATAAAGATAATCCAGAGAATCCCTGTAATTGCCCAATTCTTCCAGGATACTGATCGCCTCTTGTACCTGTCCTTCGCTTCCTAAAGAGATCGCCTCATCATATCTTTGAGAACGGCTGACATCATAATAGTAGATACCCCCAAGGATCGTCGAGATCAATCCGATCGCCACAAAAAGCACCACAAAGCCGAAATTGTTTCTCTTCTTGTTTTTCTCTTTCTTTTCTTTCGGCTCAGCCTTCTTTTTCGGCTTTTCTGCTTTCTTTGGCTTTTCAGTCTTTTCCTTCTTGACAGGCTCTGACTTCACGACTTTCGTCTCGGCCTTTTTCTTGGTCTCTTCTTTCTTTGCCGGATGATACTTTTCATAATATCTGATCACTTCGCCATCCGAAGCATTCAGGAAGACTTCATATTCTTTTGTGATCTGTTCCACCAGCAGATCTTCTCTTTCCTTAGTCTGCCTGATCCTGTTATCGCAATAGGAAAGAAGATCGCTGATCCTGTCTTTGATCTCTTGTGAACCGTTGAGTGAAAGCCACCTCAAAGAAGGATCTTCCTTCAGCAGTCTTTCGATCTTGTTTTTCTGATCGACTCTGATCCGGTAATAGGAATCATAGGATCTGTCAAAATCATAGCCGTCGATGATCTCTTCCCTTTCAAGAACTCCGGGGATCGCATATCTCTCACAGATCTCATCGATATGTTTCTGATCCTTTTCAACAGCTTCTTTTCTTTCTGGAAGCAATTCCGAACCGATATTGCGGTAATGCCTGAACAAAGAATCGACATCATGGACACGATTGTTTGCAAGAAGATAAGCCAGATGAACCTCTTCATTCTCCGGATCATTCTTCAGACAGGTGCTTAAAGTCTCTTTTGCCTGGTCGTATCGCCTTGTCTCGATCAGTTCTTTTGCGTTATTTAAAAGGATGGCATTGTCGTATGCTTCCTTCCTGCTTCTCAGCTCTTCTATCCTCTTGCGACATTCCTCGATATAATGAGTTCCGTCTTTGTAATATTTGTCAAAACGGGAAGAGAGATCCTCAAGTTCCTTGATGCTCAGTTCATGAGAAAAGAGTTCCAGATTCTCCTGATACTTCTTTTCCGCATCGTTTTCTTTTTCCTTCAGCCTTTCCTGATACAGTTTAGCGACAGCCTGATCATCCTTGAACAGCTGATATTCATAGATCTCTCTGATCGATTCTCTCTTTTTGCGGTCGTATTCTTTCGCCTTATAGATCCGATCGTCATAGACGCGGAGGATCTGATTGAAGATCGCTTCCACCCTATCATCCTTGCTTTCACGGATCTTGGAAAGATAAGGATCCATCTTCATCTCTTCTTCGATCTCCTGTTTCTGCCTGATCCGGCAGGCACTTAAAGATCTGAAGGTCTTGTCAAAATCTCTGTAGAGACCTCTGATCTCCTCTTTCTGAAGATAGCCAGGGATCGCATACCTTTCACAGGAGGCTTCAATATGATCATCATCCTCAAAGGCATTCAGTATCTCATATTCTTCCTCGCTGAAAAGATCGCAATAATGATCGATCAGCTCTTTTTCATTCCTGACACCGATCTCTTCCATCAGTAAACCCAGATAGGCATACGGATGATCCGGATCAATGGAAGCGGCTTTGGAATAACGTTCCTTCGCTTCTTCTTTCTTTCCCTGATCGAGATATCTGTTCCCTTCTTCCAGGATCTCAGAGATCTCTTCGACCTTGACCTCTTCCTTTGTTTCCTTCAGAAGAGAGATCTTGTCCTTGCATAAGGAAATGTATTTCAAGGCATCCTTATAATCGCCGAATTCTTTGAATTCTTCGATCAGTTCCAGAAGCTTTTCTTCCTCTTTTGCGCCATCATAGAAGCGGATCAGCTTGAGATAGTCACTGTCCTTCCTGTTTAAAGCCTCCTGATAGAGATTCTTGACATCGGAATAAGTCTTGTACAGGAAACGTCTGTATTCATTCTTGATCGCGATTGTCTTGTCTTCATCCTCGACCATCGCCTCATTGGCTCTTCTGGCATAAGCATCAAAAACGGAATTGATCTGTTCTCTTAAAACCGGAGAAGCATTTTTTCTCAGCCACATGAGATCAAGATCGGATTTCATCTCTTCTTCAAAACGCTTCTTCTGTCTGATCCGATTCCCCAGAGAAGAAAGATAAGTCCTGTCAAAGAAATACTTTTCCCTGATCTCTTCTTTTTCAAGATAACCCGGTACCTCATATTTCTCTGCCATCGATTCGATATGTTCATGATCCTCATCACAGGCTTCCATCACTTCCTGATGGTCCTCACTGTAAAGATTCTTCAGATATTCATAATACTCTTCCGCTTCAGAGAATCTGTTCAATGAAAGAAGTGCTCCCAGATGAGCTTTCTCATCATCTGGATCCTCGCTTAAGATCCTGGAATAGAGATCATAAGCAGCAGAAAACTCATGCCTGTTTAGTGCACGTCTTGCCTGTTCGTAAAGATCGACATCAAAACGATATTCAGATATAGGTTCTTCTCCTGTTTCATCTTCACTTATGTTCTGATCTTCTTCATTCAGGCGGCCGAGTTCTCTCTGCGCCTGTTCCAGGAAGTTCTGATATTCTTTTTTTCTTCTTTCAATGCTTTCTTCTTCCTGCTTTTCGGCTTCCACGATGCGTTCATCATAAACTCTGATGATCTCATCGATCTCTTTTCTTCCGTTTTCCTTGAGCCATTTCAGATCCTGATCGGAATCGATCAGAGAAAGGATCTCCTTTTTCTGTCTTTTCCTGCAGGATACAGAAGAAAGATAAGTCAGATCATAATCAAAAAGGATCTGAGCTGTACTGTCATCCAGCTGATATGTTTCGATCGCCTGTTTGATCGTATCCTCGTCTTTTTCAAAAGCGATCTTTTCTTCGTATTCTGTCTTTGAAAAAAGGTCTTGATAGTATCTGATTAGTTCTTCTCTTGAAGTGACGCTGAGCTTTGACATCAGGACTCCGAAACGGACATCCTCATCATTTGGATCTTCATCTCTGAGTCTTTCAAAAAGATCTGCCGCAGAAGAAAAATAACGCATACGCAAAAACTCGTAAGCTCTTTCTTTTCGCTTATCAGATTGACTGAAATCTGCCTGATTCATTTCATTGAACTCATCGGCCATGATACTGCCCCTATACTATCAATTATAACTCAGGAAACTGCTTCCTATAAGAAATAAAAAAAGCCCACCGGAGTGAGCTTAGAACAGTTTCTGTTCGTAATCGATATTCAGATGCCTGTAGGCCTTGTCGGTAACCACTCTGCCTCTGGCTGTTCTGTTGATGAAACCGATCTGTAAGAGATACGGTTCATAGACATCTTCCAGAGTGATTGCCTCTTCACCGATCGCTGAAGCGATCGATTCCACGCCGACCGGACCACCCTTGAATCTTTCAATGATCCCTCTCAAGTATCTGATATCGACATCATCGAGACCCAGTGAATCGACTTTCATCTTTTCCAGTGCCTGTCTGGCAATATCCAGATCGATGACACCGTCATTCCTGACCTGGGCAAAGTCCCTGACTCTTCTGAATAAGCGGTTGGCGATACGCGGCGTCCCACGGGAACGCTTGGCGATCTCTTCAACAGCCTCTTCTTCGATCGAAGCACTGTAGACTTTTGAAGTCCTTCTTACGATCTGTGCGAGTTCTTCGTTGGTGTAATAGTTCAGTTTGGAAGTGATACCGAAACGATCGCGCAAAGGCGCAGAGATCGCACCGGCTCTGGTCGTTGCGCCTACAAGAGTGAACGGAGGAAGATCCAGTCTGATCGACTTGGCTCCCTCTTCCTTGCCGACAACGATATCGATATAGAAATCTTCCATTGCCGAATAAAGCACTTCTTCCACGATCTTAGGCAGACGATGGATCTCATCGATAAACAAGACATCCCCCATCTCTAAAGATGACAGGATCGCAGCCAGATCACCGGTCTTTTCGATACTTGGACCGGTCGTGGTTTTGATCTTGGTACCCATCTCATTGGCCAGGATATAGGCCATCGTCGTCTTGCCCAGTCCCGGAGGGCCATACAACAGTACGTGATCGAGTGCCTCATCTCTCATCTTTGCCGCCTTGATGAAAACCTCGAGGTTTTCCTTGAGGTCACTTTGTCCGACATATTCGGCCAAGGTTTGTGGTCTTAGACTTGCATCATCATCCTGAGATTGCTTGTCTGCAGATAATACTTTGTTTTCTTCTTCCATAGTTTTTACTTCATGAGCATCGCAAGAGCTTTTCTGATCAGCTCATCGGTCGAACCTTTTTCATTTACCAGTTTCTTCATGACCGGTCTGATCTCCGTCTGCTTATATCCAAGACCCTTCAGTGCTTCAGCGACATCCTTGAGTTCCTCGCTGGAGTCATCACTTTCGACAAGCTTGCCTTTCAGATCCAATAAGATCTGAGAAGCTGTCTTCTTGCCGATACCGGGCATATTCCTGATGAAATCGACATCACCGATCTCGATCGCTGTGATGATCGCATCGACAGAAGCCCTTGAAAGGATATTGGAAGCAATCTTAGGACCAAGTCCCTTGACAGAAATCAGTTTTGTGAAAAGATCATACTCCTCAAGTGAAAGAAAACCATAAAGAGAGATCTCATCTTCCCTGACATTCTGATAGGTATAGATGATCATCTCCTTGTCTTTCCTGAGCTCTTCCGGATGATAGAAATTAATACGGTATCCTACGTTGCCCGCATCGATGAGCACGTAGTCCGGACCAAACGCATGGACCTTTCCTCTGACAAAACCGATCATAAGATAATTATACAAGAAAAAAGCCGATTTACATCGGCTTTAGAATGAAATCTCCTTGTTTCCGGTAACCTTCATGTAGATCAGAAGTGAAGCCACCGTCGCAACTGTCAGGATCGTTGCATAAGCAGCAGCGATGCCATAGTTTCCTCTTGAAACATAGGTGTAAGTCGCCAGCGTCAGAGTGATCGTCTTGAGGTTGTACAGGATGATCGCCGTTGACAGTTCGGTGATGATCGTGACCCATGACATGATCGCGCCGGACAGGATACCGTTTGCCATCATCGGGACCGTGATCGTGAAGAATGCCTTCAGTTTGGAAGAACCAAGCGAGATGGCAGCCTCTTCGATCGACATCGGGATCTGCTGCAGAGTTGCAGTAGAAGATCTGATCGTATACGGAATACGACGGATGACCAGTGCGACGATCATGATGATCGCTGTACCGGCAAGTACCAGCGGCTTCTTGTTAAAAGCCATGACCAGAGCGATACCGACAACAGAACCCGGAATGATGTATGGGATCATCGACAGCGTATCGATGACACGATTTATCGCATTATTCCTTCTGACGACCAGATAAGCGATCAGGATCGCCAGGATGATGACGATGATCAAAGCCAATCCGCCGATCAGGAAGGTATTCGGGATCGCGTTCTTGAGATGTGTGAATGCGAACTTGTAGGAATCCAGAGAATAGCCAGGTATGAAGATCTTACCTGAAGTCTTCAGGAATGAAGTATACATGACATAGACCTGAGGCATGAAAGCCAACAGGACGACAAACCAGCAGTAGAAGTTGACCAGCACAGCCTGAATGCCGTGGATCGGTTTCCTCTCAATGGAATGCATCGCATTCATCGTGAACTTGAACTGGTTGTTGATATATCTCTGAATCAGGAAGATGATCGCTGTGATGACGATGGCGATAACAGAGATCGCTGCACCAAAGTTGTGGTCACCTCCTGTCTCCGCAAAATAGGAGTTGTAGATGACGACCGGGAACGTCTGATAACCTTCACCGATCAGCAGAGGTGTACCAAAGTCAGCGAACGCTCTCATGAAGACCATCAGTGTAGCCGCTATGATCGTCGGCATACACAGTGGGATAACGATCTTAAAGAAACGCCCAACACCGGAACATCCCATGTTTTCAGAAGCTTCCAGCAGTGAATTATCGATATTCTTCAAAGCACCTGATACATAAAGGAATACCAGTGGAAACAGCTGCAAAGCCAGTACCAGCAATACGCCGTTGAAACCATAGATGCTTGGAACTCTGATCGGTAAAACCGATTCGATCAGCTTTGTGACAACGCCGCTTCTTCCCAGCAACATGATCCAGGAATAAGCGCCGATGAATGGAGCAGACATCGAACACAGGATGATGATGACCTGTAAGATCGACTGTCCCTTGATCTCAAACATCTGGTAGAAATATGCCAGAGGAATACCGATCACCAGTGTCAGCATCGTTGCCAGAAACGACACCTTGATCGAATTGTATATGGATTTGATGTAATATGCCTGGGAGAAGAACTTCGTGAACTGCTCCAGGGTAAACTGTCCATTACTGAAGAACGCGTTATACAACAGTTTGAATAACGGGAAGATCAGAAAGAGACCGTAAAGCGCCAAGATCAGGACAGACACGAGCTTCCAGACATCAAAGTTTTTCTTTGAGTCTATCATGTTCATGCCTCTTTTTTATATACGTCGTAATCGTTGACGACACCCTCTACCAGGTTGTACTTTCCTTCTTCATCAAAGACGTTGATCTTTTCCGTCTTGACACCCAACATGATCTCAGAACCCTTTTCGATGATCGAATCGATCTTGGATTCCTGAATGATCTCAGCTGTTGTACCGTCTTCAAAATGAACGAAGTAATGTGTATTCAGGCCGAGGAACACCGCATCATCGATATAGGCTTTGATGCCTTCTTTGTTGTGAACGTCGACGACCAGCTCTTCCGGACGGATCGAAGCCTTGACATTTCTGTCATAGATCTCTTCTTTTCTGATCGTTTCAACTTCAACTTCATAGCCACCAGGCAGCTGAAGATAAGCCTTGCCGTCTTTTTCTTTCAGTTTGGCATCGATGACATTGGTATGTCCGATAAATGTTGCGACAAAAAGATTTGCCGGACGCTGATAAAGTACTTTAGGAGTACCGATCTGCTGAATCTCGCCAGCGTTCATGACTGCGATACGATCAGAAACTGCCATAGCCTCTTCCTGGTCATGAGTAACGTATACGGTCGTGATACCGACTTCATTCTGTATCTGTTTGATGACCGTACGCATTTCGACACGCAGCTTGGCATCGAGGTTACTCAACGGCTCATCCATCAACAATACATCCGGCGTGATTGCCAGAGCACGGGCGAGAGCGACACGCTGCTGCTGTCCGCCTGAAAGTCTTTCAGGCATACGATCGCGATATTCATCGATCTTCATCAGTTTCAGAAACTGATCCGTCTTGGATGCGATCTCGTCCTTAGGGAGCTTGCGGTTCTTCAAACCGAAGGCAACGTTTTTCTCGACAGTCATGTTCGGGAAAATGGCGTAGTTCTGGAAGACCATACCGATATTACGCTTTGCCGGGTCCATGTCATTGATCCTGGTGTTACCAAAATAAAAATCTCCACCCTCGATCGAGTTAAAACCGGCAATCATTCTCAATAAAGTTGTCTTACCACATCCAGATGGACCAAGAAGGGTGAAAAACTCACCCTCCTTGATATCCAGTGATAAGTCAGAAATGATCGTATTATCGCCATATTTCTTCACGGCGTCGCGAATCTTGATATTGACACTCATATTTCCAACCTCACTAATTTGAATTATATTTTGTTTGATTTTTTAGTTCTGAGCAGCTGTGAACATTTCAGTCCAACGAGCCTGCCAAGCCTTCTTGTTTGAACCACACAGAGCCATGTCTTCGTAAACGACATTGATCTGTGAGAACGGAGTCATTTCCTTAGCTGTGTTAGAGATAGCAGGATTGACCGGACGAGCTGTCGTCTTAGCAACTTCAGCCTGGCCTTCATCAGAGATCAGCCAGTCAACGAACTTCTTTGCGTTCTCCATATTCGGAGCATTCTTAACGATAGCGACACCTGCAGGGAGCCATACAGCGCCTTCAGAAGGATAGATCAATCTGACATTGGTAGCGCCATCGACCAGCAGACCTACACATGGATCTTCATAAGAAACGCCGACAACGTATTCACCCTGAACAACGCCCTTGTAGATAGCGGAAGAAGATGAAAGCTGAACGCCGTCGAGGTTGTTGATGAATTCGCCAACCCATTCCCAAGCTTTCTCATCATATGGTGCATCACCCATGACAAGCAGCATGTTGGTCAGTTCTGCCCAAGCACTTGAAGAGTTAGCCGGGTCACCCATAGCGATCTTGCCCTTGAGTTCAGGCTGTAACAGATCAGCATAAGAATCGAAATCATCGATATTCAGACCTAACTTCTCATATTCTTCAACATTGACTAAGAGAGCTGCGGAACCATCCAGGCAATAGTGAGTAGTGATTCCGTTGAAATTGCGGTAAGCTTCCGGAAGTGTGTCATCACCGGCTGCAACATACTCTTCAAACAGAGGAACATAGTCAGCGTTGAATGAGTTTGCATAGTTCATACCGCCATACATGATATCGCCCTGAGGGTTGTCCTTTTCAGCAGCGATTCTTTCCAGACATTCACCTGTACCGGCTGATACGACTTCAACAGCGATGCCGTATTTTTCACCGAAAGTTTCAGCGACCGCGATCAGCGGGTCTGAGTTCGGAGAATAGATGACCAGGCTGTCAGAGCCAGTGCTTTCTTCGCCGCCTTCTTCCTTGCTGCCGCCACAGGCAACAAGTGTGCAGGCCAGTAAAGCGATCATAAGTAATTTAAAAAACTTTTTCATTTTAGCCTCCTGGGGGATTCTCCCCATAGAAATATTATATATCTTTTGTAACCGTTTTCACAAAAACATAAAAAAGATGAAGACTATTCGTCTTCATCCATGAAATCAAAGCTGTAATCCTGTATGAATACCTGATCGCCGTTCTTACATCCTCTTTCTCTCAAGGCATCATCCAGTTTCATCTTGGATAATGCTCTGGAGAAACGAAGGATCGAATCTTCATCCTTGAAATTGGTATTGCGGAAGAGTCTTTCGACCTTCTCGCCTTCCACTCTCCAGATGCCGTTGCCTTCGTTGAAGATCTCAAACTCTTTCTCTTCTTCATACTTGTATACGACCTTCTTTTCCGCAACGGCCGGATCATATAACGGGAACTGAGGAAGTTCTTTTAACAGATCCTTTGCCCTGTACAAGACAGGTGTCAGGCCTTCGTTGATCAGCGTGATCGCCTCAAATACCTCAAGATCGGGATATTTCTCCTTGAACTTCCTGAGATTTTCTTCCGCATTGTCCTGATCCATCTTGTTGGCTAATACGATCTGCGGTCTTTCATAGAGGTTGCCAGGATATCTCTTGAGCTCCTCATTGATGACCTCATAGTCACTGATTGGATCTTCATGACCCATATCCAGGACATGGATGATCAGACGGCATCTCTCGATGTGCTTGAGAAATTCATGACCTAAACCTTTTCCTTCCGATGCGCCTTCGATAAGACCCGGAAGATCGGCCATGACAAAGGAAGAATCTCCGACCTTGACCATGCCAAGCTGCGGCTTCAATGTCGTAAACGGATAATCTGCGATCTCCGGTCTGGCGTTGGATACGACAGAAAGAAGTGTAGACTTGCCTACAGAAGGTAAACCAACCAGTCCGACATCCGCCAATAGCTTCAGTTCGACCAGGACATTTCTTTCCTTACCCGGAGTCCCTAGGGTGCAGTGATCCGGTGCATTGTTTCTGGCTGACTTGAAATGGTAGTTTCCCTTTCCACCCTTGCCGCCTTCACAGATCACTTCTTCAGAATCCAATGTATTGAGATCGGCCACGATCTCACCACTATCAAGATCCTTGACGATCGTACCCAAAGGCACCTTGACGATGACATCATCTCTGGATGCGCCATACATGTTGTTGGTCTTGCCGTTTTCCCCATCCTGTGCTCTGATCATCTTGGAAAATCTCAGATCCAGCAAAGTTGACTTGTTGGTATCGACCTTGAAGATGATGGAACCGCCGTTGCCGCCATCTCCTCCGGAAGGACCGCCTAAGGGATTGTATTTCTCGCGCTTAAAAGCGACGATACCGTTACCGCCGTTTCCCGCTTTGAGTTTCAGATTTACTTTATCGATAAATTGCATAATTTTCTGTTTAAAAAAGCCCTCTTAAAGGGCTTGTTTGAATGATTAAGCTGCCGGATAGACAGATACTTTTGTCTTCTTCTTGCCTAAGTGTTCGTACTTGACGACACCATCGATCAGACAGAATAATGTATCGTCTCCGCCCTTCTTAACATTTGTACCCGGATGGATCTTCGTGCCTCTCTGACGATAGATGATGGAACCTGCTGTCGCAAACTGACCGTCTGCCAGCTTAGCGCCTAAACGCTTTGACTGGGAGTCACGGCCGTTCTTGGTCGAACCTACACCCTTTTTAGAAGCGAAGAACTGAATATTAAGTACATATTTCATGTGTTTTTACTTCCTTTCTACTCTGATGAAGTCCCCGTAGGAAGCTTCGATCGTTTTCATCTGCATAATGACCAGTTCGAAGTAGTCCTGGACTACATCCGAACTGCTGTGATCTTCAATCATGATCCTGTTGTCTTCCTGCTCTATCAGCACATCCTCACCAAGCGCATCCAATGCGTTCATGAGACCGAACATGATAGAACTGGCTGAAGCACAGATCAGATCCTTGCCGTATTCACCGTATTCCGCATGACCGGAAACATCAAGTGACACGTAACGTTCATCTCTGACTTCGTACAATACTCTGATCATTAGCCGATCTTTTCAACAGTTAACTTGGTGTATGGCTGACGATGACCCTGTTTGCGTCTGGTTGAACCGGTTTTCTGTTTGTACTTGAAGATAACGATCTTCTTTCCCTTACCCTGCTTTTCAACTTTGCAGGAAACCTTGGCACCATCAACATACGGAGTACCTAAAGTCAGACCACCGTTTTCAAGCGCTACGACTTTGTCGAATACATAATTCTTGCCTTCTTCAACGTCCAGTTTTTCAACATAGATCGTCTGGCCTTCTTCGACCTTGAGCTGCTTGCCGCCGGTTTCGATAATAGCGTACATAGTTGACCTCCTTTTTTTAGATTCAGACTCGCCATTAAGGTGATCAGATGATGCTTAAACCTTCTCTGAGCGGTTATAATCCCCTCTAAGGAGAGACTATAACGTAAATATTTTAGCAGATAAGAAAATTATTTTCAATCGAAGAATGCTTATTTTACGCCTGTTTTTAACGTTTTTATAGAAACGAATTCACCCGAATCGAGTAAGATCGGCTCATAGATCTTCACTTTGGACATCGGACCGATCTTCAGCTTCATCGCGACCCTCAAAGCGTGTCTTGAATGGACATCATGGACAAACGCCATCTTCATGATCTTGAGCTTGTATTTCTTGCACATGTCATATAATTCAGGGAAACGATCAGCCTGATAGATCAGATAGGCTTCCCCATTTGCCTTCATGAACTTACGGAATGCCTGAAACAGTTCCTCCAGAGACAGTGATGATTCAAACATCGCATCCTTGAGATATTCATCTTCGGTCACGTTGTTCATCTCAAAAAACGGAGGATTGCATAAAACCACATCAAACTCTTCCGTTTCCAGATCCTGTATCCTTGAATGATAAAGCTTAAAATCATCGGTATATCTCTTCAGATTCTTTTTCGCACATTCCAAAGCGTCTTCGTGGATATCCACACCGCAAAGGTGCTTTGCGCCATGATAATGGGCATAGAGCAGTAAAGCACCGCTGTTGCAGCCGATATCAAGCACCGATTTAGACTTCATCATATCCAGAAACATCCCCAGGACTGCCGTATCGGTATTCACCTTATACGCCAGATCATCCTGAGAATACTCATAGTCGATGAATTTGAGATAATCAGTTTTCTGTTTCATAATCTCTGTCTAATTCAAACCAGAACGTTGAACCCTCGCCTAATTTTGAAGTAACACCGTATTTCGCCTTGTGAGCCTCCAGGATCGCCTTGGCGATCGCCAGACCCAGTCCCGTCGAATTGACGGAACGGTTGAAATTCTTATCCACTTTATAATATCTGTCCCAGATATATGGAAGAGCCTCTTCAGAAATGCCGTTGCCGTTATCGATGACCTCGACCTTGACATCCTCCTCGCTGTTTCTGATACGGATCGTTATCTTGGAATCATTGTCCGAATACTTCAAGGCATTCGATAGGAAGTTATAGATGACCTGAGAGATCTTGATCTCATCGGCATAGACGACACATTCATCCAGATCCAATACCAGGTCGATATTCTTCTCTCTGATCGCCTGTGAAAGAAGTAAAACCACCTGTTCGGTACACTCTTTCAGATCAAAATTCTCCCTTTTTATCTGCAAGACACCAGATTGCAGCTTGGAAAGTTCAGACATATCGGTGACCAGCTTATCCAGATACTCCGTCTCCTGCAGTATGACATCGAGATGTTCATTACGTTTCACAGGATCATCACCGGAAATATCCTTGATCATCTCCGCATACGCCTTGATCATCGTCAGAGGTGTCTTGATATCGTGAGAGACATTGGCCACAAGATCTTTTCTGAGATCATTGACCTTGGAAAGCTTCTCCGTGGCATCATCCAATGTCGAAGCCAGGTCGTTGATCTCAGAGAAGGAATTTGTCTCAAATTTCGCATCGTAATTGCCCTGCGCCAGCTTATTTGCCTCATCCTTCATCTTTACGATCGGCGAAGTGATCTGACGCGCAAGGAAAAGCGCTACGATCAACGCGATGAACACGACGATCACGGCGATGTATAGATACTGATTCAATATGAAATCGATATAGGATTCGACTGGTTCCAGCGGTGTATTGAGCACCAGATAGTAATTGGAAAGGTTGCTGCGGATCTGTTTTCCATACAACAACATCTCCATCCCGGTATATTGCGAATAGATCGTCACCGACAAAGGATTTTCCTTCTTGATCATCTCGATCATCTTTTTCGGCTCGTTCTTGATCGTAAAGATCTCCTCTTCAATGGAGATCTGCTTGTCCAACATGCACAACTGCCCCAAAGAATCAGGCGGATTGTAGATCGCCTTGCCATTTTCATTGTAGATGATGGCACAGACATTGTTGCCGATGATGGTCCTGGCTGCCGATTCGATCTCCCTGTTTTTGACATCTTCCTTCAACAGCAGTGTCTCGATCGTTTCCGAGATCACATCGATGGTTCTGATACGGTCATTTCGATAATAGGGCTTGATCAAAACGACCAATAAAAAACCCAGCAGTAACATCATCGATACTGAAAAGCCCAAGAAATACAGCCAGGTCGAAAACCTGATTCCCTTGAAATTAAACTTCAAACTTGTAACCCATACCTCTGACAGTCACGATGTGATCCGCATATCTGCCAAGATCCTTTCTGAGCATCTTGATATGCGTATCGATCGTTCTGTCGTCTTCGTAATAATCCATCTGCCAGACAGCCGACAATAATTTATCTCTGCCTAAGGCGATGTTCTTGTTTTCCACCATATAGATCAACAGATCCAGTTCTTTCGGCGTCAAAGTCACCTTCTCACCATCGATGCTTACAGTCCTTCCATCCACATCGATCACCAGCGTATCAAAGATATATTTTTCATTGCTGCGATTGGAATTCCTTTCACAGACGACCTTGATCCTGGCCATCAGTTCCTTAGGAGAAAACGGCTTTGTGACATAGTCATCGACACCGATATCAAAAGAGAAGAGCTTGTCATCTTCCTCAGTCCTCGCCGACAACATGATCACCGGAACATTCCTGATCGCCTTGATCTTCTTACATGCGGAAAAACCATCCAGTTCCGGCATCATGATGTCCAGGATGACGCAGTCATAGTTCCTCTCAGAAACCATCTCTACCGCATCCTTTCCGTTGGAAGCCTGGTCACACTCGTAACCGGAAGCCTTGGCATATTCTGATACAACTTCTCTTATCTTGATCTCGTCATCAACGATCAGTATCTTCATCTATTTACCTCCTAAAGCACTTCCATCCTGGAAACCAGACAGGAAGCCTCTTTTTCTATCTTTCCTTCAAATGTCACATATCTGCCCTTGGCCAGCTTGGAAGAGTGTAATGCATATACTCTTGGCATGACAGCCAGCGATAAAGCGCCCTTGTCATCCACCAGATCCACGAAAGCCATCATATCGCCCTTCTTCGTCTTGAGCGACTTGACCCTCTTGATCAGACCAAAGCCCTTCACATAACCGGCACTTACAGATAAATTATACAGATTATCCGTATCTATATTATATTGCTTCTTGACGGCCGTGATCGGATTGAAACTGAAATAGAAACCCAGTACGTTCTTTTCGTTTTCCGCCAAAACCATATTGTCATCATTCAGTTCCTCAATGATCGGCGCATCATCGTAATTCTCCATCAGCGAGATCTCTCCCTTATGGGCATCCGCATACAGTAAGACATTGTTCAAGGAAGCGATCATCGTATGTCTGCTGTGGCGGAATTCATCAAAAGCTCCCGCATAGATCAGATTCTCGATGACATTCCTTTCCACACCGGCTGAAGATAGCCTTCTCACCGTATCGACATAATCCGTATAAGGACCCCTGGCATTTCTCTCCTCAATGATCTTGGCAGCCGAGATCGAACCGACATCCTTGCAGATGACGAAAGGCATGATGATGCTATCATCCTTGATGATGTAGCTGAGCTGCGATTCATTCATACTGATGCCTTTGATCTTCTGGCCGATCTGCAGACATTCCGAAACATAGTCATAAGTCTTGCTTTCAGAACCGGTCACACCGTTCAGTAATGATTTATAGAAATACAAAGGATAGTTCGCCTTGAGATAAGCCAGCTGATAGGCAACCAGTGCATAAGCGATGGAATGGGATTTATTGAAGCCGTAGTTCGCAAACTCCAGGATCAGAGAATAAACTCTTTCCGCAAGATCTCTTTCATAGCCTTTGTTCACGCAGCCCTCAATGAAGTCATTGTGCAGTTTCTCCAATTCGGAAAGCTTCTTCTTGGACATCGCCTTTCTCAATATATCAGCCTTGCCATAGCTGAAACCGGCCATGACTCTGGCGATATTGATGATCTGTTCCTGATAGACGATGATACCATAAGTCTCTTCAAGGATCGGCTTGAGATTCTCATGGATGTATTCAACTCTTTCTGGATGAGCACGATACTCTAGGAACGTCGGGATATTCTTCATCGGACCCGGTCGATACAAAGCAATCGTCATACCGATCTCTTCGAAGGTCTTTGGCTTCATCTTGCGGATCAGACTTCTCATTCCGCCTGATTCCAGCTGGAAGATGCCCATCACATTGACCGCATCGATCAGATCAAAAGTCTTCCTGTCATTCAATGGGATATTATGGATATCAAAATCCTCTTTCTTTCTGATCTCATCGACGATCTCGGAAATGATACCCAGATTTCTCAATCCCAAAAAGTCCATCTTGATCAGGCCGAGTTCTTCCAGATGTTCCATCGTGTATTGCGTGGAATAGACATCGTTTTCGATGCGTATCAGTGGGACCACTTCATCAAGCGGTTTTCTGGACATGACAATACCGGCCGCATGGGTCGATTCATGTCTTGGGAAAAACTCCAGTTTCCTGGCGATCGAATAAAGTTTTCTGTATCTGGAATCCGCTTCGATCTTCTGA
>JAFYHT010000038.1 GCA_017539025.1 Erysipelotrichaceae bacterium
CAATGATCGATATTCATAGTCACATCATTCCGAATATCGATGACGGTTCTGATTCATTCGAATTATCCAGGACCTTATTGGAGGATGCGGTCAAAGAAGGCATCACAGACGTATTGATTACACCGCATTTCATGAAACATGGTCCATACAGAGTCAGAAAAGTAGAGTTATTGTCATTATTCGAACAGTGTAAAGAAGCTTGTTTTGATCTGAATATCAATCTTTACCTGGGGAACGAATTATTCATCGACAGAGAACTGGATGAACTGTTGCTGAATAACGAAGTCTGTACAATGAACGATTCCAATTATGTGCTGATTGAATTTCCTTTTGAGCGTTATGAAAGGGATTTTGATGAGTATCTCTACAATGTTTCTTTGAACTATAAGATCATTATCGCTCATCCGGAACGCTATGATTATGTGCGAAAGGATCCTGATTTTGTAAAAAGATGGCTGAATGAAGGCTATTACTTACAATCCAATCAGGATTCGTTGCTATACAGGGATACAAGGAAAGTGGTCTATCAGTTGATAGAAAAAGGAAGATTGAGTTTTATCTCATCAGATTGTCATAATATGCACAGGCCATTAAGCCTGAAAGATGCATATAACACGATATCCAGAAAGTTCAATCCGGAAACAGCAGAGTTGCTAATGGATATCAATCCGATGAGAGTGATCAGCAATCAAAAAATTGAAAGAATGCCGAAAGTAAAGAGACGTTTGTTCTAGACAGAGTTATATTTCATATATATTTATATATATTGTTGGGGTAAGAAATTGGGCCATTTAGCAGAAAAACTGAAGATTAAACATTGGAGGATCATATCTATGCTGCTGCTGATATATGATCTTTTTGTTGTAAATTTCTCATATTTCTTCAGCCTGCTGCTGCGTTTTGATATCAGATATTCAATGATCCCTGAAAAATACCTGAATACCTGGAAGATGATGGCAATTCCTTACGGAGTGTTCTGCCTGCTTGTATTCTGGAGATTGAAACTATATAACAGTATCTGGCGTTTTGCAAGCTATACAGAACTGACGAGAGTGATCATGTCTTCAGCGATCACTTTTGTATTTCATATCGCATATACATTGCTGTTCTTACGCAGGATGCCGATCTCTTACTATCTGTTTGGTGCGATTGTGCAGTTTGTTCTTGTGCTGGGGATCCGTTTTTCTTATCGTTTCATCTTGCTGTTAAGAGCAAAGAGAAAGACCGAAGGAAAAAATAGAGACAGGACTCATGTGATGATTATCGGTGCCGGAAACGCCGGACAGATGATCATTCATGATATTGAAAAGGCCCACGAAATCAACGATAAGGTGGTATGTATCATTGATGACAATCCGAATAAGTGGGGCAGATATATCGATGATGTCGAGATCGTTGGCGGAAGAAATGACATCTTGTCCAGTGTAAAAAAATACAATGTCGATAAGATCTATATGGCAATTCCAAGCGCTTCAGCCAAGGATAAGAAAGAGATCCTTGATATCTGTAAGGAAACGGATTGTGAACTTAAGACTCTCCCGGGTCTGTATCAGCTGATGCTCGGAGATGTTTCTGTTTCTTCTTTAAAAAAAGTTAATATCGATGATCTGCTGGGAAGAGAGCCGATTGAAGTCAATATTGACGAAGTCTATAAATTCATCTCTGGCAAAAGGATTTTGGTAACAGGAGGTGGGGGATCGATCGGTTCGGAATTATGTCGTCAGATCGCAAAGCACGATCCTGAACAGCTGATCATCCTGGATATCTATGAAAACAACGCTTATGACATTCAGATGGAACTGAAGGAAAAATACCCTGATCTGAATCTGGTTGTCAGGATCGCTTCCGTTAGAGATTCCAGAAAGATGTTCCAGATCTTTGAAAAATATAAGCCACAGATCGTTTATCATGCAGCTGCACACAAACATGTTCCATTGATGGAAGATGTTCCTTGTGAGGCAATCAAGAACAATACGATCGGTACATACAAGACGGCTTATGCAGCCATGGTACATGGATGCGAAAGATTTGTGCTAATCTCTACTGACAAGGCGGTCAATCCGACTAACATCATGGGTGCTTCCAAGCGTCTTTGCGAGATGATTATTCAGACATTTGATAAGAAGATCAAAGAAGGAAAGGCTGAAGAGATTCCTGAATTGTTCTCTCATGAGGGAAAAGAAAATATTGAACATAGCAAACTTGCAAACGTAAAAACAGAATTTGTCGCAGTAAGATTTGGCAATGTTTTAGGTTCCAATGGATCCGTTATACCTTTGTTCAAAAAGCAGATAGAAAAGGGCGGGCCGGTCAGAGTAACTCATCCTGATATTATCAGATATTTCATGACGATCCCAGAAGCTGTATCTTTGGTGTTGCTGGCTGGTACATATGCCAAGGGTGGCGAGATATTCGTGCTGGATATGGGATCACCGGTCAAGATCGATGATCTGGCAAGAAACCTGATCAAACTGAGTGGTTTGAAACCGGATGTCGACATCAAGATCGAATATACCGGATTAAGACCCGGTGAAAAACTTTATGAAGAAAAACTGATGAGTGAAGAAGGTCTTGAAAAGACTCCAAATGAATTGGTTTATATAGGAAAGCCTGTGAAATTCGATGAAGATCAGTTCCTGAAACAGCTTGAGAAGATTATGGAACTGGCCAATTTGAATAAATCAAAAGAGATCAAGGAATATGTATCTGAGGTGATTCCGACCTATCATCCTGTAAAAAGAAAAGACTTAAACAAGGTCGAGACAGACCGGACTTATGAACTGATTCTTAACGAAAAGAACAGCCATTAGTTATATAATATTTGAGTATTAACCTGAAAAGATCTTTTGATCAGTAACTCCGATTTCCGGTTTATTGTGAGAAAGTGCTCATAACTAGATCGTCACACTCTGTGTGACTTAAAGTTATGTTTCAGTTTTAGTAATAAACAGATCAGATAAGGAGGATAAAAAATGGGCAAGTTCATTAAGACGATTAAAAATGATTTATGGATTTTATTGTGTGATGTCATTTTTGTGAATGCTTCTTATTTTTTGGCATTAGTAATACGTTTCTATGTAGATAAGCAATTCTATATTCCGATTGGTCATTATTTAAATTCTTATTATCATTTTATTCCTTTCTATACGGTTTTCTGTATCGTGATATTCTATGTTTTTCGTTTATATAACGGTATATGGAGATATGCCGGCATCAATGATATGAACAGAATCATCACGGCTTCCTTGATCACAGCTGCTTTTCATGTATTGGGCACAATGTTGTTTTTTGAGAGAATGCCGATTACTTACTATGTGATCGGAGCAGTCGTTCAGTTTTTCCTGATCACTTTCATTCGCTTTATATATCGTTTTATGACGGTTGAAAAGAAAGCGATGGGCAAGGATCTTTCAAATGCTTTGGTAGTAGGTTCTGATGAGAAACTGATGTTTGTGATCAGATTGCTACAAAGTGGTGTTTCCTTCAGACCGGCTTGCATCGTAGGTATCGATGATCAGCTCACAAATAAGACGATCGATGGTCTTCCTGTTTATGGTGTGGATCAGATCACGTATGCCATAAACAAACATTCAATTAAATGCGTTTTTTTAGCAGAACCTGATCTTGTTGCAGAATTAAGAGAAAAGATCAAATCAACTTGTGATTCCAATGGAATTGAATTAAGAGATTATTCTTCTTATCTGACATATGAAGGCGATAGCGATCAGATGTCTGGAAAAGAGAATATCATCGAAAGACAGAATAGCATTGATAAAGACGGCAAAAGGAAGATCCCGTTTTCTCCGCCTGATATTTCCGAACTTGAGATCGGCGAAGTCGTTGAAGCTTTAAGAAGCGGATGGATCACGACCGGTCCGAGAACGAAACTGCTGGAAAGAAGACTTGCGGCATATATAGAAACCGGAAAAGTCGATTATGATACGGAAAGCGATCAAAATCGCTGGAGTGATCGTGTTGTCTGTCTGAATTCTGCAACCGCAGCAGAAGAACTGAACTTAAGAGTATTGGGTATTGGACCTGGCGATGAAGTTATTGTTCCGGCATACACTTATACCGCTTCCGCATCAGCTGTCGTTCATGTAGGTGCTAAACCGATCTTTGTCGATATTCAGAAAGACGGCGACCCTATTTCTCATATTCCGGAAATGGATTACAAAAAGGTAGAAAAAGCAATCACGGAAAGAACCAAAGCAATTGTAACAGTCGATATTGGTGGCCTGGTCTGCGATTATGAAAGAGTCTATGAGATCGTCGAAAAAAAGAAAAAACTGTTTCATCCAATCGAATCTGACGGGAATCCTCTAGGAGATCTTTCTTCCCGTATCCAGAAATCTATTGGCAGGATTGCAATCGTAGCAGATTGCGCTCATGGGCTAGGTGCAAGCAGAACTTTCAGAGGAAAGAAAACTTATACCGGCGCAATCGCAGATTTCACATCTTTTTCGTTTCATGCGGTCAAAAACTTCACAACAGCAGAAGGCGGAGCGTCTACCTGGTTACCAATTGAGGGAGTGGATAATTCTGAGATCTATAAGATGTATCAGCTTCTCTCCTTACATGGCCAGAACAAGGATGCCTTGGCAAAGACAAAAGCCGGCGCTTGGGAATATGATATCATCGGTCCTTGGTACAAATGCAATATGACAGATATCATGGCGGCAATCGGTTTAAGACAATTGGACAGATATCAGGGATTATTGGATAGAAGAGCACAGATGATGATGAAATATGATAAGGTCTGTGATGAACTGGGATTATTTCATATGATCCATCATACATCTGATATGGATAGTTCCAACCATCTGTATCTGGTCCGAATTCCAGGCATTGATACTGATAAGAGAAATGAGATCATTGAAAAGATGGCTGTACAGGGTGTTATGACAAATGTTCACTATAAGCCAATGATAATGATGACAGCATATAAGAATATGGGCTGGGATATCAAAGATTTCCCTAATACCTATGATTATTATCGCAATCTTATTACACTACCATTGCATACACTGTTAAGTGATGAAGATGTAGATTATGTTTGTGAGACATTAAGGGAAGTTGTTGAAAGTTTAACTTAATCAATGTACACACAAATTAAAATTAGCAAACTGGATTTTAAAAGTTTATATTATATCGCCAGAATACTCAATTTGTGTGGGAAAGATATGGCGGTAAAATGTGATCTGCACCATTGGGATAATTCTTTGATAAAAAGCTTTGCAATCGCTTTGTGCTGTTCAATTAAGAACGATGTTTTTCTTGTGAAAGAGAATGAAATGCCGGTAGCAACTTATATGACAAGAATTAAGGATGATGGTCTATATTTTGAGAAGCTTGCGACACACCCGAATTATTCAGGAAAAGGGATTGGCTCTTATTGCATGGATCAGATAGAGAAGAAAGCAAAAGATGGAAATCTAAAAAGAGTATATATGGAAGTATATCAACTGAGTCAAAATGCAATCAGCTTTTATGAACATAGAGGATATAAAAAAAACGGCATTACTGATACATTGAAATATAAAGAAGTAATGATGGAGAAGAACATCTGATATATGAAAAAACTACTTGTAATCGGAGCGGGATTTCTTCAGGATTTTGTAATACAAAAAGCTGTATCTATGGGTTACGAAACTTTAGCAGTAGATGCAGATCCGACTGCCATAGGTTTCGCACATGCTCACAAGCATAAAGTAATCAACATCATTGATGAAGAAGCCTGCTTGAGTTATGCAAAACAAGAAAATATAAATGGTGTATTGACAGCTGCGACGGATTTTGGCGTTTTAACAGCGTCTTATATAGCGAAGAATATGGGGTTGCCTGGGCTAAATTACGAAGTGGCAAAGCTTGTAAAGAATAAGTATCTTGTCCGAAAATGTCTATTTGAGCATGATGTTGATGATTCAGAACAGGCATATGAGGTGAATGAGTATACAGATTTGAATTTGATGGCAGAAAAACTCCATTATCCCGTGATGGTTAAGCCTTGTGATGGATCAGGCAGTCGAGGAGCAAACAGGGTTGATAAAGCATCAGATCTAATGAAAGCTTGTGAATATGCAATGAATAGTTCCATTACTAACAGAGCTGAAATAGAATCGTTTATTGATGGAAGAGAATATGGGGCCGAAAGCCTAGTCATCAATGGAAAAGTACATGTTTTAGCTATCATGAAAAAATGGATGACTGATCCGCCGTACTATGCAGAACTTGGTCACGCAATTCCGTGCGGATTAGATCCAGAAGCTGAAAAGAAAGCAAAAGAATGTGTAATAAAGGCAATTAAAGCGCTTGGTATCAATACCGGTTCTGTGAACATGGATATGTTGATTACCAAAGATGGCAAAGTATATATTGTCGACATAGGTGCAAGAATGGGTGGCAATATGATTGGCCCATGTGTCATTCCATATGGAACCGGAATTGATTACGTAGGTGCAATGATTCAAAACACAGTAGGAGATTCAGTTGATTTAATGGCTAAAGAGCACACAGCTGTAGCAACAAAATTGCTTGCTTTTGATGAAGGTACAATTAACAGAGTTCCTGACATTAATTTGATAGAAAAAGAATATGGTGTAGAAATATATCATCATATGTTTGAGGGAATGCACGTAAATGAATACCGCACAAATCTAGATGGTTGTGGGTATATTGTTGCAAAAGGTCAAACAGCAGAAAATGCAGAAGAAACTGCAAAAATAGTTTTAAATCTGATTAAGAAGGAAGCGTTTAAGAAGTTATATGACAAGTGAATTATCAAAAGCAGAAGAAACATATCTAAATAGTAAAGATAAAAAAGGATATGAAGGTTTTTATCAATTAGTCATCAAACGGATATTAGATATTGTTTTCTGTCTATGCGCATTGCCGTTTGTTCTTTTGGCCATGATCCCTATTTCTGTTGCAATCAAGCTAGAAGATAAAGGGCCACTATTCTATCGATCGATGCGAATTGGAAAAGATTTTGAAGAATTTGGAATGTTAAAATTCAGATCAATGAAAGTAAATGCTCCAGATATACGAAATGAAGATGGAAGCACGTTTAACTCAAAAAACGATTCTAGGGTTACTAAAACTGGAAAATTTCTGCGAGAGACAAGTCTTGATGAAATTCCGCAAGTATTTAATGTTTTAATGGGGAAAATGAGTATTATTGGGCCTAGAGCCGGAGATATTGAATCAAAAGATACTTATAAAGAAGATGAAAAAGACAAACTTTTGATAAGACCGGGCATTACAGGTTATTCTCAAGCATATTTTAGAAATGGCTTAGACGTTAGGGGGAAAAGATTATATGATGCTTGGTATGCTCATAGTGTTTCGTTTTTTTTGGATGTTAAAATATTCTTTAAAACAATTAAAACAGTTCTAATACATGAAAACATATATACAAATGAGTAATTCAGAATTTGTTAAAAAATTTACGAATAATTATGAGAATGTTAAGATTAAGAGCATATTTTGACCCGGAACAAACAGCGGGCACTCATCTAGATCATGATTTAAATGAGGCACTTGCTCAAAACAATATAACTTGTATAAGTTATACACCAATACCAACTAGAGGAGTTTCAGAAGAAGTATATCAAGAATATTTAAAAAGAAAGAACAAAGTTGAACAATTATACAATGGTTATATAATAGTGAACCGTTTTCGAATGTTTAGGGAAAAGAAAAACCCAATTCAAAGAGCGTTTAGATATTTTCTTTGTAGCATTCGAGAGTATCAACTTGGTATAAGAGCAACTAATATTGATTTTGTTTATTCTTCAAGCACGCCACCAACTCAAGGAATGTTAAGCGCATTGGTTGCAAAAAAGTTATCTAAAAAATATGGAAAAAAAGTCCCGTTTTTATTCAATCTACAAGATATTTTTCCTGATTCACTTGTTAATACTGGAATGGCAAAAAAAGGCGGCATTATTTGGAAGATCGGAAGAAAGATTGAAGACTATACATACGATTGTGCAGATAAGATAATTGTAATTAGCGAAGGTTTTAAACAAAATATCATAGCAAAAGGGGTTCAAGAAGATAAGATAGAGGTTATTTCGAATTGGGTAGATCTGTTTTCTGTACGTCCAATAGAAAAGAGTCAAAATGAGCTATTTGACGAACTAGGAATTGATCGCACAAAGTTTATAGTAGTTTATGCAGGAAATCTTGGTGAATCGCAAGGAGTAGATGAAATTGTTGATACAGCCAAACATCTATCTTCTTTCGAAGACATTCAGTTTGTTATATTCGGTGGAGGTGTTAAGTTTCAAGAATTTGCAAAGAGGATTAACGATGAAAACATCTCGAACATTTTTATCACTTCTTTACAGCCACAAAATAAAGTTTCTGAAGTCTACAGCATGGGGGATGTTGCGCTGATTATTTGCAAACCCGGAACCGGAAATGTAGGGCTGCCAAGTAAAACATGGAATATAATGGCGTGCAACACTCCTATTATCGCTTCTTATGATGTGGAAAGTGATTTGGCTAATGTAATTAAAAAGGCTGGGGCAGGATATTGCGTGAATCCAGGTTGTGCAAAAGAACTTGCGGATGCAATTGAGACCGCTTATAAGGATTGGAAACATGGTAACATAAACCAGCTGGATCTTAGAAAATTTGTATTGTGTACTGCGTCAAAAGAGATTTGTGTTCAAAAGTACATAAAAATCTTTCAAAACATGCAGGAGAATTAGTTAGTGAGTTATAAATGAAAATCTTAATTGTTGCACCTTTTGATTCTAAAGGGAGATATAGCGGAGGTATCTCTTCTATAGTTAATACTTTATGTGATTCTGGGAAATTACAGGAAAAGAATGTGAAGGTTTTAAAATTTAATACATGTCAAATCAGTCGTTCTAATGCAACAGAAGCTAGATTAAATTTTCAAAATCTTAAGAATACCTTTTTGATATTTATAAAATTGCCTAGAACTATTATAGCAGAAGAACCAGATACAATCTATTTTCATACCTCATTAGGGATGGCTTTGTTAAAAGATTGTATGATTATTAGAAACGTCAAAAAACAATTTCCAAATGTAAAAATAGTCGTGCATATTCATTTTGCAGATTATGTAAAAATCATGCCATCAAAAGAAGTTTTTAGACACTTTATTTTACTAGTTTTGGAAAAATATACCGATAAAATCGTTTTTTTATCAGAAAAGACGAAGGAAGAATTCATTAAAAACGGAATAGATAGAGACAAAGCAACGGTCATATATAACTTTAGTACAATGTCATTTGATGAAGATTGCTTGAGGAAATCCGGAACAAACGTATTGAAGTATTTGTTTGTTGGGACATTAAGTCATAGAAAAGGTATATTTGATATTCTTTCAGCATTGAACTATGTCCATGGTGATTATGAATTTCATATATGTGGTGATTTTCTAAAAGCAGAAACAAAGGCTGCTTATTTAAAAGCCATTTCTGGAATTGAAGAGAAGATTTTTTATCACGGGTTTGTAAAAGGCGAAGAAAAAAAACATATCTTTTCAGATTGTGATATACTTCTGCTTCCTTCTTATGCGGAGGGATTGCCAGTTGCTATTCTTGAGGGGTATAGTGCCGGATGTGCGATAATAGCCTCTAATGTTGGGGCTATACCAGAAATAGTAAAAATGCAAAATGGAATAATAGTTAAGCCTGGAGATATTAATGGGCTGGCATTTGCTATCCAAGAATATTTGGATGCAGGCAGGCATAGTTTATCGAAACAGCAGTATACAAATTATATTGAATCGTTTAGATATTCAATAGATGCATTTGCTGATTCCGTCTTTGATATATGCTATAGAGAATGAAAGAGAAGTTTGAAGATAAATGAGAAGAAAACTGTTTTATGGATTTAGGATTATATATAATTGTCTACGACTTCCGTTGTTGAGATTGTTTAGTCTTAATAAAATCAAATGTTCGATTTTTCAAGTTTTTTCACCTTCGGTAAAGATTAGAACGTTTAATAACGGTGAAATTGAAATACAAAAAAAAGCATTAATTGAAGATAATGTACTCTTGGAATCAAATGGGGGGAAAATACATATGGAAGGTGGCTTTATAAATCGCAACACAACAATCGTTTCTATGGAATCAATAATGATTGAAAGTAAAGTGTCAATTGGCCCAAATGTATGTATCTACGATCATGATCATAATATGAATAATAGCGACGGCAAACGCCCTTTCATATGTTCGCCGATAAAAATAAAAAGAGGGGCATGGATTGGAGCAGGAGCAATAATATTAAAAGGCGTAACCGTTGGTTCAAATGCTGTTGTTGCGGCTGGGGCTGTAGTTACACAAAGCATTCCGGATAATGCTATTGCAAGAGGGGTTCCTGCAAGGATTATATATGAAAAAGATAATTTGTTACATTGATTCAATGCAGTTGGGCGGGGCTCAGAGAGTTATGGCTAACCTTACAAAGCATTTTGTGAATTCAAAAATTGATGTACTTTTGGTTAATGATATAGTTCCGGTTGAAAAAATCCCTGAATACGAGATTGATAAGAAAGTTAGAAGAATATATTTAGATTTTGGGAGAGTGGAAACAAAAGGAATAAGAAAAAATATACACAGGATAACGGTTCTTCGCAAAATAATAAAATCCGAAAAACCAGATGTTGTCTTATCATTTATTGGTCCTCCAAATATCAGAATGCTGATTGCTACAATTGGTTTGAAAACAAGGAAAATTGTGTCAGTTAGAAACGATCCATATAAGGAATATGGAACTGGGAAAATGAGAATTATAGTTAATTTTTTATTTGGTCTTGCAAATGGTTGTGTTTTTCAAACTGATGATGCAGCAAATTACTTTTCTAATAAACTGCGAAAAAGATCCATTGTAATTTATAATCCAGTGAATCAAGTTTTTTATAATACAAAGCATCATTCGGATGAAAAAACTATAATTATGGTAGGAAGATTGAATCATCAGAAGAACTATTCAATGGCAATAAATGCGTTTAGTTTAATTGCAAACAAATATCCAGAGCTAATTTTAAGCATTTTCGGTGAAGGGGAACTTCGTAATAATCTTCAGAAACAGATTGACAAGCATGGTCTAAAAGGGAGAATTCTTTTAAATGGGAGAACGAATAATGTGGAAGAAAAGTTGTCTTCTGCTATGATTTTTGTTATGACTTCAGATTATGAAGGCATGCCAAATGCTCTTATGGAAGCTATGGCAATGGGGATTCCATGCATATCGACTGATTGCCCTTGTGGAGGGGCAAGAATGATAATTAAACATGGACAAAGTGGCTTTCTGATAGATTGCAATAATGAAGTCCAGTTGGCAGAAAAGATAGAGATTTTAGTATCTAATGAAAAAATCAGGAAACTAATGTCATGTAAAGCAAAGGCATCGGCTCAAGATTTTTTCCCGGATAAAATATACAAAGAATGGGATAAGTTCTTGTTCTAGAGCAGTATTAAGGCGGCGATTTATTCATGAGAAATTTAAAAGACAAAAAGAAACCGAGCCTGATAATGCACATTTTGTATTATTTTTGGCTGTTTTTTACGATTGTTTTTTCTGATAAGGTGCCATTGTATAGTAATATATGTGCAATAGGAATTATGGTAGTTGGTGCTTATTATTTATTGCGTGATAAACGTTTGGTGATACATCGAGAAATAATATGGCTTTTATTTTTCACCTTGTTTGGTTTTCTCTCAGCAATATGGAGTCCTATACCGTCGTATACCCTTACCCGTGCTAAAACGTTGTTAAAATTGCTTGTTTTTCTAATAATGTTTGTCTCATACATCGACAAAACAGGGGATACCGAATTTCTTTTAACTGGGCTAGAAATAATGGCAAACATAATTGCTATTTATACAATTTATCGGTACGGTTTCAATAGTCTTAAAGCAATTATGTTAACGAACGGCCGGCGCGTTGGAGGAGAGTTTGTAAACGAGAACACATTAGGCTTATTCTTAATGATGGGAAATATTATAACATTGTTTAAAGTAATTTGCTTTTCAAAGCCAAAAAGACTTCTTTTTGTAATAATTCCATTCGCTGTCAGTTTGATGACCGCGAGTAGAAAAGTTATACTGATAATTCCGGTAGCACTAATAATTATTTTTTCTATGAAAATGAAATCACAGAGTTCTGCAGATAACAAAATGAAATCCGTTTTTATTGTAGTACTTGTGTTTGTGATTGGAATTTCAATTTATAATACTCCATTGGCTAATACTTTGAGAAATCGATTATCCACAATGATTGGTAACGGTTCAACTCTAGATTATTCTGTTAGAAATCGATATGGGATGATTGAACTTGGGTTAGAAATTTTCAAGGAGTATCCATTGCTTGGCGTTGGTCTGAACGGGTCTCTAGCATATGCAAACGGAACTTATTTGCATAGCAATTACGTTGAACTATTGGCTACAGGAGGAATTGTGGGATCGTTAATCTATTATGCTTATTATCTTTATATATTTGGAAAAATGTACAAAGTTAAAACAGAGAAAACTTCATCATGGAGAAATCTTGGACTTTTATTTTTTGCGATTTGTTTAATTACCGATGCTGGTGCAGTCACTTATTTTTCAAAGACGCAGTACTTATATTTTATTATTTTTGCAATCGCAATTGGTAAACACTCAAAAGCTAGTATTATAGAATGAGTTGGAGATTAGATGATTAACATAACTGTTGTTACACCAACATATAATCGGGCACATACGCTTAATAGGGTTTTTGATTCTCTCATGCAGCAGACTTATCGGGACTTCAAATGGCTTGTAGTGGATGATGGTTCGACAGACGACACGGCAGAATTGGTGAAAGAGTACAAAGAAAAAGCGTGGTTTCCAGTTGATTACGTTTTAAAGGAACATGCTGGAAAATACGAAGCCGTGAATCTATCATATAAACTAGTTGATACAAAATATATTATCAACTGTGACTCCGATGATGCCATGCTTCCAAATGGCTTAGAAACAATAATGAAATTATGGAGCAAAGTACCAGAAGACAGATTAAACCAGGTTTGGTGTGTTACAGGAAGATGCCTTGATTCGGTAACGGGAAAAATTGTTGGAGATTTATTTCCAGAGAATATAAATGGTTTAAGAGGAAAAGACAAGTTAAAAGTAATTTTCCAAACAAAAGGCGAAAAACATTCCTGCAGATTGACTAATATTGTTAGTCAGTTTCCATATCCATCTTTCCCTGATACCGGAAAGCTTGTTCCAAATCATACATGGATTCAAATTAACGCAATTTATGAACAGTACTGTTCGAATGATCCTATTAGCATATACTATCAAGATTCTTTAGATAGTTTAGCAAAATCACCAAGCAAAGAAAGAAAACTAGGATATTATTACTATGCTTTATTGTGTATAAATGATTATTTTGATCAGTTTTTTATTAATCCTGATATCAGGTATTCTCTTATTAATATTTCCAGATGTGGATGGAGAGGCGGAAAAACAACAAAGGAGATTCTTGATGCTGTAATTAAACCATCTAAGAAAATATTGGTTGCTTTCTGCATGCCTATAAGTGCGATATACAATGTTTTCTTTGACAAGCACAAAAAAGGTTCAATACATTGAAAATGCTAGGAGATTTGATATGGCAAAGCTGCTGATTTGTGGAGATTTTTCCCCAACAAAATCTAATGAAGAGATTCTTTCAAATGGGAGAATAGATGAATGCATAGGCAAAGAACTGGTATCAATATTCAATAATAGCGATTTTGTTGCATTAAATCTAGAAACATCTCTCACAAATTTGGTTAATCCCAAAACGAAAAGAGGACAAATAAACCGTAGTTTGCCTGCCACTGTTAATTTTCTAAAAAACGCGAATGTTAATTTGTGTTTTTTAGCAAACAATCATGTAATAGACAATGGAAACGATGGCGTACTAGATACTATCAACACCCTGAAGAAAAACGGTATTGAATGCATGGGGGTTGGTATCAATCGAGAAGAAGCATCCAAACCATATATCTTTCAATACAAAAAACAAAAGATTGCATTTATAAATTTATCAAATGTCGAATTCAATGAGCCAGAGAATGGAGAAATTGGCGTAAATACATATAATCCATTGTTTTCCTTTGATCTTATCAAAGAAACAAAATCAAAGGTGGATTTCTTAATAGTTGTATTTCATTCAGGAATCGAATATTATACATATCCCACTCCATATTTACAGATGATATGCAGAAAAATGATAGAGTATGGTGCTGATTTTGTTACATGTCAGCATAGTCACTGCATCGGAACTTATGAAATATACAATGAAAAAACAATAATTTATGGGCAAGGCAATTTCCTTTTTGATGATAGCTCAAAAGAGTTGGAAAAAACAGGATTGCTTCTTCAATTAGACACGTATTCCGGTACCGTTCAACCTATTCCAATCAAGAAAAACGGTGCTCTTGTTATGCTAGCTGATTCAGAAACTTCAAACGAAATATTAGAAAAATATGAAGGCAGACATAATGAACTACTAAAAGAAGGGTTTATTAATGAGTGTTTTCATTCATATGCTATTGCTCACAAAAGAGAATACTTTAATTCCTGTGTAGGCTATAACAAAATATATAAATTCATAAATCGAATTTCGGGATATAGTTTGGAGAATTATATTTTCAATAAGGTATCAAAAATGAGAATATACAACATGCTTGATTCGATATCGCTGAGAGAAGTATTTACAGAGGTTATGAAAAGTTATAGAGATGAAGAGGGATAGAGGATTAGACCTTTCAAAATTCATTGGAATGACAGGAATTATTATAGCTCATTGTAATAATATTCCAGTGTGGATTGATTATATTAGACATTATGAAGTCATTACTTTGATTTTGGTTTCTGCTGTTTTATACAGTAGAAGTTTTATTCAAAAAAAGGAATATGAAGGATTGATATTAAGCATTTCAAGACGCATAAAACGGATCGTATTTCCAACATGGTTTTTTGTATCTGTTGTTATTGGTTCGCTATTTATTGCATCTTTGATAACAAATAGACCGTTTCCTTATGATTTAAATACTTTTATTGAATCGTACGCAATGATCAACGGAATTGGCTATGTCTGGATTATGTTAGTCTACGTATTTATAGGTATTGGGATGCCGTTTATTGTGATTGGGATAAATCGAAGTGGTTTAAAACAGAAACAAATTTGGGCTTTATTATGCGTGTCTTATTTATTTTATGAATTATTAAGATGTATAATCGTGAAAAATCAGGATAATTATCCTGTGATGTATTATATAAAAAACACCATCCTTTACTTTTTGATTTATAACATTATTTCAGTAAGTTATATATATCTTGAAAAGGAAAAAAAGAGAATAAGAATTTCGTTTTCAGCACTTTTGTTAGCGGGCCATTTTCTATCGTGCTTATTTACCGATTTTCCAGTTAATATACTTGTTGGAAGATACAAGTATCCTCCAAGTTTTTTCTACCTTTTATATTCTTTTGGCATTGCTATTCTAATTGTAGAGATTTGTGATAGTGTTAAAGACAAGTTTGCGTGGGCGGATCGTTTTTTAACATTTAGTAGTAAAAATAGTCAGTGGATATATTTTAATCATGTACTGTGTATCTATATCTGGAATGAGTTTTTTGATTCGGATAAATGGGGAGAAATGTTCTGTTTTCTATTCGTAGGCGCATATTTGCTTACGTTATTGAATGAAAAAATGGTTAAAGTTATTTCTGCGGGGAAATTTAATGTCCTTAAAAGCTTTGTCAAAAACATTTTTTGAGACCAAGAATAAGTGGAAACTATAACAATTTGAGAAAAGGTTGGAGAGTGAAAAAAAAGTGTTGTTATTTTCTTTAATCATTCCTGTATATAACACAGAGAGATATCTTGAAGATTGTATTAACTCTGTATTGAAGCAGACATACAAGAACTATGAAATTATTTTAGTTGATGATGGATCTTTTGATGAGAGTTCAAAAATATGCGATTTATACTCGGATCAATACGACTGCATTGTTACGTTGCATCAGAGGAACTCAGGACCAATACAAGCAAGGATAAATGGTGCCAAAAGAGCAAAAGGTGATTTCCTTCTTTTTCTTGATTCTGACGATATGTTACGTAATGATGCTCTTGAAATTATTAGCAATGTGATAAACGTTTACCATGCAGACCTTGTGATGTTTTGCGCATCTGTTAGTAAGAACTTTGATGTACCTTTTAAGACGTATCCTTTTGAAAAGAGCAAAGTTTTCCTTGAGCAGGATAAAACAGTTCTTTATGAATTGATATGTACCACTCCGGTTATAAATGAACTTGCATTAAAATGCTTCCATAAATCACTATTTAATTATAGTTTTATAGGCGAAGATGAGAAAAATGTTAGAAATGGAGATGATTGTTTGTTATCATTGCCTATTATTGATAAGGCAAAAACCGTTGTTTTTATTAACTATTTAATTTACTATTATAGGAAAAATGAACAAAGTATAGTTCATTTATCAAACCCAAAATGTTTTGATTCTTATCGTGTTGTTTCCGAATACAGGCTCGCGTATGCGAAAAAATGGGAGAATAAATGTCTTGGCATATTAAATAAGACTAAGTGTTTTGCTGGCGAGCAATGTTATACGGCAATGCGAAATGTAATGATATCTAATATGTCTTGGAAAGAGAAACTTCAGGAGATCAAACGTATTAAAGATTCTGATTTCTATATAAAATATCATACATTTTTACCAGAAAGTTTTTCTTTAATGAAAAGAGTCTTCTATTCAATGTGGCGATCAAATAATATAATAATATCGAACTTAGCTACGATTATTTATAGAAGTGCAAGAGGATAGGATTGAATGACAGATGCAAGAAAACGTAGGGCAGTCTTAAATATTCTAATCTCTTTAGGATGTCAGGCAATTACGCTTTTATGTGGTTTTATTACTCCCAGATACATGCTAAGAGCATTTGGATCAGAGATAAATGGAGCAACTGCATCTATTACGCAATTTTTAGGGTATATCGCACTTCTTGAAGGTGGAATTGGCGGTGTAGCAAGAGCTGTTCTTTACAAACCGCTTGCAGAAAATAACATAGAAAAAATAAGCAAAATAATCGCAGAGGTTAAACACTACTTCCGGGTATTGGCTTTTATTTTCTTGCCTTATGTGTTGATTCTTGCTCTTGGTTTTAAGTCTTTATCCCATATTGAGGTGTTGGATTGGTTCTCAACTGCTGCTTTGGTTATAGTAATCAGTCTTTCGACCTTTGCACAGTATTTTATTGGAATATCGTATTCTATTTTTTTGCAGGCAGCTCAGAAAACATATATAACACAAATCATATCAATATTAGCTACCATTTTAAATACGATAGTAACAGTTGTGCTGGTCACGTTAAGACTGAATATAATAATTGTCAAACTGTTCAGCAGTTGCGTGTTTGTTCTTCGACCAATTTGTTTGATGTTATATGTCAAACGCCATTATCATCTGATCTCCGTCCCACTATCTGAAAATGCTGAACTTAAACAAAAATGGTCTGGTCTAGGACAACACTTGGCATATTTTTTACATTCTAATACCGATGTTGCTATTTTGACTTTATTTGGCAGTTTAAAAGCTGTATCTGTATATTCAATTTATTATATGATTGTTGCGCATTTACAGAGTATCACAGTTTCTTTTTCAACAGGTATGGAAGCTATATTTGGTGATATGCTAGCAAGAAGAGAGATGAACATACTTCATAATACTTTTGGATATTATGAAATCTTAATTTCTTTGATAACTAACATCCTGTTCTCTACCGCGTCTGTTTTATTGATTCCATTTATTAGAGTTTATACTTCTAATATTAATGATGCAAATTATATTGAGCCTATTTTTGGGTTGATTCTTTTGATCTCGTCAGCTATTTATTGTTTGCGAATGCCATATCACTCTATGATAATTGCTGCTGGACATTTTAAGCAAACAGAGAAGGCTGCATACGGCGAGGCAATAATAAACATTGGAATTTCCTTACTATTGGTTCATAAATTTCGGTTGATTGGAATAGCTGTTGGCACTTTAATAGCTACTTGTTTTCGCTTCACCTATTATGCAATATATCTTAGCAACAATATTTTTAATAGGCCTATCAGACTATTGATGAAGAGATTACTTGTGGATACTCTTTCTTTTGTGGTAATTCTTTTTGTGGGGAAGATTATTACTTCTTACATGTCAATAAACAATTATCAGATGTGGCTTATAGTAGCAACGGTGGTTTTTTTAATTTCTTTAATGATAACTCTGATTTTCAATTTTGCTTTCTACAAAAATGATAGTAAGGTTTTCATTCAAAGAATGATGAAACACAAACAAATTTAGTAAATCAGAAAAGAGCTTTCAAATGGGTTCAATTATTCAAAAAATCAAAAAAGCAATTAAATATCCTCTTGCTGCATCAGTAATACTGTTAGGATATGAAAAGGCGGCATTTATTCCAGATGAAATTTACTTGAGGATGATGTTCCGATATTTTACTGGTCGAAAATTGAATATCAAGAATCCGCAAACATATAACGAAAAGTTGCAATGGATCAAACTTTACGATAGAAAACCAATTTATACAATTATGGTTGATAAAGTAAAAGCAAGAGAATTTGTAGAAAATAGAATTGGAAATAACTATCTTATTCCTTTATTAGGAATTTGGGAGTCGCCTGATCAGATAGATTTTTCATCTCTGCCAAATCAATTCGTTTTAAAGTGTAACCACAATTCCGGTAAAGGCATGTGCATCTGCAAGGATAAATCAAAATTAGATATTGAAAGAACAAAAAAGAAATTGAACGAAGGACTTTCTGAGAATTATTTCTATCTAGGAAGAGAATGGCCGTATAAAAATGTTCCAAGAAGGATTCTTGGAGAAAAGTATATGGAGGATGAATCAGGAGAAGGATTAAATGACTACAAAGTTATGTGTTTTGATGGTGAACCTAAATTAATAGAATTGCATATGGGAAGGTTTACGGATCATCAATCCCAAGATTTTTATGATATTCATTGGAACAAACTAAGCATCTCGCAAAACATGGTTTCACAATATAAAGTTAGTAAAACAATCTCGCCACCTCCTCCAGCACTTGAAGAAATGGTTAAACTTTCTAAGATACTTGCCGCTGATACCATGCATTTGCGTGTTGACTGGTATTCCGTAAATGGTAGACTCTATTTTGGAGAACTCACGTTTTTTGATGGCTCCGGATTCGATCCATACGATAAATATGAAGACGATTTAATGCTTGGAAGTTGGATTACTCTTCCTAACAGCAAGTAAGCTTCTAAATATCGCAACTATTATTTTAAGTGTTTAAAATAAAGCATTAAAGATATGAATAATTCTTCTAGGAAAATGTGTTATCATTGAAAAGTAAAACAGAAACTCATGAAAGGAGTGAAGAGTACTGTTAGCGCCTGGCCTTACGAAGGTGACGAGGATTGGCTGTTATCGAAATACTCGGCGGATTCAGCCACGGTTTGATTTGGATCGAAAAAGAGAAAAGAAAAAAACAGAATCAAGACTGTAACAAAGGTTCTCTTAACATATAAGCGTATATAATTAATTGATCATAGTTTATGATCTTTTTGTGAATATGAATTAATAGAAAAAGAGGTATACAAAACATGTATAAGATTAGTGACTTGTATGATCTTGATCATACGTTAGCAAAAGATTATTTATTACAGTACGAATATCCCTGGGAAGCATTAAAGGGAATCAAAGATATGATCATCGCCTTAGGCAAGACATTAGGAGATGATTATGTTGAAGTCAAGGAGAATGTTTGGGTCCATAAGACAGCGACTGTATTTGAGAGTGCGTATTTAGGCGCCCCATGCATCATTGGTCCGGAAACAGAAGTCAGGCATTGTGCGTTCATTAGGGGTTCTGCCTTGGTTGGCGCAAATTGTGTTGTCGGTAACTCTGTTGAATTAAAGAACGTCATCTTATTTGACCATGTACAGACACCACATTACAACTATGTCGGTGATTCTATCTTGGGTTATTATTCCCATATGGGAGCCGGTTCCATTACTTCCAATGTCAAGAGTGATAAGAAACTGGTCGTTGTACACAATGGATCTGAAACAATTGAAACAGGTATCAAGAAATTTGGTGCGATGTTAGGTGATTATGTGGAAGTCGGATGTAACGCAGTATGTAACCCTGGAACAGTCATCGGCAGACACAGCAATGTCTATCCGACAAGCTGTGTCAGAGGTGTTGTTCCAACAAATAGTATCTATAAAGACAATGGTGTCATCATTGAGAAATATTAAAAAAAGGAGTTTAAGAAATATGCGAGTCGTAATTCAGGATAACTATGACAAGATGTGTGAATGGGCTGCAAACTATATTGCAGACAAGATCAATAATCACAAGGAAGAAAGGCCTTTTGTATTAGGCCTTCCTACAGGATCTTCTCCAATCGGTGTCTATCAGAGATTGGTAAAGATGAATAAAGAGGGTAAAGTATCATTCAGAAATGTTGTTACTTTCAATATGGATGAGTATTTAGGCATACCTCATGAACATGATCAGTCCTATTGGTATTTCATGCATGACAACTTCTTTGATCATTTAGTTGATATGAAGCCTGAAAATATCAATATCTTAAACGGCATGACAGATGATGCAATCAAGGAGTGTGCAGACTATGAAGCTAAGATTGCTTCTTATGGAGGAATCGACTTATTCATGGGAGGCATCGGTGTGGATGGCCATCTGGCTTTCAATGAACCGTTTACTTCGTTAAGTTCAAGAACAGGCTTAAGAGATCTGACAACTGACACACGTATCGTTAATTCCAGATTCTTCGGCAATGATCCGGAAAAAGTCCCTGCTCAGGCATTAAGTGTCGGTATCGGTACAGTTACTGATTCCAAGGAAGTATTAGTCCTTATCTCAGGCCACAACAAGGCAAGAGCTTTAGCTGCGACTGTTGAAGGTTCTGTCTCACAGAAGTGGACTTGTTCAGCTTTACAGATGCACAATGGTGCGATCATTGCTTGTGATGAAGCAGCATGTGGCGAACTGACAGTTGATACCTACAAGTATTTCCTGGATATCGAGAGAAAGGAAAGACTGTAATATGGGTAAGTATTTCGGAACTGATGGTTTCAGAGGAGAAGCCAATAAAAATCTGACTTTTGAACATGCGGTCAAGATCGGAAGATTCTTGGGTTGGTACTATGGTAAGAGATCAGAAAAGAAGTGTAAGGTCGTTATTGGTAAGGATACCAGAAGATCTTCCTACATGTTTGAATATGCATTGTGTACAGGATTAATGGCTTCTGGTGCAGATGCTTATATCATGCATGTAACTACAACTCCAAGCGTTGCATATATTACAAGAGTTGATGACTTTGATTGTGGCATCATGATCTCTGCTTCTCATAATCCATTCTATGACAATGGTATTAAGTTATTGAATGGAAACGGCGAGAAGATGGATGAAGAGACCATTGAAATGGTTGAAAACTATATCGATGGTACTTTGGAAATACCTCTTGCAGAAAGAGAAGAGATCGGAAGAACCATTGACTATGTTTCCGGAAGAAACAGATATATCGGTTATCTGATCTCCATGTCCAAGTATTCTTTCAAGGATGTCAAGGTAGGCTTGGATGTTGCCAATGGTGCTGCCTGGAGTATTGCCAAGTCTGTTTTTGATGCATTAGGTGCTAAAACATATGTCATAAATGATGAACCTAACGGCGTGAATATCAATACCGATTGTGGTTCTACACACATTGAACACTTACAGAAGTTCGTTGTAGAAAAAGGTCTGGATATCGGCTTTGCCTATGATGGCGATGCGGACAGATGCTTATGCGTTGACGAAAAGGGCAATGTCGTGACAGGCGATCATATCCTGTACATCTATGGCTTATACATGAAGGAAAGAGGCAAGTTATTAAATAACAAGGTCGTTACGACTGTTATGTCTAACTTTGGCTTATATAAGGCTTTAGATAAGGTCGACATCGAATACGAAAAGACCAAGGTCGGTGACAAGTATGTCTATGAAAACATGGTACAAAATGGTCATCGAATTGGCGGCGAACAGAGCGGCCACATCATCTTCACCAAATATGCGACAACGGGTGATGGTATCTTAACATCATTAAAGATGATGGAAGTCATGCTGGCAAAGGAGAAGAAGATGTCCGAACTGGCAGCTCCTGTCGTGTTCTATCCTCAGGTTTTGAAGAATGTACGTGTGAAATCAAAACCCGATGCGCAAAACGATCCGGATGTTCAGGCGGCTGTTGCGAAAGTTGCCGAGGAATTGGGTGATGATGGAAGGATCCTTGTCAGGGAGAGTGGTACAGAGCCGGTCATTCGAGTCATGGTCGAGGCAGGAAGCGATGAAACTTGTGAGAAATATGTCGATCAGGTCATCGAGGTAATCAAGGAAAAGGGCCATCTGGCTTAAGAACGATAAACAAACTGTTTGGAATGGTTCTGGTTCTCCGGAACCATTCTTTTTTGGATACGAGAAATTTCACTAAGAAATGAGAATTAAGATATACTAGTAGATGTAGGAAACAACGATTTTTTGTTGTGTTTAAATGGGAATGGAAACACTTGACAGGAGAGAGTTTCTGATACCGGATCAGAGTACCAGGCAATTAGAAGAACAGGCTTCTGATTTTCTGAAATCAGGTTATTTTTTTGCGGCACTTCAATTCTATAAAAAACTATTGGAAACTCAACCGGAAAACAAGGATTATCGGTTAGCCTGTCTGATGGCTCAGAATAATGTGAAAGATGAAGGAAATCTGATTGGTTTTTATCAGAATCTTTATTCTGATGCGAAATATGAAAAGAAAAAGGCATGTGAGGAAGATACTTCTTATATTGAGGAGATGCTGGAGAAGTCTTATGTTGAAGACTATCTGGAGAAGGATGAGATACGTAGAGTTTTTGATTTTGATCTGGAATACGATTCTGTTTATTCCTGCAGAATAAAACAGAAAGAAGAAATAATCAAGTTTATTGAAGAAGATGATCATCTTTCCTGGCTGAAGAATAAAGGGTTCAGCGAGATCAACGAGATCATCAGAGCTTATGACAAGCGCATCGATAATGCCGAGCTTGAGGATAAGCAGCATTCCGATGCGATCAGGAATGAATATCAGAGATTTTTATATCGGGCTTATTCCAGGGCAAAGGATCTCAATCGGAAGGCTAAGAATCAGAAAGAAGAAGATTACAAGAAACTGATCGACCGATACGAGAAGAGTCAGGATATCTCTGAATTAAGGGATCTGGTCGTGTCTTTTGGAAGCTTTAAAGACTATAAGCAGGCAAAGAGGTATATTTTTTCCTGTGAAGAAAAGATCGAAGAACTGAAGAAACAGAATGAAGATGTTTCTTTGAAAAAGAACATTGATGAATCGATCGATCAGGCAAGGACTTCTTTACTGAAGAAGAGATTTGGGGAAGCCTATGATCGTTTTGCCAAGGTCGTGTCTTTGGATCCGGAAAATGAAGAAGCCCACATCGGTATCCTGATGGCTCAGACCAAGACGATCGATCTGGATGAACTCTTTGATTACTATAAGGCTCTCTACAGTGAAGACAAGAAAGAGAAATACGAGGCTGTTGAAGAAGACAGCAAACATATCGAAGAGATGGCAGAAAAGTATTATCTGCCGGATTATCTTGATAAAGAAACGATTAGAGAAAAGTATCTCTTTGACAGGTCTTATCTTTCTTCTTTGGATAATCGTTTGAATGAAGAAAGCCAGATCAGAGAAGAACTGGAGATGAATCCGGTCTTTGTGTGGCTTTCTGAACATGGTTCAAAGGATTTCAAGAAGCGGATCGATGATCTCTATGATACATATCAGAGAAGAGTCATAGAGGCAAAGGAAGAAGATGAAAAGAATATCGAAAGGATCAGAAACGAATATCAGCGTTTCCTTTTCAAGACGTATGCAGATATTAAGAAGCTGTATAACAATGCAAATGATAGAAAAGATGAAGAATACAGAAGCATCATTTCTTCTTACAATAGCATTTCTAATGAAAAAGAGTTAAATGATCTGATCGAAAGATTAAAGGCTTTAGACAACTATAAGGATTCTGAACGGTATATCGGTTTATGTCAGATCAGGATCAATGAGATCGAAAAGAGAAGAAAGAAAGAGTATAACGATCAGGAGATAGAGACAACTCTGATCGCAGGAAGAAGCTATCTTCTAGCCGGGAACAAGGATCTTGCTAACAGGAGTTTTGATAAGGTTTTATCATTAGATGAAGGCAATCCTTATGCTTATCTTGGTATCTTGATGATCGAGACAGGAACAAGGGATTATGAGAGCCTGATCAGATACTATCAGGATCTGTATACGGAGGATGTTTCAGAAGCTCTGGAAGGCTGTCCGATCGATCGTTTCCATATCGATGAGATCGCTGATCAGTATTATATTCCGGGTTATTTTGAGAAAGACAGTATTCGAAGATACTACAATTTTGATCGTTCCTATGAGTCTTATACGAAGTCAAGGATCGATCAGAAGAAACAGCTGGAAGAAGAAATGGATCTCAATCCATTATTCGTCAAGATCAGTGAAAGAAAAGATGATGAGATCAATGATATCTTCGATAGGATCCTAAACGCGTATGATGAAAGGATCAGGCAGTCAAAGGAAAATGACTCAAAACAGTGTAAATCCATTCAACATATTTATGAGATCTATCTGAAAGAGACTGATCGTACGATCGAGAAGATCTATGATGAGAAGCTGAAAGAGAGAAACGATGATCTTGAAGCACGATATAAAGAGAATGTCAATTCTTATTTTGAGAGTGAAGATCCGGATGAACTGGAATCATTGGTTGAGAAATTTGAAAATGACAGAGACTATAAGGACAGTGAAAGCTATATCGATAGATGCAAGGAAAAGGCGAAACAGTTACGTATCGAGAGAGAAAGAGATACGCTGGATGCTTTATTCAATGAAGGTGATGAGCTTTTAGAAAAAGGTCTTTACAATCAGGCAAAAGAGAAATATGTCTCTTATCTGAAGATCAATCCAGATGACGAGGATGCCCATCTCTATTTGCTGATGGCTGAAACGCATACGGAAGATATCGATTCCCTGTTTGATTATTATAAAAGACTTTATGGAGAAGAGATTCCAGAGACGTTTGAAGTCGAAGATGATCGAAGAGATCACATTGAAGAGATCTGTGAAAAGTGTTATATTCCGGGAGATCTTGAAAAAGACGAGATCAGGAAACAGTATCACTTTGACAGGTCTTATGAGTCTTTCTTGAACAACAGGATCATTCAGAAGAAGGAGATCGAGAATGAGGTTGAGTTCAATCCTTCTTTGTTGTGGCTGAAGGAAAACGGTTCTGCCAAGGTCAGAGGCTGTATCGATGATCTTCTGGATCACTATAGCGACAGGATCAGAGAATCGGAAAAACAAGATCAGGCGAATGTCGAGCTCATCAGGAAAGAATACCGTTCTTTTGTCCGTGAAAAAGACAGAGAGATCCGTTCTTTGTATAATGCTTTGCTGAAAGAAAGGAATGAAGAAAGAAGAAGAGCGGAAAAAGAAAGAAAAGCTCTTGAGCAGAAACAAAGAGAAGAGGAAGAAAGACTCAGAAAAGAAAAGGAAGAAAAAGAAAGAGCTGAGCTCGAACAGAAAGAATTAGAGAAACAGCAGTATTTAGAGTCGGAAAAAGAAAAAAGAAGGATCGAAAGAGAAAAGGCCGATCTTGAAAGACGAACTTTAAGAGAGCTTGAAAAAGAGAGAAAGAGACAGGAAAAAGCCGAGTCTGAAGAAAAAGAACTCGAAAAACAAAGATTATCGCAACTGGAAAGAGAAGAAAAGAGAAAGGCCAAAGAAAAGGCTGATCTTGAAAGACAGGCTCAAAGGAGGCTCGAAAAAGAAAGAAAGAAACAGGAAAGAGCCAGATTACTTGAAGAAAGAAGAAAGAAGAAAGAAGCAGCTGTTCCTGCTGAAGGTTCTTTTAAAGAGAAAACAGTGTTTAAGCCGAATATCGGTATCGTCATGGCTGTGATCTCTTTACTGATCCTTGGAGCTGTGTCTTATACATATCTGCTTGTGCCGATGAATAAGTATAATGATGCGCTTGCGATGGTTGAAGAAGGAAACTACGATGACGCGATTGCTTTGTTTACAGAATTGGGTGATTATCGTGATTCTGTATATAAGGTGAAAGAAACATCATATCAGAAAGCAGATGATCTGTATCGTTCAGGTGATCTGATTGCTGCGGCAAATTCGTTCAAGGATCTGCGTTTTGATGACAGCGAAGACAGAGTCAAAGCGATCAAGGATCAGATGATGAGTGATTGCAAGATCGGCGATACGATCATTTTCGGTCAGTATGAACAGGATGGAAATCTCGATAACGGCAGAGAGTTTATTGAGTGGGAAGTGCTGGACATTCAGGAAGGAAGCATCCTGGTGATCTCAAAATACGGCATTGAAGCACAGAAGTTCAATTCGACATCTTCTGAGACTTACTGGATCAACAGTACCATCAGGACATGGCTGAACGGCAGATTTGCGGATAATGCGTTTGACAGCGAAAATCCCTCTATGGTCTTACAGAGCACATTGACGAATTATCAGTATCCGTTTATAGAAGATGAAAACGAAACTGATGCAGATGAGATCGAGATGGAAGTATATGAAACAAGAGACAATCTGTTCCTCTTAAGTCAGGAAGAAGTGGAACAGTATTATCCTGATGAAATCTTGCGGAAGTGTCTGGCAACGGAATATGCGATCGAAAACGGCGTCGGTGCAAATGCGGACAACAGCTGCAGCTGGTGGCTCAGGTCACCGAACACGTCAAAAGACAATACGTCACAGATCATCAGAGGATCCGATGGCGTAATCACTTCTTCGATGTATGAAATTACCAACGCAGTCAGACCTGCGATGTGGTTGAAACACGACTGATTTATTTAAGCAGATCTCTGATCTTTCTCAATGGGAAAGTCAAAATCCTTCCTATTCTGAAAGACAGAGATTTTTTTATTGATTCAAGTTCAACTAAAGTATTCAGATATATTGGATCATCTTGATGAGCGTTTTCAGCTTCTGTTTCTGTTAGCTCTACGAAAGAGTTTTCAAGGCAAGGATAGTATTCGTCGACCATTTTCAGATATTTCCACCATAAAGCAGAGTGCGAAACCGAAAGATCGTTCCATGGTTTTTCCCAATCGGCGTAATGAACGATTACCGGATTTTTGCAGGCTTCTTCCCATTCTTTTCTGCTATAGGTCGTCTTCAGATACGGAAAAGAAGGCGAATCATAGGAATCCGGCTTTTCATTATGATACTTTGTCATGGAATTATACTTTAATGGAAGGATTCCGATATGGCCATAGCAGGCACTGTTTAAGATATCCTGGTCATTCCATCTGTTCTTAAGCAGTTCATTGAATCTGCCTGTCATATTCATTTCTCTCATCAGAGACAGATTCATGATCAAAACGCCTGCATTGATGTAACTGTCGAATCTGTCGATCATCAGTCTTTCCGCCCTATCTTTCAATGAATCCGGCGGCCAGTAATAGGATGCTGCTTTTACACCGGCAATCATCTGGTCATCTTTCAACCGTGAGAACAGTTCGCCAAGATCGTCCCTTACAACGATGTCCACATCCAGATATAGGCATCTGTCTTCATTAAGCAGTTCAGGCAATGATAGCCTGTAAAACGTTGTTGTAGTGATATGTTTCGCACTGACATAGGCGTTGGAGTAGGAAGAACCCATCGCAATAAACTGAGCTTCCTGAAGTTTTTGATCTTTTAAGATCCGGTTGATGATCGACTTATATTCTTCCTTAAAGTCATCACTGATTAGAATCAGGAATGAATAGGAAGTTGTTGGTTTTCTGTTTGAAACGATCGACATCAGAGTGACTAAAAGCTGCAGGCAGTAATTGTTATCGGATGACAAAACAATTGGTATTGTTTTATTGGTCGGTTTATTATTCATTTTATCTTTTTCCATACCTGTTTTGATTATACGATATGAGAAAACGCAGATAAAGAGTTAAAGGAATAATACCGTAACAATATGTCTGAAGAAAAACTCAACAATTTCTGTTTATAAAACATAAAAAACAAGAAAAAAGCGAAATTATTCTTCCTTTTGAGAGTATAATAAATATGATGTATGTATTATACAGTTTTTAGGGAGGTACGATTATGAAGAGTAGAAATAGGGGCTTGGTAATCATCAGTTTACTGGTTCTGATCAGCATGATGATCGTTTCTGTTTTCCCGCGTCAGAATGTCTTTGCTGATGAAGAAACAGCCGATATGGGCATGTTCATCGTAGAGAAGACTTGGGAAAACGATACAGATGAAGGCGGCAACCTGGTTAAAGAAAACTCAGTAAGAAACAGACCTACTTCTGTCACTGTTACAGTTGAGGGCTCAGATGGTTTTGAAAAAGACTATACAATCAAGGAAGAAGACGGCTGGAAAGTTACAATCAGACTTCCGCTTCTGGATACAAACAGTAATCCGATCTCTTATACCGTTCATGAAAAGGACGATCTGGATAAGTATGTGAGCAGTGCAACATCCGATAACAAGTTGACGATCAACATGATTACCACTGGAAGAAACGTTGGAGAATATCATGTAACGGAAGCCGGTTTTGCGAATGTCCCGCAGCCAACGGTAAGGATCGACCCGATTCTGAAGCTTTCGGAAGCCGATAGACAACTAAGCGGTGATTTTGTATATGAAACTAACCAGAAGGCTTATGTTGATCCGACGGATGACAGCAAGTATGACTCTGTTGATGAATTAATTTCCTATGACGGTGACCTGAAGAAATATGACGGTGCAAGTGACAACGTTATTCCTGGATCGATCGAATTGACCTGGAAAGAAAAAGCAGAGGACCTCAGCGGTAACAAGTATGATGTCAGGATCACGGTTTCAAACATCAGTATCCGTGCTCTTGCAGATATGAATAAGAAGATCGCAATCATCAACTATCATGGCAGACTGAATATGCAGTCTTATGTTACCGAGTTCTCGGCCGGCGAACCGGAAAAGAATATCGTTGGTGTCAAGGCAGATATTAAGGTTGAAGTCCTTGGCATTCCTTCAAACAACTATGTCAGAGTTGTTCTTGATGATATCGATATTCCTGACCAGGTTGATTTCTACAGAGATCATGGTACGATTGGCGGAAATAGTTATTATGGTTTAGACTATCCATATGCCGAATCAGTCGTTATCACTGGAACGCCATCATCAGATGTTTATATCAGCGATGGAAAGAAGTATCTGGTTTATGACGCTTCGCATCCTCATAAGTTTGCTTCAAGCGTTAACAGCAATGATTCTACTCCAGAAAACGGATACACGAAAATCGAATATCTTGCTCCGGCAGGTTCTTACGGATTGACTTGGGCAGGTTCTGACTGTGGAACTGCAATCGTCATGGATATCACTCTTCCTGAAGAGAGCAAATATCTGAATTCAATCAAGAATACGTCCTCCTTATATAAAGTAAGATACTTCTATCAGAATGATGACGGAACTTACAACTCTACACCTGATTCACAGAGTGAACTGAAGATGGTGAAGCCTGGTTCATATGTTGAAGCAAGTAAAGAAGATAAGACTCCGACAAAAGAAGGTTATGTATTAGACGAGCGTGATCCGTACAATAAGAATTGGAACGGCACAACTTCTGCAAGCAACAGTGCAAGCAATCCGCTTGTTCTGGATGTCTATTTCAAGAAGAGCTACAGAGTCATCTATCATGACAATGTTGGCGATACAGTCTGGGATCCTGCAACACAGACAAATCCTGATCTGGATTACGGTGTAGCGACTCCTGGTTTCAAAGGAACTCCTTACAGACAGGGCTATGATTTCTTAGGCTGGTCAGAAGAACCGACAGCAGCAGTTTCTCCGGTTCCTGGCACAGTAACCAAGAATGCTGATTACTGGGCACACTGGGCACCAGGTCCTAACAAATATAAAGTTGAATACTACTATGAAGTTGGTGGCAAGTATCCAAGTGTTCCTGATTTCACATCAGACGACAGAGCTGCCAAGACAGAGGATATCGTCAGCGTTACTGAAGAAGATAAGGTTCCGCAGAAGGCTTACTATGTCTTAAGCAGTGATATGACTGCTGAGTGGACTGGCGAAGTGTTACCTGATGGAAGCCTGGTCCTGAAAGTCTATTTCAGAGCAGTTCCAAAACCTGTTTCTGCGACTTATGCAATACCTGTAACAGGTGTCGAAAGAAGACGTTAGAATACAGATTCAAAATTCAAAGAAGGGCATGTACAATATTAATAGGTACATGCCTTTTTTGTTGCAATGATCAAAGTATCTGTGATTCTGCCATCTCTGAATGTTTGTAAATATATCAGAGAGTGTGCTGTAAGTGTTATGAATCAGAATCTCAAGGAAATTGAGATCATTTGTGTTGATGCCGGTTCAAATGATGGAACAGTGCAGATACTGGAAGAACTTCAGAGAAAAGATGACAGGATCAGGATTATTCATTCTGACAGAAGATCCTATGGTCATCAGATGAATTTGGGGATTGATGCAGCGACAGGAGAATACGTAGGTATCGTAGAGACAGATGATTTTGTTTCTGCAGAAATGTACAAAGGATTATATGACTACGCAAAGAAAACCGATGCAGACGTTGTAAAAGCACCGTATTTTGATTTCAGTAACGATTCGCATCAGCAGATCTGTTATTATGCGGACTTATTTAATGAAAGACTTCCGCATGATAGAAGTTTCTCTGTGAAACAATATGGAGAATTGCTGGGCTATCATGCATCAGTCTGGTCCGGAATCTATAAAAGATCTTATCTTCTGGAGAATAAGATCCATTTTGTAGAAGCAGACAAAGCAGGTTATGTCGATGTCGGTTTCAGAATAGATACTTGTATCAATACGGATAAGATAGCCTGGTATGATAAAGCAGATTACTTCTATCGCAGAAATGCTGAAGGTTCTTCCACGAATTCTTTTGATCTCAGCGTTATGAATCAGAGATGGAAAGAAGCACACGAGAAGTTTGAATCGATCAAGGATGACTACGACAGGTATTATGCCCAATATCTTGTTTTTGATGAATATCTCAATACGATCGCTTATATTGGCAATATGAAAGTCAATACAGATCAACTGGAAACAATGATCAGCAATTTTTCGTATGTGAAAACAGAATCTGTAATCAAATCTCCTGTTCTGACTGAAAGGATCAGAAACAGGATCCTTCGATTCAAGAGAGATCCTTATGGATATTACCGATTTCGGAATCTTCTGTATTATCCAAGGATTGTTTTCAAAACGATCGCAAATATGGTCTTCCCCCATGGTTCAGAAATAAGAAGAAAGATCAAGAAACTGCTTTTGTTGAATAAAGGATAGATAAATGGATCAGATTAAGGTTTCTGTAATTATTCCTGTATATAATGCCAAGAAATATCTGGGTCAGTGTCTTGATTCAGTTGTTTTTCAATCCATGAAAGAGATCGAAATCATATGTATAAATGATGGTTCGACAGATGATTCATTAAATATACTCAGAGAGTATCAGGAAAAGGATGAAAGAATCAGGATCATCGATCAAAAGAATCGCGGTTCCGGTCCAAGCAGGAATCTTGGTATAAGCTCAGCAAAAGGGGATTTTATATCTTTCATGGATGCGGATGATTATTATCCTCATTTAGATGTTTTAAAGCTTTTATATGAAAAGGCGATCGAAAAGCAGGCATACATCTGCGGAGGTTCTTTGCTGGTCGATAAAGATGGTGTGACGTCCAAAAGCGATCAGGAACGGAGCCACTTTGAACAGGAAGATTGGATCGATTTCAGATCCTTCCAATGGGATTATGAGTTCTACAGATATATCTATCAGAGGAAATTCCTGATGGAAAACGGTCTTGTTTTCCCGGAATTGAGACGTTATCAGGATCCACCTTTTTTACTGGATGCAATGATTGATGCAGAGCGTTTCTTTGCGATCAAGGACTTCTCCTATTGTTACAGAGTCAGAAGAGAAAACTATGATTCCTGGTCTTTTGAAAAGACGAATGATCTTGCAAAAGGAATTCTATTGTGTCTTGAAAAAGCAAGAGATAACGATTTGAAAGAGGTTTTGAAAAACAATATCAAAAGAGTGAATCGTGATTATCGTTATGTGTTTGTTTCTTCACTAAAAAAGGGAAGTGAAGAGCTCTTGGATCTTTTAAGCAAGATCAATGAGTATAGTGAAGAATGTATCGACCCTTTAAGGATCATAAAAGAAGAAAAGAAGAAATCAAACAAGACAGAAATAAATAAAAAAACATTCTTAAACATCTATAAAAGTATCAGAGAAAACGGAATAAAATATACGCTTGATCGTATCTTATTTCATCTTAATTTGAAGAAAGATAACGATCCGGAAAGGACGATCTCAAAGATGTGATCTCTTCTTATGGAAGAGATTTTTCATGTTCTGGACGATAAACAAGAATTCTTCATTTCTGCTTATAACGGATAGGAAAAGATAGACCAGGATACCTGAAGCGATTTGAATAAACAGTCTGAAGACTTCATTGATTGCCATATTGGATAAAAGAGATACTGAAACGTACATGACCACAGAGAAAAGAAAAGGTGTGAGGAAGTCCTGAAACTGTTCCTTTAAAGAGTAATCAAAAAGAACGGAGTTGGGATAACCGTCAAAAAGACAGCCTACAGCAGAGCATAAGACAAGTCCATAAACGACTGCTTCGATGTTGATGAAAATACATGTGATAAATACGATCAGACTGATTACTTTTTTGATGATCTCGACTCTGAAACAGATATCTCCTCTTCCCAAAGCCTTGGTTGCCTGGTTGTTGGATGAATGAAGAGGATAGAACAGATATGTGAAACAGAATGCCCTCAGCAGCGGAACACACGGCAGCCATTTATCTGTCAGAAAAATATGTACAAACGGCTCAGCGATCGCGGCGAATCCAAGCATCATCGGGCAGATCAGATAAGAACCAAATCTGAGATACTGTTTTGTCAGAAAACGTAGTCTTTCTTTATCATTCTGAACTGTTGCCATTTTCGGGAAGAGGACAGAGACGATAGAAGAATTCATGTTGCTGACGATCATATAAGGGAAGCGTCTTCCTTTTTCGTAGAACGCAAGATCTGTATCAGAAAATCGTTTCCCGATGATCAGAGACTGGAACAGTTCAAATCCCTGGATCAGAAGAGTTGTCTGCAGCACTTTGGAACCGAATCCATATAAAGAGTTAAATCTCTGTTTTGAGAATCCTGTTTTCGGTGTTTCTCTTATGATCAAAACCAAGACGATCGTGACTATGATGATATATGAAAGGTTCTGGATGAGCAAAGGAAGTATTCCTTGATATCGATATGCAGATAGAATAGCAATCACTGAAGAAATGACTGTGCTGGCAAACGAGGCATAGAACAGTTTTTTGAACATCATGTTTCTGGATATGTAAGCCTGTTGAACGGAATGTATTGCATAAAAGAATATCCTCAGGCTCAATATTCTGATAACGGAGATATAATCTCTGTTTCCGTTGAGGAAAAATGTGCTAATCAGCGGAGAGACTACAAACAGAAAGAGATAAAGGACAGATGAAAGTATCAGGTTTGCACAGATTACGGTAGAGTAGTCAAGTTCATCGATATCCCTTTTTTGTATCAGAGCAGTCGCAAGTCCATCGCAGACAAACAGTTCTGCAATCGTTATGAAAACCAGCATGATAGATATGATGCCGTAGTATTCAGGATCTAAAAGACGTGCAAGGATGATCGTTACCAGCAGACTTATCGTCTGAGTGATTATCCTTTCAAGAAATTTCCAAGTGATGTTTTTTATCATATGTTATGTCCAAAAAAGGACATAAGTAATTATATCATCTGTCTGTTCTTTCTGTTTACGAAGGATGAGCTGTGATAAAATAGCTTGTAGAAATGGAAGATACAGAAAGCAGAGTTTTCAGCTTCAGCCGTTCTCAGCTGATATACTTAAAGATCAAGAGAGTATTGGATATCGTTTTTTCCGTATCGATGTTGATACCTCTTTTCTTTTTGGCGATAATGATTCGATTTGTTTTCTTCTGTATGAAAGAAAACGGGCCGTTATTCTATAAACAGTTGAGAAGAGGAAAAGATGGAAAGGAATTTGAAATCATCAAGTTTCGTTCCATGTCCCGTGATGCAGAAGAGTTACTGAAAGAACTGCTTAAGGACGATGATAATAAAAACGAGTGGGAAGAATATCATAAGCTGAAAAATGATCCCAGGATCATTCCTTTTGGCTTGTTTCTGCGAAAGAGCTCTCTGGATGAATTTCCACAGTTTATCAATGTATTGAAAGGGGATATGTCCATCATCGGACCAAGACCGCTGGTGCCTGGTGAATTGAAGATGCATAATGGCCTTCCTCTATATGAAACGATCAAGCCGGGCATCACCGGATGGTGGGCTTGCAACGGAAGATCTGTTTTGACATACAAAGAAAGACTGGAATATGAATATGAATATATCAGGAATGTTTCTTTGCGGATGGATATCAAGGTCTTTTTTAAGACGATCCTTTGTGTGATCAATAAGGTCGGGGCACACTGATGGATCTGAAGATCGTTGTCGCCTCACATAAAGAATATGATATGCCTAAGGAAGATCACTATCTTCCGGTTTTTGTCGGTGCTGCAGTTTCGGATCTCGATCTGCCTTATCAAAGAGATGATGATGGGGAAAATATTTCCGATAAAAACAGCACATATTGTGAACTGACAGGACTTTATTGGGCTTACAGGAATCTGAAGGCGGATTATCTTGGACTTTGTCATTATCACCGTTATATGGATATTGATGATATCGATATCGGCAAATACGATGTGATCTTACCTAAGAAAAGGCATTACTATATCGAAACGGTCTATGATCAGTACAGGCACGCACATGGATCTGAAGGTTTGGATATCGCAAGAGAAATCATTGAAAAAGACTATCCGGAATATCTGGAGTCTTTTGATGAATGTATGAACAGAAGAAGTCTTCACCTTTTCAATATGTTCATCATGAAATATGGAATTTTTGTGGATTACTGTGAATTTCTTTTTGATATCCTGTTCAAGATCGAAAAGAGAATGGGAAATGTTGAGAGGATCTATGGACATATCTCTGAAAGATTATTGGATGTATATCTGGAAAGAAATCATTTTGAATATAAAGAAGTGAATCTGATCGAAAAAGAAAGGATCAACTGGCCAAAGAAGATCTTTATTTTTCTGAAAAGGAAGTATCTGTCATGAGATATGATTATCTGATCGTCGGTTCAGGATTTTTCGGTTCTGTATTTGCCTATCAGGCAAAGAAGAAGGGGCATTCTGTCATCGTCGTTGAAAAAAGGGATCATATCGGTGGCAATGTCTATACGGAGAATATAGAGGGGATCGATGTCCACAGATATGGTGCTCATATCTTTCATACGAATAATCAGAAAGTCTGGAATTTTATCAACAGATTTGCGAAATTCAATGATTATAAACATCACGTCATTGCCGATTATAAGGGAGAAAGATACGACCTTCCTTTCAACATGAATACTTTCCATCAGATGTGGGGGATCAATTCGCCGGAAACGGCTATGAAGATCATTGATGAACAAAGAAAAGGGATCATAGATCCTTTGAATCTTGAAGAACAATGCATCTCAATGGTAGGAACGGATATCTATCAGAAACTGGTAAAAGGCTACACCGAAAAACAATGGGGCAGGGATTGTAAGGATCTTCCTTCTTTTGTGATCAGAAGGCTTCCTGTGAGATTTGAATACAACAGTAATTATTTCAATGATACTTATCAGGGGATCCCTGAAGGCGGTTATACGCAGATCATTGAGAAACTGTTAAAGGGGATCGAGGTCAGATTGAATTATGATTTTCTGAAACATCGTGATGAGATCGAATATGATAAACTGGTATTTACCGGTCCGATCGATGCTTATTATGATTACAGGCTGGGTCGTTTGGAATACAGATCTTTGAGATTTGAAACAGAAGTACTGGATATTCCTGATTACCAGGGAAATTCGGTGATCAATTACACAGATCGTGAAATCCCATACACCAGGATCATAGAACATAAGCATTTCGGATGTGATAATCAGCCAAAGACGATCATTTCCAGGGAATATCCATTGGAATGGGATCCGGAAAAAGAGCCGTATTATCCGATCAACGATGAAAGAAACGACGCTTTATATCATCGATATCTTGAGCTTGCGAAAGATGATCCGAATGTGATCTTTGGCGGCAGATTGGGTGAATATAAGTATTATGATATGGACAAGGTCATTGAAAGAGCTTTGTCTTACTGGTAGAAATAGTTTTTGTAAAGAAAATGGAGAAATTTGGAAGGATAATGGATAGGGTCAGGAATTTTTTAAATAAGAATCAGTGGATCGCAGTGTTTCTTTTTGCATTGCCTTTTCTGAATGAGAGTTTTCCGACTTCTTATTTTGTCTATGTCTGGATAAAAGAAGATATCCTGAAACTGTTTTCTTTTCTGATCCTTCTTTTCTTGTTTATCAGAAGAAAAAAGAAGTTTTCTTTCCTGTTTGGGATACTGATCGTTCTGGAAGGGATGTTGGTGGTCTCAAGTCTGATCAATTACAGATCTTTTGGTTCTTATGAATATGAAAAGATGTTTTTTGATGTCATCTGTATTTTGATGATGGCTCTGATCGTTGAATATTTTATTGATATTCCCGATCAGCTGATCAAGGGACTGCTGCTGAATTTTGAGATCGCTGTCTATTCTTATTTCATAGACATCGTTTTTCATCTTTCTGGAGAAGGATATTACAGAAGAGGCTTGCTGGCAACATTGCTCTTATGGATCCTTCCGGGGATATGCACAGCGTTATTGAATATCTGTATCAACAGGAAATATATCAGATCGTTCTGTTTCATAGTGATTTCGATCTATGTTGTATATTATGTTATGAATGCAACGACTGTCGTCGCATTGGCTGCGATGTTTGGGGCGATGATATTTGGAATAGTTTTATATCGTTTTAACAGGAAACTGCCGTTTTCGGTATTGCTGATCGCTGCAGTTTTATTGAATCTGTTTGTTCTATTTGTCTACAGCGGCGATAATTTTCCGTTTGTCAGTTTCATCATTGAAAAGATATTGAAAAAATCAACGACCTTTACCGATCGCGATGTCATCTGGAAGGAAGCAATGAGGATGATCAGAGAAAAACCGATCTTCGGTCATGGATCCAGACCGGTCCTGGATGTTGCCAACCAATGGGCTGATCAGTATCCCCATTCTCACAATCAGCTGCTGCAGAAACTGAATGAGTCTGGCATATTCGGATTAGCGATCTTTTCTGCTTTTCATCTGCAACTGATCAGAAAGGCTGATGGTTCAGAAAACAATATCGTCAGGATCATTCTGATTTCTGCTGTATTTGGAATCAGTATGACTTATATCACAGAAGCATACAAGAAGTTCTTTGTGTTCTATCTGGTGTTCTTTCTTTTATATCGTTGTGAGGATTTATTAAAAGATCGATATCTATAGTAAAATAGATACATGCGTACAGAAAAGTATTTGAAAAATGTATTCATGTATCTGATGATCGCTGTTTTCCTCCTTTCATTATGTAGCTGCAAAAAGCAGAAGAAAGATGAAAAGGATATAAAAGAAGATGAAACGATCAGTGAGGATGTAACAAAGAACGAATCTGAAGATAGCCAGGAGATCGTTGTTCCAGAAGAAAAAACAGATGGAAGTATAAAATACCAAATCGATATCGTTGACGAAGGAGAAATCATTTTCTATTCTTCTTCGGGATATTACCGTTATGGCCCTTCTATCATGAAGAACGAGGATGGTTCTTATGATGCGTGGTTTTCTTCTCCTGGAAACAGCGGATCACAATGGGACTGGATCACATATCGCCATTCAGATGACGGGATCAGCTGGAATGAGGAAGAGATCGTTTTGAAACCGACTCCCGGTTCAAAGGATCAGTGTTCTGTATGCGATCCGGGTTTGATTTATTTTGGTGATTATTATTATCTGGGTTATACAGGAACGGATTATTACGAGGGAAACGGCAGCAAGAACTCCGCTTTTGTTGCCAGAAGCAAGAATCCCGATGGTCCTTATGAAAAATGGAACGGAAATGGCTGGGGTGGTGCTCCTGAGCCGATCATCGAGTATGAAGGAGATCCAAAGGGATGGGGGATCGGAGAACTCAGCTTCGTGATCAAAGATGATGATCTGTTCATATACTATACAAATGTCGATGTGTCCGGAGGATATATCGAATTATGCAAGGCTGATCTGGTGGAAGACTGGCCGAATACGATACGTTTCAAAGATCAGGTGTTGCTTAGAGAACACCAAGATTCTCTGGATGTCGTCTATGACGAGAAAAATGATGTTTTTATTGGATTTTCCATCTTTCTGAGGATGTCTTCCGGTTCCACGTTGATCATGTATACTTCTCCTAATGGGAAGTTGTTTGAAGAAGCCGACAGGAAAAAGGACGGGATCGAAGAATATGCTCACAATATGGGCATTGCCAAGAGCAAAGAAGGCTGGATCAGCAGTGACGAACTGCTGCTGATCGGTTATGCATATGGTAAGGATTGGGGAAGATGGAATACCAGATTTCAACAAATTATGATTACCCGGCAATAATATGAAAACAGATATAGAAACAAGATTTATCACGTTGATCGGAATGCCGTTAAGACAATCTTTTGCGGCAAGAATGCAGAACGCTGCTTATGAAGCTATGGGTTTAAACCTGCAGTATTTTTATACAGAAGCAGGAATTGACCATCTCAAGGAGATTGTTGACGGGATCAGATACAATCCCTCTTTTATCGGATGTGCTGTTACAAAACCAAATAAGGTCGAAGTATTGAAATATCTGGATGAAGTAGATCCTTTATGTAAAAAGATGGGAGCCTGCAACACAGTTGTAAAGAAAGACGGAAATCTGATTGGTTACAATACGGATGGGATCGGTTTCTATCGTTCTATAACGGAAGATGCAGGATTATCGATTCTAGATAAGACATTCTTCTGCTTTGGTGCCGGCGGTGCAGGGCATGCGATCTGTTCGATATTGGCATATTATGGTGCAAAAGAGATCTATGTAACTGATATGTTCAGTAACAATACAAACGAACTAGTTAACAGTATCGATCACAATTACACAACTTTAGCCAAAGCGGTCGATTATAAAGACTTTTCATTTATTGAAAAATGCGATGTCATCATCAATGCCAGCGGGATCGGTATGGGAAGAACGATCGGTGAAAGCCCATTGCCTATAGAATTTATCAGAAATGATCAATTTTATTTTGATGCCTGTTACAATCCGGATAAAACGCAGTTTTTGCTTAACGCAGAAGAAAAAGGCTGTTCGATACTGAATGGATTGGGCATGTCTTTATATCAGGGCGCAAAACAGATCGAACTTTGGACGGGAAAGCAAGCTCCGATCGAAGTCATGAGAAAAGAGCTTATGGATATCATATCGGGGCGTTAAGCCCCTTTTTAAGATATAATAATATTCAGGTAACAAGGGGGATAAATCTATCATATGAAAAAAACAGATAAAAGACTGATCGTAGTCATAATCGCTCTTTTATTGTATGTATGTGGTTTTGTCATGGCTGACAGAGCCCAGACTGACAACGGTTATGTCAAAGTGGAAAGGATCGATATTGTAACCAATTCCGGTCTAAAGCTCAGTGCTAAGATCTATATTCCAAAGAATGCCACTGCGAAGACTCCTGCTCCTGGTATCCTGGCTTTGCCGGGCGGCAATGCGTGTCTAGAAAACCTGAGTTCGATCACGATCGAACTGTCCAGAAGAGGATATGTCGTTATGGCGATCGATCCGTATACGATCGGAAGATCAGACGAATCTAAGGTTTCTGATGTTGGTGCAAGAGATGCGATGGACTATCTGACATCTCTGGCTTTTGTTGACAGCAACAAACTTGGCGCGATCGGACATTCTGCCGGTGCAGGAAGAGCCTTATCTGCTGTTACGACTGACGATGACAAGACGGTGCTTAGAGATGGCGTCAAGGCCATTATGTATCTGGGTGCAGGCAACTTCAATCTGGAAGGTGTCGATATGGCCGTCTTTATCGGAACATGGGATAACACCTATGGGCAAGGCAAGATCAGAGCAAGAGATATCGCTACTAATGAAGCGTATGCTTCCAATCTCGGTGTTGATGTGATCGAACTCAATCATACATATACGATGCCGGATGGTTCTCACAGAACGCTTTATCAGGGAAATTCCGGCCATCCAACAGCGCTTGTTTTACCTGAACCGATGAGAGACATGGTCGAATTCTTTGATGCTTCACTGGCAAAAGCAACACGTCCATGTGACAATCTGATCTATGGATGGAAAGAACTGGGAACAAGTTTAGGCATCGTTGGCTGTCTGATGATGATGTTTCCTATCATCTCATGGTTATTGGAAACCAAGTTCTTCTCTTCGATCATCAGGCCGATCCCAGCTCCGGTATCAGGTGTCAATGCACCGTTCATTTTCTATCTGGTATTACCGGCTCTTATCAACACATTGATCTGCAAGTGGGCGATCTTCAATGGGCAGACGCTTCTGGCGAAGATCAACTGGCTGCTAAGGATCAACAATACCAACGGTTTTGTCTTCTGGTTTGGCTGTTCAGCATTGCTTTCAATCGTAATCCTGGCTATCCGTTTCAAATGGGATGGCAAGATCGATAAAGAAAGGATACTGACTCACGCCAAGACGACATGGCCTAACTTCTTCAAAGCGTTGTTATTGGGCTTTATTGCGGTATCTGTAGTATATGCTTTGACTTATCTGGCTGATGTATTATGGTCGTTGTCACCAAGAGTCTGGAAAGTCCAGCTCAATGTTCTGGCGACGCCGATCAGATGGCAGATGTTTGTGACATACTTCCCGCTCTATCTCTTATTCTTCGGTGTCTTCAACTTCTCACAGACCATCGGTTTAAGGATAGAAGGACAATCAGAAGCAGCATTCACAAGACTTGTATGGCTGACTTCTACGATCCCTGCCGGTTTATTCCTGTTATATGCTTACAGCAAGCTCTGGTTTACAGGATATACAGCGATCACCAACGTTCAGATGTCAAGAGCCAATTCAACATTGCTGAACTGTATCCTGACATACTTCATCTCCTGCAAGGTAACAACTTATTGCTACCAGAAGACAGGAAGCTATCACACAGGCGCAGTGATAAATGCAATCATCATGACTTGGACAGCTGTTGCGACAGATCTGATCCTGGCTTTATAATCAAAGAAAAAGGAAAAAGAAAGGACATGGCACTCGATTGAGTGCCATGTCTGCTTTAATAGGTTATTTTTGAGTGTAAGCCCGATAGATCGTATCGATCGTCTTTTTGGCGATATCGAAATCGGATTTCGGTTTTCTGTTGTATGCGATGCATTCCATGAAATCCTGCATTTCATTGGTATAACCTCTGATGACATCATCTTCGATAAATGGATTGTTCCAACCGGTCTTGGTCTGGAGCATTTCAGATATTTCTACATCCTCTAATCCTTCTTCATCCAGGAAGTAGGTCTTCATCATATCGGATAATGTCAGGTTGCATTCCATGAAGGTGTCGTTACAATAGAGTTCGACGTAGTTCTTGCTTCCGCCAAGCCTTGTATCGCAAGCGATGATCAATGCTTTGGTGTTATCTGAGAATGTCAGTGTAACAACTGCCGTATCTTCGACATCAACAGGCTGTGCCTTAATGAAGCGATGCTGTTTCTTAGATAATGAAGTCGTAACAGTACTGATATCTGCTTTGACATCGACGATCTCGATGTCTATTTTGTTTAGTCTTTTCAGATAGATGATCGCAGAAAGTGGATGACATCCTACTCTGATCAAAGATCCGCCTCCTGTCTTGTTCCAGAGATTGGCAACAGCGGAGGATGAGCCAGCCAGGCTCTCTTCACCTTTTGCGAATAAGATCTTTGATTTCTTCTTGGTGATTATCTCTGCTGCCTTAACGATAGCTGGCGCATAAATAAAGTTTTCAGCATAGAAGAATTTCTTCTTGCTTTGTTTTACGACTGCTTCGATCCTGTCGAGCTGCTTCTGTACCTCCTTAAACATCGTCTTGCCATCAGTTGTTCCTTCACCAAAGTAACCGCATAGCGGCTTTTCACAGATCACGTGTTTCTCATGATTGAGAGAATCGATGATCAGATCAGGATGGGTGAACGGTGGGGTACAGATATCGATGACATCGATCTCAGGATCATTCAGCACCTCTTCGATGCTGCTGAAAGAACCTTTGATCTGATAGGCATTGCTTAAAGAGATGGCTCTTTTCGTATCTGTATCAAAGATGCCTTTGATATTGATATCGATGCCATAGACTTTTTTATAGGCATCCAGGTGTAATTGTGCCGCTCTTCCGGCACCGATGATTGCTATATTTACTTTTTTCATAGGATAACTCCGATCTTCTGATAAGCCTGTTTGACTTCTTCGATTGACAGCTTTCTTTCTATGCATTTCCCAAGGGTTGTCGGAAGGATGAATGAAATATTCGCGTCTTCATTTTTCTTGTCCAGTTTCATGTGATTAACGATATGGTTGAGATCATACTCAAGCGGGATCAGAAGATCATACTTCTGTATTGCTTTCCTGATCTGTTGCACTGTATCGTGATCACATAAACCTAGATATTCCGATAAAGTTGCTTCATAAACCAAACCTGTTCCTACTGCGATTCCGTGAGAGATCTGATAATCACTGATGTTTTCCAAGGCGTGGGCAAAGGTATGTCCGGCATTGAGCAGTTTTCTTAATCCTTTTCTTTCATATTCATCTTCCGATACGATCTTTGCCTTTATAGAGATACAGTATTCGATAACTTCTTCAAGATGTTCCATGAAAGTATCGTTGTTGATATAACTGATGATCGGGCAGTCTTCTATGACATTATATTTGATTACTTCAGCCATTCCTTCTTTGAAAATACTCTTTGGCAGTTTTCTGATGATGTCGACATCACAGATGACCGTTAAAGGCTGATAGAAGGTTCCTACGAGGTTTTTGCCTGAATTGAGATCTATAGCCGTCTTTCCGCCAATCGATGCATCTACCATGCCTAAAAGCGTTGTCGGGACCATGACCAGATTGATGCCACGCATATAAAGTGCTGCAACAAGGCCAGAGATGTCTGTGACAACACCTCCACCTAGGGCTAATATCGTATCGTTTCTGTGGAAATGATTTTCTGAAAGATGATTGAGTATCTGATAGAGATGATCGATATTCTTTGAACTTTCTCCGTTTGGAAGGACATATTTAGATGTCTGATAGTTCTGATTCAGATCCTTTAAAACGATATCTGAGTATAACGGACTGACATTGTCATCTGTGATCACAAGGATATTGTTTCCGAGATTGAAGTCATTCAAAAACGAGGAAATATGATCGATCAGATCATTTCCTATGATGACATCATATCTTCTGGAACAGCTTACAGTGATTCTTTTCATTTGAGAGATTCTCTGAATTTCAGCGTTTCATTAACGGCTTTGATCAGATCCTTGAGCTCTTCCCCTGTTAACTGCTGCTTGGCATCGGAAAGAGCTTCACAAGGATTCGGATGTTCCTCGATCTCAAGGCCATCACATCCGGCCATGACAGCTGCCAGTGACATCGGCTTGATCATTTCTCTTCTGCCGGTGGCATGAGACGGGTCAACGACGACAGGAAGATGTGTCAGTTCCTTAGCAGCGACAACTGCACTGAGGTCTAAAGTATTTCTGGTAAATGTCTCATAAGTTCTTATACCTCTTTCGCAGAGGACGACCTTGTTGTTTCCTCCTTTGAGGATATATTCGGCACAGTTGATCCATTCATCGATCGTGGCATTCATACCGCGTTTTAACAGGATCGGTTTATCGATCTTGCCCAATTCTGTTAAAAGCGTAAAGTTCTGCATATTTCTGGCACCGACCTGCAAGACATCCGCATATTCCGAAACCAGATAGATGTCTCTGACATCTAAAACTTCAGTGATGATCGGAAGATCATATTCATCGCCGGCTTTTCTAAGATACTTCAAACCGACTCTTCCAAGACCCTGGAAGTCATATGGAGAGGTACGCGGCTTAAAGGCTCCTCCTCTTAGCATATTGGCTCCGGCTTCCTTGGCCAGTCTTGCGCCTTCCATGATCTGTTCTTCTGATTCTACGGAACATGGTCCGGCGATCATCAGAAAGTCTTTGCCGATCTCGATGTTTTCGACTTTGAAGGTGGTTCTTTTTCCGTCTTCCTTTAAGGACGCTAATTTATACTTGCTCATTAATATGTTTCTCCCATCATCTGATTTCTGATGATATTCTCATAGATCTTGTTTTTTCTGATCTTGCCTAAAGAATTCTTAGGAAGTTCAGGCATGATAAAGATATATTCCGGTCTGGATAGTTCAGGCAGACTTTCTGTGCAATACTTACTGATCTCTTCTTTACTCAGTTCTGCATTCTCGTTTAAAACCGCAGCTAAACCGATGACATTGCCTTTGATGTCATCCGGATAAGAGAAGATCGCACATTCCTTGATCTCATCGAGTTTGTTCAACACATCTTCGATGTCAAACGGGTAGATATTGATGCCGTTGGATTTGATCAGTTCATCCTTTCTGCCGCAGTAATAGAGATATCCGTCTTCATCGATCCTTCCCAGATCTCCGGTTTTAAAATATCCGTCACGATATGCATCCTCTGTGAGTTCTTTGCTATTGTAGTAACCTTTGAAGATCAGATCTGTCTTGCATAAGATCTCGCCGATATTTTTTTCATCAGGATCAGAGATCTTCAATTCTACACCTTGAAGCGGTTTTCCGACGGAACGGAAATTGTCGCTCTGTTTGAGATCGATATTGGTCAGAGTTGATGTTTCAGATGTTCCATAGATCTCGTAGAGATCACAATTGAGTTTATTGATCAGTTCTTTCTTGACGTGGTTTTCTAAGAATGATGAAGAAGAAACGATGGCTTTTAATGAAGTGATCTCCGGAATGAATGGGCTTAACAACATCTGTGAGATCTGAGCCAGTTGCGAAGAATCGGTGATCGTAAATGTGACTTTATCTCTGTGAACGATGTTGAACCATTCATATGGCTTGAATTCATCGATGATGACAACTGTACCACCTAATATCAGTGCCATGTTGACAAGGCGTTCTGCCAGGGAGTGGAACAACGGAGTCGAAGTCAGGATCACGTCATCTTCATTCAGGTGATAGAGATCGATATGTGCTTTCGCTCTGATGATCTTATTGTTCTGAGTCAGTTCGATCGCTTTCGGCTCATTTGTTGAACCCGATGTCAAAGAAATGATCATCGTCTCATCACCATCTAATTCCGGATAGATGATCTCGGTTGATAATTCTTCTTTCAGATCTTCATCAGTGATAACTGTTTTGACACCAAGATCTGAGAATCTTTTCTCTGCGAGAGCTTTCGGCGTTGATTTATCGATCGGTGCGATCGCTGATCCAAGTGATGCGGATGCATACATCAGAGCACAGAACTCTATACTGTCGAAAAGCTGTACACCGATCAGATCGTTTTTTTGGATATTGCGTTTCTGTAAGATCCTGATATCTTTTTCAACCAGATCCCATAACTGCTTATAGGAAACTGTCTTGCCATTATTGATGATTGCTGCCTTGTCGGGATTTCTTTCCTGATTCTGATAGAGAAGGTAAGCAATTGATTTATTATTTACAATCATATCTAAAAGGTCTCCTCATACTCTATTATACAAAATGACCGGAAACTGATGTGTTAGAATAGTTGTGTATGGAAAGAGTTTTATTTGGAAACGGCAGTCATGCGGAACTGCCGATGATATTAGAAGCAAAAAAAGCCGGTTACTATGTGATCACGACCGGTACTATGAAGGATGCGATTGGTCATCAGTATGCGGATGAATATGTATACGGTGATTTTTCTGATAAGGATTTTATCGTAAAGCTGACAAAAGAAAAAAAAGTCGACCATCTGGTATCGGGATGCAATGACTTTTCCTATACTGCGACTGCCTATGCAGGAGAGGTATTGGGGATCAAAGGCCATGATTCCTATGAGAATTCCATGATCATCCATCAGAAGGACCGTTTCAGAAAGATGACGAGGTCTTTGAACATCAGGACACCATTCGTTTTCGAGTGTTATGAACCTGATTCTTTGGATAGTATTCTGAATGGCATCAGATATCCGGTTCTGGTGAAACCGGTTGATCTGACAGGCGGCAAGGGCGTCAAGGTATGTAACAATGATGAGGAAGTGAAACGATATGCAGTAGATGCCTTCAAGCTGACAAGACAGGATCACATCATCATTGAAGAGTTCATTTTTGGCAGCAATCACGGTGCTTCATTTCTTCTGAAGGATCAGAAGGTCATATATGGCATCTTTGATGACGAACAGTACGGTTTGAATAAGTATCTGGTATTGGGAGCTTCTTCTCCTTCAAGAGATATGAAGGAGGAGTCAAAGAAACAGCTGATCGATGATGTCAACAAGATCGCAAAGCATCTGGATCTAGTAGATGGTTTATTTCATTGCCAGTTCATACTGACGGATGAAGATGAAGCGATCATCATCGATCCATGCAGAAGAGCTCCGGGAGATCTCTATGTCTTGCTGGCAAAGTATACGACCGGAGTGAATTATCCCAAGGAGATCTTCAATGCAGAGATCGGAAAAGGTGTTGATGATTCCTATATCGTTGAAAATAATATCATTGCCAGAGAATGTATCATGACTGAAAGAACCGGTGTGATCGATTCGATTCATATCGATGATTTTGTAAGAAAACACATCGTTCATGAAATGATCTGGGGGAAGAAGGGTGATGTCGTAGAGGACATCATGAAGTATAAAGCAGGGATCCTGATCATGAAGTTTGATGATATGGATCAGATGAAATATGTACTGGAAAATTATTCTTCCCTGGTGAGGATAGAATTTAAGGAGTAAACATGATTTCTGTAGTAATTCCATGTTACAGATCTGAACGCAGTTTAAGAGGCGTCGTTGAAAAGACGATCGAAACTCTCAAGGAGAGAGAAAAGGCTTTTGAGATCGTTTTGGTTAATGACGGTTCCCCGGACAATGTCTGGAATGTGATTGAGGATCTGGTAAAAGAGAATAAAAAGTTTGTAAAGGGCATCAACTTTACCAAGAATTTTGGTCAGCATGCAGCTTTACTGGCGGGATATAAGTATTCCAAGGGAGATATCATCGTTTCCATGGATGATGATGGACAGACCAATCCCGCTTATCTGTGGAAGCTTGTTGACAGATTGAATGAAGGCGGTTTTGATGTTGTCTATGCGAAATATCCCCAGACTAAGGAGACCTTATTCAGGAGAATGGGCAGCTGGCTCAACAATAAGATGTCGGAAGTTCTCTTGAACAAGCCGAAAGAGGTCAAAGGAACGAGTTTTTATGCGATTCGAAGATATGTTGTTGAGGATATGGTGAGGTATGATAAGTCTTATCCATATATCGGTGGCCTTGTCTATCGGGCTACTTCCAATATTGGCGATGTTGAGATCGAACACCAGGAAAGAGAATCCGGCAGTTCCGGTTATACCTTAAGAAAACTGATCAATCTGACACTGAATGGTTTTACGGCATTCTCTGTCGTTCCTTTAAGAATCGCATCTTTTTTGGGTGTGTTCTGCGCTTTTGCGGGCTTTATCTATGCGATCGTCATTATTATCAGGAAACTGACTGATCCAAGTATTCAATTGGGCTATAGCTCTCTGATGGCAGCGATCTTATTCATCGGCGGTCTGATCATGTTTTTGTTAGGCCTGATCGGCGAATATGTGGGCAGGATCTATATCGGCATCAACAATCAGCCACAATATGTGATCAAGGAAAGGATCGGCAATGAGTAAACTGAAGTCGTTGATCGCATTACACCTTTCATTGCTGCTTTTTTCTGCAAGTATGATCTTTTCGAAATACTGCTCCATGCAGTCTTTTCTTTCGTTCAGATATATTCTGTTTTTCGGTATGCAGGTTTTCTGCCTGGGGATCTTTGCGGTCGTCTGGCAGATGGTATTGAAAAAAATTCCGCTTTCAATTGCTTATGCCAATAAAGGGATCACGATCGTCTGGGGGATGCTGATAGGGTATTTTCTGTTTCATGAAAAAGTGAGCCTGATGAATATCGTCGGTGCACTGATCATCATCATCGGGATTGTCGTGATCGAGACTGGAGACCAGAAGCATGAATAAGTATGTATTGGTAAAAGTTATCAGCGTTCTGATCGGTGCTTTTTCTCAGCTCTTATTGAAAAAGAGTGCTATGAAAAAATACGAAAACTGGATCAGGGAATATCTCAATGTTTATGTGATCAGCGCATATGGATTGTTTTTTATCAGCACTTTTATCGGTGTTTATGCCCTAAAGGGAATGTCGATCTCTTTTTCAACGATCATCGAATCGCTGAGTTATATACTTGTCCCTTCTCTTACTTATCTGTTTTTTAAGGAAAAGGTCAGTAGAAGACAAATGTTTGGGATTGCGATCGTCCTTGTGGGGATCATCATTTATACGCTGTAATGTATCTCTTTTGTTGAACTGCTGAAGACTGTTGCAAATCAGTTTTGTTTAAGGGATCATAGCATTTCTGATGAAACAAAAACAACTGATCGGGAAGTGATCAGTTGTTGTAGAGATACAGATATCCGCATCCGTCTTCCTGCGAAATGATCTGATAGTCTTTCAGATCTTTTTTTTCTGTCAGGAAGACGAATCTCGGTTTGTTTTCTTCGATCTTGTTTTCATCTGTATAGATCAGGACGCCGTATTTCGGTGGGATGGCATACATTATGGAAAGAGAATCATCGCTGTCCATTACATCCAGATGCATGACTATTGAATCAACTTCTTCATAGTCATTCAATACGCTGAATAAGCTCTGGTATTTTTCCGGATAGAATTCTGCCTGTTTATTTTTTGGAGTGATCCAGGTGATGAATAAGGCAGTAACTGTTAATAGGATGATTAGAGCATTTTTGAAATTGATGTGGAGGGTCTTATCATATTCTATAAAGATCCAGATGATCATGCCAAACAGAAGCGGTGCCGTGATCCTGATGTCAAGCCAACCGCTGGTATCGTAGAGTGCGATCACCCCGAATATGAATGTCACCAGCATGATCGCCATCCAGATCTTTTTGAGGTATAACTGGATATCTTTTGAAGGGATCAGCAGGAAGATCAGGACCGCTATCACTGTCAGTCTGACAGTAAAGAAAAGTTGAGGGAAGGAAACAGTGATCAGTGTGATGAGCCCGTTTATGCTGGCATAGAGGTTCATAAAACGGATGATCCCGTCTTTGATCTCAAGAAAATATGAGATCAGGCCATTTGCGAAATAAGCCAGGATCAGTTTCAGTTTATCGATGAGAGATCCTGCATTGCCGCCCAGCTCTGTCAGGAACCATTGCGGGTATTCGGCTGTCGTTTTTGAGAAAAGCAGATAAAGTAGGATAAATGATGATCCGTAAAGGATCATTTTGATGATCAGCTTCAGATTGATTTTATTGTCGTTGGAGATCATGATCGCCGGGAAGAGTACGACGATATAGCAGATCCTGAGAAGCGTGCAATATAGTGCAGCTATTGCACATAAAAAGAATCTGTTTTTTGATTCCGGTTTCTGTTCGTAATAATACAATAGTGCAAAATATACGAGCATTGCCGCAAAACAGGGTGCTTCCATCAGGGAAGTATTCAGATAAGTGTTTAAAGGCCTGAAGCTTAATGAGAACAGGAAGACCAGTATTGCAAGCTTGTGGTTTGGTCTGATCAGGATCACAAAGAGAAGATATGCGACCGTCAGCAGGATGAAATTGGCGATATAGATCGAGTTGACTTTCCATGAGAATAATAAGGCATACCAGCCCCAGGCAAACAGCTGCAATAACCCATGGCAGCCAAAAGGGCCGATCTGTGCTGCTTTATAGCCAAGCCAGCCGTTTTTTCCGAAATTGAAGAAACATCTGTCAAAAGAATATAGTTCTCTCCAGTAGCCTACTTCATCGTTGATGCGAGGAAGAAGAGCAAAGAGGGCTCTTTTTTCTTTCAGAGCATATACTAAGAAGAGTAAGAGAGGAACTGCGATCAGTAAAAGATCACATAAAGTATTGATTATTCTGTTATTTCTTGCCTGTTTCATCATTACTAAATCATAACAGAGCCCGGTCAAAATAAAAACACAGTTTCCGCATATAAATTGGAAAATATCGTATAATGATACTGTTAAACATGGAAATGATATCTTTTGTAATACCTTGCTACAGATCCGAGAAGACGATCGGTATCGTTGTCGAAGAGATCGAAAAGCTCATGTCTCAGCATGATCCTTTTACTTATGAGGTCGTTCTTGTCAATGACTGTTCTCCGGATAATGTCTGGGATGTGATCAGAGAGATGGGCAAAAAGGATAAGAGGATCAAAGGGATCTGTCTGGCAAAGAACTTTGGTCAGCATTCCGCGCTGATGGCTGGGTACAAGGTATGTAAAGGGGATTATATCGTAACGTTAGATGATGATGGTCAGACACCGGTCGAAGAAACGTTCAAGCTGATGGATAAGCTGTTTGAAGGCTATGATGTCGTCTATGCCCGTTATGAGGAGAGAAAAGACAATCTGTTCCGCAAACTTGGAACTGCAATGAACAATCTGATGCTGCAGATCCTTTCAGGAAAACCGAAAGAACTTCATCTGACGAGTTTTTTTGTTGCACGGAAGTTTATCATCGAAGAGATCTGTCGTTATGAACATTCTTACCCTTATATCTGGGGTCTGATCTTAAGAACCACCAGGAATATTGCCAACCAGATGATCAGGCATAACGAGAGAAAAGAAGGAAAGTCCGGCTATACTCTGATCAAACTGCTGAGTCTGTGGATGAATGGCTTTACTGCATTTTCTGTGATACCGCTCAGGATCGTTTCGTATATGGGCATGTTTCTGACTGTTTGCGGTTTCTTCGGGATCATATTTACTGTTGTGAATAAGCTTTTACACCCTAGTATTCAGGCCGGATACAGCGCACTGATGACGGTCCAGCTGATCATCGGTGGCATGCTGATGATTTCTAACGGCCTGATGGGCGAATATATCGGAAGGATCTATATGGGCATCAATGCCGCTCCGCAATATGTCACAAAAGAGAAAGTGAATCTGGAGGAAGATCCGGATGCATGATCCTTTGCTTGAGAAACTGATCGAATCGTGGTCCTGTATCGAGGGCAACGTGAATTCTACGAAGTCACTGCTGGAATGGATCGATGATCTGAATAAAAACACGATCGTTAATATTTCTCAGACATCGATTTCCGATGACTCTTTCTGGTTCTATGATGATTACAGAGGAGAAGTATTGAACAGAAAACGCAGTTTTTTTTCGATCATCGGAATGCGATTCTTTGTCAATGATGTATTTCTATATGAACAACCGATCATACAGCAGAAAGAGATCGGTTTTTTAGGTATTATCGCAAAAGAGATCGATGGCGTCATGAATTTCCTGATGCAGGCGAAGATCGAGCCGGGTAATGTCAACTGTGTTCAGATCTCTCCTACGATCCAGGCGACCAAGAGTAATTTCATCAGGGCACATGGAGGAAGGCTTCCTTATTATTTCGAATGGTTCGAAGATGCCGGAAACAGAGGCAGAGTCATTTATGATCAGATCCAGTCGGAACAGGGAAGCAGATTTGACGGCAAGAGAAACAGGAATATCATCCTGCTTTTGGATAACGATACAGATATCGAGATACAGTCCAATTACAGATGGATGACCCTTGGCCAGCTCAAGATGCTGTCAAGGATCGATAATCTTGTGAATATGGATACCAGGACTGTTCTATCCGGTATTCCGACTTTGATCAATGAAGATGGTGATCACGAGTATTTGAAAGAGTATTTCAGAGATCAGAGTTTATACAAATCATTCTTTTCTGATACATATTCTTCAGATCTGATGAAGGCATATTCTCTGATCAACGACTACAAGATGAAAAATGATGTCAAAAAGATTGCTGTTCCTTTAGGCCAGCTGGTCGACTGGAAAACAGATGAAAACGGTATCGTTTGCAAGCATGACGGTCATTTTGAAGTACGATACTATGATATCGAGATCGAGGGAAGAGAAGTCCGGCAGTGGACACAGCCTTTATTCAAGGCAAAACAGAGTGCTTTATTCGTTCTGTTTACAAAAGTGATCAACGGAGAAAGAAAATTCCTGGTCAGACTGAAGCCGGAGATTGGTTGTTTTGATCAGTGCGAACTTGGTCCGAGCATCCAGTATTCCGATCATAATGAGGATCAGGATCTTTTCCTGGATTATTTCCGGGCACATGAACATGATTCAGATTCTGTTCTGGTCGATGTGATGCTTTCGGAAGAGGGCGGACGTTTCTATCACGAACAGAATAGGAATGTCATTATAGAAGTAAAAGAAGGGGGATTTGACGAGCTTCCTTACGGATTCTTATGGATGAACTATGCATCTTTGAATTTCTTGTGCATGTCCAATAACTATCTGAATATCCAGCTGAGGAGCCTTCTGTCATTGATCAGGATCTAGTATGAGATTAGGTATTATCTGTCCGTCGGAGATCGCTTTCAGGAGATTTCTTCCGGCGCTGAAAAAGAGTTCACGTTTCGATTATGTCGGCTTGTCAAAAGCTTCCAAGGATGAATGGTTCGATCCTGAGCTTTCGGATGAGACTTTTTCTGTCATCGATGAAGGGAATGTGAATAAAGCAAACGCCATGATACAACAGTATGGCGGAAAACTGTTTGACAGCTATCATGAAATGATCCATTCAAAGCAGATCGACGCCATTTATATCCCGCTTCCTCCGGCTCTTCATTATCGTTGGGCAAAAGAGGCTTTGGAGAATGGACTTCATGTATTGATCGAAAAACCTTCTACGACTTCTTTGAGAGATACTGAAGATCTCGTGAGGATCGCTGAGAAAAATCATCTCGCGCTGCATGAAAACTATATGTTCATATTTCATTCTCAGATCGATAAGATCAATGAAGTCATGGATTCGGAAGAACTGGGTGACATCAGGCTGATCAGACTGGATTTCGGGTTTCCGGATCGTGGAAAGAATGATTTCCGTTATGATAAAAAACTGGGCGGTGGCGCATTGTTGGACTGCGGTGGATATGTATTGAAGTATGCAGATCATCTTTTAGGAGGGGATTCTATAGTCTCCTGTGCAATGCTGAACTACAGGAAAGACAGAGAAGTAGATATCTACGGTTCCGGTACTTTGACAAAGGATGATCGATGCGTTCAGTTTTCTTTCGGTATGGATAATGATTACCGCTGCAGCATCGATATCTGGGGCAGCAATGGAACTTTGAGAAGCAACCGGATCCTGACGGCTCCGGATGGCTTTGTACCGACTTACACGATCAGCAGAAACGGTGTAACAGAAGAGTTTCAGATGGAAGCAGATGATGCTTTCTGCAACAGCATCAATCATTTCTATCAGTGTATCGTTGATGAAGAAACAAGAAAAAAGAACTATCAGACTCTGCTTCATCAGGAGAAACTCGTGGACGATTTCATGAAAAAGGCAGGTGCAATTGAGTGAAGATCGCAGTGATCGGCGCAAACAGTTATATTGCCAGAAACCTGATCTGCTTCATCAGAAAACATGAGGATGATGTTTCTTTTCGTCTCTATGATATTCAGGAAGATCATCTCGATGCTTTGCCTGATTATGAAAGAGTGAATACTCTTGATAAAGAAGACGTCAGAAAGATCGATTTCGATGTTGATCTCTTATATGTCTTTACCGGCAAGACCGGGACATATAAGGGTTTTGATGAATATGACAGCTATCTGCAGATCAACGAGATGTCGTTGCTCAATATCCTTGATACATATCGTGAGGTATCTTCAAAGGCTAAGATCGTCTTTCCTTCCACTAGGCTCGTATACAAGGGGAGAAGCGGAAGATTGAAAGAAGATGATGAAAAAGAGTTCAAGACGATCTATGCGATCAACAAATACGCCTGCGAACAGTATCTGAAGATGTATCACAACTGTTTTGATATCCAATATCTGATCTTCAGGATCTGTGTTCCTTACGGTTCTCTGATTCCGGGAGTCAGCTCCTATGGGACGGCGGAATTCATGATCAGGAATGCTTGCGCAGGAAAGGATATTACTTTGTACGGCGGAGGAACTGTCAGAAGGACACTGATCCATATAGAGGATCTCTGCAATGCTCTGTTTAGAGGTGCAGAATGTGAATCGTGTGTCAATGACGTATTCAATATCGGAGGAGAAGATTACAGTTTGAAGCAGATGGCTCTTCTGATCTCTGAAAAATACGGGAATCAGGTCACAGATATTGAGTGGCCTGAGCAGCAGTTGAAGATCGAATCCGGCGATACTGTCTTTGATTCCGACAAGTTCGATCATCTGACCGGCTTTGTATATCATCACCATTTTAAAAATTGGCTTAATGAAGAAACTATATAGCGAGGTATGAACTGATGAAAAAGATACCATTCAACATTCCGCCTTATGTGGAAGGCGAAGAACAATATGTCAATGAGGCGATCCGGTCTCATACGATCTGTGGAGATAACGCTTTTACTTTACAATGTGAAAAGCTGCTGGAAGAAAAATTCCACTCTCCTAAGATCCATCTGACAACCAGCGGAACGACCGCTTTGGAGATGGCGTGCATGCTGGCAGGGATCGGACCTGGGGATGAAGTCATCCTTCCTTCTTTCACTTTCTCTTCTTCTGCGAATGCAGCCGTCATTTTCGGCGGCGTTCCTGTATTCGTCGATATCAGATATGATACGAAAAACATTGATGAAAAAAAGATCGAAGAAGCGATCACCGAGAAGACAAAGGCCATCATGGTCGTTCATTATGCCGGTGTCTCCTGTGAGATGGATGAGATCATGGAGATCGCTCGCAGACATAACCTTTACGTTATTGAAGATGCGGCTCAGGCTGTCAATGCAATGTATAAGGGCAGATATCTGGGTACGATCGGTGATCTGGGTTGTTTCTCTTTCCATGAGACAAAGAATTATTCCATGGGTGAGGGTGGTGCGATCTCGATCAATAACACTGATATGATCGACAGAGGAACGATCATCAGAGAAAAAGGAACCAACAGGACGCAATTCAAGAACGGTCAGGTCGATAAGTATACCTGGGTCGATAAGGGTTCCAGTTATCTTCCTTCCGATATCCTTGCGGCTTATCTATATCCGCAACTGCTGAAGATCGATGAGATCAATGATGACCGTGTGAAGAGCTTTGACAGGTATTATGAAAATCTGAAGCCTCTGATGGAAAAAGGTTTTATTGACCTGCCAATCATTTCAGAAGATTGTGTACACAACGGGCACATGTTCTATGTCATGGCAAAGAATCTTGAAGAAAGAGAAAAACTTCAGGCATATCTGCGTGAAAGAAATATCATCAGTGCATTCCATTATATTCCGTTGCACAGTGCTCCGGAAGGCATCAGAGCCGGCAGATTCCATGGGGAAGATGTCCATACGACAAACGTTTATGAAAGGTTATTGAGACTTCCGATGTATTATCAGCTGGCCGATGAAGACATCGACAGAGTCTGTCAGACGATCAGAGAGTTCTATGGAGAATAAGAAGCATTACTATTCACTGGATTTTTTAAAGTTCCTTCTTTCGATCCTGATCCTTTTTCATCACTTCCAGATGACTACTTTGGTGGATTTCGGGAAGATCGATTTCGTAGAAGGGATCTTTAACTTCGCAATGCTTGTGGAGTTTTTCTTCATCATTTCCGGATTCTTATCCGGAATGACTGCCGATAAGACCGGAAAAAGCAGTTTCGAAACTTTTATCGGCAAGAAGATCAGACGACTGTATCCAACAGCGATATTATCTGTGATCGTGATGACTGTTCTGATCATGATCGACTATCTTCTGAATGGTGTGTTCAGACAGGGGCTTGTTCCGGATATCTTTAAGTTCTTCAACAGTATCCTGATCACATTCTCAGGATATTCTATAAAAGTCGGCAGAGGGATCAACAATCCTTTGTGGTATGTCGGAGTCCTGATGATCTGTTATATCATCTTCTATCTGATATTGAGGATCAGTGAGAGAAACGGCATCAAACCGATATATCTGTTTGTTTTCGTCTGCCTTCTGGGCATTGGCATCCATGATTATGGTATCGATCTGCCTTTTGCGAATGAAGATGTTTCCAGAGGTTATGCAGCCTTTTTCTATGGATTGATCCTTTATGAACTCTATCGGAATTATTCTCATCGTTTCCTGTATCTATTTTCTTATCTGACCCTGATTGTATGTGGCTTGTTGTTCATCATCAACTATACAGCTTTCTATCAGTATCAGTGGGGATCCTTTGTTTTTGTTATATTCCCATGTGTTTTATTTGTATTTCTTTCTCTGGAGAACTATCTCGGATTTAAGTTCTTTCAGGTTCTTGGAGGAGTGTCATATGAGATATATGTCTGGCATTCTCTGTTCAATCATCTTATCCTGATGTCTGAGAACATTTTAAAGCCGTTATATGATCAGCCTTTCCTCTTTTTAGGGATCTATACTCTGATCGTAGTGCTGTTTTCTTATGTGATGTATTCTTTCGTTGAAAAGCCATTGACGAAAGCTGTTATTTCTTGCTATTCGAAGATCAGAAAACAAGACGCAGAATAAGTCCCGTTCATAGAAAGAGGGATAGATGCGTGATATACTTTCTTTATGATAAAAAAACAGAATAAAAAACCGATATCAGATCTCTATGGCATTATCTTTCCGATTTTTGTGATGATAATCAGTTTTTTGTTGATCTATCTTTATGTCAATGTCTATCATTCAAGTGATTACCCGGCGCATGTCAGACAGGCTCTAAGAGGAGAAGGCTATTCCCTTGTTTCTCTGATGGTCGTTCTGTTACATAAGATCGATGCTTCCAATACGCTTTTTATCGCCTTTATGGCAATCGCGACAGCTGTTACTGTTTATGCTTGTGCATTCTTTATCAGAACTGTTATGGAGCTTCTTGGGAAGGATTGCGATCAGAAAACTCTGATCCCGATTGCAGCATCAACTGTCTTTATCTGTAAATTATGCATACCGGAATGGTCAGGATATTATTATCAGGGTGCTTTTGCGACACAGTCATGGCACAATTCCACCTATACTCTGATGCGTCTGTTTGCGATATTGACACTGGGTTTTTATTTCTCAATCGAAAGAGAATATAAGGAAACGATCGATATAAAGAAATTGGCTTTATTTACTTTGAGTCTTGCATTGAGCAATCTTTCAAAGCCGAATTTTGTCATCGTTTTCGCTCCGATCATGTTGGTGAGACTGATCATAGACTTTGTTTCTTCCAAAGGGAAGAATTTCAGGAACGCTTTTATTTTCGGATGCTGTGTACTGGTTTCCTGTGTAGTACTGATCTTCCAGTTCAGAACTTCTTTCCCGGGAGAAGGGGAAAGCGGAGTCGCTTTTTCTGTCTCCAATGCGATCGCTTTTCTGACAAAGGATAAGAAACTTCCTTTATATCTCTTGTTGAATTACGCATTCCCTATATATGTTTCATATCTGGTTTATTTCAAGAGCGGCAGAAAAAAAGTTTTAAACAGAAGGATCATTACGGAAAGCTGGATGATGGTATTATTCAGCATCCTTGTATATATGTTCATAGTGGAAACCGGTCCCAGAGCAGCCGACGGAAATTTCGGATGGGGAATGCCTTTTTTCGGATATCTGATCTTCGCAGTATGCATCGGATATCTTGAAACCATGCATAAAGAGGGCCGAATCAGCGATGAACAGTATCTGGCCGGAAAGATCCTGTATTTCGCACATATCTTTTTCGGTATCTTCTATTTTGGTCTGCTCCTATTGGGGTATCTCTCCTGGGGCTTCTGATTTATGAAAGAGAAGAATTTTCTTTCAGACAATCGATACGGTGCGATCTACTTGAATGAAGGGATCATTTTATTAGCGTGTCTGCTGATTGGCTTTTATAGCGGAACAGGACTTAAGTCTGCTTTGTTTTATTTCTTATATCAGTTTTTCGGCATCTTTATTCCAGGCCTTTCATTATTGACTCTCATCAGAAAAAGAAGTGATTTGTTTGATGATGCCATCCTGTACAGCTATGTATTTGGAACGGTATTCATACTGATAGTATATTTCGCATATATGCATCTCTTATCTTTTATGCCGTCTATCATTCTGACGGTTTTATTGTGCGTGATCTCGCTTTATAATCTGTATCGCAATCGTGATTGGATCGAAGCGAAGATCGATGTTGATCATATCGTCTGTTTTGTGATCATCGCATTTCTCTATGTGATCTGCTTTCATGCGGTTTCTCTTCATACTATATCACCTGAAAGATATGGCTCAACTGTGTTTAATAAAGACTTCCTTTTCTGGGTTGGCAACAGTATTTCTTTCACAAAAGGACTTCCTGTGCAGAATTTCCGTCTGGTAGGAGAAGCTTTCTACTATCATTATTTCTCGAATATATTGATTGCGTTTTCTTCCATGAATAGCGGGATCGATGTCTTTACCGTGAGTTATTACTACTCATATCTGATCCCTTGTCTGCTTTTGGTATTATCTTGCTTTGATTTTCTGAAAACTGTGACTGGGAATCGTTTATTGATTTATTCCGGAATGATCTTTATCCTGCTGATCAGTTCTTCAACAGTATATTTACCGGAGCACCTCTATTATTGTCCTTTTGGTTTTGATTACGGATATGCATTCTCCATGTTATCGATCGCCTGTCTGATACGGATGTATCAGAAAGATGTTTTCTCATCGATCAATGTATTTATCTCATGTGTTCTTATCGCTGTGAATACAGGCTTTAAAGCCCCGATCACTTTGACGATACTGATCGCACACGGGGCAGTTGCTTTCTGTTTCCTTTTACAGAAAAAGTGGACTAGAGGTATGATCTGTGGTTTCGTATGGCTGTTTTCGTTCCTTGTGATCTATTTCCTGGTCATTTCCGGTCTGAATACCGGAATGGAAAGAAAAAACGGATTGGAACTGCTAGGCATCCTTGGAGCTTTTGACAAGAACCGTTGGGCGATCGAAATATTGAATGAACTCGTTTATGAAAAAGGTTTTCAGGACAACGGGATCGCCAGGATCGTTGCCTTATTCCTTTATGTTTTCCGAAGCAACAGGGCAGCTATGCTTTTACTGATGATCTCAGCTTGTGGGATCTTGTATTTTCTGTTCAGAAGAAATGCTGATGTGCTGATCCCGATCAGCCTGATTTCAGTGTCTTTATGGGGGGTCCTTCTGACGATCAATACATATCAGGATGGCAACAGCCAGATGTATTTTCTGATGTCAACTTTTCCTTGTGCTGTATTGTCCGGGCTATATATGATCGATAAGATCGCAAAAAAGGAAATACAATATCTTCTGATTGCTGCAGTTCTGATCTTTTCTTTTTCTGATATCAGATCCTTTGTTTTAGACAGCATCATGGCACAGATAAATGATGCATCGCTGATACAGAAAGGAGAGAGCACTCCGGGGGACGACAGATATCGTTTTTATGCTGAGGAATACGGATTAGCACAGTGGTTAAAAGAGAATACTGCAGAAAAAGATTATATTGCTTTGGATTGCTTTGAATATGACGGCATGAGAAAAGAAGAGATGTTAGGGGTATTCTCACAGCGCTTCATATGGAATGACGGTCTCTATTCTACGGATTCCGAAAGGGAAAGAAGAAGAAAGATCGTTGATGATATTTTCGAAAATGATAATTCAGCTCTAAAACAGCTGAAAGAAGAAAATGTGAAATATCTTGTTCAGACCTTATTCGTAAACCCGGATTTCAGATTGAATGATTGCGATATCGTCTATGAACGGGATGGTTTTGTGGTTTACAGGCTTTATAATGAATAGTGATGATGAAACAAGATAAAAGAAGAAATTCAAGCGTAGAACTGTTAAGGATCATATCAATGTTATTGATCATAGCTCAACATTACGTCTATCATGGCGGCTATGAAAGATCGATCTTTCTGAACGTTTCAGCAAACATCGTTTATCTCAAGATATTGAGCGTTTTCGGTTATTCGGCATGTACGGTCTTTGCGCTGATCACAGGATTTTATCAGATCAAAGCAGATACGGAAAACAGGTTCTATAAACGGCTGATCCCATTGATTGCGCAGACACTGTTTTATTCGGTTTCTATTGCGTTGTTTTTATCTGTTACAAAACTGGTGCATATCTCAGTTAAGGAGTTGATCAGACAGTTTTTATCACCATTATGTGGAAACTGGTATGTAGCCTTTTATATCCTGACTTTTCTCTTTATTCCGTTCATCAATCCTTTTCTCATTAATATGAAAAAGGGAGAGTACAGAAAGATGCTGATGATCATTACAGTCATGTTTATCGGTGTTCAGAGTATTCTTGGTGATATTTATGATCTCAGCAATTTTGATTTCATGCTGATTTCATACTTCTTCGGAGCGTATATCAGACTCTATCCGGAAGATTTTGCTTACAACAACAGGATCAACTTGCTGATCACGTTAGTTTTATTTATCGGGATCGCTGCATCGATCCCTGCCATGGATCTTCTTGGAAAGATGACCGGAAATATCAAATTCGTAGAGAATGATACTTTCATGGTCCGCTGGAACATCCTTCCGTCTTTTGCGTTATCGCTTTTTGCTTTCTTATATGCGCTCAGAAAGGATTTCTGCAATTCTTTCATCAATCTGATCGCTTCAACTGTTTTAGGAGTATATCTGATCCATGACGGATTGTTGGGAGTACTGATCTGGCAAGATATCTCTCCAAATATCGAATATGTCAATAACCCTTATCTGCATTCGATCGTAAAGATCCTTGCGGTGTTTATAATTTGTTCTCTGATCGATCTGATCAGACAGTTCTTCTTAGAGAAACCATTCCTTAAGCTGATCAACAGAACAAAATAGAATGCCTGAACAGGTAATAGGGCATAGTCTATAAAATAATGTTAAAATAATAGCGAAAAAAAGAGGTTTTTTGTTATGGGCAAAATCTTGGTAACAGGTGCAGAAGGCTTTATCGGAAGCCATTTGACTGAATTATTAGTAAAAGAAGGTTTTGATGTCAGGGCGATGGTCCAGTACAACTCTTTCAATAACTGGGGCTGGATCGATACTTTTGACAAAGAAATCAAAGATAAACTGGATATCTTTTTGGGCGATGTCAGAGATCCCAATGGTGTAAAAGTAGCGATGCAGGATTGCGATGCAGTATTTCATCTGGCTGCATTGATCGCTATTCCGTATTCATATCATTCACCTGATATGTATGTCGATACCAATATCAAAGGAACATTGAATATCTTACAGGCAACCAGAGATCTTGGTACAAAAAGGATATTAGTGACTTCAACAAGCGAAGTTTACGGTACTGCAAAATACGTCCCGATCGATGAGAATCATCCGTATCAGGGACAGTCACCTTATTCTGCGACCAAGATCGGTGCAGACAGGCTCGCAGAATCGTTCTACAGGAGTTTTAACCTGCCTGTAACGATCGTTAGACCTTTCAACACTTATGGACCAAGACAATCCGCAAGAGCTGTCATACCGACGATAATCACCCAATTATTGAGCGGTATGGAAGAGATCAAGTTAGGATCCTTAAGTCCAACCAGAGATTTCAACTATGTCAAGGATACCGCAAGAGGATTCTTAGAGATCTACAGATCTGATAAGACGATCGGTGAAGAGATCAATATTGCGACTCAGAAAGAGATTTCGATCGGAGATCTGGCAAATGAACTGATCAGACAGATCAATCCGAACGCGAAGATCATCTGTGATGAACAAAGAGTCCGTCCTGAAAAATCGGAAGTCAACAGATTATTAGGTTCAAATGAAAAGATCAAGAGATTAACGAACTGGAAACCGCAGTATACCTTTGAAGAAGGTCTAGCAGAGACCATTGAATTCTTAAAAAGCAATCTGGATAAATATAAAGCCGATATCTATAACTTATAGGAGAAAAGATTATGAAGTATTGCAAGAAATGCGTCATGCCTGATACCAGGCCGGGGATCACTTTCAATGAAGAAGGTGTCTGTTCAGCATGTCAGTCGATCGAAAGAAGAAAAACCATCGACTGGAATGCAAGATGGAAGGAATTTGAAGCGATCTGTGATAAATACAGAGGAATGAATGGCGACGGCTATGACTGCGCTGTCGCTGTATCCGGAGGCAAGGATTCTCATTATCAGGTCTATCTGATGAAGGAAGTCATGCATATGAATCCGATCCTTTTCTCTGTGGAAGACAACTTCCCGATGACAAATGCCGGTATTCATAACATCCAGAATCTTTCAGAAGAATTCGGATGCAACATCATTTCGATCAAGCCTGACCGCAAGGCTCAGAAGAAACTGATGAGATATATGTTTGAAAAGTATGGCAAGCCGACCTGGTATGTCGACAGGCTGATCTATACTTATCCTTTACTGATGGCTCATAAGTTCAATACGCCTTTACTGGTATATGGTGAGAATGTTTCCTATGAATATGGCGGAGCTGACTATGAAGAAACATATTCCGCAAGAGAACAGCTGAACAACGGTGTTGCTTCAGGCGTTGACGAACAGGAACTGATCGACAACGCAGGAGTAACAGTTCAGGACCTGGTATTGACCAGAGCACCATCAAGAGAAGTACTGGATTCTCTGGATCCGATCTATATTTCCTATTTCGTGCAATGGAATTCAGTCAAGAACTATGAATTTGCGAAAAAACGCGGATTCCATGATCTGATCCATGAATGGGACAGGACTCAGTGCGTAGACTGGTGGGATCAGGTCGATTCCAGAGCCTATATGGTTCACCCATGGCTCAAGTATCCGAAGTTTGGCCACGCCAATGCGACTGACTATGCGGCAAGACTGGTACGCTATGGGATGATCACCAGAGAAGAAGCGATTCAGCTTGTAAAAGAACGTGACCACAGACTGGATCCTTTATGTGTGAGAGATTTCTGTGAATTCTGCGGATATACCGAGACGGAATTCTGGAACATCATCGATTCCTTATACAACAGAGACCTCTTTGAAAAGAACGAAAGAGATGAATGGGTCTTAAAACACCCGGTCTGGGAAGAATAAGATGGAGTACAGAGAACTGCTGATCAGTAAAGAAAAATCGATCAAAGAGGCAATGGCGCAGATCGGATCATCGGGACCGAAGATCCTTTTCGTTGTTGAAAACGAAAAGCTTTTAGGTTCTCTGACGGATGGTGATATCAGAAGATATCTGATGGCAGGCGGCAAGATCGAAGATTCAGTCTATGATGCCTGCAACAGACAACCAAAAAAGATCGCTCATTCTCTTGAAGAAGCAAGAGGGATGTTGAGCAAGCATTTTATCGCGATCCCGATCACAGACGAAAACAACAAGATCACAGATATCTATATCGGCAGCAGTTCCTATAAAGAAATATATGATCAGATCGATGTTCCTGTCGTGATCAATGCCGGCGGCAAGGGAACAAGACTGGAGCCTTTTACCAAGGTCCTTCCAAAGCCTCTGATCCCGGTCGGGGATTTGCCGATCATTGAACATATCATGCGACGCTATGAGCAGTTTGGATGCAAGAGATTCAGTCTGATCGTCAACTACAAGAAAGAGCTGATCAAAACGTATTTCAAAGAAATTGAAAACAAGTATCAGATAAACTGGTTTGATGAAGAAGAGCCTCTGGGAACAGGCGGCGGATTAAGTTTACTTAAAGACAGCCTTCATGAGACGTTCTTCTTTATCAGCTGTGACAGCCTTTTGCTTTCCGACTACAGCGATATATTCAAATATCACAGGCAAAAAGGAAATGACATCACCATGATCTGTGCATATAAAAATGTGACCATCCCTTATGGTGTCGTCAATATCGATGAAGAAGGTTCCTATAAGCATATCGATGAAAAACCGGAGTTTTCTTTCCTGACAAATACGGCAATGTATGTAGTGGAACCTTCTCTGTTGAATGATATTGAAGAGAATCAGAGGATCGATTTTCCACAGTTCATCGAAGCCGAAAGCAAAAAGGGGAAGAAGATCGGCGTTTATCCGATCGGGGAGAGTGAATGGCTTGATATGGGCCAGATGTCTGAACTGGAGAAGATGCGGATCAGGCTTTATGGAGAATAGGATATGAAAGATATCATCATCATGGGTGCCGGCGATCTTGGAAAAGATGTCGCCTGGCTGGTCGAAAGGATCAATGATAATAAACCGGAATGGAATCTTCTGGGTTTTACTGAAGTCGGAGATCTCAAAGAATTTCAGGGTTATCCTGTTCTAGGAAACGACGACGTGATCAAAGATTATGAAGATGTCTATGTCGTCTGTGCTTTGGCTAATACGGCAGTCAGGGAAAGGATCATTGATACATTGCCTGAGAATGCTCATGTAGCTACCCTGATCGATCCGACAGCAATTATCCACAAAACGGCAGAAATCGGTGAAGGTTCCATGATCTTTGCGCATGCGTTGGTAGGCATCGAGGCGAAAGTCGGAAAACAGTGTGTGGTACTATACAATGCATCCGTCAATCATGATGTGCAAGTCGGAGATTATACGACAGTTTATCCCAATGCGACGATTTCAGGAAGATGTGTCGTCGGCAAGTATTGCGAGATCGGGACCGGTGCATCCATCATTCAACATGTCACGATCTGTGACAACGCCAAGATCGGTGTTGGTGCAGCAGTATTTACAAATATCAAGAACCCGGGTACGACAGTCGGTAATCCTGCTGTCACCATGGGGACAAAAAAGAAGGAAAAGACAGAATGAAAACATTGATCATTGCGGAAGCCGGTGTCAACCATAACGGCAACTTTGAGATCGCAAAACAGTTAATTGATGAAGCTGTAAAAGCAGGCGCGGATATCGTTAAGTTCCAGACCTGTAAGGCGGAAAACGTCATTTCCAGATATGCGGACAAAGCTGAATATCAGAAAGTGACGACCGGGGAAGCGGATTCACAGCTTGAAATGGTAAGAAAACTGATGTTGACATACGAACAGTATGGGCAGCTGAAGGAATACTGCGATGAAAAGGGGATCGAATTCCTTTCAACTGCATTTGATCTGCCAAGTGTCGACTATCTGCATTCGATCGGTATGAAGAGATGGAAGATTCCTTCGGGCGAGATCACCAATCTGCCGTTACTGATCAAGATCGCGCAATTGAATGAACCCATCATCATGTCTACAGGCATGTCTGAACTTTCAGAAGTTACGGATGCAGTGAAGACTCTCATCCTCAATGGAGCTACCGATATCACGTTATTGCACTGTACGACAGAATACCCAGCTCCATATGAAGATGTCAATCTCAAGGCGATGGAAACGATGAGAGATGCATTTGATATGCCGGTCGGTTATTCCGATCACACAAAAGGTTTGGAGATCCCGGTTGCAGCTGTTGCCAGAGGTGCCTGTGTCATTGAAAAACATTTCACTTTAAGCAGGGAAATGGAAGGTCCAGACCATGCCGCCAGCATTGAACCTGAAGAACTGAAACAGATGGTAGATATGATCAGACATGTGGAAGTATCGATCGGTGATGGCGTCAAGAAAGTTTCGGCTTCTGAGGCCAAGAATCAGGATATCGCCAGAAAGAGCATCATTGCCAAGACTGCGATCAAAGCCGGCGATGTGTTCACAGAAGAAAATATCACTACCAAGAGGCCGGGCAACGGGATCAATCCGATGCGCTGGTTTGATCTGTTAGGAAAAACTGCAAAACACGACTACGAAGAAGATTACATTATAGAAAAAGACGAACTGGATGAAAGATAAGAAACTGAAGATATGTGCTGTTACCACTACCAGAGCTGATTACGGGATCATGCGTCCTTTACTGTTGAAATTGAATAAGGCAGATTGGGCAGATCTTGTTTTAGCTGTGACCGGAACACACTTATTGAAACAGTTCGGTAATACGGTCAAGGAAATTGAAAAAGATGATCTGAAGATCGATAAAAAGATCAGTATCATGTCCAAAGCAAATGATAATCCTGTAGAAACAGGGAATATCATGTCCAAAACGGTATCAAAGTTTACAGAGTATTTTGAAGAATCAAAACCGGATGTCGTATTGTTGCTTGGAGATCGTTTTGAGACATTTGAAGTGGCTGCTGCGGCAACAGTCTGCCGTATTCCGGTGATCCATATTGCCGGAGGAGAAACGACGGAGGGTGCGATCGATGAGGTCTTCAGGCATTCGATCACAAAGATGTCCTATCTGCATCTTGCCTCAACAGAAGCTTATAAGAACAGGATCATTCAGTTAGGTGAAGATCCTAAGAGGGTATTTAATACCGGTGCTTTGGGTGTTGAGAATGTTTTGAATGTCAAGTGCTTAAGCAAGGATGAATTGAGTGAACAGTTGAATTTTGATTTAGAAAAGCCATATGCAGTTGTCACTTTCCATCCTGTGACTCTGGAAAACAACAGCGCCATTCAACAATTGAACGAATTACTGAAAGTCTTACATAAACACCAGGAGATGAACTTCATCATTACCAAGGCGAACGCAGACTTGGCTGGCGAACAGATCAATGCACAACTTGATAAGTTTGCCTTGAAGAATAAAAACTGTATCGTTGTTTCTTCTTTAGGCACACTAAAGTACTTTAGTGCAATCAGATATAGTGAATGCGTGATAGGAAATTCTTCCAGTGGTATCGTGGAAGTTCCTTCCTTTGGCAAGCCGACGATCAATATCGGTGATAGGCAAAAAGGCAGGATCCAGTCCAATAGCGTGATCAACTGTAAACCAATCGAGTCAGATATTGAAAAAGCTTTAAACAAGGCATTGAAGTTCAAGAAAGAAGTAGTAAATCCTTATGGGGATGGAAAGACTTCTGATAAAATGGTAAAAATCATCAAGAAGACATTCTATGGAAAAGAGATCGATCTGAAAAAGGTTTTCTATGATCTGGAGAAATAAATGAAGAATATTGCGATCATTCCCGCCAGGAGCGGTTCAAAAGGTTTGAAAGACAAGAATATCAGGTTGCTCAATGGCAAGCCACTTTTGGCATATACGATCGAAGCTGCTTTGAAGTCAAAGTGTTTCGATACGGTCATGGTGTCTACTGATAGTAAGAAATATGCCAGGATCGCAAAAGAATATGGGGCTGAAGTACCATTCTTAAGAAATGAAAATACTTCTCAGGACTCTACGTCTCCATGGGATGTGATGAAGGAAGTTCTGGATATGTATAAAGAACTTGGACAGGAATTTGATACGTTCTGTTTGCTGCAGCCGACTTCTCCTTTAAGAAATGCGAAAGATATCAGAAATGCTTATATGGAACTGGAAGAAAAAAAGGCCAATGCGGTCGTTTCCATGTGTGAACTGGAGTGTTCGATGCATCTGGTCAATACACTTCCAAAGAATCTTTCTATGAAGGGATTCATTTCCAATGAACAGTACAATAAGAGAAGACAGGATATTAAGCCATATTACAGATTCAATGGTGCGATCTATATTTCCAAAGTCAAGACATTCTATAAACACATGAATATCTATGATGACAAGTGTTATGCCTATATCATGGACCGAAACAGATCCTATGATATCGATGATAAAGATGATCTGAAGATCGTAGAAGCTTTAATAAAATGAAAAAAAGAGAAAACTGTTTTGATACATTAAAATACATCTGTATCCTTCTTGTAATGAATTCTCATTTTTTTCTTTTTTTCTATCGTCCGTTAAAAGATTTTTGGAAAGAATTTCCTTATAAGCTCTTCCTCTATGGCTTGGATGGAAAACTTGGAGTCAGTATTTTTGCGGTAATTACCGGATATTTCTCATTTATTTCCGGAAAAAAGAAAGGCAGTTTTATCAGATATGCATTAAAACGGTATTCCTTCTTTCTGATCTGTTCGCTGATCATCAATACTCTTTTATATATCATGAATACTGAAGGGGTCAGAACCGAGAATTCTTTTGGCATAGTGATCGGCCAAAGCGTTCTTCTGGATCGCCTGATTTTTGGAACGTTTTGGTTTATCAGGCCGTTTTTTGTTGGCTCACTTCTCTGTTTTTTATGTGGCAAATATGACATTAATAGTCTGATCATCATTGTACTGATGCCGCTTATGGTATATATAAACAGTCCTTTTTTTCTGACTTATATTGCCAATTGTTTGCTGGGCTGCATATTATACAGACTTCTTGATCTGAATCTTGACATATATAGGAATAAATGGATCCAGTTGCTTGCGGCTGTGGCTATTTACATTTTCGTGAAAAGAGATGGTTACAATTTGACATACTTTATTCAAGGACTGATTGGTGTAGTTTTGATAATGCTCATCAGAAATAATGAAAAAATGTATCAGTTAAGTGAAAACAAGTTTACAGCATATTTTGGCAAGAAAACGATGTCTCTTCTCATGTCACATATGCTTTGCGTATATCTGTTCAATTTCTATGCACCTTCATTAAGAAACAATCCGTTTCTGTTGTTTTTGATATGGCTGATTTTAAGCCATCTGCTGGCGATTATTCTGGATATTGTTATAAACTATATAGTAAAGCTGGCAGATTTGGTGATTGATTCCATATTTGTCCGTTTTGAAAATCTGAAAGCAGGTCAGAAATGATTAAAGATTTACTATATCCATTTAACTCCAATTTCATTCTGGAAAACAAAAGAAAGATTAAGAAAGCTTTGCTGGAAGAAGGCAATTCTTTTGTCGAAAAAAAGATCGCGATCTTAGGTGGTTATACGACGACTGCGATCAGACAGATCATGGAACTGTTCTTACTGAACAACGGGATCAAACCATCTTTCTACGAATCTGAGTACAACAAGTTCTATGAAGACGCGATGTTTGACAATGAAGAACTCAAGGAATTCAATCCGGATATCATCTATGTCTGTACTTCCAATCGCAATATCACAAGGTATCCAAGTTTAAATGATGATGTTGATTTGCTATTGAATAATGAATTCGATAAGTTCAAGGGGATCTGGGAAAGTCTGAAAGAAAAATACAACTGTCCGATCATCCAGAACAACTTTGAATTGCCTTATTACAGATTGATGGGTAATAAAGATGCTTCTGATATTCATGGCAAGGTCAACTATGTGACCAGACTGAATATGTTGTTCTATGATTACGCACAGAACAATGATAATTTCTATATCTGCGATATCAATTATATTTCTGCAGATTACGGATTGAAGCAGTGGTCGGATCCATTTTATTTCCATATGTACAAGTATGCATTGAATGTCAATGCGGTACCCTATCTGTCGTTCAATGTTGCCAATATCATCAAATCCTTATTCGGTAAGAATAAGAAGGGCTTTGTGCTGGATCTGGATAATACCTTATGGGGCGGTGTCATCGGTGATGACGGTGTTGAAGGGATCAAAGTCGGTCCGGAAGAGCCTCAGGGACAGGTGTATTCTGAATTCCAAAGATATCTCAAGGAACATAAACAGTTAGGTCTGATTTTGAACATCGATTCCAAGAATGATTATGAAAATGCGATCGCAGGTTTAAAACATCCCGACAGTGAATTATCGGAAGATGATTTTGTGGTGATCAAGGCAAATTGGGAACCAAAAGACAGGAACTTTGAAGAGATCGCCAATGAACTGACTTTGTTGCCTGAGAGTTTAGTATTTGTGGATGACAATCCGGCAGAGAGACATATTGTTTCTGAACAGTTGAAGTGTGTCTGTGCACCGGAACTGGAATCTGTTGAGCACTTTATTGAAGTTCTGGATAGAAATGGTTTCTTTGAGGTGACGACTTTATCTAAAGATGACCTCAAGAGAAATGAGATGTATAAGGAAAATATTCAGAGGGCAAAGGCGGAAGCTTCTTTCAGTAACTACAAAGATTATTTGCTGTCTCTGGATATGAAAGGTATTATCAAACCGTTTGAGCCTTTATATGTGGAAAGGATCTCTCAGCTATCAAATAAGTCCAATCAGTTCAATCTGACGACTCACAGATATACGGTGAATGATATTGAAAGTATATCTGCAGACGATAATTACATCACACTGTATGGTAAGCTGATTGACAGGTTTGGTGATAACGGATTGGTATCTGTTGTGATCGGTCATGTTTTGGATGAAGTTTGTGAGATCGATCTTTGGATCATGAGCTGCAGAGTGCTCAAGAGAGATCTTGAATTTGCGATGATGGATGAGCTAGTGAAGAAGTGTAGGGAAAAAGGTGTCAAGAAGATCATCGGTCATTATTATCCGACCGCCAAGAACAAGATGGTCAAAGACTTCTATTCCATACAGGGTTTTGATAAAATAAGCGAAGATGAAAAAGAGAATACTGAATGGTTATTTGAAATAGATGATAATTATCAGTTGAAAAATGAAGTGATAGAGGTGGAAGATTGATGACAAGAGAAGAAGTGATGAAGACATTGAACGAGATATTCTGCAATGTCTTTGATGACGATAGTATCGTTCTGGCAGATGAAACCAATTCATCGGATATCGATGACTGGGATTCATTAGAACAGATCAATCTGATCGTCAATATTGAGAATGAATTTGAAATGATGTTTGATATGGCAGAAGTATCGGATCTCGCCAATGTCGGTGAGATGGCTGATCTGATCATGAGAAAGTTTGAAGAAAATGAATGAATACAGATTTGAAGATTTAAAGGTTGGAAAAGAAGAATATTTCACAGTTACAGTGACTGAAGGGATGATGGAACAGTTTTTGGATCTTTCCGGTGATACTAACCCTTTGCATAATGACAAAGAGTTTGCATTGAGCCAGGGTTATCAGGATAAGGTAGTCTATGGTTTATTGACGACTTCTTTTATATCTAAACTGGTTGGTGTATTATTGCCAGGAAAATACTGTCTTTTGCAGGGGATCGATGTGAAATATTCGAGACCAGTCTATGTCGGAGATATCCTGATCGTGAAGGGAATCGTTGATGAATTACATGAGTCTGTACAAAGATGTACTATCAAAGTCGAGATTCAGAATCAGGATGAGAAAAAGGTCGTTAAGGGAAAAGTTGAAGTAGGTTTTCTGAAAGAATTCTAGATCATTCTGCAAGATTTCTGATATATCTGTTTGGACTGAATGAGATCAGAAAACAGACAAAGTAAGAAACCAGTTGGATGATGATACAGCCAAAGAAACTTGAAAACAAAAAATCAGGGAACAGTGTTGCCAGTATGGTGGCTATCAGCCTGTGTGAACAATAGATTCCTAAAGTATAGCTGGAGATGATCACAGCTATTTTTTTATATCCGATAGGAAGTTCATTCAAAGGAAGCATACAGATAAAAATGGTGATGACTGTCGGCATATACATGACCATCAGGCCTGAATAGCCAAAGCCTTCTGTACGAGGAAATCTGTAAATATAAGGCAAAAGCAGGAGAGGAAGACACAACAACAGGACGCCTATTCTGTGTTTTCTCAGCTTGTCGAAGATCCCGAAATAATGAAGCAGGAAGCCAAGTGCGGCAAAGGGAAACAGTTCAACGAGCCTTCCCAGAGGATAACTGAGTTCCGGCCTGAGTTCATGAAACAAAGAATAATTGATCCCGCTGAATTCTAAAATAAGAGACAGGATCGAGGCAGAGATGACCGTAAGGACCGCTGTTCTGTTTTCGAAGAAGTAAAAAAGAAAGAAAAAGAATAAAGTATACAATATCAGTTCGATCTGAAACCACATCGTCGGGTTCAAAACTGTGCTGTGTCCTGTCAGAAGCTGCCAGAAAAGTTCTGTAACAGGTGTTCTGTATACAAGGAAGTAATAAAGCCAATAGATCAGTGCCCACCCGATATGAGGGACCAGTAATCTGATGATCCTGTTTCTGAAAGATAAAGAGTTTCTGGAAACAAAGAGAAATTCCGAATAATAAAAAGAAATGATCATAAAGATCGGAACGGCATATACCGTCATTTCTTTGAAAGGGAAGAAAAACAGGGATTTATATCCTTTTGATTTCCAACAGTGGGCAAGGATAACACAAAAACTCAGCAGCATTTTCAGCATAGAAACATTTATATCGGCTTTTATTGCGTATCTCAGTTTTTTCACCAACACATATGATAACAAAAATATTGACAAAAAAGCATATCATATGGAGTGAATTGAGTTGTTTGATTATGATATAGCTGTCTTTTGTGGAACACAAACGGGTATAATGGTTAGTGTAACTAGCGGAGTTTGAAAAATGGTGAATTTCTTGAACAAAATAAATCAGAAGAGATGGTTTCTGTTTCACGCATATACAGTTTTGTTTTCGCTGATGTCTGTTATCATTTTCAGTTATTTTTATTTGAGCGGTAAAACTTTTATTTCGACTGTTGACGGAGTTTCTCAGTATTATAAAACGCTGATCTATTATCATCGTTATCTTCTGGATATTCTTTCGAATCTTTTCAGAAATCATCAGCTGATCGTTCCGCAATGGGAATTTCATCTCGGTGAAGGAGCAGATATCCTGGCGGCAATGTATCATACGATCGGAGATCCGATAGCTGCTTTTGTAATGTTTGTTCCGGAAGAATATGTCTACCTGTTTTATGATCTGACGATCGTTTTAAGGATCTATCTGTCAGGTTTGTGTTTCCTTGTGCTTTGTCAGTATCTGAAAAAAGGAAATCTGTTTGGAAGACTGGCGGGAGCAATGGTTTATGACTTCTGTTACTGGATGTTATTAAGTCAAAGCAAAGATATATATTTCCTGAATCCGACGATCTGTTTTCCTTTAGTGATCTTGGGAGTTGAGAAAGTATTAAAGGAAAGAAGACCGCTTATTCTCGTGTTGGCCGTTTTCTACAGTGCTATCTGTAATTTTTACTTCTTCTTTATGATCGTGATCCTGACGATCCTCTATGTGCTGATAAGACTTATCTTTATTCATGGAATGGATTTTAAGGGCATCTTTTCAGATATTCTGTATATTGGTGTCTATGCAATTCTTGGAACGGCTTTAGGAGCTGTTACGGCTTTGCCTGTCGGATATGCTTTGCTGAGCAACAACAGATTAAGTGTTGATTACGGTGTCCATCTATTGTATCCGATTCTGTATTATGAGAGGATCTTGAATATCTTTTTGTCCAAAGACGATCCATACTGGCTGTGCATGGGGTTTGCCAGCCCGTGTCTGATCTCTTTTGTCTTATCTTTGAGGCAGTTCAAAAAAGATAAGTTTGCCTTTGTTCTTAATCTACTGACAACAGTCATGATCTGTATACCGTTTTGTGGGAAAGTGCTTAATGGTTTTTCTTATGTCAGCAATCGCTGGTGTTTTGCAATCGCACTGGTCGTTGCATATACGTTAACAGTCAAATGGGATGAACTGAAAGAGAACAGATTAAGCCAGCTTATTATGATATTTATGGCGTTCGCCTGGGCTTTTGCTTTCCCGATGTCCAGAGAAGTCAGGATCTTCATTCCGATCTGCATCTGTCTGTTTTTCTTTATCATTGCCAACATTGATATGGATCTTTCAATATCTGGATTTGATCTTCGCCAGTTTGTCTTGCTTGGTCTGGTTTTGTTGAGCATTCTATATAATGCAGACTATGTTTATTCCTATAGAGGAAGGCAAAGGACAAATCTCGTTTTAAGCAGGAAAGAAGCAGAGGAAATCCATATCTCTTCAGAAGCTTATGCAATGAAGGCAAATGTCAATGATGAAGGTTTTTATCGATATTCCGGAAGCGATTTGACAAACAATATCGCTATTTTAAATGAAACATATACAACAAGCTATTATTTTTCGATCGCCAATCCAAATGTTTCTGATTACCGGAACAAACTGGGTATTGATGAATATCTGAATTATTACTATTACGAATATGATGCCAGAGGAGCTCTTCATACACTGGCAAATGTCAGATACTATATTACAAAAGAAGATTATGAAGGCATTATCCCTTACGGATTCTCTTATGATAGGTCATTTGATGGCTATCATCTATATCGTAACGAGAATGATCTGCCTTTCGGTTATACATATGACAAGAGTATTTCTTATGAGAAATGGGATCGGTTGAATTCCATCGAAAAGCAGGAAGCGATGTTAAAAGCGGTCGTAACTGAAGGTGGAAAAGATGATGTAGTTTTATTAAGCAAAGTGATTGATCATACAACTGTTCCGGATGAACATGTAGAGGTCAAAGATAAAACATTTAAAATAAACAAGGATAAGAGCAGCGTAACGCTACATTTCAATGGACTTCCCGAGAGCGAATACTATCTGGTGATGAATGGTATCCGTTTTGATGACGGAGTGAATTATTATCAGGACAAACTGACTGATACACAGCTTGACATCTTTGCCGGAGATCAGCACAAGATCGCTGAATACCACACATCAGATTATCAGTTCTATAATGGCAAAGACAGCTATTCTGTATTCCTTGGCTACTATGAAGAACCGATCAGCGAGATCGTTGTTGAATTCTATCGAACAGGCACATATGAATTTGAAGAGTTTGAAGTGATCTGTGCACAAATGAGTGAATATGAAAAGGATATCGAGAAACTCGGAAGAGATGTCATTGATGAAGTGAGTTTTTCCGTGAATCAGATTAATGGTATCATTGATCTGGATCATGATTCCTATCTTGTCTTATCTGTTCCTTATTCTGAAGGCTGGAAGGCTTATGTCGATGGAAGTGAGTTTGAACTTCTGAAGGCGAACGAGTGCTACATGGGTCTGAAACTGAGTTCAGGGAAACATGAGATTCAGTTGAAATATCATACTCCATTATTGAAAGCAGGAACACTGATCTCAATCGCTGCGTGTGCTGTACTGGTTTTTGATCTTGTATGGCGAAAGAAGAAAGAAAAGTAAGTTTATAATATTGATGAAGAGGATCTTATGGCAGGAACGAAAAAGAATCATAAACCGATACTATATATCGTCATCCCGTGTTATAACGAACAGGAAGTATTGCCTATAACATCAAAACTATTTGAAGGAAAGGTCAGAGAACTGATCGAGAAAAAGAAGATCAGCGATTCAAGCAGAGTCCTGTTTGTGAATGACGGTTCTAAAGATGACACCTGGAATATCATTCAGGAATTAAGTAAAACAAAATACTTTGAAGGTATTTCCTTAAGCAGGAACAGAGGCCATCAGAATGCTTTACTGGCAGGGCTGATGGAAGTAAAGGATCTCTGTGATATCTCCATTTCGATCGATTGTGATGGACAGGACGATATCAACGCAATGGACGAGATGGTTGAGAAGTATCTGGATGGATGTGATGTGGTATATGGTGTCAGGTCAAAAAGAGAGAGTGATACTTTCTTTAAACGTTTTACTGCTGAATCTTTCTATAAACTGTTGAACTTTATGGGTGTAGAAGCTGTTTTCAATCATGCGGATTACAGGCTCTTATCATCAAGAGTTCTGAAAGAGTTTGCTGAGTATAAGGAAGTCAACCTGTTCTTAAGAGGTATGATCCCTCTGGTTGGGTTCAAGCCAGATACTGTTTATTATGAAAGACACGAAAGATTGGCAGGAGAATCACATTATCCACTCAGCAAGATGCTTTCGCTGGCTTTTGATGGAATCACCAGCCTGAGCATCAAACCGATCAGACTGATCACGATGTTCGGTGGTTTTGTGGCCATTTTGAGCTTTATAGGAGTTCTCTACTCTGTGATTGCCAAGATCAGAGGACAGGCTGTTACGGGATGGGCTTCCATGACCAGTATTCTGTGTTTTGTCAGCGGTGTTCAAATGATCTCGCTTGGTATGATCGGAGAATATATCGGAAAGATCTATCTGGAAACAAAACAGAGACCGAGATTCATCATTTCCGAAAGGACATTCAAAAGAAAAGAAGAAGAGAAGTAGGCATTCTGCTACAAACGGAATGCTTTTTGTAAAAAGACAAGGATCATGAAAAGGTGATAAAATGTTTTCGTGGATCATATCAGAAAACATTTCTTTTTGTTTTTGATCTTCTGTACCAGTATACTGCTGATTCTGACAGGAGCAGTTTTTTCTTTTCTTGACCAGAAGAAACCGGTCATGACTTTACGATCTCAACAGCACAGTGATATCATCCTTTTGCCTTATGTAAATGGTGATGATTACTGTTTTTTTATTCCTTCCGGAATGGATTTTAATGATCTTTATCTTTATTCAAAGAGAACGATCTATTGCGATGAGAGAATCGTTAACAAAACAGCTTTGTCGGACTATGTTTCTGATGAAGCGATGAACCTGAGTGTCGGGGATCGAAAGGGAACCATCCTTTTCAAGAAATCAGGAAGTGTTCCTGCAATGTTTATTGAAACACTTAAGAAGGATATGGATTATGTCAATAGTGATAAGAAACATGAACTGGACGTCAGATTTTTGTTTTTAAATGAGGATGGAGAAACGGTATTATTGGATCAGAACGCCGTGATCAAAGGAAGAGGAAACAATTCCTGGGACACAGATAAGAAATCATACAATCTGAAACTGGAAAAAGAAACTTCACTTTTAGGTATGGCTCAGGCTGATAAATGGGTCCTAGTTCCCAATCTGACAGATATCTCCAAAGTCTATAACAAGACTGTTTATTCTTTTGCGAAGGAAACGGGGCTGGAATGGACGCCGGATTGCGAATATGTCGATGTCTATTTTGATGGTGAATATAACGGCTTATACCTTTTATGTGAAAAAATAGAGGTTAAGCAAAACAGGTTGGATCTGGGGAAAAACGGAGTCCTTTTGAAGAGAGAATTGCCGATGAGATTAGAGATCGTTGATAACGGATTTGAAACAGAAAACGGCAACGTCATAGAAATCACTTATCCAAAAGAAGTTTCAATGTCTCATAAAGAAGAGATCGAAAGAGAAGTTCAAAGGATGGAAGATGCCTTGTTCGATCTGAATTCCGATGAGTGGGAAAAAGTGATCGATATCGATTCCTGGGTAAGATCTTATCTGATCGACGAACTGTTTGATAATCTGGATGCCGGTATTGCCAGCGCATATTTTTATCTGAAAGACGGTGTCTTTTATCGCGGTCCGGTATGGGATTATGATTCGATCATGTGGGATAATCCAAAGACGATGATCGCTGATACGTATTTCAGGCAGCCTTATTCAACAAATGATTACTATTACCTTCTGAACCAGAGGAAAGAGTTTTTAGACAGGGTGAAAGTGATCTTTGAATCCGAATTCAGGCCTCTGATCGATGAGTATGTCAATGGAAAGATCGATGAGATCTCCAATAGTATCGTCGAAGCCAGAGAGATGGATTGTGTTCGCTGGAACTGTCAGTTTGCGCAAAGTTATATCACCAATTTCAAGACATATCTGCTTCAGAAAGCAGATTTCATGGAAGAATACTGGGAAAACAGAGATAATTACTGCAAGATCCTTGTGCAGACAGAGATCTTTTATAGAACATTCATGGTCGAAAAGGGAAACAGGATCATCGATGCGATCAACCTCGATATGTCTCTTTTTGAAAGCAATGAGTATCATTTTGCGGATAGCGATGAGCCTTTCGATCTGGAAAAAGAAGTATATGAAGATATCAGATTGGATCTGGTGTCCGAAGGCAATGATGTGAAGGAGGAAAAATCTTTCATATCTCAGTTCGGATTATTGAATCTTGCGTTCTCAGGTCTGTTTGTATTGTCATTGCTCTATGTCATAATAAAGGGTATCTATATCAATGTCTAAACTTAAATACAGGAATGAGATCAAGTATCTGATCTCGGATAATGAGGTGCAGATCATCAGGCGGCAGCTTGAGTCTTTCATGTCGATCGATGAGAATGCCAAAAACGGGATCTATACGATCAGCAGTCTGTATTTCGATGACTATTTTGATAATGCCTATTACGATGTAGATGATGGTCTGGATCTGAAAAACAAATACCGGATCAGGATCTATGATCATCAAGACGATATGATACGTCTGGAATGTAAGCACAAGAAGAATGCAATGACCGCAAAACGATCATGTATCCTGACAAAAGAAGCAGCCGAGATCCTGTGCCAAGGGAATTATCTCAGATGGATCTCATCTCAACCGCAGGTCTTAAAGGAACTGACATATAAGATGATGACAGAAGCCTATAAACCAGCGGTCATCGTCGAGTACGAACGGATCCCGTTTGTCTATAAACTCGGCAATGTAAGGATCACCTTAGATACCAATATCGTTTCTTCAACGAATACAAAGGACTTCCTGAATGGTTTTGGTTTCAGAAGGCCTGTCCTTCCCTTGGGGAAACACTTACTTGAAGTAAAATATGATGAATTCCTGCCGGATTTCATCTATGCATGTCTTCGGGATATGAATCTGGAACAGATAAGTTTTTCAAAATATTACCTGTGTCGAAAGTATAATGTAAATGGAGGTTTCTTCTTATGAGTGAATTGCTGGAACTGCTGAAAAGTGCCTTATCCGGTGCATGGGGAAACAATGTCGGACCTTTGCAGGTCATCCTGGCTTTGTGTTTCTCAATTATGATCGCAGTTTATATATATTGCGTTTATGCTTTGATCGTTAAAAAATCTTTCTATTCCAGAGAGTATGCGATCACTTTAGTTGGTGTCTGTCTGATCACGACGGTATTGGTCATCACAATACAGTTCAGCTTACTGGTTTCTTTAAGTGTAGGTGGCGCTTTATCTATCGTCAGATTCAGAACAGCGATCAAGTCTTCTCTTGATATGATGTTCCTGTTCTGGTCGATCGCCGCCGGTATCATGTGCGGAACAGGTGTTGCCTTGTATGCCTTGATCATGTCAACGGTATTGACAATCATCGTCTTTGTTTTTATCAAGCTTCCGGTCATCAAGACGCCTTTGATCTTGATTCTTAATACGAATAGCAGGAACAATGAAGAAGATCTCTTCCAGACGATCAAGGAGATGAGCAGATATTTTGAAGTCAAGGCAAAGAATGCAACAAAGTATACTACGGATTATACGATCGAACTGAGAAGCCAGAAGAGCAACGAACTTGTAAAGATATTGACTGATAAAGAGTATGTAGAGTCTGTTTCTTTACTGACTCATAACGGAGATATTCATTTTTAAGGAATAAGATATGTATTCAATTATCGGTGCGAACGGTTATTTAGGTTCCTATATGAAAAAAGTGATCCTCGAAGATACAAATGAGGGTCTGATCTGCGTGGATCTCAATATTCCGGAAACGGAAAAAGAAGATAGAGTCAGATGGGTCAGATGTGATATCACTGATAGAAGAATCGTGGATTCCGTATTGGAAGAATTAAGCAAGTACGAGAATCTCAAGATCATCTATCTGGCAGCCTATCACAATCCCGATCTTGTAGAACAGAATAAACAGCTGGCATGGAATATCAATGTGACGTCTTTGTCGTATTTCATCAATCAAGCTGATTTCGCCAAAGAGATTTATTATCCTTCGACAGACAGTGTCTATGGAGAGAGTGTTGATTTTTATCACTTCAAAGAAGGAGATCCTTTAAATCCGGTCAATGTCTATGGACATAATAAGTGTGCTGCAGAAGCGATCCTGGTTCATAAAGGGAGGAATGTTGTAAGATTCCCATTCTTGATTTCACCATCACTGGCCGGTAAACCTCATTTCTATGATCGTATCGTTGAATCATTAAGAAATGATCAGCCGTTTGAGATGTATGAAGACTCCTACAGGTCTTCTTTGAGTTTTGAAAATGCTGCAAGACTGACGGTTACCTTAATTGAAAAAGAAAACAGACATCCGATAGTAAATGTTTGCGGAGACAAAGATTTATCTAAGTATGATGTCGGATTGATGATCGCGGAAAGAGAAGGCTTCAGTAAAGATCTGATCGTTCCTATCAATATGGGAGAGATCGTTGTGGAAGGCTTTGTGACCAAAAGAGCGACCAGTACACTGATGGATAATGCTCTGTTAAAGCAGATCCTGGATCTGGATTATGTCGATATATTTGAAAGACCGAAATTATAAATATGAAAATAGTTATCATGGCCGGAGGCAAGGGAACGAGGATCTCTTCGATCGCATCAGACATCCCTAAACCGATGATCAGGATCGGTAACAAACCGGTATTACAGCTTGAGATCGAATCATTAAAGAGACAGGGCTTTAATGATTTTTTAATAACGATCTCTCATCTGGGACATGTGATCACAAATTATTTCGGTGACGGATCAGATTTCGGTGTAAAGATCGAGTATTACAACGAAGAAGTTCCTTTGGGTAATGCCGGAGCTTTATTTCAGATCAAGGATAAGTTAAATGAAGATTTCTTATTGATCAATGGTGATGTCCTGTTTGATATCGATGTCAACAGATTTGTTGAATATCACAAGGAAAAGGGCGGACTGGTAACTTTATTCACCCATCCGAATTCTCATCCATATGACAGCGGACTGATCATTGCGGATAAAAAACTTTGCGTAACCAAATGGTTGAATAAGGAAGATGAAAGACCTGAGTTCTATAAGAACAGGGTCAATGCCGGAATCCATATTATTTCCCCTGATGTTTTGAACCAGAAGATCGAAAAAGAAAAGGTCGATCTGGACAGAGATCTTTTGAAACCTTTATGCGGAACCGGAAAGATGTTTGCCTATGATTCCAGTGAGTATGTCAAGGATATGGGCACACCGGAAAGGTATGCGCAGGTTTCTAATGATTATCTTTCCGGAAAGGTGGAAAGAAGAAGTCTTTCTCATAAACAGAAGGCAATATTCCTGGATCGGGATGGAACATTAAATAAATACGTCGGTTTCTTAACTGACATCAAGGATTTTGAATTGTTGCCATCAGTATCTGAAGCGATCAAGGCAATCAACAACTCCGAATATCTTGTGATCGTCATTACCAATCAGCCCGTCGTAGCCAGAGGTGAAGTGACGTTTGAACAATTGGATGAGATCCACAACAAGATGGAAACTCTTTTAGGAAAAGACGGCGCATATCTGGATGCGATCTATTTCTGCCCGCATCATCCACACAGCGGATATGAGGGAGAAGTTAAGGAACTCAAGTTTGATTGTGACTGCAGGAAACCAAAACCGGGTATGTTTTATATGGCGGCTAAGGATTTTAATATCGATCTGAGCCAGTCGTTTATGATCGGAGACAGTGACAACGATATGGCGGCAGGTGGCAATGCCGGCTGCAAATGTATTAGAATAGAGAGAGACGGCGATTTACTAAGTGCTGTAAAACAAGCCATCGGAGAATAAAATGATGAAAAAGGTCGTGAAACAGGAACTGGATAATCTGATCGAAAGATATCCTCGATTAGATGTCTGCAAGAAAGATATTGAAAAGGCATATATTTTATTGCAGAAGACATATGATAAAGGGAATAAACTGCTGATCGCAGGAAATGGTGGTTCTGCAGCTGACTCCGAGCATATCGCCGGTGAACTGATGAAGCGTTTTAAGATCACCAGACCTGTGAACAAGGAATTGGCAGATAAGATCATGAAGATCGATCCGGAAAGAGGAGAAAGACTTGTCAGAAATCTGGAAATGCCTTTGAGAGCCGTTCCTTTAACATCACATCTGGCATTGACGACTGCATATATGAATGATGCGGATGCGACAGGTGTCTTTGCCCAACAGTTATTGGGTTTTGGCAATGAAGGGGATGTCTTTCTGGCGATCTCTACTTCCGGCAATTCAGAAAACGTGATCTCTGCCTGCGTTGTCGCAAAGGCGATGGGGATCAAAGTGATCGGACTGACAGGGGAAAAAGAAAGCAAATTATCTGAAGTTTCCGATATCTGTATCAGAGTTCCGGAGACTGAAACTTACAGGATACAGGAATTACACTTACCTGTTTACCACGCATTGTGCTTGATGCTTGAAAGCAACTATTTTGGAAATTAAACTATGATCATTACAAGAACACCATTCAGGATGTCGTTCTTCGGTGGAGGAACGGATCTGCAGGAATTTTTTGAGGAAAACGGAGGAGCGGTTTTATCCTCCACTTTTGATAAATACGTATATGTGACAGTCAGACATCTGCCTCGTTTTTTTGATTATAAAAATCAATTGACTTATTCAAAGATCGAAAGAGTCGGAACTGTCGACGAACTGGAACATCCGATGGTCAGGAATGCGATGAAATTACTTGATATGCATGAACTGATCATCAATTACGATGCCGATCTGCCTGCAAGGACGGGTTTAGGGACAAGTTCATCTTTTGCGGTCGGCTTGTTGAATGCTTTTCATTCTCTGAAGGGAAAAGTCAAAGACAAGAGACAACTGGCGGATGAGGCGATCTATGTTGAACGTGTCATGTGCAATGAGGCCGGCGGTCTGCAGGATCAGATCGCTGCAAGTTATGGCGGTTTCAACCGCATCGATTTTGATAAGTACGGTTATACAGTGACTCCGATCGGGATCACTGATCGCAGAAAAAACGAACTGAATGATAATCTGATGTTGTTTTTTACGGGGTTCTCAAGATTTTCTGCGGATATCCAGTCTGATACCAGGAAGAACATCAGAAAGAATAATGATACTTTGATCCAGATGAAGGGGATGGTCAATGAGGCGTGTTCGATCCTGACAAATGAGTTAAGGAATTTGGATGAATTTGGCAGATTGCTTCATGATTCCTGGCTTTTGAAAAGGAGCATGGGTTCAAAGATCTCTACGGATGAGATCGATACGATCTATGAAAGAGCGATCAAGGCAGGTGCTTTAGGCGGCAAGCTTTTAGGTGCCGGAGGAGGAGGCTTTACCCTCTTCTATGTTCCGAAACAATTTCAGAAAGCTGTGAAGGAAGAATTGAGCGATTTACTGCTGGTGCCGTTCAGGTTTGAGGGCGAAGGGACCAGCGTCATATACTATGTACCTGAATCATTTACACCGGAGGAAGAGAGATGACCAGAGCACTGATCACAGGGATCACCGGAATGGTCGGTTCCCATTTGGCTGATTTTTTACTGGAGAATACGGATTGGGATGTCTACGGTGTCTGCCGTTGGAGAAGTCCTTTGGATAATGTGGAACATCTCTTGGACAGAGTCAATCGAAAGGACAGAGTCTTTTTCGATTATGCCGATCTCAATGATGAAATGTCTTTGATCACTGTGATCAAGAAGGTTAAACCGGATTATGTTTTCCATCTGGCTGCGCAATCCTATCCTTTAACTTCATTTACAGCGCCTATCGATACATTAAATACGAATATCTTAGGTACTTGCAGATTACTGGAAGCGATCCATCTGATCATGGAAGAAGATAAAGAGTATAAACCTGTCATTCACGTTTGCGCATCGAGTGAAGTATTTGGCAGGATCCCGGCCGATCAGAAACCGGAGAACGGGATCAATGAAGAGTGCCGTTTCCATCCGGCTTCCCCATATGCGATCTCTAAGGTTGGAACTGATCTGTTAGGCAGATACTATGCAGAAGCTTACGGTATGACTGTCATGACAACAAGGATGTTCACCCATACCGGTCCTAGAAGAGGCGATGTCTTCCATGAATCTACTTTTGCCAAACAGATCGCAATGATCGAAGAAGGATTGATCGAGCCAAAAGTCATGGTAGGAAATCTCGAATCACTTAGGACTTATGCCGATGTAAGGGATGCGGTCAGAGCTTACTATATGTTGGTGACATGTGATCCGATCCCGGGTGAATACTACAATATCGGTGGTTCTTATACATGTTTAGTGAAAGATACTTTGAACACACTGATCTCTTATTCAACGATGAAAGATCAGATCAAGGTCGTTATCGATCCGGAAAGATTACGTCCGATCGATGCGGATCTGCAGATCCCGGATTGTTCCAAGTTCAAGGCCCATACGGGTTGGGAGCCTGAGATCCCTTATGAGAAGACGATGAAAGATCTTCTGGATTACTGGAGGCAAAGGGTCAAGAAAGGAAAGTTCTTAACGAGATAATGTTGATAGAATTTGTAAAACCTGATTTTGTGTTTGAAAATAATGCCGGATGTCTCAACCAGCTCGTTCATGATGGCTGGAAACAGGTGAACGCGATCTTTTCAGTGAAAGATTGTGTACGTGGCGGGCACTATCACAAATGCAACAAAGAATGTTTCTTTATCCTGGAAGGCAGCTTTAAACTGATCGTCTGGAAGGATGAAGAAAAAGAAGAATATGAGATCAAGAAAGGGGATATGTTCATCATTCCGGAATATGTCTTCCATTCTTTTGAATACCATGAGGATACCTATCTGGTTGCCATGTATGACAATGGCGTTGAGCTGGATGAGGAAACAAAGGATATCTGGAGTTTATAGATGAAACTGATCATTCTTTCAGAAATGAAATCTTTTATAAAGCAGGGTTCCAGTGCTCCGCAGATCGATGGGCAGGAGAAGGCTTTTTTGAAGTATGGCGGGGATGATGTCGAGATTGTACATAAAAATATCATATTGAAGAATATCAATCGCTTTACCTCTAAGATCGGTTTGGCACCTTTATGTGAAGGTTTTACCAGAAAGAAGAGAGATGATGGCGTATACTGTTATATCGCTGTCAGCCTTGTTTTCTTACAGGATAATGCATATCTGTTAAAAGAACTCAAGAAACACGGAAACAAGGTGGCGATCTATACGTATGATGTCTGGGAACCAGAGTTTGATGAATGGCAGAAAGTCTTTGATGATGTGAAACCGGATTATATCTTTTTCGGTTTCAAGAAATCGATGGAACACTACGAAAAACTCGGGTATCAGAATATCTATTGGGTCCCGTTGAGCGGAGACTTTGAGATCTTTAAACCGTATGATCTTGAAAAGACGAGACTGTTTATCCAGATGGGCAGAAGGAATGATGAGCTTCATGAAAAGATGCTGGATTATCTCAAAAAACACGGTCTGGAAGACAATCGGGATAATTATGTCTATCGCAAGGACAGGAATGAGAGGATCTATCCGGATATCAATGAGCTGGCCAAAGAGATCTCCCGAAGCAAGTATTTTGTCTGTGTACCTAAATACTATGAGAATTTTAAGAGAACAGGAAACATCAATGAAACGATATGTCGTTTCTATGAGGGTATGGCTTGCAAGACGATGCTGGTAGGGATGAAATCCGATACTTTTGATGAGCTGTTCCCATACAAGGCGATGATCAGTTTCAATGACGGTGAGGATTTTGAGGAACAGATCGACTATTATGAGACTCATCCGGAAGAATATGGTGCGATCGTCAATAAGAACTATGAATATATCATGGAACACCACAGCTGGGGCAACCGAGTGAAACAGATACTGGAAATCATAAACGGCTGATATGAGATATCTTTATTACTGCAATTCAACTTATCAGTTATTGAATGTATTGAATCTTAACTGGCATCGCAAGAATGCCGGTTTTGAAAGCATTGATGATTACAAAGCGGATCTTCTGATCCTGAATTCTTTTTCCGGTGCGAAAGAGACCTACGAGATCATAAAGAAACAGGAAGCATTCGAACACGTAAAGATCATTGATAAAGCATTTAATCAGGGAATATTTCATAGCATAAAAACTGTTATGGATGCTTTGTCTCCATCTTTTTATCTGAGAGATAAATACCAGATCAGAAGTGCTGAAATAAAAAACAGATATGATGTGATCTGTGCGCCGAAGTACTCTTTGGTAGTCGACCAGATCTGGAGAATCAATCCCAAGGCAAAACTGCATCTGATCGAAGATGGCATCGGTTCTTATTTCCTGGACATTCCATTTGCGTCGAATTCAAGACTGATCTCAAAGCTTTCTAAAAATGATTTTCATGATTACGATGCATTATACCTGGTAGACAAGGATCTCTATCTTTCCGATAACCCGGAAAGAGTGGTGGAGATACCGGTTTATGATCATAAATATCTGGAACAGATCAAAGAGGCTTTTTCTTCTTTTGATATCGATGATTGTAATGACCGTAAGATCTTCTGGCTTTCACAGTTTCTGAATAATGTGAAGTTCAACGAAATGGTAGATGAAGTTCTGGATTCGCTGGTCGAATATAAAGAAGATCTGGTCTTTTGTCAGCACCCGCGCAATCCGATGAAGAATGTTCATGGCTTTAAGGAATCTGATAATCGGCAGATCTGGGAATTCAGACTGCTGAATATGAGAGATATCGAAGAAAAACTGTTCATTTCCATTCATTCAACAGCGTGCTTTTCTGCCAAAATGTTGTATGATATGGAACCGTATGTAATACTGTTCTATAAACTGGGAGATGTTGAAGTGACTCATGTCACAGATGAATTTGAAGAAGTGATAAAGCGTTTCAAGCAGAGCTATCGCGATCCGGATAAGATTGTGATCCCGGAAACGCTTGATGAATTCAAGGAAGCGATCAGGCGCTTTATGAAACGATAAGGATTTATGAAAAAAGGAAGAACGAAAAATATCGTATTAAGTATCGGAGCAGGATTTCTCTATGAAATCGTGTCTTTGGTATGCGGTCTGGTCTCGCAGAAGCTGATCCTGGTCAATTTCGGATCGGCATATAACGGTGTGACTCAGTCGATCTCACAGTTTATCTCTTATATCGAACTGATGAAAGCAGGGATCGGCGGTGTTGCGATGGCGGCTTTGTTTAAGCCATTATCAGTAAACGATACGAAAGAGGTCAATGAAGTCTTGTCTTCGATGCAGAAGTTCATGAGAAGGATCGCTCTGATCTTTGTGATTTTCGTCATCGGAGTCGCGATCATCTATCCGCTTTTCATCGTCAGGGACTTCGGTTTCTGGTTCACATCTTCACTGATCTTCATCATTTCGATCTCTACTTTTGTTCAGTATTATCTGGGATTTACTTATCAGGTACTGATCGAAGCGGATCAGAAGGGTTACATGATCATTCTGATGCAGATCGTTACTGCGATATTAAATACGATCGTTTCGATCATCCTGATCAACAGCGGATCTTCGATCCATATCGTGAAACTGGGCAGTTCTCTGGTTCATGTCGTTCCGCCGTTATTCTTCTATTACTATGTTCATAAACACTATCAGATCGAAAAAGTGGAAGCGACTAGCGACAAGATCCCTCAGCGCTGGGATGCGGCAGCCCATGAAGTTGCAGCTTTTGTCAACACCAATACCGATGTGACAGTCGTCACGATGTTTTCCGGAGTCAAGGAAGTATCGGTATATTCGATCTATTACTATGTCATTTCCAATTTGAAGAAGATCGTTACGAAATTCTCGGGCGGTTTTGCGAGTGCGTTTGGAAATATGTATGCCAAGGGCGAGAAGGATCTGATGAAGAAGAATCTGAGTCTGTTTGAACTGATCATCTATTCTCTGGTCTCAGTCCTTTATCCTGTTGCCTTGGCGATGGTCGTTCCTTTTGTCATGTTGTATACAAAAGGCGTCAACGATGTCAATTACAGCAGACCTGGGTTTGCGCTTGCGTTAACTCTGGCGAGTATCTTCAACTGTTTCAGAATCCCGTATCGTACGATCGTCATTGCGATCGGTCATTATAAACAGACCAGGAACGGTGCGATCGCCGAAGCGGTGATCAATGTCGTTGTTTCTGTATTGTGTACGATCCGTTTCGGCCTGATCGGTGTTGCAATCGGTTCTTTCTGTGCTATGGCGACCAGATCTTATGAATTTGCCAACTATCTGTCAAAGAATGTTATAGATCGTCCGATCAGCGATTATTTTAAACATGTATTCATCTCGCTTTCCATCCTGATCATCGTAAATCTTGTATCCAGGATCTATGTCGGAAATATCACGAGCTGGTTTACATGGGTGCTATATGCGGCAATCACGACCCTGTTATCTCTGTCACTGACAGCAATAACGGATTTTCTGTTCTATAAGGATGATACATTGAGACTGTTTGATAAGGTGAAATCGATCATATTCAGAAAACATGAAAAAGTATAAGGTTCCGGAAACATATCAGAGGATAGATTTAAAAGAATGTCGGGAGATCGCGCTGGACATGCTTATAGATGTGGCAGAGTTCTGTGAAAAGAATGACATCACTTATTTTTTATCTGTCGGAACATTATTGGGTGCGATCAGACATAAAGGGTTCATCCCCTGGGATGATGATATCGATATCATGATGCCAAGACCTGATTATAAGAGATTTCTGGATCTTTATGAGAACGAAAGATATAAAGTCTATAAACCGGAGAGTGGCAGATTCTATTACGCCAAGGTATATGATACGAAGACTGCCAAATATGAAGTAGATGTCGACTACAACAAATATCCGGCGATTGGTGTTGATGTCGATGTCTTCCCGTTGGATGGGATTGTCAATGATCAGAAGATCATCGATAAGTTATTTCAGAAAGAGTGTTTTCTGGAGATGCTTTTAAGACTGTCGAATCAGCCGATCTTCAACAGGAAGAATCCGATCAAGGCGATCAATCGCATCATTCCCCGTATGATCGGAAGCAAGAACCTGGTAAAACTGATCGAGAAAAATGCACAGACATATGATTATGATTCCAGCGATTATGTCATACGCTGGAGAAGGTCTCCAAACGGCTTTACCGGAGCTTTGTCTAAGGAAGTCTATGAAAAGGACTATGCAGAATTTGAAGGACATCGTTTCTGTATCCCTAAGGGTTATGATGCATTCCTGACAGCTTTTTTTGGAGATTATATGACTCTTCCTCCGGAAGACAAGAGAGTCGTTCATGATTTCGAGTGTTACAGGATAGGATGATGAAAACAAAGGTCGTAGAATTTATCGGAAGGATACAGGATGGCGGAGCAGAGACTTTGGTAAAAGACTATGCTCTGATGTTGGACAAGGAGAAGTTTGATGTCACGATCTTGTGTGAAGACTATAAAAAGGATTCAGTCAATTACAAGATCCTGAAAGAGAATAATGTGAAGATCATAACCATGTATGAGTGGTCATTTTTCATCAATAAAGTTCTGGCGAGGATCTTTGGAAAACGATATGTCGCTATTTTGTTCAGAAAAGCGATCGAGAAACTGAAACCGGATGTCCTGCATGCTCATCTGGAAGTGCTGGAGATCCTTTATTATGCAAGAAGATCTCTGGATGGGACCAGACTTCTGTTTACCTGTCATAATCCTCCGGAAATGCTGATAGGGGATAAGAGGCCTCCTGAAAGAGATGCGTGTCGTTATCTTTTGGATCGCAATGATCTGCAGATCATTGCTTTGCACGAACAGATGGCAAAAGAGATTGATGAAATGTTTGGGATCGATAATACAAGGGTCATCAGGAATGGTGTTAGTTTTGATCGATTCCGTAAGATAGATCGCACAAAAGAAGACATCAGAAAAGATCTGAATATCCCTTTGGATGCTTACGTTGTCGGTCAGGTTGGCAGGTTTGCCTATCAGAAGAATCCTGAGTTTACGGTTGATGTTTTCTACGAATTATTGAAGAAGAATGAGAATTCTTATCTTTTGCTGATCGGAAGAGGAAATGGGGAAAAAGATCTGAGAAAACAGGTATCTGATCTTGGCATCGATAAACATGTGCGTTTCCTGATCAGCAGAGAAGATATTCCTGAATTATTGAAGGCAATGGATGTCTTTATCCTTCCTTCCCGTTTTGAGGGGCTGGGGATCGTGTTGATCGAAGCACAGGTTTCAGGATTACCTTGCGTAGTTTCGGAAAACATCCCTCATGAAGCATATCAGAGCAAGGATATCGTCTGTCTTTCTTTGAATGATCCGAAAGAAAAATGGGTCAATGCTTTATTGAACCCGATTGGCAACATTGACAGTTATGGTGATATCGATCATTATGATATGAAAAAAGAGATAAAGAATCTGGAAGCTCTTTATCTCTGATTGAGTGTTTCTTCGATCAGTTGCGCATATTCTTTGAACTTATCGCGCATATTGTATTGTTTAGCCCTTTCGATGCAGGCTTTCTTGTCAAAAGGCTTTTTTTCACAGATCCGGATGATTTCTGATTCTAAAGAATCAATATCATCTTTCTTGACGATGCTGCCGCAGCTGTCATTGATGATCTCCGGACAGCCGCCCGTTTCATAGGCCAAGACAGGGATGCCGCAGGACAATGCTTCGATATTGACGGTAGGAAAGTTATCCTGTCTTGTCGGATTCACAAATAGATCGGCTGTTGAATAGATCTTGACCAATTCTTCCTGATTATAGGTCTTGTGGATTGAAATGATATTTGAAGGAAGTATCTTATCTACTTCATCGTTGGTTCCGACCAGTACGATCTGATATTCTTGGGGAAAACGTTTGGCCAGTTCGATGAACACATCAAGTCCTTTTCTTTCATCCCAGTTATAGGCAATGCCAAGGATGAGCTTTTTATCTTCAATATTGTGTTGTTTTCTGAAATCGGAATCAGTTGGTTTAAAAATGTTGAGGTTGATGCCGTTGTAGATCACTTTTACCGGGTAATCTTTTAAGAAAGATTCTTCTACAAGTTTCTTCAGCCAGACAGAAGGGGTAACGATCGTCATGTTTTCGACATCGTTGAACCATTCTTTCTTCAGATTCCACATGGTTTTTGTGTTATCAACGAAATAGGTCTTCGGATAGATCTTTGTCTGAGGGCAGTCATGACAGCCCGTTTTCCATTTTTCACATCTGACGGCATCGAAATAGGAACATTGTCCGGTAAATGCCCAACAGTCATGGAAGGTCCAGATGACTGGGATATTCTTCTTTTTGATATATCTGAACAGCATTCTCAGGTTGATGAATGTATCGTGAAGCAGATGCATATGGATGAGATCCGGTTTGATCTCATCAAGCTTTTTCAGGAAAAGATAGGTATTCAATACGTTGTAGCATCCTTTGTATCCGGTCAGATTGGCAATTCTTTCAGAGATCACCCTGTCAAACCAGGTGCCAATAAAGAGCTGGTCTTCATGCTGAAAACGAACTCCGACTCTGCTTTTCTTGCATGCAGTATAGACTTTGAATCCGTTGTTTCTGAGTTCTTTGGCAATGTTTAAGGCGATCGTACCCGTACTGCTGTAATTGATCCCGTTGATCTCTACTACCGTTTTCATCAAACCTATTATATCTTCTTTTTGATATAATCAGTTTATGAACATAATGAAGAAGTTTTTTGATGCAGTCACAAATGGAACACTGTCTTATAAGCTGTTCAAGTTTTTTAACAGCCGGAGACATTTATTTTATATCAATGACAGCAGTATAAGAAGTGCTCAGCTTTCGAAAATGGTATATGACAAGCTGAAAAAGAAATATGCATATATTCTGGATCAAGAGATCCCGATGATGAAAAGGATCCCAAACAGGACTGTCTGGATCGCCTGGTTTCAGGGGATCGAAAATGCGCCGTTATTATGTCAGGTCTGCGTGAACAGAGTAAAGGAAGTCTATGGGAAAGAAAATGTCTGTGTCATTACCGGAGATAATTTCAAAGAATATGTCGATCTTCCGGACTATATCATTGATAAATGGGGAAAAGGAATTATCAGCAATGCTCAGTTTTCTGATATCTTAAGGATCGCTCTGTTGTCTGAAAAGGGAGGGACATGGATCGATGCGACGATCCTGGTTCTGAAGAAAGATCTTCCAAAATATCTATTTGATAGTGAACTGTTTGTTTTTGCGGATCACATCAGTGGAATTTATCCGAATATCCAGAGCTCCTATATGAGCGCATATCAGGGCAGCAGGCTCTTATTATGTACCAGAAATCTGATCTATGAATACTGGAAAAGGGAGAACTATCTTCTGGATTATTCTCTTTTCCATCTTTTCTTTCAGATGGCGGAAGAAAGATATCCTGATGAATGGGATAAGGTGTATAAGTATCCGAACCACTCTACTCATATCTTGAGAAAGAATATCTTTGATCGGTTTGATATCGAAAGACTGAAGCAGATCATCGATGCCTGTCCGATACAGAAACTGACTTACAAGAAAGAAGTTCCGGAAGATATTCAAGGAACTTTCTATGATGAACTGATCTTTCGGAATAAGGAGTTTAACTAATTATGAAAATGATTTTTATGGGAAGAAAAAAACAGAGTGCAGATCTTTTAAAGTGGACTGTCGCTCAGGGGATAGAGATCGTTGCAGTCTGTACAGACTCGCAGTTTGAGAATTCCCCGACTGCCAGGACTGCCAGAGAAATGAATATCCCTGTTTTAAGCATGGAAGAGGCAGAAGAATATGTGATTGAACATCCGGGAGAGATTGATCTGGTCGTTTCCTATCTTTACTGGAGAAGGATCAAAACGCCACTGATCGAAGGCCCGAATTATGGATGTATCAACTTCCATCCGGCGATCCTGCCGGACTGGAAAGGCTGTGCCGGATACAATATCGCTATTCTGAAGAAACTTCCACAGTGGGGAGTAACGGCGCATTATGTAGATGAGACTGTTGATACAGGGCCGATCATCAGGGTCAATCGTTTCGATTTTGATTACAGAACTGCTACTGCTCAGTCTCTGGAAAAGATCACACAGGATGAGCTGGTAGAACTGTATAAGCAGATCGTTCTGGAAGTCAAAGAGAAGGGCAAACTGGAAATATTGAATGTCAACAACAAGGAAGGAACTTATATTTCCAGAAAACAGATGAACGAAATGAAGGTCATCACTGAAGAAGATCTTGAATCCAAAGATCTCGATGTCAAGGTCAGAGCTTTCTGGTTTCCTCCTTATGATGGTGCTTATATGGAGATCAACGGAAAAAAGTATACGTTGGTTGATAAGGAAATACTGGATACGCTGGTAGATAAGGATACAACCGCACTGTTTTAGCTTATGAAGAAAAGGATCGAATGGGTCGATATCGCAAAATTTATAGGCATGTTTTTTGTGATGCTGAGTCACTTTGAGATATGTCCGTATTATTTAAGAGCTTTTTTCACGCCTTTTTATCTGGCGATCTTCTTTTTCTGTTCCGGATATTGTTACAGGCATGAGAATGATATCGCTTATTTTCTGAAAAAGAAGATATGGCAGTTGATCATCCCGTGGTTCATTTACAGCAACCTCAATATCGTTTTTTCAAACATCAAATCGTTTAAGACCCATGAGAACAGTTTCAGAGTTGAGATATTTCGCAATCTTCTCCAGATCAGGTATTTTGATGAAAGGCTGTGGTTCGTTCCGGCGATGTTTACAGCGTATCTGGTCTTCTATTTTGTGATCAGATCTTATGAGAGCGACCATGATAAGAAAAAGATTCTGATCTTATGTTTTGTTTTATCTTTCTTCAGGAAGATCTACAAGGCCTATATGAATCCGATGTTTTTCCCTTGGCAACTGATCAATCTTCCATGGCATATCGACTATATTCCTACTGCCATGCTGTTTATGGTGCTGGGTTTTCTTTTCAAAGACGGATGGGAAGAAATATACGATCAGGATATCAATTGGTTGAAAAGAGTGATAATCTTTGCTGCTTATCTCTTTCTTGTTTATTTCCAGCACCTGAACGATTACACATTTTCACTGCCTGTCGACTTTGTCTATGACAACCTGAGACATATCTTTGCTTTGTTGACGGTTGTGACCGTTGCCAAACTGATTCCACCGAATCGATATATGTTGTATGTCGGAAGAAATACCATGGTATATTTCTGTATCCACAATAAGGCGATCACTCTGATCGAAGCGGTTTTCAAGATGTTTTTACCGGGTTTATATCAGGTTGATTTCAGCGGACCGCTTCGTTCGGCATTGTTCTGTTTTGCCATGACGCTGTTTGTGTCAATTGTCCTGATTATTCCTTGTGAATTCATCAACAGATATATGGCGTGGTCCATCGGAAGAGTCGACCTGAAAAGAAGCAGCTGATATCAAGACTGTTTCAATAATTGGCGGTACTGTTGTAAAATAGAAGCATGAGGAAATCTCGTGCTTTTAATATTGAGCATTGGCAGGTCATAGCGCTAATTTTGATGTTGTATGACTTTGTAACGATATGTTTTTCCTATTTTTTTGGTTTATGGCTCAGATTTGATTTCAGATTTTCTGCTATCCCCAGCCATTATCTTAGCGTTTATTATAAGATGGCCATTCCTTTTGCGCTATGCTGTATCGCTTTTTATCTGTTTTTTAAGCTTTACAGAAGCATCTGGCGTTTTGCCAGCTATAACGAACTGACAAACATCATCATCGCAAACATCATCTGCGGATCATTCAATTATGCGGTTACCAGAGTCTTCGGCGCGAGAATGCCGATTTCCTATCATCTGGTTGGTTTCGTGAGTCAGATGATCTTCTGCATGGCGATCAGATTCTCTTATCGTTTTATATTGATGATTAAGAGACAGTGGATGAACAGCAGAAACGCTACAAGAGTCATGTTGATCGGGGCTGGAGATGCGGGAATGACGATCATCAGAGACGTCAACAAAAACATGGAAAGCAGTTCGCGTGTCGTATGCATCATTGACGATAATACGAACAAGTATGGAAGGTATATCGAAGGTGTTCCGGTTGTTGGCGGCAGAGATGATATCCTGAAGAATGTTGAAAAGTACAATATCAATGAGATATATTTTGCGATCCCGTCAGCTTCTTCGTCCCAAAGAAGAGATATCCTGAATATCTGCAGAGAAACTGATTGCGAGATCAAAGTCCTGCCGGGTATTCAGCAGATAGTCAATGGTGATGTTTCCGTTAACATGATGAAGAATGTCGCAATCGAGGACTTATTGGGGAGAGATGTCGTCAAAGTAAACAATGAAGAGATCTTTGGCTTTATCAATAAGAAAGTCATACTGGTTACCGGTGGCGGAGGTTCGATCGGTTCTGAACTATGTCGCCAGATTGCTAAGCACAATCCGAAACAGCTAATCATATTTGATATCTACGAGAATAATGCCTATGACATTCAGCAGGAATTAAAGAGGTCTTATCCGGATCTTGATCTGGTGGTTATGATCGGTTCAGTCAGAGATTCCAAAAGGGTTGACTATGTATTCCACAAGTATCGTCCGGAAATCGTTTATCATGCAGCGGCTCACAAACACGTTCCTCTAATGGAAGCTTCTCCAAATGAAGCGATCAAGAACAATACGATCGGAACATTCAAGGTCGCTTATGCAGCTGTAAAATACGGAACGAAGCGTTTTGTCATGATCTCGACCGATAAAGCAGTCAACCCGACCAATATCATGGGCGCATCAAAGAGAATGTGCGAAATGGTCATTCAGACTTTTGATAAACTGATCAAAAACAAAAAGACAGATAAACTGACTGTGGTCGAGGACTGTTTCTCGGAAGTCGGTGTCAAGGAGTTAATAGGAAATACAGAATTTGTGGCGGTTCGTTTCGGAAACGTGTTGGGTTCAAATGGTTCTGTCATTCCATTGTTTAAAAAACAGATAGAAGCAGGCGGGCCAGTCACAGTCACCCATCCCGATATCATCCGTTACTTCATGACGATCCCGGAAGCTGTATCTCTTGTACTGCAGGCGGGTGTTTATGCAAAAGGCGGTGAGATCTTTGTCCTGGATATGGGAGAACCGGTCAAAATTGATACTCTGGCAAGGAATCTGATTAAACTTTCTGGATTTAAACCTGATGAAGATATAAAGATCATCTATACAGGTTTAAGACCGGGTGAAAAACTCTATGAAGAGAAACTTCTTGACGCAGAAGATAACGGCAGAACAGATAACGATCTGATCTTTGTCGGAAAACCGTTGGAGATTAACGAAGATGTATTCCTGGAACAGCTAAAAGAATTGTATATTGCATCTAACAATAACGATGAAAACATATTTGATCTGGTTGAAAAAACAGTATCAACTTACAGAAGAAAAGAGGATTAACAGATGAAACGTGCAGAAAAAAGGATATATCTTTCAACGGGCACAATGCACGGAGATGAAGAAAAGTATATCAAGGAAGCATTTGATACCAACTGGGTAACGACAGCAGGCAGGAATATCGATGAAGTTGAACGAATGGCTGCGGAGTATATCGGCTGTAAGTATGCGGTCGCATTAGGGACCGGAACCGGTGCACTTCATCTGGCTACGAAGCTGGCAGGGGAAAGGCTCTATGGCCAGGCAAAAGTTGAAAGAGGCGTCTTGTTTGGCAAGAGGGTTTTTGCGACTGATATGACATTTGGCGCCTCGATCAATCCGATCGGATATGAAGACGGTGAAGCGATCTTTCTGGATACTGAATATGACACCTGGAACAGCGATCCGGAAGCTTTAAAGAAAGCGATTGAAATATATCCTGATGTTAGACTGCTGGTCTGTGTTCATTTATATGGCACCCCCGGTAAAATATGTGAGATCAGAAAGATCTGTGATGAACATGGGATCCTGATCATCGAAGATGCATGTGAAAGCCTTGGTTCCAAATACAAGCTTGATGGTGAATGGATTGAGACGGGCAAGTTAGGCGATTATGGCTGTATTTCTTTTAACGGCAATAAGATCATCACCGGTTCAAGCGGCGGTATGTTTCTGACAGATAACAAGGATGATGCGGACAAGGTCAGGAAGTGGTCAACACAGTCCAGGGAAGCTGCTTTCTGGTATCAGCACGAAGAGATCGGTTACAACTATCGCATGTCCAATATCATTGCCGGTATCATCAGAGGGCAGATGCCTTATATGGGTGAACATATCGCAAAGAAACGGGCGATCTATGAAAGATATAAGGAAGGATTCAAAGGATTGCCTGTACAGATGAATCCTTACGATGCAGAAAACTCTAAGCCAAACTTCTGGCTAAGCTGTTTGATCATTGATGAAGACGCGATGTGTGAACAGGTTCGTGACGATTCTAAGGCCTTATATATTCACGAAAAAGGAAAATCCTGTCCGACAGAGATCTTACAGAAACTGGAAGAACGCAACATGGAAGGCCGTCCGATCTGGAAGCCGATGCATGCGCAGCCGATTTACAGGAACAATGCCTTTGTTACAGCCAGAGGAAATGGCAGAGGCCAATCCAATGCATATATTGATAAGGGAAAGAAACTGGATGTCGGTATGGATATTTTTGCAAGAGGCTTATGTTTGCCGTCTGATATCAAAATGACCCCTGAAGAACAGGATATGGTCATTGAAGTGATCAGAGAGTGTTTTGAGTAATGTATAAAAACTGTTTCAAAAGAGTATTTGATTTTATCTTGTCTTTAACGGCGCTGATCGTGTTAGCGCCTGTTTTTCTTGTATTGATCATACTCGGAAGAAAGAATATGAAGGGGAATCCGTTCTTTACGCAAGAAAGACCGGGAAAAGACGGTAAGATCTTCAAGCTGATCAAATTCAGAAGTATGTCAGAGGAAAAAGATGAGAACGGAAACTATCTGAGTGATGATATCAGGTTGAACAGTTATGGAAAGAAATTAAGAAGTACATCGCTGGATGAACTTCCGGAACTGATCAATATCTTAAAAGGGGATATGGCGATCGTCGGTCCAAGGCCTCTGTTGGTACAATATCTGCCTTTATATAATGAAGAACAGAGACATCGCCATGATGTTCGCCCGGGTCTGACCGGGCTGGCACAGGTCAATGGCAGAAACCAGATCTCCTGGGCTGATAAATTCAGGTATGATATCGAATATGTCAATAACATCACGTTACTGGGTGATATCAAAATCATTTTAAAAACAGTTAAGAATGTCCTGACTCACGAAGGGATCACGGGCGAAGGTTCTTCAACTGTAGAATATTTTAACGGACACAACTGATGAAAATACTGATCCTCACAAATCATGATCTGGGTTTGTACAAATTCAGAAAAGAATTACTGGAAACGTTGTTGAAAGACAATGATGTTTTTGTGTCGATGCCGAGAGGCATTTTTACTGATCAGATCATTGAAATGGGTTGTAAATATATTGACACATCCTTTGAAAGAAAAGGAAAGAATCCTTTTAAGGATCTGAAATTGCTGAGTTTTTATAAGAAAACAATCAGAGAAATCAGACCTGATGTTGTTTTGACTTATACGATCAAACCGAATGTTTACGGAGGTTTGGCTTGCCAGCACTTGAAAGTTCCGTATATCGCCAATGTAACAGGATTAGGATCAGCGATTGAAAACGGCGGCTTACTGCAGCTTGTTTCTCTGAATCTCTATAAACTTGGTTTGAAGAAAGCGGATATGGTTTTCTTCCAGAATAATGCCAACAGGGATTTCATGATCGAAAAGAATGCTGTAAAAGACAACTACGATATGCTTCCGGGATCAGGCGTCAATCTGAGCCAGTATGATGTCAAAGGTTTTCCGGATGATGGTACGATCGACTTTACTTATGTCGGCAGGCTCATGAAAGAAAAAGGTTTTGAACTGTATACCAAGGCAGCAGAGTATATCAGAGAAAAATACCCGGAAACCAGATTTCATGTCTGCGGTCCGGACGAAGACAACTATCATGACCTCGTAGAGGAGCTTTCTGAAAAAGGTATCCTTGTTTATGAAGGCTATGTTGAAGACATGAAAGGAGTTTATTCAAGAGTTCAGTGTACGATCCATCCGACATACTATCCGGAAGGAATGTCCAATGTGTTATTGGAGTCATTGGCTTGTGCAAGAGCGATCATCACAACTGATCGTCCCGGATGTAAGGAGATCGTTGATGATGGAGTCAACGGCTTCGTGGTAAAACAGAATGATCTTGATGACCTGATTGAAAAGATCGAGAAATATCTTTCTTTATCTAATGAAGAAAGAAAACAGTTGGGTTTGAACGGAAGAAGAAAAGTCGAAAAGGAATTCGACAGAAACATTGTTATAGATAAATATCTGAAGGCGATTGAGAAGGTTACGAAATAAATGGTAAAAGTTCTGGAAATGATCGCAACCCTCACATATGGCGGTTCACAGGCAATGATCGTTAATCTGTGCAAAGCGATGAACAGAGAAAACGTTCAGTGCGATTTTATCGTGGATCATCCGGATATGATGGGGATGAAGGAGGTCGTTGAATCATTGGGTTCAAAGATCTATATCATGCCTACATTCAAGGGAACAAATATCGGGGAAGTCAAGAAGGCCTGGGATGCTTTTTTTGATGAACATCCCGAATACCAGATCCTGCATTCTCATTCAAGAAGCTATGCATCGATCTATATTCCGATTGCGAAGAAACACGGTTTGAAAACGATCATTCATTCTCATAACACTTCTAATGGAAAGGGTCTGACTGCAATGGTTAAGAATTTATTGCAGTATCCTTTGAGATATCAGGCAGATTATTTCTTTGGCTGTTCAAAAGAGGCTGGAGAATGGTTGTTTGGTAATAAGGTTGTTAATGGAGATAGATTTTTCGTATTGAATAACGCGATCGATACGGATAAGTTTTCTTTTGATCAGAATATCAGAGATGAATACAGAAAATCCTTCGGTTTGAATCGGGAAAGAGTCTTCATTCAGGTCGGCAGGATCTCAAAGCAGAAGAATTACGAGTTCACGCTGGAAGTGTTTGCGGATCATCTAAAAGAATATCCGGAAAGCAGGTTGTTTATCGTCGGAAACGGAGAATTAAGAGAAGCTATCGATCGAAGGATTGATGAACTGGGGATCTCAAATAGGATCACTATCCTGGAGAACAGAGATGATGTCAACAAGCTGTTACAGATGGCTGATTATTTCCTGATGCCTTCTTTGTTTGAAGGATTGAGCGTTGCAGCGGTGGAAGCACAGGCTTCCGGGATCAGATGCCTTTTAAGCGACCAATGTGATACCAATGTCAATATCAGCGGATTCTGTGAGTTTTTGCCTTTAAAAAAGGAAATCTGGCTTAAAAAAATGAGTGAAGATATGAAGTTGAGGCCATATACAAAAAAGGATATAATCAAAGCTGGCTTTGATGTCAAAACGACTGCAAAGTGGCTTGAAGAGTTTTATGGGAGTATTGTCTGATCATGAATCATATCTGGTCTGAAAACAAATATATCGAGATGATGGTAAATATCCTGCTGTTCCTGGTGGGGATCAATTTTCTGCATTATGGGCAGCTGTTTTTGCCGCTGATCTGTTTGATCCTTTTTGTCGATCGCAGATTGGAATTTGTTGTAAATAAACCCTTGGTTTTTGTATTGCTTTGTCTGTTTGCGGTTGCATTCTATGCCTTTTCTTATCAGCTTGGTTTTTACAGTGTGATGGGTTTTACCCTTCCCATGGCATATTATATCGGATCAAATATCAGACACCCAAGCAAGGATAATGTCATTAAGGTCATTTATCTTTTTGCCATAGCAATGGGTATTCATATCCTTCTGGATTTTGTAAAAGATCTGTATGCCAGAGGTTTCTATGATCTCATTCACGTTTCTTCTCATTATGATATCTGGACAGGAGAGAAGATCTCAACGACTGTGATCGCTGTTGAACTTGATCTGCTGATCGCTGTCTTTTATTATTTGCTGGTTCATGAAAAGAATAAAATGGTGAAGACGGTTGGTATTACTGTTTTTTCAGTTGGTTTTTTCTATTGCATCCTTTTAGGAAGAAGGACTCCGATATTGCTTTTCTTTGCATGCATGCTGATGTGCTTTGTTTTCGACAGATCTGTTTCAGAAAAAGGAAAGAGGACTTTTATATACCTGATGTCATTGATCATACTGTTTTCCCTTGTTCTTGGATGTCTGTATGCATTTGACCTGTTTGGATTGAGATCTGTCTTAAGTCACTTCTATATCTTTGAAAAGATAGCCAGAGGATTCTCGGACAACAGGTTTGGAATTTACTTTAAGGCTTTTTCCCTGCTGGGCAAGTATCCCTGGGGCGGACAGAAGATCAGTGAAAGCCTTGGGATCCAGATTCATGAGCTTTGGATCGATGTCTATGATTACGCCGGAGTAGTTCCATATATTCTTTTACTCGGATACAGTCTGATCTATGGAATGAATTTCATATCCGCCATCAGAAAGACGGATGATGGTTCTTATAGAACGATTTTGATCGGTCTGCTGGTATGCATTTTTATTCAGATGCTTCTGGAACCGGTGATGACCGCATCTTCTATTTTTCTGATCATTGTGATCACGATCGGAACGATCGTTGAGAAGGCAGCATCTTATGAAAAATAACGGTGTAGTCAAAAACGCTTCTTGGATCATGATAGGCAGATTTTTTCAGCTTGCACTGACTTTCGTGACCACAATGCTGGTTGCAAGATATCTCGGTCCGGCAGAAAATGGGAAGCTCGTATATATCTATTCTTATGTGCAGCTATTCCTGCCGCTTTGTACATTAGGCCTAAACGACATCGTTGTGAAAGAACTGGTGGATCATGAAGAGAAGAACGACGAGATCCTGGGCACGATGATCGTAATGAGACTGCTTGCTTCTTTAGTTTCGATGCTTTGTTCAACGATTCTTGTAGGAATGATGAATAGCGACCCTTCTTACAGGATTATCGCTTTGCTGCAGTCTTTTTCGCTGATGTTTCAGTCATTTGACTGCCTGATGTATTTCTATCAGTCAAAATTGATGTCACAAAAATCGGGTATTGCTTATGCGGTTGCTTATATTCTTTCTTCTGTTTTCAGGATCTTTGCGATCCTGACGAAAAGAGGGACTTTGTGTTTTGCCTTTGCTTATTCTTTTGATTTTCTGATGGTGGCACTTATGCTGCTGATGACTTATCTGAAGGATAAACATTCACTGAAGTTTTCTTTTTCCACAGTCGGATATCTGCTCAGAAAGAGTTATTTCTATATTCTGTCAGGTCTGCTTGTAGTGATCTATGGCAAAGTAACAGATACGCTTTTGTTGGGGAAAATGGTAAATGAAGAAAGCGTCTCATATTACGCAGCAGGCACTACTTTGTGTAATGCCTGGCCATTCCTTCTGACTGCGATCATTGATTCTTTCAGCCCGATCATCATAGAAGCACATAAAAAGGGTAAAGAAGTTTTTCAGACAAAACTGAAGCAGTTATATGCTTTGATCTTCTATATCGGAACTTTTGTAGCGATCGGTGTGTTAATATTTTCTAATCTGGCGATCATGATCCTCTACGGCTCCCAATATGCTAAGGCATCATTGCCGATGAAGATCTATGCCTGGTCAACTGCTTTTTCTTATATCGGTGTATCCCGTGCGATCTGGATGCAGTGTGAAAACAAGACAAGATATGAGACTGTGATCTCTTTGTTTGGAGCGATCACAAATATCGCGTTAAATTTCATTCTGATCAGTAATTATGGGATCATTGGTGCAGCAATAGCTGCTGTACTGACGCAGTTTTTGACAAATTTCATTTTCCTTTTTGCAATGAAAGATACCAGGGAAAATGCTAAACTGATATTAGATGCAATCTTATTGAAAGGTGTATTCAACAGGAAGGGAGAACCCAATGTTTAAAGATAAAGTGTTACTGATCACAGGCGGTACAGGATCGTTCGGCAATGCGGTTGCGAAACGGTTTCTGACAAGTGATATCAAGGAGATACGTATCGTATCAAGAGACGAGAAGAAGCAGGATGATATGCGTCATGAGTATCAGCAGAAGTATCCTGAATTTGCGAATAAACTCAAATTTTACATTGGCGATGTCAGGGACTATAAGTCGATTGAATACGCTTTTAAAGGTGTAGATTATGTTTTTCATGCTGCAGCTTTGAAACAGGTCCCATCCTGCGAATTCTATCCGATTGAGGCAGTTAAAACCAATGTGCTGGGTTCTGATAATGTGATCGATGCCTGTGTAAAACACGGTGTCAAGAAGGCGATTTTCCTTTCTACCGATAAGGCGGCTTACCCAATCAATGCGATGGGTATGACCAAGGCCCTGATGGAAAAAAACGTAGTCGCCAGATCAAGGCAACTGCAGGAAGGGGATACAGTCCTCTGTCTGACCAGATATGGCAATGTCATGGCTTCAAGAGGTTCTGTCATTCCTTTGTTTGTGGAACAGATCGAAAATGATCAGCCGATCACGATCACCAACCCAAACATGACCAGATTCATGATGACTTTGGATGAAGCTGTTGAACTGGTACTGTTTGCGTTTGAACACGGCAATCAGGGCGATCTGTTTGTACAGAAGGCTCCGGCTGCTACGATCGATACCCTGGCAAAGGCTGTTGTCGCTCTAAAGGGCAACGAGAATACCAAGATCGTTAATATCGGTACCAGACATGGCGAAAAACTGTATGAAGTTTTAGTCACTAGAGAAGACATGGTCAAGGCGGAAGATTTGGGAGATTATTATCGTATTCCGGCTGACAACAGAGATCTCAATTATGATCGTTATATCAATAAAGGAACAGACAAACTGGATTTTGTTGAAGAATATAATTCTCATAATACTGAACGTTTGGATCTTGAAGGAATGAAACAGCTTCTGAAAAAGCTGGAGATGTTTCAATAGGTGAATGGGCACGCTTTATAAAAGCGTGCTTTTGAAATAGAATAGAAGAGATGAAAATATTAGTAACTGGTGCAAAAGGTTTTATCGGAAAAAACCTATGCGAAAATCTGAAGAATGTCAAAGACAATAAAGACAAGACGAGAAACATCATTATTGATGAGATTTTTGAATATGATGTAGATACCGACAGGGAATCATTTGAAAGATTTTGTAAAGACTGTGATTTCGTCTTCAATCTTGCCGGGATCAATCGACCCTTGAATGCTGAAGAATTCAATATCAATCATAGTTTCCTGGCTGAACTCTTGAATACATTGAAGAAATATGGCAATAAGAGTCCGGTCATGTTGTCGAGTTCAACTCAGGCTTTGTTGGATAACGATTATGGAAGATCCAAGAAAGAAGCAGAAGATCTCTTGCTGAGATATGGAAAAGAGAACGATGTCAGAGTCCTGGTATACAGATTCCCGAATGTCTTCGGCAAGTGGTGCAGGCCTAACTATAACAGCGGTGTTGCCACTTTCTGTAACAATATCGCAAACGATCTGCCAATCAAGGTCAATGACAGGAATACTGAGCTGACTTTGGTTTATATTGATGACATCATTGATGAGATGTTTGAAGGACTTAAGGGAAATGAACATAGGGATGATGATCTATGTTATGTTCCCATTACCCATAAGAAGACTTTGGGTGAGATCGTTGATCTCCTGTACACATTCAATGAAGAACCGAATTCTTTGATCATGCCAAGTATTCCGAAAGGAAGCTTTGAAAAGAAACTGTATTCTACATTTCTTTCTTATCTCCCGGAAAGAAAAGTGAAATTTCAACTGAAAGGTAACGAAGATAACAGAGGCTCCTTTACGGAATTTCTGAGGACTGAGAATAATGGCCAGTTCTCTATCAATATCTCCAAACCGGGTATCACAAAAGGCCAGCACTGGCACAATACCAAATGGGAATTCTTCCTTGTGGTAAGCGGTCATGGTCTGATCCAGGAAAGAAAGATTGGAACTGATGAAGTCATGGAATTTGAAGTCAGCGGAGAAAAGCTGGAACCGGTACATATGTTGCCGGGTTATACGCATAATATCATCAATCTGTCTCAAACAGAGAATCTTGTCACACTGATGTGGGCAAACGAGCTGTTTGACAAGGACAGACCGGATACTTTCTTTGAGGAGGTTTAACAATGGATAAACTGAAGTTAATGATCATCGTCGGTACCAGACCTGAGATCATCAGATTAAGTGAAGTCATAAAGAAATGCGATAAATACTTTGATACGATATTGGTCCATACAGGACAGAACTATGACTATGAATTAAACGGGATCTTCTTCAAAGATCTGGGATTAAGAGATCCTGACTATTATCTGGAAGCTGTAGGAGATGATCTTGGTTCCACCATAGGCAATATCATCGATAAATCATATAAGTTGATGGTCAAGGAAAAACCGGATGCAGTACTGGTATTAGGCGATACAAACAGCTGTTTATCAGTCATAGGTGCCAAGAGGCTTCATATCCCTACCTTCCATATGGAAGCGGGAAACAGATGTTTTGATGAATGTCTGCCGGAAGAGACAAACAGAAGGATCGTTGACGTGATCTCTGATCTGAACATGTGCTATTCCGAACATGCCAGAAGATATCTCAATGCTTCAGGTGTAGCCAAGGAAAGGACCTATGTCACAGGATCCCCGATGGCGGAAGTATTAAGTGCACATCTTGATGAGATACAAAGCTCTGATATACTGAATCAGTTAAATCTTGAAAAGGGTAAATACATCTTACTAAGTGCACACAGGGAAGAAAACATCGATACAAAGGAGAACTTTGAATCTCTGTTCAAGGCGATCAATGCGATCGCTGAAAAGTATGATGCTCCTGTACTTTACTCTTGCCATCCAAGAAGCAGGAAAAGACTTGAGGAATCCGGCTTCAAGCTGGATGAAAGAGTCATCATGCATAAGCCTTTGGGCTTTCATGACTACAACAATCTGCAGATGAATGCGATGTGTGTCGTATCAGATTCCGGAACATTACCTGAAGAATCCTCATTCTTCTTAAGTGTGGATCATCCTTTCCCTGCTGTTGCGATACGTACTTCAACTGAAAGACCGGAAGCTCTGGATAAGGGCAACTTCATTCTTTCAGGCATTACAAAGAAGGAAGTATTACAGTCTGTTGATACAGCCATATCCATGAATGAAAACAAGGACTATGGCATCCCTGTTCCCGACTACACAGATACCAATGTATCTGACAAGGTAGTCAAACTGATACAGTCATATACAGGGATCATCAATCGAATGGTGTGGAGGAAGTATTAATGAAGATAGTAGCGAATGATCTCAAACGTCAGCATGATATGTATGCTGAAGAATTTAATAATAAAGCGATCGAAGTCCTCAATTCCGGATGGTACGTCTTAGGAAATGAAGTAAAGGAATTTGAAAAGGAATTTGCAGAGTATACTGAATCCAAGTACTGTGTCGGCTGTGCTTCCGGAATGGATGCCTTGCAGATTGCATTCAGAGTAACTGGTGTTAAGGAAGGCGATGAAGTCATCGTCTGTTCCAACGCCTATATTGCATGCGTTATGGGTATCACCATGAACGGCGGAACTCCGGTTTTTGTTGAGCCGGATGAGTATGATAATCTGGATGCAGATAAGATTGAGGAGAAGATCACCGATAAGACAAAAGCTATTTTGGCAGTTCATCTATATGGGCAGTCCTGTGATATGGATAAGATCATGGAACTTGCCAAGAAATATGATCTGAAGGTCATAGAAGATTGTGCACAGGCGCATGGCACAAAGTGGGAAGACAAAAAAGTCGGATCGATCGGCGATATCGGCTGCTGGAGTTTCTATCCGACAAAAAACTTAGGTGCATTTGGTGACGGCGGTGCATTAACGACCAACAACGAAAAGTATGCCGAAGAATTCAGAATCATTAGGAATTATGGTTCCAAGAAGCTTCATTATGAAAACGACATCATCGGTATGAACTCCAGACTGGATGAACTGCAGGCTGGATTATTAAGGGTCAAGCTGGTTCATCTGGATGAGCTCAATGACGAAAGAAGAAAGATCGCAAAGCGATATTTTGAAGAAGTAAAGAATCCTCTGATCAGGCCTTTGGAAACAAGACCTGGATCGTATAACGTATATCATCAGTATGTCATCCATTGCGATAAAAGAGATGAACTGATGGCTTATCTGAAAGAGAACGAGATCGGTACGATCATCCATTATCCGATCCCGCCGCATCTTCAGAAGGCTTATGAATATCTGGGGTATAAGAAGGGCGATCTTCCGATTTCTGAGAAATATGCGGATGAAGTTCTGTCTCTTCCAATGTACAATGGTATGACTGATGAGGAACAGAACTTTGTAATTGAAAAGCTGAATGAATTTAAAGGCTGATATGAACCTGAAAGAAAGCTGCCCCATCATCATGTTCAATGATTTCGGGGATGAAAGAGGAAAACTCGTAGTAATAGAAGGGAATCAGTCTATCCCTTTTGATATACAAAGAGTCTTCTATATCTATGGATCTGATTCTACAGTCATAAGAGGA
>JAFYHT010000039.1 GCA_017539025.1 Erysipelotrichaceae bacterium
GAAGCCTCATTCAGCCTTGACCATTCCTCATCATTGAGGGTTCCTGTCCTCAGCTTCTGTATTTCAACTTTTGACTTGGCAGCCAGGATTCTGATGCCGACCTGCTCGGCAGGCATTTCCAATGAGAAGATCGCGATCGCACCCGGCGTGACAGATGCGGAATTTACCGCAATATTCAAAGCCAAAGCCGTCTTTCCCATGGAAGGACGGGCAGCAACGATGATCAGATCACCCTTCTGGAATCCGGCAGTCTTCTTGTCCAGATCGGAAAACAGCGTCCTGACACCGGTGATATCGGTACCGGCTTCCTGTATTGCCTCGATGTGCTTCAAAGCGCCGTCAAAGACTTCTTCACCGCTCTTGAAATCGCTCGAAGTCTTGGAACGTGTGACTTCCGTGACCTTCTTTTCGACATTCTCCAGCATCTCATCGACACTCACCGAAGAATCATAGGCATCGTTGGAGATCTCTTCGCCAACTCTGATGACTTTTCTGGCAAGTGATTTGTTTCTGATGATGGAAATATAATCACTCGTATTATTTGCCGAGATCGTGGCATCTGCCAGCTGCATCAGATACTCCAGACCGCCAATCTTGTCGTAAAGGCCGAAGTCCTTCAGCTTGCTGGAAAGGGAGACGGTATCCACCCTCTCCTTGTTTTCATACATGGAAGACATGAGGTTGTATATCGAACGGTGTTTCTCCAGATAAAAATCATCTGCAGCAACCCCTGCATCGACACATTGACGCATCGCTTCCGGATACAACATGATATTTCCCAATAAAGACTCTTCAGCCTCTATGGAATACGGCATCGATCTGTTAGACATAACTATTCCTCAAGCAGTCTGACTTTGATCGTACCGATGACGTCTTTATAAAGTTCGATCTTCACATCAAAAGTTCCCAATGAATTCAAAGGCTCGGAATCCTTGATCTTTCTCTTATCGATGGAGATCCCCTGTTTCTTGAGCTCTTCTTCGATCTGTTTGCCAGAAATAGAACCCGAGACCTTGCCATCCTTGGCCTTGACAAAGAAAGTCAGTATCTTTTCAGATAAGACCTGCTTCAGAGCTTCTGCTTCTTTCCTTTTTTCCGCATCCAGTTCAGCAGCCTCTTTTTTCTGCTTATCCAGGATCTTCTTGGAGGCATTTGACTCCATGACTGCCAGACCTCTGGCAATCAGATAATTGCGGGCATAACCGTCCGCTACTTCTTTTATTTCACCCTTCTTTCCCACTTTCGGGACATCAGACAGCAGTATGACTCTCATCTTCTACTCCTCCTTTGAAATACTCATCCAGTGTTTTGATCAGATCAGCTTCCAGCTTCGGTACACTGCCCTCAGCTACCTGCAGACCCGCAGCCGTCATATGACCGCCGCCATGCATCTTCTCTAAGATCACCTGCACATTGACATTTCCTCTGGAACGTGCGGAAATGATGGCCTCATTGCGATCGGAATTGCAGACAACGAAAGCTGCTTCTATATCTTTTGCCTTGACCAGCATATCACAAGCCTGTGAAGCGATCGAACGCGGGAAGTTTCCTTCCGATAGTGATGCGATGATGACACCCTTGCGATAGACTTTTCCGGCATTGATGATGCGGCTTCTTTGAACAACATTGTCATAAGGTTCCTGAGCCAAAGCATCGCAGACCATCGGGTCAGCACCGGCTCTTCTCAAAAGCTTGACGACATCGAAAGTCCTGGAACCGGTACGGACACGGAAGTGATCCGTATCGATCATGACACCCAGATACATGATGTTTGCTTCCTCATCCGTTATCTCAATATTCTTTGAGAAATACGGAACCAGCTCATACGCGATCTCCGTCGTTGATGAGGCAGCTGCTTCGATATAAAGCATCATCGCCGTTACATCCAGATCCGCTCTTCTGCGGTGGTGATCCAGGATGATGATCCTTTTAGCGTTTTTCAGTATATTTGCGGAATTGGATTGGGCAGCCGAATGATGGTCGACCATGATCACCAGCGTATCATCATTGAGTAAACCCATTCCTTCCGATTCACTGATGAAATGATGTTTGTTCTCCAGAACAGAACTGTATTTTTTTACGACATCGGCGATCATCGTCTCCATGCCGCCGCTTCTGGACACGATATAAGTCTTCTTATTCAGAGACTGAGCGATATTGGACATACAGATGGCACTGGCAATGCAGTCCGCATCCATCTCCTTGTGTCCGACGATGATCACATCGCTTGATTTCTCGATCAGATCCTTGATCGCATTGGCAGTGACTCTGACTTTGGTCTTAGACTGTTTTTCTCTGGCCTCCGTCGTACCGCCATAGAACGTCGCATCGCCACCCGAACGTTTGATGACGACCTGGTCACCGCCTCTGGTCTGCGCCAGTTCCAGCAGTTCTTCCGCCATCTCATCGAGTTCATCGTAATCATCGCTGCCACCGGCAAACGCCATTGACAATGTGACACCGACATCCCCGTCCTTGGCGACCTTTCTGACCTTGTTCAGAATGGAGAAACGATCATCTCTGATCCGATCAAAAGTCGTCTGGTTCATCAGCAATAACATCCTGTTATTCTTCAAAGTCTTGTATACGACATTGAAATTACGGAAATAATCGATGACAGGAACTTTGATGTTGCTGTTGATATAGGAAAGCTCGTCTTCAGACATCTCCAGTTCATCGTAGTTGTCATAGCTCAATAAACCGATGACCGGTGCATCATCATCCAGCTTCTGATCGAGATCATATTCTTTCGTGATATTTTTGAACGTCAATACGAAAGCGTTGTTGATCTTTCTAACAGAAAACTTCTCATCATTGATGATGATCGTCTGGTTGTTTGCTTCATTCTTCAACATGTCCTGCAGTTCCGGAAGCCAGTTGAGCACCTTTTCCCCCAGATGGTTCATGTTCCTCTTTAAGAAGAAATCGGACATGAAATTGATCTCGTAGTTTTCATCATAGGTAATGATGCCGATATCACCATGGCTCAATACCTCTTTGTATGAAAGTTCCAGCTGATTTTCGATCTGTTTGTTGGTCTCATTCTTGACTATGTCCAGTGAATAGAAGATCATGATCAGCAACATGATGAATACAGCTGTGATGATCGCCGGGAGAAGAATGTTCTGTGAAAAGAAAAGACCCAGCACCAAAAGCGCCAGGATAACACCTGCACAGATCATTGCACTTAAAGCTGTGATGAATGTCTTCCTCTTCATTTTCCGATCGCCGCCCTGTCTTCAAGCATGTTCCTCAAAGGTCCGCTTCCATATAAGAAGCCCAGCATCATCAGAACGAAGAATAGAGCCGGGATCAGGAAACACAGAAGCACGAAGATCCCGCCGATATTTCTCTTCAGCACGATGATACCGAACAGTATGATGAATATATAACCGTAATACATCAGGATCAGTGCGCCTAAAATGGCGACTACGATCGCAATGTAATAAAGCGTTTCATTCTGGATATTCTTGATGAAGAATGTCGAACACGACATCAGAAAACCGGTATACGCCAAGGCGGGATTCGGTTTGATGTCAAATATCGAAGTATTGCCAAGATCCTTGATCTTGAATCTCTTCAGAAGAAAGACAGCCAAAAGATGGATCAGTACGCCTTCCATGGCTCCCATCAGGATCGTGGAGATCACATAGATCACGACGATCAGCTTGGTGAAATCCAAGCCTGCCATAGAAAAGATCTGGGTGTAATCGATCCCTGTGATAGAACCTGTCTGAGTCATAGCCAGACGGTATTCTTCGATAAACTGTGATACCGGGAAACCGATCAGAGGATAAACGATGAAAGTTGCGATCAGTTCACCGACCGTATAGGTGATGACCGCAGCCATCAGAAGCCATCTTTTCGGCATGTTCCTGGAAATGCCATAGGCATAGGAAAGACCTGTCAGTATTCCGACAGGAACATAGATGAGATATGTCATCCGGAAATTGCCCAACAGGAAAGAAATGATCGTCAGTCCGACACACAGAAGTGCACCATCCTTGAACGAATGCATCGCTGCATACATAATGATCACGACCGGCATCAGCAGCACGATGATCTCGGTAAACCAGTAGGCCGTCATCCTGTCGATGAGGATAAGAGCACCGACGATGGCCAGCATCATGGCACCCTGCGTTAGTTTCTTAGTCTGATTCATATCAACTTCTATTATAAAATAAACCTCCGTATTAGCGGAGGTTTTTTGATTAATCAGCGATATAAGGCAGTAAAGCCATCTGACGTGCTCTCTTGATCGCAGTTGACAGCATCCTCTGATATTTAGCGGAAGTGCCGGTAACACGTCTCGGAGTGATCTTTCCATTCGGAGAGATGAACTTCTTGAGTAACTCTACATCTTTATAATCGATATATTCGATTTTGTTCTTAGTGAAGTAACAAACTTTCTTATATCCGACTCTCTGTTTTCTAAAAGCCATTTTTCATTCCTTTCTCAATCTCAATAAAACGGTAAATCATCGCTGGAAATGTCAAGTGACGGAGTAGATGAGAAATCATCATCCATAGATCCGAAATCAGGATCTACACTCGGCGTGAATGTCTGTGAGGAAGACGGTGCATACGAATTGTTGCTGTATCCGGCAGAAGCATTGTTTCCTGTACGGTTGGAAATGATCTGGACATTGTCAGCGACAACTTCCGTCACATACACCTTGCCATTAGGACCATCATAGCTTCTCGTCTGGATCCTTCCTTCAACTCCAACGACTGTACCTTTTCCTGCGTACTGTGCCAGGAAGTCCGCTGACTGTCTCCAGGCGATGCAGTTGATAAAGTCTGCACTTTGCCCGTTTGCCTGCTGAGACTGGAACCGCCTGTCTACGGCTACAGTGAAGTTGCATACAGAAGTATTTGAACTGGTCTTACGCAGATCAATGTCCTTCGTGATGCGGCCTACTAAGGTAACACTGTTGATGTTGATCATTAGTTGCTTCCTTTTTTCTCATCGCATGAGATGGTCATCATTCTGACGATGTCATTGGAGATGCCCATTAAACGTTTGAATTCGTTTAAACCATCAACGTCTACAGTATAGGTAACTACAACATAGTAACCCTTAGACATATGATCGATCTCATAAGCGAAATCTCTCATGCCCCAGTCATCGACATTATCGATGTTCCCGCCGTGCTGAGTAATGATACCGTGCATCTGTTCGACTAACGCGGTTCTTGCAGCATCGTCAAGAGAGGACTTGATGATATACATAGTCTCATATTGTTTCATATTTTACCTCCTTCTGGACTAAGCGGCCCGTTGCCGGGCAAGGAATAGGTTCTCTATTCGCTTGATTATTATAGCAGAATGACTCAAAAACATGCAATAAGATTTTTCATCACATATAATATATGTATGGCTTTGGACGGAATCACCCTCTATAAAGTAAAAGAAGATCTCGAAAAGTACCTGCCGATGCGCATCAACAGGATCTTTGATACATCAAAAACGCAGATCGTTTTTTCTGTTCACGCATCAAACGGCCGCTATAATCTGCTGATGTCTTTTCATTCCAATGACAATCACATCGCCTTATCCGACAGGAATTATTCCACATACAATGAACCATCCGCATTCGTAATGGTCCTAAGGAAATATATCCTCAACGGCGTCATATACAAGATCGAACAGTTCGACTACGACCGCTATCTTCTGATGCATGTCAGAGCCAGGAACGAACTCTATGACGAGATGGAATACACCCTTTCCGTTGAACTCATGGGCAAGTATGCCAATCTGATCCTGATCGATTCCAACAAGAAGATCATCGATGCTTTAAAGAAGATCCCGCCCTATGAAAACAACAGAAGGACCATCCTTCCGGGAGTCACTTTTGAAGCACCGGAAAGACAGGACAAGAAAGATCCCTTTGCTTCCCCTTCCATCGATTTCAACGAATCGCTGGTCAAACAGCTGCAGGGTTTCTCCAAGCAGCTGGAGAAGGAAATCCGCTATCGCATGGATCACGGCGATCCTTTTGAACATATCGTAAAAGAAATACAGGATTCCGATTCCCTCTATATCCATAAAGATCAGGACAGCACACAGTTTCATATCATCGAACTGAAACATCTTGGTCTTCCATATGAAAAAACAGACATCCAGAAAGGCTTCAATCAGATCTACTTCCAGGACTTTGAAAAAGACAGGATCAGGAATATCTCTGACGACCTTTTCAAAGTCGTCAAACGACAGATCAAGCACTTTGAGACCAAAGTGACAAAACTGCAGGCATCTTTAGATGATGCATTGAATCTTCAATCCGACAAAGAAAACGGCGATCTTCTCTACCTCTATGAAGATCTCGATGCCAAAGGCTTGAAAGAAGTCACAGTCACTGACTACGAAGGAAATACGAGAACGATCAAGACGGATCCCAAGCTTTCCGTCAAGGCCAATGCCAACAAGTACTATTCACAATATCAGAAAAAGCGCAAAGGCAAGGTCTATATCGAGGAACAGATAGAGCTGGCTCAGAATGAACTCACCTATTTTGAATCACTCAATGAGCAGCTCTCTATCGCCGAATACAGCGATGCCTTAGACATCAAGGAAGAACTCCTTCGTTTCGGCTACCTGAAAAAGAATTCTTCTTCAAATAAAAAGAAAAAGAAAGTCAATCTCTATCAGCTCAAAGTCGATGGTCACACCATCACCTTCGGCAAAAACAATCTGCAGAATGCCTTCCTTTCTTTTGAGTATGCCAAATCCAACTATACCTGGTTCCACGCCAAACAATACCACGGTTCCCATGTCGTCGTCGATACAGATAAGCCGGATGAAAAGCTCATCAGGATCTGTGCCAATCTGGCGGCCTACTATTCCAAAGGACGCTACTCTTCTTCCGTTCCTGTCGACTATTGTCTGGTCAGGGAACTGAAAAAAGTAAAAGGCACAAAGCCGGGCTTTGTGACCTTCAAAAACTATAAGACGATCTATATCGATCCCTATGAAGAAAAAGAATTATCGATCTCCATGATCTAAGTATTCTTTCAGTTTTTTTACCTCATAAGGTTTCATCAGGCGGTATTCACCGCTTTTTAATTTACCCAGTTCGATATTGGCTTCTTTGATGCGATGAAGTCTTGTAACATGAGAACCGATCGTTTCAAACATCTTCCTGATCTCGCGGTTCTTGCCTTCATGGATCGTCACTTCCAGGAAAGAAGTATACTGATTTTCATTTTTTCTGATCAGTCTGATCCTTGCGGGTGCAGAGATATAGTCATCGATCTGCACACCACGTTCCAGCTTTGCGATCTCTTCATTGCTGATCAGAGAATCGATTGTCACCTCATATGTCTTTTCCACTTCAAATCGGGGATGGATCAGCTTCTGCATCAGTTCTCCGTCGTTGCTTAAAAGGAGGAGACCGGAAGAATCGAAATCCAGTCTTCCCATCGGATAGAGGCGGTATGGACAATCGATCAGATCGACTACTGTCTTTCTTCCCCTGTCATCTTCCGCGGAAGAGATGACGTTTTTCGGCTTATTCAGGATATAGACGACCTTTTCTTCCCTGCCCAAAGGCTTTCCTTCGACAAGGATCTCATCGTTTTCATCTGCCTTGAAACCGAGCTGGGTAATGATCTGTCCGTTTACTGAAACCTTGCCTTCCAGGATCAGCTCTTCGGCTTTTCTTCTTGAACAATACCCGCTTCCCGCAATGATTTTCTGAAGTCTCTCCACAATCTCTTCCTCTTGTTGTAAATGATGTAGTAAACAGTGATTCCGATCAGTCCTTCCAGAGCCAGTACAAGCACAGCCAGGACTTCAAAGTTGATCTTGTGCTGATCGGTACCCATGTTTTCATAATTCAGGTTTTCTTTACTATCAGCGATCCGGTATTCATTGACGCTAGGAAGCGACAATATCAGATAGGAACCGGACTCACTGATCATGAACTGAACATAGTTTTCACTCTGTGTCGTACGGCATTTGATGATATCGCCGTTTTTATCCAGATGATAGACACTGTAGATCAGATCCTCTCTCTTATCCGGGATATCGATCTGGACGATCGCCTCTTCCAGCGGCTGAATGGTCTGATAATTGAAACGGAAGCTGATATCGATGCCTTCCACTTTCTCAAAGCCATAACCTTTTGCCAGATCATAGATCTTCTTTTCATGATCCGCATCGATCTCATCGACCGTCACATAGTAGGTATCTCCGACGAATGTCAAAGACCTGCGATCAGGCAAGGACAGATCAAGCCCTGAAAAAGACAGATCGTGCCTCAAAGTCTTATCCAGGATGACGTAGTTTCGATGGTCTTTTTCAAACAGTTTCAGATCCAGATCTCTGATCTGTTTCATCGTAAAAAGATAATCAGCTTTTCCGATATTGCTTTTGAGGAAACGGTAGTCATCATGTTCGACAGCCTCGCTGATCTTTTTCTTCAGATCAAACAGGCGTTTAGAATACGGGATCTGTTTTTCGATCGAAAGGCCGCAATAGTGGATATCGACATATCTGATCCCCTCTTCCTCATCATCGACATATGAAACCATATCGCTGTTTAGCGGGATCAGGCTGTTCTTGCCATCTTCATAAACGACATTCAGGCTGACACCTTTCAGATCCAGCTTATCATCTGATCCTGAGATCTCCTTGAATTCCCCTTTCAATTCGATATTCTCGATCTTTCGGTATGAAGGATGATCTTCTTCATCAAAACCACAGAATTCATAGGCATCCTTTCTGATATCAGGTCTGAAGTTTTCCTTGTTCTTTGTGATGAGATCGACTTCATTCAAGCCATGGAAATCGCCATCAAAATCATAGTGGACCACTTCAAATGCTTCTTCAGCGATCTTATCTTCATTTATGATATGATCGACATCTTCCTTGTGCAGATAGGCAACAGATCTTTCAGGATCATAGAGATGTTCATCAGAAAAACTGTGATCGATACGGACTTTATACATCTCCTCATTCTGATCCAGGATGATGAAAGATAATTCACTGACATTGGATAACGAGAATGATCTTTGTTCAGCTGTTTCATCTTCGTAGAAGACGATCCGATCCTTATCTTTTATGATACCCAAGGCATAGGAATCGAGATCTCGGTTGCCCAGTTTTGAATCCAGTTCAAAACAGGCGGCAGCACTCTTTTCTCCATAATACGGATCGATACTGTAATTGACGTTCAATCCGCCGATCTTGTCTCCAAAGAATGTGCCTTCATAATCTCCTCTTTTGTGATTGGAAGAACGCTGTGAAACGAAATATCTGGCATGTGTGTATATGGAATCTTCCACATCCTTAAAACGTCTGTTTTCCCTGTCTTCATCATTCTCATAGACCGCCAGTGTATACAGATTGTTGGATTCATAGCTGTATAAAGACCTGCCATATGCCGACTCATTGACAGCCGATCCCAGCAACATCAGCGCATTGGCACCATAGAGATCCTGGCACACATAGAAAGAATCGATCTGATCGTAAAGCTGAGAACGGTTGATCTCATCAGCCGCATTGTCGCTGTTGAGATCACTGTAGTGGTCGATCCTTCCATTCATCCCGAATGTTTCATAGAACAGTTCTTCCATTTCTTTCAGTGAATGATTCGTATAGGAACGGTAAGGAAGATACTGGAAGTAGTTGTAATAAGCTTCCTCATTGACTGCATTTTCTATGCTGTTATTTCTCAGATCATCGATCAGAGAAGGAAGATCTTCATAGAAATAGTGACCGTCAGAGGAATAGTAAGTCCTGCCCTGTTTTAAAAACGAAGGAGCCTTATCGATCGCCAGAGAATATGCATAGAAATCATAGTCCAGCTGATTCTTGATGTTATGTAAAAGCTCAAAACCTCTCACCTGATAGGAAGTGATCCTCGTATCCAGTTCAGACAAAGGATGCAGGATGACCTCATCGATATCGATGACCCCCTTATCACCCGAGATCATGAAAGTAACGCTCTTCCCGTTCGATGAAGTATCGATGTATACCGCATCGGCACTGTAACAGCCATTGATGTAATCGGTCCTGTTTTTATTTAAGGAACGATACTCATGATTCAATGTACAGGCTTCATCTCTTAAAAATTCAACGATGCCGTATTTCATCATGATGACCTTTTCACCATACCTTAAAACCAGATCGTCATTTTCTTCAATGTTTTCCATATAAAAACGATAAGCCCTGTCATAGGAATCAAAAGACTCATCGATCCCACTTGTATTGTCATAGACGCGATAAAGATCCTCTTGCGCATATAAGTCAAGAGGTTCAATGATCATAAACAAGATCACAGACAACACAAAAACACAACGAAAAACTTTCATAATTCAATGATACTATCTTTGTTTTGATAAAGAAAAGCCCATCACAGGGCTTAATAGGATATGGAAGAGATCTGTTTCAGTACGACGATCTCAAATAATTCTCCCGCATGACCTCCGATGCAAGTCTGCAGAGTCAGAGTCTGATCGTTTTCACTTAATGTCACACCGGTATCGTATAGCTGTGCCTTACGGATACTGGCAAGATAAGCGCCGTAATAATTCGGGTCATATGCATTGCCATCATAATCGTCATAGTTGTAATTGGTGCGCCAGTATTGCAGATCCATGAAATCCTCTTCCTTAGTCGCGTTGAATTCATATACAACAGCGATCTCATACTTTCTGATCTCGTTTTGTAAAACGACCGTTACATAGCGGTTATCCGCATA
>JAFYHT010000040.1 GCA_017539025.1 Erysipelotrichaceae bacterium
TGCGGATGTCTTTGATTATCTGATCGAGATGGAACAGAAGAAAGAGAAATTCGATGTGATCATACTGGATCCGCCGGCTTTCACCAAATCTAAGAATTCACTGAAGAATGCATCAAAAGGGTATAAGGAGATCAACTACCGAGCGATGAAACTGCTGAAACCGGGAGGTTTCCTGGTGACATGTTCCTGCAGTGAATATATGACAAGAGATCTCTTCATGAAGGTGATCCTGTCGGCTGCCAACGATTCGCACAGGAGACTCAGACTTGTGGAGAGCAGGGCACAGGCTCCGGATCATCCAATCATATTGGGAAACAATGTTTCTGAATATCTGAAATGTATCATCGTACAGGTCAATAAGAGATAAAGAAAAAAAGATGGGCAACCATCTTTTCTTATGCGAGTCTGACTTCTTTGATTCCTTCAACTTCATCCAGGATCAGAGCTTCGACGCCTTCTTTCAGCATATAGTCCAAGGCCATGCATCCGACGCATGCTCCGTGTACGCTGACGTAGACGATATCATCTTCCAGTTTGACGAATTGGACATCGCCGCCGTCATTCTGGATATATGGTCTCACTTTTTCGATCGTTTTTTCGATCAGTCTGATCTTCTCTTCTCTTTCCATAAAACTATCTCCATAAAAATATTACACCACGGATTCTGGAATTCCAAGTAAAATACTATCTCTGATATGGAAAACAGAAGGCTTTAAGACCGATTCGATAAGAGACTTAAAAGCATTACATGGTATAATGTTAAGGTATGAGTTCGATATATGATTATAAAGTCGGCATGACCGTTTATGGCAAAGTGACAGGCATCAAACCTTATGGTGCATTCGTCAGATTTGATGATGATGTGACTGGTCTGATCCATATTTCCGAGATCTCCAACGGTTTTGTCAGGAACATCGATCATTTCGTTCAGGTCGATGAATATGTTATGGTAAAAGTGATCGATATCGACAGAGAACACAAACAATTGAGACTCTCGTTCAAGGCTTTGTCCCAGAATACCAGAAGGTATACCAAAAGAAGCAAATTCCTGGGCATGCCTGACAACAGCAAGGGTTTCGGTACGATAAAAGATAAAATGCCCCAATGGGTAAAAGGAGAATACGATGATTAGTTTAGACCTGAGAAATGCCAAACTGAATGAAGATCTCTCTTCCTGGCAGGAAAAAGTCACGAAGGCACATCACGATCTGCGTGAGAAGACAGGTGCCGGAAATGATTTCCTTGGCTGGGTAGACTGGCCGGTCAATTATGACAAGGAAGAATTTGAACGCATCCTGGCTTTAAAGAAACGTATGGAAGGCAAATACGATACTGTCTTAGTCTGTGGTATCGGCGGATCTTATCTTGGCGCACGTGCAGCTTTAGAAATGATCAAGGGACTTTATCCGGATGATGGTGTTGAAGTGATCTTCGTTGGTAACACTTTCTCTCATACCTATCTGACACAGGTGTTGAACCACATCAAGGATAAGGAAGTTGTCCTCAATGTTATTTCCAAGTCAGGCACAACTACTGAAACTTCCGTTTCTTTCAGGATCTTCAAGCAGTTCATGGAAGAAAAGTATGGTGCTGAGGCAAAAGAACGTATCTATGCGACGACTGACAAGGCAAGAGGTACATTAAAAGAACTGGCTGATGCAGAGGGTTATGAGACTTTCGTCATTCCTGATAACATTGGTGGAAGATATTCCGTATTCACAGCTGTCGGTTTACTGCCATTAGCTCTGGCAAATGTCGATATCGAAGCTCTGATGAAGGGCTCATACGATGCATACAAGGAACTCGATACTGCTGATCTCGATAAGAACCCGGCATATCAGTATGCGGTCGCAAGAAGGATCTTGGACAACATGGGCTACAAGGCAGAGTACTTCGTAACTTACCACCTGCAGCTGACGATGATCGCTGAATGGTGGAAACAACTGTTTGGTGAGTCAGAAGGCAAGGATGGCAAGGGTATCTTACCGACCAGCGCTTGTTTCACAACTGACTTGCATTCACTCGGACAGTTCATTCAGGAAGGATCAAAGACAGAATTTGAAACGATCTTCTATATCGATGATATGTCAGATGATATCGTATTCCCATCTGATGACAAGGATCTTGATCATATGAACTATCTCGCCGGAAAGAAACTCTCATGGGTATCTGAAATGGCGTTTGAAGGAACTCTGAGCGCACACAGCGATGATGGAAACAATCCGAATATGGTCATCCATCTCAAAGATAATTCCGCATACAGCTTCGGTTATATGATCTACTTCTTCTTCATTGCCTGTGGCATGACCTGCTACCTGCTGGATATCAATCCATTCAACCAGCCGGGCGTTGAAGTCTACAAGAAGAAGATGTTCAAGCTTCTCGGCAAAAACTAATATCTTCAAGCCCTGATTAAAACATCGGGGTTTTTTATGATAAAAAAACGGGGATCGTGCTACCAACACGATCCCTTTTTACCTTAAATACTGCACCTTTATTTTAACAAGAAATATTAGCTAATTGATGATTTCTGTAAAGATTTTTTGATTATTTTACGATTTTTTAAGGAATTGTCGATTTTTCGGCGAATAATGATTAGGAGGTAAAAAGATGTTAAAGAAGATCTTGTTTATCAGTATACCCGTTATCATCGTTTCGTTATGTCTGTTTTTCTCAATCAGCGCTTATCTGACTTATCGGGATGATTTTATCAAAGTGCCTGTTGCTTCACATCAGCTGTTTCAAAGAAGCAGACTGGAAGAGAAAGATCTGGAGTGGATCGATGTCCATAAGAGTTATCTTTCTGAGAATGTCTTATATGAAAAAGAGGATATCTTAGGGAAGTATGTGAAACTTTCTTATTCCGTTCCAAAGGGTTCCCTGATCTATAAGGGTGCTCTGGAAGAAGATATCAGGGATCTGTCGGTTTCTCTTTTAAAGAAAGGAGAACTCAATTACGATCTCTACACTGGCGAAGTGAAGATCAATACCGGAAATCTTTCTGTAAATATGTATGTCGATATCTACTTAAGCATCAAGGATTATGATAAGACGGTTTCCGATCTTCTGATATCGGGATGCCGTATCACCGGATTGTTTGATTCACAGGGCAGGGCAGTAAAGTCCTATGACAATGATGCCAGGATCGCGATCGTGACGATCGCTGTTGAAAAGGAAGATGTTTCCTTGCTGAACCAGGCGATGATGATCGGAACAGTCACTGTCTTATCCGGTGCTGACAGTTATGATATGGATCAGAGAGCTGTGATCAATGAGGATTCTAAAGTTCTGTCTTATCTTCAATAGTGTTATGATAGTAAGGTGAAAAAAGTTTTTAAAGGTGTATTACTTGTGCTGTGGATGGGCTTGATATTCTATATGTCAAGTCAGCCGCAGCTGGAATCAGAGGCGACATCTAATCTTGCGACAGAGATCATTTTCAAGGTTTATGCGATCTTGTTATCTTCCTCACATATGGAGGTCTCTGATTTCTTTGCCTTATATGGGCAGCCGATCAGAAAACTGGCTCATTTTACGGAATTCTTGATTCTGGGTATACTGGCTTATTCAAACATCAGAGAATATACGAAGAAACATCTGTTTCTATATCCTCTTCTGTTTTCTGTTTTATATGCGATATCGGATGAGATCCATCAGCTGTTTGTGGAAGGGCGTTTCTGTGCCTTGAAGGATATGTTGATCGATTCATCCGGCGCATTGACAGGGATCTTGCTTTGTCATCTGATCAAAAGACTGTGTCAAAGAAAAGACTGATTATTTTACTGTTACTTTTATGCGGATGCGCAAGACAAAGAAATGTCTCCTGTGTCCGTTTCAATGATGATGATTCCTTAACGCTCAATATCTCAGCTGTCAATGACGATATCAGGATGATCGAGGTCGTCGAGCTTTTTGAACTGCCTTCGCAACTAGTGGCGAACGAAGATTACTTCAATGATCTGAAGAAGCAGTTTGATCAAAGCTGCCATATGGAAGGGAATAAGCTGATCAGAAGATACGGACTGGTTCTGGATCAGACCTATTCACTTTCAAAGACGATCGAGGCTCTGAAGAAGGAGAAGTATAGCTGTGAGTGAGAAGATGATGCCAAGAGAGAAGGCTCTGGAATATGGGATCTCTTCTTTGAACAACAATGAACTGCTGGCTCTGATCATCAAGTCAGCCTATAAGGACAGGACGGTATTTGAACTGGCGGATGATGTCATCGATCAGGCAAACGGATTTAAGAATCTTCTGAGTCTGACTTATTATGAGGAGCTGACTTCGATCAAGGGGATCAAGAAGGCCAAGGCAATGGAGATATTGGCGATATTGGAGATCTCGAAGAGATTATCCAAGGTCGATCATATTTCGGAGGCGATGTTGGCAAATCCTTCCAAGGCTGTGGAATGGCTGCGTTTTACATTGGGACATTCCAAACAGGAAGAGTTCCTTGTCGTCTATCTCAATACCAGGAATGCGGTTTTGAAATCTGAGGTACTATACAAGGGAAACAAACACAGTGCCAATGTCAGTATCGATGAGGTACTAAGGAATGCACTGCTGATCAATGCTTCCTATATCCTGGTGGCTCATAATCACCCGAGTGGCGATGTGAAACCTTCTTCGGCGGATATCGAGTTGACGGAGAAATTATGTGATGCCTGTAACACGATCGGTATCCCGCTGTTGGATCACATCATCGTTTCAAAAAGCGGCTACTTCAGTTTTAGGAATCATAGTATGTTATGATTATATTGTGAAAAGATTCATATTGTTTTTAGTCTGTATATTGCTTTGCGGATGTGCTCCTGTTCAAGATCTGAATGCTTCTCTTGATGAAGCGTTCTCCTTTGAGATGAGCAGGGATAAGATCCGCCGCAACAATTACAGCAAGTATATCGATTATTATCTGCCAAGCGATACCAGTGAGTTTGAAGGGTCTGATCTTTCCGGATGTTTCGTCTATGATCGTTCCCGTTTCATCATGGATGTCAATGTGTCCGGTATCATCAATGACAAGTACTATCCGGAACTGGATCCGATGGATGAAGGTTTCTTTGATAAAGACAAGCTGGTCTATACCAGAAGCAGCAGCTATATCGATGTCGATGGAAATGTCCATGACTTTCTATATCGGGTATACGATTACGATGACAGATATCTGACATACTTCTTGAGCAATGATCTGATCTTCTATGGTTATGCCCTGGAAGAGGATCTTGTAGGACTCAGCTCAAGGATCCTTCTGATGGCGAAGGGCGCCGAGGTCAGAAAAAGTGATGTCGTCGCCAACTATTCTCTAAGAGATGAGATCGACTTTGAAAAGCAGCAGGTCAACCTGTTTGAAACTATCATGCCGGTGAATGGCAACGTCAATGAATTCCTGATCAACAGACAGGAAGAAGAAAGCACGCAATAGCTTGTTTTGAAAAATTAAAAATATAGTAGAATGAATAAGAAGAGGTGGGAAATGAAAAACGATATAAAGAAAAAATTCATCGATATCCTTTTTGAACCTGATGATGACGAAGAGGAAATCGTAGAAAAGAAAGAAACTGCAAAGCCTGTCAAAAAACAGGAGAGTACTGTAAATGCAAGAGATATTTTATATCGTAAGCCGGAAAAGTCCGCTTTCATCAATCTGGAAGAAAAGAAAGAGAAGAAGCAGGATATCGGCGTTGAAACAGTCTACGGCGACTACGAGTTTTCGTCACAGATCTCGCCGATCTTTGGCGTGATCAAGGAAAACAAGCCGAATTTCGTCCCTAATACGAGTGTCAATGAATCGCTTGTCAGCAAGCCGGATAATTCCCATCTTGAGATCATCACTTCCCCGATCTACGGCTATGGCAGCAGAGAAGACTATTCAAAAGACCACTTCGATATCAACGAAGTCCTGGCAGATACCGATGAGGAAGAACTGCATCGTCTGCTGGATGAAGATTATGGTTATGATGCACACACCTATGATGATATCGATGACGATGATGAAGAGCTGGATCTTTTCTCTCTCTTCAATGAGGATGAATGATGTATTACTTTATCGGCATTAAAGGTACCGGAATGGCTTCCCTGGCCGTCATGTTGTATGAGCTGGGATATGAAGTCTGCGGTTCCGATCTGGAAAAACA
>JAFYHT010000041.1 GCA_017539025.1 Erysipelotrichaceae bacterium
CCAAAATGGCGTTTGACACCGACAAAGCCTTCTCTGAGATGTCTGAAGAAACGGCGGAATAAGATCATATGCCATCTCCTCCTTTGATCTCCTCGATCGATTCCAGAGTCTGATTGATCTCTTCGATCTTCTGATCCTGAACTTCCCTTTCCGTCGGGATATGCTCAGTATGAGCTTCTTCTTCCTGAACAGGAGTCTCGGATACCACTTCAACTTTTTCTTCTTTATTCTCTTCCTGAGGTTTTTTCACCTCACCGAAATTCTGTTTGTAGAAACGCTCTCCATGCGTACCGTCGTTGACGATATGACCGGAATCGATGCGGATCGTACGCTTCGGGTGATACTCGACCATGACATCATTATGAGTGACTACCAGCAGAGTCGTCTTTTCTTCACGGTTGATCTTCTCTAAAAGCGTGATCATTTCATCCGTCATTGAAGGGTCAAGATTTCCTGTAGGCTCATCCGCGATCAGGATCGCAGGTCTTTTTGCGATCGCTCTGGCGATCGCAACTCTTTGCTGCTGACCACCGGAAAGTTCACGCGGCTTGACGTTTGACTTATCTGCGAGATCCACAAGCTTTAACACTTCTCTGGTACGTTTCTTGATCTTGTCACCAGGCATATCAAGAACTTCCAATGCATATGCGACATTCTCAAAAACCGTCTTTTCCGGTAAGAGACGATAATCCTGGAATACGACACCGATCTTACGGCGGTAGAGATAGACTTTTGACTTTCTCAGACGACCGACATTGACATTATTAACGATGACACTGCCGCCAGTCGGAACTTCTTCACCATCCAGTAGCTTTATCAGCGTAGACTTTCCTGAACCGGTCGGTCCCATGATATATACGAACTCACCGTCTTCGACTTTCAGATTGACATTTTCCAAGGCGTGCGTGCCGTTTTTGTACTTTTTTGAAACATTTTTGAATTCTATCATACCTAATCATTGTACCACTATGTCCAATCCTCTTAAAGAAGGCAAAGAATTTTGTTACAAAAAAACTTTAATGGTAGAATAATAATTAAGAGGAGGCAGAGATATGAAACTTATTCTGGCTATTATCTCCACTGATGATACGAAAGCTTGCATCTCCGCATTGAACAAAGCATCTTTCCATGTGACCCGTCTGGCAACGACCGGCGGATTCCTTTCTTCCGGCAACACGACACTTCTGATCGGCTGCGAAGACAGAGAAGTTGAAAAAGCGATCGAGATCATCGGCAGTGAATCACAGAGAAGAAAAGAAGCTGTTCCTACCACGATCTCAACTGACATGTCATCGCTGGTATCCTACCCGATCGAAGTTGAAGTCGGAGGTGCTACCATCTTCGTACTGAACGTAGAAGAATTCAAAAAACTCTAAAGGACCTGACAAGGTTCTTTTTCAAATTATGAACAGGTTCAAAGAAGGTCTCAAAGCTGGTATCCCAATCGGAATCGGCTACTTTGCGGTAGCCTTTTCAATGGGTATCCTGGCAGCCAGTGCAGGGCTCAATCCATTTCAGGGCTTTCTAGCCTCAGCACTGATCACGGCATCCGCAGGAGAAAATGCAGCGCTGATCGCCATCAGAGAAGCTGTTCCTTATATACAGATCGCAATGATCACTGTCGTTGCCAATATCCGCTATGTCCTAATGTCCTTCGCGCTGTCACAGAAGATCTCTCCGGAAACAAAGATGATCCATCGCTTTTTGCTGGGCTTCTGGCTGACAGATGAATTCTTTGCACTAGCGATACAGCAGGAACCTTATTGTGATCCTTTTTATTCCTATGGTGCGATATCATTTGCCTGGCCCTGCTGGGCACTTGGCACAGCCTTGGGGGTGGCACTTGGAAACATCCTTCCAGCTAGGATCGTATCGGCACTCTCCGTCGCCATCTTCGGCATGTTTCTGGCGATCATCATCCCGCCCGCAAAAAAGTCAAAACCGATCGCGATCCTGATCGTTTTAAGTTTTCTGCTGAGCTATCTGCTTTCCCGCTTTTCACCTCTTTCAGAAAGTTCCGTAACGATCGTCCTGACGATCACCATCTCAAGTTTTGCAGCGATCGTTTTCCCAGTCAAAGGAGAAGACAATGAAGAATAACATCTACCTCTACATTCTGACTGTGGCTGTCACGATCTATCTGATCAGAGTACTTCCTTTGACACTCATCAGGAAACCGATCAGAAGCAGATTCATCAGAGACTTCCTCTATTACGTTCCCTATGTCACCTTATCGGTCATGACCTTCCCAGCCATCATCGAAGTGACATCCAAGCCTATCGCCGGAGCGATCTCACTGATCCTGGGCATCATTGCTGCATATAAGGAAATGGGTCTGTTTAAAGTCACTCTCATCTGCTGTTTCACAGTTCTGATCCTGGAATTCATCATCTGATTTCACCAAATTTTCCTGAAGCTTCTATATAATGAAGTTAAGGAGAATTTTTTAATTATGGAAATCACCAATGATATCAAGTACATAGGCGTCAATGACCATCAGGTCGATCTTTTTGAAGGACAGTACAAAGTGCCTAACGGCATGTCCTACAACTCCTATCTGATCCTGGATGAAAAGATCGCGATCATGGACACTGTCGATCAGCACTTCACTCATGAATGGCTCGACAATATCCAGAACAACCTGAACGGCAGACAGCCGGATTATCTCATCATTCAGCACATGGAACCGGACCACTCCGCTAATATCGCCAACTTCATGAAGATCTATGACAAAGCTGTCATCGTATCTTCCGATAAGGCTTTTGCCATGATGCAAAACTACTTTGGAACAGACTACGAAGACAGACACATCGTCATCAAAGAAGGCGACAGTCTCAATCTGGGCAAACACGAACTCAATTTCGTCGCTGCACCAATGGTCCACTGGCCGGAAGTCATGATGACCTACGATGCATACGAAAGAGCTTTGTTCTCTGCAGATGGTTTTGGCAAGTTCGGCGCACTGGATGTCGATGAAGACTGGGTCGATGAAGCAAGACGCTACTACATCGGTATTGTCGGCAAATATGGCAGACAGGTACAAGCCGTCTTAAAGAAGGCATCAGGCCTCAATATCGCCATGATCCTTCCGTTGCACGGACCGTTCCTCTACAAGAATCTTCCGTACTATCTGAATCTCTACAACACATGGTCAAGCTACGATGTTGAAAAAGATGGTGTCGTCGTCTGTTACACTTCCGTCTATGGTCACACCAAGGCAGCTGTTGAAAAACTGGTAGAAGAACTGAAAGCCTGCAACGCACCGGAAGTCAAAGTCTACGACCTGGCAAGATGCGATATGTCTGAAGCGGTTGCGGATGCCTTTGCCTACTCAAAACTGGTACTGGCTACCACGACATACAATGCGGATGTCTATCCGTTCATGAAAGAATTCATCAACCATCTCACGGAAAGGAATTTCCAGAACCGCAAGATCGGCTTCGTCGAAAACGGATCCTGGGCTCCTCTTGCCGCAAAGACGATGAAAGACATGTTGAGCAAGTCATTAAACCTGACATTTGTCGATCCTGTCGTCCACATCAAGTCTTCAATGAATGATGCCAACAAGGAAGAGATCGAAAAACTCGCAAAAGCATTATGTATCGATTACGTCGCAAGAGATGAGAAACAGGCAAACAAGAGCGATATGAAAGCTCTCTTCTCCATCGGCTATGGCCTCTATGTCGTCACATCCAATGACGGAAAGAAAGACAACGGTCTGATCGTCAACACTGTCGTTCAGCTGACAGATAACCCGTTCAGGGTCATGGTTTCCATCAACAAGGACAACTACTCTCATCACATCATCAAACAGACCGGCATCATGAACGTCAACTGTCTCAATCAGGAAGCACCGTTCAGGATCTTCCAGCAGTTTGGATTCCAATCAGGTAGGAATGCCGATAAGTTCAAGGATGAGAAAGAGATCCTGCGTTCCGACAATGGATTAGTATTCTTGCCAAGATATATCAACGCCTTCTTCTCACTGAAAGTAGAAGACTACAAGGATATGGGCACGCATGGCATGTTTATCTGTTCAGTAACAGAGGCAAGAGTCATCAACAACGTCGAAACGATGACCTATACCTACTATCAGAAGAATGTCAAACCAAAACCGGAAACTCAAGGCAGAAAAGGCTTTGTCTGCAAAGTCTGCGGATACATCTATGAAGGAGATGAACTGCCTGATGATATCGTCTGTCCGTTGTGCAAACACGGTGCAGCCGATTTCGAACCGATCCAGTAAGAGCTCGCAAGAGCTCTTTTTCTTTGATGAAAACGATATTAAAATAGACTTATGAAAAGGTATTACATCGTTTATGAAGGGATCGTCCAGGGAGTCGGCTTCCGCTGGCGTCTCATCCAGATCGCCAGAAAAAAACAGCTGACGGGCTACGTCAGAAACTGTGATAACGGCAATGTGGAATGCGAAGCGCAAGGAGAAAAAGTTGACGAATTCCTCAAGGAATCATTAGAGAACGACCGCTTTGCGAAAGTCTTCAACTATTCCCTTAGAGAAATGCCATTGAACAAAGAAGAAAAAGAATTTACTGTCAGATTCTGAAACGATACATGATGATGGAAGCAGCCATCGCGACATTGAGTGAGTCGATATTGCGCATATCGATCTTCATGATATCATCACTCAGATCCATCAGATCCTCTCTGACTCCGCTTCCTTCATTTCCCAATATAAAAGCCATTTTTTCAGTTGCATGAACATCATGCAGCTCTTTTGTATTATTCCTTAATCCGGTCGCATAGACCAGATATCCGTCTTTTCTCAGTTTTGGGATCTCTACAGAAAGATCCTTCCTCACGATATTCAGAGTATAGATCCCGCCCTTGCAGGCAGAAAGACACTTCTCGTGGCAGATATCGGCACAATCTTCAGAAAGGATCAAAGTATCATAACCGAAAAGCTGAGCAGCCTCCATGATCCTGCCGATATTCAAAGGATCCTGCAGACGATCAAGGATGACGATCCTTCTTCCATAATCATCATTCCCCTCTATCATCTTTGAAACACCGATGAAAGAAAGTCCTTCCCTCATGGCGATCTTATCCATGACATCCTGTGATACTTCAAATTCATCATCATGATCAAAAGGTTTCTTTCCGGTATAGACCAGCTTCTTCAGATAACCCTTTTCCTTTGCCAGGATGACAAGCTCTTCCTCCAGCAATAAAAAAGAATCTTCACGATACTTCTTCTGGTGAAGCTTTCTCAGCTGTTTGACTGTCTTATTATCAAGAGAAGTGATCATATCTTTTTTCTCTGATTCCTCAACAAAGTCACTACGACATCCAAAGCCCCACACGCATTCAGCGCATTGCGGAAATCCGAACCGTAGGAGATGTATAATTGCTGGTCACTAAGAGAAAGAAGCTGCGAAGAGATGCCTCTTTTTTCTCCTCCCAACATGAACAGTACCTTATTCTCAAAAGTCACATCAAAGATATCTTTTGCCTGCTCTCCACGGTACAAGGCATAGAGATAATATCCTTGATTCTTATACTCTTCGATTTCTTTTAAAGGATCTTGCGCAACCTTCACATTCAACATGTCATAGGCACCTGCCGAAGACTTCAGAAGCTGGGCTTCCATCATGGAATAATCCCTTGTGGATAATAAAACATTTTTTACTCCCAATGCATATAATGTACGCATCGAATAACCCAGATTGAACGGATCCTCTATTCCATCGAGATAGAAGATATCTCCTTCATCGAATTCATCGTCTTTCCTTTGTGAGACCACAGCTCCGATACCGCCATGGCTCTTTCCTGCCAGAAGAAGATCCAGATCTTCCTTAGGCATCTCTATCTTTTCGATATTCATCGTATATAAAAGCTTGCGGATATAATTGAAATCCTTCGTCTTCTTATCCTTTCGGATATATACTTTTTCTACTGTCCTTTTATGATTGAGCAAAGCGCTTTTTACAGCGATCGCACCTTCTATGATCATCTTCTCGAAACCTTTCTGAGCATATCGCCTCTGTGTACCGCAAAAGGCATACGCATATATAAGATCTGCGTCGGTTTATTCGCAAGATCCACTGAATCCCAGTTTTCATCAAACATGAATTCGACATCAAAAGACAGATTGTCTGTCCTTGGACCAAAGGCCTCCAGTTTATCTCCCCTGGCAAAGATGTTCTTGACCTCGATCTGAGCGATATTGCGCTTGGAATCAAAACCATGAACGAAAGCCACATAGTCATGGGTCACACCTGCACCATTGACGCCATAGAGATGTTTACTGTTATCGCAATCTCCCGAAAGGAAACCATCATCGCTCGGACGGTTCTCAGCCTTTGTGAGTTCATTGTCATAGTAGGCAAGCCTTTCTTCTGACAGGCTTCCCTTCTCATAGATCTCATCGATCATCTTTCGATAGGTCTTCACTACCTGACCGATGTAGTACTCGGACTTCATCCTTCCTTCGATCTTTAAGGAAGCGACATTGCAGTTGATCATCCGTTCGATGTATGCCGAAGCTCTTAAGTCCTTGGAAGACATCGATAAAAGACAATCCGGATCAGAGATCAGTTCCTCGCCGTCATAGAGTCTGTATTTCCACCTGCAGGAATGCGCACATCCGCCCCTGTTGGCATCTCTTAATGTCATGCGGTTGGAAAGCGTACAGCGTCCGGAATAATTGGAACACATGCCGCCATGGATGAATACTTCCAAAGGAACGGAAGCCTTCCTGGAGATCTGCTCGATCTGATCCATGGAAGCCTCTCTTCCCAATACGACGCGGTCAGCACCGAAATCTTTCAGTGTTCTCACTGCCGAAGAGTTCAGAGAAGAAAGCTGCGTTGAGATATGACATTCCATATTCGGAGCTTCCTGTCTGACGATCGGGATCAGTGCCAGAGACGAGATGATCACCGCATCGATACCGATCTTGCCAAGATAACGGATGTATTCCCTGATCCCGTAATAGTCATCATCATGAAAGACGATATTGACCGTCACATAAACCTTTGCGCCATATTGTTTTGCGAACTCAGAAAGTTCCTTGAGATCCTCAAGTTCAAAATTGGAAGCGCGGGAACGGAGTGAGTAAAACTTGCCGCCTACATAAACGGCGTCAGCTCCATACATGATCGCGATCCTGGCCTTATTCAGGTCCTTCGCGGGTGCCAGCAGTTCGATCTTACTCATCTTTCGTGATATTGGTCTTCTGATAGAGATAACCGGAAGAATAGTGATCCGGGTAATTGTGATAGAAGGATTCTCTGATGAAATCCACATTGTTTTCATTGATCCTGCGATAATCCCTGCAGATCTGTGCGATCTTGTTTTCATCCTCTATGAAAAGAGTATCGATGATACCCCTTTTCAGATAAGGTCTCAGTATTGGGATCTCATCAAACATCGTCAGGATGTAATCGGTATAGATATGGGTGCCGCTTTCATCTTCCATGATCGGCATCCTGTATTCTCTTTTCTCTTCGACCAGAGACAGGCTCTCCTTATCGAAATAATCATATTCTTTCCCGATCTGACGGAAATAGTTGTTCAGGAAACGGCGTTTGGAATAAGACATACGCAGGTGTCCGAATATCTGCATATCGACCCTGTAAGGATTGTTTCTGACGATCTGTTTCACTTCTTCAAATGTCAGTTCCCTTGAGATCATCACCGAATCGATCCCTCTGTCCAGCATGAAAGAAAGATCCAAGGAATTGCACATGACGGACTTGCCGTCATAGATCAGCTTCCTTGTCAGATCATATGACCTGGCCGCATCAAAAACACCCAGATCATGGAAGTAGATCCCATCGACATCCAATGAATCGATGAAATCCATATAGTCATACAGCAGCATCTTTTCATCCTCGGAAACGAACTGATCCATGACGATATAGAACTTCTTGCCCATCGTACGGCAATACTTCCGGATCTGGGAAAGCTCTTCAAGCGTAAAACGATAAGCTGTCGTGAAATACTTTCCGCAAAGTACCCCATCAACAAAAGGAAGTACCTTTTCCAGCAGCTCGATTTTCCTTAAAGTGAGAAGCATTTCCATATACTATCATTTTACTTGAATCATACTCATATTGCATTAAAAAAGCCGATGAAATCGGCTATTTGCTTGCTTCCTTGGCAACTTCGCGCATATGTCTTCTGCGATCGAGATTCGTCAGATAACGTTTTCTGAGCCTGATCGCATCCGGCGTGATCTCTACCAGTTCATCATCATTGATGAATTCCAGTGCCTCTTCAAGAGAGAACACTCTGGCAGGTACCAGTTTCATCGCCTCGTCATTGCCCGTTGAACGGATCGCCGTCATCTTCTTGTTGACGGTCGGATTGACTTCGATATCCTGCGTCTTGGAAGAGACACCGACGATCATTCCTTCATAGACTTCAGTCTGCGGAGTGACAAACAGCTGTCCTCTTTCCTGCAGGTTCCATAAAGCATAAGTCATCGCCTTGCCGGAAGCCATAGAGATCAGAGCACCGTTTGTCCTTTGCTGGATCTCACCGACGAACGGTTCGTATTCGATGAACTTTCTGACCATGACGCCTTCACCCTTGGTATCGTTGATGAACTCACTTCGATAACCGAGCAGTCCTCTTGTCGGAACGTGATAGATGACCTTGGTATAGGAACCTTCATCCTGAATATCAATCATCTGGCCCTTGCGCAGATTCAGCTTGTTGATGACGGTGCCGGAATACTCATTCGGTACGGAACAGATCACTTCTTCAACCGGCTCATTGAGCTTGCCATCGATCATCTTGAAGATGACCTCAGGTCTGCTGACTGCGATCTCATAACCCTCACGGCGCATGTTTTCCAGCAAGATCGAGAGATGCAGTTCTCCTCTTCCGGAGACCTTGAAAGTATCTGTCGTTGCTGTCGGTTCGACTTTCAGACCGACATTGACTTCCAGTTCTCTCTCCAGTCTTTCCTTGATGTTACGGCTGGTAACATACTTTCCGGACTTGCCCTGGAATGGTGATGTATTGACCATGAAATTCATGGAAAGCGTCGGCTCTTCGATATCGATCTGCGGAAGCGGATCATAGACATTTTCCGGACCGATCGTGTCACCGATCTCGATGTTTTCAATACCCGAGATCATGACGATATCACCACACTGTGCTTCCAGTACAGGCGTACGCTTCAATCCTTCATAGTGATAGAGATTGGCGATCTTTCTGTTTTCTTTCTTGCCGTTATTGTTGCATACGGAGATCATCGCATTCTGCTTGATGATACCGGCATAGACACGGCCGACACCGATCCTGCCGATGTAGTCGTCATAAGCCAGAGCCGATACCTGCATCTGTAATGGTTCATCCATCAGATCAGGATATGGTTTGACATGGCCGACGATGGTCTCAAACAGCGGATTGATGTCATCGTTGGAATCAGAAGGATTATATCTGACGATCCCACTCCTTGCGATACCGTAAAGGATCGGAAAGTCCAGCTGATCGTCATTGGCATTCAGATCAAGGAAAAGATCATAGACCTCATCGATGACCTCGTTGATCCTGGCATCCTTCTTATCGATCTTGTTGATGAGAAGGATCGGCCTTAAACCGGCTTCCAAAGACTTCTTCAATACGAATCTGGTCTGAGGCATCGGGCCTTCAGAAGAATCTACCAGCAGGATGACGGTATCAACAGTCTTGATGATACGCTCCACTTCCGATGAGAAATCGGCATGGCCCGGCGTATCGACGATGTTGATCTTGTAATCCTGGTAATTGATCGAACAGTTTTTGGAGTAGATCGTGATACCTCTTTCCCTTTCGAGATCATTGGAATCCATGACCTGGGCAACGATCTCTTCGTGATCGGAAAAGACATGAGACTGCGCCAGAAAAGCATCAACAAGCGTTGATTTTCCGGCATCTACATGGGCGATAACAGCCACATTTATAATCTTTTTGAAATCCATACCTAATTATTTTATCATTATCGTATTGAGTTTCAAGTTTTTTGTGATAGAATAATCTTACGCACCAGTGGCGGAATTGGCAGACGCGTATGATTCAGGTTCATATGGGGAAACTTCGTGCAGGTTCAAGTCCTGTCTGGTGCACCACTTCTAAACAGGATAGTCTAAATTAGTGCGTGGTTTTAAGAATTCTTCTCTAAACTCATGCGTGGGTGACTATTAACTTATAAAAGGCAGATATATAGTGGACATCATGTACTGTACGATCTGCCTTTTTGTATGGATAGAAGCGTGATTAC
>JAFYHT010000006.1 GCA_017539025.1 Erysipelotrichaceae bacterium
ACAAGGATATCGGCATTGATGGCCTTGTCGTCTTTCATCGTATAGACTGTGCCGTTTTTGATCACATACATTTCAGTTCGTCTCCTTCCTTATATATAACTTTTCCGCCCATGAAGGTCTTCATGATCTTTGCCTGGAAGCTTTCTAACGGATTCTTGTCCCAGAGGACGATGTCGGCACGTTTGCCTTCTTCGATCGATCCGGTGAGATCATCGACGGAAAGCAGTTTCGCCGGATTATATGTCATCATCGGCAGGACTTTCTTTTCATCTTTCAGGATTCTCATCATACTGATGCCAAGCCACAATACATCTTCTCTGATCTGCCAGCCGCTGTCGACGCCTGACAACGCGACAGTAAGTCCCTGATCAGAGAGAGCAGCGATGGCTTTCAGGTCGAGTTTCATTGCCGTTTCATCCATGGTCATCGAATTGGATCTGACGACCAGAGGGATCTTCTTGTCGATCAGCCATTTACAGTCCTTATCGATCTCAAAGCCGTTGCACAGGATCGGTTTGACTTTATATGGTTTCAGGATCTCCAGTACATGTAAGGCATCCTGTTTCGTGTCGACTGAGACAAAGAGCGGAAGTTTCTTTTTCAAAACTTTCTGTAATGCTTCCATCTTCATATCGCGTTCCTTGCCTTTTTCTACTTTATATTCAGATGCTTTGCGCAGCTGTTCGGCAAACTGCTGGAAGATCCACATCTTGGATTGCGGTGCGACATTTCTTTTTCCATAGGATTGTTTGATGTTGTTTCTGACAGAAGCTTTCATGCCGACCTGGTCTTTCACGCACATCTCAAAAGGATTGAGACCATCGACTTCAAACACAGCCATCGTACCGCCGAAGAGGTTGTTGTCAGTCGGGGTGACACCGATGCACGTCAGACCGAAAGCGCCAAGCTGCTGTGCACTGGCTGCTCTGCCGTTGAAGGCATACTTGACATCCAGATGCGGGGTGATCGGATCTGAGAGTTCATCGTTGTCCTGTGAAGAAGGACGGATCTCGGTCATGGAGCCGTTGATCCCCCAGGATGACAGAGTCTGTATGAATCCCGGGAATACTTCAAGGCCTTTGGCATCGACGAGTTCTTCGTTTTTATTGAGTTTCAGGTTTTCAGCGATCTTGAGGATCTTTCCGTCTTTGACGCGGATGTCGGCATTGAAAATATTGCCTTTGCCGTCATGGATGCGTCCGTTTTTTATCAGCATGATTTACTCCTCCATATCTTATATATTGATATTATACATGATGAAAATTTTTACAGAAAATAATATGTAAAAATAGATGGAAAAAAATGTACCAATAGTATACAATTGTTGTATTAATAACAGAGGTAAATTAAATGAAACGGTTTATCCTGAAGAGATTGTTCTCCGGAACGATCGTAGTATTATTCTCAGTACTATTCAATTTCGTCATCATAAGACTGGCGCCGGGCGATCCGACAAGGCTTTTGGCCGGCAAGGATAATCCAAGCCCGGAAATGATTGCGGCATTAAGAGAGAAGTATGGTCTGAACAAACCGATCATGGAACAGTTCTGGCTTTATCTCAAACAGCTGGCGCATGGAGATTTCGGTTATTCTTATGTTTCGACTGCCAAGGTCTGGGATCTGATCAAGACGAGGATCGGCCCGACACTGATGATCGCTCTTACCGGAGCGATTCTCGGCCTTCTGATCGGAACTTTGCTTGGAGTTTTCGCTGCCAGAAAGAAAGGAAGCAAATTTGATATCTTCCTTTGCGGTATTTCTTATTTCTTTGATTCCACGCCGAGTTTCTGGCTTGGATTGATGATGATCCTTCTGTTTGCGTCGATCTTGAAGTGGTTCCCGACTTATGGCATGTATTCATTAAGAGGAAACTACACTGGATTTGGCAGATTCCTGGATCTTTTGAAACATATGTTCTTGCCTGTCACGACACTTGTGCTGATCGATATCCCTTATTATTTCCGAATCGCCAGGTCTTCTGTCTTGCAGACGATGTCTGAAGACTTCATCATGACCTTGAGGGCAACGGGAATGAGTGAGAGGAAGATCTTCAACAAGTATGTCATGCGCAACGCGATCATCCCGACGATCACTGTCTTTGGTATCACATTGGCTTACATGATCACCGGTGTTTCAATGATCGAGATCGTATTTGCCTGGCCGGGTATGGGCAGACTGATGCTGGATTCGATCACGAGACGTGACTATCCGACTCTCTCTGCGATCTATCTCATGCTTTCGATCTCGGTAGCGGTAATGACAGTTGTCGTTGATATCGTCTACGCGTGGATCGATCCGCGTATCAGGATTGAATAGAGGTGGCTTATGGAAAAGAATAAAAAGAATACTTTTAAAACAGTCCTGAAAACGATCAACAGCAATATTCAGCTCAAACTCGGTCTGATATTCCTGGCTATCCTTCTTTTCATTGCCGTTTTCGGACCTGTGTTTGCGCCATACAATCCATACCGTCTGAACAACGATCTTCTGACGGCTCCTTGTGCAAAATATCCGTTAGGTACCGATAATCTGGGTCACGACATCCTTTCGCAGATCCTCTATGGTGCTTCAACTTCATTGAAGATCGGTATCATTGCTGCTATGATCTCTGCAGTCATCGGCGTTACTCTTGGCGGTATTGCCGGTTTCTATGGAGGATTACTGGATCAGCTGCTCAATGAGGTCATGAACATCTTCCTGATGCTTCCTGATTTCTTCCTGATCCTGATGATCATCGCGACATTCGGTTCTTCGATGATGAATGTCATGATCGTCATCGGTCTGACTTCCTGGGTCGGTAATGCCAGACTCATGAGAGCACAGGCCAAGGCGATCAAGGAGAGGACTTTCATTCAGAGTTCCTTCTCCATGGGTGAATCCAAGGCTTCGATCCTGCTTCATCATGTCCTTCCTAACGGGATCTTCCCGATCATCGCCAATACGACGATGAATATCTCCGGTGCGATCCTGACGGAAGCAGGTCTCTCGTTCCTGGGTTTAGGTGACCCGAATGTCATCAGCTGGGGCCAGATCATCACTGCCGGCAAGGCCTATCTGCCGAAGTGCTGGTGGATCTGTACTTTCCCGGGTCTGATGACCATCTTTACCGTGCTTACATTCTTCCTGATCGGTGAGGGCATCAACAGAGTCCTTTCTCCGAAGATGGATGCGAATAAGTAGGAGGTGTGTGATATGAGTTTACTTGATATAAAGAATGTCAGCATCAACTACCATACCAATGATAAGACCGTCTATGCCGTACAGGATGTCTCTCTGACTGTTGAAGAAGAAGAATCTGTCGGTATCGTCGGTGAATCCGGTTCCGGCAAGTCCACACTTGCGATGGGTATCTTAAGGCTTTTGCCTGAGAACATCATCGAAACAAAAGGTGAAGCACTGCTCAACGGAGAAGATATCTTCTCAATGTCTCAGGAGAGACTTCAGGATGTTCGATGGACTCAAATGTCCGTCGTCTTCCAGAAGGCGATGAATGCCTTGTCTCCGGTACATCGTATCGGCAAACAGATGGAAGATATCTACAAGGTCCATTTTCCGAACGAATCGAAGGAAAAGATCACGGAAAGGATCTACAGTTTATTGAAACTGGTCAATCTTTCCGAAAGAGTCTATATGTCTTATCCGCATGAACTCTCAGGCGGCATGATGCAGAGAGTTGCGATCGCACTGGCTCTGATATTTGAACCAAAGCTGCTGATCATGGATGAGGCAACGACGGCTCTGGATGTCGTCACTCAGACGCAGATCCTCAATGAGATCATGGATCTGGAAAAGAATATGAAGATCGCCCGTATCATGATCACACATGATATGTCGGTCGTCGCTTCCACCTGCAAGAAGGTCGTCGTCATGTATGCCGGCCGTGTTATGGAAGAAGGAAGCGTCATGGATGTCCTGGTCAATCCTCAGCATCCTTATACCAAGGGCTTATTGAATTCCTTCCCATCCTTTACCGGAGAGAAGAAGAATCTGAAGGGCATTGAAGGAAACCTTCCTGACATGTCGATCTATCCGACGGGCTGTGTCTTTGCGGATCGCTGTCCGTTTGCCAAACAGAAATGTCATAAACAGATCCCTGAACTCAAGGATTACGGCAATAACTGGAAAGTTGCCTGCTTCTTAAAAGAAGAGGGAGGTGATGTCAATGAGTGAACTGTTAAGAGTTGATAATCTGGTCAAGTATTACATCCAGAAAAAGGTCGTCAAGAAAGACGGCAAGACACTGAACAAGCAGACGATCAAGGCAGTTGACGGTGTCAGCTTCTCCCTGGATAAAGGTGAGATCATCGGTGTCATCGGTGAATCGGGATGCGGCAAGTCGACACTTGGAAGACTGCTGATGAGACTGGAAGATCCGACATCCGGTGATATCTATATCGATGGGGAATCGACTTCTGCGATCTTGAAAAAGGATCCTCTGGCATTCCGCAAGAAATGTCAGATCGTCTTCCAGAACCCATTTGATACATTCGATCCAAGATATACGATCAGAAAGATCCTGTTAAGTGCAACGAAACTTCACAAGATCGGAAACAGTGAAGAAGAACAGTTGCAGATCTGTAAGGATATCCTGGAAGAAGCCGGTCTGATCCCGGCTGAGGATTATCTGGATCGTTATCCGTTTGAATTATCAGGCGGACAGCTGCAGCGTATTTCCATTCTGAGAAGTATGTTGCTGAACCCGGAATTCCTGGTAGCGGATGAACCTGTTTCGATGCTGGATGTATCGGTCCGTGCCGATATCATCAACATGCTGACGAAACTCGTCAGGCAGCATGGTTCATCAATGGTCTTCATTTCACACGATATCGCTACGACCAGATATATTTCTGACAGAACGATCGTCATGTATCTGGGCAGGATCGTCGAGATCGGTAATTCCGATGATATCCTGCATGATCCGAAACATCCTTATACACAGGCTCTCATATCCAATTCACCGGATATCGACCCGCGTGTGAAGAAAGAAGCGATCATCCTGGAGGGCGAGCCGCCTACGCCGATCGATACCGGCCCGGGCTGCTACTTCGCGCCAAGATGCAGATTCGCTTGTGAGAAGTGTTTCAAAGAGTATCCTAAGGCAGTCAAGACTGCTGATGGAAGAGAAGTATCATGCTTCAGGTATGATGAAAATGGTCTTAACACTATGGAGAATGGTGTTGGATATAAAAAGGAGGAAAAGCAATGAAAAAATTATTAGTTGTGTTGCTGGCAGTTTTATTCGTACTGACAGGATGCGGCGGTGGTACTCAGCCTGCTGCTGAAGAAGTCGTATACGTTGTCGGTGTCGATGCAGAGCCTGCAACCATGAACCCGGATGCAATCGCAGATGATAATAACTATGCGATCGTGCAGAACCTGTTCCCGCGTCTCTACAAGCTGAACAATGCGTTCAATGCGATCCCGGATTTAGCTACCAGCTACGATGTATCTGAGGATGCGCTCACTTACACATTCCATCTGCGTGACAATGCGCTCTGGACTGATGGCGAAAAAGTAACTTCTGCCGACGTTCTCTACACTTTCAACGAGATCGTAAACAACAGTTATGCTTTCGAATCAGTATTTGCTTCTGTCGAATCCATGGAAGCACCGGATGATTACACATTCGTATTCCATATGGCAGAACCTGATGGATCATTTGTTCCGAACCTGTCATGGTATGGTACATTCATCCTTCCGAAGCATGTTCTTGAAGGAACTGACTGGATGACAAATGATGAATTCTCCAACAATCCTGTCACCTGTGGTCCGTTCAAGCTCGACGCTTGGAACAAGGGTACAGATGTTCAGATCGTAAGAGATGACAATTACTGGGGCGATGCTCCGAAACTCGACAGAGTCATCTTCACAGTCGTTTCTGACGGAAATACGATGTATCAGGCATGGCTGAACGGCGAGATCGATGAGATCAGTGCTTACTACATCCCGACGACTGATCTGGAAGGTATCATGGCTGATACTGAAAACTACTACACTGTAACTCAGGTATGGCCTTCTCCTTGGTACATCACATTCAACCTCGAAGATGAACACTTCGGAAATGTCCTGGTACGTGAAGCTGTCATGTACGGTGTTGACAGAGAAGATGTCTCCATCAAGGCTACCGGCGGTTACAAGCCAAAGAACGACCACTTCATCCCTGACAACTATGTTGATGCAGTTAACGATAGTGCTAAGGAAGAAGAATACGATCCTGATAAGGCAATGGCTCTCTTAGAGGAAGCCGGATACACGAAAGATGCAAACGGCTACTACTTCGAGTGTGAATTCGCTGTCATGGAAGGCTTCGATGATTTCTGCAAGGTCATCGCTGATAACCTCGACAAGATCGGTATCAAGTGCAGCCTCAATGTTTTGGATTACAACATCTGGGTCGAGAAGTGCTTAGATAACTACGAATTCGAAATCACTGCATTAGGCGGATTCCAGGGACCGGACGTATTAGGTACGACTCGTCGTTGGACGACTGGTGGTGCTGTCAACGTCGCTCTTTATTCAAGAGAAGAAGTCGATGCATTGGCTAAGCAGGCTACTATGGCTGCTACCGATGCAGAAAGAAACGAATGCATCAAGAAAGTTCAGGAATACCTGAGAGAAGATGTTCCGTTCATTCTCTGTGTCAACTACGCTGACTACTCACCGTTCAAGAGCTACATCAAGGGCAATAACTATGTAAGCGTTGCTGATGGCGGTTCTATGGAAAAAGCAGGTTTCAGTGAGTACACTTACTTCTGGTTAGACAAATAATCAACAGTAATTGAAACGATAAGGCAGGGGCTTATGCCTCTGCCTTTTTCAAAACAGGAGGAGATCCCATGAATTTTGAACATTTATTGAATAATATCCCCGATTACAAAGTATTCCTGACAGTTGATGAGATGAACGAAAGTTCAAGAAAACTGGCAGAAGATTATCCCGATCTGGTCACGATGTGGGAAGCAGGAAAATCGACGAAAGGTGAACCGATCTATGCACTAAAGATCGGTGAGGGTTCAAAGAACGCCTTTATGTTCGGATGCCCGCATCCAAATGAGCCGATGGGATGCATGATGCTGGAATATTTCACCAGATATCTGTGTGAAAATGATGATTTCAGAAAAGAGTTTGACTACACATGGTACATCATCAAGAGTATTGATGTTGACGGAACCAGATACAACGAAGGTTGGTTCAAGGGACCATTTACTTTATATAACTACGCAAAGAATTTCTATCGTCCGATCGGTTCGATGCAGCCGGAATGGACTTTCCCATTCGACTACAAGAACTACAAATGGGATACTCCGATCCCTGAGACACAGATCCTGATGAAGATCATCGATGAAACAAAACCTGCTTTCATGTATTCTTTACATAACGCAGGATTCGGCGGTGCCTACTGGTATCTGACCAAGGAAGCTCCTGAGATCTATGAGAAACTCTATGCAGCTGCTGAAAGGCAGAACGTTCCTCTTCATCTGGGTGAACCGGAAGCCCCGTTCATCCCGTCTTTCTCCAAGGCGATATACAAGATGATTGCCATGTCGGAAGAATATGATTTTGCGGAACAGTATGGTGAAGGTGATCCTGCCGAGACGATGTTTGCGGGAGATTCATCCGACTCATATGCGAAACAATACGGTACTTTCTGTCTGGTTGCGGAACTTCCTTACTTCTATTCACCGAAGATCCAGGATGAAAGCGAACTCGGCTATATCCGTTTAGAGGCTGTTGAAAAGGGTCTGAAAGAGAATCTTGAGACTTCCAACAGACTGGCATACTACTTCGATCAGTATCGTCATCTCTGCGGTCCGGATAACGACTTCGTCAAGATCATCGGCAGATCTCTGGATGAAAGACAGAAGAACTACGATACAGAACTCAATTTCGCAAGACAGAATCCTGATAATCAGAAACCATGTAAAGTATCTGAGGAATTCGATAATCTGATCGTCACTCAGTTCTACAAGATGTTGTCATGGGGTTCTCTGATCAGAGGTGCGAAATACGAAAGAGACAAGAGAGTCGGAACTGATGATGAAAAGATGTTGAATGAGATCATCCCGCAGATGGA
>JAFYHT010000042.1 GCA_017539025.1 Erysipelotrichaceae bacterium
AGGCCAAGACCGCCCTGAGCAACATCGAAGTCATCCACAAGGATGTCAAGGCATACATGTACTATATCAGATATCATATCGTCGGTTCCGACGAGACTTTTGAAGTCGCCACCACGAGACCGGAAACGATGTTTGGCGATGTCTGTATCGTTGTCAATCCGAATGATGAAAAGGTCAATCATCTCATCGGCAAGAAAGCGATCAACCCGGCAAATGGCCAGGAACTTGAGATCATCGGTGATGAATACATCGAGATCGGTTTCGGTACAGGTATCATGAAGTGTACTCCGGCTCATGACCCGAATGACTATCAGATCGCTCTCAGACACAATCTGGATATGCCTATCTGCATGAATGAAGACGGAACGATGAACGAACTGTGCGGTGAATTCGAAGGCTTAGATCGCTTTGAATGCCGTGAGAAGTTATTGGAGAAATACAAGGCAGAAGGTGCTTTGGTCAAAGCTGACAAGATCGTTCACTCAGTCGGCCATTCCGAGAGAACAGGTGTCATGGTCGAACCGTATCTTTCCAATCAGTGGTTCGTGAAGATGAAACCTCTGGCCGAGGATGTCTTAAAGGCACAGGAAAAGGAAGAATCCAAGATCAACTTCTATCCGAAGCGTTTTGAAAAGACATTCTGCCAGTGGCTGGAAAACATCGAAGACTGGTGTATTTCAAGACAGCTTTGGTGGGGCCACAGGATCCCTGTCTGGTATCACAACGAGACCGGTGAGATCTATTGCGATGTCAATCCTCCGAAAGATATCGAAAACTATCACCAGGATGAAGATGTCCTTGATACATGGTTCTCATCTGCATTATGGCCATTCACTACATTAGGCTGGCCTGATATAACGGAAGACTACAAGCGTTACTTCCCGACATCTTGTATGGTCACAGGTTATGACATCATCTTCTTCTGGGTTGCCAGAATGGCGTTCTCCGCAAGACATTTCTGTGATGATGTCCCATTCAAAGACTGCCTGATCCATGGTTTGATCAGAGATGAAAAGGGCAGAAAGATGTCCAAGTCATTGGGCAATGGTATCGATCCGATCGGCCTGATCGATCAGTACGGTGCCGATGCATTGAGACTCTTCTTATCGACCAACTCTACCCCAGGTCTGGATATGAACTTCTCTACCGAGAAGATGCAGGCAGGCTGGAACTTCATCAACAAGCTCTGGAATGCGTCCAGATACGTGCTGATGAACGTTGATGAGACATATGAATACCATAAACCGGAAGTCAGATCCGAGATCGACTCCTGGATCTTAAACAAGCTGAATCAGACGGTCGAATCTGCTACGACAAATCTTGACAGATATGAATTATCGATCGCCGGAAACGAGATCATTTCCTTCGTCTGGGATGATTTCTGCTCAATGTATATCGAATTCACGAAGTCCGCTTTGAACAGCGATGATCTTGATCTGAAGCATCACACATTGGATACACTGATCTATGTATTGGAAGCAATACTCAAGCTCATGCATCCGTTCATTCCGTTTGTCACGGAAGAGATCTATCAGAATATCCACAACAAGGATATGTCGATCATGAAAGAGACCTGGCCTGAGATCAGGACTGATGTCGATATCAATAAGGCACAAGCCATCGACAACATCATTCAGATCATCAAGATCACAAGAGAGATCAGGAATGAGAATGACATCAAGCCTTCCAAAGAACTGGCAGTTCTCGTCAACGGTTTTGAACTGGATGATTCACTCAAGGCGATCCTTTACAGGATGACAAAGCTGAATCTGATCGAATCAACTGAAGAAGAAACGATCGTCCGTCCGACTGATTTCGGAAATATCGCATTCATCATGAATGAGATCGTCGATAAAAAGGCAGAACTCGAGAAGATCGATAAGGAACTCACAAGACTTCAAGGCGAGATCAGACGTTGCGAAGGCATGCTGAACAACGAGAAGTTCACTTCCAAGGCACCAAAGGAAAAGGTAGAAGAAGAAAGAAAGAAACTTGAAAACTACCGCAATTCCTATGAAACACTCGCCGCCAAGAAGAAGGAGTTGGCATAATGGACTATAAGAAACTTGCGGCAGCAGCAGCTGTCGGTACAGGAGTCTCATACTTGGCATATCGCGCTGTCAGCGAGGATATGATGAAAAGGATCTTTGAAAGAAGAGATCATGAGATCGAGATCGATCAGAAGTATTATGACTGGATCTCTTCTTCCACTGCCGTTCAGGTCAAGGTAAACTCTTTTGATGGTCTGAAACTCAATGCCTACAACATCCACAACCATGATGACAACAGATATATCATCATGGTCCATGGAAAGGGGTCAAACAGGATCAAGCTTTATCCAAGAGCCTATGAATTCGACCAGTTGGGATACAATATCCTTCTGATCGACCAGAGAAGTGCCGGGGATTCTGAGGGTGAACACTACAGCTATGGTGTCAAGGAATCGCAGGATTTACAGATCTGGATCAACTATCTTTTAAGCAAGTATCCTGACGCAAAGATTGCATTATATGGATTATCCATGGGTGCAGCTACCATCATGATGGCAACTTCTTATGGACTTCCGGAAAATGTGAAGTGTCTGATCGAAGACAGTGGCTTTGCCTCACTTGAGGAAATACTGGCTTATTCAATCAAGAAGGAATACAAGATCTCCTTTACTCATCCGGTTTTGAAGATGCTGGAAAACAAGATGAGCGAACGCTATGGCATGAAACTGAGTGATGCTTCACCTAAGACTTGCCTGGAAAACAACGAGATCCCGATCCTTTTCGTTCATGGCGAAGATGATGAAGTCATCCCATTTGAGCATGCAAAGATCCTTTACAATCACAACAAAGGTATCAAGAAGTGTTACCCGATAAAGGTATCAAAACATTCCTGTGCAAATGAAGATCCTCATTACTTTGAGAATCTGAATGCCTTCTTGAAGGAATATCTGTGATCCTGTTGAAAAAAGAAATCGATGTCACTATAATAAATTCATAAACTGCGAATAAGACATGATCACAGGATAGCTGTTTATAGAGAGGATGTGTTTGGTGCAAACATCCATCAGTCCCTGATGATTACTACTTAGGAGTTTCTCCGTAATGGGAAGACGTTACCCGCGTTAAGGGATGAAGTAAGAAATTAAGGTGGTACCTCGCGATAAGCGACCTTTGTGCCGCCTTTTTATTTTTTGGAGGATTAAGAAAATGATCAACATCAGGGAAGACGAAAAACTCAACATTCTCAACCATTCCTGTGCACACTTGCTGGCACAGGCTGTTTCCCATCTTTTCCCGCACGCCAAGTTCTGGGTCGGACCGGTCATCGATGACGGTTTCTACTATGACATCGATTTAGGCGATGATGTCATCAAAGATGAAGACATCGAAAAGATCGAAAAGGAAATGAAGAAGATCGCCAAAGACGGCAAAAGGATCGTCAGGAAAGAACTGAGCAGGGAAGAAGCTCTTGAAATGTTCAAGAACGACGAATACAAGCTCGATCTGATCAACAACATGGATGATTCTACTGTCATCAGCTGCTACTCACAGGGCGATTTTACCGATCTGTGCAGAGGACCTCACGTAGAATCTGTCAAGGAGATCAAGTATTTCAAACTGCTGAAGTATTCCGGTGCTTACTGGAAGAATGATGCCAAGAATAAGATGTTACAGAGGATCTATGGCGTTGCGTTCTACAGCCAGGAAGATCTTGATCAGTGCTTGAACGAGATCGAAGAAGCAAAACAGAGAGACCATCGTAAGATCGGCAAGGAACAGGAACTGTTCATGTCTCACGTTTTAGTTGGTTCAGGTATGCCGATGTGGTTGCCAAATGGTGCGATCATCAGAAAGCAGTTAGAAAACTATATCTACGAAAAGGAACAGAAACTCGGCTACGAACATGTCTATACGCCATGTGTCGGTACTGTCGATCTCTATAAGACTTCCGGTCACTGGGATCACTACAAGGAAAACATGTTTCCGATGATGAAAGTCGAAAACGAAGAGTTCGTCTTAAGACCGATGAACTGTCCGCATCACATGTTGATCTACAAGAATAAATTGCATTCCTACAGAGATCTGCCTGTCAGGATCGGTGAATTCGCAACCGACTTCCGTTATGAAGCATCCGGCGCAGTAAAGGGTCTTGAAAGAGTCAGATGCATGTGCCAGAATGACGCACACTTATTCGTCACTCCGGAACAGATCGCTGATGAATTCAAGAAGGTCGTTACCCTGATCCTTGATGTCTATAAGGATTTCGGTATCAAGAACTACAAGTTCAGACTTTCTTTGAGAGATCCTGAAGACAAGGAAAAGTACTTCGATGACGATCAGATGTGGAATGAAGCTGAAGCGAAACTCAGAGAAGTTTTGAATTCTTTAGGCGTCAAATACTTCGAAGCGATCGGTGAGGCTGCATTCTATGGTCCGAAACTTGACGTCGAAGTAAAACCGGCGATCGGACCGGAAGTTACTCTGTCAACATGTCAGCTCGACTTCTTGCTTCCGAGAAGATTTGAACTGACTTATGTCGATTCCGATGGTGAAAAGAAGACTCCGGTCGTACTTCACAGAGCGATATTCGGTACTTTTGACAGATTCACCGCTTTCCTGATCGAAGAAACAAAGGGATGCTTCCCGGTATGGCTTTCTCCAAAACAGGCTGTCATCATTCCTGTTCACTTTGAGAAACAGGTCGACTACGCCTATAAAGTAAGAGATCTGCTGAAGGAAAGAGGCGTCAGAGTCCATGTCGACAACAGAAATGAAAAACTGGGTTACCGCATCAGAGAAGCTCAGATGAACAAGATCCCTTACCAGATCGTCGTCGGTGACAGTGAAGTAGAAAACGAGACTGTCAATATCAGAAGATACGGTGAAGAAGGACAGAAATCCATGTCTCTCAACGAATTTGCGGATCTGATCGAAAAACAGATCAAGAATAGAGAATAATCTTAATTCAACAGATACAATGGCAACGGGCAGTAAAGACTGTCCGTTGTTTTCTTTATATGTGTATCTATATATATTGCATAAAATATGTTATAATATATGCAATAAAAGGATTAAACATGCATAAATACGATTATTCATTTCTAAAAGATTTAAACATATCGGCTCGTCTGATCTCTCTGACAAATACGATCAGTGAGATCAATACGAGATCTGTATATCAGAAGGAAAGATATCCGGAAGTTTTTCATAAACTCGTCCGTATTTCAACGGTTGATTCAACTGTATCCAGTAACGCAATCGAAGGGATCGCTACAGATGAGAAGAGGATAAAGGATCTGTTTGAAAAAAACGAAAATCCTTTAAATCATGATGAAAAACAGATCATCGGATATAGCCATGCATTGAAATATATCAGTGAACACGAAAAAGAATTACGGATCGATGAGAAAACGATCTGTTTCCTTCATTCAATGATTATTGATAATGACAAGATCGGAGGAATCTACAAAAAGATCGATAATACGATCACTCGTTTCTATGAAAATGGGGAAAGGGAAGTGATCTTTGAACCTGTTGGGGCAGACGATGTAAAAGAAAACATGAGAAGGATGTTGATGGCATTTCGTGAGGCATATAACGACAGTGACATCAATAATATGTTACTGCTTCCGTGTTTCATCGTAGATTTTCTTGCCATCCACCCGTTTTCTGATGGTAACGGAAGATTGTCCAGACTTCTCACTCTTCTGATCCTGTATCAGGAAGGTTATGATATCGGAAAATATATTTCTTATGAGAAAGAAATCGAAAACTACAAATGGAATTATTATGAGGAACTGAGAAAGTCACAGATCGGCTGGCATGAAAACGAGAATGACTACAGCAGCTTTATCATATTCCATTATCAGATCCTGTACAGGTGTTATAAGAAGATTTCAGAGCTGATCAACGAAGACGATTTGTCTTTAAGCAAAGCAAAAAGAATTGAGAAAACTATCATGAACAGTGTGATACCGATCTCAAAGAATGAGATTTCCGAAAAACTGCCTGACGTGAGTATCACAACGATCGAAAAGGCTCTTTCTGATCTTATAAAAGATAACAAGATCAGAAAGATCGGAGATAAAAGAAACGCCCGTTATATACAGAACGAGGTTGACTGAAGAAAAAACGAATATTAAGAAAATAACCTGTAGAGTTGATCTACAGGTTATTTAATGTTTCATATAACTGTTCAAGGCTTAATTCTTCAGTTTTTTCACCGGTCCTTGTTTTGAATTCAACGATGCCTTCAGCTGCTTTCTTGCCGACGGTGATGCGGTATGGAATACCGATCAGTTCAGCATCATTGAATTTGACGCCTGGTCTTTCATCTCTGTCATCCAGGATACATTCAATACCCATGGCATTGAGTTTATCGTAGAGTTCATTTCCTAGTTTTGTCTGAATTTCATCTTTGGAAGACATGACAAGGATGATGACTTTGTATGGTGCGATATTGTCCGGCCAGATAATGCCTTTGTCGTCATGTGACTGTTCAACGATAGCGGCCATCGTTCTGCCTAAGCCGATTCCATAGGAACCCATCCAGACATCCTGCAGTTTGTTTTCAACATCGGCGTACTGAAGGCCCATGGCCTTGGAGTATTTCGTACCGAGTTTGAAGGTGTTACCAACTTCGATACCTTTTGTAAATTTGAGAGGTTTGCCACAGTTTGGACATAAGTCTCCGTCTTTTGCGTTGACGATATCACCAACCAGATCATATCTGATGTCTTCGACATTCACGTTGATGTAATGATATCCTTTTTCGTTGGCGCCGCAGCAGAAGTTGGACATTTCAAGGACTTCTTCATCGATGACGACTTTACAATTGAGATTCAAAGGTCCGCAATAGCCCGGAACGGCATTGGATTTCGCGATGAGTTCATCATCCGCAAAGTTCAGTTCCTGGCCACCCAGAAGTTTTAATGCCTTTGATTCGTTGAGTTCTCGATCGCCATTCGTGAAGAAGACGACGAGTTCACCATCAACATTCATCAGTAAAGCTTTTACTGTGTCTTTCAGATTCATATGTAAGAACTTGGCAACAGCTTCGATCGTCTCACAATGCGGAGTTTCTACCTTTTCGATCGGCAGGTGTTGTTTCTGTTTGTGTTTGAACGGTCTGATCGTCTTGGCAACTTCCAGGTTGGAAGAATAGTCGCAGCCTTCACAATAGATGACAGTATCTTCTCCTAAAGGTGCGATGGCCTGGAATTCTTCTGATAAAAGTCCGCCCATAACACCGGTATCAGCTTTGACGATACGATAATCGATACCCATCTCATCAAAAGACGCTTTGTAGGCATCAAACATCTTCTTGTAGGAGAGATCCAGTCCTTTTTCATCCGCATCAAAAGAGTAGGCGTCTTTCATGACGAATTCTTTGACTCTGACTAAACCAAATCTGGCACGCGGTTCATCACGGAACTTGGTCTGAAACTGATAGAGATTGAACGGCATGTTCTTATAGGACTTGATCATGGATTTGGCTGCATATGCGAAAAGTTCTTCATGTGTCGGGCCTAAGACCATGTCCTTGTTGTTTCTGTCTTTCAGTTTGAAGATGGAAGGGCCAAAGCCTTTCATCCTGCCGGAATCTTCATAGTATTCGGCAGCGATCAATGCCGGCATCTTGACTTCCTGTGCTCCGGCAGCATTCATGTGCTTTCTGATGATGTCTTCGATCTTGTTCTGAACTCTTAATCCAAGAGGCAACATGATATAGACACCTGCCGATGTCTTTTTGATAAAACCGGCTTTTACTAAGAGATTTCCGCTTGCGGAATCTTCATCTCTGGCATCTTCTCTTAATGTATAGAAATAGGAATCTTTCAGTTTCATAACGTATGTCCTTTCAGTTTTTTCATTATATCATCGATAATTATCGAAATTCTTGAAATGGAGCTTGCCGATATTGGCCAGTTCATTCTTGCCGTATCTGGCAATGACTTCCTTGATGTTGTTTTCGATCTCAGTCAGATTGGAAGAACCTTTCTGGAAATGCATATCATACTTCTTGTCCAATGCATCCATGTATTCCAGGAATGCATATCTTGAGATCATCGATCCCACGGCAACAGCGGGGTATTTGGATTCGGCCTTTGTCTCGAAGATCAGATCGTGGAAGACTCTTTCTTCTTTCGCCAGATAGCGGTAATAGTCATCCACAGAACAGAACTGATCGACATAGGCCGCCTTAGGGACCTCATATCCCTTGTCGATCATGTTTAAGAATGCTTTGTTGTGCATCTTTGCCTTGATCGCATTGAGATTGTCGCTTTCATGGACCCGGTTGTAGGTCTTGTTGTCCAGGATCAGTAAGGAGTGTTTGAATCTTTTTCTTAACTCCGGTCCGATCTTTCTGATGAAGGCATCATCAAGAGCCTTGGAATCGGTGATGTGATTTTCCTCGATAAAAGGGTAGTCTTCTTCTTCGACGATGGCCGCTGTGACGATCACAGGGCCAAAGACATCTCCGGTGCCGACTTCATCGGATCCGGCCTGTCTGCTTTTCTTCGTCTCGATGTAGACGGATGCATAGAAGAAGGCATCGTTGCCCTGGAAGACGACTTTCTTGCTTTTATAGATCGTGATCGTCAGATCGTCTTTCTGAATGAAGGTATCGACATACTCGTTTTTGTTTTCTTTGATGTATTCTTTGAATGTTTCTTTCAGTTTTGCGATCTTGTCGTCATCGAGTTTAAAGGAAAAATTGCTCATAGTAATAGTATAAAACAAAGTTGGTAATTATTCTTAATTGCGCTAAAATTTATGTATATGGTTATTCCTGAGAATTATTACATTTACATATCTGTATTCATTGGCCTGATCTATCTGGTCATGATCTATTTCGGTTACAAGAGAGGCTTTTTGTATGAGCTGGTGTCTTTGGTCTATACGGCATTATCCCTGGCACTTGCCTGGTTTGCCTCGCCGGTATTCGCAAGTCTCTTTCCGCTTTTTGATATCAGCAAATTGAATGGCCAGTACGAACTTCTGGATAAGGCTTTTAATCTCAACAAGCTGTTAAATACCGTTGCGTATTTTCTGATCATCTTCCTGCTGATGAAGCTTTTATATGTCTTCATCTCACTGGTCGTGAAGTTCTTGAACAAGATCCCGGTATTGGGATCAGTAAATAAGGCGTTAGGAGCCTGTTTTGGTGTTTTGAATGCGACGGTGATCGCATTGGCTTTGTCGATGTTATTATCTTTGCCTCTATTCAGTAATGGCAAAGAAGTCAGAGAAAAGACGATCCTGAAATACATCACGGGAGTATCCGATGATGCATTGTCTTATATCGTATCTTTATTGTCAGATTCCAATATAAAGCAGGATGTCGATGGGATCGATATCGATTCCTACAGGGAAGATTTCAAGGAATGGCTGATCCATGTCAGCAATGCCAATGAATAAATACAACAACCTGGATCTGGGCGTCATCAGGCAACAGATCACAGAATACGCAAGTATATCCGAAGCAAAGGAGTACATCCTCAACGAGGATGTGATTTTTAATCCGCTTCAGATCAGAAAGAATGCATTAGAAAGCAAGGAAGCAATGGATCTTCTGAGAAAAGATCTGATCGTTTCTTTTGATGGTGTCTATAATGTCAACGAACTGTTGGAAAGAACACAAAAGAGGATCCGTTTAAGCGGTGTCGATCTCAAGAATGTATTGGTATTCCACAATCACTGTCAGAGGATCAAAAAGATCTTCGACAAGCTTTCCGATGAACTCTCCATCAGAGACTATACCGATTCGATCAATCTGAAACAATCCGTTTTTGATGAGATCTCCGATTGCATCGATAATTCCGGTGAAGTCAAGGATGATGCCTCAGACAGACTCAAACAGATCAATAACGATCTGGAGAGATGTGAAAAGGACCTCTATAACAGGGCATATAATTTCATCAATAAACATACAGACTCTCTGCAGGAAGCTTCGATTTATTTACGAAACGACAGGATCACCTTCCTGATCAAGAATTCCGATAAAAACAAATATCAGGGCTATACCTATGGTTCTTCATCTTCGGGACTGGCTTTCTATGTGGAACCGGCATCTTTTATCGATGCCAATAACAGAAAAGTCTCACTGATGCAAGACAGGGAAGATGAGATCGAAAGGATATTGACGAGATTATCTTATCTGGTGACTTCGATTGCGGAAGACTATGCCGGAAACTTCGAATGTCTGATGAAACTCTGTGTCATCTTCGCAAAAGCCAATTACGGTTTAAGAAGGGGAGGCATCATCGCTGAATTGAGTGATGATCTGAACTTCGATTTCAAGGATCTCGCACATCCGTTAATTGATCCGAAGAAGGTCGTATCCAATTCCTATCGATTATTTGACCCATACCTCGGCATCGTGATCTCCGGTTCCAATACTGGTGGCAAGACCGTTTCTTTAAAGGCGATCGGATTATCGATCCTGATGACGTATCTGGGTATTCCGATCATCGCAAGTGAGGCAAGAGTTCCTTTATACAGGAACATCTATGTCGATATCGATGACAATCAGAGTATCGCCGATTCATTATCGACTTTTTCAGCACATATCAGAAACATCAACGATATCTTAAGTGATGCGGACGAAAGATGTCTGATCCTGATCGATGAACTGATATCAGGAACCGATCCGAAAGAAGCTCAGGCGATCTCGCTGGCAATATTGGATCGTATCAAAGAGATAGAAGCGAGATTCATCATCACGACACACTTTGATGACATCAAGAACTATTCCTATGAAGATGAAAGGATACTGTTGTCTTCTGTTGGTTTTGATATGAATACTTTGAATCCGACATATAAGTATCTGGAAGATTCTGTAGGTGCTTCCAATGCCTTAGAGATCGCTTCCAGGTATTTTGATGATCCCGAGATCATCGAAAATGCCAGAAGGTATCTTGAGAAAAATAAATCTGCCCAGGATGAACTGATGGATCGTCTGGCAAGGCAGATCGAAGAGACGGAGCTGATCAAGGAAGAACTGAGCGAAGAAAGGATCAAAGCTCAGAATAAAGAAAAAGAATATAACGAGATGATCGCTGCTTTTGAGAAAGAAAAAGACGAACTCAAGCAGAAGTATCTCAAGCAGCTGGATGAATATATCGAAGAAGTCAAGGAACAGGCACAGGAAAAGCTCGAAAGCATCAAAGAAGTAAAGAATACGCAAGTCATCGAACAGATCGAAGAACTCAAGAGCGATGAAACAGTAAAGACCGAAGAAGAAAAACATGTCTTTGAAGTCGGTGACAATGTCAGGATCAAGGACAATGAACAGGTCGGTGTGATTTCTGCCATCAATAAGGATCAGGCAACGGTCAATGTCAGAGGATTGACGATCAAGGTCAAGATATCCGATCTGATCTTGATGCCTAAAATCAAGAAGGCACAGACCAAAGTGACGGCCAAGAAATACTCAAGAGTTCCTTCTGAGATCAATCTGGTCGGGCAAAGAGTAGAAGATGGCTTAGTCATGATGGAAGAATACCTGGATAAGGCAAATGCGTCGCATATGAGCAACGTTAAGGTCATCCATGGAATAGGAACAGGGATCTTGAGAAAAGCGCTCAGACAGCGTTTAAGCAGGCTCTCTTACGTCAAATCTTTCAAGGATGGCGATTATTATGACGGCGGCAGTGCCGTAACGATCGTGGAGTTCAAATGAGCGATCTGAAAGAAAAACTCAAGACACTTCCAAAGAAGCCGGGTGTCTACTTACATAAAGATAAAGACGGAAAGGTGATCTATGTCGGTAAGGCAATCAACCTTTTTAATCGTGTCAATTCCTACTTCAGAGGAGCTCATGACTACAAGACCACCAAGCTTGTCAGTAATATCGCTGATTTTGATTACATCGTCACCAAATCGGAAAAAGAAGCTCTGATCCTGGAATACAATCTGATCAAGGAATACGATCCCAAATACAACATCGTCTTCAAGGATGACAAATCTTATCCATATATCCTGATCAAGGACTGCAAAGAGCCTTATGTCAGCGTCGTCAGGATGAAGAAGAAATCGAGATTCAAAGGCAAATTATACGGTCCGTTCCCGGATGTCGGTGCTGCCAGGAATATGGTTGAACTGATCAATAAGCTCTATCCCACAAGGAAATGTGAGAATCTCAAGAAGGATCTCTGTCTTTACTATCATCTGGGACAGTGCCCCGGTTATTGTAGGATCGATGTTCCTGAAGAAGAATCCCAGAAGGTCAAAGATGAGATCATTTCCTTTTTGGATGGGGATAACAGGAAGATCCTGAACGATCTCAAGGACAAGATGAATGATTGTGTTGAAAAGCTGGACTATGAAAATGCGGCTTATTACCGTGATCTGATCGAAGATGTCAGACAGACCAATCTCAAACAGGATGTTCAGAAAAACAACCGGGAGACTTTCGATGTCTTCAACTATCACAGTGAAGACGGCTATATCGCGATCACCGGGCTTTTCGTCAAACACGGAAGATTATTGTCTTCTGATAAGTTCATCGATTATCTGGTTTCCGATCCGGTCAACTTCGTGACCTCATACATCTATCATTTCTATGAGATCAATGAACTTCCTAAGAAACTCTATGTTCCGAAAGAGATCTATGAGTATCTCAAGGATGTCTATGACTGTGCTGTCGTATCCAGAGGTTATAAATATCAGCTATTGAAACAGGCGAAGACAAACTGCATCGAATCATTGAAACAGAACCGCAGTATTATCACGAATAAGGAAAACTACAAAGATCAGCTGGATGAAGAATTCCAGAGGATCTTCCATAAACCGATCAACACGATCGAACTTTTCGATAACTCCCATACCGGCGGCGTCAATACTGTAGGGGCAATGGTCGTCTCTAAGGAT
>JAFYHT010000043.1 GCA_017539025.1 Erysipelotrichaceae bacterium
GGAATGGTTTTGTTGTTTACCGATTTTCATGTGAACGAAAGATGGGATATCATCCTTGGTCTGGTCGTTTTCTTCCTCTATGAGATCGCCAATACTTTCAGAGGCATCCCTTATAACGGGATGGGTGCATTGGCTTCATCGGAGGATTCCGATAGAAAATCGATCAATGCCTTCCGATCACTTGGCGCCTGTATCGGTTCCGGTATCGGTGCCGTTGCTGTGCCGATGATCGTAAGGATGTTTGGCGGATTGAAGGATCATAAGGTCATCAACTCTTCCGATTCTTCGGCTGTATTCAGATCGGCTCTGTTTATGGGAGTACTGATCGTGATCGGATGTCTCTTACATTACTTCACGACAAAGGAAAGAGTCAGACAGGTTTCCGATGATGAAAGCAAGCTTTCAATGATGGAAACTTACAGGATGTTGTTCAAGTGCAAGTCATGGGTGGCAAACATGTTTTACATCATGTGCTATGGCGTTTCTACCTGTCTGCTTACTTCTTCGATCACATATTACTGCGCCTATGTATTGAACGACTCTAACAAGTCGACACCGATCATGGCCGCATATCTGCTGATATCGATCATCTTCTCGATCATCACGCCGCGCATCGATACATTATTGGGAAGAAAGAAAACGATGGCACTTGGTGCGTTGCTGCAGGTGATCGGAAAAATCCCGTTCATATTGGCACCAAAGAGTGTCATCAACGCCTATATCAATGCGATCTTTACGGGAATGGGTCTGACGATGACTTTCATCCTTTTCAACACCAACCGCAATGCGATCTCCGATATCGTCGAAATACAGAACGGAAGAAGACTGGATACGATGGTTTCCACAGGTGACAACCTGGCTTCCAAAATCGCGGAAGCGGCCGTTGATAAGCTCTTCCTGGTTGCTCTGGCTGCTGCCGGTTTCTCGGCGAAGCTGGCTGATCAGGGTCTGCTTCAGAACGAGGCGACACAAAGTACGATCAATGCCTTGCTGGGTTGGATCCCGGCTCTGGTAGCGATCGCGATGTTGTTATGTTGTCTGAAGATCGATACGGAAAAGGAATATGAAGAAGCTTTAAAACAGAAAGAAAATGGTGTGCTGTAGTCAGCACACCATTGTTTTATTATTGAGTGTTTATTTGATCGCTTTCAGCATCAGTTCGGATACTTTTAAGGCATATTTTGCCGGATCTTCCAGTTCAAGTCCTGCCATCAGCAAGGCCTGATCATATAAGAGTTCCGTGTATTCACTGATGTCTTCATTCTTCTCATCGAGATCTTTCAGAGCTTTGAATAATTCGTGATCCGGATTGATCTCCATGATCTTGTTGGCTTTGACGCCTTCCTGATTCATCTGTTTCAGGATCTTTTCCATTTCGATGGAGAGATTGTCATCGGATACCAGGCAGACCGGATAGGTCTTCAATCTGCTGGAAAGTCTGACATCGGAGACCTTGTCTTTCAGGATCTCTTTGATCTTGGTGATCAGATCTTTGCTTTCTTCACTCTTCTTTTCGAGTTCTTCTTTTTCTTCCTTGCTGTCAAGATCGAGATCGCCTTTTAAGATCGATTTGAACTGTTTGGAATCATATTCCATGATGATGGAAGTAAGGAATTCATCGACGGAATCGGTGAAGTAAAGGACTTCGTATCCCTTATCCAATACCTTTTCCATCTGCGGCAGCTGTCTGATCTTTTCGATCGATTCACCGGCTGCGTAGTAGATCTCTTTCTGATCTTCTTTCATCCTGGAGACGTATTCTTTTAATGTCGTGTATTTATCTTCAAAGGAAGACTTGAACATGATCAGATCGATCAGGACGTCTTTGTTTGCACCAAATCCGTCGTAGCAACCGTATTTGAGTTGCGAACCGAAGGCATCGAAGAACTTCTCATAGTCTTCTCTTTCTTTTTCCAGCATGTTTTCCAGAGTGGATTTGATCTTCTTGTCGACTGATTTCTTCAAGGCATTCATCTGGTGATCCTGCTGCAGGATCTCACGGGAGATGTTGAGTGAGAGATCATCGGAATCGACGACACCTCTGATGAAACGGAAGTAATCGGATACGATCTCTTTGGCCTCATCTTTGATGAAGACACCTCTGGAATAAAGCTTCAATCCCAGCTTGTAGTCATTCGTGTAATAGTTGAACGGCCTTTGTGACGGGATATAGAGAAGGGCGGTATAGGAAGTGTTTCCTTCGACCTTGTAATGGATCTTTTTGAGTGGTTTGGAATAGTCGTAGTATTCCTGCATGTAGAAGTCATTGTAGTCATCTTCCTTGATCTCTTTCTTGTTTTTCTTCCAGATCGGGACCATGGAGTTGACAGTTTCCAGTTTCGTTACTTTTTCACTCTTTCCGTCTTCTTTATAATCATAGGAATCGATCCACATTTCGATCGGATATCTGATGAAGTCGGAGTATTTCTTGACCAGGAATCTGAGTTCGTTGTTGTCGAGATACTTGTCGTATTTCTTTTCTTTCGTATTCTTTTTGATGTGTAATGTGATGATCGTACCCGGTTCATCTTTCTTGGCGGATGAGATCTCGTAGCCGTTCATGTCGGAGAACCAGCGGTAGGCTTTTTCATCTTTTACTCTTCTTGACAAGACTTCGACGCTGTCAGCGACCATGAATGCGGAATAGAATCCGACACCGAACTGGCCGATGATGTCGGCTTCGCTTTTGGCATCGAGGTCTTTCTTGAATTCAAAGGAGCCTGATCTGGCGATGGTTCCCAGATTGTCTTCCAGTTCTTTCTTGTCCATGCCGACACCGTTATCGGTAATCGTGATCGTCCTGGCATTCTTATCTGTTTCAATGAGGATCTTTCCTTCTTCAAAGGAGATCTCGGAATCCGTTAATGACAGGATATGTCTTTTATCCAGGGCATCCGATGCGTTGGAGATCAGTTCTCTCAAGAAGATATCGGTATTGGTATAGACGGAATTGGCCATCATATCAAGTAATCTTTTTGATTCTGTTTTAAATTCTTTCATTGCCATATTTCATCCCTCCTTTAGCAGGCGATTAGCACTCTATATCTTAGACTGCTAATTTAATATATCACTTATTCAGATGATATTCAAGTATAATGAAAGTATGTTAAACATCATTAATAAAACAAAGTATCATGATCTTGAAGAGTACTATTCATTCCTTCAGGAATACTACGAAAAGACGCTGAAAGTGCTTGAACTCAATGATGATTATGTACTGTCTGTGATCCTATGCGGTCCGATCACGATCAGAAGGATCAACAGGGATTACAGGGACAAGGATTCCGTGACGGATGTCATCTCTTTTGCGTTATTGGATAGCGATGAAGATATGGAATATGATGAACAGATCGAACTGGGAGATATCTTCATCAACCGCAACAGGGTATTCTCACAGGCTGAAGAATACGAACATAGCGTGAGAAGGGAATTCGTATTCCTTTTCGTCCATGGTTTACTGCATCTTCTGGGATATGATCACATGAATGAAGAAGATGAAAAGGTCATGTTTGCTTTGCAGAAGAAGATCACGAGGGACCTCAAGTGAAAAAATTCAGGGATGCATTCAACGGTTTGAAGATCGGGATGCATCATAAGGCAGTCATCATACAATGCGTATTGGGAACGATGGCTGTCATCGGTGGTCTGATCATAAAGCTTGATCATTATGAGTGGCTGGCTTTTGTGATCTGCATCATGTCGGTGATCTCGATGGAGATCATGAATACTTCAGTAGAAATGATAGGAAACTATCTGAATATGAATGAGGATCCAAAGATCAAAGCGATCAAGGATCTCTCCAGTGCAGCCGTGCTGGTTTCCGGTATCGGTTCACTGATTGTGTGTATCTTATGTCTGATCAGGAGGATCTAATATGAGTCATGAAGAATTAGTAAAAGAAGCTTTCAAGGCAATGGAAAATGCTTATGCACCGTATTCGAATTATCATGTCGGTGCCTGTGCTTTATGTAAAGACGGAACTCTGTTCTATGGTGCCAATATCGAAAATGCATCTTACGGCGGAACAAACTGTGCGGAAAGAAGCGCAGTCTTTGCGGCATATTCCAGAGGCTATCGCAAGGATGACATCGAAGCACTGGCGATCGTTTCCGATGGCAAGAGGATCGGATATCCATGCGGTATCTGCAGACAGGTCTTATCTGAACTGCTGAACCAGAAGATGCCGATCGTATTGTCTAACGGACAGGAAACACTTGTTACAGATATGGAGGAACTGTTCCCGTTCCAGTTTTCAAGTGAGGATCTCGATTAGATGAAGTCCGGTTTCATTGCGATCTTAGGCAAACCGAATGCCGGCAAGTCAACGCTGATCAATGCCTTGTTAGGAGAAAAGATCGCGATCACGACGGATAAGGCACAGACGACCAGGAATGCCATCCTGGGGATCATGAATAACGATAACGAACAGATCGTGTTCATCGATACTCCGGGCATCCATGAGGCTAAGACAGCTCTTGGTTCCTATATGAATAAAGAGGCGATGTCGCAAGCTGAGGGTGTAGATATCATCTACTATATCGTGGATGGCGGCAAGGGCTTGCAGAGTGATGATAAGGATATCCTCAAGAGGGTCTTTTCGTATGGGGCTCCGGTTTTCTTATTGATGAACAAGATCGATGAGCTTTCTTCCGATCTGCTGATCAGAAGACTGGCTTACGCCCAAAGCAATTACGATTTTGCGGAGATCATTCCGATCTCGGCTTTGAAGAAGGATAATCTGGAAGAACTTTTGGAAACTTCAAGAAAGTATCTCAAGGATGATGTGCAATACTATCCTGCAGATATGAAAACGAATATGAATCTGGAATTCCGTATTTCCGAGATCATCAGGGAAAAGATCATCACCAATATGAGAGAGGAAGTTCCTCATCTGGTTGCCTGCAGGATCGAGGAGATCAAGGAGAAGACTTCCAAGGTCTTCATCGAAGCGACCATCATCTGCAACAAAGATACCCATAAGGGGATCATCATCGGAAGAAACGGTTCGATGCTCAAGAAGATCAACGATCAGGCCAGCAGCGATATCGCAAAGCTTTTCGATCACAAGAAGATCATCCTATCCTTATATGTCAGAGTCGAAGAGGACTGGCTGAATTCACAAAAGCAGCTTTTCGATCTGGGTTACTTCTCCGGAGACAGGGATGAATGATAAGATCACTGCTTTCGTATTGAATCAGAGCGACTATCGGGAAAGTGATGTGATGATGCAGGTCCTGACAAAGGACTATGGCGTGCTTTCTTTCGTCGGTAAAGCAGGCAAGAAGCTCAGCAGCAAGAATCACTTCCTGCCGTTTTGTCTCTATGAATTCATCATCGACTACAAGGATGGCAAAAGCATCTATTCGGTTCACGGTTATAAGTTACTGGAGAATTACTTTGAAGACAGTGATATCGAGATGATGACGTTCAAGAACATCATCTGTGAGATGGCTTTGAAGAATAAGGAGATCGATACATTCGATCAGCTGTGCTTTGTTTTTCAAAATCTGAACAGAGATAACAGGTATCTGCTGGGTTCCATGTTCCTGTCTTATATCATCAAGCGTTTTGGCATCACGCCTGTTACCGACGGCTGTGCACTATGTGACAATAAGAAGGTCGTTGCGATCTCCAATGAACACGGCGGATTCCTTTGTGAGAAGCATCTGAATGGGGAACAGGTACAGCCGGTAGAGACACTGCGAAAATTCAGAGCCATCATCAAGAGTGATTTTTCTCATTATGATCTGTTGAAACAGTTTGATTATGAATATCAGGATTTTGTGATCCTGATGGATTTCTATCTGGCACACAGCGATGTGAAGGTCAGATCTTTCGATTTCTATAAGAGTATATGTTGAAGAAACTTGTTCTGATATCTGTCATATTGATCATCCTGGCCGGGTGTGGGCAGGAGCGTTTTGATCTGGATACAAGTGAGATCAATGCGTGGGATGATATTTCTGAAGAGTTTGATGGCGATCTTCATTCCGGAGAATACATGGTCATCGATATGTCGGATTTCAATATCTTATATAAGAAGGACAGCGATAAAAGGATCTATCCGGCTTCTTTGACCAAGCTCGTGACGATGGATGCGGTCTTGCATCTGTGCGATGATCTCTATGAGTATTCCTATGTAACGGATGATCAGGTCAGATATCTGATACAAGAGGATGCATCCCTGGCTTACATACAGAGGGATTATCCTTATACATTAAGAGATCTCTTATATGGATTGGTCTTACCTTCCGGAGCCGATGCGGCTTTTGCGTTAGAAAACTATTTCAATGAAAAAGGGATCGATCTGGTCGATGAGATGAATATCTTGTGCGAAGAGCTGGGTTGTACAAACACGACTTTTACCAATACCACCGGTCTGCATGATGATGATCACATGACTTCTCTTGATGATCTGTTTCTGGTGGTGATGGACATCTTGAAAAATGAAGAGGGAAGAAAGCTCCTGGAGACTTTGCATTATACGATGGAAGACGGGACGATCGTCTATACGACACTTGGTGTTGCCTTCAGGCCACATGAATTCCTTGTGTTAGGCGGAAAGACCGGATATACACCGGAAGCAGGACAAAACATCATTGCTTTGTGCAAGGACAGAGGGAAATCATATCTGGTCATGATGGCCAACGCCTATGGCAATTATTCCTTAAAGCAGTACTGGCATTATGATGATGTGGAGACATTTTTTGATCAGCTACATTAAATCGGAGATATAATGGTTATGTGGGGTGCCGGAAGGCTGAGATCATACCCGTAACCTGATCTGGGTAATGCCAGCGTAGGGAAGGCACCTTTCTGTATATGGAGGTGTTTTTTTATGAAAAAGCTGAATACGAAGACTCTTGCGATGATGGCGATCTATTGTGCGATATTCGTGATCTTTGACAGGATCTCCGATGCCTTGAATCTGTTCAAGATGGCTTCCGGCGGAAAACTCAACTTCGGTCCGATCGCCTTACTGATCTGTTCCTATCATCTGGGATGGAAGAAGGGTGCGTTAGTTGCGATCACTTCCGTTTTCTTACAGTTGGTCATCGGCTCTGTTTCCTGGTATGGACTGGCTTCTTTCCTGCTGGATTATCTGATCGCATATTCTGCCTATGGCTTTGCGCAGTTGTTTAAGAACTACGGTTATTTCTATAGCGGTGTATTCATCACGAGCATCATTCGTTTACTTTCTTCGACATTGGCCGGTACGATCGTCTGGGAAACGCCGTTGTGGAGTTCCTTTGTCTATAACCTTTCCTATATGATCCCGACAACGCTTTGTGCGATCATCGTCGTGCCTTTGCTTTGTGAAAGATTGAAACCATTGATGGAGAGATACAAATAAGTAAAGATGTTTTTCCATATTATGATATAATTCAAAAGCATGGAAGAACTTAAGATTGGTGACAGTGTATTCGTACAGTCGTTCAAGCACAACGGATTGATCCACAGGACCTGGTCCAAGGCTCTGGTCGTTGATGTGCTGAAGGATTGTTATGTCGTGGCAACAGATCATACCTGGGTCGTGGAAGCGGATAATCGAAGATGGCTGACAAAAGAGCCGGCGATCTGTTTCTATTACAAGAACAAATGGTTCAATATCATTTCGATGGTCAGAAAGAGCGGCATCTATTATTACTGCAATGTGGCTACGCCAAGCATTTATGATGGTGAGGCGATCAAGAACATCGATTATGATCTGGATGTCAAGGTCTTTCCGGATGGAACTTATATGGTATTGGATGAGAATGAATTCGAATACCATTGCCATAAGATGAATTATCCGGAAGATATCAGGAAGATCTGTATCGATTCGAAAAACGAACTGGTCGAAATGGTAGAAAAAAAGCAGATCCCGTTTGATTTTTCTTACATAAATAACTACATTATGAAATACTTTGACCTTCTTTTTGAGAAAAAAGAGGCCGAAAAAGCTGAAGAGTAGGCACTTTTTAACGCTTTTAAAAAAAATTAAAAAAAAGTGAAAAAAGTTGTTGACTTCAGTTTTTATTTTTGTTAGTATAAATAAGCACCGCAACGGAGGACATCGAAAGACAGTCACCGCTGAGGTGAGATTCGATCTTTGAAAACTAAATAAGAAGCAATTAAACAATAACGTCAATTCATTTAAAATCAAGAACAATTTGTTCTTAAATATCGAGTCATCAAACGGAGAGTTTGATCCTGGCTCAGGATGAAC
>JAFYHT010000044.1 GCA_017539025.1 Erysipelotrichaceae bacterium
ATGATGGGAGTCTATATCCCTAAGATGGTATGGAAGGATATGTATGACTTCTCGCCTGATTCCGTCCTTCTTGTCCTTGCCTCCACACATTACGACGGAAATGAATACATCAGAGACTATGAGGAGTATCTGAAAGAGATCAAAGAATACAATCAACAATAAATGATCAAGAATTTGAATGTAGAGTTATATCATAAATTCTGTTAGAATGATGATGAAATCCATTCAAATTTTTTTGTTGTGTTTAAATATGAATGGATCTTATGAGGAATAAATGAAAAAGAAAATATCTGTTACGATCCCGTGCTATAAATCGCAGGATACTATTGTTAAACTGACTGATCAGATTAAGGAACAGTTCAAGGGCAAAAAGGATTATGATTATGAGATCATCCTTGTCAATGACTGTTCACCGGATAACACTTTTCATGTGATTTCAGATCTAGCAAAAAAGGATGAGCACATCATAGCGTATGATCTTTCAAAGAATTTTGGTGAATCATCAGCTTTGATGGCAGCTTTTTCCAAGGCGAGCGGAGATTACATTGTTCGAATGGATGATGATGGTGAACATGACCCGAAGTATCTTTTCGATCTCGTGAACAAATTGGAAGAAGGTTATGACTATGTCTGTGCTGAATTCCAACATTATCATCATTCTCTGTATAAGAGGATCGGTTCAAAATTCAACTATTGGTTTCTGACAAAGATGATGGATATCCCTAAAGGTTCTATCATGTCCAGCTATAATATCTCCAGACGTTACGTGATAGATGCGATTCTGAAATACGAGAATCCGAAACCATATATTGATGGAATGGTCTGGGCGATCACAACCAGGACAGCATCGATCCCTATTGAGCATGGATTCCGTTATGCGGGAGAATCCGGTTACAATTTCAGAAAGTCTGTTGCATTATGGCTTAATGGTGTTACATCTTTTTCGATCAAACCTTTACGCATCGCTTCGCTTAGCGGTTTCATCTTTGCGTTTTCCGGTTTTATCATCGGTCTGATTGCAGTAATTGATAAGCTGCTTCATCCGGAGGTAGAAGCCGGATGGACGTCAATGTTCGCGATGATGTTGTTTATCGGTGGCTTCATCATGATATTCTTAGGACTGATTGGCGAATATGTCGGAAGAGGATATCTGATCAGCAATCATATTCCTCAATACGTTATACGAGAAGAAGTGAGAAAAGAAGTTAAGAAGGGAAAGAAATAGTATGAAGATCTTAGTTACAGGTGCAGCCGGTTTCATCGGTTCCAACTTTGTCTATTATGAATTAGAAAAACATCCTGAAGATCAGATCGTCGCATTGGATTTACTGACCTATGCAGGCAATCTGAAGAATCTGGATGGATGCAAGGATAATGAAAACTTCAAGTTTGTGAAGATGGACATCAGAGACAGAGAAAATATCTATAAGCTCTTTGAGGAAGAGAACTTCGATATCGTCGTCAACTTCGCAGCAGAGTCTCATGTCGACAGAAGTATCGAAGATCCTGAAGTCTTCTTAAGAACGAATATCATCGGTACGGAAGTACTGATGGATGCATCCCTCAAGTACGGTGTCAGGAGATATCATCAGGTATCGACAGATGAAGTCTATGGCGATCTTCCTTTGGAGGCAACAGATTCCTTCTTTACGGAAGATACACCTTTACATACAAGTTCTCCATATTCCGCATCCAAGGCTTCTGCAGACTTATTGGTTATGGCATACCATCGTACATTCGGACTCAATATGACCATCACAAGATGTTCCAACAACTACGGCCCTTATCAGTTCCCTGAAAAGCTAATCCCTTTGATGATCAACAATGCAAGACATGATAAGTCTTTACCGGTCTATGGTGAAGGACTCAATGTCAGAGACTGGTTACATGTCTATGATCATTGTACAGGCATCGATCTTGTCATGAGGAATGGCAGAAATGGACAAGTATACAATATCGGCGGTCACAACGAAAGACACAACATCGAAGTCGTCAAGACTATCCTAAGAGAACTAAACAAGCCTGAATCCCTGATCACCTATGTCACAGACAGAAAAGGACATGACTTAAGATATGCGATCGATCCGACCAAGATCGAAACAGAACTCGAATGGAAACCAAAGTATAACTTTGAATCCGGTATCAAAGAGACTATCCAATGGTATATGGATCACCAGGAATGGATGGATGATGTCACTTCCGGTGATTACATGAAGTATTACGAAGAAATGTATTCGAAGAAATAAATGAATAACAGAGAAAACAACTATTACATATGGTTTAGATATATCGTAAACGCATGTATTGCGTTGTTTTTTCTTTTTTCTTTTGTTTCTAATCTTTTTGCGTATGTCAGTGTTTTTGAAGGTGTAAGAAAATATCTGGTCTTTGTAGGACTTCTGGCTATTGTAATAACGTGTGTTTATTTCTTGAAAGACCGAGTCAGAGGAATACTGACCTTTTTGATTGAACAGTTGTCTTTTTTCAGCTTTGGGAAATTGTTTCTGATACTGCTGGTAAGTTCTGTGTTATTGAAAGCATTTTATTATGCTTTCTTCTTTTTTGATTCAACAGCATTTGGCGAAGATATTACGATCTATTCTCAAATCGCAGACAGTATCGCAAAAAATGGGCTGGGCAGCGTTGAAAGACAGATCTATTATCTTGTCGGTCTTGGCCTGCATCTTTCCGTATTCAAGCGTTTATCGATTCCTTATCATTTGGGAGTGTATCTGGTTTTTTTGTTCACGACCATGATCAACTTCTGTGTTTTTTCAAAGCAAATTGGAAAAGAGAAGAGTTTTCTGCTGATCATGCTTTATCTATTGATGCCTTCTACAAGCATGTTGACGTTCTGTGTTACGCATGAATTGTACGTATATTTCTATTTTTCGATCATATTGTTCCTGTTGAATTGTTTTCTGGAAACCAATGATATGAAAAGAACGATTCTGTTGTCTGGCTTGCTGATCCTTTTTGTTTCTTTGAATCAGACTCTTTCACCAATGGGAAAGATCTGGTTTATCTTGCTTGCTTTGATCGTTTTGTTGACGAACATCGGTATTGGAAAAAAGACGCTGATCATTTTTGTGATCGTTGCTGCTTTTCTTTGTTCAGACCTGATGACAACAAAACTGGAAGGAAACAAGATGAGCCAGTACAACAATTATGAACAGCTTCTGATCGGTTCTGATCTTGAAAGTATGGGCAGACACACAGATGGCAAGGGAAAACGTTCAGCCGAACAATATTGGGAGGCCAGAGGACAATATCTGACCCCCGAAAACTATATTGAGGGGCAGAAAGGGGCTCTGATCGAGCAGTATAAGTATCTGTTTACACATCCATTGAGACTGATCGAATTGCTTGCGAATAAGTTTTTTGTAGCATGGAGCGGAGATTTTTATTCAATAGAATATGCGCATAACATGGGAAGCATTTCTGATCTGATGAATATCATCATGTTGACAGTCGGTGCTCTGATCTGGCTGTTTGTTATCACGGTTGGTATCGTATATCATCAAAAAAGAGAGAAGCCGATTTATCTCTATAATTATGAGATCGTTCTGTTGGGAGTCATGGCAGTCCTTTTGATCACAGAGATCATGAATAAATATTCAAGCTATATGACGTTGTTTATCTATTTTATAGCTTTTTTCAGAATCGGTTTTTCAGATTCGGATCATGCTGAGAAAGGGTAGAAAAATGAAAGTGTTGGTTACAGGGGCGAATGGCCAATTGGGCCATGATGTCGTCAATGAATTGAAAAAGAGAGGACATATTGCGGTTACTACTGATATCGCGGGAGAGATGGATTATCTTCTTGATATTACAAAGGAAGATGTGATCAATTCTGTGAAGAGCATCGACCCGGATGCGATCATCCATTGTGCTGCGTGGACTGCTGTTGATGCAGCGGAAGATGAAGAAAACAAAGAAAAAGTATATGCAATCAACGTTACCGGAACCAGAAACCTTGTCAGGGCAGCAGAAATCCTTGATTGTAAGTTTTTATATTTGAGTACCGATTATGTGTTTGACGGTGAGGGGGAAGAACCTTGGAAACCCGATGATAAATCTTATGCGCCTTTGTGCTATTACGGTGAGACCAAGCTTAAGGGTGAACTGGCGGTTTGTGAACTGGAGAAATATTTCATCGTTCGTATTGCCTGGGTATTCGGATTAAACGGAAAGAACTTCATCAAGACAATGATCAATGTCGGAAAGAATCATGATGAAGTCAGAGTTGTCAATGATCAGATCGGAACACCGACTTATACATATGACCTGGCGAGATTATTGGTTGATATGATCGAAACGGAAAAGTATGGATATTATCACGCTACCAATGAAGGGGCTTATATCTCCTGGTATGATTTCTGTGTAGAAATATATAGACAGGCAGGATTGTCTACGAAAGTGATCCCTGTCACGACCCTGGAATATGGCTTGAGCAAGGCAAAAAGGCCGTTCAATTCCAGGCTGGATAAGTCCAAACTGAGTGAAAATGGGTTTGAAAGGCTTCCTGATTGGAAGGATGCCTTGCATAGATATTTGCTGGAAATAGGCATAGAATAAGAATATGTTTGAAAAATTCAGTACCAAAGAAAACGCCAAGATCGTTTTAGGCATAAGCAACATCTTTATTTTGGAGATCGTTTTTTTGACGACTTTGATGATGGGTTATGTCAATTATTTCTTCTATTATTCAAACGGATATCTGGTATTCTTTGCACTGTATCTTCTTTTATTTGTTCTTTTTGGAAGACTATTTGATTCTTTTGATATTGGCAATACAACAACTACAGATCTGTTTCTTTCGTATACTCTTACGCTGATCGTATGTAATTTTGTCATGTACTTTATATTATGTCTGATCACTCTGAGACTGATTCCTGTATGGCCGATTTTACTGATGCAGGCAATTGAGATGATCCTGATCGCTGTGCTGCTCTTCTGGGAAAACAGGTATATGAGGGATAATTTCCCACCGGTGAATGTTGTTGCGATTTATGGAGAAGAACACTATGGCTTGATCGGCAAACTGAATAACATCAGGGATCTTTCAATGAGTGTCATCAGGACGATCGATCTTAAGGATCTGGATTATGATAAATTCGATGAACTTTTGGATGGTGCAGACGGTGTCGTAACACTCGACGTCCATCATGAGAATAAAAAGAAGATTTTCAAGACCTGTTATGAAAAACACCTTCTTGTGTATGATGTGCCAAGCATCACAGATATGTTTTTGGCGAGCAGCGAAATCTTGCATATCGTCGATTCTCCGATCCTGAAGATCAATAAATATGGTCCGGGAGAATTTGAAAATATCGTAAAAAGAACGATAGATATCATTGGATCATTGATATTGATCATTCTGACCAGTCCGATCATGTTGGGTGTAGCTATCGCCATCAAACTGCAGGATGGAGGAGATATCCTGTACAAACAGACGAGATTGACTAAAAATGAAAAAGAATTCAAGATCCTGAAATTCAGATCAATGATCATGAATGCAGAAAAGAATACAGGAGCTATTCTTGCGAAAGAAAACGACAATCGAATCACCCCTGTAGGCAAATTCATCAGAAAAACGAGGTTTGATGAACTTCCTCAGCTGTTCAACATCCTGAAAGGCGACATGTCCTTTGTCGGTCCGAGACCTGAAAGGCCGGAAATCTATGATGAGATCTGTGAGACAATGCCGGAATTCAGGTTCAGACTCGTTGTGAAAGCGGGATTGACGGGTTATGCTCAGATTTATGGTAAGTATAATACTTCATTGAGAGATAAACTGTTACTGGATCTGTATTATATTGAAAACTACAGTCTTGTTGATGATATCAAGTTTATTCTCCTCACACTGAAAATCGTGTTCAATAAGGAAGCTACAGAAGGAGTTGCGGATGAACAGAAACGGTTTAATTAAGAAGACCAGTGTTTTCTTGTTGCTTCTTATATCGTTTACATCTGTCTGTTCGCTTATCCACACAAAATGTGTACTCTGATTGGTACAAATACAGTTGCTCAGATACTGATTTATTCCATCATTCAAATCACATCTTTATGATTTCGATTAGATGATCATTTATGTGATTTCGTGTGAATGTTTGAAAATAGAATGGTGTTTATATATAATTTATAGAGGATGTGAAATCCTCTTTTGTTATGGAAGAAAAAAGATTAAGAGTTAAAAAAGAAAAGAAGAGATCGGGTTTACATCGCCTGATGGCCGACAAAAAGAAAAGATATCTGATCATGTTAGGAATGATGCTTCCTTTTATAGTTGCGATCGGTATATTTGGTGCGACTGCCTACAAAGAAGGTAAAAATCTCCTTGATCTGGCAAAAGGAACGACGGCTGAAACGAAGGCGGAGAACATCATTTCTTCAATGAACTATATTCTGAGAGATAATCCTACCGATCTGCAGAAAGAGTATTTTGCTCAATTGAAGTCTGCGGTTGAGGAAGGCGTTGTGGATGGCACTGAAGCAGATGATGCGATGATTGCGTCTCTTGTTGCCAAAAACTATGTAGCAGATTTTTATACTTGGACAAACAAACGTGGTCAGTATGATATCGGTGGTTTCAATTTCATCTATGATGGAGAATATGAAAACGGAGACCATTACAAAGAAAATGTTTATCAGAAAGCCAGGGATGGTTTCTATAAATACATCAGTCATTATGGAACACAATACGGTAAAGAGAATCTTCTTGAGGTTGAAAATGTCGATATCGTGAAATGTGAAAAAATGAGCTCTCAGTATATAATCAGCGAACATGTTGAAAACAGAAAAGGTGAAGATGGAGAGTGGTATGACTATCGTGAGAATCACGGATATGATGCATATCTTGTGAACTGCCGATGGAATTACAAGGCGAACAGTTATATGGATTTAAGCAGATTTGCGACTTCTGTCAATCTGGTTGTGATCGACAGAAACGGCAGATTTGAAATAGTAGAAGCAAGCGAGAATACGATAAATGCAAGAACAGGATCAGAAAAGAAGTCAGCAGATCAGACGTCAGAGACTGCTGAAGAGACGTCAGCAACAACAGATGGCGAATAATCAGGCCAAAGCAGTAAAACATAAGGCTAAGGGTTCCCGCCAGAAAGCTGTCACGATCATCGCTTCAGCAATACTGGTATTGGCACATGTTGCCATCCTTTTAGCTGTTCTCTGGTCATGGAGATATTATTCCATCCAGCCAACGTTGTTTGGTAGCCTAGTCGGTATCGTTTTATGTTCTCTTGCAATTATTGATATCATCTTCTTCGTCGGTTTCAATCACAGAGATCTGGCATTGAAGATCATTTCTACAGTCATGGCTGTATTGCTTCTGATTGGTGGGACTGTCGGTTCTGTGGCTTTGCTGAAAACAAATGCCATTGTTAATAATGTTCTTGATGATGGAAAGTCAGACAAATATGAAACATTCTCCGGAGTATTCGTTTACTATGATCAGAACAAGAACCACAATTCATTTTCTACTCTAAAGGATCTTTCCGGAAAGAAAGTCGGCATGTTGACAGAAACAACAAACGGATTAACTTATATTGCTACAAATCTTCTCAGTAAAGAAAAGATTGACTATGCAACTGTCGACTATAAGACAAATGCTGAAATGCTTCAGGGTCTGATCGATGGAGATGTTGATGCGATCGTCATCACTTCTGCATATCGTTCGATTTATAAAGGTGTTGAAGAAAACGTAAATGCAGAAGAATCAGAAGAAGAATCAACTGATCTCCTTTCTGAACTCTTCAGCGGTGAAGACGAAGAAGAAGACGGAGAGATGGTCCCTGCCTCAACAGCAGAAGAGTCTCCTTTTGCAAAGTATCTTCCAAATTTTGTTGATTTCTACAGTTTTGAAGAAGAACTGAAAACGAATACGCAAAGAAGTACCAAGAATCTGAGTACCGACCCATTTAATGTTTTGTTGATTGGATATTCCAGAACAGATATCGGTTCGACTGTCGGTCTGGCAGACTCCATTATCCTTGCAACGATCAATCCGCAGACTTATGAAGTTGCGATGACTTCGATTGCCAGAGACTCATTTGTTCCAATCGCTTGTTATGGCGGCGAACTGGATAAGATCAATTCCGGAAGATCGACTTCCAGGGCATGTTTCATTGAGACGGTTGAAAACTTTATCGGTATGGATATCGACTATTATATGGAACTTGACTATCTTGGACTGGTCCAGATCGTCAATGTCATCGGTGGTATCTATATCAACAATCCTGTATCGTTTACATTGGATGGAATCTATGTTCCTGCGGGTGAACGTGTTTTTGCAGATGGACAGATGGCTTTGCAGTTCTGCAGGGAAAGACACCACATGCCTAACGGAGATTTTGATCGTCAGCAGCACCAGAAAGAAGTCATCATAGAGATTGCAAAAGCATTTGTAAGATCCGGAAGTGTTTCTCTTGCACTGAAAGCAATGGAAGAAGCATCAGAATGGATGTCTACTGATATGACCCTTTCTCAGCTGACGAATGTCTTTAATCTTTTGTTGAACACAAAGAATTATACCGGTATGGATACATTCGATCTGGTCGACTTCCAGAATACCAGGATCACCGGATATGGCGGTATCATGTATTACAGCTATTCCATGAGGCTTCCATTATGGGTCTATTTGATCTATCAGGGATCTTATGATGAATCTGTTGGTCATATCAATAATGTCATGGGCAACTATACAACAGTTTCTCAAGCTAAAAACTTCAGTTTCTCGCTTGATGATGAATATGTCAGACCTTCACTGATCTCTACCGAATATGAGCATAAGTTCCTGTACGAACCAGAGCCGATGCCTCCATACTGGGCAAAACTGGAAGGTTTGTCTACATCAGAAGCGCTTAAATGGGCTTCGGCAAATGGTGTTACTTTGAATGTCACTACTATCAAGTCAACAGATCCAGGATATGATAAATCATACGAGGGCCTTGTTGTCGACCAAAGCCCGAGATATGGTTCTTTGATTTCCGAATACAAGTCCGGTTCTATTACTGTTATGGGTCCAAGCAAGATCGACGAGACCAAGCAGGTTCCGGATTTCATCGAGCACAATTACTCGAAAGCAGTTACATGGGCTAAGAAGTATGGTGTGAAGTATTCAATTACGTTCGATACGGATATCGAAGGAAAGGTCGGCGATGTCATTAAGCAGACACCGGATCCTGGAACTTACTTCAATTCCGAGACTGTACTGAAACTGGTCGTTAAAGCCGGCAAGCAGGAGATCAAGTTCAATAGTAACGGACACGGTGTTGCTCCGGATCGCATCGAAGTTATTACTGGTGATGAACCATTCTACTTCAGAAATATGGATAGCGTTACCGAAAGCAACGGTGATGTCTATAATTTCTTAGGCTGGTTTACTACTGCCGGAAGTGATGGCAAACGTGTTTACAGTACGGATGAAGTCAGCGGAAATGTTACGCTGTATGCACATTGGGAAAAGAATTGCAAACACGAATATGTCAGCGATACCAGCAAGACTGATATAGAACCAACTTGTACAGAATCTGGTGTCAGATATTATGTCTGCACAAAGTGTGGAAAGACTGTTGAAGAAGAAGTTTCTGCATTGGGACATGATTGGAATGATTGGGTCACTGATGTTGAAGCTCAGATCAATGTTCCGGGTCACAGATACAGAACTTGTAGAAGGAACCCAGACCATAGACAGGAAGAGGAAATTCCGGCACTTCCGGAACCAACGCCTGATCCTGAACCGGAAACTCCATCAGAATAAGCACAATTTTAAAAGCATGAGTCATAATCATAGATTCATGCTTTTTGTTTGGGATGAATCTTTTTATTCATTTTAAGAAAACTTTTTCATATGGTTATTCAATTTGAAAAAAAGCTTGAAATTATGTATTAAAATCATTTAATTTTTCCTTTAATATAGGTAAAATAAAAATATTATGGGGGTTGATTATGAAAAAGTTTTTTAATGTACTGTTAGTTGCATTAATGATCATCACCGGTTCTTTCACAAGGGTGTATGCTGAACCAAGCGATGACGGCAACGAAACAGGTTCCTCACAAACATTTGTACAGGACATTGATCCTAGTACACTGAACATCCATACGCTGGGTGAAGAAGCAGCCAACGCAAAAGAAGAAAAGGCTGAACCGGCATATGGAGATCGTGATGTCGTCCGTGTTTCCATCGTTTTGGAAAAACCGGCAACTCTGGATATCTATTCTGCAGAAGATGTTGCAGATAATGCAGAGGCTATGGCTTACCGTGAGTCTTTGCAGGATGAACAGGACAGTGTCACAAGAAAAATTGAAGATGAATTAAATAGCGAGCTCGATGTTCAATGGAATCTGACGCTTGCTGCAAATATCATTTCTGCCAACGTTGAGTTTGGTGATATCGATGCGATCAAAAATGTCAAAGGCGTTGAAGATGTTTTTGTTGAGAACAGATACGAACTGCACGATGAAGTCAATACCTCATTGACAACAGAATATATGGTAGGAGCTCAGCTTGCCTGGGCATCAGGTTATACCGGTGCAGGCAGCAGAGTTGCGATCATCGATACCGGTGCAAACCAGGACCACATCTCTTTTGATCCTGATGCTTTTGAGTATTCTCTGACAAAAGATGGTGGATCTCTTTCCGATTATAACCTTCTGACGACAGAAGAGATCGATGGTGTTCTTGAACAGTTGAATCAGAATAATACTGCTGCTAAACACAATATCGATTCTGCAGCTGATGTTTACAAGAACAGCAAGATCCCGTTTGCATTCAACTATATCGACGGCAACTATACGACAGACCACTATTCTGATACTCAGGGTGAACACGGTTCGCATGTTGCCGGTACCGCTGCTGCCAACAGATATATCAAAACAGGCCAGAACGAATATACTGATGCTTTGAATTCTGTATACGCAGTCGGTGTTGCCCCGGATGCTCAGATCTTAGTCATGAAGGTCTTTGGTGTAGGCGGCGGCGCTTATGATTCCGACTATTTTGCTGCGATCGAAGATGCGATTATCCTGAAAGCCGATTCAATCAACCTCTCTTTAGGCTCAGGAAATCCTGGTTCTTCTTTTGCGGGTGCATATCAGGGAATTATGGACAGCCTGATCGATTCTTCTACTGCGGTAGTCATGTCGGCAGGTAACTCCTATAACTGGTCATATGCAGCAACTAATATTCGGACCCCTAATGGTAACTTTGGTGAACTTTATCTGGATGATATCAGCGAAGCTACGGCAGGTTCTCCTGGTTCCTTCTTCAACAGCTTAGGTGTTGCGGCAGCACAGAACGTCGGTATTACCGGCACTCCTTTGAAATACAGAGGAATGGATATCTACTATACAGAAACAGATTCCAGTGGTCCTGCTTTGAAAACTCTGGCAAAGGATGAGGAATATGAATTTGTCTATATCGATGCATTAGGAAACTTAGAGGAATATGTAGCGGTCAATTCTTTCGTTGAACTGAAAGGCAAGATCGTCATGGTCAACCGTGGCAGCATCAGTTTCTATGTCAAGGGAAATAACCTGATTGATTTTGAACCGGCAGCTTTGATCGTTGTCAACAATCAGCCTGGTACGATCTCTATGGCTCTTGATGACTATACCGGTACTTTTCCAATGGTTTCTATCACTCAGGATGATGGCAATCTGATCAAGGCTTCTTCAGTAAAAAACACTGTTGATGTCATTGATTACTATACTGGTACGATACAGATATCCAAGGTTATCAAGACATATGTCGATTCCGAAAGAGACCTCGCCCCTGTAACGGACTTCTCTTCATGGGGTGTTCCTGGTTCTCTGTCGATCAAACCTGAGATCACTGCACCTGGCGGAAACATCTGGTCAGTCAATGGTATGACGGATGATGACTATGAACTGATGAGCGGTACTTCCATGGCTGCTCCACACATCACCGGCATGATGGCGTTAATGGCTCAGTATATCCGTGAAAATGATCTTTCTGAAAAGGTCAACGGTATTACTCCACGCGCTTTGATGAACAGCTTACTGATGTCTACAGCAACTCCGATGTTCAATGAATACGGACTTTACCTGCCTATATTACAGCAGGGTGCTGGTCTTGCGGATGTCGATAAGGCGATCAATGCCAAGTCTTTCATTACGATGAGTGGCGGATCGACACTTAGCGATGATTCGGCGATCGATGGCAAAGTCAAGGCTGAATTTGGTCAGGATGCACAAAGGACCGGAAGATATGCTTATTCGTTTACGATCAATAACTTATCCGCCGAGGATTTAGATTATACATTTGGTACTGATGTATTTACGCAGGATGCGTATGAATACGGCGGTCAGTACTATCTTGATACATATACGACTTATCTGGATGCCGATGTCACTTATTCTTATGAAGTACATGATGTCGACATGGATGGCGATACGGATACTGATGATGTTCAGGCGATTCTGGATTATCTGGTAGGTAACAGAAGTGCTGAATCTGTTGATCTGGCTGCCGGTGAGATGGATGGAGAAGAGGGTTTATCAACACATGACGCACAACTCCTTCTTGAATGTATCCAACGTACCGGAGACGAGATTTTGCGTGTTCCGGCAGGTGGCTCGGCTGAGGTAAGTGTCATCATTAATGTAAACGATGAACAGCTGACATCCCGTGAAAAAGGTGGCTATGTTGAAGGCTTTACTTACGTAGCCTGTGTCAGCGAGACAGAAGATGGTGCTTATCTGGGTGTTGAACACTCCATTCCGTTCCTTGGCTACTATGGCAGCTGGACGGATCCTGGTATGACAGATCCGGTTTCTGCTTTAGACGCATTCTATCCGACAGGCAAGAATTCTTATTTTGGTGGTACAAACAATACCAACTTCATGGAAGTCAAGTACCCTGGCAGGATGAGAAAGACCGCTTATACCGGTAACCCATATATTGCGGAAGAACAGTTCCCGGCTGATCGTCTGGCGATCAGTTCTGGCACTAAGATCTCTTCATTCAAGAGAACATATATCAGAAATGCAGGTACAGCTGCGACAATCGTTCTGGATAAAGACCAGAATCTGCTCTACAGCGCAAATGAAACAGGCGATATTTATAGTGCATTCTATTATGTCAATGGCGGAGCCTGGATGAATACGAGTGCAACAGTTGCACAGGTCAACAGGACGGTTTCTGATTTCGGAAAATCAGAAGGTGACTCTATCTTTGTTGCACAGTTTGCGATCCCTGAATACTATGCTCTGATGCTTGACAGCGACGCCAAGAGCGGACAGATCTCTGTTGATGATCTGCTTGACTTATATAAGTCTGGTGAGTTAGGTGATGGATCGTATCTTGGTTACACGATGGAGATCGATGATGCTGCGCCTGAGCTTGATGTTTCATTTGATGAAGAAGCCAAGACAGTAAATGTCAAAGCCAGTGATAATACTTATATTGCATATCTGGCATTGACTGATGTTGGCGGTAACACAGTTTATGAAGGCTTTGTTCCGCAGATGGAAAAAGGCGGTACGTTTGAATATTCATTTGACGTATCAAATATTGACAGCAATGCAGTTGTCGTATTTGCAGGTGACTATGCTGCGAATGAGAAAGCAAGACTGGCCAAAATCGGCGAAGGACCTATCATCAGAGAAATCATCACTCCTGTTTATAGGCTGACCGATACAGTTAAGGCAGATAGCGCTTATCTGATTTCCAACAGTGATCAGGAAGGTAAGGCCGTTGTTTTAGCAAGCCAGGGCACACAGAACTACACAGCAACAGCTAACGTTGTTATCTATGAAGATGAAGACGGTGCATATATCCCAATGAACACTGTCGAGGATACATCTGTCTGGAATTCTTTTGCTGCTGACGAAGAAGATGAAGATGTTATCAGTTTCCAGAATGCGTCCGATGGTGGTTGGTTGGGTTTCAACAATATAGGTTATCCATATGTTAACTGGGCAAGTGCTTCATATGCAGATCCGTTCTATTATGTGAATAACCTCTTGCTTTATGTACCTTATGCAGCATATGGATATGGTATGTATTATGATTCGGACATTAGTTACTTCATGTTTGGCCGTGCAGATTATGTATATCTCTATGAACCAGGTGAACATATCGAATATGAAGAGGTCGATCCTAAAAACGCAAGTTCTGTTGAACTTAGCGTTTCAAAAGCAACTCTGATCCTTGGCGTTTCAGATGAACTGGAGATCGCTGCTGTTGTTGAACCAAACTTCATAGAAGACAGATCAGTTAAATGGTCATCATCCGATGAAAGTGTTGCAGTCGTTGATGGAAACGGCCTTGTAAAGGGTGTTGGTGTAGGAACTGCCATCATTACTGCTACTTCCAATCAGACTCCAAGCGTTTCGGCTTCTGCCGAGATCAACGTTGTCACTGATCAGCCGATCGATGCGTATGTCTTTGGTCAGGTAGCATATGGAGATGAAATTGAATTCGATCTGATCGATCTGAATTCTATGGAAACATATTCATTTGGTGAAGCTTTGGCTCCGTTCTATGGAGGCGGCGAATCCGGTGTTTATATCTATGGTAATGATACGGATAATGATTACTATCGTTATGTGATCAATGATGATTACAGCATTGAATATGATGGCAGCTTCAATCCGTTCTCTATCGTAGATAGATATGCATTGCTGGATGGTGCAAATATTCCGTATATCGAAATGACACTTCCTGCAGAAGAAGGCGAAGAGCCGGAAGTCTATGGATTTGATTTCGATATCATCGGTGTCGGCAAGAGCAATTATCTGCAGCTGATGAAGGACAGCAACCTGAATTACTTCAAACTTGAAGAAGTATCTGAAAATCAGTTCGTTGCGATCGCTTTCGCCGGTGCATATATTGATGAAGAGGATGGTACAACATATCTGTACTACTACGCTATGGATAGCGAGGGAGTATTATATCTCTTAGGTCTGTATACAGATTTTTCTGAAGGCGAACCGGATATCAGCATGTTATCTGTTGAAATAGGCAAACTCAATGTCCTTACGATGAGTGAAGACCTGACGGCTTACTCAATGGTTTATGCCGCTTCTCAGACCGGAAAAGACAGTCTCTTTATTTCTGATAACACAACAAAGAGTATCTACTATGTTGATCTGTCGGATGAAGAGGCAGTTGAATTTGATGCACAGTATGTCGGAAGTGTTTCTGGTGCAACGAATCTGTCAACTCTGTTTGATCTCTATTACGACAGTGTTGATGTGTTCATTCTGGAAAAACTGGCTGACAAACTCAGTGGAAGCAAGACTAAGCTGCATTCAGAAAAGATCGAATCGATCGCTGTTGAACCGGAATCTGCAGATGAAGTTCAGACTGCGGAAACAGCAGAGTCTGTTGAGGCTGTAGAAACAGTTGTCGAGGAAGAACCTGTTGCAGAAGAGGCTCCAATCATCGAGGAAGAACCTGCTCCTGAAGAGAACATTGAAACTGTTGGTGCTTTGAATGCTGTAACAAACAATATCTACAGGAAGAAGAATTTCACTCGCAATGTGATCGTCTTCCCGGAGAAGAATATCGAAGTTGAGCCGGATCCTGAAAACAAGAATATTGTAGATGTTATCTATACAGAAGATATTGAGATCAAGAATGGGCTTGTCATCGTTAGATTCAATCCATATGTCAGTAAGTATCTTGATTACCAGTCTGATGTAGATTTCAATGCGATTAACGTAGATCAAAAGAATGGTGTGATCAAGTTTGCCTGTGCACAGCTTGATCCGATTCCTGCAGAGGATATTATTGCAGAGTTTGAGTTTGCAAAAGGATGTGATAATACCGAATTTACGATTGAAACCATAGAACGTGGTGAAGAACTAAATCTGAAGGAAGAAGAAAAAGAAGAGATCATTGGTACTGGCCACAGATATTACTTGAGTGCATGGATGTGGGGTGAGGATAACAATAGTGCTACCGTATACTTCACATGTATGAACAATTCCGACCATAGAGAGAAAGTTGCTGCTACAGTCACTTCCGAAACAGTAGCTACAAATCCTGATGGTTCAAGAGAAGTTTTGTACACTGCTACTGCATATTTCAATGGGAAGCAGTATCAGGACAGCAGGAAGATTGTAATTCCTGCCCCATCAAGTGATGGAAATAATACACCGGAAATCAATTACGAATTTGTTGGTTGGGAGTGGTCAGAAGATGGCAAGACTTGCTATGCTGTATTCAAGAATCCGGAAACAGGTGAGACGATCAGGATCGAAGCCGCTATGAGTGAGACCGTGATCGAAGCAACTGAGAATGAAGATGGAAGTATTGAATACAAGGCAACTGTCACTGTTGGAGGAGTTACTTATACTGATGTCAGAAAGGTAACTCTGGAAAAGAAGAATAAAGACTCAGATTCCAAGAAAGATGAAAAAGATGATTCTTCAAAACCGGAAAAAGAAACAGAACCTGATTCTTCTGAAGTGAAAGAGGGCAAGACTCTTTCTGTGTTGGATGTCGCTCTGACTCTTGGTACGTTATGCGCAGCATTGTATATGGCACTTGTCAATCACGACTTTAAGGGCTTAGCAGTTGCGTTGGCTTCCTTACTGGCGGCTGCTCTGACTCAGGGATTTGGCGGAAGGACCGTATTTGCTGATAAGTGGTCCGCTTTGTTTGGAGTCCTGCTTGCACTTGCCGTTGCGCTGATGGTATTAGGCAACAGGAAGAAAGATCAGTAGGATCTGATTATCATTTATGTTGAATTTTGGGGATGATTGCATATTACAATCATCCCTGTTTTTATATGACTCTCTGCCGATAGGTATAAATATGCGATTTTCGTATTATAATATTATTAATCAGAAATTCTGGAGATAATTAGAATGGAAAGGAAGCGAATATGAAGAAAAAGATAATTGTTTTGTTAATGATGGTCCTTTGTCTTATGACATGTTTAAGTGCCTGTACAAAAAAAGAAGAACCTGAGCCGGTTGTTCAGCCATCCTTTGAACTTGCAGGAAAGACTTATTTCAACACAGTAGACAACTACGGTCATGAAGATCATTCCAAACTTTGGTTGGGAAAAGACGGAACTTTTGTCATGGCTGATTCTTATGCCGATGGTGTAAAGGATATTAC
>JAFYHT010000045.1 GCA_017539025.1 Erysipelotrichaceae bacterium
GAGGCAAAAAAGCAGTTGAGATCACAATGCAGGATCGTTCTTTTCATACTTTTATTATACTTGAAAATAATGATAGTTCAACTGAAAAAGTTGAACAATTTTCAATAATCAGGTATCATAAGGGTGAGATAAAAGGAGCTTGATATGGAATTCAAAGATAACCTCAGATACCTTCGCAGAAGCAATAAGATGTCCCAGGATGAACTCGCAGAAAAACTGGGCTATAAGTCGTTTACGACTGTTCAGAAGTGGGAAGACGGAACAGCTTTCCCAAGAGTCAGGACTTTAAATATGATCGCTGATATCTTTGAAGTGGATGTGGAACATCTGCTCAATGTCAATATCCGTGGGGAACAGACTGCTTTTCCGATCCTAGGCGAGGTCAAGGCCGGTTACAATATGTATGCGGATGAGGATATCTGCGGTTATGAGTACTGCAACAATGAGGAATTCGGTCCGGGAGAATACTTCTATCTCAAGGTAAAGGGCGATTCGATGATCGATCTCAGGATCGGTGAGGGCGATATGGTCTTTGTCAGGAAGCAAAATTATCTCAATGACAAGGATGTCGGTTTATTCCTTCTAGATAATAATGAAGTGACGATCAAGACAGTCCGTTTCGGCAAGGACAAGCTCACTTTGAAGGCGGCAAATCCTGCTTATCCCGACAGAGTATTCAGACCGGATGAAGTCCAGATCCTTGGAAGGGTCATCCACAATAAGGTCATGTTCTGATGGGAAAGGACAGTTTCAAGTATATTGCTGTCTGTATCGGGATCTATCTGACTTTAGCACTGATCGTGTTTTATCCGCTTGCTCCATTACTTGATTTCTTCAATTTCGGGTTCAAAGGGCGACTGGTGCTGCATCTGATATTTCTGTTGATCATCAATCCGATACTGACCTGGTTCATTGCGGATCGTTTCCGTTTCAAAGAGAACACAGATGAAGGTGACGAGTTACTGTAGTCACCTTTTCTTTTTATGCTAAAATGAGATGTATGAATATTGCGATGGTTGCCGGAGGAACGGGCGGACATATCTACCCGGCACTCACTCTGGCAGAAGCATTAAAAGATAAGGGGAACAGGATCACTTTCATCGGTTCCAACGATCGCATGGAAAAGGATGTCATTCCGGCAAGCGGTTTTGATTATGTCGGTCTCAATGTCTATACGACAAGGGGCGGTGTCTTGCAGAAGGCCAAGAGTCTTTTGTCGATCGCAAAAGCGTATTTTGATTGTAAGAAACTTCTGAAGGGCTATGACATGGCGATCGGTTTTGGCAATTATATATCCGTGCCGGTCATGGAAGCAGCTGCTTCACTGGGTTTAAAGACAGTGATCCATGAACAGAACTCTTTTGTCGGAAGAGCCAATCGCATGCTGGATACAAAGATGGATCTGATCATCGGTTCCTATGAAGAAAATCTCAAACAGTTCAAGAATCAGAATATCAGGATATTAGGCAATCCGCAGTCTTCTAAAGCATACGAAGTCGAGAAGGATGAAAAGGTATTGTCCGATCTTGGACTTGATCCGAAGAAAAAAACATTACTGATCTTCATGGGTTCTCTGGGTTCGGCTTCCGTCAATGAAAAGCTGATCGAGTATTTCAAGCTGGCAGATGGCTCCTATCAGATCATCTATGCGACCGGTGCTTCTCATTATGAAAAGACAGTAAAAGAAGTGAAACAGAGTGACTGGCTCAAGATATTTGAAAGAGTAGACGGAGTCAACGTCATGAAAAATTCGACGCTGCTTCTATGCAGGGCAGGGGCTACAACGATCGCTGAGATCTGTGCGCTGGGCATGCCAAGCATATTGATCCCATCGCCATATGTTCCAAACAATCATCAGTATTACAACGGCAAGGCTCTGACGGATAAGAATGCCGCATTGATGATCGAAGAGAAGGATCTGGATCCGAAGATATTGAATGATACGATCAATAGTGTTATAAATGATGAAGTGAAACTCAAGACGATGGGGGACAATGCCAGGAATATGGGCAATCCCAATGTCTTGAACGATATACTGGAAGCGATAGAAGAGCTATGATTAAAGAATTTCTGCAACTTCATGGCGAGTACCATGATGATAAATATTTCAAAGAACTGACGACACTGAAGATGGGCGGACACATCGCTCATTTTGTCATGCCTGATGACAAACAGGAACTCAAGGTGATCGTCAACTATCTCAAGACCAACCGCATCCCGTTCAAGGTGATCGGAAACGGTTCAAATCTGATCTGCGGTGAAAGTGAATACAACGGCGTCGTGATCTCTTTAAAGAAGCTCAATGACTATCATGTTGAAGATGACATCTTATATGCGGAGGCCGGTGTCATGGTTCCGGCTCTGGCAGCAGCTCTGGCAAAGCAGGGCTACAGCGCTCTGGAATTTGCGGCAGGTATCCCGGGTTGCATCGGTGGTCTGATCTATATGAATGCCGGCGCATACAAGGGTTCGATGGCTGATGTCGTGACAGAGGTCGAAGTGCTCAAAGACGGTGAACTGTTTTGGTTTACAGCCGATGAACTCAATTTCGGCTATCGTCATTCGATCTTCCATGATCATCCGCGTTGGGTAGTGGTTTCCGCAAAACTGAAACTTTCGAAAAAGGATCCGAAGGCGATCGAAGACCTGATGGCGGATCGTCTCAGAAGAAGAAAAGAGACCCAGCCTCTGGACAAACCGAGTGCAGGTTCCTGTTTCCGCAATCCGAAGGATGACTTCGCCTGGAAACTGATCGATTCGATCGGTTACAGAGGTTATCGTCAGGGCGGAGTTTGCGTTTCCGAGAAACATTCCAATTTCATCGTCAATGAAGAAAACGGTACGGCAGAAGATTATCTGAACATTGTCTATCAGATCCAGGATAAGATCAAAGAGAAATACGGCATCAGGCTCGTAATGGAAGTTGAGAAATTCAATTGTTAGACGACAAGGAAAAACTGCTTGAAAAGAACAATCTTTTCAGGATCAGAAGAAACAGCAAGGCATTATCTGCTTATGAGTCAGCGAAGCGTTTTTACTTCGCTTTTTCTATTGTCTTTTCTTTACTGCTGATCGGACTGGTATATTTCCTTTCGGATCTTTCCAATATCTATCGGATCACTGTTACGGGAAACGAATATCTCAAGAGTGAAGAGATCATTGAACTCAGCGGTTTAAACGATCAAAACAAGTTCCTTCTTGTTTTTCCATCAAAGATCGAAAAGAAACTGAAGACAAATTCTCTGATTGAAGATGCGGATGTTTCCTTACATGACGGAAAGCTCGTAGAGATATCCGTTAAAGAGAAAAAGATCGTGGCCTATGCACCGGAAAACGGGATGAGTGTACTCATACTGGAAGATGGCGAAAGGATAGGCTTGAGCAGACAGGAGATGTATCTGATCGCCAATGCGCCATTCGTGGA
>JAFYHT010000046.1 GCA_017539025.1 Erysipelotrichaceae bacterium
CAATGAATCCGTTAAAAATGTTCGTGAGCAGGTTTCAAAACTCATCGATTACATCAAAGACGAGGTAATTACCAGTTTCGAACACTTCTCATCTCAGAGTAAATACTATGATGATGGAATATCTAAGCTTAAGGATGAAGTTATAGAAATCGGAAATGCTATGGATTCTCTTTCAGAGTCAGTCAATGAAATAGCAACTCAGATTACATCTGTTAATGATGCTTCACTTGAAAACACAGATGGTGTTGCCAACATCCTAGGCAAGAATGAGCAGGCAGGAACAGTATCTCATGATATTAAAGACCTTGCTGAAACCAGCAAGAGCAATGCAAAGCATCTAAAAGAGATGATAGATAAGTTTATTTTGCAGGATAAATAATTCGGTAAGACTTATAACATATATTAAGGAGGGACCCAGTTTACTGGGAGGATTCCTTAATATCCAGAAGTGCCCATTTGCGAAGCAAATGGGCACTTCTTCCTACTGGCAAAATGATTTACTATTTTTATTGCTAGAGTATCCATAATCAATAATATTCCTCGTCTCGATTAAAACGTGTTGAATACTTTAAAAATTCTTTTTTAAAAGAGCTGGCATAAGTTCTACCAATGAGTCAGATCGCAAATTGCGTAAAAAGCTCTGATGTCAATAGATTTGCCTCATATATCCAAAATTATCAAAGCACATTGAATACGATCAATCCAGGTTCCATGCCGATCCCATTCATCTCCAATCATGATATGGACAGATCAGCCGGATATCTCAATGTCGCTAATGGTCAGGCTTATCTTGCCGCAAACCTTTACATCCTGTCACCTGGTTCTCCTTTCATCTATTATGGCGAAGAGATCGGTATGAAAGGTTCCAGAGGCGGAGCCAATACCGATGCCAACAGAAGACTTGCGATGTTGTGGGGAGATAACGATACAGTAAAAGATCCGGAAGGAAGTACCTATGAATTAAAGAATCAGATCAATGGGACAGTCAAAGAAAATCTTGATAAGAAAGATTCCCTCTTAAGACACTATTCCAAGCTGATCAGGATCAGAAAACTCTATCCTGAGATCGCTAGAGGAACATATACAAAACTTGATCTTGGTGATTCTTCTCTTGGCGGATTCAGGATCGATTATGATGGCCAGACAGTATATTTGATCCATAACGCAACAGATGCACAACAGACGATTAAATTGAATGATGTATCAAAGTTACTGGAATCTGCCGGATTTGATCAAACAGAATTCAAGAGCGGCGAGTTAAAGATCGGACCATATACTTCCGCTTTACTGAAATAACAGAAGAAAACGCATGTCACAACATGCGTTTTAATATATCTGATCTATGTATTCATCCTAAGCAAGAATTAAAGGCTTTAAGAGCGTTTAATTTCTATCGATATTCTATTCATTTCTGATAGAAATCGTTCTGTAATGTCTTTAAAACAAAGCATAATAAAAAGCGGATCTGTTCAAAGAACTTATCCGCTTTTTTTGATTCGATTAACCCTTTACAGCACCTGCCATGCCTTCGACATAGAATCTCTGCATGTAGATGAACAGGATTGCGATCGGGATAGAAATCACGACAGCACCTGCTGCGAAGCATGTATACCATTGATAGATATACTCCTTCTGCAACATGTTCCACAGACCGATTGCGACAGTAAACTGATCGGAATTGGCTCTGCAGACGACCTTCGCGAATACGAAGTCGACCCAAGGTGCGATGAATGATGTCATGACCGTATAGATAACGATCGGTTTTGACAACGGCATCGTGATCCTTGTGAATACCTGCCATTGTGTTGCGCCATCAATGATCGCAGCTTCATCGATCGAACGTGGGATCGTATCGAAGAATCCCTTTGCGATCTGGAAGCCAAGACCTGTACAAGCTGAATATACGATGATCAGACCGATACGGATCATTGATCCTTCTGTCAGACCCATTGCCTTCAGGATGAAATACTGAGCTACCATGGACATGAATCCAGGGAATAAGCCTAATATCATGGCAATGTTCATATATGGCTTACGGAAGCCGAAACGCATTCTGGAGAGAGAATACGATACAGAAAGTACGAAGAACGTTGAGAAGATGCATGTGAAGATCGCTATGATCAGTGTATTCATGAACATCTTCGGGAAGTTCAGGACATTTCTGTCTGTAAACAGCTTGATATAGTTGTTGAAGGTATATCCCTGCGGCAGGAATGTATTGGTATAAGCACCAGGTTCAGCTCTGAAACTGGTCAATACGATCCAGAAGATCGGAAGCACCCAGATGATCGAAAGTACAGCCAATAAGAGATGTACCAGGAAATTGACGAGCCTTCTACGCGGACTCAATTTATTCTTAGCAACTTCATTCATTACATGAACGCCTCCTCATTCTTATAAGATCCGGAGTTACGATACGTAACAAGTGTAACGATCGTCAGGATAACGAATGTCATGATACCGATAACTGCGCCGAGGTTGTAGTACTGCTGATCGACTGTCAGCTTGTACAGCCATGTTACCAGCAAGTCTGTCTGACCTGCTGTATCGCCAACGTATGTCGGTCCACCACCTGACAAGAGGTAGATGACGCCGAAGTTGTTGATGTTACCGACAAAGCTTGAAATCAGATATGGTGTTGTAACAAACAGCATATAAGGCAACGTGATCTTGAAGAAGATCTTGACCGGTCCTGCGCCATCCATCTTGGCTGCTTCATAAAGTTCAGCCGGAATATTCTGTAAAATACCGGTGATCTGAAGCATGGTATATGGAATACCGATCCAGATATTGATGACGATGATCGTCACCCTAGCCCACATCGCATTCTGCCAGAACGGAAGCGGTGAATCGATCAGACCGAGATTCTGCAAGAGGATGTTGACAGCACCTGATGGCTGCAACATGATGTTCATGATCATCAAGGTTACAAACTGTGGTACTGCTATCGACAATATGAAGCAGAAACGCCAGAATGCCTTGCCCTTCGTGTCCTTACGATTGATGACCATTGCCAGGATCATACCAAGGATGTAGTTCAGGAATGTTGCGAATATCGCCCAGATGATGGTCCATCCAAGTACATGCCAGAACTGACGGCCGATATTGCCGTTCATGTTCAGGACACGGGAAAACTGATGAAGGCCATCCCAGTCAAACAGCATCAGATGTTCATCTTCTTTGGAGTAAGTCGTAAATGCCATTGAGATCATGTAGAACAATGGAACGATATTGAATACGAGGATACCCACACAAGGAAGCGTCATCAGAGTGATGTGCAGATTCTTGTCAAACAGATTATGGATATCTTCTTTTATCGTAGGAACATGTCCCTTTTCCTTCAGCTGCTGCTCAAGTTTGTATGAGAATTTCAGCTGAATGACCCAAAGAACGATGATTGCAGCGATCACGAATATAGTGACGACTCCGGCAAGCAGGATCTGCTGGGAATTATCACCGGCAGTATATTCGTAGATCTGTTTTGCTTCATTCCATACTTTTTCCTGTGCCCTTGTACCAAGTGAAGGCATCATCGCAAGAGAATGGACCCCGGTCGTGATCATATAGAATATGAAAGCGACCTGGATCAGAAGAACGAGGCATCCTTTGAATACCTGCTTATGTCCTATCATTCCGATTCCCATCACGATTGCGGACAACTTTGTGTACAAATCGCCATGTAGTAATGAATTTATAACATTTGAACGATTATTTTTCATAAATAACCTCCGGTATGTTGGAAGAAACCGCAGCCAGTCATAAACTGACTGCGGTTTATCAGTTAAAAGATCAGATTACTGAACTGCAGCAGAATTCAGTGAAGTATTCAGAGCTTCTGTCTTCTCAGCGGCATTTGCGTGAGTTACAGAACCGGCAACGAGTTCATCGCCCATTGACTGAGCAGGGCCCCAGTAGTTGCCCATGTCAGACTGTAACGGCTGGACGATGGAAGCATAAGACATTGTATCCATCTTTGCCTTAGCCAGAGCGTTGTCACCAACGTTGATGCCTAAGTCAGTCGGAATAACTTCTCTTGCATCGAAGTGAGCCTGCTGAGCTTCTGTACCACCCAGATAAGCTGCCAAAGCAACAGCTACTTCCGGATGTTCAGCATATAACGCAGTCTGAGGGTTGACACCAACAGCCTTAGAACCAGCGAATGCCTTCATCTGCTTGAGTTCGCCATTCAGAGTGTATGAAGGAGAAGCAGCGATACCTAAGTTGTCGCCATATGCATCTTTTGCTTTCTGGTAATCCCAGTCGCCTGAGAAGAATGCACTGATGTCAGTACCAGTAGAAACATCACCGTTTACGAAGTTCTTGTTAGCAACCAGATCAACGAGGTAATCTGTAACTGCTACAGCCTTGTCACCGGAGAAATCGAATCCGGCAGCAGCATCGCCACCATCAGGTCCGAACAGTGTGCAGCCATTAGCTACGTAGAAAGCAGCGATATACCATGAATTGTTCAGAGGGAATGCAACTTTGCCCTTTTCGAGCATTGCATCCAGAGACTTGATATCATCCTCAGTGAAGACGCTCTTGTCATAGAACATGAACCAGGTATTTCCTGAATACGGAGCACCGTATACAGAACCGCCATAAGTAACAGTGTTTACTGTAGTAGCTGAGTTGTTGGCTTTGATCGTTTCAACGGTCTTGCCGCCTAATTCAGCAATCGCACCAGCTTTGATCAGATCCGGGATCTGGTCGTTAGCAAACATATATACATCAGCGGCTGCAGCCGGGTCAGTAGTAACGTTTGTCTTAGCATCGCCTTCTGAGCAGACACCATAGTTGAAAGTGAGTTCCCATTCAGGATGAGCAGCTGCGAATTTTTCGCACATTGTCTGTAACCACTTGCCGTTGTCATCAGACTGGTCTTCCTGCGGACCCCATACAGTAACAGTAACAGCGACTTTTTCATCTGCCGGAGCAGGTTCATCACCGCCGCTTGGTTTAGCTGAGCATCCTACCAGCATGGCCATAGCCATTAATACTGCGAGGCTCAGAGTGATAAGCTTTTTGATACTCATGTAAATAATTTCCTCCTTAAACTCTATGTTTACTGATCATTTTTCAGTCAACACCTTACAGGTATTCCAGGTTCTTTCCGCTTTCTTTGTCGAACATGTGTACGACATTCGGAGCGAATGTGAATCTGACTTTATCACCGATCTTCGGTGTTTCATCGCCAAGATCAAGTGTCGGAACGATGATGATAGAATCATGTCCACCCGCATTGAGGTGCAGATGTACAGAAGAACCCATCATTTCAGATACATCGACAGCACCCTCGATCATAGCTCCTTCAGTTTCTTTTAATGAGATATGTTCAGGTCTTGCGCCGACCGTGATATCGCATTCCGGAGTATTCCTCTCGGCAAGTCTTTTCTGTTTGTCTTCCGTCGGAGTGATCCTTGCGCCTAATACATCAATGACATACTTGCCGTTTTCTTTTAAGAGTTTGCCATCGTAGAAGTTCATCTGAGGCATGCCGATGAATCCGGCAACGAATGTATTGACAGGCTTGTTGAAGACTTCTTGCGGAGTACCGATCTGCTGGATCTCACCGTCTTTCATGATGACGATACGATCGCCAAGGGTCATAGCTTCAGTCTGGTCATGGGTGACATAGATGAATGTAGAATCGATCCTCTGTCTGAGCTTGATGATCTCTGCACGCATCTGGTTCCTCAATTTGGCATCCAGGTTGGACAAAGGCTCATCCATCAGCAGCACTTTCGGTTCACGAACGATCGCACGTCCGATCGCAACTCTCTGTCTCTGACCGCCGGAAAGAGCTTTTGGCTTTCTGCTGAGATATTCAGTAATGCCAAGGATCTCTGCAGCTTCATCAACACGGACATCCATCTCTGCTTTTGGAACTTTACGAAGTTCAAGCGGGAATTCCAGATTCTGTCTGACAGTCATATGCGGATACAGAGCGTAGTTCTGGAAGACCATTGCGATATCTCTGTCCTTCGGCTCGATATCGTTCATCCTGACACCATCGATGTAAAGATCACCTCTGGTGATGTCTTCCAAACCGGCAACCATCCTCAAAGTTGTGGATTTACCGCATCCTGAAGGTCCGACGAAAACGATGAATTCCTTGTCAGCGATCTCCAGATTGAAATCATCGACTGCGACAACGCCTTCTTCCGTCACTTTCAGATTGTTTTTCTTCTTGTTCGGATCTTCGCCTTTCTTCTTCCTTCTTTCCTGAACGGCAGCATTTGGATAGATTTTCTGAATATGTTGTAAACTAATTGTGGCCATGATATCCCCCTTTTTCCAGACATTTGTATCTCACAATTATTAATGTTTAAACGAAAAAATGTACTTCTTTAATTTCATTATAGTACGATTTTTCACACAATCAACACATAATTACACAAATTAATTTGATTTGAGAAAACGAACTAATATGTGATTCAGGATCTCCAGATTCCTTACAGAGATCCTTTTGTTTTCAATATAAAAACTATTTAAATCTGATTGTATGATATCGTGATATTTTTCCATAAAATCAGTCTGATACTTCTGATTGAATTCATTCAGATCCAATCCATATATCGTTCTGAAAGACATCATGATATGTTCAAATTCTTCATCATCCTTACTTAAAACGAGATCTTCATCTCTGTTTTTATATGAAGAAATGTATTTTTCGATCGAAGAAGTATTCGTATATCGATGATCTCCTATCTTGGATGATGCTCCGGCAGAGACACCCAAAAAGTCCTCGTAGTTCCAATATCCGAGATTATGTTTTGATTCATATCCTTCTTTACAGTAATTGGATACCTCATAATGGATATAACCGTTATCTTTGAGTCTTTTCTCGATCAGTTCATACATATCTGCTTCGATATCTTCATCAAGATTCCTGATCCCCTTTTTTCCGAAAACTGTGTTTTCTTCGATCGTCAGAGAATAAAGAGAGATATGTGGTACATCCAAGGCGAGGATGTCATCGATCGTCTGATTCAGAATATTGATATCCTGTCCTGGAAGAGAATACATCAGATCGACGCTGATATTCTTCAGATCATGTTTTTTCAATAAAGAGATCTTTTCTTTCACAGTATTGAAATCATGTCTTCTGCCGATGCTTTTCAATAATTCATCATCCGAGCTTTGTACGCCCATTGATATACGATTGATTCCGTATTCTTTGAATAATAATATCTTTTCTTCATCAAGAGAATCCGGATTGACTTCGATTGTATATTCAATACATTCTTTTGAAAAAGGTTTTAACAAGGATAAAATCCTTTTCAGCTGTTCATATGATAAAACGGTGGGAGTTCCCCCACCGATATAGATCGTTTCATATTGATCATCGCATACTTCACAGATCTCTTTTTCCAGAACATCAAGCCATCTGTCTGAAAGATCTTCAGAATAGATTCTGTGACAGAAATCGCAATAGTAGCAGATGCTGGAACAGAACGGAACGTGAAGATAGAGATGTTTAATTCTTGTCATCATCCAAAGCAAGCACAGCCATGAAAGCTTCCTGCGGGATTTCCACACTGCCGACAGCCTTCATACGTTTCTTGCCCTCTCTTTGTTTTTCAAGGAGTTTCTTTTTACGTGAAATATCACCGCCATAGCACTTCGCAAGGACGTCCTTACGTAAAGACTTGATATTCGTTCTGGCAAGGACTTTATTGCCGATCGCAGCCTGAATCGGGATCTCAAACTGCTGTTTAGGAAGGATCTCTTTCAGCTTGACAGTGATCGCCTGTCCTCTGTGATAGGCAAAATCCCTGTGTACGATGATACTTAAGGCATCGATGACTTCCCCATTGATCAGGATATCCATCTTTACCAGATTGGATTTGCGATAACCGGTGAGTTCATAATCAAGAGATGCGTAGCCTCTGGAAACAGACTTCAGTCTGTCGAAATATTCGAAAATGATCTCAGATAAAGGCATATCATAGATCAGCTGATTCCTGTTTTCATCGATATAGACCATGTCCTTATAGACACCGCGCTTATCCTGTGACAGCTGCATGACTGCACCGATATAGTCATTCGGGACCATGATCGAAGCTGAAACATAAGGTTCTTCGATGAATTCGATGAGATTGGAATCCGGCATCATCGATGGATTGTCGATATATTTTACTGAACCATCTGTCAGAGTGACTTTGTATATAACTGATGGTGCAGTAGCGATCAGATTGAGATTGTATTCTCTTTCCAGTCTTTCCTGAACGACTTCCATATGTAATAAGCCTAAGAATCCAAGACGGAAACCAAAGCCCAACGCTTTAGAAGATTCCGCTTCAAAAGTCAAGGATGAATCATTGAGCTGCAGTTTTTCCAATGCATCTCTCAGGTCGTTGTATTTATTGTTGTCAGTCGGATACATACCGCAATAGACCATCGGATTCATCTTGCGATAACCAGGTAATGCTTCTTTACATGGATCATTCTTCAATGTGATCGTATCACCAATATGGATATCTTTGATCGATTTGATCGAAGCACACAGATATCCTACTTCACCGGCAGACAATGAATTCCTTTTGATCTCATTTGGTGTCTTGACACCGACTTCCGTCACTTCATATTCCGTATCTGCCTGCATGAATCTGATGTGATCACCGACTTTGACACTTCCATCCTTGACACAGATGAAAACGACGACACCTCTGTAGGAATCATAGTAGGAATCAAATACAAGGGCTTTTAAAGGCTCGTCTGCATCGCCTTTCGGTGCCGGAAGATATCTGACGATCCCTTCCAGAACATCTTCCACATTGAGTCCTGTTTTGGCTGAGATGCATGGCGCATAGGAACAGTCCAGACCGATGATATCCTCGATCTCTTTCTTCGTCCTTTCGATATCTGCGGAAGGAAGATCGATCTTATTTATGACAGGAAGGATCTCCAGATCATTGTCCAAAGCGAGATAGGTATTTGCCAGTGTCTGTGCTTCAATACCTTGTGATGCATCAACGACAAGAATCGCTCCATCACAGGCGGCTAATGATCTTGAAACCTCATAGGAAAAGTCGACATGACCCGGTGTATCGATCAGATGGAAGATATAATCCTGACCGTCTTTGGCATGATAAGAAAGCTGAACGACATTCAGCTTGATCGTAATGCCTCTTTCTCTTTCCAGATCAAGAGAGTCCAGTATCTGATCCTGCATCTCTCTTTTGGAAACAGTATCCGTCAGTTCCAGGATCCTGTCAGCCAAAGTAGACTTGCCATGATCGATATGGGCAATGATAGAAAAATTACGTATATTCTTATTCAAGTGTTTCACCTGCCATGTTTCTTCCTGCACCGTTATAGAATGCCTTGGCATCCATGGAATTCTTGCCTTCCGGTCTGATCGTATATACTTTGATGAAGCCGTTATTGCAATCGATCTTCAGATAGTCCTGTTCCAGTCCTTTAAAGACACAAGGGTCACAATCTTCTTTTTCTTCAAAAAAGACTTTTTCCATCTTAAATTTCTTGCCTTTGCATATGAAATATGCCCCAGGGTTATCCAAAAGACCTCTGATGTGGTCATATACTTTTCTTACATCATCATCAAAAGTGATGTGTTCGATCTCTTTTTCCAGATTCCAGGCATAAGTAGCCTCATCTTCATTCTGTTTTACAGGATTGATATCTCCGTCAAATAGTTTTGGAAGCAGATCGATCAGCATATTCAATGCCAGATCGGATAACTTTTCAAACATCGTAGAATTTGTATCGTGAATGTCGATATCGATCGATTCTGAAGCAAGGATATCTCCCTGATCCATCTTTTTTGCCATATACTGGATCGTAATGCCGGTCTTCTTCTCGCCATTGATGATCGCTCTCTGGATTGGAGCACCTCCTCTGTACTTTGGAAGCAATGATCCATGTGCATTGATACAACCGTATTTGGGATAATTCAGTACAGCTTCCGGGATGAACTGTCCATAGGCAGCTGTGATGATCAGATCCGGTTCATAGGAAAGGACTTCATCATATTCTTCTCTGATCTTATTCGGAGTCAGTACCGGAATGGATAGTTCGATCGCTTTCTCTTTTACTTCAGAAGCCTTCAGTTCTTTCTTTCTGCCAAAGATCTTGTCGGGTTGTGAAACAACGGCTACGATGTGATAACCCTGCTTGAAAAGACCTTCCAGGATATTGGAAGCAAATGCAGGAGTACCCATGAAAACGATCCTTTTGTCTGAATGTTCCATAATATTAATATTATACAGTATTTATTGCATTTTCCAGGTGATTTGCATATAATAATAAAGCGTAAAAAAGTAAGGAGGAACTATGGCAAATATTAAGTCTCAAAAGAAGAGAGCTCTGACCAATGCCAAAGCGAACTTGAAGAATTCTTCTGAAAAGTCCAAGCTGAAGACTTACATGAAGAAAGTCAATGCTGCAATTGCTGCAAACGACAAGGAAGCTGCTGTCAAGGCGTTCAATGAAGCAAATTCACTTCTGGACAAGGCCGCAACAAGCCGTTTAAAACATAAAAACTACGTTGCAAGACAAAAAGCTCGTTTAGCAAAAGCTGTCGCAACACTCGACTAAGACAAAACAGGCATCGATTTGATGCTTTTTTTGTGCTTTCAAAGATAGAAAAAGCAGTTCTTTCAAACTGCTTATATCTTTTCGATGTGCCAGATGTCTTCGACATACTCTTCGATCGTACGATCTGATGAGAAGTATGCGGATTTGGCAATATTGATGAGACATTTCTTTGCCCATGCATGTCTGTCGGAATATAACTGATAGACTTTTTCATGAGCATCGCAATATGCATGGAAATCAGCGAGGACCATGTATTCATCGTTCCTCCATCTGAATTCTTCCAGGATCTCTTTGAAGTCGTCTTTCTTATCACTCCATGTACCGTCGCTCAGAGAATCAAGGATCCTTCTGATGAGCGGATCATTCTCATAGTAGGAATAAGAATTGTAACCGTTCTTCTTCAACTTTTTGACTTCATCTTCATGTAAACCGAAGATGACGCAGTTTTCATCCCCTACCAGTTCTCTGATCTCAACGTTTGCACCATCAAGGGTTCCAAGTGTCACTGCACCGTTCATCATGAACTTCATGTTACCGGTACCTGATGCTTCCTTACCGGCAGTAGAGATCTGTTCTGAGATATCGGATGCAGGCATCAGTTTTTCAGATACTGTAACTCTGTAGTTCGGAATGAATACGACGTTGATGTATTTGGAAACTTCAGGATCGTTATTGATCTTTTCAGCGACGCAGTTGATCAGTTTGATGACCTTCTTGGCAAATGTATAGGCAGTCGCTGCCTTAGCACCGAACAAGAACGTCGTCTTAGGCATCCTGAAATTCGGATCATCCTTGATCTTGAAATACAGAGAGATGACATACATGATATCCATCAGCTGACGCTTGTAGGCATGTAATCTCTTGGCAATGGAATCAAAAATGGAATCCGGATCGATCGCGATATCATAGTTCTTTCTCACCCAGTCGGAAAGCTGCTGTTTCTTGATCGACTTGATAGCCAGGAATTCTTCCTGGAGTTTTGGATCATCGACATATTTCATCAGATCTTCGATCTTTCTGAAATCTTTTCTGAATCCAGGACCGATGTACTTTTCGATCAAAGAAGTCAGTTCCGGGTTGGCATATAAGAGCCATCTTCTCGGTGTGATACCGTTGGTCTTGTTGTTGAACTTATACGGATAGATATCATAGAAATCTCTGAATGTATCGTTCTTGATGATGTTGGAATGGATCTTGGCAACACCGTTTACTGAATAAGAACCGACGATGGAAAGATAAGCCATTCTGACATTTCCTTCATGAATGATCGATACGGAATCAATGAAGTTATGCTTCTTGCCCATAGCGATCAGTTCTCTCTTGAACTGAGAATCGATCTCTTCAATGATCAGATAGATTCTCGGAAGAAGCTTCTTGATATACTCAACCGGCCATTTCTCCAATGCTTCCTGCATGACAGTGTGATTGGTATAGGCAAATGTATGAGTGACAGTTTCCCATGCCTTCTTCCATGGAATGTGATAAGAATCCATCAGGATCCTCATCAGTTCAGGGATCGCCAGTGCCGGATGGGTATCATTCAGCTGGATAACGACCTTATCTGAGAAGTTTTCAAGCGTTCCATAGACCTTGAGATGGTCATTGATGATCGACTGCAGGCCTGCTGCAACAAAGAAGTATTCCTGTTTGATACGTAAATACTTGCCCTGTTCTGTTGTATCATCCGGATAAAGGTTCAGACAGATATCTTCGACATCGGAAAGATACTTTCTGTAGTCTCTTCCGGCCGGAAGATCATCGGACGGTTCGGCGTTCCACATTCTGAGTGTATTTGCAGTGGAATTGTTGGAACCGATGATCGGCATATCATATGGAACAGCCAGAACGTGTTCCGTATCTTTTCTGTGGAATTCAAGTTCGCCATTAGCGTCTCTTGTGATATCGACATAGCCATAGAAACGGACATCGACTGTCTTGTCGGCTTTTCTGACTTCCCAAGGATTTTCGATCCTTAACCACTGGTCAGGAACTTCTACCTGTTCGTTGTTTTCGATCAGCTGTTTGAACAGACCGTTCTTGTAACGGATCGTATTACCGGAACCAGGATATTTCAATGTAGCAAGTGAATCAAGGAAACATGCGGCCAGTCTTCCTAAACCTCCGTTGCCAAGACCTGCATCGGTTTCGATATCTTCGATGTCATTGATATCGATATCCAGATCCTTAAGACCTTCTTTAACGACATCGTAGATGCCCAATGACATCATGTTGTTTCTAAGCATCCTTCCCAGAAGGAATTCCAGCGAAAAATAATAGATCTGTTTCTTGTTTTTGGATCTGACGCTGTATTTGGTCTCACGCCAGTCTTCCAGCATATATGTTTTGACCATTTCCGATAAGACGACATATTTTTCGATCATGCCTGTCTCATTCAGGTCTTTTCCGTAGTGAATGTGCGCAAAATAATCGAAGTATTCTTTAAATGCCTCTTTATTTTTGAACGCTTCATTACGGTAATTTTTAAACTTGTTTGCCATACTCTTAACCTCGCAACCACCTAATTATACAATATTCTCTCTATTTCTCTGATTTTTTCTTCATATTCTTCCTTATGAGCCTTCTGATTGATCTCTTTATATCTGTTCAAAAGATCGTTCAGATAAGCCAGGAAGACTTCATCTCTTCTTCTCAGAAGGATCGGTCCGTATTTGATCTCAAGATCTGTATACGGATCATGCAGGTCTGCAGAAAAACGGATGATCTGATAGTAAAAACCATCAAATACGACCCTTTCATCCTCGATCGTATACATGTGGTCTGACAGATATTTTCTTAACAGATCCACATCGGTATTGGATTGTACCAGAAAATACTGATATCTTTCAACCTCACAGCTGTCAATAATGTGTTTTATCGTGTGATATCCCATGCCGGCAATGATCACGATATCGACATCATCTTCCGCTTTGGCAAGGCCATCGGAAAAGACCGGAATGACTTTTCCTTCCAGATGATGTTTTTCTACAGTTTCTTTTACTTTTTCCAAAGGTCCTTTCGCGATCTCTCCGGCATAGACCTTATCGCTGATCTTGTTTTCCACTAAAAAACAAGGCAGTAAGGCGTGGTCCGATCCTACGTCAAATACTACCTTATTCTTTTCTACCAGCATTGCGATTTGTAATAATCTGGCGGATATCATTTTATTTCTTATCTTCCAGGAATTCCTTCAAACGCTTGCTCTTGGTCGGATTCTTCAGTTTTCTCAAAGCTTTTGCTTCGATCTGTCTGATCCTTTCTCTGGTGACATCAAATTCTTTACCGACTTCTTCCAGAGTCCTTGTACGTCCATCTTCAAGACCGAATCTTAAACGGATGACTTTCTCTTCCCTGTCGGTCAGAGTAGATAAGATCAGATCGATCTCATCTTTGAGAAGTTCATTGTTTGCGTACTGGTCAGGAGACATTGCGTCCTTATCTTCAATGAAATCACCTAAGTGAGAATCATCTTCTTCACCGATCGGCGTTTCCAGTGATACCGGATCCAATGCGATCTTCTGGATCTCTCTGACTTTTTCAGACGTCATACCGGAACCCATTCTTTCAGCGATCTCTTCCGCAGAAGGATCTCTGCCGAGTTCCTGAACGAGCTGTCTTTGGATTCTGGTCATCTTGTTGATGGTTTCAACCATATGAACCGGGATACGGATCGTCCTTGCCTGGTCGGCAATGGCTCTGGTGATCGCCTGTCTGATCCACCATGTGGCATAAGTAGAGAACTTGAAGCCCTTGGTGTAATCGAATTTATCGACAGCCTTGATCAGGCCCATATTTCCTTCTTGGATCAGATCCAGGAACAGCATACCTCTTCCGGTATACTTCTTGGCGATCGCAACGACCAGTCTCAGGTTGGCTGAGATCAGTTCATTCTTTGCTTCGATGCCATCCTGTACCATCTGCGGATCATCCGGATTGTTGATGCCGTTTTCGATCCTCTTAGCGATCAGGACTTCTTCATCTGCTTTCAAAAGAGGAACACGGCCGATCTCTTTGAGATACATCTTGACCGGGTCATTGACTTTTGTATATGTTGAAGCCTGTTCATAGTTGATGACGATATTCTTTTCGGAGTCTTCGTCTTCATCATCATCCGATTCTTCTGTTGAAAGATAATCATCGTCTTCGAGATCTTCTTCATCTTCCGATTCATCGATCAGATCGATATTGACAGAAGAAGTCCAGTCATAGAACTGGTCGATCTCATCATCAGTCATTTCGAATCTGTCCAATGCGCTTACAACATCAGACTGTACGATATCAACACCCTGCTTGTTTAATTCAACAAGATCGTTTTTCAGATCTTCGATATCATTGTATTTTTTCTTTAAACCAAGTGATGATTTCTTAACTTTTTTCATCGCTTTGATCGCTTTTCCGTCAGAACCGATGACTTCCTTGATACTTTCGTTTAAAGTTTCGTTGTTTTCTGTCTTTTCTTTGGTTTGTTTAGCCATTTTTACCTCCGAATTCCTTGATCAGTTGTTCATATTCGCGAAGATACTCATTCGCTTTATCCGGATCAAGAGCGGATACTTTGGAGATCTTTTCTTTCAGATCATCCATCTTCCTTTTTCTGATCTCAAGTTTTACCTTATCGATCGCTCCGCTCAGTGCATTCTCATCAAATTCACTCGGTAGTGTTTCGATCAGAGCGAGATCAGAGATCAGGTTCCTGATCTGTTCATCTTCGCATTCATCGTAGATGAGCGATAATGAACAGTTTCCGTGCTTCCTGTAATCATCGATTATCAGCATGGCCAGTTTCTGGGAATTCTCATCAAGCAGACAGCCGAGCTGTCTCTGATAGATGTCCAATGCTTTCTTGGAGAGTGCCATCTGAGCGATGATCGTATATTCAGCTTTCGTCAGTCCATCAATAGAGAAACTGATGTCAGCCGTCTTTCTATTATACCTTATTTCATGCGAATTCTGTGATTCTCTTTTACGAATTTTGGTGATTTCAAACAGTTCGTTATAGTAATTGTCTCTGTCATATTCATCAGGAAGTTTTTCTATCAAGGATGACATTCTTAATGTCATCTTCTTCCTGTCATCATAATTGTCGAGATTATACTGTTTCTTGCAGAAATTCATCGCATAATCGATGAATGAGATCTGTCTGCTTTCCAGGTCTCTTAAGGCATTCTTGCCATATTCATTGATGATCTCATCAGGGTCGAGTTCACTCTGATTATCGATAACAGCGACTTCAAATCCTTCTTCCAGCAGCATTTCACCTACTTTGAGATTGGCAGCCTGTCCGGCTCTATCACCGTCATATGATAATACGATCTTTCTGTTTAAAGACTTTAACAGTTCGATCTGATTCCTCGTACAAGCCGTTCCTAATGTTGCGACGACGTTGTTTTTACCGGCTCTGTAGAAAGCTATGACATCCATGACACCTTCACATACGATGACATATCCGGCCTTTCTGCTGGCTTCGTATGCCCTGTGATAGTTATAAAGATGATCACCCTTTGTATAGATGATATTATCAGCAGAGTTGATATATTTCGCATCGGAAACACCTTTATAATCTCTGGCAGTGAATGCGATCGGATTGCCCTGTCTGTCATGGATCGGGAATATGATCCTGGAATAGAATACATCGGCCATGCCGTTGTTCAACATGCGGCAGACTCCAGCTTTGATCATATTCTCATCGGAAAAATTATGATTCTTCAGATATTCGTAGATCATATTGTTTTCCGGATTGAGACCGATGTTGAAATATTCGATGACATCTTTCTCCAGACCTCTTTTTTCAAGATATGCCATCGCATCTTCTCCCATACGGGATGCAGTCAACAGATAGCTGCAGTATGCAATCATAGCAGATAAGACATCGTAGTATGGCTGAAAACGGGATACTTTCTTCGGTGCCAGATCAATATCGATCGGCTTGCCGATGATCTTGGCAACTTCCGCTACGGATTCCGGAAATGAGATCTTCTTGAAATTGGAAACGAAAGTGAATACATTACCGCCGTTTCCGCATACGAAACACTTGTAGATCTGTTTATCCTGAGAGATCGATAAAGAAGGATCATGATCATCATGAAAAGGACAAAGTGCGCTATAGCCCTTGCCCTTTCTCACAAGTGGGATATAGTGACCGATCACATCTACAATATCGGCACTGTTTCTTATATCATTGATTACTTCTTCAGTAAGTTTCATTAAAACGCAAGTCTGTTTTTGATATAGTCTTTCAATTCATCAACTTTTACTCTGACCTGTTCCATAGAATCACGGTCTCTGACTGTGACACAGCCGTCATTTTCTGTATCAAAGTCATAAGTGATGCAGAATGGTGTACCGATGGCATCATTCCTTCTGTATCTCTTACCGATTGAACCGGATTCATCATATTCACAATGGAATTCTTTCGTCAGTTCATTGAATAAAGCGGTAGCCGGTTCTGAAAGTTTCTTGGAAAGCGGACAGATGCATGCTTTGACCGGTGCGACTGCCGGATGCAGATGCATGACGATCCTTTCGTCATTGTCACCGATCTTTTCCTTCTCATAGGCATCGCAACAGATCATCAGGAACAATCTTTCAACGCCGACTGATGGTTCTACACAATACGGGATATATTTTTCATTTGTTTCCGGATCCAGATAATTGAGTTCCTTGCCGGAATATTCCGAATGTTTCTTCAAATCATAATCAGTACGATCGGCAATACCCCATACTTCACCCCAATCAGTGAATGGGAAGGCATATTCGATATCACTCGTTCCTTTGGAATAGAAAGAAAGTTCTTCCTTTTCATGTTCCCTGATCCTGAGTTTCTCTTCATTGATGCCGAGTTTCTTGACGAAATTGTAGCAGTAATCGACCCAGTATCTGTACCATTCCAGGTCGGTATCCGGCTTGCAGAAGAATTCCAGTTCCATCTGTTCGAATTCTCTGATACGGAAGATGAAGTTACCAGGAGTGATCTCGTTACGGAAAGACTTACCGATCTGACCGATACCGAATGGGATCTTCTTTCTGGAAGTACGGGCTACGTTATTGAAATTGACAAAGATACCCTGTGCTGTCTCCGGTCTGAGATATACGACTGATTTGGCATCTTCCAGAGTACCGATATAAGTCTTGAACATCAGATTGAACGGTCTGGCATTGGTAAAGTTGTGCTTGCCACATACCGGACATACGATGTGATTCTCTTCGATCATCTGGTCCATTTCTTCCGGAGTCTTACCTTCTGCAGAAAGACCGGTCGCTTCTTCGATCATGTTATCGGCACGGAATCTGCTCTTGCATTCCTTGCAGTCGACCATGGAATCAGAGAAACCTTTTAAGTGGCCTGATGCTTCCCAGGTCTTCGTATTCATCAGGATCGCTGAATCGATACCGACATTGTATGGTGATCTTTCAATGAATTCTCTCCACCAGAGATCTTTGATATTCTTTTTCAGCCATGAGCCGAGAATACCGAAATCCCAGGAATTGGAAAGACCGCCGTATATTTCCGAGCCCTGATAGACAAAGCCCGATGATTTCAGATGAGATACGATCTCATCAAAAGTATATTTGTTTTCCATATTCATCCCCTTTTATAAATTCTTGCTGATATATCTTGCGACATGCACACCGCTTGCGGAAGCATGTGACAAAGAATGTGTAACACCGGAACAGTCGCCGATGACAAACAATCCTTTGTGTAAAGTTTCCAGATTTTCGTTGAGTTCCAGTTCCATATTGTAGAATTTTACTTCTACGCCATAAAGCAATGTCTCATCATTTGCCGTACCCGGAGCGATTTTATCTAATGCATAGATCATTTCAATGATATCATCCAATATCCTCTTAGGCATGACAAGGGAAAGGTCTCCAGGTGTTGCCTTCAAAGTCGGTGTGATGAAGGAAGAATTGATCCTGTCAACAGTAGATCTCTTGCCTCTGATCAGATCACCGAATCTCTGAATGATGACACCACCGCCTAACATGTTTGAGAGTCTGGCGATCGATTCACCATATCCGTTGGAATCGTGGAATGGCTGTGTGAAATGTTTTGATACCAGTAAAGCGAAATTGGTGTTTTCCGTCTGTTTTTCCGGATCTTCATAGCTGTGTCCGTTGACAGTGATGATACCGTTGGTATTCTCATTGACGACAAGGCCTTTTGGATTCATGCAGAACGTTCTGACTCTGTCCTGGTATTTTGAAGTCCTGTAGACGATCTTTCCTTCATAGAGTTCATCCGTGATGTGATTGAATACTTCACATGGAAGTTCTACTCTTACACCGATATCGACTCGATTGGAGATCGTCGGGATATCAAGATCTCTGCAGACCTGTTCCATCCACTTGCTACCGGAACGTCCGGCAGAGATGACACAGTACTTGCATTCAAAAGTCTCACCACTGGTTTCAAGTTGAAAACCTTCGTCAGTCTTCTTGACTGTTTTGACCTCAGTATTGAAGAAGATATCCGCTTTATCTTTGAGATATTCATAGATATTTCCCAACACTTTATAGTTGATATCCGTTCCTAGATGTCTGACTTTGGCGTCCAATAGATGTAATCCGTTTCTGATACAGTCGGTCTTCATATTGGAAGAAGCTGTAGAATATAGTTTCGTGCTTTCTCCGCCGTATTGCATGTTGATGGAATCGACATAATGCATCAGATCCAGAGCTTCTTTCTTTCCGATATGTTCATAAAGAGTTCCGCCGAAATCATTGGTGATATTGTATTTTCCATCAGAATAAGCTCCGGCACCGCCGAAACCATTCATGATCGCACAGGTCTTGCATCCGATACATTTCGTGATCTTTTCGCCATTGATCGGACAATGTCTCTTTTCAAGAGGATTGCCGTATTCGATGATTGCAACTTTTAATTGATCGGCCTTCTTGCTTAATTCATAAGCCGTAAATATACCGCCGGGTCCTGCACCGACGATGACTACATCATATTTCTTCATAGTATTCCCTTTATTCCATCACTATTATATATGAAATATACACATAAAAATATTGAAAAGAAGACAATATTGATCTAAAATTTTTTCGTTAGGAGTTACATTTATGACTAGATTAACTGGAACTGTTTCAAGAGGAATCCGCTGCCCGATCATCAAAGAAGGAGATGATCTCGTTAAGATCGTTACCGATGCTGTGATCGATGCAGCAGCTGCTGAAAACTTTGAACTTCATGACAGAGATGTCGTCGCTATTACCGAATCGATCGTAGCCAGAGCACAGGGCAATTACTGTACTGTCGATGATATCGCTGAAGATGTCAGAAAGAAGCTTGGCGGAAATGATATCGGTGTCATCTTCCCTATTACTTCACGTAACCGTTTTTCCGTTCTTCTGACAGGAATTGCGAAAGGTGCCAAGAAAATATACCTGATGCTTTCTTATCCTTCAGACGAAGTAGGAAACGCTTTCCTGACATATGATGATCTTGATGCCAAAGGCGTCAATCCGTTCTCTGATGTCCTGAGTGAGGAAAAATTCCATGAACTTTTCGGTGATCCTGTTCATGAATTTACCGGCGTCAATTATGTCGATTTCTATCGTCACCTGATCGAAGAGACAGGCTGTGAATGTGAGATCATCTTTGCCAACCAGGCAAAAACGATCTTAAACTATACGAATAATGTTCTGGCTTGTGACATCCACACCAGATTCAGATCCAAGAGGATCTTAAAGGAACTCGGTGGCAATGTATGCGGTCTTGATGACATCATGACTGAATCGGTCAATGGTTCCGGATACAATGAAAAATATGGTCTTCTCGGTTCAAACAAGGCAACTGATGATAAAGTCAAACTCTTCCCAAGAGATTCTCAATATCTCGTAGAAGCAATTCAGGATGAATTCTTCAAGCGTTTAGGCAAGCACATGGAAGTCATGGTATACGGCGATGGTGCATTCAAGGATCCTCAGGGTAAGATCTGGGAACTGGCAGACCCTGTCGTATCTCCTTTCTTTACAGAAGGCCTGAAAGGTACACCAAACGAAGTTAAGATCAAATATCTTGCGGATAATGATTATTCTCAATTGTCTGGCGAAGCTCTCAGAGATGCGATCAAAGAATCCATCAGAAAGAAAGATTCCAATCTTGTCGGTCAGATGGTATCTGAAGGAACGACTCCTCGTCAGCTGACCGATCTGATCGGATCATTATGTGACCTGACTTCAGGATCCGGCGATAAAGGAACTCCTGTCGTTCTGGTTCAGGGATACTTCGACAACTATACAAACGACTAAAAAAGGCTTGAAACAAGCCTTTTTCTTTTATCCAAGTATTGCCGCATCATTTGCGAATTCTTCACCGCTGGCTTTCTCGAATCTTTCCAGTAAAGATTCAACAGTCAGCTTTTTCTTTTCTTCTCCGCTGATATCAAGGATGATCTTTCCGTTATTCAGCATCAATAATCTGTCGCCGTGATTGATCGCATCTCTCATGTTGTGAGTGACCATGAATGTCGTCAATCCGGATTTTCTGACGATCTTTTCAGTGATATCCAAGACCTTTGAAGCAGTTTTCGGATCCAAAGCAGCAGTGTGTTCATCCAGAAGTAATAACTTTGGCGATTGAAGTGTTGCCATGATCAGCGTCAAAGCCTGTCTCTGGCCTCCGGAAAGAAGACCTACTTTGGTAGATAATCTGTCTTCAAGACCCAGATCGAATTCTTTCAATAATGCTTTGAATGTGGCTCTTTCATCCGGATAAATGCCTTGAGACAATCCTCTTTTCTTGCCACGTCTGTGAGCCAAAGCGAGGTTTTCTTCGATCCACATGTCAGCTGCCGTACCCATCATCGGATCCTGGAATACTCTACCGATATATTTGGCACGTTTGTCTTCCGCAAGCTTTGTGACATCGATGTCATCGATAAAGATCTTTCCTTCATCGACAAGCCATACTCCGGCGATCGCATTCAAAAGTGTAGATTTACCGGCACCGTTTGAACCGATGACCGTGACGAATTCTCCGTCTTTCAATTCGAGATCGACACCATCCAAGGCGATCTTTTCATTGATCGTTCCGGGATTGAATGTCTTATGAATATTTTCTATCCTCAGCATTATTTCAACCCCTTTCTTAGATTTGGTATCGCAAGTGACAGCATGACGATGATCGCTGTAGCCAGTTTCAGGTCATTGGAATCGACTCTGAGCCACAATACGACGATCATGATCAGATAGTAGACGATACCGCCGACGATGACGAATATCAGTCTCGTATAGAAGGAACAGCCTTTCGGGAATATCATTTCCGATAAGACTTCACCAATGATGATGGCAGCCAGTCCAATGACGATCGCACCTCTGCCCATAGAAACATCCGCAAAGCCCTGATATTGTGCCATCAGTCCGCCTGATAAGGCAACCAGACCGTTTCCTAAAGCAAAACCGATGACTTTCATATTGTTGACATTGACACCCTGTGCCCTTGCCATATGTTCATTATTGCCTGTCGCTCTGATCGCACATCCCTGTTCCGTACCAAAGTACCAGTACATGATGATGATCAAAGCTGTCGCAAATATCATTCCGATCAGGATCGCCTGAGGGACATTCCTCATTGTGATAAGTACTTTATTCTTTACCGGTGAACAGGATACATTGGCCACCATTCCCATGATATGAAGATTGATCGAATATAAACCAAACTGAACAAGGATTCCCGATAAAATCGCAGGGATCTTTAATACAGTATGAATCAGACCTGTACAGATACCTAATATTACTCCGACAGCAAATGCGATCAATAACGCGATTATCGGATTCATTCCTGATGTGATAAGCATGACCGCAACAGCTCCACCCGTGGCAAAAGAGCCATCCACTGTAAGGTCTGACTCTTTTAACACTCTGAATGTGATGTAGATCCCTAAGGCCATGATGCCCCAGATGATACCTTGCGCTACACCGCCCGGGATCCTTCCAATCAAATTAGATAAAGTGATCATAAACTATTCGATCGCAATGAAGTCCTCAGGAACAGTTACACCTAACAGATCACAGATCTCGGCATTGAATTTCTTGACCGGATTCGGGAAGTATTCGATCGGCATGGAAGTGATCTCAGCTTCACCCTTTAACAGTTTGACAGCCATTTCACCTGTTACTTTACCAAGTTCATAGTAATCGATCGTCAATGTAGCAGCACCGCATAATGAACAGATACCTTCTTCACCGCAGATCGTAGGCATCTTCTTTGCCAGAACGACGTTAGCGATCGTTTCTGAACATGATGCAGCCTGGTTGTCTGTCGGGATGTATAAAGCATCGATCTGATCACATAAGCTTTCACAAACCATTGCGATATCGTTGGAATCGGTAAATGATCCTTCTACGACCGCAATACCCTTGCCTTCAAGATATTCCTTTACAACTTTGACCTGGTACTTGGAGTTTGCTTCATTAGAACAGAACAGGATACCGACAGTCTTTGTTTCCGGGAAGAGATCCAGGATCATCTGCGCCTGCTGATCAAGCGGTGCCAGATCACTTGTACCTGAAACATTAATACCGGTAATACCTGAGAAGTTTTCGATTCCTAAAGCTGCACCATAGTCTGTAACAGAAGTTCCTAAAATAGGAATATCACCTGTTGCACTGGAAGCAGCCATGACTGCCGGAGTAGCATTTGCCATGATCAGATCCACACCGTCATTGATGAAACCATCAACGATCGGAGCACATGTAGCAGTATCACCGGAAGCATTCTTCCAGTCGATATCAGCGTCCGGGAATTCTTTCTTCACAGCATCATAAAACCCTTGTGAAGCGGCATCCAGTGCAGAATGTTTCACGAGCTGAACGATTCCGATATGGAATACTTTCGCTTCTTCTTCTCCACCACCGTTTCCGGAATCATTTGAACCACCGTTACCGCATCCGGCAAGGGTCAATACGACCAGCATAGACAACATGATAAGCAATACTTTTTTCATAACAATTCTCCTTTAAACAAAAAAACGTCCCAAACAAGGACGATCTGCTTCGTGTTACCACCTTTTTTCATCAATACATTACTGTATCAACCTCATCAGCCACAAACATGGCCTTGACCTTTAACGGGGTCTTCCGGGATATCCTACTAGATTCAGATAGCCGACTCGGTAATGTATTCTCACTTGACTGTCATGACTGTTTTCACCAGGCACAGTCTCTCTACGATGCATCATCAGTGATACTGTTTACTTCAAAGTCTGTAACTGTCTTAATTTTATGAAAACGATGAAAAAGTGTCAATACTTTTCTTACAGAAATTTTCTGTAAATATTTTCATTAATTCTTATCGGAGAATATTTCATTGCCTAATGAAGCTGTGATGATCAATATTGCACCGATCATTCCGGATACCCCTATCCTTTCTGAGAATAAGATCCATCCGAATAAAACATTCAATACAGGTTCCAGATAGCCCAATACGGCAATGCTTTGAGCAGGAAGTGTATCGATGGAATTGAAATAGAAAATATAAGCTACACCCGTATGCACAAAACCAAGGATCAGCACCAGGATCGTAGATAACAGATCGAAATGTTCAGGAAATGATCTTTGAATGAAAACATATGGAAAAACGACGATCATCGAGACCAGCAATTGTACAAATGTCTTTTCAAGAGGTCTGATATCTTTTAATTTCCTGTTACATAAAACAAGAATGACAAAACCTAATGCCGCAAGTAATCCATAGATCACACATCTTGGATCGATCATCTGATCATTTCCGAAAATCCCGATCAGAAAAAGCATGCCGACAAATGCCAGTATGACACAACATACCTGTTTCAGATTGATCTTTTCTTTATAGAAGATCGA
>JAFYHT010000047.1 GCA_017539025.1 Erysipelotrichaceae bacterium
GATTCCTTCTTGCCCATCTGAGATGAACCTGGATCAAGATATGTTACACCCATGCCAAGGTCTCTTCCTGCTACTTCAAATGAACAGCGAGTCCTAGTCGAAGTCTTTTCGAACAACAATACGATCTGTTTACCTCTCAGGTAATCATGAGGAACGCCATTCCTCTTCATTCTCTTGAATTCGACTGACAGATCAAGCAGATATCTGATCTCCTCCGGTGTGAAATCCAGTAATTTCAGAAAGCTGCGGCCACATAAATTAACACCCATTTCATTTCCTCTCTTTCGTATTAATCTTCTCTGATAAGAGGCATCGACATACATCTCGGGCCTCCTCTTCCTCTTGATAATTCTGCACTCGGGATCGTGATGACATTGAGTCCTTTTTCACGAAGGATCGCATTTGTTACATCATTTCTTTCGTAACATACGATCGTACCCGGTGCGATACATAATGTATTGGAACCGTCATTCCACTGTTCTCTGGCTGCCGCGATCATATCATCGCCACCGCAATAGATCAGTTCAACTTTATCTACTCCCGTATATTTCGCCAGAATATTCTCCAAGGTATCTTCAAGTCTCACAACCTGCAGATCATCCGGATTTGCGTCATCCCTGTCAGTCGGTTTGATCTCAAATACTTCCAGCGGTCCAATGATCGCAGGATGAACAGTATATTTGTCTTCATCGACCCTTGTGAATACCGTATCAAGATGCATGAACGCTCTTGTTTTCGGGATCTTGAAGGCCAGGACAGTACGGATCTTACATTCAGGATCGTTGAACATATTTCTGGCAACTGCCTCAATGGCATCCGGAGAAGTCCTTTGTGAGATACCGATCGCCAGAACACTTTCCGTCAGATTAAATACATCTCCGCCTTCGATATTGGCATGCATATCTCTGTCATAATAACGTGTGATCTGATCGGAAAAGTCCGGATGATATCGGAAGATATAATCTGCATAGATCGTTTCTCTGTTCCTTGTCGGATACTTCAGTCTATTCAAGAAGACACCGTTTCCTACAGAAGCAAACGGATCTCTCTGGAAATAAAGGTTCGGCATCGGATCTACGATCAGATCATCATCCGGTGCTACTCTATCCTGCAGAGAATATTTTTTAGCGGAATCACCGATCTCTTTCAAAGTGATCCCTTCCATCGTCTTTAATACAAGTTCTTTTCCTTTGAAATTCGAGATCATGTAATTGTATAGTTTGTCACGCCATCTCTTTGTACGGATATTTCCCTCTTCCAGCCACTGATAAAGAAAACGATCGATCAGTTTCGGATTCTGTTTAAGTACTTCACTCATCAGATCTTCCAGATAGACGACCTCTACCCCATTATCTACCAGTACTTTCGCGAAAGCATCGTGTTCTTCCTGAGCGACTTTCAGATATGGGATGTCATCAAAAAGAAGTTCCTGAAGTCTGTCAGGTGTAAGATTCAGCAACTCCCTGCCCGGTCTGTGAAGCAAAACTTTCTTTAAAGGCTTTATTTCACTGCTTACATGAATACCTTTCATTTCACTACTCCTATGTATTATTTGGGACATATATAAAAGTCTGCGTATGTCTCTTACAATTTAATTGTAGTAAAACATACCAAAAGAAAAAAGACAAAAAAAAGACAATACAGACTATATAAAAAGCCATTTCTTCCAAAAAAAATGGCGTCCATGGAGAGACTCGAACTCCCGACCGTCCGCTTAGAAGGCGGATGCTCTATCCAACTGAGCTACATGGACACATCCGTATACTATCATTTTTATCCATTAAATACAACGACAACAATTGAAAAATAAATCAAATAGTGATAACCTATATAAGCAATGTGCCTATAGCTCAACTGGATAGAGTGTTTGGCTACGAACCAAAAGGTTGCGAGTTCAAGTCTTGCTAGGCACGCCATTAAAAATCAAACCGCAGTGATTACTGCGGTTTTCTTTATATCTCTTTCAACATCTGTTCGGGATTATCTGCAGCTTTTACATTGGATAAAGCCTTTACGATGATCCCTTTTTCGTCGATCAGATAAGTCGATCTGACGATACCCATGTATTTCTTACCGTAATTGGTCTTTTCTTTCCAGACATCATAAGCCTGTATGACTTCCAGCTTTTCATCGGAAAGAAGCGGGAATGGCAATCCATACTTTTCTTCAAACTTCTTATGGAAAGCAACAGAATCCTTGCTGACACCTAATACGATCGCATCCTTTTCCCTGAATTGCGGATATCTTTCCGCAAAACCGCATGCCTGTTTTGTGCAACCGCTTGTCATGTCTTTCGGATAAAAGTATAAAATGACTTTCTGTCCTTTGAATTCGCTTAAGCTTCTTTCGATCCCGTTCTGATCTTTCAATCTGAAATCCGGGGCTTTTGTACCTATCTCTAACATAGTTCCTCCTTAGAATCCGAATCTGCTCATCAGAGCTTCAAACCTTTCAATGAATTCTTTCATCTTTTCGCCGGTATCACTTCCGAACGAATTCACAAATTCATCGATCTTGACTTCCGTCAGATTGAGACGACCGACAAGCTGCTGATAGTCTTCGATCAGCTGATTGACCTGTTTTACAAAGCTGACGATCTTTGGTATATAAATAAATCCTAACACCAGTAACGCTAAGATCACTACAGCATCAAACGCATACTGGATATATCTGATCCTGTCATTCCTTCTTTTCTCTTCAAGCAGTTCGATCAATATTTCATGATCGCTCATTTCATTGATATCTTTCATATTTCCCCCTATCTGAAACTTTTGACCCAGTTCAACAATGAATCCCTATAAACATTTTCTCTTACATCATTGATCATCCTGTCGTTTAAAGGACCATTGGCTTCCATCTTCGCAAGTATTTCTGCCTGAAGTTCCTCAACACTCATTTCTTCATATGGTTTGTTTGAACGTTCAGGTCTATTCCATTCTTCTTCGTTTTTCTTTTCTTCCGCTTCAAATCTGATCGGTTCGTATGTTTCTCTATGATCTGTATCCGGGATCCAGATCTCTCCGCCATTTCCATCGATCTCAATGTGAAGTCTTCCGTTATCCGAATCTATTCTTTGACCAGATAATGCTCCGTAATATGATCCGGATTCATCCAGATCGAAATACACTCTTTCTGAGCTGTTATTTACCGTGATGATAAGATCACCCCTCTTGAAACAATACTTCTCTGTCGTGAGCTGTAATTGCCTGTAATCGCCATAGGAAAGTGCTTTTTCTCTCTGCCTGATCTTTCCCAGAGCCTTGATCAGTTCCTTGCAGTCATTATGTTGACTTTCAAGTTCGTTGAGATCCAACATAGGCCTTAAAGAATAGTCTGAATATCTTTCTTTCTTACCTTCGATCCCATATTCCGATCCGTAATAGATCGATGGAATTCCCGGCAAAGTATACAAGAGGATGTGAACTGGAAGATAATCGGCTTTGTTTTTTAAGATCGAAGATATCCGTTCCACATCGTGATTGTCTACGAAGTTATACAAATGGCTCATTTCATACTTGTTTGACTGGATCTGTCTGTTGATCGTATGAGCGATCTCGAAATAATTATGTTCGTTATGCCCGCTGTATAACGCCTTATTCAGATGATAATTCGTCACACTGTGAAGCATATGACGATCGACCCATCTTTCATATTCGCCATGGATGACTTCACCCATCAGGAAGAACTCATCCTTGATCTGATCACAGAATTCTCTCAGTCTTCTCATAAAGTCAAAATCGAGTACCTGAGCGACATCCAGTCTCAATCCATCGATATCGAATTCATTCACCCAGAATCTGACTGTATCAAGATGATAATTGACGACATCCGGATTTTTAAGATTCAGTTTAGCAAGAATATCATATCCGCCCCATGTATCATAGGAAAAACCATCATTGAATCCATTGTTTCCATAGAGATTGACATTCTGATACCAGTTCAGATAAGGACTGTATTCTCTTCTTTCTCTGATATCCTGAAACGCAAAGAAATCTCTTCCCGTATGATTGAACACCGCATCCAGGATGACTCTGATCCCTTTTTCATGACAGATCCTTACAAAATTTCTAAGATCCTCGTTGTCGCCAAGTCTGCGATCAAGTCTTCTGTAATCTGTCGTTTCATAGCCATGTCCGACAGATTCAAATAAAGGACCGATATAAAGTCCATTGCAGCCAAGATCTGCGATATGATCGATCCATGGGATCAGATCATTCAATCTGTGTACAGTCATTTCATATCTGTTTTCATATGGTGCACCACTTAATCCCAATGGATATATGTGATAAAACACCGCTTCTTCATACCACGCCATAATCATTCAACTTCTTTCTTTGGTTTATAAGATCTCATTGCCAGCATCGTCGGGATCTTCATATCATTGAGTCTGCCCTCGCCATTGAAATCTTCATATAGTTCTTTTAAAACAAAGCCTGCTTCCAGCTGTCCGTTGATCTGTTCCTCCAATGTGTGTGAGAATTGCATACCACAGTCATCCTCTTCCAGCTGTTTTCTGTATCTTTCATTCGTCAAAGGATCGAAAGGAAGATCATTGATGATCTTTTCTTCATTCTCATCTACGATATAATTGACGAAATGATCCGTACCGGATAAAAGAAATCCACCTTCCTTCAATACTCTGTAACACTCTTTCCAGATGGATTTCACATCTTTCACATAACAGTTGGAAACCGGATGAAAGATGATATCAAATGTCTCATCATCAAAAGGAAGCCTTTTGGTCATATCTGCTCTGATGATATTTATTTCATAGCCTTCTCTTTCGCTGATTTCTTTTTCACTATCAAGCTGCTTTGAAGAGTAATCAAGAACAGTACATTCAGCTCCAAGTGCTGCAAATATCGGCATCTGCTGTCCTCCGCCGCTGGCAAGACCCAGGATCTTCTTTCCTTTGAGATCACCGAACCAATGTTTCGGTACATATTTTGTTGGAGTCAGTTTGACTTCCCACTTACCGTTTTTCGCATCCATATATGTCTGATGATCGATCGGGATACCCCATTCCCATCCTTCTTCGATCCATCTGTCTATCGTTTTCGCATTGATATCCTGATAATCCATATTACTCACCTAAAATAAAAACACTGATCGCATCAACAGTCTGATCGATCTGTTCATCCATACTGATACTCGCTTCACCATCGCCCTTCTGGAATCCGTAGGAACCGAATTGTGAATGATTTCCTCCATTGATGACATATTCAATCAGTTTTCCTGAAATGTATTTTTTTGATTCTTGATACTTTTCTCGGTTCAATATCTGATCATTAGAACCATAAATCGAAAAGACTTTCATATCCTCATCAAGCTGTTTATCCGGATAAGCTGCGATCAATATCAGACCATCGATCAGATCGTTATTTTTTGCAGCATAGATACTGGCAACCGCTCCGCCCAAAGAATGCCCACCGATATACACATGATCATATCTTCCAATTTCATCGATCTGATCTGCCTTATACATGTCCATTACCGCAAGATGAAACGGCATCCGGATCAGGAATGTATCGATACCGTTTTGCGCAAGCTGATGCATCAATGGTGCATAAGCCTTCTCATCTACCTTTCCTCCCGGATAAAAGATCAATGCATGATCCTTACCTATTCCATCAAAAAAATAACCGTAATCTGTTTCAATCACTTCAACCGATTTTGTTGAATCCATTGCCTGATCTGCGAACTCATCTTCATGATAATAATTTCCCGTATATATGAAAAAAGCCAGTGCTGAGATCAGGACCAATATCAATGGGATCAGTAATTTTCTTTTCAATATCTGTTTATTTCTCATATTATTAGTTCTTAATCTATTTTATCTCATCGCAATTCATTCAGAAATCATTTTCATATATTCACAGAGTGCATAGTATTCTCTCAGATAGAGTCCTCGTTTCATTTCATCGGTTTCTTTATACAATTGGTGTTTCGAGAAGATATCGATCGCTTTATTCAGAGAAAGCCATTTCTCTTCCAGACCATTCATGATCTCCTGTTGAGTGAGTTTCTTTTGATATTGCCCTTTTATATTTGTACAAAAGTATTTACTGATATATCTGCAATCTTCGTAGTACTCGTCGATCTGCAGAAAACATTCTTCCGGTTCAATGATATATCCTGTTTCTTCCTGAATTTCTCTGATACAGCAGTCTTTCTCGCTTTCATCATTTTCAAGGCCACCACCTGGAATCATATAGATGTCAAGATTCCTTTCGTATGTCAAAAGGATTTCGTTATCTCTAATAACGATTCCTCGACATGCGATTCTTTCTTTATCATATCTACCGAAGTAGTTTTCTCCAATGATCTCGATTCTCTGCATACCTCATTCATTTTACAAAAGAAACACCCCATTCTCAAACGGGGTGCATTCTGATTTTTTATGACCGAAATCAGATTATTTCACTATTTCAGAACATTATTGAGTGTTCTTCTGATCTTATCGATATCCAAAGGTTTGGCGATATGTCCCTGCATACCGGCATCTTTCGCTGCCTTTTCATCTTCTTTAAATGCGTTTGCAGTCATCACAACGATAGGGATCGAAGATAGAGCTTTCTCTTCCAAAGAACGTATGGTTTTCGTCGCTTCATAGCTATTCATGACAGGCATAAAAACCATGCACTTAAAAACGCATGTCCCCTTCCGAATTCACTTTTTGTATAAGCATAAACACCGCCGATACCGGGATGAGCGACCATGAGATAAGAATAGTTGGCACCGATCACAGTCATGATCAATGCACCGACAACCACAGCAATCGTCGTTCCTAATGGACCTGCAATCGGCAAAAAAATGTAGTGCCAGGCATGACAAAAGCACCCCAACCAATGATACAGCTTAAGGATAAAGCCCATACATCTAATCTTGAAAGATATTTTGCCAGTGTGCTTTTATTATTCTCCATATCCGCATTCATACAACTCTATGAGATTACATAATCATTTGGATACCGTTAAATTTTGTTTTTCTGATTTAGTATACAAACTGTTTCGATATGTTGAGTAAAAGGAAACATATCTACAGGTTGTATCAGTCTGATATTGTAGTATTTCATCAGATATTTCAGATCTCTTTCTAAGGTAACCGGATTGCACGATATATAGGCGATCTTATCCGGTTTCATTTTCACCATCGAAGACATGAATCTGATATCTGAGCCAGATCTAGGCGGATCCATGATCACTGCATCGATATGTGTCTTGTTTCTGCTTAAAGATTCCATGAATTTACCGGCATCTTTACATATGAATTCTGCGTTTTCTATTTGGTTTATCTTTCGGTTTGTTTCAGCGTCTTTTACTGCTGAAGGTACAAGTTCAACTCCTATCACTTTCTTTACATATTCTGCACAAGACAGACCGATCGTTCCGGTACCGCAATAGGCATCGATCAGGATGTCGTCTTTCTTCAGATCTAAAGATTGAATTGCCGTGTTATATAAAACTTCTGTCTGATAACGGTTGACCTGATAGAAAGAATTGGCTGAGATCCTGAATTTCAATCCGCATAACTCATCTGTGATATATCCTTTTCCATAAAGTATCTGGTTCCTGTTCCCAAGTATTGAAGAACTTTTCTCCTGATTGATGTTATGAATGATCGTTGTTACATCGGGATTATATCTCAATATTTCTTCTACAAGTCTTTCTTTCTTCATCAGATTGAAAGAACCAGTAACCAGAACGATCATATATTCATTCGTATTTGTCGATCTGATTAAAAGATGTCTGAGACAGCCTTTTTTCGTTCTTTCATCATAGATGGAGATGCGATTTCTGATGATGATCTTTTTAACGGAAGAAACGATCTGATTGATCTTATCATCACAAAGCATACATTCTTCGATCGGAAGGATCAGATGAGAATTCGGAATATAGTATCCGGAAATGATATGGTGATCCTCATCATATCCAAAAGAGATCTGTATCTTATTTCGATAATTCAATGATTCTTTACATGGTATGATCTTTTCTACATGATGAAAAGAAGAAAGAAGTTTTTCAACCTTTTCCTGTTTTATTTCCACTTGTTTATCATATTTCATCCCCAGATACTGACATCCTCCGCAGTATTCAGAAACAGGACATTTCTTCATTTCGTTTTCCTTTTCAGTGAAGTGACACATTCCGTATGAACGGTATATGGAAACATATCGACCGGATGGATCTCAGAGATATCATAATCTTCTTTCAGAAGTTCCAGATCTCTTGCCAGAGTTGCC
>JAFYHT010000048.1 GCA_017539025.1 Erysipelotrichaceae bacterium
CGTGAAACTATTAAATTGTCAGCTTGATATTAACCGGTACTTCGAATGACTTATTCAACTCAAATGCACCGTTAAAGAAGCATCGTTTAACAAGAACTATTCAGTCCTAAAAAACTGGACAAAATCATTTTGGAATCACAAGCTAATTGTGTATTGAAAAAAGAAAGCGATTCAAAATGATTTCAGAATCCTTCTTGTGCCTATAATCGTATTATTATACGAACCATATTTGTTATAATTAGCTTACAAATGATCTCGTATAGAGATAAAGGGGGAAAATAATAATGGCTGATCTGGATTACAGACAATTGTGTGAAGAAATACTGGATGCCATCGGCGGTGCAGAGAATGTCGCTACCATGGGATTCTGTATGACAAGACTTCGTTTTACTTTGAAGGATCCTTCAAAGGCTGATGATGTCAAGGCAAGACAGGTAAAGGGTATCAAGGGTGTTGCCAAGGCAGGCGGTCAGTATCAGCTGGTCATCGGTACAGGTGAGGTTGAAAAGTATGCCAATGCGATGAAAGAGATCGCAACATTCGAAAGTGCTGATTACAGCGGTGTCGGCAACGTCAAGATCACTGACCTGGTATTGGATGTCCTGATGGGTTCCATCGCACCATGGCTCGGTGCTCTGATGGGTTCACTGTTCATTCAGGCTTTACTGTCGCTGTTCTCACAGATCGGATTGCTTTCAGCAAGTTCAGGAACATATCAGTTCTTCAATACGCTTTCCGGTGCTGCAACTTACTTCATGCCGATCTTCATCGGTTTCACCTGTGCTGAAAAGCTCGGTACCAACAGATATATCGGCGCCTTGATCGGTGCGATCATGATCTATCCGGCTATGATGAGTGCTGTTACAGAAGGCACAGTCAACATCTTCGGTCTTCCGATCAGAGACTTCTCTTACACCGGTACTGCGATCCCGACGATCTTAGCTTGTGTACTTCTGAAGTATGTCGAGAAGTTTGCGAAGAAGGTCGTTCCGCAGGTCATCTATATCTTCGGTGTCACGATGCTTGAACTGATCATCGTCGTTCCACTGGTTTATCTGGTTATCGGCCCGTTAGGCACTATGATCATGAACCTCGTTGTCGGTTTCATCAACTGGGTAAGCAATACGATCGGCTTCCTGGCTCCGGCTTTCGTTTCACTCTTATTGCCGTTCATGGTCATGGCAGGATTACATGTAGGCTTATTCGGTATCATCTTCTCGATGATCGGAACTCTGGGTTACGACCCGATCATCATGCCTTCCTTCATGGTCTACAACGTCGGTGTTGCCGGTACAGCTTTAGCTTATGCACTGAAGAATAAGGATCCTGAAAAGAAGTCAACCGGTTTCTCAAGTGCTCTGGCAGGTATCCTAGGTATTTCTGAGCCGTCATTATTCGGTGTCGTCTTCCAGGACAAGACATGCATGCTGGCAACGATGATCGGTATGTTCATCGCCGGTGCGATCACAGGTCTGGCAGGTTACAAGGTAACTGCTCCGATCTCGCAATCGATCTTCTCTATTCCGGCTGCGGCTGGTTTACCTGGCAACGTTGCTGCAGCAGCGATCTCCTTTGTCGCTACGATCGTATGCAACTTCGTTGCTACTTATGTTCTGCTTTCTTTAAGAGAAAAGAAACAGTAATCGATCAAATATGACCGGTCCTTACGGATCGGTCGTTTTTTCTTTTTTCCTGTTATCATTTAGATAGAAGATTTGGAGGGATATCATGAAACTTTCTGAGACTTTCTTATGGGGTGGTGCTACAGCTGATTTTCAATGTGAAGGCGGATATCTGGAAGGCGGCAAGGGTCTTTGTACACACGACTTTGAAACGGATGGAAATCTGGAAAACCCGAGAGCTGTCACATATCGGGATGAAGAAGGAAATGTTTATAGAGCACGCAGCAGCTTCTTTTCTCCTGAGGAGATCCCGGAGGGCTGTGAGCCCTGTATCGATGAAAGGTACTACTATCCAAGCCATAAGGCTGTCGATTTCTATCATCACTACAAGGAAGATCTCAAACTCATGGGTGAGATGGGATGCAACGTATTCCGCTTCTCCATCTGCTGGCCAAGGATCTATCCTCTGGGGATAGAAGAAGAACCAAATGAAGAAGGTTTGAGATTCTATGAAGACATGATCGATACGATGATCAAAGAGGGGATGGAACCTTTGATCACGATCTGTCATGATGAACTTCCTTCCTATCTTGCGGAAACGTACGATGGATGGTCCAGCAGGTTTGTGATCGACTGTTATCTGAAATATTGCAAGACTCTGTTTGAACGTTTTGGAAACAAGTGCCGTTACTGGCTGACCTTCAATGAGCTCAATGCGGTCAGAGGTTATGTTTCCATGGGAACACATAAGTGTGATGATCAGACCCACTATCAGGCAGTGCATCACTGTTTCCTCGCCAGTGCTCTGGCAGTCAAGATGGGCCATGAGATGATGCCTGAAAGCATGTTTGGTACGATGTATGCCTCCAGTGCTTTGTATCCGGCTACATGCAAGCCGGAAGATATCTTTACTTCCATGAACAAGAGAAGAGAAACCTTGTTTTTCATCGATGTCATGGCCAGAGGTTACTATCCTTCCTACAGTAAGGATCTCTTAAAAAGAAGGAATGTCACACTGGATATTTCTGAAGAAGATGAGAAGATACTGAAAGAAGGGACGCTTGATTTTGTATCTTTCAGTTATTATCGATCTGCGATCGTATCCAAGGATACAAAGATGAATGTCATCGGCGGCGATACCAATCCTTATCTTCCAAAGACAGACTGGGGATGGGCAGTGGATCCATTGGGTTTACGATATGTATTGAATGAATTCTATGACCGCTATCAGAAGCCATTATTCATCGTTGAAAACGGACTTGGTGCAGTTGATGAGATCAATGAAGAGGGAGAGATAAACGATGATTACAGGATCGATTATCTCAGAGATCATTTGAGAGAAATGATCAATGCGGTCGTACTGGATGGAGTCAAGCTCTTAGGCTATACGATGTGGGGGCCGTTCGATCTGGTTTCTTTGAGCACAGGAGAGATGAAGAAGAGATATGGCTTCATCTATGTCGATATGGATGACAAGGGCAATGGCACATTAAGCAGGATGAAAAAGAAATCCTGGTACTGGATGAAGAAGGTCATTGAAAGCAACGGAGAGGATCTGGAATGAAAAAGACATTTATCTATGCCGGTTCGGTAGGGACCGGGAAAAGCGGCAAGGGTAGTATTTCCGGTAGTGGAGAAGGAGTATACAGTTTTCTCTTAGAGGAAGATGGTTTAAGGCCGATCAATGTCGCCGAAAGCAACAATGCCGGTATCATCTGTGTTTCTTCTGATCATAAATATATCTATGCAGCAAATGAGACCAAGGATTTTGATGGAGGACTCAATGGATCAGGCGGAGGTGTTTCTGCCTACAGGATCAACGAGGATGGTTCTTTGTCAAAACTTAATGATTCGATCTCCTACGGATCCAGGACTTCCAATGTCGCAGTAAGCAAGGATGGAAGATATCTTCTTTGTTCAAACCACGGTTCTCATACGACAGTGACCTGTTCCTATGTGAAGGATGAAGAAGGAAGATGGATATTGAAGAGAGGTTTTGATGATTCTTCGATCGCATCATTCCATATCAATGAAGACGGCAGTATCGGAGAGCTTTGCGATCTCAAGGTCTTTGACGGATCGGGATACTGGATCTATGGTGGGGGACAGTCCACTTCTCATCTTCATTGTGTGAGAGTGGATGATCATGGCCTGGTCTATGGCTGCAACAGAGGAGCAGATGAGATCGAAGTGTTGCGTTTGCATGAAGATGGAACATTGACGGTTCTTAACCGATACAAGACAGAAAAGGGCTATGCGCCAAGACATATGGAGATCGATAAGGAAAACGATATCCTTTATGTCTGCAATGAGAACTATCCGTGTGTCAGTGTTTATAGAGTTGATCCAAATAACGGGGAGCTGACACACTTGCAGACCATCGCTACGATGGATGAAGAATACATGAAAAAACATCCGCTTCCTCATTTTGAAAAGGAACACTGTGGCAGAGATGAAAAGAATACTTCAGGCATGAAGGATCCCGAGATCCGTATGCCTTCAGATCTTCATCTGTCATACGACAAGAGATTCCTATATGTTTCCAACCGTTCCATGTTCAATAAAGACAATAACGGAAGCATCGCCTGTTTCAAGGTGAACGAGGATCATACATTATCATTTATTGAAGTGTTTGAGTTACCGGGAAGAGATCCGAGAGGATTCAATACCTCACAGTGTGATAATCATCTGATCGTCGGATTGTGTGATGCAAACAGGATCTGCATCTATGAAACAGATGAGGAAACAGGAAAGATCACATCTCTGGTAAATGAGATCGAATCCGCTTCACCGGCTTCCTTCGTCTGGCTGTAAAAAATATAAAAGCAAGAACTGATCTGGACCGCTGTTTAATGCAGCGGTTTTTTAATGTTTTTAGCGAAAAAAGAATCATTCTGCGTATTTTTTGAGAAAAATGTAGGTATCGCGAATTTTTCTAAGAATAATGTAATGGAGGCATTCAGATTATGAGATGTCTTCTTATAACTTGTGTGCAGGGCGAAAGGGGATTGCAATGGACAGCAAAGCTGTTGCGATCATAGTTTTATTACTATCGATCCTCATTGCGATTCTGAACTTCTTAATTAACTATCACAGTTAGTTAAGAAACAACTTTCCCTGCACACAAAGTGAAAGGGTCGTGTTACTGGCACGACCCTTTCTTGAAACAACTTTCCCTACATCTATATTTTAACATTTTGTATTAGCTATTTGTCATCAATATAAGTTTTGTAATTCAGAATTAAATTTCGAAAATACTAAAAACAAAAATGACGAAAACAATAAAATGATGTCAAAAAACTCATCGGTCTTCAATAAAAACATACAAGTCACTGCCGAGCACCTTAAGAAACTCAGCTCGCTGTCAAATAATGATTCTAAAAATCCAGAGTATAGTTACTTTAAATAACCTGTTCAGAAATTGTATAGTATAAATGTAAAGTATATGGAGGTTTCTATTATGGCCGCAACAAAAGCAACAGCAAGAGAAATAAAGAATGATTTCGATCGATACATTAACAGGATCATCGCAGGAAACGAAGTCATCATCACTATAGATGGAAAAGAGATAGGAAGGATGATTCCATCTCAAACCGCTTCTTTTCTGACCGATTCCCTTACTGGTATCATCAAAGGCGACTATGATGCAAAAGAAGAAAAGAAAAGGGTCGTTGATAAACTGGGAGGCATGCTTCATGAATATGCCGACGAGGAAAAGATCGAAGGCGAGAGAGAAGCATATATAGAATATCTGATTAAGAAGTATGGAAAGTAGGACCATACTTCTTTTTATAAAGGGAATAGACGAGAAAACAACAATTTCATATCTGGACGTATGCATGAGCACAAGAGAAATCTATGATAAAGATGAGCCAAGGCTCTCGTATCACTTCCGTTTTGAACATTTCATTTTTGACTCCTCTTTTGTAAAACCACCACTATCATAGTGGTGGTTTTACATTGTGAAGCAATAATAAAAAAAGAAAACCAACTTGTTGAGTTGGCTTTCTGTTTTAATGGATCAGCTTCGAGAAATAATCTTCAGGAAGTTTATCATCTTCGAATGTTTCCATAGCTTCTACATAGTTTCTGGCTTCTTCTTCCAGGAACTTTCCAAGAAGTGCTAAGGCGTTTTCGCGGGTAAAGCCTGCTTCCAGCAGGATACGTAATAACTGTTGTAAAGTAGTGAGTTCTTCCATGATTTCATCATAGTACTGTTTGGATAAAAATGAAAGATGTGTTTCAAAAGTGGACATAGTCGAATTGTGTTTTAAGGACTAAGATGAAATCAGGATGAGGGTTAACCCTCGAACCTGTCAGCTGGCTATCCCGATGTCAATGCATGGACCAGGGATTCCGTACGCAGCGGAATATAAAGAAGCGTAGAAACAGGAGAATCATTTATGAACAGACTTAGTTTTTCTTATGCACCTTTTTTCGAGACTTTAAAGGAAAAAGGACTTTCCCAGAACAAATTCATGTTGGAACACGAATTATCAAATGCCTTATTGGACAGGATCAGACACGACAAGAATATGACATTACTGACATTACTGGATATCCTTTCTTATCTGGATGAAAGTGATCTGAGCAAGATCGTAGAGATCATCATCGAAGAAGAAAAGAAGAGTCAGTAGCCTGACCTTCTGCATCTTCTTCAAAGAAGATACCATGAAGATGAACCGAAGGCCCGAAGGATAAAATGATGCGGCCAACTTCTTTCCTCCTTTCTGATCACTATAAACAAAGGTCTTCGGTTTATAAAAATGCCATCGTATCTGCGATGGCATTTTACTTGATCGTTACAGGGATCAGTGCCCTCATCGTTTCAGCGATCTCATCATAGGAACGACATTTACTTAGTGCGATGATATTGGCTTCACTATTAAGTATGCTTACGATGTGGTTGAAAACGAAGCGGAAGTCTTTCCTTTCCGCGTAGGCGATGCCAAACAGGATAAGCATCTGTATCTCTTCATTTCCCCATTTCTGATTCCGGTCATAGGTAACGACCGAAATGAAACTGTGAGAGATCGTCTGTCCGATCGCGTGCGGGATAGCTACCTTTTTTATGAAGCAGGTTGAAGAAAGCTTTTCTCTGTTGATGACGCTTTCGACGAATTCTTCGCCAAAGAGTCCTTTTTCTTTCAGCCTGTCTGTCAGTTTCCGTATGACTTCAAATTCATCTTCTCCATAGATGTCCGTAAAGAAGAGTTCTTCTTTAAACAGGTTGTTGAAGGATTCAAAGAAGAGATCGATCTCTTTGTCTGCAGATCTTGTCCTGATCATCGATTCGATATTCTGAATCTGACGATCGGTGATGAATGGTGATACGAAGATCGCTTCATCTTTTTCGACTTCAGAGAGTAACAGATCCGGTTTCATCGTTTCCGGATCATAGTCGGCAGCCGAGATCGTATAGAGGAGGTTGAGATCTTTTTCAAATCTGTTCTGGATCTTACTGATATTGTGCTGATAGAACTGATGATAATCGGAATAGATATAGATCGCCGATACTTTGTTTTTGTTCAAGTCACTGCTTTCAATGAAACTGCCGATATGAAGGGCGATCAGAGAGATCTCATCCTGGTTGATCCTGTATCCGGTTTTTTCTTCGATGAGTCCTGCTGCATATACGGCAATATCAAAGATCAGAGGGTATGTCAGCTTGATGTCCAGTAACATTGGATTGTGGACAGAATGGTTGATCTTCTGTCTTTTCAGCAGATTGTCGACATGGAGTGAAAACCTGGCGAAGAAGACATCATCAAATGGGTCTAAAAGATAATAGTCACTTACTTTCTCAAGGATATAGTCGACCAGTTCGATCGTTGTTTCTTCAATATAGGAAGAGATGTTGTTTCGATCGATCATCCGATAATCTAATGTAGCCAGATTCGTCGTCAGGAAGGCAGCGATGTTGTTTCTCTCTGTCTGGTTGATCTCAACATCATAGCAGTCTTCCAGATATCTGCTGATCTTGTCTGCTGCACTTTTTTCGATCTCGGAGATCTTTAAAGACATCTGAGTCTCTTCGATCGAATAGTGATTCTGCAGTCTGTCGATCGTGATCACCAGATGAAGGATGATGTTGTTGAGAGAGTAATCGTTATAGTAGAAAGAACATTCATTAAGGATAGTGATGAGGTTCTTTCTGAGGTTTTCGATATCGTAGTCGTTATTTAAGAAGCGATTGTTGTCATCTGCCATGAAGCCTTTGTAGTGGGTGTTGGTGATCATGTAGCTGGCAAGAGATCGCTTATTCTTTTCTGTTCCCTGTAATGACAGAGATGAGTTGTCGTTGATCAGAGTCAGATGAAATGGTTCTATCTTTCTTCTGAGTTTTTTCAGGTCTGTCTGTATCGTTGCTTCCGATACAAAGAGTTCTTCGGCTATCTCATAGATATCGATTTCTCCATCTTCCGACAAAAGACGCGAAATGATGAAGGAAACACGTTCGTTTCCGTCGATGTTTCTGTTGGATGATACTGATGCTTCTTCACTGATATGGTATTTTCCGTTATCAATAATAATGATTTCTTTGTTTTCGTTGATCTGTCTGATATAGTTTCTGATCTGTCTGATGGAGATCCCGAATTTTAAAGAGAGTTCTTCCGCTGAATAGGAAATTCCTTTATTTCGTTTCAGATGATCGAGTATTTCTTCAGATCGGTTTTTCTTCATATCCTCATTCTAATATATAAGGATATGCAGCATGAGTTTTTTAATTACCGGATCGCGGTAATTAAAAGATTTGTTAGCTTTTGTACCGTTTTGTACACTGAAAGCGTAAAGAAAAAGGAGACATACTTATGGAACTGTTAATTGTTTGCGGAGGCGGCGCTTCAAGCAGCTTCATCGCTCAGAATGTACAAAGAGAAGGCATCGCAAGAGGCCTTGACATCACAGTCGATGCGATCAGCGAGACTGAACTGGAAGATTATGCGCAAGGCAGAGCTGCTGTATTGGCAGGTCCGCATCTCAGATATCTGGAAGACAATCTTCGTGAGATCACTGAAGAATATGGCGTACCGTTTGATTTTATCGCTGATTCTGATTATTCAACGATGAATGGCAAGAATATCCTGGATCAGGCTCTTGCATTGGCAAACAAAGAATAGGGGGATTAAAAAGATGAAAAAGATTATTGATTGGATGACTAATGTCGTTGGTCCGAAAGCCAGCGCTATCGCTAAGAATCCTTGGATCGCTTCGATCCAGGAAACAATGATCGCTACTGTTCCGGTAATGATCATCAGCTCATTTATTACGATCATTTCTATCCTGAATGAATATGTTCCGAATTTCCCGGATTTCTCTTACTTCTCAACATTCACAATGGGATTAAGTGCTCTGATGGTTGCTTACCTTGTCCCGACGTTCGTTCTTGAAAAGCTGAGACTTCCGAAGTATAAGAGACAGGCCGGTTTCATGGGTGCTGCATTGTTGCTTGCGATGAGCCAGGCGTTCGTCAATGATGACGGTTACTTCGCTGTTGCATCTGACAGAGTCGGTGCTTCCGGTATGTTCGTTGCGATCGTTGCAGGTCTCTTCGTGGCATTCATCATGAAGATCTTCTCCAAGAGAAGCTTATTCAAGAAAGATACCAAGATGCCTAAGTTCCTGGTCGACAGCTTTGATTCTATGGCTCCGATCATGGTCATCATGATCTGTGCGTTCGTCGCTTGCAATCTGCTGCATCTTGATCTGTATGAGATCGTAAATGTCATGGTTTCACCTTTGATCAATATCGCACAGTCACTGTTTGGTTTCACACTGATCAACTTCCTGATGGCGTTCTTCTATTCCTTCGGTTTAAGCCCATGGCTATTAACTCCTGTGTACTACACAGTCGGTATGGATGCGATCGCCAAGAATGCTGCGGCTGTTGCAGCCGGTGGCAAGGCTACTTTGGTCTTAACAAACGAAACACTGGGTGGATGGATCTGGTTAGGTGGTACGGGTTGTACTCTGATGCTTTGTGTCCTGTTCCTGCTGTGCAAGTCTGAAAAACTCAAAGGTTTAGGCAAGACCTGTATCCTTCCGGGTATCTTCAATATCAATGAACCGATCGTGTTTGGTTCCGTTGTATTCAACCCGTTGATGATGATCCCGTTCTGGATCAATCCGATCCTGGTTTCAGTGATCACTTATCTGGTAATGAAGGCCGGCATGGTTACGATCCCTTCAACATCATTCCTGCTTTGGTATATGCCGATCCCAATCCAGACTTATCTGACAAACTACGACTTCAGAGGTGTCATCCTGGTGCTGATCCTTCTTGCTCTGACTGCACTGGTCTACTATCCGTTTGTTGTTGCTTATGACAAGCAGTGTCTTGAAGAAGAGGCTGCTGCTACAAAATAAGACAGGAGTATATTATGACTTTAGATGAATTGAATGAAAAATCGATGGAAATGATCGTTGCTGCAGGTGCAGCAAGGACAGCTCTGAATCAGGCATTGGATAACATCGATGATGTTGCTAAATACGATGAACTGATGGAAGAGGCAAGAGTTCAGATCACGAAGTCTCATACTGCACAAACCAAGGTTCTGCAGGGTACGATCACTGATCCGAACTTCTATCCGAACATCCTGTTCACACACGCTCAGGATACTCTGATGACTGTCATGAGCGAGATCAATACCGCTAAGGCGATCGGTAAGGTCTACAGGCGTGTATTGGAGAAGATCAATGAAAAATAAATTCTTCTATGGTGGGAGCATTGCCTCCCACCAATGTGAAGGTGCATATGATGAAGATGGCAAGGGCTTAGGTATCATGGATGTCGTGACTGTCGGCAGTAAGGATACTCCAAGACAGTTTCATGATGATATTGATAGTGATACTTATTATCCTTCTCATAAGGCGATCGATTTCTATCATACGTATAAGGAAGATATCGCTTTATTCAAGGAAGCCGGTTTCAGTTGTCTGAGGATCTCTGTCGACTGGTCAAGGATCTATCCCAATGGCGATGAATCAGAGCCAAACAGAAAAGGGATCGAACACTATCGCGATGTGATCAGGGAACTGAAGAAGAACGATATCGAGCCGATCATCACACTGTTTCATTTCGAGATGCCTTTGAATCTGGTAAAGAAATACGGTTCCTGGCAGAACAGGGAAGTCGTAGATCTTTATCTGCGTTACGCAAGGACGATGTTTGAGGAGTTCAAGGGAGAAGTTACTTACTGGTCAACTTTCAATGAGATGAATCACCTGGATTCGGATGTGGAACTGTCTGATTTCTTCACTTACATGAATACAGGACTCTGTTATTCAAAGCTTGATGATCCATCAAAGGTCATGGTCAATTGTGCGTACAATATGACTTTGGCTTCTGTGAAGGCAGTCAAGATCGGTCATGAGATCGATCACAACTACAAGATCGGTTGTGTATTCGGTCTGACTCCGATCTATGCCTACAGCGCCAATCCAGAGGATTCATTGAAGGCGTTCAAGGCTATGGATCGAGACTGGTATCAGATCGATGCGATGACTAAGGGTGCTTTCCCTGAATACAAGCTCAAGACGTATCGCGACAGAGGAGTAGATCTTCAGATCAGCGAAGAAGACAAGAAAGCGTTTGAAGAAGGAAAGATCGACTTCATCGGCATCAACTACTATGCTTCTGCAGTAGAGACTGCACTGGATCTGACCGACAAGGAAGGAAGCTTCTTTGGCGGATTGAACAATCCATATCTGAAACAGAGTGACTGGGGCTGGACGATCGATCCGATCGGACTCAGATATCTGCTCAACATGGTAGACCGCAGATATGGACTTCCGATGATCATTACGGAAAACGGATTAGGTGCCTTTGATCATCTTGAAGAAGACGGTACGATCCATGACCCATACCGTATCGAATATGTCGGTTCACATCTGAAACAGATCAGACTTGCGATCGAAGAAGACTGTGTCAACTGTTTCGGATACCTGATGTGGGGTCCGATCGATCTGGTATCCGCAACCACCGGAGAGATGAAAAAGAGATACGGTTTCATCTATGTCGACCGGAACGATGACGGTACCGGTTCCAATAAGAGATATAAGAAAGATTCATTCTACTGGTATAAATCGGTGATCGAATCTGAATAAACTTATGATTCAGAAACAAGGCTGTTGGCAGTGTCAACAGCCTTGTTTAATTTCATAACTGGACATATTCAAGAGCATACAGAAAAAGTTATGATAAAGATGAACCAAGGCTCTCATATTGTTTTCTTTCTTTAACATTTTGTATCATCCTTTTGTAAAACCACCACTATAACAGTGGTGGTTTTACACTTCATATCAACAGCACAAAAATAATAAAAAAATGAAAAAGCCTATTACACAGATTTTTAAAATGAGCTATGATTAAGTTGAACCTTTAATCACTCAGATGGGAAGGAGGCAATGGATTCGGACACAAAATAATATTTATAATGATCTATTAACTTATATCGTTTTTTAATATATGTTTTTGTCTGTTATAAGTGTTTTTTATAATGCTTAAAACAGATATCTGGTGAGCAAGGCAGCGTGAAAAAAGAAAGGAAAACAAAATCGCTGCTTAAAATTAAAAAATCAATGAAATATAAAAATAATTAAAGCTTCATTCGTGAATTCTGATTCTTACCTTGTAAGTCAAAGGGACTAAATAATCATTCGCAAAGAAATCGTTTTTCTTAACGATAACTTGTACAAACCAGATCAGGAAGAGTATGAGTTTACAAACAGATTAGAAGAAGTTATTAAACCTGTTTATGTAGTTGCAACGAATTTGGGTTTTAATAAATGGGTAGGTCCTCGTGAATAATACAATCAACTATTACAATAAAAACGCAAAAGATTATTTTGATAGCACGGTTAATGCAGATATGAGTGACGTATATCAGAAGTTTTTGAAATATCTTCCAAAACATGCGTATATCTTGGATATTGGGTGTGGCTCCGGAAGAGACAGCAAGTTCTTCTTATCCCAGAGATACAAAGTTGAAGCGATAGATGGCTCTGAAGAACTATGCCAGTTGGCATCTGAGTATATAGGGCAAAAAGTCAACAACATAAAGTTTAATGAATTAGATTACGAAGATATGTTTGATGGAATCTGGGCTTGCGCGTCCTTATTGCATGTTAAAAAAGAAGAAATTGAAGATGTAATACGAAGATTGTATAAGGCTTTAAAACACAACGGGGTTTTCTATGTTTCGTTTAAATATGGAGAGTCAGATAGAATTCAAGGAGAACGTTATTTTAACGACATGAATGAAAGCTCTGTAAAGGAGCTATTAAAAGGTTTTGAAATTATGGAACTATGGTTGAGCGATGATGTTAGGCCAGAGAGATCAGACAGATGGATTAATATTATTTGTGAAAAGAAGGCTTGGTTTATCAGCCGAACAAATGAATAGTTTTATAATTAATTCCTGATATGAATCAAATAAAATATGGAGGATCATTGATATGGGAGTGAAACGATTTGTTGAAAACCCATTTACAGGGCAGATAACTTATTATGATGAATATGATAGAGAAATAGGACATGCCGACCCTAATCCGATTATGGGAGGTTATACATTATATGATGCCAAAGGGAAAAATGTAGGTTATACATATGATGATCCGATCACCCAGATACAGATTATTTTTGATAAAAAAGGAAATAAAAACGGCTATACGTTCAATAATGAATTCTATGGAACAACCGAATTCTATGATGAGAAATGGGATAAGAAAGGAACCGTAAATCACAATTTATTTTCTTATGAACAGATTTATGAAGAAGAAGAGAAACTAAATACTATCCCTTCTTCTGAAGGCCATTCATCATACAGTTCCTCCTATTATGAAGATAATTCTGAAAGAGAACAATTGTTCAATATGCCAAATATCAATTTTACAAGTATTGATACAGGCACAGAAACACATGAAGAGAAAAGAGAAGAACCAGAGATTTCCTTCAATCAGCAGATTGGAAAAATGTTTTCAGATATGCCCAAATCATTTGATGATACCGATATGTTTGCGGTATATGCAGCTGCTTTATTGCAAAGAAATAGCGTTCCTTATGACGGGACATATCATCAGTTGTCTGCTATAAAACGCCTAAGAAACGGAGAATGGGAAATTGATTATACAGAAGATGAAGTTATTGATGAAAAGATGGATTCCTATTATCTTCTTGATGATGAAGTAGAAATTGATGACGGCGCAGCAGATATCGGTATTATAGATACAAATCATTTTTTGACAGTTCTATTTGGAAACGGCATGATCTATTCGGGGAAATACAAGTGTAGAGAAACAAGAAGAGAATATAACGAAAGACTTATCGAATGGAATAGACAGAAAGCTTCTGATAACATTTCTCTGATCGAAAAATATCTATACGAAAAAGACATTCTTTTTGATTTTGATGCTTTCCTTCGCATGAAAGGTTGAGAGCATTTGTTTTAAATAATTAAATACAACAATATGAACGAAACAGAAAAAGAATTAGTAGAAGAGTATAAGAAACTGGATCTCTTATTGAAGGATATGTATCAGTCAGATACCGGTGTCAGTGAATATATCTCCAGGATGGAACTGACAAGCGGTGCATATGTCGTTCCAGGCTGGGAACAGGATCTGAAGAGATTGAAACATGTCCGTCATATCAGGAATAAGATCATGCATGAAGAGGATGATTCTTTATGCAGTGAGTCTGATATTGATTTCGTATTGGATTTCTATGACAGATTGATGGAACAGGATGATCCTTTAGCGAGACTTCATGAATACAGGAATCCTTCAGGAAAAGAAAGAGACTACGAATATACTGATGATGATATTCAAGCTGAACAGGAAGATTGGAGTTATCTCAACAGAAGACCTTTAGGCAAGCTTACTATATTGCTTATAATACTTCTTACATTGGCTATTATTGTTGTTGCGATAGAGATCATCTATATGAGGATCAAAGGGATACAACCATTCTATAAACTGATTAAATAAAACACAGTAAAAAGGAAGCATAATTAATGATATATTGATGGAAATGCGTGTGGTGTTTCTGTTGAAGGGGGGGAAAATGGATAATTCATTGAAGCAATTGATCTGTTCATCGTGTGGAGCTCCACTGGATATAAAACCGGGTTTGAGAAAAACAGTGTGTTCTTACTGCGGTTCCGTATTTGTTATCGAGAATAAAGAAGACAAAAAAGATCTGACACAGAATAAACAGATAGACACATCAGATAACCCGGCAGATATCGTGGCTGTTCCAATGAACTACAAAGAAATGTCTATTATCAATCCTTTTCATAAAGGTATAGCTTTAATGCCTTATTATGAAAACATATATGGCTTGGACAAAGAATTTATTCCGTTTGGCGAATGGACGGAAGAAAATAACCCTGGTCTTTATGTAGTTGAAGAATTCGTTGACATCAACGAAGATAGCGACCGATACAAGATCTTTCATGATGAACTGGAAATACGTTATTCCCTTTCATATTTGTTGAAAGAGACCTATGAGCTTTCCTTGGATTTTGATTTTGCTGATGCTAATATAGACTGTTTAAGCTTATATGAGAATGAGAAAGAAGATAAAGGTTTCCACCTTTTCAAGAGCAAGGAAGAGATCCAGGAGGAAAAGAAAAGAAACGCACAGATAAAAGCTTCTCATCTGCTGGATCAGAAGGTGCTTGAGTTATCTGAAATGCTTGGTTTTGAAAAGCCAGTCCTTACAAAGCAGGGAGAGATCTATAACAACTGGAGGATTTCCTGTAAACTGACACCCGAACTAAGCAAAAGCAGACTGTCACCTGATTTTCTTGCAGCAGTTGATCGTGCAAGCAAGAATCCTGTCCTTGATCAGATCGCAGAAGAGATGGCAAAGTATCTGAATCTGGCAGACGGAAGATACATCAAAATCAATAAAGAATCATTGATGATTGGAGATTGGGTATATGGTAAGGATGGAGATTACAGCTGGTATACATGCAAATATACTCCGGGAGATGGAATTGCTTATAAGAGAGGTGAAACTATTATTACCGATGGAGTGAGGCTGTGCTGGTTTTTTAAAACCTATTCAATGAGCAATATTACAGACAAACATATACGTATGGCTGTATTGACAGCACTCATTCCGAAAATATTAGCTCTTACAGTTGAAAACGGGAAGCCACGTTATGTCGTTCGAAAAGTTGATAAGAGATCCATTCTTTTAGGAAGAACAATGAAATACGTAAAAGTCTATAACGAATGGTGACGATAATGTAAATACATAAACTTGTAGTAACCGCTACAAGTTTTTTATTTGGACTGTATGTGTTATGAAAAATGTGCATTTCATTGGATATTGAATTGAAATAGAAAATTATACTAACAGTATACTTATCAAATGAATTGTGTTCTGTTATATTAGTAGCGTAGGAGGAGTACACATGAAAACTGTTGCATTGAAAAACTTAAGCTGGAATATGATTCAGCATGATGAACAGCTCGATATGATTTCATTCTGTGATGAGAAGTTTTTTGTTGCATCTGTTTCAGCGTGTTTGAACATACGGATCTAGACTGATCAAGTTTATTCCTGATAATTAAGACCGCTCGCTGATACAGATCATGGTGAGCGGTTTTTGTTTGAAAGGAAGGTGATTACCGTGTGCATTACCACAAGAGTAAATATGTATGAGACGGGTAATAATATCACCCGTTTGAGAAAGATCAACAATCTTTCTATCAGAGATGTACAGGAGGCAATGGGTTTCAACACTCCTCAGGCCATCTATAAGTGGCAAAGGGGTGAGGCTATGCCTTCGATCGATAATCTGATCGTGCTGTCTGAGTTATTCAATACCAGTATCGATGAGATCATCGTCAAAGAGAAATGAGGACTTATGTCCTCAACGATTTCGGGTTCTTCTAAAGGCAGGATATGTGATTCTGATTCACATGATGATCGTTCGAATCGATCACCCGAAGCCAAATGTTGACAGAGCGGCAAATGGATGCCGGCAAAGTTGTGGCCTTTGTGATTGCGGGTTCGACTCCCGTCTGTCAGCCCAAAAGGATCTTAAGCTAATCCAGTGAAAGCGTCGGTGCGAAGAACCGGAGAGCTCAGTGCGACACTAAGAAGATCCGCCATGGTGCCATCTTCTAATGGTAAGGAAACGAGATTTTCAATCTCGCAATCTGAGTTCGATTCTCAGTGGCATCACCACATACCGGATGGAAGGTCAGTATCTATCGCAGTTTCATAAGCTGTACTAACGGGGTCCGACTCCCCGATCCGGAACCAATGGTCTATTGGAGGATAAGTAAACTTGCCGCGCTGTCAACGCGGAGATAACGGGAGCATTACCCGTATAGACCGCCAGATATGATCCCGTAGCCAAGAGGGAAGGCAAGGGTCTGCAACACCCTGAACGTGAGTTCAATCCTCACCGGGACCTCCATTTTTCCCTGTCGTTCAAGAGGTAGGACAACGGTCTTTGACGCCGGATATCTTTGTTCAAATCAAAGCGGGGAAGCCATGTATGATATACCGCAGGTATACTTACAAAACAGATATGCGTCTGTTATAGTAATGACGGAAAGGAAGTAAAACACGATGAAAAAGAAGACGAACTTATTCACACCATATCTCCCGATTGAAGATATCCGACTGATCATTGACGGAATTTTTTGTGTACTTTCTGCTTCAGAGTGTTTGAGGGATACGGTATAGAAGTATATATAGTATCTTTGTAAGATATGACCGCTTGCTGAAACAGAAATGTGATTGGCAAGCGGTTTTTATATGAAAGGAAAGATGCTTATGTGTACGACATTAAGGATAAATATGACTGAGACCGGAAACAACATATGCAAGTTCAGGAAAGAAAAGGGTATCACAGTCAGACAGATTCAGGAAGTCATGGGCTTCAATACGCCTCAGGCGATATTCAAGTGGCAAAGAGGAGAGACTATGCCTTCCTTGGACAACATGTTGGTCTTATCTGAATTGTTTGAAAAGAAGGTTGAAGAAATCGTTGTCATAGAAAAGTGAGATCTGATCAGATAGATCAGATCTCAAATATCAGTGTGTAGGACAGTTTGGTAGTCCGCGTGCCCTGGAAGCATGAGGTCGCAGGTTCAAATCCTGCCACACTGACCATACCTCGTTAGTTCAATGGACAGAATACAAAGCTACGAACTTTGTGACAGGTGTTCGAATCATCTACGGGGTGCCATGATGTCATCGACTAAGGGCAGGTCGCAAGATCCTCAATCTTGAGATCCGGGTTCAAATCCCGGTGACATTACCAATGCGGTCTGTTGGTCCAATGGTTAAGATAGGTGACTGTCTATCACCGGATACGGGTTCGACTCCCGTACAGACCGCCAAACATCAGGATGTAGACTCAACTTGGAAGAGAGTTCAAATCCTGTCATCCTGAGAAATGGGCAGGCTGAGCATGAGTGAGCTCAAGAGTCTGTAAAACTCCCGTTAATTCTGTGATGGTGCAAATTCCATCCCTGCCCACCAGATATGGCCCGGTACGAGAACTGGTATATCTGGCTGACTTAGAATCAGTCATCTGTGGGTTCGAATCCCACCCGGGCCACCATATCTACCACCATAGCTCAGTTGGCAGAGCAAACGCTCGATAAGCGTTAGGTCGCTGGTTCAAGTCCAGCTGGTGGTACCATGTTTATTTCAGATGTATATCTGTAAGCCTGACTTTTTGGAAATGTCGAAAATCTGTCGTTTCTCAGATAATATTCAACAAGAGAAAGTTTCCGGTTTTAAACCGGATTTTTTAAATGAAAAGAGTAAGGCATTCAAAGAAGGAAACAACATATTCTGATATACATCCTTTATAGGATATAATTAAGATAACTATCGGGCATATATAAGAATAGTACACTGCAGGATGAGGGTCCTGTCTGCTGTTTTATGTTTATGTTTCAAAGGGAGAAAGATAATGAAAAAGATAATATCTTTGTTGTTGGTGATAATGATGCTGTGCAGCTGTTCAAATAATTCATCGGCTGCCGAGCAGCCTTCACAAGGCAGTCAGGGTACGTCTATCTTACCCGTCTATGACGACTCTGACGATGACTTTGAAAGTATGCAACTCGATGGTCAGACGGATGATGAACTGTGGATCCCCGATACGGCAGAACAGGAACCACAAGTCCAGGATGAAGTTCAGATCCAGGTTTACAGTGAAGCTGATTTTGATGTCAGCAAGCTCAGATTCGAAGATTTCGACAACCTTTACGGGCAGGTGATGTACGAAGGGGTTCCGGAGGGAAGAGTTCCTCAGCCTTTGAAGCAGGCAAACGGTCTCTGGAGATACAACCTGAAGATGCGTTTCGATTCTTCCGAGGACGGATACATGTTTGATGAACTGGGTTATGCGGAGATGTCGGTAAACGGGAAAAACGATCCGCCTATCGTGATAGTCCTGCATCCGAGGCTTGCGGCCTATGACGGCTATGAAGTCTATCCCGAAACAGACGAGGAGGTCGGCTATGAGCCTTTCAAGGGAACCCTTGATGACGATAATGAAGTAAGACTCTACGGTAACGATCTGATGCTGATGCCCGTGTATTTCTATGCTTATGAAGGAAGGGAGTATTTCATTGCGCATCTGTACAGAGATAATGAATTCTTTGCGGATTTTCTGATGATCAGAGGACAGGAGTAAGATATGGCTAATTTCTGTGAAAAGTGCGGTACGCCTTTGGGACCCAAAGCGAAGTTCTGTCCGGAGTGCGGAGCGAAGATAATTGAAATAAAAAAGAAAGACATAAAGATAACGGAAGACGGCAAGGGAGGTCTCAGGTTCGATGTCCCTGAAGGAACGACAGTGTCGATCTCCGATCCTGAACCAAAAACAGGAAAGAACAAGAAAAGCCATCTGGTGAAGAATGAATCTGCACCCAGAAAGAAAGGCGGGATAGGAGCTTTCTTTAAAAAAGTCCTGATCCTTTATCTTGTGGGGTGCATAGGGGTCGTGGGCTATCTGGGTTTTGTTGATCCGGGATGGTTCGTTAAGAAAAAGAAAGACCCATGGGTGGATACGGTATATTCCCCGTCAAACACACCCGGATCATCAGATACTGTCGGACTTGTTGATACGGGGAAGCCATCTCCTGATGCGGATAAGGTAAGACTCGAAGTTTCCGACTGTCTGGTGGAAGGTGATGTGACTTATAATGTAGATCCTTTGAATATCAGAGAAGACAAAGGCAACGGCATCAAGGTCTATTCATACGATATCACTTCTGCCCAGATAAAGGGGAATCTCAACGGTTTCCTGGAGATCAGGATACCTTACGATGATTCTTTCTTTGAAGCAGGGCAGGATCCGAGCGACTGTTTGGCAGTACACGTGATAGATGATGAAGGCAATCCCCAGCTTGAGCTGTTTGATGTGGACAGGGAAAACAAAGAGGTCATCATCTATTCAGAACATCTTTCCAAAAGACAGGTCTATCACTACAAGGATGCGCCGACCAGGGAAAAGTATGATCTGAGTTTCGGCAACACTCTTGTGGGCAATCTTTCCTACAAGGAGTGTGCCGATATAACGACCAGTTTCATAAATGATTTTGATGAGATGGACAGGGCTTCGCAGGGTTTTTATTTTAGTGAATCTCTCATAGCCGTGCTGCTGAAGGCAGGCTTCGGTGTTCCTTTGAAGATCTTCCCGAAGGACATGAACAACTACATCAATGATGCGACAGGCTGGATCACCAATGCGGCAAACATCGTATCTTTGGGAGGGGAGTATGCCCAGTCTTATATGGGAACAGGTATCGGTGCTTTGAGTAAACTGGGTCTTTATACTTCCATGTGCAAGTTCTCCTACGCGATGTCAGATCTTGCTTCACCATGGAGAGTGGGTTGTCCGCCGAAAGAAGATGTCCTCAATACATACAAGACGATGCTGACGACAGGTCTGGATTATATCGGACAGTATTATTCGACCGGCTGGGTGGCTTCCCAGTTTGCGATGTATATGTCAGGAGTCTTCGTCTTCGGTCTGCTCATCGATTCGATGTTTGAGGAAGCGATGTATCAGAAGATGTATGAGATGGGAGCGATCTATGAATACTTTGGAGATACATATACTGAAGGAAAGTACAGACCGCGTACCAATATGGAGTGGTATGACCTGTTCATGGATATCTTCGACAGATATACTGCTGCAGGCAAGCAGGATTATATCGAGGAAGCCATCAACAGAGAGATATATCTTTATGCCACGAAATTCTGGGAACTTGATCCTGAGGAGATAGGCAATGTCGCCGATGCGGCAGGCTATCACCGCATGCCTTATCCGACCCAGAGTGAGATCGATAAGCTGACTGAAACGTACACGGAGAACCTGATATACAGATTGCATCCGATCGTTCTGCAGTGTGAAAGGACGATGGCGAAAAGAGCGGAAGCGGCAGCTCTCAAGTGGCTGCGTACGGCGTACAACCGAATCAACTACAAGGTTCCTCTGGAGCTGGTAGACGGACATGAAAAAGTACAGTATGGCGGATATTATTTCAGTTTTGATAATCTTTCGGATACTGCCGATAAGACCATCTGGCAGGGTCAGCTCAATGACAAGGGAAGGTTTGAGACGAAGTTCAATCTCAACGATCTGGTCAATGCCGGAGTTCCTACTTCAGCGAGTCTTTACGCAAACGAGAAAGACATGCTGGAGGGGAAAAATGCCGTAGCTTCGGGCAGGTTTATCCCGGCTAAGAAAGCCTCAGATATCACGACCGTCGTATTCGAGGAGATTGATGACGAGTCGTTCGTGATCGATGTGAGGCTGTACGGCATAGACTTTGAAGTCACGGTAAAAGGATGCATCGGATACAAAATGGATCCCAAGGGAATCATCTGGTGTCAGGCAAAGCCAAACAGAGAGATCGAAGTGACCGTCACTACGTCCGACGGATCGGCGTATCTGACCAACGACCGCAATCATGATGACGTTTATCCTTCAGGTACATCACTGAGCTTCAAGACATGGGATAAGGCCAGCAGCGAATACTACCAGGTTCTGGGTCTTTATTCGGAGTTTAACCCTATGCAGGACTTCGTGCTCATGTTCATATGGATAGTTGATGATTATACGGAATCGAACCTCAGATACATCGTACCGTCATGGTCAGAAACATATAAGCAATAACTCAGGGAGATCATATGGAAGGATACAGGAATTTTACGGTGACCATGGACCATGCGTCCGATCACTGTTCGAAATGGAAGAATGCGGAAACGGGAGAACAGCTGACTTATGCTGAGATGATGATCATTGCGGCGCACATGGATGATCTCTATCCTCTGGATGAAAGAAGCTGGTATATCGTCTTTCCCGATGGGGAGATCGCTTTACTGAATGAGGATTTTGATGAGATCATGCCTCTGTTTCTGCCTTTAAACAAGGAAACGATCAGCCATAAGTTCACGGGAGACGAGTTTAAACTTCCTGAAAAGAAAGGGCCGAAGTTCTGTCAGTATTGCGGAGAAAAACTGAATCCGGGAGCGAAATTCTGTCCCAACTGCGGTAAGGAGGTGGAGGTATGAGAAAGCTGTTTACCATACTGGTATATCTTGCTACATTCGCTGCACCCGCAATGATCGTGGAATACTATGACAGGTATATAGAACCTATGAGTTCTTCGGATAAGAGCCTGGCCACCTTAGGCGGTACACTGGGTATGCTGATAATGGCAATCCTTACGGGATTTGGAAGGATAGGTTCCGTAAGGACTCCTTCGATGCCTAAGAAAGCGAAGGGAAAGAAGAATCTTAGCAGGATCGTAAAAGATCCCGCCACCGGGGCGGAGACTCTTTTCCACTGGAACGAGAAGGACGGAGTATGGGAGAGTGACCATGGTTCCATACTGGACGATACAAAGACCAAGGAATGGGAAAGACAGCGCAAGAAGGACCGCAAATGGGCTGATAAACAGATGAAAAAGCTCAAAAACAGGGACACGGCTGTTGACCGCGAACTGAAGGAGATCAACGAGAAAGAGAAACGTGAGCTTGAGCAGATGGAAAAGGAGAATGCTGCCAGGGACAAGTTTGCGGAAAAACATGGTGTCTATGAGACCAACGAGAAACAGCGCCGTAAGTGGCTTGAGGGCGAGAACGCAATACGTGATGCCGAGAGGAAAGAATGGAACGAGATCGCCAATGAATATGACAGGGTCGAAAACAATGTGGAATGGATACAGTGGGGTGCCGATCTTGGAGCCGATCTTGTGGATATCGCTTCCCTGGGAACCTTGAAGCCGGTCAAGCACATCTATATCGCCAGCAGGGACATGTCCGGAGAGCTTCTTGATGCGATGATCAACAGGAAAGGACTGGGGACCGGTATTTCAAGAGGCCTTGCCAAGACGTGGATAAACATCAAGCAGGATACGGTAGAAGGCATAGGGTACAAATACCTTTATAATGGCGTAGGAGATGGTATCAAGGGTGCCATGGATGCCAAAGAGGGACAAAGGACCAACGCTTTCTTCAAGGAAGGTTTCAAGGGTACATTAAGAACCGGACTTGATCAGGGACTGAGCAAGGTCAAGCTCCCTAAGACAAAAAAGGCCAACGAAATCATCACCAAGACAGCACAGAGATCCAATCAGGTACTGGGTATGCAGCAGGCGGGAGAACTGACCACCAAGACGGCAAACGGCATCAGAAACATCATCCGCAGCAATGGAGCACAGCAGCTTGCGAAAGAAACTTCCAAAAACAGCGATCTTCTCTCTACCGGCATAGGAAAGCTGAGCGATGGAATAGTGAACCAGGTATGGAGTGACTGAGAATAAACTTACAAGCATTCATAAAGCTGATTGATTTTTGTTTGTTTTATGAAAATTATCCGGTTTTTGAAGTGAACCCCTAAAGTTGGACCAACGAAAGGAGGTTCACTTCATTCCCGGATCTTTTTAATGGATCCAGTTTATTATACGGAACCATTTTATTAAAATGAAAATTGAAAGAAGACAAGGAGAATGATCATGAAAGAACTGTTGATTGAAAAAGCCAGAGAAGCCAGAGAAAAAGCCTATTGTCCGTATTCTCATTTCATGGTAGGTGCTGCCGTACTGGGAGAAAACGGAAAGATCTATACCGGCTGCAATATTGAGAATGCAAGTTACGGTATGACGGTGTGTGCGGAAAGGACTGCAATTTTTACCATGGTGGCAGATGGATGCAGGAAGTTTGATGCTTTGGCAGTCGTCGGAGCGGGGGATGATGATGGTGCTCCATGCATGGCTTGCAGACAGGTGATGACGGAATTTAGTTCATCATTTGATGTTCCGGTATATGTTGGCGGACCTACGAAAGTCTATGAACATTTGATGAAAGAGATCTGTCCTTTGCCTTTCGTTACTTTTGAAGAAAATAAAGATTATCACAATTAAACCGATCATAGAACACTTATCAGAAAGAAAAGGTCTCAGAACGAGACCTTTCGCATTAAAATAGAACTTGGAAGTATTTTTTATAGGAGACTATGGTATATGAGTTATTTTCAGTTAAGCAATGGTGAAAAGCTATATTACGAAGATACGGGTAAAGGAGAAAAAACCATCATCATGATGCACGGTTGGACCAGCACACATGAGGTATTCTCTCCTTGTGTTCCTCAGATCGCTGAGAAAGCAAGATGTATCATCTATGATCACAGAGGACATGGAAACAGCAAAAATGCCAATCGCGATCATGTGACGATGGATACCCTGGCAAGTGATCTCAATGAACTGATTGAGGGTTTGGGATTGAAAGATGTCATCCTGCTTGGCTGGTCGATGGGTGCAGGCGTTGCGATGAACTATATGTCCACTTATGGATGTAAGGCGTTAAGCCGTGTCGTACTTTGCGATATGACACCAAAGCAACTGAATGATGAGACCTGGGATCTGGGTCTTTATCAGGGCAAGTATACAAAGCAAGATATGGAAAAGGATGCAGGAAAGGATTTCTATAGTGCCTACAAGTCTTTTGCGATCGGTGCAATTCCAAGACTAAAAAAGATACCGGGTTTCCTCTTGAAACGTCCTTTGAAAGAAAAGCTTTCTGTCTGTGATGAAAAGACATTGAAGTCTCTGTCTGCTTCCATGAAGGCAAAAGACTATCGTGAAAGCATTGAAAAGATCACTGTTCCTGTCAGCTATTTCTATGCTGTACCGGGTTCATTATTCTCACCAAAGCTGGCAGACTGGTATAAAGATCATGTTAAAACAGAATATGAGGCTGTCGTTTTTGAAGACAGCACACACATGCTGATAACAGATCATCCTGAGAAGTTTACGCAAGAAGTGATCAGGGTGATAGGAAAATAAAAGAAGAAAATCTTGTTCATAAGAATTGTGATTCCATGTCCGTTTTTGCTACCACCCATTTGCACCTTGTTGCTGTATAATCCGTTTGTTTATAATGTAAATGGTCATATATATGACCGAAAACGCGTTTTCAGGCAGGTGGCAATGGCGTTTGGATCGGAAGTCCTCTTCATTGTCATCTGCCTGAAC
>JAFYHT010000049.1 GCA_017539025.1 Erysipelotrichaceae bacterium
GAATGGAAGAACTATCTGGATGCACTGGATCGGTACGACAGGGAGATCGATTCAAAAGCAGGAAGCAGCATCTCATCAAGAAAGGACACAGAAGTGGTAAAGGTCAAGGAGCAGATCGCCAATCTGATCCTTTCCGGAAGAAAAGGGTATGAAGAAGAAAACAGCTATGAAAAGGTTCTTGAGAACACGAACCACAAGGAATCCGAAGGGAACAAAGGAAGGATATACAAAGACACTGATATTGTCAGGTCCAGGCTGTCCGGAAGGAATTCTTCTCTGCCGGTGAAACGACTGGTCAATGGACTTCTTGCCCAGAGACAGAGAGAGATTGAACAGGAAATCGACCAGTATCTAGACCAGGGCAAGGGATATTCCATGGATCTGTAATAAAGGAATACGAAATCTTCAGAAGAGCAATGTCGTTTTTTAGGTATTGCAAATCTGCTAGATTAAAACTGCCAAAACTTGAAATGCAATTAAAGGAGGTAAACTAATCTATGATTAAGATTTTTGGCTATGTGCGGGAAAGCACTGTGCAACAGGCTTTCTTCGGATATAACATCGAAGAACAGAAGAGAGTGATTACTGAGTACTGTAAATACCATTACCAGGATTACGATCTGGAGATTTTTACAGAAATGGGAAAATCTGCAAGATCCCTAAATCGTCCAGAACTGCAGAACCTGCTAGATACGGTCAAGAAGGCAAAAGCCGATAAGGTAGTGTTCCACAGTCTGGACAGGCTGACAAGAGATATCAAGGACTTATACATGCTGATCGAATTCTTTGACAAGAACAAGATCGAACTCGTATCCGTAATGGAGAGTTTGGATCTGAGTACTGCCATAGGTAGATCGCATGTTTTTAATTCCGGCGTATATGCGCAGCTTGAGTCGGAAAGGACTTCTGAAAGAACGATCCGTGCTTATAAGCAGGCTATTGTCGAAGGCAAGTATCCCTTTCCAAGAAGCCCGCTTGGTTACGACAAGATTGACAAGAGGCTATATCCGACCAAGGATACCAAGCAGCTGGAGATCATCAACTTCATTTTCGACAGCATCTCGAAGAATACTCTGAATTATGTTGAAGTATCGGAGGAGATCAAAAGGAGATACGATTACTGGATGAAGGATGATACCGTAAGAGATATCGTGCTCAACAAGGTGTATATCGGCGTGATGGATTACAGAGGAATCGTCAATGAAGAGTACTGCGAACCCCTGATATCCAAGGAGGTGTTTGAAAAGGCAAATAAAAACTGCAAGATCAAGAAGAAATCTCATTGGCGCGCAAACTATGTATTCAAAAACAAGGTCGTGTGTAGCAACTGCGAACAGCCGATGGTACAGACGTCGGCTAAGGGAAGGTTCAAGAAGATCTACTCCTATTACAAGTGTCCGAACTGCGGCAAGCTTGCCTCAGAGGATAGACTAGTAGAGAGGAGCAGGGTTGAATTGCAGAAGATCACCAACGATTATTTCAAAGATGGTTCAGGAATTGACGAGAAGAAAAAGAGAATTGAGAAATTAAAATCATCCCAGAAGAAACTTGTTGAAAGCGCAAAAAAGGAAGTAATTGATATAGATACTTTCTATGATGTATTCATCCATTATGATGAGGAAATCAACGAATTACAGAAGCAGATCGATCAGATCAAGTTGAAGATCAATCCGTTCGAGTCACTGTCGACATCATTTAAGAACGAGATAGTTAATAAATACGTTAAGGAGCTTCAGGTTGTTTTTACACCTAAGTCATATCATTGCAAAGTTGTATTTCTTTAAGGAGGAAATGATTATAGGAAGAGGTTCAGAGTTATCTTATTAAGGACCCTTAGGGGGCGTTCGAAAATATTTTGTAGGGACATTTACGAACGCTTCTAGAGAGTCCAAACATACCTGTATGGTCTATTGATATTTGCGTTTTTCGTGATATTATAAAGGCGAATAAGCAAGTACTTCTTTAGTATTGTATAAAGCAGGCTGAAAAGGGCAGGTGGTTCGCAATCATCCCCCCTATGGCACCAGATTGACATAAGCCTCCTTTTGTAATACAATGTAATACACAAGGAGGTTTTCTTTATGACCATATCATTAAGACTCTCTGAAGAAGATACCAAGCTGATCAAAGACTATGCAAAGGTCAATAATATGAGCGTTTCCGATCTGATCCGTCAGGCAGTGATCGAAAAGATCGAAGACGAGATAGACCTGGCCGCATACAATAAAGCAGTCGAAGCATATAAGAAAAATCCAAAGACCTATACTCTTGATGAAGTTGAAAAGGAGCTTGGTCTGTAGATGTTCCGTGTCATATTGTCCGACCAGGCAAGAAAGCAGCTGAAGAAGATGGACAGACATGTATCTTCGCTCATCCTTGGCTGGATCCGGAAGAATCTGGAAGGCTGTGAAAATCCAAGAAGTCTGGGAAAGGCTCTGACGGCAGACAAGGCCGGAGCCTGGCGCTACCGGGTAGGCGACTACAGGATCATCTGTGAGATCCATGATAATGAGGTCGTCATCCTTGTGCTATCTGTAGGACATCGAAGAGAAGTATATAGATAATTCAGAATAGTTGTATTCATGATTGAAAAGTTTTTCTATTCCCCAAAGATGACGGATGAGCGATTTTGGGGGAATAGAAATGTTGACTAAATCAATATAATTGAATTCTCATACAAGAAACCCGTCCAGCATCTTTGATACTTCGGACGGTTTTTCTTTGCATCCGTTTATAAACCAGTAATAGAAAAGGTTGAAATAAACTCCTGATGCGACATAGCATCGGTAAGGATCGTTGTAGATGTTGACGCTTCTCATGAATGCGGAATCGAATTCTTCTTTCAGAAGATAGGAGAGATTGTTATCGATAAGAAGTGAAACCAGTTCTTTGATACCATACATATGTTCAAACAGCAGAGTAATGAACTCTTCTCTTGGTGTGCTTCGGAAATTTGCAGATGATGAAGCTAAAAAGGAATCTGTAATACCGGAAAGATGTTCCCTGATGATCTCTTCCATCGAATCATAATTCCGGTAGAATGATAGTCTGCTGAGTCCTGCTTCGTTGCATAACTCACTGATGGTGATCTCACTCAAACTCTTCTTCTCAAGTAATGATAATAATGCCTTTGTCAGTTCTGTCTTTGCGTATGATAGCTGTTCTGCCATGTAACAATCTCCCTGTTTCTGTAACATTTTCTTCAGACATATTGAAGTCACGATTGAAATAATGTAACATATGTAACGTAACAAATGTATCACAGATAGAAAGAAGAGTCAACAGGACTCAGTGAGGATAAATGAATGAAGAAAATGCTGAAGGCTGTTTGCGTCATCATACTGTTACTTGTAGTGCTGATTGCGGCATTGTTCCGTTTTATTTCTAAAAGTCCAAGCGTACCGGAAAACTATACGGAGACGGTGAAGACCGGCGGAGAGATTGAAGCCAGATATCTTGCCATGGGCAGCTATGATGTTAAACATATGGAAAGCGCAACTGTTTCGTCTTTGGAAAAGTTTGAAGTGTATTATCCGAAAGATATAGACAAAATGGGTAAAGTACCTGTTGTTATATTCTTAAACGGAACAGGAACTCCCGCCTCCAAATACCCTGCGCTTCAGGAAC
>JAFYHT010000050.1 GCA_017539025.1 Erysipelotrichaceae bacterium
CCTGTTCCAATATAAATTTGAGGTCGTAATATACTCGAGCAATTCGCCCGATTGGTTAGAACCATTAAGAGCCTTGCCAGTATTATGCTGGAATATTTCTCCAAGTCTGCACCAGAGCCACGAATCCGGTATTTCAAATGGGATTTCATCATCAATACAGCATTCAGTGTTTCCTTGCTTTTCATAATGAGAATTATCCCTTCTGAAAATGACAGATTCGTTCTTGTCACGCTTGATCTTGCCCTCCTTTATCAAGCGTTCCTTTTCAGCGTGAATCTTCTCCAGAAGGACGGATGCCGGCTCATCGTTGGGATCTTGCGGAACCAATTTGCCCTGAATAGCCATCTGTAAGATCGACTTCTTTAACTGATCCGGGAACTCAGAGTATAGTATGTCGGCTTTTTCATCTGCTTCTCTATATTCAGCAAGTGGAGAATCAAGTTCTTGAAGCTTGTTAACAATCCTTCTTTGCTCTGATATAGGTGGTAGAGGAATTAATAACTGGTTTAAACTATCAGAATTCAACGTGGAACCTTTGATTGCATCCTTAGTATTACCGTTTTGAGAGAGCAATGGCATCGTTCTAAACAAATAATCTCTGATAACGTTATCTTTGTCAGCATATGGAAAAATAGATATTATTGCTTCATTATGCAAAGCGTTAATTCCCAAGATGGATACCTTTCCAACAGTCAATTTGAAACTCATCAGAAGTGTTCCAACAGGAGACAATTTACTTTTGAATGATTTGTTAAATGCATATTCATTAACTTTTTCCTTGGTGCCAGTTATTATTCCGTCAGCAACCATGTCTGCTATTGAAACCCATGGGTATGTGGGATTTTCCCAGTATTCAGACTCCTTTCTGGGAGGTGTCTTTCCCATTGAATAATTAACGAGATTGCCAAAACGAATCCACTCCCAGCTCTCAGGAATCTCAAATAGAACTTCATCCGCAATGCTCACCGGCTCTGCATTGCCTATTTTCTCATAAGGAGTATTATCGGCACCACGAAAGATATAAGATGGATTCTTTTCCTTCTTAATCTTTCCTTCTTTAATCAACTGTTCTTTCTCTTTTCTGATTCTTTCGAGGAGGACTGATGCCGGTTCATCGTTTGGATCCTGAGGAACCAATTTGCCTTGCACAGCCATTTGTAGAATCGAATTCTTTAATTGCTGTGCGTTCATTTCTCATCATCCTCTGTAATATCGATACCAAGAATCTCTGTGATCTGAGCAAGTATTCTGTCGATATCAGCATTCAAGCTGGCTCGTTTTTCCTGATATTGTTGAATAAGCTCTTTTGGAGATAAGATTTCTTCTTCCTCATGAGGATAACCGCAAAGATCGATATTCCAGTTACGATCTTCTATCTCATTTACGGTATATTTCTTTGCTTTATCAAAACCGTCAATTGTAATTTCTTCTCTATTGTTCCACCATTCTATTGCAGGATCGAAATGTTCCAGTTTCATTGGCTTTGTTTTCGAGAAGTTTTTATATCCATCCGGCATATCCAAACGATAGAACCATGTTTCTTCCGTCGGTTTCGTCCTGTCAAAGAATAATATATTCGTTGTAATACTGGTATAAGGCGCAAAAACACTGTGAGGCATACGAATGACAGTATGAAGATTGAATTCTGATAACAGTTTCTTTTTGATTGCTACCTTTGCATTATCAGTACCGAACAGGAACCCATCAGGAAGAATTACTGCAACTCTACCGTTTTCTTTTAATCGATACATGATGACAGACATGAAAAGGTCCGCTGTTTCACTGCTTGCTAAATCCGCAGGGAAATGATTTTTAACTTCTGTCTTCTCACTTCCTCCATATGGTGGATTCATGAGGATAACATCAAATTGATCATCTTCTGTATAATCCAGTACATCTTTCAAAAGAGAATTGTCATGGTATACCTTTGGAACATCTATATCATGCAGCAGCATATTTGTTATACAAAGCATATAAGGGAATTGTTTCTTTTCTATTCCGTAGATCGAATTATTAAACGAATCCTGGTCTTCTTTTGTATTAACCTGCGGAGAAAGTTGTTTTAGCCAGCTTGTTAAGAATCCTCCTGTACCGCACGCAAAGTCAGCCATCTGTTCACCGATCTTCGGTTGAATCATCTTTGCCATAAAATCTGTCACGGCACGAGGCGTATAGAATTCTCCAGACGAACCGGCGCTCTGCAATTCTCTAAGGATTGATTCGTATATCTCGCCAAAAGCATGACTTTCTTCATAATCACTCAGATCCAATTCATCTATGATATTTATAACTTGCCTCAGTAAAACACCATCTTTCATATACTGGTTGGCATCTTCAAAAGTAGTTTTAACAATAGATTTTTTGATCGGTGTTTCAGGCGTAACATTCAATCCTTTTAATGTAGGAAACAGTGTGTTGTTCACAAATTCCAACAAAGGATCTCCGGTAAGTGCAGATCCGGAATGATCATCTGCTGCCCAATTGGACCAACGACAGTTTTCCGGAATGATAGACTCATAATTATCATCGCTGATTTCCCAATCTTGTTCCTTGGAATCATACACTTTCAAAAAAAGCATCCAGGCGATCTGTTCGATTCTCTGAGCATCGCCATTGATGCCGGCATCATTACGCATGATGTCTCTGATTCTTTTTACAAAACTAGATAAATTACTCATTTATGCCACCTCATATATTGCATTAGCTAGTGAATGTACTGCCTTCAGATATTCCAGTTTGTTTCCAAAGTAACTAACGATCTTGGACGGGGTTCCAAACTTCTTGAACTCATTGACACTAAGGATCTTAATATCCTCTATCTGGTAAATGCCTTCGTTCATGTATTTATCCAGCAATTCTTCCAATACTTCTTTTGCGACGCCACTGTATTGATTGAAGAAATCCTTCTTCTTTACTCCTTCAGCTCTTTCTTTTCTGGTAAGAGGTTTCTGATCATATGCAACATGGCAAATAAAATCAAAATCATCAACATCTTCCATGTTCTGTTCTGCTTTTAATGACTCAAGATCAATTCCTCTTTCTCTGAAAAGCTCTTGTATCTTTTCTTTCTTTTCTTCCGCAGTCCATTCTTTGATGAAAGTATCCAAAGAAGCAAACTCACCTTTGATGTTTGTTTTTGTATAATCTATGATACTTTCCTGTCGCAAGAGCTGGCCATTTGTATCATATATTCTGACAACTCTGTTAACAATCTCTACTGGGCAACCATCTACATCGACAAATGGTTTTAGATCCGGTTCGTAAATAATCGGAGGTTCTTCGACTTTTGGATGATCTTTAGGTTCAAACGTATAATCGGGATCATAGTTTTCATCCTGTTCGATAGGACCATCCCAATCCGGATCAGCAAACAATCTGGAAACACCTCTGAAATCCATGATGGTGAAATGAGTTTTTCCTTCTTTTTCACGGATTCTGGTGCCTCTGCCGATAATCTGCTTGAATTCAGTCATGGAGTTGATCATTTGATCGATGACTATCAGTTTTGTCATCTTACAGTCGGCTCCTGTAGAAAGGAGTTTTGATGTTGTAGCAATAACCGGATATTTTGCGGAGACAGAAATGAAATAATCAAGCTTGCTTTTTCCATATGTATCGCTTCCGGTGATTCTGACAACATAGTCCGGATTCTGTTTGACCATATCGCTGTTGAGATTTGTCAGAGCGATTCTCATTCTTTCCGCATGCTCCTCGGTCGCACAGAAAACAATCGTCTTTGACATACGATCCGTTTGTTTCAGGTATTCTGTTATCTCTTTTGCAACCTGAATGATTCTGTCTTCAATCACAATGTTGTAATCATAATCGCTGTTGTTGTAGATGCGGTCTTCAATTTCCTGACCATAGATATCTTTTTGACCTCTGTATGGTCTCCATCCATCCCCAATATCGGTTGTAATGTTAATCACTCTGAACGGCGCTAAAAAGCCATCATCGATGCCTTCACGCAGACTATACGTATATATTGGATCGCCGAAATAATCGATATTTGATACATATTTTGTTTCTTTTGGTGTTGCAGTCATACCAATCTGCGTAGCAGATGAGAAATACTCCAAAATCGCTCTCCAGTTGCTGTCTTTCTTGGCGGATCCTCTGTGACACTCATCGACGATGACCAGATCAAAGAAGTTCGGCTGGAACAAAGAAGATAGTTTGCTAAGAGTTTCTTCTTCATTCTCCTCATCTTCCTTGTCATCGTTTCCAGATAACTGTTGATACAGGGAAAAATAAACTTCATAAGAGCTGATTGTTAATGGATCGTCTTTAGTAAAATTGATCTTATGTATGGTTTTTTCCAAAGGCGAGAAATCCTGTTGGATCGACTGATCAACCAGTATATTTCTATCTGCAAGATACAGTATTTTTTTCTTTAGACCGGCTTTTAACAGTCTATATACAATCTGAAATGCCGTGTAAGTTTTTCCTGTGCCGGTGGCCATAACAAGCAGCAGTCTTTCCTGGCCTTTTGCAATTGCATCAAGCGTTCTATTTACAGCCACTCTCTGATAATATCTCGGAGCGTATGTGTTCTGACTTGTGTAATAAGGCTGGTTTATTATAAGCTCTTCATTGCCTATAATACCGGTCCCATTATTCATTTCTGATTTATATCTTTTGATCAGATCATCATAGGTCGGGAACTGATCCAACGCAATTTGTCTTTCTTTTCCTGTAAGAAAATCATGTTCCTGGAAACCATCTCCATTTGAACTGTATGCGAAAGGAATGTCCATCGTTTTTGCATAGTCCATTGCCTGCTGCAAACCATATGATATGGAGTGATTGTTATCTTTTGCTTCAACAATTGCGATTGGATATCCAGAATTTATATATAGAATGTAGTCAGCTTTTTTGGGTTTCTCTCGAGCAACAATATTACCTTGAATATTGATCCTGCCATCAGTGAATTTAACAGCAGTTTCCATCGTAATCTTGTTCTTCCAACCACTATTAAACAAAGCTGGAGTTATATAGTTCAGCTTAATATCCTCTTCACTCATCAATTTCTTAGGGATAAATGGTTGCATTGTTTTCTATTTTTTATTATCTCATATAAACGAAAAAACTAATTAGTTTTCAAACAATGGGATACTAAAAAAGTGGGCCACTGTCCCACTTCACATACCGTAACTGTATCCCTTGTCCTGGTCGAGGTATTCCTCAATCTCTTTTTCGATCTCTCTTTGCCTTTTTGCCAGCAAACCACCGATCCCTTTCATGATCGGTATATCCGGATTCCTGGATGAAAGCCGATCTCTGACGATAGATGAATCCTTGTATAATATGCCTTTGTCTCCATCGGCTTCTTTGTAGTTGTCGTTATAAGTAATCTCATCATAATCATAGATCTTGGCTATGTCCTTCTTTCCCTGCAGAATCATGTTGGCGATCTGCCGCTTGGTCTTTGAGATCTCTTTCTCGCTCCTGCTTGAAACATCGTCATTTGTAATGTCATCGACTTCATAATCATATTTCTTCAGAGAACCGAGATAATTCTTCCATGCGAACTGGCACTGATCCGATTCAAGAAGATTGTCTATGACTTTGTATATCGTATCCCTATAGGGAGCCATATTGGCTGAATTGATCTGTAGCCTTCCGTATTCTGGCAATATGGAATAGAGATCTCTTACCGTTTCGACATTCTCGAATCTGATATGCTGGATCTTTTCCAGAACATCTCTCTTGGCGATATCGATCGCTTCAAAAGTCTCTCTGTAGATACTGTGATCTTTCCTTTTGATCATCTCGTTGACGAACATTCTCTTAAAGTCATTTAGAGCCTTTCTGGGAAGCTTTCCGTAGAGATGATCAAATGTATGCGAAGGCTCGTTCTCATAAAACAGCAGGTGGATATGAGGATGTGGCGTGATGCTGGTACGGTTCTCCGGATGGAAATCTTCCCACCAAGATACATTGCCCGGATCCAGTCCGATCGATCTGATATAGGAAGGCATGATCTTTGTTATGACGGCAGAGAACTGGTCCTGATTGGTCAGAGAATACTCACTTGCTTTCTCGTAGTTCTCCATGCTGCAGATGATCTCGTAGACGACAGCTCCCGTTTTCTGTAATGATTCCATTCCCTTCCTTCTGAAATCGTCCTTCTTTTCCTTCGTATCCAGATAACCATTAGAAGTCATTGTGTAGCCGTATCTTCCGGTATAATCCAGAAGCGATTCTGATTCTTTTCCGTTGTATCTTTCAGTGTAGTTGAAATAGCTGCCGGATCCTCCAAAGATGGACGAAGGTGTTACAAGCCCTTTGAAGCAGCTGTTCTTCGGAGCCTTCTCTCCCATGCGGAAGTATCTTGCCTTGCAGATGAGATCCGGCATTATTTCGAAAACCTCCTTGCATCATGGATTCTTGCCATTAGTCTCATCATATTGCTTGTCATATAATTCTGCAGCACCTCATCCCATTTGCATTCCTTGTTGGCAATATCGCCTGCGGCGTAGCTCCCAAGAGGATGGGGTTCCGGAACTCCCTCGCTGTTGAGCAGGATCTTGTTTGCCAGATCATTCTTCATGACCAGAAACAGGATCTCATCCATAACTCTTTTCATGCTGCTGAATCTGGCATCCGCCGCATCATCGACCATGAGCGATATCCTGTCCATCGTATCGGGATCCTTGCTGCCGTTTATCTTTCTCAGATAGTAATCTCTTATGGCTTCTTCAAGGATTTCTTTTCTGGTCCTCGGCTTCAGACCGATCCGTTCCATTTCTTTCTTGTCTTCTTCCATCAGATAATCGATCTTTTCAATAATGGGATCTTCAAATCTGAAGGACATCACTTTTTTGTTATCTCTTTTCATGTGATCCTCTCTTTCTGTTTTGTAGCAACTTGCTACGATATGATGCAGTAAGCTGAATTGTGGCAAGTTGCTACAAATAAACCGGCGTATACACTTTGTAGTACAGAGCGTAAACCGATAAACATAAACGTATACACTCTGTGTTGCAAAAAGCGCATTTTGTTAACAGCACAAAAGACTGATTTTAAGCCAAAACCTGGCAGAGCCAGGTTGTTCAAACCGGAATTGTGCTACAATCTGTAAACAATTCCTTTATCCTGCTTCTTTATGATATGTTTACCGAATCGTGGTACAATCCCGACCTGGTGGGATTGTAGCAACTTGCCACGAAATTACAGTTCCCCGGCATCGATATCCAGTCTCTGCATAATGACATTGATCAGGGGAATGGCTTCCGTTTTCATCTCCTGGAGGTCATCTTCGCTGCAGATGCTCGTATCAAGGTCCGTGAAGCGGCTTTCCAGGGATGACAGTTTCTTGAGCAGCTTCTTTTTCTCGTTCTGCCATGTCTCTTTCTCAGAAGCAGAGTTACCATTTTCTGTATCTTTCATCTTTACCGGTTCGCCTTTCTTTCCGATATCGACGTAACGCTGTACAGACCTTCCGGAAACATTGGCGATCCTGGCGATATTATCCCTGGTCCTGCCTGATTCGACGTTTCCGGAAGATAACTGCCTGTTGTAGATCTTGATGGCTTCAGCAATGAGTTTCTTGTTGGCCTCCTTGCTTAGATGCCTGTAACAGTTGGATGCCACAAGTGCCCGGAACTGTTCTTCTTGTGTTTTATAGACCTCCTGGACGATTGCCGGGATGTGCTCTTCATTTACGGTCAAACCGTTATATCTGACTTCGACACCCTCAGAGAACAGTTGTTTCAATGCTTTCAGTCTTCTGTGGCCTGAGAGAAGGACATGGCCCGTATCTGATCTGGTCACGATAAGAGGCTGCTGCAGCCCCGTGTTCCTGATGGACTCGATCAGCTCGTCCAGATCATCTTTCGTATCAAGATCTTCATAGATCCAGTTCAGGGGATTCGTACTCAAGTCGGCCAAGGGCAGGAAACAAACCTTGCTCTTTCTTGCCTTTTCGACGGAATCATACGATTCGGTATTGATCAGTTTCAGCTGAATGTCTTTCATAGTTCCTCCGAAACGGGACACTGTCCCACTTTTACAATTTCTTCGATCTCATCCTTGAACTTTTTATAGTCGCAGCCGTATCCGGTATCGAAATCGGTGGCATAGTAGCCATTCTCAAAGGTCTGCAGCTGCGCAGGTTTGGACTGCAGTCGGATCGTTGTATTCAGGACCTTGTCCTTGTAAGCATCCTTAACGGCTTTTAGAACACCTCTGGCGATGTTTGTCGGTTCCCCGGCGGAATAGGTCACCATGGAGATCAGGATCCGGTAATCGACATCTAATTCGCTTGGAGAGTCAAAGATCGTCTCACTGATCTTCTTGAGCGTCAGATCCACCCCCTTGATAGAGTTTCTGTCTACGTTTACCGGGATGATGATCAGATCTGCTGCATAGACACAGTTCTTCAGCAAGATCGGGATCCCCGGATTGGAATCCAGGATGATGATCTGATATTCATCCTTCAGATCCTTCAACACTTTTGACAGCAGGGCGATCTGCGAGTTTCCTTGCATGTATTCCGCTACGTCATCCAGCTCGATCTTTGACGGAATGACATAGAGATTATCGCTGGCTGAAGTAGGATAGATCGCATCAGAGATATTCACTTTCTTGGCCAGCACTTCGGCAATGCCGGGAATCGTTTCGTAGTCTTCCACGAACTTGGACGAAGCATTACCCTGGGGGTCCAGATCGATCAGTAGGGTCCTGTATCCGGATTTGGCAAACTCATAAGCAAGGTTGATAGCAGTGGTGGTTTTGCTGCTACCGCCTTTGCGGTTATTGACAGAGATGATCCTGGTCATCTGTTTCACCTCCATCCCGATCAATCAGTTCGATCTCCAGATAGCATCTGGAATACACATTCTTCCTGTTAGGGTATAAGTCTGATATGCTGTTGACCTCGATCATTTCATCCGTGTGGATGATCTCAAGGTATCTTCGTATATCGTTTTCTTTTCCTTCAACTCTGAGCTTTAACATGTCTTCTCCTTTCTCAGTTAAGCGATCTGCCGTTCAAGGCGAAATTGGTCTGCACATATTTGACCAGATCCCTGATCGGCTTGCCGTTTGAATCTTTCCAGTCTCTTTCAGACAGTTTATTGAAATACCGGTAAAGATCATCTTTGGAAGTATTCAGTTCGCCTCTTTTCATCTTCTCCATCAGCGAGTAAAATGCAGCGTACTGCTCGCCGTTCATCTTTCTGGTGACAGTCCAGGCAAGCTCTTCAGAGTCTACAGGGTCACTTGCAAAGGTACCGCAGATCATTCTCTGTACTCTGTTCTTGTTCTGGTCTATATCTATCTCTTCTCTGTTCTGTTCTATTCTGTTCTGTTCTTCTCTGTCGGACAAAGTCCGGACATTTTCGGACAATTGGCGGACATTGTCCGTCAAAGTGTCTTCAGCAGCGATCTCAGTGACTACTTCAGGATCCATGGAACGTGCGATCCTTTTTCTCTCTGCATCCGCTGTCTCTGATCCGATCAGCTCCGGTACAGCGTTCAAAAGATATGCGTTCTCTGAACAGCCTTCCTCCAGCAGATTGTGCTTTCTGAGATAGGCGATCGTCATCATGACATTGTTTTCATCCTCATCGATGATCAAAGCTACTTCCTTTTCGAAAGTATCCTCGATCCCCTGATAGATGAACATCCCGCTGTTGGTGATCGTCTTGAGCATCATCTTCAGATAGATGATGGTGTAGGTATCACCGCCGGCAAGCTTTCTCAGTTTTCTGATCTCCGGGCTTTCAAAGAAATCTGCCTTCAGTCTCATCCAGTAGTATCTCTTCGACCCGGATCTTGTTCTTTTTTCATTCTCCATACGGCTCTGCTCCTTCCTGTTTTGTTCTTTGACATAAAAAGCGTCTCCAAATATATTTCGAAGACGCTTAACTTGGTTTTTCTGATACGTTTGTGATACGTTACCGCTTAATCAATATCTGTTTTTATCATTTTTCCTAAATGATACAAAATACTGATATTAACGAAAGCCCTTATTTATAAGGGTTTTATGAACATCGTCAATTTTGCTCGATAGAACTTATCATTCTGGTTTCTTCTTAAAAGTCTCCCGTACGCACCGCCATTAAGGTAAGAGAAAGCCGTAGGAATACGGCTTTTTTCTTGTTCTTAACATCTTAAACAGCGCTAGATAACATGACAATGATGTGTTTCAAATACTATGAAAACAAATAACGCAAAATGAGCTACCAAAAACTGCAACGATCCTGTTGCAGTTTTAATGTTCTATTCTTTACCGGCGAATACGTCGTCACAATATCGATTCCAGCTGATCTCATATTCTTCATGTGACAGAAGGACCATGTCGGATGGTTTATAGATATTCCTTTTCCTTGCTTCATTCACAAATTTCCATACCCAGTCATCTGATTCAACAAGAACGGCATTCGAAAAAGAATAGCCCTTCTGTAATGCCAGATAAAGGCGCGTATGTCCATCCAGACAGATATATCTGTCATTCCATGGCATGGCCTGTATGATGATATCCTTTTCATCATGAATGAACGAAGATACAGCTTCCTCTTTTTCTATATCTATATAAAACTGCGAAGGCTGTATCTTTTCGATTTCGATCTTTACGATATCGGGGCGAGGATACTCTTCGATCAGTTTTCTTTCTTCATCATAAAAGAATATGATGTGTGGCGCATGAAAACGGAAATACTCGATCAGTTCATGAAAAAAGGCCGCATCCTTTCCCCGGACTACGGCACTGTCTTTGTCTGTGATTTCTATTTCATATGGTTCATCATCGATCAGATAAGCACCGTGCTGAAAAAGTGTTTTCTGAGAAAACCTGTCATCACAGTACGCATCGATCCTTCTGATTTCCATATCTTTTATTCGATCACTCTGACTCTGATGATGTTTTCCACTTCGTTCAGAGCCTTCTTATCAACATCCGAATTGGTATCGATCATCGTATAGGCGATATCTCCCCTTGCCTTGTTGACGAGGTTTTCGATATTGATCCCGTTATTACCGATGATACTGGTGAGTTTTGCCAACATGTTAGGCACATTCTTATGAATGATGCAGATACGATGAGAAGTGCTTCTCGGCTCGGAGACGGAAGGAAGATTTACCGAATTGGAGATATTTCCGTTTTCCAGATAATCTCTTAATTCTCTTACTGCCATCTTGGCACAGTTTTCTTCCGATTCGGGAGTAGAAGCTCCCAGATGCGGGAAGCAGACCGTATTGTTTGCATGTACCAGATCATATGAACCGAAATCGGTGACATATCTGGCGATCTTGCCTTCGTTCAAAGCTTCGATCAGATCTTTTTCATCGACCAGTTCTCCTCTGGCCAGATTGACGATCCTGACTCCTTGTTTCATCAGCGAAATGGAATCCTTATTGATCATCCCCTTTGTCTGATCATTTGCCGGAATATGAAGAGTGATATAATCACATTCCGCAAACAGTTCATTGAGATTGGTGACATGTCTTACCCACTTGGATAAGGACCAGGCGGAATTGACGGAAATAAACGGATCATAACCATAGACTTCCATGCCAAGTTTTACGGCATCATTGGCTACCAGGACACCGATCGCACCCAAACCGATGACACCTAACTTCTTTCCGGTGATCTCCGGTCCGATAAAAGCATTCTTGCCCTTTTCTACTGTCTTTGAAAAATCACAATCTTCACTTAAGCCCTGCGCAAAAGTGATCCCGTTCTTGATATCTCTGCTTGCCATGAAAAGCGAACAAAGCACAAGTTCCTTGACCGCATTGGCATTGGCACCAGGTGTATTGAATACGGCAATACCCTGTTCACTGCATCTGTCGATCGGGATATTGTTGACACCGGCTCCAGCTCTGGCGATCGCCAGAAGAGAAGACGAAAAAGGATAATCATGAAGAGAAGCACTCCTGACTAGGATCGCATCTTCATCTGTCATTTCCTCATTGTATTCATATCTGTCATCAAACAGCTCAAGACTGTTTTCATCGATCCTGTTGGCTAACTTTATCTTCATCAGGCATTCTCCTTCGCAAATTCTTCCATAAACGAGATCAGTTTTTCGACACCCTCTATCGGCATTGCATTATAGATAGAAGCTCTGATGCCGCCGACAAGTCTGTGTCCCTTGAGGTTGCACAGACCCTGTTCAGTTGCCTTCTTTGCGAAAGCGGCATCCATATCTTCACTCGGTGTCGTGAAAGTGACATTCATCAAAGAACGGCTTCCCTTTTCCGCGTGTGGGATATAGAACGACTGATGATCCAGATAATCGTAAAGCAGTTTTGCCTTGGCGATATTCCTTTCTTCGATCTCTTTGATCCCGCCGATCTCTTCGATCCACTTGAGTACTTTTCCAAGAACATAGATCGGATAAGTCGGTGGCGTGTTCAACATCGAATCATTCTTCAAAGTCAGATCATATGCCATGACCTGCGGAGTCTTTGGATCATGATCAGAAATCAGATCTTTTCTGATGATCACGACAGCGATACCGGCAATACCGATATTCTTCTGTGCACCGGCATAGATCAGACCGAATTCCTTTACATCGATCTTTCTGGAAAGGATATCGGAACTCATATCGACGACTAATGGGATATCTCCAGTATCCGGGAATGTCTTCCATTCCGTTCCATAGATCGTATTATTGGCACAGAGATGGACATAATCGATGTCATCTGAGAAACTCAATTCATCAGCTGACGGGATATGAGAGTAGTTATTCTCCTTGCCGTCATATATGATATTGACCTCTCCGTATTTGGATGCTTCCTGAGCAGCTTTTTTGGAGAAGTTTCCGGTGATGATGTAATCGGCTTTCTTCTTTTTCATCAGGTTCATCGGAACAGCCGCAAACTGTCCGGTCGCACCTCCATGCATGAAAAAGATCTCATATTCTTCCGGGATCTCCATGATCCTTCTCAATCTGCCTTTGGCTTCATTAAAGATCTCCATATATTCTTTGGAACGATGGGACATCTCCATGACTGCCATGCCTGAGCCATTGTAGTTAAAAAACTCATCGTGAAGTTCATTCAGCACCTCATCCGCCAACATCGACGGACCGGCTGCAAAGTTATATACTCTATCTTTCATAATGTCCCCTTCTGTTTCTTAAAGTTGCTTCATAGATCAGAGTTCCGACATCAGATGGTTTATGTGCATCGGAAGCCGTGATCATCTTGACTTTCTTTTCTTTGAATATCCTTAACATCTCATCAGCGATCCCCAGATCATCATGATGATAGCGGTATTTGATTCCGGTATTGTTTTCCGCATACATATCTTTCTCAAGAAGCGCATCAGCGATCTTTTCATATGTTTCCTTGAGATCATATCCCGGATCGATGCCAAACAGCTTGATCTGGTCCGGATGAGCCAGTCTGTCAAATAAAGAAGAATTGATCAGCGATAAGACTTCTTCATAGTAACGGCGGTAGATCTCGCCCGCATCTTTTTTATCCCATAAGAGTTCTTTTGAGAAAGACATATCGTAAAGGATGCTGTCAGTGCTGTGGATTGCACCGGTGATAAAGTCCAGTTTCAGATCCTTCAGGATCTGTTTCAGTAACGATTCCGTATTGGATGTATAACAGACTTCAAGTCCGAATTTCACTTTGATCGGAAGATCTTTCTTCCTGACTTCTTCGATCAGTCTGTAATAGTCTTCTAAGGTATTGCAGAACTTTGTCTTCTGATTGAGCCAGACATCCTGCTGCTCGTATTTTCTCAGATGTTCATAACAGCCTTTGAATTCCACGAAACGGTGACTGTGATCAAGGATATCGATCTCATCAAGTCCTTTATCAAAAGCTTCCTTCACAAAATCCATGACATAATCAACCGTCAATGGACCGTATTCCAGATGCATATGGCCATCTATGAGATAAGGTTTTTCCAGTTTTCTGATCCTGATGCCAAGAACACCATATCTTTCAACTTCTTCCTGACTGTAATATTCATACATGTCTTTTGGATCGGCGATCTCATCTGCCTGATAACCCATTTCTTCTTTGGAATAATGCTGATAGAGTTCTTCAAAACTATCATAGGCATGAAGATCGATGACTTCGCATCTGATGATGTCATATTCATCATTCAGAGAATGGAAAAAGATCTGATCTCCTATCCTGATCTTCCTTCTTTTTTCATCATTGAGCCGAAGTTCAACTGTTTTACTCCCATCAGCGATCATCGCAAACGGAATTTCGTTCAGTTTCATGTCAAAGTGCATTCAAAAACCTCTTTCATACATCTTAACGCAAAAAGCATATCTTTTCATCGCAAAAAGCCTTTCTCATTCTTTGAAGAGCCGTTAAGCGCTTTCATTTTGTGTTAGAATAAATATTAGTTATATGCCTACTACGTATGCGCACTGGCGTTTCGGATGTGACTGCATCGAAACGCTTCCTGAAGATCTAAAAAACGTGATACAGAAAAACCGCGAACTCTTCGATCTCGGTGTCCATGGTCCCGATATTTTTTTCTATGATTTGAAGCGTCCGGAACTATTTGACTTCGGTTCAAAGATGCATCGTCAAAGCGGAAGAACTTTCTTTGAATCGGCGATCAGAACATATCAGAGCTACGATGATCGAAAAGATGCGATGCTGGCATATATGCTGGGGTTCCTGTCTCACTTTGTACTGGACTCTCAGACTCATGGTTATGTCAATCGTAAGGATAAACTGAGTCCTTCATTGTCCCACAACAAGATCGAAAGCGAATATGACGGGCACCTGATCAGAAAAGACGGTCTGAAAGTAGCCAAGGCAAACAGAGCGAAGTCGTTGAAACCTGATGCTGATAAGGCAAAGATCATCGCAAGATTCTTCCCGTATGATGAAAAAGCGGTGCTCAGGACGATCAAAGGACAGCTTCTTGTCATCAGCGGTCTGTATTGCCGGACCGATCTCAAACGCAAAGCCCTGGCAGCGATATTAGAAAAAATGGGAAAATTCGATTACCGCGATCTCATCGTTCAGAAAACGGAACTTGATCTGTGCAAAGATTCCAACCTCAGGCTTGACAAGCTGATGGCATACGCCTTGGAAACCTATCCTGTTCTGGCGGATAGCCTCATGAACTCACTCAGAACCGGAAGCCTGTTATGCGATTATTTCGATCATGATTATGATCCGGATATCGAATCCATCCCGATCTTATCCTACGAAGAAGAACAGGACTACGTTCCTGAAAAGATAGTTTAATTTAAGGAGATAAATTTATGAACGGCTTATTCAAGAAGCTCAATGAATCAAAGGTCTTCAAAGACCTGACACCACAGGAATTCTCCTGGGTGCTCTACGATGTCGGCAACTCGGCATTCACGATGCTTGGATGTTCGCTGATCCCGATCTGGTTCAAATCACTGGCCATCGGTACGGAACCCGGCAAGATCTCAGGCGATAACGCCACAGCCTATTGGGCTCTGGCAACCAGTATCGTCACTGTCATCGTCGCGTTGATCGGACCGATCTGCGGTGCGATCGCCGACCACAAAGACACCAAGAAGATCTTCTTCTCGACCTCTGTTGCGATCGGTGTCATCGGTTGTGTCATCAACGGCTTTGCGGGCAGCTGGCTCTTATTCCTGATCATCTACATCCTCACAAAGATCTCATATCAGGCATCACTGACTTTCTATGATTCCATGTTGAATGACGTTACGACCGATGAACGTTCCGATGCCGTATCGGCATATGGCTATGCCTGGGGCTATATCGGTTCCTGCATTCCTTTCACAGTCGCTCTGATCGCCTATGTCTTAGGACCGGATATGATGAAGATGCTTCCTGGTACACTTTCCAGGATGATCGGTTTCGGTGTTACTGCCTTATGGTGGTGGATCGTTACTGTTCCTCTTCTGAAACATTACAAACAGATCAACTATGTCGAAGGTGAAAGAGGTGCGATCTCCAATGCCTTCAAGAAGATCTTTGCGACATTCGCAAGGATCGCATCACAGGATAAGAAAGTTCTTTACTTCCTGATCGCCTTCTTCCTTTATATCGATGGTGTCGGTACGATCATCGACAACTGCATCAACCTTGGTACAGACCTCGGTCTGAATACTGTCGGACAGGTCATCTTCTTGCTCCTGACACAGGTCGTCGCATGGATCGGTTCCCTTGTCTTCGCGAAACTGTCCAAGACGAAAGATACCGTTTCCCTGATCCAGATCTGTATCCTGGGATACACTGCCGTCTGTCTTTATGCCCTGACTCTTCAGCATCTGTGGCAGTTTGCCATCATGGCATTCGGTGTCGGCTGCTTCCAGGGTTCTATCCAGTCGCTGTCAAGAAGCTATTACGCCAAGATCATTCCTGATGAGAACTCAGGTGAATACTTCGGCATCTATGATATCTTCTCAAAAGGTGCTTCCTTCTTAGGATCATTCGTCATCTTCGTCGTCAAGAAGATCGGTATCAGAACCAACGGCGTCTTCAATATCTTTGGTGCAAGCATCAAATCGATCAACGTTGCTGTCGGATGCCTGGCTGCCTTCTTTATCCTCGGTCTCTTCTTCATCAAGGTCGCAGATAAACAACCTGTTTCCGAAGAAGCAAAGAAAGACATTCAATAAACATCACGGTGAGCTTGAAGCTCACCTTTTTTTATATAATGGTCTTATGAACAATCCCTTTCCATATTCCTTCAACGAGAAGAGATATCACACGTTCAATTACTATCTGAAAAGCAGATATCAGTGCAAGGTATCCAAGGTCATCCTGGATGCCGGTTTCACATGTCCGAACCGTGATGGCTCAAAGGGATATGGTGGATGCATCTTCTGTTCTGAAAAAGGAAGCGGAGACTCCAATGTTTCCTTATCACAGAATCTCTTGAAACAATACGAAGATAATAAAGCGGTCATGGACCGCAAATGGCCAAATGGACTTTATATCCCCTATTTCCAGTCTTTCACCAATACCTATGGTCCATTAGAAAAGATCATAGAGATGACAAAGCCCTTTTCTCAGATGGATGAAGTGGCAGAGATCTCGATCTCGACCCGCTGTGATTGCCTGAAAGACGAAACGATCGAATATCTTGATTCTCTATGTGAGAAAAAACCGATCTGGCTGGAACTTGGCTTACAGACATCTAATGATAATACCGGAAAACTGATCAATCGCTGTTATGATTTTGAAGATCTCAAAGACGCCTTGTACAGACTTGAAAAAACAAGGATCAGAACCTGTGTCCACATCATGAATGGCCTTCCGTTTGAAACAAAAGAAGACATGCTTCAGACGGTGAAAGATATTTCACATCTTCCTTTTGACGGGATCAAGATCCATATGCTTCATGTGATCAAAAATACAAAGCTGGGAGATATGTATCAGGAAAAACCGTTTGAGCTGATCTCCAGAGATGAATATATAAAGCTGGTCGTCGATCAGCTGGAACTGCTCAGACCTCAAGTCGTCATACAAAGACTGACAGGAGATCCGATCAAAGAAGACCTGCTGGCACCGGATTGGCTTTTGAACAAGACGACGATACTCAATGATATCGATAAACTGATACGCAAGAAAGATACCTATCAGGGGATCAGATATGAACAATAATACTTTCATTCACAAATACATCAGACCATTGATCAATAAAGAAGACATCGTTGTCGATATGACGGCAGGCAATGGCAACGATACTTTTTTCCTTGCACAATACGCAAAGAAAGTCTATGCCTTTGATATTTCTGAAGAAGCTATCAGACGCAGCAAAGTCAGATGCAGAGATCACGATAATATCAGCTTTATCTGTGACAATCACATCAATATCGATCATTACATAAATGAAAAGATCAGACTTTTCATATTCAATCTCGGCTATCTTCCTTCTTCCGATGAAACAAGGATCACACAGGCAGATGAGACACTGACTGCTTTTGATAAGGCATATTCCCTTTTGAAAGAAAAAGGATATATCGTGATCACCTTCTATATCGGCCATCCGGGCGGAAAAGATGAATACTATCTTCTGAAAGATCACATCAATAAAAACAGGCTTCATATCATTGAAGCCTATCATCAGGATAAGATCGATTCACCGATCACCTATTTCATTCGTAAAACCTAATCAAGTACATCGGTGTAACTGTAGTACTTGTTGATGGAAGAAGCTGCATTCCATGTCAGATATCCATCATCAACACCGGCATTTCTCAAACCAGCGATCTGAGCCTCTATAAAGTCGGCTCCGTAATATACATCATAAGGATCGGAATTCTGAGCCATGATCCATGTACGGCACTTCGCCGGATCATAGGTGTTTTCCTGTGCGTAATATGTTGCCCTGCCCCAGCTGTACATCAACTCACCTGGTTCGCTCCAAGGAGCAGGAATGCCATAGGCATAGGATGCAAAGTGATCAGGATAAGGCATTGAAGAGATCGCATCTACCACATTGGAAATTGCCGGCCAGAATTGACCATAGTAAGAAACAAAACAGGAGAAACGGGTATCGTCATCACCGCTTGTTTCGCCAAAGACATCGGCAGAAACATAGATCCCTTCCTCATGCAGACACTCCGTCGCATATCTTAAGAAATTGGTAACCGCCTGAGCTCTGGTCTCATCATAACTGTTTCTCAGTTCGACATCTTCAACGTCTTCCGGAAGTCTGACATAGTCAAACTGAATCTCATCAAAGCCCATCTCATTTGCCGCTTCCAAAGCCAAAGCGACATTGTATTCCCACATCTTCCTGGAGAAGATGCTTGGCCATTTCACTGAACCGTAATTATATAATCTTCCATCGTACATCAAAGCTTCATCCGGATTATCCAACGCAAAAGAATCATCCTTAAAGGCAGTGATCCTGCCAATCAGATAGTATCCGGCATCCTTCAGCTTTCTGACATTGTTCTGATAGGCATCATAGCTGTTTGGAATATTGTATGTGGAAGGCGCATATTGCTTGCCAACCGGTGATTCATAAGCCAGCTGTGTATCGATATAGCAGTCTTTGACATCAACTACAAAAGCGTTGATTCCAGGACATTGTTTTGCCAGCTCGATATAGGAATCCGCGTCAACGATCGCTTCCGCATTGATATATAAGGCATTGACCTTTTCCGGCATCGATCTCTTCGCATCAAAAGACTCTTTCGGATAGTAATCCACTTCCAAAGGGCTTCCTCCTTCTCCATAGAAGAGATCGGAATATCTGGAAGGATCCAAAGCTGTTTCGTAGTACTCCAGAGAAACGTGTCTGTCATCGATGTAGCCCGTATTGTTGACATAATAGTAATCGATCGTTCCATCCTGTCTGAGCTCATGATAACCGGTAACGCTCAGTCCGCTTCCCTTCAAGACCCATCCGGCGATATGGAAATCACCACATTCCGGATTCAGTACATGGTCTCTTAACGCATAGACTTTCGTTTCTCTGACACAGTCTCTTCTGTCTTTTGTCAGATCATTTTCGGATACCAGATATGTGACATCATCGATAACGAACTGACAATACTCTTTCTCATCAACTGTGATCCGCTTGTTTTTGATATCGACGCTCTGTCCGCGGACAAAGTTTCTTTCATTTCCATCCTTGTCTCTTAAAAGGATCTGAGGCCTGTCTGCCGCCAGATAATACGGTTCTGTTTTATTGTCCTGAATGTTCCTGTATACCAGGTAGCCTAAAGCTCCTGATGCAGCCAGGATCAGGAATAAAAGCACGAAGATCAATGCTTTCTTTTTCTTATTTTTCTTTCTGCTCATATGTCAATTCTAACATAAGAAAAGCTCCCATTATCTTTGGGAGCAGTTCTTTTGATTATTTAAGGGGATAAATATATACGATACAACTAATTTTAGGGGGCTAGTATCGGCAAGGCCTCACTTCCTTGCACCTATATAGTACAAAATCACTATATAGAGATTATGTTGGAATTGTGTAAAATTATGTGATTTGAATACGGTATAATAGGCTTATGGTAAAGAAGATCTCCATAGCTGTTTTATCTTTGTTCCTGCTCTTGTTTCTGGCATATTTCAACGCTGTAAATGTCAACACAAAGCAGTTCAAGATCAGCGAAGAAACCCTGCATTCAGACAAAATCGATGAAGATATCGACGGTTTTCTGATCGCGTGTTTTTCCGATCTCTATTACGGATCATTCATCTCTGACGAATATCTTCAGAAGGCTTTTGATACGATCAACGGTTTTCAACCCGATCTGATCCTCTTTGAAGGAGATCTCATCGATCAGAGTATTGAAATAAGTGAAGAACAGAAACTCTTTCTGATCAGACAATTGTCATCCTTAAATGCGAAATATGGCAAATTCGCAGTCCTGGGAGATCAGGATCTCATCAGAAACGAAGAGATCGAAGATATCCTCAGAAACTGTGGTTTTACTGTATTGAATAACGAAACAAAACTCATCAGTATCGACCGCAACAGCTATATCAATCTGGTCGGCATCGATTCCTTCAATGGCGGTTCTCCCGATCTGACAGCAGCCTTCTCAGGTGCCAACAGCAACTATTTCACTTTCGTCATCTCCCATTGTCCGGATATCTTTGATTCCTTATTGGGATACAGTGCTGATTTTCTTTCCTGCGGACATTCCCGCGGCGGACAGGTATACATCCCTTTGATCTCAGATTTCACAAGGGAGTATGGATGTAAGAAATACTTCCGCGGAAAGATCACCAAAAACGGTATGACCTTGCAGATCAATAACGGAGTCGGAAGATGTTCCAGCAATGCCCGCTTCCTCGCAGATGCTCAGATCATGTTTTATACCCTGAAAAGCAACTGATCATATCAGCAGATGCAGAAAGATAAACCTGCTGAAACCAAATTCAGATAATGCGATATTCCTGTCCAGGAATATCTTTTTATTTGGATCATATACCTGGGCATTTGTCAGATCGATCTCGAGAAGTTGACCGAGAAGAGTAAAATTCTCTGAGAAACTAAGTCTAGTATCAAAAGCAGCCTCAATGATCGACGAAGTTCTGACTTCCTTTAGCCTGATGATCGTCTTATACATGATCCACCCTCTTTAATAATCTCTTTCTTCCGTGATGATAATAAACAGCTTCCTCTTCACTCAGATCATCACGATAAGAAGATATAAAAAGCCTTTGTGAGAAGATCCCTGATCCGATCCATAGAAACTCATCCGGATTTAATAAAGAGATCTTTGGATCATATGTCATGATGTTCAAAGCATCCCCATATGCCTTGCGGTAGATATCTAGAGCTTCTTCATCAAACGATGTGACAAGGATCTTATTTTGTGTATATACATATTCCCTGTTTTCCATATCGAAACCAAGAAGAGATCTTCCGTTTTCTTCTTTTGCCTGAATTGTATCTGGGATCGGGATAACGATCTGTTCCGTTTTTCTGAGTGAAGGGATGAAGTTTTCGATCAGTACCGGAACAAAACAGATCACTTCTTCATCACAATAGAAACTGTTTCCCTGATACACAGATCTGGAACCAAACAGATATGAAATATCGTTCTTATCAGTGAATCCAATCAGGATCTTTCTCTTGAATGCACTGATCATCTTGAAGCTCAGCTGTACAGAAGATGCCAGAGCAACGATGTTGAAATTCATGTTTTCACTTCGTTTCAATAATCTGATCAGGATGTCCTGATAAGATTCATCATATGAAAGAAATGCCGAAAGATCTTCTATCACTAAAGTGACAGGAAGATCCTTTTCACATAATCTTTGAAACAGGAATCCGATGTCTTTGTTTTGCGAATAGTGAAGCGTATCACTGATCACGCCGTTTTCAAAATGTCGATGTGAGATCAGTACACACTGTCTGTTGTTTTCATCCAAGGTATTCAGAAAACCGTTTATCTCGTTTTTCCTGTTGGAGCAGATCAGGATATTCTCTGTCAGAGAGTAAGCAACAGCTTTTCTGATATCGTTGAGATAATCATCTGCTTCACCGAAAACGAAACATTTCCCTTTGACCAGTTTCTTCCTTTCCATAGGCTCAGGAGGCAGAAAATCCAGCTTTTTTGTCTTGATTTTCAATTCCTTACAGACATCAAGTATCTTGGAAACGAAGAAACGATTCTCCGTGATCCCTTTTTCAAAGGTCACGGTCTTTCTCTTTATCATCTTCAAAGAAGAATCCAGCAATGATACTTCATAGGGTTCTTTCCCGAAAGCGTCGTTTTTCGCGTAGATGCTTTGAGCCCTGATCAGGCTTTCATCGACCTTCAGGATGAAAGATCCTGCCTGACTCAGAAAAGCGGCATCCTTGTTTCTGATGATATCGATCGAATCTCTTTCTTCAAAGACCTTCAATGCGATCTTGAAACGGGAATTTGAAAAGATCTCGTCATCGATATTTCCTGAAGGTTTCTGTGTTGCAAGGATCAGATGGACACCCAGACTGCGGCCGATCCTCGAGATCGAGATCAGCTCTCTGATCGCTTCCGGATTCTCCTTCTTGAGTTCCGCGAACTCATCGACGATGATCAGTAAATGCGCGATCTGATGTAATCCGTATCTTTCCGGTTCATTATCCCGGTACTCATCCAGATCCATGATACCGATCCCGCATTTTTCACTTAACGATCTGAATGATCTTTGTCTTTGAACACATTCGTTCTTCAATGCGATGATCAGCCTGTTGAGTTTTCCGTTTTCAAGATTGCTTAGAGAAGCAATGATATGCGGCACCATCTTCCCGTTGTATGTCAATGATTCGCTGATCCCTCCTCCCTTGTAGTCGATGACGACGAGATTGAGATATTCAGGAGAATACCTGATACATAATGACGGAAGCATCGATATGATCAGTTCCGATTTTCCAGAACCGGTCGATCCGCCGATCAGACCATGCGGTCCCTGTTTCTTTTCGTGCAGATCGAAATACAGAAGTCTGTCTTCCTGCATCGCAAAATCACAGCGCAGATCATGGTGTTTCTTCAGATAAGAGTCTCTGATCCCTACTTCAGGAAAGATCTTTCGAAAAGTGATGTTTTCATTTGCGCTGAATATGGGATTATAGGCGCCCATCTTTCTGAAATATCGTGAGAAATCATCCAGCTTCTTGACATACTGAAAGGTCTTCTTTTCACCGTCATATAAAGTACCGCTCTGATTGAGATATTCAACGATGCAGTCGCTTTCCTTATACAGATCCGACTGATCAGATGAAAAATAGATCACTGAGATCTGCGGATTGGAAAACTGAAGATCGCTTTTTTCATCCATAAACAAGACTAACGGATGATCCAGCTTCTGCAGGTCCAGTTCCTGAAGCATCCTCTCATCATCGATGAAAAGACGCCTGCCGTTAAGAAACAGATGCGGCAGATCATAGAAATCAGAGATCAGATCGCTGTTCTTAGAGAAAACAGCGATACTCAGATCCTCATAGCTGTGTCTGTACGATAATTCCAGCAGAAAATGCATGAAGAAATAAGATCTTTCGGATCGTTTGGATATGATCGTAACTCTTTTATGTTCCTTCAGATCCAGGATAAGAGGAAGCGGACCGATATAGGACAGCTTCCGTTTTATTTCTGACATGGCCTCGTCGATCTTGAGATCCTTCTTTTCAAAAAAGAAATCCTCTTCCCGATGGATCTGTCCCAGACAGAGGCAGAGAAAATCCGGGTCTTTCTTCTTCAGATAGAACGGTTCTTTCTGAAGATACTCCTTTGAAAAGAAGCGTTCCCCTTCATCCTTCAGATAGAGATCCACCTTCTCTTCTATCGTCTTTCCATATCCTTCAAGATACTCAAGATAGGAGTTTCTGTTTTCAGAGATCATCGTTTCTTCACTTTTTTTCTCCTTGAAATAGAAAAACAGAGGCAGGAATACACCGGTCGTCACCATGGCAGCCGGTGTGATCAGATAGCTCAACATCGAAGACAAAGGATTTCCATTGAGATATCCGTTGTATAAGCTTAGTGCCGAAACAGCGACGATACTGGCGGACATGATCGAATTGGGAAGGATCGTCCGTAAGATGTCCTTGTTTCCCTCTGTTTCTTTTGCCTCATATGGCTTGATCTCAGGGATCGCCAGTTCGATCGGGTGATGAGAGATCACTGAGTGAATCTTCATCTTCTTTGAAGGATATGTGATCTTCTGGGAGAAAGGTTCATACACTTTCAGAAACACTTTATTCATGAAATGATTGATATATAAGAACTTTTCATAATAGAAGATCCTCAATCCCAGGCATTCGATCAGATCTCCCTCATTCAAAGGAAAACCATCATATTTCTTTCCATTGACCGAAAATTCAAGATCACCGGAAATGATCCCGCCGCTGATGTTTAAGGTGCCATCTAACAGGTTCGCATCTGTAGAAGCGATATCCGCTTTCCCTGTGCCGATCACAAGAGGATCGATATTCTGATAAAACGAGTACTCCTTATATCCTTCATCATCTCCATAGACATAGAGTTGCAGCTGATAATACGTCTCATCCGTATCGATCCGATAGATACCCGTATGAAGACGGCAGCTCTTTCTGCCATCATCCAGACAGTATCCGTTTGACAGATATAGATAATGATAATTGTTGTTGGGATAGATACTGATCCCCTTATATGTGAAACCATCTTCCTGATTCAGGATCTTCGGGATCAGTTTCTTTCTGTCTTTTACGATAATAAACATCATTGCGTTGACACCAATATATTGACATAGGCTTTATAAGCCCCATCACTTGTTTCTACCAGGATCTTTACACTTCCCGGATTGACTGCGCTGACAAGGCCTTGATCGACGATCGCGACGCCTGTATCCTCGCTGGTATAGATCAGATCCTTTTTCGTATAGCCTTCAGGCAAAGACTTCACTGAGATCTGATAGCTGCCATCCTTATGCAATACCTCTGCATAGGAATCCAGAACGATGCGGTCGGATCTGACTTCATCCATCTTTGCGATCGAAGGCTTTGCCTTGCGGGTACATTTCTCAACGAAGTGACCATTCTCCAGGTGATGCATATTCCCGAAGATCTGATCATCTTCATCAAGTATCGAATAAGATCTGCTGAAACCAAGACGGTTCATCTGTGTCCCGGAAGTATTGATCAGCAGATCCATCAGCCAGTGAAACGAGACATCACCGCACACCTGGACATCGCTGTTTCCGTCGCTTAGTTCATTAAGCCCGGAATACGTGATCTCACTGCTTACACTCTTCTCTTGTCCTTCATCGTCATAGAGATGGAGGGTCGATCTGACCAGAGCCTTGACACCGGAATCCAGTTCCAGATCCGCCAGTTTCATTCCGCCTGCAGACAAGCCCATATTGACACCCAGGACCGATTTTGCGGAAGCCTGCAGGATCGTATTGATGTCATGAGAATTCTCGTTGATGTAGCGTATCGCTCCGTTCTTCGTTTCAAAGCCGATCTCGTGAGAGTTATACAGCACGATCTCTGTCTTTCCCGAAGCATAGATCTTTACCTTCAGATCCATTTCCAGAAACATCATCGGCAGATTGGCGATCGGTACTCTGATCTTACAGATCGGGATCTCAGCATCGACATCATCAGAAATCGGAACGATCAGCGACTTCAGCAGACTCGTGAACGAGGATGGATCAAGATCCTTGAACTGCAGTTTGTAATTCCGATACTTACCACTGGAAACGCCAAATTTCTGTGTCGTATTGAATGACAGTGTGAAGAAACAGTTTTTCAGATCATTCTTTTCGCTGTGCCATTTGAGCCTTGGCTTGACGTTGTGTATGGAAACATCAAGATAGATGTTCAATCCCTTTTCATCTTTTGAGATGTGAAGATCGATCCCTGACGGATTCAAAGTATAGGAGATACGAAAGCCTTCCGAATGAAATACATGATTCTTTGATGCAAGCAGGATATATCTTTCATTGATGTACGAAGTATCTTCATAGAATTCTCCATAAGGAATTATCTCTGCTTCCTCAAAGTCAACAGCGTAATCCGTCTCTATATCAAGCTTTTCAAATACTTCTTCCGTTTCAGCGATCCTGCTTTCGATCTGATCCTCGTTTCTTCCCGTAACGATGCGATATTCCCCATCTTTCACAAACAGATCATTGACCTCGAGATCTTCGTTTTCATCCTTGATCTCATCTTTGTATTCATATTCAAACAGAGTTTCTAGATCTGGCTTGTTGATATAGGAAACAGCCTTATCAATGATCCTGTTGGCATCGCTTCTTTTAACCTTTTCCTTGAGTCTTGCTTTCGAAGAGATATAGCCTTCCGATCTAAGCACAGTAAAAGGGTCTCCTTTCTTATCGATCAGCCTGGCGATCGTTTTCGAAAGGAATTCATAGTCCGTCTTTTTATCCAAAAGGAGAAGGTCATCCTCTTCGATGACTTCCCACTGTATCAGTTTTTCATAATCTTCCTCGTGATCTTTCCCCTGTCCTATGCCGCTTTTCAAGGCAAGATCATTGAGGTATTCTCTGACATAATAAGGAGTCTCTGCCTTGCAGGCAGTGAAGGCAAATGTAATAAATAAGCCCGCAAGGCAGACACTGATTTTTCTAAGCAAAGTTCGATGCATTGGCGACGATCGTCGACTCAAGTGAATCGTAATCGGTCACTGTACTGTCCAGAAACCGCGCATAGGATTCGATCACTTCCGATTCGTCAATAAACTTGTTAGAAAACTTCCTGAAACGTGACAGCAGCATCTCTTCTCCATCCGAGAGCCAGATGCTGTTGAGCTCGTTCATGATCTTTGAAACGTGAGCCAGAATCGAATCCAGTGAAGAATTGTAGTTTCTGATCTCTGTGGCAGTCTGAGCGACTTCCGGCAATGTGATTCTGATATTGTTTTCCATCTTCAGCTCCTTATACAGATCTCAGTCGATTGGCCCGCGCATAGATCTCGTCCTGCGTTTCCCGATAAGCTCTGGCAGAGTTCCTCAGAAAATCCGCATACTGTCTCATGATGATCGAGATCTGTCTCAGATCATCTTCAAATGCCTTGATCTGGTTGGTGAAAGCCGTATTATCCTTTCCCTTCCATGACGAAGACATCTTATCGACCTGAACATAGATCGCCTGGTAAGTGCGATCATAGTCACGATTTGCTTCTTCGATGCGTGAAGCAGCTGTTTCAAGTCTTTCCGGTTCGACCATAATTGATCTCATAAGTTTTACCTCCTTCATATCGTTATTCGCCGAAAAAACTCAAATACCTAACTTAAAATTCATTTTTTCGAAAAAAACAATAAAAAAATGAGAATTTCTTCTCATTTTTACTTAATTTGTGTAATAAATCCTATCTGATCTTCAGGATCTCATCAAGTTCCTTTCGAGGTCTGAGGTTCACATCTCCATCTCTTTTTCCGATGGCGATCACCGGCATGATGATCTCATCTTCCGGTATCTCAAAGTATTCCCTGATAGCTTTACCATCTCTTAATCCCATGATCAGAGTGTCATAGCCAAGTTCACTGGCCTTGAGAAGCAGGTATGAGTTCTGCAAGCCCAGGTCATAAGCACCCCAGAGATCGCCTTCTTCAGACATGATCCCTTCCCTGACAGAACCCGAAAGCTTCTCCTTGAAAGAAGCGATGATGTAGGATGCATTGACTGTCGATCTCTGATTGAAATCAGGCAACGCATCAAATACGACTTTTCTTGCCTCTTCAGATAAAGCCACATAGTATCTTCCGGCCTGGGAGTTCTTCCAGGAAGCAGCTTTCTGGGCACAGCGGATGATCTCTTCGATATCTTCTTTCTTCACATCAGCTTCCAGATACTTTCTGACACTTCTTCTCTTTGTTACGAGTTCACTTAATTCCATGACTAGTCCTCCAGATTGAGCAGTTCATATCTGATGTAGTGAGACATCTTCTCACCCTTCCTCAAGATCGGAAGCAGATACTTTTCTCCATAGTTGATGCCATTAGGGAAGTACTGGCATTCCAGACAGATCGCCTGGAAAGGATAATATGTCAGTCCGTACTTGCCATGCTGGCCACCGAGGTGCTGTGAAGTGTATACATGCATATCCGGAAGATCGGAATAGACATTCAGCTGCAGTCTGCCATTCTTGAATTCAGCCATCAGCTTGTCGCCCATTTTTTCCCAGACATAGTTGTTGTCGATACCGTTTTCCAGTTTTGACAGATTGTCATTCAATAATCTGAATTCATTGAAATCAAACGGTGTACCATCTGTTTCCAACACTTCGTCCAGCGTCAGCGAATATTCATCGACCGGCGCATAAAGGTTACTTGTGACATGCAGATAGTCTTCCTTGATCGTATCATCGCCCAAAGTGAAATAGGAATGATTGGTCATGTTGAGGATCGTATCTTCATCACTTTCTCCTTCATAAGAGAAAGTCAGATTCCTTCCGTCCAGTTTATATGTGACTTTGGCAGTCAGGTTGCCCGGGAAGCCCTCTTCCCCATCTTTTGAGAAATAAGAGAACACGACTTCGTCATCCTTAACGGATTCCGTTTTCCACATCTTGTAGGCAAAACCGTTGACACCGCCGCCATGCAGCTGATTCATGTTGTTGTTGACAGAAAGCTGATACTCCTTGCCATTCAACACAAATTTCGCATTTCCGATCCTGTTGGCATTCCTGCCGATCGAAGCGCCGATGTTGTTGCCGTTGTACTTCAGATACTCTTCATCGCTTTCAAAACCGAGAACGATGTCGACCCCGCTTTTCTTGTCGATGAATTTCGTCAGCGTTGCACCGAGTTCTGTGATCTCAGCTAAGACATATTCATTCTCCAGAACGTATTTCATGATTGATTTCCTCCGTCCAGTTTTTTCACACTGTTTCCTATAAACATTTTACCGCTAACGATGACTCTTTCGGCAGGAAGTTCAGGCTGATCGATCAGCTGAAGCAGTTTTCTTGCCGCAAGCTGGCCCAGTTCCTTCGTATTCTGCTCATAAGTAGTCAGTTTCATGATCTTGGCCATATTGATGCCATCGTAGCCGATCGCTGAAATGTCATTTGGAATATTCAAGCCTTTGGAAGAGATCATCTCCATACCGCCGATATAGGAATAATCATCCGGGAAGATGATCAGTGTCGGCGGATCGCTCAGTTCCAGCAGCTTCTTTGTCTTTTCACTGCAGTCCATGATGTCATGGTAATGCCCGGCAATAACATAGTCTTCCGGGACCTCGATCCCCAGATCTCTGCAGGTACCGTAGAAACTGTTGACACGTTCTCTTGTAACGCTTGTATCATCACCATAGATGAAAGCGATCTTGCGGTGTCCCATTTCATAGGCATATCTGACGATCGCTGATAGACCATCGGTATTATCTGATAAGACTGCAGCGCATTTATCTAATACGTAGTCGATAATGACAACAGGATATTTGGAATTTGCCAGTTCAATGATCTCCGGATCATTGAAATCAGCCGTCATGATCGCGACACCATCCAGGTTTCTGTATTCGACGTGTCTGAGGTATGTCGTCTTCTTTCCCGCGATCGCATGATTGATGAAAGTGATGTCATAGCCGTGTTTTTCCGCTTCTCTCTGGAAACTCTCCAGGATCATGGAGAAGTATTCATGGGAAAGACCGGCTCTGTCATCCGCAAACAGGATACCCAGATTGTATGTCACATTGGTCTTTAAAGCTCTGGCTGCGACATTGATTGTATAACCCATCTTTGCAGCGACTTTGCGGATCCTTTCCTTGGTTGGGCCTGATATATCATCATGGTCATTCAGTGCCTTGGATACGGTAGCCACAGATACATTACATTCTTTTGCGATATCTTTGATTGAAACCATATGCTTATAAGAGTTTGATCAGCTTTCCTCTGATCGGATCATAGTGTGCATCGACAAGACCGAAATCCATTTCCTTATAGGACCAAAGCGCCCTGCCGATATGATATTTTTCAAATACGGAATTGATACATTCAAACCATTTCATCGTGTCATCAGGATCGACCAGATCTATGACACCATACTCTCCGCAATATAACGGTACATCCCTTTTTTCACAGACTTCGATCGCCTCTTTGAACATCTTTTCGAAATAAGAAGCATCGATCACATCATCACTAAGCGGAAACTGTTCATGGAAGTTTTTCCCGATATATCTTTCCGTATTATTCTGATAGTCCCTGTATCCGGAATCAAAAGGCATACGGAAAGATCTGTTCATCAGATCGATCCAGTAAGCTCCCTGATGAGTATAGATCAAAGGCGAGTAACAATGAAAATTATATACGATCTTATCGTCATAAGGTTCTTCAAGATCCTTGATCGCCTCGATCGAATTGTTGTTGTAACCACCCACCAGGATATGGATATTCGGTGCATATTCACGGATCGCTTTTATCGTCTTTTTGATGATGCGATTCCAGGAATCACAATATTGCGGATCACTTACTTCATTGAGCAGTTCAAATGACAGATTCTCATTTTTTCCGAATCTCAAGGCAAATTCCTTCCAGAGATCGATGAAGATATTCTGATATCTTTCATTAACGAAAAAGCCCTCTTCATTCTCACCCTTGTCAAAACTGAAACCGATAGTCTTATGTAAGTCAAGGATCATATTGAGTCCGTTTTCTTTGGACCAATCGATACATTCTTTGACCCTTTTAAAACCATCTTCTTTATAATTCAGTTTTTCATCCAGCACCAGTTCATAATCGATTGGGATCCTGACATGATCAAGTCCCCATCCGGCGACTCTTCTGAAATCATCTCTTCTGATGAAATAATCATATCTTTTCTCGCTGTGATCACATTGAGAAAACCAGCCACCGAAGTTGATGCCGTGAGAATATCCTTCAAAACTGCGCATTCTATCTCCTTAATAAAGCCCCGAGAACCGGGGCTTTCTACATTAATATTCCAGGTTCTTCTGATCTTCCTTGGAGAAGACATGACATACGCTGCCGCTGAAAGTCAATGTAACTTCTTTGCCCATATAATTGACTCTCTTGCCTTCTGTCGGAACGATGACGATGACATCCTTGCCGTTGACCGTCATATGTAAGTGGCAGGAAGGACCCATCAGTTCGGAAACATCGACCTTGCCTTTGATACCTTCATCAGCCAGTACGATATGGTCCGGTCTGACACCCAGGATGATATCCTGTGGCTTGACATCCTTTGCTTTCAGTCTTTCCTGTTTTTCTTCGCTCAAAACGACTTTTACGCCATCCGTTTCTACGAAGTACTCGCCATCTTCGATATCAAGTCTTCCATCGAAGTAGTTCATCTGAGGAGTGCCGATGAAGCCGGATACAAAGAGATTACTAGGATGATCATATACTTCCTGAGGCGTACCGATCTGCTGGATGAAACCATCCTTCATGACGACGATACGATCGCCTAAAGTCATAGCTTCTGTCTGATCATGTGTGACATATACGAACGTAGTGTTGATGCGCTGTCTCAGTTTGATGATCTCAGCTCTCATCTGATTCCTCAGTTTTGCATCCAGATTTGACAGAGGCTCGTCCATCAATAAGACCTTCGGATCACGAACGATCGCACGTCCGATCGCAACACGCTGTCTCTGACCACCTGACAAAGCCTTCGGTTTTCTCTTGAGATACTGTGTGATATCTAAGATCTCAGCTGCTTCCCTGACCTTACGATCGATCTCGGCTTTCGGTGTCCTCTTGATCTTCAGAGAATATGCCATGTTGTCATAAACTGTCATATGCGGATAAAGCGCATAAGACTGGAAGACCATTGCGATATCTCTGTCTTTCGGAGCGACATCATTCATGTATTCGCCATCGATCAGCAATTCTCCGGAAGTGATCTCTTCCAGTCCGGCGATCATACGTAAAGTCGTAGATTTGCCGCATCCTGAAGGACCAACCAGAACGATGAATTCCTTGTCGGCGATATCCAGATTGAATTCCTGAACAGCGACAACACCTTCATCGGTGATCTGCAGATTTGTTTTCTTGTTTTCCTTCTGGTCTTTTCTGCTTTCTGTAAACGGATATACTTTCTTGATATTGATCAATTTAACATCTGACATAATTTATTCCTAACCTTTCACACTTCCTGAAGTGACACCCTTGATAATCGATTTAGAAAGAACTGTATAAACGATCATGACCGGTAAGATCGCTAAGAGGATAAACATGAATACTTTACCCTGGTCGAATTTCGAATAGTCTGCAGAACGCAGATTTGCGATCATGATCGGAACGGTCTTGTATTTTTCCTTCGTCAGCAGCAAAGCCGGCATGAAGTAGTTGTTCCAGGAACCGACAAACGAGAAGATCATCTGTACGGCAACAGCCGGTTTCATGATCGGAAGAACGATCTCGTTGAAGATCCTGAATTCATTGGAACCATCGATCCTGGCAGCCTCGACCATTTCAAGAGGCAATACACTCTCCAGATACTGTTTCATATAGAAGAAGACGACCGGAGCAGCGATGCTTGGAATGATCAGCAGCCAAAGCTTATTTGTAAGACCGAATTTATAAGCCAGCTGAATGAAACCGACAGCTGAAACCTGTGACGGGATCATCATGATTGCCATGATGAACGTGAACACAAAGTTCTTCAGCTTGAAGTTATAGACATGGACTCCATAAGCGGTCAGTGCTGAGAAGTAGGTCGTGATCAGAGAAGAACTCATTGCAACGATGAAGCTGTTGACCATACCTACCGGGATATTGATAGAGAAGTCATTCCATGCATTCCTGAGGTTGTCCATGAAATGACCACCCCATTTGAAGGTGAACGCACCCTGCATCTGTGAATTGGACTTGGAAGCCATCAGGATCAGCAGGATGAAACAGAACAAGCAAAGGAAACACAGAAAGAACACAAAAGCATATGCGAGGATACGGCTGATGATCAAAGAGATCCTGGCCTTTTTATTCGAATTATTCATTTTGGTCCTCCTAATCCTTATACTGTCTAGCTAAAGAGCGATAGACGAAAGCACCAAGGATGCCGGTAATGATAAACAACATTACAGATAATGCACCGGACATACCATAGTTCTTGGATATTCCAAGATAGTTGTTCAACATCATGATGACAGTAGTGGAAGTCATATTTGGCGTTCCCTTGCCATTTGAAATGACCTGAGGAACATCGAACATCTGAATACCACCGATCATTGAAGTAATCAGTGCATATGACAGGATCGGCATCAGCAATGGCAGTGTGATATCGAAGAAGACATGCACGGAATTGGCGCCATCAAGGTTTGCTGATTCAAACAGGCTCTGATCGATACCCATGATACCTGCCATCAGTACGATCGTCGTATTACCGAACCACATGATGAAGTTCATACATGCAATGATCGTTCTGACTGAAATCTTATAGGTGAAGAACTCAAAAGGCTTTTCCAATAATCCCGAAGCAACCATGACCTTATTGATCGGTCCGACATTCGAGAATAAAGAGAATACCAGCATTGAGAATGCGGAAGCCATGATCAGGTTCGGCATATAGATGATGGTCTTGGCCAAGCCCTGTCCTTTCAGATTCAGACGTGAACTGGTAAATAATACCGCCAGTAATAACGCAACAAGAAACTGCGGAACAGCTCCAACGATCCACATGGATAAAGAGTTACCCAGATATCTTATGAAGTCGATCGTACCATTCTTATCCGGAGTCAGCAGCTGAATATAGTTTCTGAGTCCGACAAAATTCGGTCCGACCTGTTCCAGACCGTTACGGTAGTTTTCAAAAAAACTGTTATAGACCGTAAGGAACTGTGGAATCAAAGTAAATATGATGTAAGTGATGAAGAAGGGCGTGATGAAGATATATGCCCACTTCGCATAGCTTACCGACTTGCGGTGTTTCTTTCCTTTTTCTTTTGCCATACGATTGTCCTTTCTTTATTCTTAAACAAAGCAGGAAAGATTTTTCCTATGCTTTGTTTAAAAAACTGTGGCAGAGTTTCAACCCTGCCACAGTGTTTATTCTTAGTTTTTACCGATTAAGCTTCCGGTACGTTGATTGCAGGGTATTTCTCTTTCAGAGCCTTGTAGAAGTTGCTCATAGCTTCTTCCTTAGTAACAGTGCCCTTCAAGAATTCTACGAATGCGTTCTGAATGCCTTCGTTGCAGCCCTGATCGTAAATTGTCTGGTTCTGGAACTTGATGTTCTTAGCGCCTTCAGCGAAGATAGCTGTATCGTTCTGGCCACCCAGATAAGCGTTACCGAATTCAGGATCAGCAGCAAACTTGTTGTTGACAGCCTGGTTGTTTGTGAACTGAGCTTCGTTCTTGATCAGATTTGTGCAGACTTCTTCATCATTGATGAATGCGTTCATGACATCAGCGACCATTGTCGGGTTGTCAGAACCTGTTGCAGCTAACAGCCAAGTGCCGCCCCAGAAGAATGCCTGAGGACCTTCACAGAGACCCCAGTCACCGATTGAATCAGTGCCTGCTGCCTTAGCGTCATCACCGAATGCTGGGCCCATGCAGAAGTTGTAGTACCAAGCAGGTCCGAAGAAGCAGAATGCTTTTCCGTCTTTAGCAGCCTGTTCAGTAGTTTCAGCATCCCAGACACCAGAAGTCAGAGTGTATCCTTTGTTGACGAAATCTTCAGCCTGGTCCATCCAAGTCTGGATAGCCGGGTCGATCTGCAGGTTGTTGTTAGCATCAACCCACGGAGAAGAAGTGTTGTTAGAGAAAACACGGTAGTCTTCAGCATAAGAAGCAGTCATGATGTAACCTTTTTCATGAGCAGCTTCAGCAACAGCGTTGAACTTATCCCAGTCAGCAACAGCAGCCTGAACTTCAGCCGGATCGTCAGTGCCTAATACATCTAAAGCGATTGAACGACGATAGATCATGCCTGCAGGGCAGCACTGGAATGAAACACCCTTTACAACACCGCTAGCATCAGAAGCAGCTTCAACAGTGTAAGAATATGTGTTAGAGAAATCAGTTACGCCTAAAGCCTTGATATCCTGAGTGTATGCAGAATTTGTATACTTGAGGATGTAGTCAGCTTCAGCCAGGAACATATCGACTTTGTCGTCTGCATCAGCGGATTCCTGATTCATCAGAGCAAGGTCCAGAGCGTCCTGATACTGAGTTCCTTCGTTAGGTACGATTGTCCATACGACTTCGATTCCTTCCGGAACAGTGTAGTACTTCTCAAAGAAACCTTTGAATTCTTCGTTCCAAGCATAGATGTGGAACACTTTGCCTTCACCTGCTTCTTCAGCTGGAGCCGGTTCTTCCTTCTTAGAACAACCAACAACTGTGAAGATCATGAGTAAAGCTAATAAGATACTTAAAAGTTTTTTCATTTTTTTCTCCCTTCCCTTTAAGTTTTAGTTGGCGTGTCTTTATTCAGACACTTTTGATCGAATTCCGTTTTTTGCTCCCATTTTCTTCGGAACTACTTAAACGTTTTCGTTAATTTCAGTATTACACATTTTTTTAAAATGTCAATACTTTTTTTGCAAACGTTTACAAATCCCTAATTTTAAGGCTTGTTTTTACCAAAAATAACAGTTATACTGTACTTAATCGATTAAGTTAATTATTAAAACGGAGGATAAAACATGAAATTTGGACATTTCGATGACCTGAAAAAAGAATATGTCATCACCAATTACGAAACTCCGCTGCCATGGATCAACTATCTTGGAAGCGACGAGTTCTTCGCTCTGTTATCAAATACAGCCGGCGGATATGCATTCTATAAAGATGCGAAATTAAGAAGACTGACCAGATACAGATACAACAACCTGCCTCTGGATCAGGATGGCTTCCATATATATATAAAAGACAAAAACGCGATCTGGAATCCGGGCTGGCAGCCAACCAGGACAAAACTTGATTCCTACGAGTGCAGACACGGCTTAGGCTACAGTGTCATCACCGGATCTAAAAACAAGGTCGAAGTTAAACAGGAACTCTATGTTCCGAAATATGACAATATCCTCTTGGACAGAGTTACAGTTACTAATAAGGATAAGAAAGAAAGAGAACTCGATCTCTTCTCCTTCATTGAATTCTGTCTCTGGGATGCACAAGACGATACGACCAACTTCCAGCGCAATTACTCGACCGGAGAACTTGAAGTCGAAGGTTCTACGATCTATCACAAAACAGAATACAGGGAAAGAAGGAACCATTACGCTGCTTTCTTTGCGAACAGGGAAATTTCTTCATTTGATACCTCCAGAGATCAGTTTATGGGCGTATATGGTTCCCCTGCCTCCCCTGCCGCTATCGTCAAAGGAGTATGTTCCAACACGATCGCACACGGCTGGCAGCCGATCGGCGCACATCACATCCATCTCAAACTGAAAGAAAACGAATCCTACGATGTGATCTTCGCATTGGCTTATGTTGAAGTACCGGAAAAAGAAAAGTTCATCGCTCCGGGTGTCATCAACAAGAAACCGGCACACGAATTATTAAAGAAGTATGATACAAACAAGAAATTCGATAAAGGTCTGAAAGATCTGAAGAATTTCTGGGATAAGCTCCTCTCCGGCTTTGAAGTCAATACAGACAACGAAGTCGTCAACCGCATGGTCAACATCTGGAACGCTTACCAGTGCATGGTCACCTTCAATATGTCGAGATCTGCATCCTACTATGAATCAGGTATTGGCAGAGGCATGGGCTTCCGTGATTCCTGCCAGGACTTACTGGGATTTGTCCATATGATCCCGGAAAGAGCCAGAGAAAGGATCTTAGATATCGCCGCAACTCAGAAACAGGATGGCGGTGCATATCACCAGTATCAGCCTCTGACCAAGAAAGGCAACTCCGACATCGGCGGCGGCTTCAACGATGACCCGCTGTGGCTGATCGCCTGCACTGATGCCTATATCAGAGAAACCGGTGATTGGGAAATCCTGAATGAAAAGGTCGATTTCGATAATGATCACAAGACTGCAAAGCCATTACTGGAACACCTGCGCAGAAGTTTCAATTACACATTAAACAATCTGGGACCGCATAAGCTTCCATTGATCGGCAGAGCTGACTGGAATGACTGTCTCAACCTCAACTGCTTCTCAAGATATCCGGGTGAATCCTTCCAGATCACCGGACCAAGCGAAGGGCCTGTTGCGGAATCAGTCTTCATCGCCGGCATGTTTGTCAAGTATGGTAAGGCATACGCAAATATCCTGAATCACTTAGGAAAGACAAAAGAAGCCAAGAAAGCACTCAATGCTGTAGCTGATATGGAAAAAGCGATCCTGAAAGACGGATGGGATGGTAAGTGGTTCTTAAGAGCATACGATGCTTTCGGAAAGAAAGTCGGATCAAAACGTAACGATGAAGGCCAGATCTTCATCGAACCTCAGGGCATGTGCATCATGGCGGGTGTCGGTGTTGAAACCGGACACGCTCAAAAAGCTCTGGATTCCGTACAGGAAAGACTGGAAACCAAATATGGTATCGTCTTACAGAATCCGGCATATACGACATATCGCCTCAACCTCGGTGAGATCTCCTCATATCCTCCTGGATATAAAGAGAATGCCGGTATCTTCTGCCACAACAACCCTTGGATCGTCTTCGCAGAAACGATCATGGGACACGGCAACCGCGCATTCGATCTTTACAAGAAGACCTGCCCTGCTTTCTTAGAAGACATTTCTGAGATCCACAGGACAGAACCATACGCTTATTGCCAGATGGTAGCCGGAAAAGATGCACCGACATTCGGTGAAGGCAAGAACTCATGGCTGACCGGAACTGCTGCCTGGACATTCACTGTCCTGACACAGGGTATCTTAGGTATCCAGCCTGATTATGATGGCTTGAGGATCGATCCTTGTATCCCTGAAAACGTCAGCGAATACAAGATCAACAGACTCTTCAGAGGAACGATGTACCACATCACTGTCAAGAATCCTGACAAGTCTCAGAAAGGCGTCAGGAAGATCCTGGTCGACAAGAAAGAGATTGAAACAAACGTCATCCCTCTTTCCGATAAGAAGAGTGTCAACGTAGAGATCATCATGTAAGACAAAGGCGAAATCACTTCGCCTTTTTGTACCAAAAGGAGAAACTATGAATTTCAATATAGAAACCAGCAGAAAACAAAGCATCACGGCGATCGATTCTGCAAAAGAAGTATTCAAAGACCGGATCAATGAAAGATCGGATGCAATCTTCACTGACAGCAGCAGGAAACACGTCCTGGCATTCAGTGGTTTGGATTACTATGCACCGGTATGCATGCACATCATCAATGATCCCGCTTTGTATGAACTGCTTTCAAAACACGATGAAGATCTTTTGATCGTCAAAGAAGATGATTTCAGACTTTATGATCCCAAAGGCCTGATCGATACAGATGAAACATTTCAGAAATCATTAAATAAGATCTGTGACAAGATCATCACATCACCGGGACAGATCGAAGAAAACGGTGCTTTAAAGATCGATCTGAAAGGTTATCATATCGGTTCTCACTACACAGTAAATTTGCTTCTGGGTGACAGGTCTGAATATGCGGATTGTTTACAATCCACTCCAAAATCCGTTCTGGATGAATTCGGACGCGGATCCTTCCGTTCCAAGCAAGAAAAACAGGTCCTGGCAACAAGATATGTCTTATCCCCTGATGAAAATGGCGAGCCGGCAAACAGACAGTTCTATCTCACTGAAAACGGCAAACAGATCTTCTATTCCCTGGATGTAAAACACAATGTAAGAAACGCATATTGCGAACATCTGCAGAATAGAACAGTCATTACATATGAAACAGAATGCGGATTAAAGATCATCCGTACGATATTCCTGCTTCCTCAGGAAAAAGATATGCCGGATGCCGTTGAAGTACAGCGTATCAGTATCATCAACCTTACTGATAAACAAAGAGATCTCAGGATCGTCGTCACCGGCATGTTTGGCATCACCGATCCGGGAACTCTCGCCGGAGATATCGTCTATGCCAATGTCGTAGTGGAAAGCGAACTGTACTATAAAGACAATTCCCCTATCGCTATGACGGCTCACCATCAACCAAAGGAATGCGACAGTGAGAAACGCTTTGCGATGTTGCTGAAAGATGGAGAAGGAATGGATGAATACTGTTCCAGTCTCTACGATTTCATGGGATCAGGCTCTCTGGAAAGACCGGAAATGGTCTCCAGATTATCCAATGCCCATTCCCGCAGACAGGCAGCCTTCTTTGCGATGGCAAAATCATTCACTTTGAAAGACAAGGCTAATATCGACTGCTTCGTCGGCATGGATGCAGATACAGAAGACGTCAGGAAACGTTTTGACACAGAATTAAACAATCTATATGAAAAATATATCGATCCTTCAAAACTGAATGAAACATATGAGAAGATGATCGAAAACAACGACAGATACTTCTCGTTCCTGAAAACTCAGCAGAATGATCTCCTCTATGATTCCTATATCCGCAAGAATCTGCCATTCCAGGTCCTGTATCAGACATATGTCTCCAGATCCTTTGCCTGGACACAGAAATCCTACAGAGAAACAGGCTTCAGAGAAATACAGGATATCTTCGCATCAATGTATTATATGCATGCCAACAAACAGGATGAGCTGATCAAGAGACTGATCCTGTCCTGGGCAGAGAACGTCTTTGAACTGGGCTATGCATATCACAACTTCACAAGCAGAGGCAAAGAACCGGGCATGTGCTCCGATGACCAATTATGGCTCATGCAGGCGGTCTATCGCTATGTCGAATTAAGTAAGGACTATGATTTCCTGAAACAGGAAGTCAAGATCGCGGGTTCTGATAAGACAAGACCTTTATATGAAACATTGAAAGCCATCGTCATTTATTCCGGAAAGATCTCTGTCGGCAAACACGGATTACCGTTATTGGACAGAGCTGACTGGAATGACTGTCTCAGGCTTGATAAGAACGTCCTTGAAGGACCGGAAAAAGAAAAGCTGTATTACAGGCAGTTAAAAGAAAACGATCAGGAATTCGGCGTTCCATTTGAAAATTCTCAAAGTGAGTCTGTCATGAACGCGTGTCTGCTCAAGATCGCTGCTGATGAGCTGAAAGAAATGGCATCAGAAATCGAAATGAATGATATCGTCGATCTTTGTACAGAGATCTCTGAGAAAGTATATGAATCCGTCAGAGAAAACGCATGGAAGAAAGATTATTTCGCAAGATGTCTGATCAATGACGGAAGACAATATCAGTACTTAGGTTCAACAGGAGATTCTCTCTCGCTTGATGAAAATATTGATGGAACATATTATCTCAATGGTTTTTCATGGCCATTACTGGCAGATATCGCAGATGAAGAACAGATCACAAGGATGCTGGACATCATCGATAAGTACCTCAAAACTGATGCAGGATTAAAACTGGTCACACCTGTCGATTATGATAAGCTTGGCATCGTCACGGGATCTTCCTTCTACTTCCCGGGAGACAGAGAAAACGGCGGTGTCTTCAAACACGCAGCGATGATGTGTACAGTCGCCTGTCTGAAGAAAGCAAAGACAGTCAAAGACGAAGTACTTTCCAGAAGACTGAAAGATCTCGCCTTCTTTATGATCGATAAGACACTTCCATACAAGACATTGGAAAATCCATATATCCTCAAAGGAAATCCGCGTTTCTGTACACAGTACAACAATTCAGAAACCGGTGAAGGGATCGGGCCGATCCTCTCCGGTACGGCTTCCTGGCTGACACTGGCACTCTATGAGATCATGGGCTTTGAGATCAAAGGTGATACGATCTGCTTTGATCCGATCATCAATGAAGATACTTACAATTATTCCATTAGGATCAATGATACAGATCTCAATGTCAGGATCAACGGAAATAAAGAATTCAGATCATCGTCTGTGACTAAGTTCTTCCTGGATGGCAATGAAACAGAAAAGAGTTTCACCCTGCGAAACGATCAGAAAACTCACGAACTGGAGATACAATTATGAGAAAAGTATTCACGTTATTCCTGATCATAATGATCCTGTGCGGATGCCAAAACCAGAAACAATCATTTGACGGAAAAGACAGACCTTCTTCTGCCGGAAAGCTGCAAGTCATCGATGGACAATTATGCAGTGAGAAAGGTGAAAGTGTCATGTTGAGAGGCATCTCAAACAATGGTGTTTCGATCAGTGAAAGATATATCAATGACGACTGCTTCCACGATATCTCACATGTGATCGGTGCAAATATCTTCCGTCTCGCCCTCTATACTTATGGAATGGGCTCGGTAGGATACTGCACCGGTGCAGATAAAGAGCGAATGCTTGATGCGATCGATAAAGGCGTCACATACGCAAAAAACAATGATATGTACATTCTGATCGACTGGCATATCTTATCAGATGGAGATCCAAACAAGTTTATTGACGATGCAAAAGATTTCTTTGAGAAAGTCTCATCAAAATACAAGAATGAGAAACACGTTCTTTACGAGATATGCAATGAGCCAAACCAGGTAGACTGGCAGACGATCAAAGATTATGCGAATGTTATCATTCCTATCATCCGAAACAACGATCCAAAAGCAGTCATCATCGTTGGCACACCAAACTGGTCGCAAGACGTCGATGTAGCAGCTAATGATCCTCTGGATTATGACAATCTTCTATATACTCTACACTTCTATGCAGCAACACATAAACAAGATCTAAGAGACAGAGTTCAAAACGCAATTGATAAAGGACTTCCAATCTTTGTAACAGAATACGGCATTACTGCTTCTACCGGAAATCATCCGATCGATATCGATGAAGCAGATCTCTGGATCGACTTCCTGGAAGAAAATCGGATCAGCTATGTCATGTGGCAGTTCTCTAAAGTCGGTGAAGCCTCCTGCGCAATACGTGTTGATGTTCTGAAGGATCGCGGTTTTGAAAGAGATGATTTCACAACAGCCGGACAATGGTTGATGGATACGATCGAAAACAGAAGTAAAAAATGATGATGTCTAAGACATCATCATTTTTGTATCTATACCATAATCTGAATCCTTGAATTGCGAATCATACAGTTTTCTGTATACACCGTTCTTCTTCTTTACCAGATCCTCATGTGTGCCGTTTTCAATGATCCTTCCGTTTGATACGACAAGGATCTCATTAGCATTCCTGATGGTTGATAATCTGTGGGCAACGACGATCGTCGTCCTGCCCTTTTTTAGTGTATTCAAGGCTTCCTGGATCAAAGCTTCTGTTGCGTTATCCAGAGAGCTTGTTGCTTCATCAAGGATGAGGATCTCAGGATTTTTCAGGAATACTCTGGCGATCGAAAGACGCTGTTTCTGACCACCGGATAATCTGATTCCTCTTTCACCGATCTCAGTATCAAATGTTTCCGGAAGCGACATGATGTAGTCATAGATATTCGCCTTCCTTGCCGCATCTATGATCTCATCCATACTCGCATCTTTCTTTCCATACGCGATGTTTTCACTAAAAGTTCCTGAGAAGAGGAAAACATCCTGCTGAACGATTCCGATGTGTTCTCTCAGCGAAGACATCGTGATATCTTCGATATCGATCTTATCGATACTGATGCAACCGGAATCCGGATGATAGAACTTTTCAAGAAGATGGCAGATCGTCGTCTTTCCTCCGCCGGAAGGTCCGACCAAGGCAACCGTATCTCCTTTTTTCACTGTAAAGCTGATATCATCAAGGACTTCTCTTTTCTCTTGCGTATCATACGAGAAATAAACGTGTTCAAAACGGATATCGCCATTGAGCTCATCATAGTCTTTTGCCCCTTCTCTGTCTTCTTCGATCGGCAGATCGATGATCTCACAGAAACGTTCAAATCCAGTCGCGCCTTCATTGAACTGTTCCATCCAGGAAACAAGCTGCAGTATCGGAGCTGTAAACAGTGTAACTGATACGATGAATGAAGAATAATCGCCGAAAGTGATCGCTCCGTTATATAAGAAGATACCACCCGAGATCAGACAGACGACATTGAAGATATCCGTAACAAAGACTGTCGTGGAATGTTGGATAGCCATCGTAAAGTACTGGCCTCTTTTTGCCTCAACGAAAGCTTTGTTTCCTTCTTCAAACTTCTCCATCTCCTTATCGGCATTATTGAAAGCCTTCGTGATCCTGATGCCGGAAACAGAAGAATTGACATTGCCGTTGATCTGAGCAAGAGAAGATCTAGCCCTTCTGGAAGATTCCAGATGTTTCTTTCTCACTACGTATGTAATGATAAAAAGCAATGGCGAACAGGAGAAGATGATCAGTGCCAGTGTGACATTGATACTGGAAAGATAGATCAATGAAAAGATCAATGAGAATGAAGTCATCACCAGCATTTCCGGGCCATGATGAGCCAGTTCAGAGATCTCTTGCAGGTCATTGGTGATTCGTGACATGATCTTTCCTGTTTCGTTGTTGTCAAAGAAAGAGAATGGCAGTTTTTCAATCTTTTCAAAAAGATCCCTTCTCATATCCGCCTGCAGATCAGTACCAACCATATGTCCGAAGTAATCAACACAGAACTTCATCAGCATTTTCACAACGTACGCAAAAAGAAGGATCGATCCAAACAGGATGATCTGATTGAACTTTCTTTCCGGGATCAAATCATTGAGCATATATCTGGTGATGATCGGATACAGAACTCCGATCGCCGAATTGCTCAACGCACAAAACATGTCCAGGATGAACATCTTCATATAAGGTTTATAGTAAGAGAAAAACCTTTTCAGCATATCTGCATTCTACCACATATTTCTTTTTTATTTTGTTTCAAAAGAAAAGCTCACCGAAGTGAGCTTATACTGATAGGTTTTGAATCAGCTTATTTCTTGAGGTTGTAGTAAGCATCCTTGCCCGGATATTGAGCAACTTCGCCTAATTCATCTTCAATTCTGAGAAGCTGATTGTACTTAGCAATTCTATCTGTTCTGGACATAGAACCTGTCTTGATCTGTCCGGCATTGACACCGACAACCAGGTCAGCGATCGTTGTATCTTCAGTTTCACCTGATCTGTGAGATACGACAGCTGTCATGTTGTTCTTCTTAGCCAATTCGATCGCATCGAACGTCTCTGTCAGAGTACCGATCTGATTCAGTTTGATCAGAACGGAGTTCGCACACTTGAGTTCGATACCCTTTTTGATGTATTCGACATTGGTAACAAAGAGGTCGTCACCGACTAACTGGATCCTGTCGCCTAAACGGTCATTCAGTTTCTTCCAGCCTTCCCAGTCGTTTTCTGCAAGACCGTCTTCGATGGAGATGATCGGATATTTCTCGCACCACTGTGCGTACATTTCGATCATTTCATCAGTTGTCTTTGTACCCTGTCCGGATCTTGTCAGTTCATAGTTGCCTGTTTCTGCATTGTAGAACTCAGAAGAAGCCGGGTCCATACAGATACCGAAATCGATACCAGGTTTGTAGCCTGCAAGTTCAATTGCAGCAACGATGAGCTTCAGAGGTTCCTCATTGCCTTCCGTGCAGTTTGGAGCATAGCCGCCTTCATCACCGACACCTGTTGAGTAGCCCTTTGATTTCAGGACTTTCTTCAGGTTGTGGAATACTTCTGCTGACCATCTGATAGCCTCTTTGAACGAAGGAGCACCATAAGGCATGATCATGAATTCCTGCATGTCGACAGTTGAGTCAGCATGCTTACCGCCGTTTAATACGTTAAGCATCGGAACCGGCAGAGTCTTGCCATTGGCACCGCCCAGATATTTGTATAAAGGCATGCCATAGAAATCGGCTGCAGCTCTTGCACAAGCCAGAGAAACACCTAATGTTGCGTTTGCACCTAAACGTGATTTATCCTTTGTCCCATCCAGTTCGATCATCGTTTTGTCGATCAGAGCCTGGTCTGTAACATCGTAACCGATCAGAGCCGGAGCAATGATCTCGTTGACGTTGTTGACAGCCTTCAGGACACCCTTGCCTAAGAAACGGGCAGGATCGCCATCTCTGAGTTCAAGAGCTTCTCTTTCGCCAGTAGAAGCACCGGAAGGTACCATTGCACGGCCGAAAGCACCGGATTCGGTAGCAACCTCAACCTCTACAGTCGGATTGCCACGGGAGTCGATAATCTCGCGAGCATAGACATCAATAATTGCAGGCATATGCTTTCCTCCTATTTGGTAGCGTCGATGATTTCTTTGAATGAATCAACTTTTAATGAAGCACCACCGATCAAAGCACCGTCGATGTCTTCACAAGCCATATATTCTTTGATGTTGGTCGGCTTGACTGAACCGCCATACTGAACTCTGACAGCTTCGGCTGTAGCTTCGTCATAGAGAGCCTTGACAGTATCTCTGACCAGTTTGCAGCAGTCTTCAGCGATCTCTTTTGTAGCGGATTTGCCTGTGCCAATCGCCCAGATCGGTTCATAAGCGATGACCATTCTTGCGACTTCATCAGCATCCAGACCTGCTAAAGAACCAGCCAGCTGAGACTTGATGACATCAGCAGTCTTGCCTGCATCATATTCAGCTTCCGTTTCGCCGATGCAAAGGATCGGAACGATGTTGTCAGCAAACAGTCTCTTGCACTTTAATGCGCAAGCAGCATCTGTCTCATTGTAATAAGTTCTTCTCTCGGAGTGACCGATGATGCAGTAAGTGATACCAACTTCCTTGAGCATCGGAACAGATACTTCACCGGTATAAGCGCCGGAATCCTTTTCGTTGCAGTTTTCTGCAGCAATGATCAGATTCTTTGCGTTCTTTACACATACATCGAGATCTACATACGGTGCGCCAATGCCGTAGTCGGCAGCTTCTTCACCGGTCAGGACTTCTTCGATGCCCTTCATGAATTCAAGAGCCTCAGAAGGAGTCTTATTCATCTTCCAGTTACCAACGATAATAGGTTTCCTCATTTTTGCTCCTTTATTTTTCGTTAATGATGTCAACACCAGGTAAGCCATTGCCCTCTAAGAATTCCAGAGAAGCACCGCCGCCTGTAGAAACGTGAGAAACTTTGTCAGCAAAGCCGAGCTGTTTGATCGCAGCAGCGGAATCACCGCCACCGATGATCGTTGTGCCATCGCACTCTGCCAGAGCCTTGGCAACCTCATTGGTTCCCTTAGCCAGTGTAGGATTCTCGAATACGCCCATCGGACCATTCCATACGACAGTCTTGGCAGCCTTTACCTTTTCAGCAAATAATGCAGCTGTCTTAGGACCGATATCCAGACCCTGCTTGTCAGCCGGGATCTTGTCAACATCTACGACTTCCGTTTCGATCTCTGCATCGATTGGATCAGGGAATGCAGCAGCTACGACTGTATCAACAGGAAGCAGTAATTCTTTGCCTAATGAAGCAGCCTTTTCCAGCATTTCCTTGCAGTAATCGAGCTTTTCATCATCGACCAGTGAGTTACCGATCTCTTTGCCCTGAGCCTTCAGGAATGTGTAAGCCATACCGCCACCGATGATCAGTGTGTCACATTTTTCGAGCAGATTGTTGATGACCTTGAGCTTGTCAGCGACTTTGGCACCGCCTAAGATTCCGACAAACGGTCTGACAGGATTCTCAACAGCATCGCCTAAGAACTTCAGTTCCTTTTCAACCAGGAAACCTACAGCTGAAGGCAATACAGAAGGGATACCTCTGGTGGAAGCGTGAGCTCTGTGAACTGAACCGAACGCATCTTCAACGAAGAGGTCACCTAATGAAGCCCAGTACTGACCTAATGCTTCATCATTCTTGGATTCGCCCTTTTCGTATCTTGTGTTCTGCATCAGGACGACTTCGCCTTCCTTCATCTCATTGACTGCTTTTTCAAGTTCTTCGCCTCTTGTTGCATTGACGAAGATCACCTTGTTGTCAGGCAGATATTCCTGAAGTTTCTTCGCAACGATAGCCATATCATTTTTCTTCTTGGCAGCCTCGATCTCTTCTTCAGTTTTCTTGTAGTCGACCTTGCCTAAGTGAGACAGCAGAATGACCTTTGCGTTGTTCTCAAGTAAATACCTGATCGTAGGTAATGCAGCGACGATTCTGTTATCGTCAGTAATCACATCACCCTTGTGCGGGACGTTGAAGTCAACTCTTACGATGACTTTCTTCCCAGATACATCTAAATCTGTAACCAGCTTTTTAGCCATAACAAAACTCCTCCTAATACACTCATATTATATCATCGAAGGCCTTAAAAAAAGTAGGCCAATTATGCCTACTTGTCATCATTTACCGGAATTCCGTCTTCCTTTTTCTTTCTGCCTTTTTCCTCGATACCGTATTCTCTGCATTTCTGTGCATATTCCTTTTCAGCGGCATTGAGTTCAGCCAGAATTTCTTCTAAACTTCTCATAAAAACACCTCACAACATTTCCAATTCTAACACAAATTTTCTAAAATAGAATTATGTATTTGAAAGAAGAAACAGACAATACTCTGATCGTCGAAAAATCAAAATTCATCTGTTATATCAGACACGTAAAAAGCGAAGAAGAATACAGAGAATACCTGACTGAGATCAGAAAAAAACACCGCGATGCGACCCATGTGTGCTCGGCGTTGATCTGTCACAACATCAGAAGATCATCCGATGACGGTGAACCTTCCGGAACAGCCGGAGTACCGATCCTGAATGTTTTAGATAAGAACGGGATGGATGAGACCTGTGCCCTTGTCGTGCGCTATTTCGGCGGCATCAAACTGGGTGCCGGCGGACTGATCAGGGCCTATGGCGCAGCCGTCAGCGAATGCCTTGCCAAAGGGATCAAAGTCGAAGACTGTACCTATCCAAAGTATTCATTAAAACTTTCCTACGAAACAGGAAACCGCATCGATCACTTTCTTGAAACAAACACCATCCTGATCGATCGGATATATGACACGGAGATCACCTATATATTCGCCCTGGATGATGAAAGAAAACTCGAATCCATTAAGGAATACACCAGAGGACAGCTTCCGGAAAAGATCGGTGAAGAAACTTTACAGAAAGTAGTAAAATAGAGATATGAAGATCATCAACGCCTACATGAAATATGTCTATATCGCATTGATCGCAGCATTACTGATCACTCTGATCGCCTTTTTCGTCCGCTTATCCAAAACGATGAAAAAGATCGCAGAAACCGGTGAAGGAGTATCCACTCTTTCTTCAGACCTCGATCAGACAAATGAAAAGCTGTCTGCGATCTCTGACAGCAAAGACAGCTATAAATTCTTCCTCTCTCTGTTTGCGATCATCCTGATCGTAAAAGAGACCTTCAAGTACTACAAGAGTGAAAGATCACTTCCAAAATCATTCACAAAAGCCGTCCTGAGACACAACGCTCAGATATCCGGATTCAGATTCTAAGAGGCCATGCCTCTTTTTTTCTGCACGAAAAAAGCCGCAAGCAGCGGCTTTGTCTTATTTTGTACCGTAGATACGGTCACCGGCATCGCCCAGACCAGGAACGATATAGCCGATCTCGTTGAGATGATCATCCAGTGCAGCCATATACAGATCGACATCAGGATGTTTCTCCGTGAAAGCCTTGACACCTTCCGGAGCACCAACCAGACATACCATTCTGATATTCTTGGCACCTCTTTGTTTGATCATATCGACTGCAGCGATCGCGCTGCCGCCTGTTGCCAGCATCGGGTCAAGAACGAGAACGACACCTTCAGGAAGTTCTTTCGGGAATTTTGCGAAATACTCGACCGGTTCCAGAGTCTCTTCATCTCTGTATAAGCCGATAAATCCGACTTTTGCGGTCGGGATCAGATCCATGATACCGTTGACCAGGCCCATGCCTGCTCTCAAGATCGGAACCAGGATGACCTCCGTATCCATGATCTTCGTATCACAAGGTCCCATCGGAGTCGTGATATGGACATCTTTCATCGGAAGATCTCTGCACACTTCATAAGCCATCAAAGAAGCGATCTCATCAAGGTTCTCTCTGAAATCCTTGTGGCCTGTCTCTTCCATGCGCATGTAAGTCAGTTTATGTGTTATAAGCGGATGATTTAAAACTGTTACCATAATAACCTCCTGTTTTTCTTTTTTAATTATACTCAAATATCAGGATAATGAAACCCAAAAGAAAAAAATAGAGAAATTCATCTCTATTTTGTGTCATATGTAAAGGAAATATCCTTTTTTAGGACATCCGCCAGATAAGCCATATCCGTGATCGATTCGTTTGCCTCCTTAGAAAGCTGCTGGGAACGCTTCGGATCCTCCAGATAAGCTACAGTATAGGCACCGTAATTCTTTCCACACTCGATATCCATCAGAGAATCGCCGATCACGACACATTCCCTGTTCCACTGATTGTTGTTGTTGATCAGCTGGAAGATGCCTTCCGGATCCGGTTTCATCTTTTTAACATCGGTCCATCCGCAGATATCATCGACGCAATCTCTCAATCCGAAATCATTCAGGATATTTTCTATCCCTTCTTTCGATCTCGTAGAAATGATACCGATATGATATCCCTGCTCATGTAATGTCCTCAACATCTCGTCTGAATGCAAAGTCGGATGATAGACATCCTTTGCCACCTCAGCCTGTCTCTTGTGGTAGACATCACTTAAAGTATCATAATCGATCCCCGGGAAGTACTTCGGGAAAAGTTCATTCAAAGCTGGACCGATGATCTCATCCTTCACTTCATCCGTAAACTTTTCTTCATCAGAGTATCTGCGGAACAGTTCACGATAGCCTTCAATGATTGCCATCTTCGTATCCATCAGGGTACCGTCAAAATCAAAGATCAGAGTCGGCTTTTCTTTCTTGATGAAACGCTCAAAGACACCGAAATAGCCCAAAACACCGATGATCACGAATGCGATCGAAGTCAGCTGTGCCATCTTCAGATTACCCAGATAGAGAGAATCCGTCCTTCTTCCTTCGATGAAGAAACGGATCACACCGTACCACATCAGATAGGCATAAGCGAGATCTCCCCTCTTGTTCTGATATCTTCTTAAAACATGCCAGATCAATACCCATCCCGCAAGACAAAGCATCGATTCATAGAAGAAGAGAGGCTCATAGTAGTGTCCGTTGATATACATGCCTTCTTTTAAGAAAGAAAGGATGCCATTGAAATATTCTTCACTGACTTCACCGCCATGACATTCACGGTTGACGAAATTCCCCCATCTTCCGAAAGCCTGTCCAACCAGAACGTTTGGCAAAGCGATATCCAGTATCTTCATGAAAGGATAACGGTTCTTCTTCGTATACCAGTAGGCAAATATGGCACCAAGGACCAGACCGCCCTGTATCGCCAATCCCCCATCCCAGATCTTGATGATCTCCAAAGGATTGGAGATGTAGAACTTGAAGTTATAGAAAGCGCAATACCAGAGTCTTGCACCAACGATTCCTGCCCATAAGGTATAGATAAAGAAGGAATCAAAGAAATCATCAGAAATATATTTTGATTTTCTGATCTGCTTTCTGGCGATCAGATATGCCAGCAAGGCACCTGTCAGGATCAGTACCGCATACCACCTGATATCAAAACGCAGACCGAAGATCGAAAACGCCAGGAATGTCTGTTCATTGGGAAAAAATCTGATCATTGTTCTGCTCCATTCAGCTCCAGCTCTTTGCGGTATCTTTCCTTGAAGTCCTCATTGGAATTGAAACCGAGCTTATTGAGCAGGTAATTGGACACTGCTGCCTCAATGATGACAGACAGAGATTTACCTTCAGTGATAGGGATCGTCAGCATCGGAACTTCCAGACCCAGCACATCAAAAGATTCCGTGATCGGGTTGAGACGATCGGATTCCATGCCTTCATCGTATTTGACCAGTTTGATCACGAAATCGAGCTGACATCTGTTGAGATAAGCGTTTGCGCCAAACATCCTGGTCACATCCACGATCCCGACGCCTCGGATCTCCAGCATCCTCTTGAGGATCTTAGGAGCCGTACATAATAAGCTCTTGTGGACACGCGTCACATCGACTCTGTCATCCGCCACCAGCATATGTCCGCGGTTGATCAGATCCAGCGCAAGTTCGGATTTACCTATACCGGACTTTCCGGTGATCATGATCCCCTTGCCATAGATGTTCAGCATGACGCCATAGAGATTATCGGTAGGAGCCAGATTCTCCGACAGGAAGGAGACCAGTTCAACGATCAGCTGATAAGTCTGTCCCTCATAGCGGAAGACCGGAAAGTTTTTCTGATTGCACAGATCCAGCAGTGACTGCATCTCACCGAAACCTCCGGCCAATATGATGCACGGAGTAAAGGAATCGGTGATGATCTCGAAACGATCACGCTGGGTCTGATAATCGAATTTGCACATGTATTCATATTCCTTGGTACCCAGGATGACGACACGCTTGAGGTCGTTTGACTCTAAGAATCCGGACAGCTCCAGACCCGGTCTGTTGATATCCGGCGCGATCGCCCAACGATTCAAAGATTCATCATTGCCGGCAAGCTGAATCAGTCCCAGCTGTTCCTTGATCGCCCTGACATAGACTCGTTTATTCAGTTCTTCATTTGCCATGTTTTTCACCTAACACTTTCTTCAGATATTGGCCGGTATAGGAGTTTTCAACTTCCGCAACTTCTTCCGGTGTGCCTTGCGCAACCAGCTGTCCGCCATTGTCTCCTCCATCCGGTCCCAGATCGATGATGTGATCGGCACATTTGATCACATCGAGATTATGTTCGATCACTACGACCGAATCGCCGTTATCGACGATCCTGTCGATGATGCGGATCAGTTTCAGTACATCATCCATATGTAAGCCGGTCGTCGGTTCATCCAGTACGAACATCGTCTTGCCTGTCGGCTTCTTCTGCAGTTCGGAAGCCAGCTTGACACGCTGTGCTTCACCACCCGATAAAGTCGTAGCCGACTGTCCCAGTTCAATATAACCAAGGCCGACATCATATAAGACCTGCAATTTGTCTTTGATCTTCTTGTGATTCTTGAAGAAATCAAGAGCTTCCTTGACACTCATCTTCAATACGTCATAGATATTCTTGCCCTTATAGCGTACTTCCAGTGTCTCGGCATTGTATCGCTTGCCATGACACTCTTCACACTCCACGAAGACATCCGGGATAAACAACATCGAGATCCTCTTGACACCATCGCCATAGCAGGCTTCACATCTGCCTCCCGGCACATTGAAGGAATAACGGGACTTGCTGTAACCACGCTCCTTGGAATCCGGAGTCATCGCATAAAGATCTCTTATGTCATCAAAAACACCGGTATAAGTCGCAGGGTTGGAACGCGGAGTCCTACCGATCGGATCTTGCGTGATATATACGATCTTGTCGATGTTCTGCAAGCCCTCGACCTTTCTGACCTTACCCGGTCTGATCTTGACTCTGTCTAAAGACTTCATGATCGATTTGGTCATCGTTTCAATGATCAGAGAAGATTTACCGGAACCGGAAACACCGGTCACACAGGTAAATTTCCCCAGAGGTATGGAAACATCGATATTCTTGAGGTTGTTTTCTTCCGCACCGATCAGCTTGAGATACTTGCCGTTTCCTTTTCTTCTTTTTTCCGGAACCGGGATCTGTTTCCTGCCGGAAAGGTATTGTCCGGTGATCGATCTTTCATCTTTCAGGATCTCTTCAGGAGTTCCCGCAAAAATGACCTCACCGCCCTCTTTGCCGGCACCCGGTCCGATATCGACGATAAAGTCGGAAGACATCATCGTCTCTTCATCGTGCTCAACGACGATGACGGTATTATCGAGATCTCTCATCTTCTTCAAAGTCTCGATCAGCTTGGCATTGTCCTTCTGATGCAAACCGATCGAAGGCTCATCCAGAACATAGAGAACGCCGGTCAGCGCTGAACCGATCTGGGTTGCCAGACGGATACGCTGTGCTTCACCACCTGATAATGAACCCGCAACACGATCCAGACTCAGATAATCCAATCCGACATCCTTCAGGAAACGAAGTCTGGCTTTTAATTCATTCAATAAAGTCCTTGCGATCTCTGCCCTCATCGCATCCAGTTTGAGGCCGTCGATGAAACTGTAGGCTTCAACGATCGACATCTTCGTGAATTCATAGATGTTCAGACCGCCTACTTTGACAGCCAGAACTTTTTCATTCAGCCTTGCACCATGACACTTGCTGCATTCGGATTCGGTCATGAAAGAACCGTAATATTCTTTACCGAACTTGGACTGTGTCTCTTCAAATCTTCTTTCGATCAGATTCTTGACACCCTCGATATAACCGAACTTGTTGTAAGTAGTCCCTCCGGTAGAAGTGACAGTATATCTGATCTCTTCTGTTGAACCGTATAAAATGATATCCATTTCCTTCTTCGACATCTTATTCAAAGGCTTGTCTTCGGAAATGTTGTAGTGTTTCAATAACGTCGCAAAATTCTGCCACTCCAGATTGTTTGTGCCATAGATATTCTTGTAGTAGCGGATACCGCCCTCGGAGATACTCTTCGTCTTATCCGGCATCAGATAATCCAGATCGACCGACATCGTCACGCCCAAGCCTTTGCATTGATCGCAGGCACCTAATGGAGAGTTGAACGAAAACAGACGCGGTTCCAGTCTCGGCACGGTAAAACCACACTTCGGACAAGCCTGATGGGATGAGAAGAGGTCCTTCCTGTCGCCGTGTTTGATCATACAGGTCCCATCTGCCAGCCTTAAAGCGATCTCAAGAGAATCGTTCAGTCTGGTCTCTATCCCTTCCCTCTTGACGATCCTGTCAACAACGACTTCGATGTTGTGCCTCTTGTTTTTATCCAGTTCCGGAACTTCTTCGATGTCATATAATTCATCATCGACATAAAGTCTCAGGAAGCCGTCTTTCTTCAGCTTTTCAAAGTAATCCTTGAAAGTGCCCTTTTTATTCGTAACGACATTTGCCAGGATCTCCATCCTCTCGCCGTCTTCGTAGTTCATGATATTCCTGACCATACCGGAGATCGTCATTGCCTCGATCGGTTCATTGTGATTCGGGCAGTATGCAATACCGCATCTGGCATATAAAAGCCTGAGATAGTCATAGATCTCAGTGATGGTCGCAACCGTTGAACGCGGGTTATTGGAAGTCGTCTTCTGATCGATGGCGATCGCCGGAGAAAGGCCTTCTATGACATCGACATCCGGTTTATCGACACCGCCCAAAAACTGTCTGGCATAGCTCGACAGAGATTCCACATAACGGCGCTGTCCTTCGGCGTAGATGGTATCAAACGCCAAAGAAGTCTTTCCCGATCCGGAAAGGCCCGTCATTACTATCATCTTGTTACGCGGCAGATCCAGAGAGATATTCTTGAGATTATTCACTCTGGCACCGCGGATTATTATCTTATCATTCATGTCTGTTCCTGTTTATCCTTCTTCTGATCCTTCCCAGCACATCATTCAGTCTGCCGGAATGGATATTTCCTCTGAAACCTTTGATCCTTGAAAGGATCCTTCTGTATACGAGATCCATAGAATCAACTGCTCTTTCCAGTCTTGAATCGATCAGTTTCTTCCTTCTGTCTTCTATCTTATCAACTGCCGTGTAGAATTTGTTGTTGATCGCATGCGATTCATCCAGAAAATTACCGAAAAACGAATCCATGTGTTCATTGATCGAATTGTCAAAACGCTCTACTCTTCTGATAAAACTTGAGATAACACAGATCGTCAGCGTCGTATCTGCCGCAAACAAAGCACTCAACAATAACGCAAGAAACTGACAAAGTTCTCCATCGATCGAATCGATGAACGGAATGATCAATGGATTGAGCACATAGATGATGATCAATCCTGCAACGCCAAAGCCGATCGAAGCAGGAAGACATATCCTTCCATTGAGATTCAACGGTGACTTGGAATAATCCCACCAGTAGGCATGAAAGATCTGTTCCAGCATATAATGCACGACATATTCCAGGATCGCTGAAGCGACCATAGAGATCAGGAAAACGCTTGATGGCGTATAGTCCGGATACAGATGCTGAAACAGTAAAGTTCCAAGAAGTGCTCCAAGACCATAGATCGGGATGGCAGGGCCATAGAGAAAACCTCTGTTGTCCCATTTGCCTCCCCACACCGTCATTGCCAGACACTCATAGAAGTATCCCAGAACGGAAAATATCGAAAAATATATCATATAACGGCAGATCATCTGTCAAACGTCTCCTTCAGCGCGCAGATCTTATCGGCGATACAGACAAGTTTAGCCTCCTTGCTTCTAGGAAAAGACCTCAAAGTCAAAGGCCACATGTGACATCTGATCACCTGCTGGACGTCTTCATCGACGTCATAATACTTCATCGCATTTTCACAGGCTCTTTTCGGATGGGTATAGCCATGCATCTTGAATATATTCACAAAAAGCCTGGCTTCATGCCAGTCATAGAGGTAGAAATCATGCAGAAGAGCACCAACCATCAGAGTATCCAGATCGGCATTCACATGCAGATCCCTGTTGAGCTTATACGCCATCCTTGCTACATTCACACAATGGGAAAGTACCGTATTTTTCCCATGTGCCTTGTATTCATTCATCTTCCTGAATACCGGATCTTCCAGGTATTTTTCGGCATAGGAATCGAACTCTTTTCTTTCTTCTTCACTCATTTTCACGCCTCCATTATACAATACGCGGTGCTATAATGGGTTTATGTCCGAAAATATCATAAAACTAAATTACCAGGATAAAGAGATATACCTGGTCAAGACCGCACATGTCTCAAAACTGTCTGCGCAACATGTCAGAGAGTGCATAGAAGAAGTACAACCCGATACCATCTGTATCGAACTTGACAAAGAACGTTACAACAGGATCATCAATCCGGAACAGTGGCGTGATACCGATATCGTTCAGGTCATTAAAAATAAACAGGTCGGCTTCCTGATGGTCAATCTCATCCTTTCTTCTTATCAGAAAAGAGCTGCCAAGTCCCTAGGCGCTTTAAACGGAGGTGAGATGATTACCGGTGCCAAACTCGCACAAGAGAATCACACGAATCTCGTATTGGCTGACCGCTCGATCAGAACGACTTTTGCCCGTGTCTGGAATTCCTTTTCAACATTTGAAAAAATCAAAATGCTGGGAGCCATCATCGGATCGATCTTTGTCGAAGAAGAGATCACTGAAGATGATATCACTGCATTAAAAGAAACAGATACTTTGACAGCAGCCATCAGCGATGTCGGAAAAGAATTCCCGATCGTCAAGAAAATCATGATCGATGAAAGAGATCAGTATCTGTCACAGAAGATCAAGACTGCACCGGGTAAAAAGATCGTTGCCATTATCGGTGCTGCCCATTCGATCGGAATCCAGAAGTATATCAATGAAGACTTTGATCTGGAAGAACTCGATAGAGTAGAAAAAAGAAAATTCTATTTCAAATATGTCATCCCTGCAGCGATCATCCTTCTGATCTTATTTACCGTGTTCAAAAATCGCGATCTGGGTATACAACAGATCAGATCCTGGGTACTCTGGAACGGTGGGCTCAGTGCTCTTGGTGTCCTGCTGGCATTGGGACATCCGCTTTCGATCCTGACGGCATTCGTCATGTCTCCGATCACATCGCTCAATCCTCTGCTCGCCTCAGGCTGGTTTGCGGGACTTGTTGAAGCGATGATCAGAAAACCGAAAGTCAGAGATTTTGAAGATCTGACCGCAGATACCGCTACATTCGCAGGTTACTGGAAAAACCGCGTCACAAGAACGCTCATGGTCGTCATCTTCGCCAATCTCTTCTCTACGATCGGAACTCTGATCTCCGGTATCGATATCGTCAAGAAATTCATAGAGTCGCTGTAAAGCGACTCTATTATTTCAACTGTTGATGAATATATTTTTTATATGCTTCGGCACTTAGTCTGATGCATAATTTTGCGGTTGGCCACTCTGAATGCTTCCCCTCATAGTCGATATCGACATAGCCATATCTTTCACCTTCATTCAGATCGACATTCAAGTGACAGAGTTGACATTCCTCCATCTTTTCAGGATATAAGGCAACAAACATCGCTGCCGGATCAGCCATATCCAGGATGTCTTCATGGAAACGATCACGATTCAGTTTCATCAGAGTCACATTGATATCCATACAGAATCTGCCTAAAACAGAGAGATCCCTTATCTCTTCGATATCCTTTTCACGAAGTATTGCATCACCCAGTGAAGCATCCCACGCCACGAACGTGATATCTTCAAAACCATAATCAATAACGACCTTGAAAGCCTCGGCATCCTGCCAGACGTTGAATTCCGCAAAGTCCGTGACATTGCCACCTGCCTCTTCCGTTACAGCCATCGATACGACACTTCTGATCCTTCTCATCGTATCCGGATCCTTCATGATCGCCTTTGCGATATTGGTCAAAGGTCCCAGAGTGATCAGATCGATACTTTTATCATCATTTTCTCTCAAGGTTTTCAAAATCATTTCGACTCCGTCCCCTTCATCCGCTTCAAGAGAATAATCCACGAGATCGAGATCTCCCATGCCGTCATCGCCATGGGTATCGGCAGCTCCGACAAAATCTCTTTTCAACATCTCATTGCTTCCCATATAGACAGGCGGATAGTAGGTATCAACCGTTTTTAAAACAGTCAGAAGGTTTGATGTTGCCTGCTTCACTCTGACATTGCCCGAAACTGTCGAAAACATCACTATTTCATAGTTTTCATCTCTTAAAGCCATGGCGATCGCCATAGCATCATCACTTCCACAGTCGGTGTCAACGATCAGTTTTCTTTTATCCATAGCCTGTATTATACATGAAAAGATCTTTTAATTCTCTTTTCTTTAAAAAAGCCTGCTGATCAGCAGGCAACATTTGTTTTATTTTCCTTCCTTCCAGATGTTGTGGGATCTTACTCCTCTTTTTTCTCCGATCAGGAAAATGACGATACACGCAAGATACAAGACGATCGTTGACAGGATCGTTCCTTCGATACCAAACTTCACATCATAGGCAAAAGAACTGACTGCCGAAGCCGTATCCAGCTTGAACAGTGAAAAAGGAACGACCAGTCCGCTGTTTGGCAGACCAAGAAGGATGCTTTGCGTATAGTTCCAGCCGGTATGGATCCCAAAAGCCATCCAGATGGAATCAAAGTAATAAACGGCCAGCGCAAACATCAGGCCGGAAGCCAGAATATTCAAGAACGGGATCAGACCAAAGCCCGGATTCATCAGATGCATTCCGGAAAACATAACGGAACTTACTACGATCGCTACCCATGGGTTTCTGTAGCCTTTTCTCAATACCTGATAGAGATATCCCCTGTCCAAAGCTTCTTCACTGGAAGATTGGATGAAAACGCAGACCAGAACGATCAGTAAACCCAAAGGATCGAACTGATCAAAATGGATATGGATATCCTTCTTCAACATCGCAACAACTGCACAGCTGAAATTGAGGCCAAAACCGATCGCAAGACCGATCAGAAGATTTTTTAGATTGTTTCCCGAAGTCTTTGTGCCAAACGCCTTCAGGATAGGACGGCGTCTCTTATCGATCAGAAGCAGAAAAAGCAGGTAGATCCAGACACCGATCGGTGAAAAATACATCAGCGCCGTTGAAATGACCGGGTCATTTGGATCAGTGATCATACCGACATATCTCGTAATGATCGCTCCGAGGATCTGTCCGACAAGTGCGATCAGAAAAGAAAGAATTGAAACCAGGATGAACTGATCATACCAGCGGAATTCTTCATTGTGGATCTTCTTTAAAAATTCTTTCATTTCTTTATCCCCTCCAAACGAATATAAAATGCTTCGATTTCCCAAAAACCATTTTAACATACGCATTTTCTCGTTGACTATTCTTGAATGACATGATAAGATAATTAAGCATCAAATTTGGAGACTTAGCTCAGTTGGGAGAGCACCTGCCTTACAAGCAGGGGGTCACAGGTTCGAGCCCTGTAGTCTCCACCATCGAGAACTGCCAACTTAGCGCAATAGGTAGAGCAACTGATTTGTAATCAGTAGGTTACGGGTTCGATTCCTGTAGTTGGCACCACTTAAACATAACTCTCGAAAGAGAGTTTTTATTATGTATGTTACAATTTAAACAGAAAGATAAATCGAAATTTGAGGAATTGCTGCAATGTCTGAAGAAAGTGTATTACGGAAATGAGTATGTTTTATGACAATGCTTACTTTATTATCGGAACTTCATATGCAGGGAAATCTACAATGGTTAAAGAATTAGCTAAAAAATACAGAGGTATTGCATGCGAAGAAAACTATCATGACAACTATCCCGGAGTACTTGATGCCAAAGAATTCCCCTGCCTGACCTATACAAGAGATCTTGAAGACTGGCATGACTTTATTAGAAGAACGCCGCAGGAATATAAAGACTGGATCGATGGAGTGAGGAAAGAATGCGAAATATTGGAACTCAGGATGCTGCCTGAGATATGCGGTCAGGGGAAAAAAGTTTTTGTTGATACGAATATTTGTATTGAAACCTTAAGAAAGATAGCTCCTTTGAATCATACACTTGTGATGCTTGCTGATCCCGAAATACCGTTACACAGGTTTTTTGACCGACCGGATCCGGAGAAACAGTTTTTATATCAATTAATTATGGATGAACCGGATCCTAAAAAGGCGATGGAAAACTACCGAGATGGACTTAAACTGATCTGTTCACAGGAAGGGTATGATGAATTTGAAAAGTCAGGATTTAATGTGATCTATAGAGACGAAAGCAGAACTATTGAACAGACGGTCGCTTTGGCAGAGAAAGCTTTGGGATTGAAATAGCATCTCGATAAATTCAAATTTATTTGACTATTAATAATTTGTAGCAAGTTGCTACAAATATAGGTGAAATAAACACTTTATAATTTGACAAAAATTTGACAAAAAAATCTGATTTTTAATGATATTTAACAAATCATGTATAATGAAAAACCTTTATTTAAAGCATTTTAACACTATACGGAAGAAACTAGCGATTTCCTGTAGTTGGCACCAGCTTAAAAGAAAACGCCGTCAAGGCGTTTTTTGTTATAAGTGCTTCCGACCGAAATAACAGAAACCGGTCGCACTATGTCCGTTCATCGTCGTATAAGTCGTCGGAAAGAATTCCAGTGTTTCAAACTCCTTCAACAAGCTCCTGATATATTCTTCACTGTGATGACGGCAGATCGCCCCTTCCGGCAGTTCAAATACTCCATAGGTCCCAAAAACGGATTCATATTTCTCATAGCGTTTCTGATTGCGATCATCCTCATTGATCAGATAATCTCCGATATATAAGATACCTCCCGGTCGAAGCACCCTTCTGATCTCATCGATCAAAGTCTTCTGTTCTTCATCCCGATAGATACAGGTCAATACCGCAAACAGGATGACCGCATCCACACAATCATCCTCAAGATCGATCTTTTCACTCGTCTTTTCTCTTAAGTCGAGATACGGAAACTGACGGTGTCCTCTTTCGATCATCCCTTTTGAGAAGTCGATGCCGATCAGATTTTTATACCCTTGTTCATACAGTTCGTTCATCACCCGTCCATAGCCGCAGCCGACATCCAGGATCTGATCTTCTTTCGACACATAATCCGAAAACAGATCTCTCATGATCGGGATCGTAAACTGCTTTGTAGAGGAAACTTCATTCCAGTATTCTTTCTGTTCCATAATTATCGATCTTTCTTTTTTATATTTCTATTCTAACTCATCCCGGATAAATGATTCCTTTCGGGTTATAATAATCTGTATGAACTTAAGAAAACAGAACAGACTCTATGACATCAACCGCATCGCTTTGACTGCAGCGATCTATGTTGCGTTATGTTATATCCTGCAGCCAATCAGTTTCGGACCGATCCAGTTTCGTTTTTCCGAAATGCTTTGTCTGCTGGCGATCGACTTCAGATGGGCCTTGTATGGCGTCAGTATCGGTTGTTTCCTGGCAAACACATTCTTCGGCGGTCTTGGGATCCTGGATATCGTTTTTGGCACTTTCGCTACGATCATCGGATGTTCTTTGGCGTATTTCTTAAGAAAGAAAAGGATCAAAGATTATCCGTTATTAAGTACCATTATGATCATCCTGGCAAATGCGATCATCGTTGGGATCGAACTGGGAATCATCCTGGAAACAAAAGATCTCATCCCGCTTTATATCTTCCAGGTCGGAGTTGGTGAAGCTGTCGTGTTGTTCATCGGGCTTCCTGTCTACAAAAGACTTGAGAAACTCATCAAAAGCCGCTATGAAAACTAAAAGCCCTTATCGATTGATAAGGACTTCTTTTTTTATTTCAGCTTGTTGCCGCACTTTGGACAGAAGACAACTTCCGGATCGGTGATCTTTTCACCGCACTTGCCGCAGAAGAACGGAGTGAATACTTCCGGTTTTGCGGTACCGCACTTGGTACAGAATGCACCGTTGTTTTTGTTGCCGCACTTCGGACAGAACCACTCATCTCCTGTCGCATAGCCTGTTGATGGCTGAGAAGTATAAGGATATTTGAACTTGCTGCGATCTTCAACGAAGTTTCTTCCTCTGATCGCCTTCATGATCTCATCGGCGATCGCAACATATTCCGCATATTCTGCACTGTCTGGTGAATCAGGACGATTTGACGTCAGTTCAAATTTCATATCATCAAAGAACTTGTTGTTGACATCAACATCGACATCGAATCTGTATTCATACTCATATTTCGGAGGATCGAAGCTGACACTCTTTCCGTCTTTATCCTTGTCATAGATCTCATCCTGATCTTCCGTGATGTTGATCTTGAGATCTCTGACATCGGAAATATTGATCAGATCAGCGTTGTTTGCACGCCACTTATCGGAAGCGGAAACCACGAACTGTTTCTTGTTTTCATCAATATAGAATTTATAACGCTTGCCGATGATCCTTGTCGGATTGAAAGAAGATAGTTTCGCTTCGTTCTGGCTGCGGTATTCCAGCTGTTCCTTGATCGCCGCTACAGAAGTATGTCTTCTGCCGCTGAACCACGGGGAAAGCTTGGAAGCACAGTCCTTACACATATTGCCGTCATCCAGTTTTTTGTTTCCTAAAAACTTGATCTCCTTCCCACAGATGTCACAGTACTTTTTATCGAACAGACCCATAGTAACCTCCTTATAATGATTGATGATCTTAAATAAATCTATACTCTCATTATACATCGTAAGCACCCTTTTTGCCTCATACGGAGAAATATGCGTTAAAATGGATGTATGTACAGAAATTCCTATATCGAAGTCGATCTTGATGCACTTGAAGCCAATGCAAAGTATTTCATAGAAAAAGGCGGCAAGGAAGTGATCGGTGTCGTTAAGGCAAACGGCTATGGCATCGATGCTCTTGAAGAAGTCTTGACCCTGAAAAAAGCAGGTGTTTCTTTCTTTGCGGTCTCTTCTCTTGATGAAGCACTTGATCTGAGAAGAAACGGGATCGAAGATAAGATCCTGGTCCTGGGATGTGTGCCGGCTAATGAAATGGAGCTCATCAGGAACAACGGCATCTCCATCGTCACCCTCTCCAAAGACTTCGTTGAAAACACAGATCTCAGAAATGTAAAAGTCCATCTGAAACTTGATACCGGAATGAACCGCATTGGCGTAGAAGTCGACGAAGCAAAACAGATCCTCGATCTTCTGAAAGAAAAAGGAGCGATCATCGAAGGTGTGATGTCTCACTTCTCCAGTGCAGATTTTGATGAGGAATATTCAAAGAAGCAGTATGATCTGTTCAGAAACTGCGTCTTAAATCTGAACTATGATTTTCCATATATCCATATGTCGGCAACCGACGCCAGCCTTCTGATCGATGACGATATCTGTAATGCCCATCGCATCGGGCTTGGACTTCTCGGCTACAGCAGCCAGAAAGCCGAACTTCATCCATGTGTGAAACTGTGTTCCGAGGTCTCCATGGTCAAAAAGCTGAACAAAGGGGAGACCGTCTCCTATGGCAGACACTACACAAGCGATGGTGAAGGCTATCTTCTGACGATCCCTTTAGGTTACGCAGACGGCTTCTATCGAAGCAATACCGGAAAGAAAGTGTATTGTGAAAACGAATACGGAACAATCGTCGGCAGTATCTGTATGGACCAGATGATGATATTGACTTCTTCCTACCACCCTGTCGGTACAAAGATCGAACTGCTTGGAGGCCATATCGATATTGAAGAAAGAGCTGCTGAGCTCAACACGATCACATACGAACTATTGACTTCCTTATCGGATCGTCTGACCAGATACTATCTCCAAAACGGAAGCATCATTCGCAAGATAGATCCTCGTTTTTAAAGAAAAAACATCATATTTCATTCAAAAAGTCATTGCAAAATGACTTTTTTTATTCTTTTTTTCAATTTAAGTTAGGAATCTGCCCTCTTTTTGGCGAATAACGTTATGAAGGAGATAAATTTTTATGAAAGAAAAAAGACAGTTAAAACAGGACCTGATCCTCGTACTCATCTGCATCCTGATCCTGATGATCGGGCTGGGAAGCTTCTTCATCGTGAGAACTTTGAAAGATCAAAGCATCCCCTGCGAAATGAAAGTATCGGAGAATCAGAAAGACATCGTCTTGCCGACAGACAAGAAGAATGATGAAGAGGAATACACGGAGCTGATGGGATTCGGCCGTCTGGATCTGAGTGAAAATGAACCCTTCATCTATCTGATCAATCCATCAGATAATCAGGTATACCTGAGTTTCGACGTTATCTATAACGGAGAGATCCTCTATCAGAGCGATCTGATTGCACCGGGCAAAATGGAAGAATTCAATGTCTGCAGCTGTTTAAATGCAGGTGAACACACGCTGACATACTCTATCTCATCCTACGACATGAACAATAAAAATATCCTCTGGTCCGGTGTACAGCAGAATCAGGATATCCTGATCAGAAAGTAAAGGAGCTTAAATTTTGAAAAAGATCATAACATTATTATTCGTATCATTGCTGATGATCGCGGTACCGTCAAATATTTTTGCCGATCAGAACGACAATGAAGTAAGCGGTGAAGAAACGAGTGTTGAACTCTATGCGAATATCGCATCGCAATACACCGTCAAACTGCCGCTCAGAGTCGATGTGACAAACACTTCTACGACATTCAATGTTTTCGCAAAAGGATCCATTGCTGCCGATAAGCAGCTGGACATCGCCTATGGAAGCGGAACACACACCCTGCACGACACCACTTCAGGCTCTGACAGAGATTTCGTTCTGACAGTCAATGTATCAGGCGGAACCTTTGCAGCAAACGTCCTTCAGATCGATTACTCCGACAGTATCAAATCGATCTTCACGATCACTCATGCTGTACTGCCGGCAGGAAACTACACTTACAATCTGCCGATCACGATCGCACTCAATACTGCGGCATAATCAGAAAACATCAGGGCCTGCATCCCTGATACAGATCAACATTAAGAAGATCCTTATCTTCTTAATCATGAGCCCGACTTCCTGTTTCTCGGACTCATGATCAAGAAGACAATCAGTCTTCTGCAGTCAACCCAATTCATGACTGCCCATACACGCCACTGCGAACGATATTGTTGTCAATACTCCCTCTTTTTGTAAATCGTTGTTTAGAAACCTCTCGATAACGATACCGTCTCGCAAACAGATCTATTCACAGGGGGTCAACAAATGTCCTTTCTAAACGTTTTTGTTTCTTTATTCATGTATATTATCTATGCTCACCAAACGACCCCCTGTGATGATTCTTATATCATTGAGATCCCAAGAACAGTAGATCTGAGTGAAACACAGACTTTTCAGATCACTGTCGTTGAAAACGATCTTTTAGATAATCAGATCCTGCATATCGATATGCCGGATGAGTTTACTTTAAGTGACAGCCATGGAAGAGATGACATCAATGGAACGCTGTCAGGAAATCACATCACATACGGATCTGATGACCTTTCGTCCAGAACGATCAGTTGTCAGATCCCTTCTCTTCCGGCCGGAAACTGGAGTTCACAGCTTCCGATCACGATACAGATCGAAACGATCTATCCATCCAATCTCATGATCAGCGGTCCCTGTCTGAACCAGATCCTGAGACAGGTCGATCCGCATAGCATCACTTTTACAGATGAAGATACAGGGCTTCCTATGGCATATGATGTTTCCATGGCACAGGATGAATCTGTCCTTCTCTATATCGATCATGACGATGTCATCATATCCAATCATTCACAATCACCGATCATCGTAAACGAAAACATGGCAGAAGCTTTTTCAGAACTTTCTTCCCTGACTTCGATCGATGGCCTGGATCATCTGGATTTTTCTTCGTGCAACGATATCCATTCGATGTTTTCTCATGATCACCTTTTGGCAGATATCAACGGATTATCTTCGATCGATACATCTTCCGTTTGTGACATGTCTTATCTGTTTGCGGACACAAGGCTTCTTACCAGCCTTGATCTGAATTCCTGGAACATGGCAAATGTTGAAGATATCTCGCACATGTTTGAAGATTCGAAAGTGACATCTCTGTCGATCAACTCCTGGAATACCGGAAATATCAGCGATATGAGCTATCTCTTCCATGATTGCAGCGAGATCACAAATATCAGGATCAGCAATTGGAATACCGCTTCCGTTATCGATATGACATCGATGTTTGAATACTGCAGCAAGCTCAAGACTCTCTCACTTGGAAGTTTCAATGTATCTTCCTGTACAAGTCTCAGAAACATGTTTGCGGGATCTACATCCCTGACCACGACCGGTACTCTGGATCTCTGGGATCTGAATTCCTGCGAAGATCTTTCCGGTATCTTTGATTCCTGCAGCAAGCTCAGGAATATCGGTGATCTTTCCTCATGGGATACCTCTTCCGTAAAAGATATGTCAAAGATGTTCAGGGGGTGCATGAAATTAAGCGGCATTGGTGATATTTCTTCCTGGGATGTAAGTAAATGTCAAAGCTTTGCGCATATGTTTGCGAATACATCTGAATTAAGTAATGTCGGTGATCTTTCCTTATGGGATATCTCCGATCAATGTGTCGATCTTTCCTATATGTTTCAGAATTCCTCTTCCCTGCTTCCATCGAGTTTTGATCTCAGCGGCTGGGATGTCTCCAACGTAACAGATATGTCTCACATGTTTGAAAACTCACATACATTAAATACACTTGATATCTCTGACTGGGATACGGGAAATCTGATGGATATGTCTTATATGTTCGCATACAACGAAACCGGAAGCCTTTCACCTTTGTCACAGATCACAGGTATCGATTCCATAAACACATCATCCTTAGAAAATATCTCAAATCTATTCTATGAAGATCAGTATCTCAACTGTGATCTCTCTTTATGGGATACTTCATCATTACGCGATATCTCCTACGCCTTTTATGGAACATATCGCTTTGATATCGACAAATTAAAACACTGGAACGTGTCCAGTGTTATAGATATGAGTGAAACATTCGGAGACAATGCAGGATCACTGATCTCATCGCCTGTCCCAGACTGGTATCACTGACCTGCGATATACTCGTCTACCGCACCCTTAAGGATATTGAATGGCAGCGGGCCGTTCTTCAAAAGAGCATCGTGATAAGAGATGTAATCGAACTTATCTCCCATCGCTGCCTTAGTCTCTTCACACAAAGTCATGAAGTTGGAAGAACCGATTCCATAGGAACAGTAGGTACCAGGCATTTCGATCAGGAAGCTTCTGAAGTATTCAGCATTATCCTTATTGAAACTGAATAATTGCGATTCTTCTTCAAAATACTTCATGATATCCTTGGCAGTCCAGCCGAAGTAGTTGACGCCGAGATCGATGATCGAATACAGGATGAAGTAGTATGCATCATCAAAATACATTGCGGCAGCCGCATATTCGCTTCCGATATCCGCAAACTGATATGCATAATACTGTGCATTGACAGCCCAGCCTTCGGTATAACCGATAAAGCCGATCGCAGAACGGAAGTTATGCGGATTGGTCTTATAGAAGTAAACGTGCTGGTAAAGATGACCGGGGAAGCCTTCATGGGAAAGCGTACCATAAGTCTCGTAACCGGGCTGCATATTATTCGGATTGGTACGGATGATGTTCTGGTTATGGTTATCGATCGGAGATGGCCAATAGTAGGCAATGACCGTTGAAGGAGCCGTATCCGGATCGAGTTCTTCTACCGTATATTCGACATCACCCAGATCAGGAAAATACGCATTCAGATTCAGACGCAGGAATTCCAGACAGTCCTTGCCGACAAGAGACATATTGCCGTTGCCATCACTCGCTTTCTGATAATCGCTGTAGGCTTTTTCATCATAGAAGCAGGAAACATACTGTGCTTCCAGATATGAGAAGTTATCCTTGAGTTCCTGGAAAACTTCTTCCAGATCCTTGTTGTTGCTTCCTCTGAGGATATATACCAGTTCGGCATAATCCTTGTTCAGCTTGCACAAAGCATAATCGTCAGTTTTTTTCTTGCCTCTGTATTGTTCGATCGCATCAGAAACCTTCTGATAGGAAGGCAGGGCTTCTTCAAGAACGATCTTCTTATTTTCTTCCATATATTTCTGCTTCTGATCATCACTTAAGAATTCAATATCTTCTATACGCTTGTCAAAAGAAGCGATCAGTTCATTGTCCTCGGTCTTGTTGAGAACACCTGCACAGGCATCTTTCGTATAATCGATCCATGAATCAAGCGGACCAAGTCCATCCTTGGCCTGATCATCTACATATTTCAACATATCATCGAAATAACGATCGACATCCTTCAGGCAGGTGATGTAGTCATCAACGGATTCCAGATCATAGAACGTGTAATCTGTAAAGTTAGAGATCAGATTTTCCGGAAGACAGCTGCCTGTAGAGATCGGAAAACTGTATTTGTAGTAACAAAGATCCGCAAGCGTTTCATATAAAGAATACTCCAAAGCCTCATAGTCATACTGCTGACGATATGACAGAGAATCGAAATCAAAACTCTGCAGTTCATCCAGCTGATCCTTCATGTATTTGAAGTTTTCTTCATCAAACGCATAGCTGAGCTCACCCAGATCTACCGGTGGCTTCTCAATACCGTATTTCTTGTAATCGATGACGTTGAAATGCATCGTCATGAAATCAGATTCCATCGATTCAACAAAGACTTTGTCTAAAAACGCATCAAACTCCTTGTTGTCGTTCGTATTGGAAACATTCTTTTTCCTGACTTCATAGTCCTTGATCATCTGGATGTATTGTTTTCCATCTGCCATGATCGGATCATCTGCAGGAACTTTTTTATTTGTGCATGCCGTAAGCATCAGCACGATCATCAGTATCTGTAATATCTTTTTCATAAAAATCACCTTTTCTACCATTATAATATTAAGTATGTTAACAGAAAATATGCAGCTGAGAAAAATGCTGGATTTTAAACCCGACGACATGGACATGGCCATGCTTCCTTTGGACGTCGTCGTCTATGTCAAAGTCAGTGTCGTTTCTCTTGAAAAAGAAGACAACTACAATTTCATCCGCTATCTTTTCACATCGGGAGACCTGAATGAATATTTCAAAGATCTGAAAGATACCGTTTTCTATGATTTTGACGGCAGGCATACTGACAAGGAAAAATTCGTAACGATCTTTGAATTGTACTCTTTATACAACTACGCAAATGTATCGGAATACCTTAAGGAGATCCTGGAATACTACACTCATGAAGCGGATGTCCTGATCGATCTGTACACCCATGATTCCAAAGCCTATCGGCTTTCCAATCTGGATGGGATCGTCAAACTGGAAGAAATGTCAAACGAAAAAGCAGTTCAGTGAACTGCTTTTCTTAACTGAAATCTTCTTTCCCCTTCTTCCTGATCGAAGGATGACCCGCAAGGATCTTCTTGATCCCATGCGGAAAGGCAAATGCGATCTGAAGTACTCCGTTATCGATCCCGATGACTACGCCTTCGCCATAGATCTTATGGATCACAGTATCGCCGTTTCGATAGAGATCATCTTTCGGTTTTTCCTTCTTCTTGTCATGAATGACCAGGTCTTCATCAAAGATACCTGATTTCTTAAATGTCGGTTTTTCATCGACATGATCGATGAATTCATCATCGATCTCCTTGATGAAACGGGAAGGCAGTTTCGCCGACTGAATGACGTAGGAGAAACTGTTGGATTCACTAAGATACAAGAGTTTCTTCGCCCTGGTATAGGCGACATAAGCCAGTCTTCTTTCTTCTTCCAGACCCTTCTGCCCTTCTGCAAGTGTCCTTTCCGACGGGAATATGCCTTCGGAAAGCCCAATGACAAATACCACTTCAAACTCCAACCCTTTTGCGGAATGGATAGTACACAAAGATACCGCATCTGACGTCTCTTCCGAAGCTCTGTCGGTATATAAAGAGATCATCTGCAGATACTCATCCAGTGAAGAATCCGGATAATCCTGTGCGTATTGTTTGATATCATCGAGCAGAGATTTGACGTTTTCAAGACGCTCTGTTTCGTTGTCTTTTTCCAGCATCGTCCGATATCCGGAATCATCCAGGACTTCCTGAAGCAGAAGCTCCAGGTCGCCGTTTTTCATGTCTTCTTTCCACTTTTCTACCATATGAACGAAATGGTCAAAGGTATCCCTGTTTTTCGGATAGAGACCATTTCTGATCACATCGTACATACTCATATTCTTTTCGATTGCCATTGCCTGTATGGCATCCAATGTCTTCTGTCCGATGCCTCTTCTTGGCGTATTGATGATCCTGATGAATGCCAGATCATCTCCTCTAGTGATCATGCGCAGATAGGAAAGGATGTCCTTGACTTCCATTCGCTCATAGAATCTCAATCCGCCATAGATCACATATGGGATCCTGTTTTCGATCAGCACCTTTTCCACTTCTCTTGAAAGATAGTTGGCTCTGTATAAGACAGCCATATCGGAATAGTTGTAGCCATCACCTCTGAGCTTGATAATCTGATTGGCGACATAGTTGGCCTCACCCTGTTCTGACATGCAGGTCTTGTGGATGATCTTGCTTCCATCACCGTTTTTCGAAAACAGTTCCTTATCAACGCGGGCTTTGTTGTTCTTGATGACCGAGTTGGCACCGGAAAGGATATTATTGGTAGAACGGTAATTCTGATTCAATACGATCGTCTTGGTATCAGGAAAATCCTTATCAAAGTTCACGATGATATTGACATCGGCACCTCGCCACGTAAAGATCGTCTGATCCGGGTCACCGACCACATAGACATGATCATGAACGCTGGAAAGCTGCTTGATCAGGAAATACTGTTCCTTGTCGACATCCTGGAACTCATCAACGTGGATGTAATGGAACTTCTTTGCCCATTTTTCCAATATAACCGGGTGCAATCTGAAAAGTCTTGTTGTAAAAAGGATCAGATCATCGAAATCCAATGCATAGAGTTTCTTTAATCTGTTGTCATAATAGGCATAGACCTTTGCCTTATTGATGAGACGTTCTTCACCATAGGTAAAATCCATCGCCTTTTCAGGATCGACACCCATGTACTTGTTGTCAGCGATGTAATCCAGCATTACGCCATATGGATATTCCTTCTTTTCGATCCCGATCTCTTTATAGGCCTCTTTCAGGATCTGGCGCTGATCATCCGCATCGACGACAGTGAAGTTTTTCGGATAATTCAAAGCTGAAATATCTTCAGACAGAATGCGCATGCACAAAGAGTGGATCGTCGAGATCCAGCACCCTGTTCCCGCATCCCCCAACATATCGTTGATCCTGGTCTTCATCTCTCTTGCCGCCTTATTGGTGAAAGTGATCGCCAGAATGTGATATGGTCTGACTTGCTTTTCTTCGATCAGATAGGCAATGCGCATCGTTAAAACGCGGGTCTTACCGGAACCGGCACCCGCGATGATACGTATGTGATCAGAATCGTCTATGACAGCCTGCTTCTGATTTTCATTTAACTGCGAAAATTTGATCATTCTAATACTTCTGTGATTTAGCCAGATAATAGTTCTTGTAGTTGACATCTCCCGTCACGTCTTTGATGACAGTGACATATTCCGGCAGTTCAACACTTCTGCCTTCTGATGGCTGATCAATGGAAAGGATGCCCTTTCCGGTATCAAAATCAAAGACATCCAGTTTAAAGAAGACATCTTTATAGATAAAGGAATAACGCATCTTGTCGATGACATTGAGATCAGGATCGACCTGATGGATGTAGTCCTTGTACTGTCTTTCCGTCAGCACCTTGTCAACCTTGATCCTTTCGTTGGTCGAAAGATAGTTTGCCTCGGAATAAGAATACATGATATCCTCACCCCTCTGTCTGCTTCTGATACGGCGTTCATAACCGTTTTCGCCCAGAAGATAGTGCTGAACGATATGAGCGGTCGAATAGTTGGCCTCAGCGGCTATCTTATTCAGAATCTCATCATTCACTTCGATCAGATACTTCCTGAACTTCTCGACCGGAGCACCTTCACCCAGATATTCAAAGACAGACTGGATCGCCTTGATCATCTTATCCTCGAATTCACTCTCATTGCCGATGATGACGCGGTTTGGATGGCTCTCCCATGACATCAGCGCCATGTCATCCATCGCTCTTGCCTCTTCGATCGTCTCATAACGGGCAGCGTTGTTGGCATAGGTATAAGCCTCTTCCTTGCCCTTGGCAGCCGTGACCAGATGTACGACCATATCGTAACGCGGGTTGATGTCTTCCAGTTTCATATCAAAGTTCTTCAGGATCTCGATAAAATCTTCTTTCCCGACATAGGCCATATCATCATATAATCCTCTGTCGATGAAGATCAATACCTTATCACCGGCGATCTCCTGTGCTGCCTGATAACAGAGTTCTTCTTTCTTGAGCTGCAATGCGACACAATACTTCTGGAACTCATACATTCCCATCGTAGCCGGAGAAATGCCGCCCGAGATCAGATCGGTCGCAGATTCGTGGTCGATGATGACCCGATATCCTCTTTCCGCAAAGACCTGCTGTGCACGGGAAGTGAAAGTGGTTTTGCCCGAACACGGGCCACCGGTAAAGACAATGCGCTTAATCGTTTTCATAAGTCTCCCTCAGCTTCTGATTCAGCTTTTTATATATGAATTCCTTAAACCATTTTTCGTTTGATCTATCGACCGCTTCATCAAGATAAAACCAGGCAACATTGCTGTTTTCATCCTCTTTGACAAAAAGTGTTTCGTTTTCATCTGCTTCCAGAAGATAAGTCACATTCAGATGCAGATGAGTCGGCACATAGTTGCCTTTTTTGTAATGAGAATCGACACTCAGCACTTCCAGCGAAAAGATCTCTTCACTGACAGGTTTTACCGTTTTGACACCAGCCTCTTCCCTAACTTCCTTCATCGCAACTTCCAGGCAGTTTTCATTGCCGTCACAATGTCCGCCAAGCCATGCCCAGGAATCGTAGATCCTGTGATAAGCCATCAGGACCTTATTTTTCTCATGATTGACTACCCAGGCAGAAGCGGTCATATGTGCCAGTTCATTGCTTCTTTCAAAGGCATCATCATATCTTTCAAGAAAATCCAGAATGATCTTTCTGTCCTTTTCTTCCTGTATATTGTAAGGCTGATATGCTCTGATATCCTCTGCGATATTCACATAATCATTTTACTACAAAGGATGCTAAAATTTAGGTATGATTACAAGCGAAAATTTCAAAGACTACAGGCTGCTTGATGCCGGAGACAAAGAAAAACTGGAAAGCTGGAAAGGCATCGTTTTACGCAGGCCTGATCCTATGGCGATCTGGCCGAAAAGCAGAGAAGAACTCTGGGAAAGTGCCGATGCGATGTACCACAGATCAGACAAAGGCGGCGGCCATTGGGAATACAGACACAAGCTTCCGGAATCCTGGAATGTAAACTATAAAGATCTGACTTTCAAAGTCTCTCCGACCGGTTTCAAACATACGGGTCTTTTCCCGGAACAGTGTGCAAACTGGGATTTCATCACGGAAATGGTTTCTCGTAAGAAAGATGCCCGTATCCTGAATCTGTTTGCCTATACCGGTGCAGCCACTATGGCGGCATCTGCTGCCGGAGCAGCTGAAGTCGTCCATCTCGACGCATCAAAAGGGATCAATGAATGGGCAAAAGAAAACATGAAACTCTGTCATCTGCAGGATAAGACGATCCGTTTCATCATCGATGATGCGCTGAAATTCACGGCCCGTGAGATCAGAAGAGGCAGAAAATACGACGGTATCATCATGGACCCTCCATCCTATGGCAGAGGCCCGGATAACGAACTCTTCCGCTTTGAAGACAAGATCAATCCGCTCATCGACAACTGTATGCAGCTTCTTTCCGATGATGCGCTGTTTCTCATCGTCAATACATATACGACCGGATATTCTCCGACCGTCATGTACAATACGATGAATTCCTACAGAGAAAAATACGGATTGAAAGGCAATGTTGTTGCCGATGAGATCGGCATTCAGATAGAAGATTCCGATATCATCCTGCCATGCGGACAGACCACAAGGTGGTACAGGTGAAAGTCCTCTACGAAGACAATCACCTGCTGGTCGTAGAAAAACCGGCAAATATCCCCATGCAGGAAGATTCATCCAAAGATGAAGATCTTTTATCCATGGCAAAAGCCTATATCAAAAAGAAATATGACAAACCCGGCGATGTCTATCTGGGGCTCGTTCATCGTCTCGACAGACCGGTCGGCGGTGTCTGCGTCTTTGCCAGGACATCCAAAGCAGCCTCCAGGCTCAGCAGGATGATCCAGGAACACCGCTTTGAAAAACAGTATCTGGCCGTTGTAGAAGACCATCATCTGCCTGATCAGGGACACTTTGAAGACTTTTTACTCAAAGACAGTAAGACTAATACCGTGAAAGTCGATCCAAAAGGTAAAAGAGCCATCCTTGACTATCGCGTTTTAAAAAGAAAAGATGATCTCGCTCTTGTAGAAGTCGATCTCAAGACCGGACGCTCCCATCAGATCAGAGTTCAGTTTTCTTCCCGAAATCATCCGTTATGGGGAGATCAGCGCTACAATCCTCATGCCGTTAAAGGCCAGCAGATCGCTCTTTGGTCCCACAGGATCGCCTTTGAACATCCGGTCACAAAAGAAAAGCTGGAATTCACCAGCTCGCCTGAGAGATATCCGTTTGATATCTAATTATTCCGTTTATACGCAATCGACTCGTCGGACAGGAACAGATGTATCGCCTCGGCGAGTTTTTCTTTGTTTTCAATATCCGAATAAGCACCGACGAAAGTGCCTTTGTCTACAAATACAGCCGTCGGATAAGCGATCAGCCCAAAATGATAGAAATCATCTGGCATATAGCCCAGAACAGAAACGACCGGACAGTTGAAACCGATCGGCATATTCTTCAAGGCGGCAGAAGAAGATTCCAATCCTTCGATCAGTACGACGATGTATTCATTTTCATCATCACCTGAGATCAGATCGTTGATAAACTTCACCTTATCCGTTTCACTGTTATCTCTTAGATACGTGTAGATCAGCACAAGTTTCTTGTCTTCATAGACAGAAAAATCGTCTATCTGATTCATATATACTTCGCTCTTGCGATTGGAGATCTTTGAAAAATCAAGCTTTTTTCCCATCAGCTGGAACGTCAGATCCAATGTATAGTCATCGTGATCCAGATCTTCCAGCTTCTTCAGATTTTCATCACCAAGATCACTCTTAAGATCATCAACACTCCTGTTTGTTTTCATGATCTGTCTCAGATATTCCATATCCAGAGGATCTTCATAAGCGATCTTCATCAGAGATTCAAATGAACTTTCATTTGCTTCCCCGATCGCATCAAACATGACTTTTCCCTTTTCAAAAGCGATCATCGTCGGATACTGTTTGATGCCCAGAACATCTCTGATATAGGCTTTCAGCCCATCATCACTGCTGATCACGATCAGTTTCTCAGGGATCGATATCCCCTGTTCTTCATAAAGGTCTTCTATTTCTTCTTTTGTCCCGACATCGAAATACTGAATGAACGGGATATCGATATCTTCGATCAATTCAGGGATCACAGCTAACTGCCTTTTACAATGGCTGCATTCCACCGATACCACTTCAAGGATAAAGCAATCATATGAACTCAGATCAACCGCATTCCCATCAATATCATTGAGTGCATCTGTATATACACCCTTTTCCAGCATCTCAAACTGGTAGTTCTTGTAGTCGTTATCGGCATTGGCCATCCTGATTTTATCCTGCAGGTATTCATCCACTTCGCCGAAAATAAAAACATCCTTTACAGGATCGATATACTCTATCTCTTGAATGATCTCTTCTTCTTTTTTTCCGCAGCTCACGCAAAGGAAAAGGATCAGAAAAAGAGAAAACAGTTTCCTAAACATTTTTCCCCAGTAAGGCAAAGATCTTATCCCTTCTGGCTTCCATATCACTGTATCCCAGTTCGAAAAGCTCGCCAAGTTCCTCGCTCGTTCCTCCAAGTCTTGTGACTTTGGAAGTCTTGCTGGGATAGACATAGACGGCTTCGTTTTTTTCTTCCAGATCTCTGATGAAATTGATCTGATCGACATAATTGAGATGTCTGATCTTGTAATCCTTAGAGATGTTATCACATTGCGGATAGACTTTCTTCATCAGCCACACGATAGCAGGCTTTGCCGGTTTGCGGACATAGTCATACGGCTTGGTCGTAATGATCAGATGCCTGTTACATCCATCAGCGGCAGACTTCCTGATCGGGATCATATCCGTGATCCCGCCATCCATCAGTTCCTTGCCATCACAGTTTACGATGACACCAAGGATAGGCAAAGATGTGGAAGCTTCCAGCTGTTTCATCGTGATCTGCCTGGTCGAAAGATAGCGTGTCTTACCTTCTGAGAGATCGTAGACACCGATAAAGCCCTCCCCCTTGCAGTCTTTCAAAGAAGAGATATCAAAATTCAGTTCTTTGGTCATGATCTGATCAAAGAGATAATCATAGTCAACGAGCTTCCCACAGCGAAGGATCGCCTTGGGACCTAAAATACGTTTATCAGTGATATGATAGACCGAAAAATCCTTGAGATCCTTCTTGGATTTCATCAGAAAATTCGTCAGATGAACAGCACCGGTAGAGATCCCATAGGAAGAATCAAATTCGATTCCCTGATCGATCAGCCAACTTAAAGCTCCGGCTGTATAAGCACCTCTCAAGCCACCGCCTTCCAGTACCAGTGATGTTTTGATCTTTTCCATGCCTTAATTTTAATGCCATATGAATGATTTGTGCAATAATAGAGGCATGAAGAAAAATAAATTCTTTATCTATCTCAATGCCCCGATCACCTTAAGTTTTGTGCTTATCTGTATCACGGCTCTGATCCTGGATTTTCTGACTGCAGGCAAGTCAAGTGTGCTGGTCTTTTCGACCTATGGTTCTTCCTGGCTTTCGCCGATGACCTATGTCAGACTGCTTTGTCATGTCTTCGGACACGGCGGCGTGGATCACCTCGTCTCCAACATGCTTTATATCCTTCTTCTTGGACCGATCTTAGAAGAAAAGTATCATGACAAGCTGATCATCGTCATCCTGACCACAGCGATCGTAACTGGCGTTGTCCACAATATCCTGCAGCCGCATGTCATTCTTCTGGGGGCAAGCGGTGTCGTATTCGCCTTTATTCTCTTGGCTTCCGTTACCGGAAAAGAAAGAGGCATCCCGGTCACGCTGATCCTTGTTGCGATTTTATGGCTTGGCCAGGAGATCTATTCCGGCATCATTACCGACGACAATGTCTCACAGATCACTCACATCATCGGCGGTATTTCCGGAGCAGTCCTTGGAATGAGGTTCAAAAGAAAATAAAAACCTACTTCCTGTAGTAGCGGTAGTAGGCCTCATCTTTCGATTCATCGATCTCAACAGATTCTTCGTACAGATAGAATCTGTTTTTTTGATACAGTTCGCTGAAATCCTTGATATCCAAAGAAAAACGCGAACCATCCTTGTAACAGAAAACTCTTTCATCCTTCAGGATGAAACGATCCTTTCCATCGCTTGTCAGTATCTCGCCATCATAGAGACAGCTGATCACTTCATTCATATTTCTTAACAGTTCCATCGTTTCTCTCTTTTTCCGAATTTATTATAATAGAGATATGAAAGAAAACAAAACCCGAAAGAAAATCGCCATCGGCATGATGGCCGGATTGACATCGGTATCCGTCCTTTTAGGCGGTATTTTTGATTCCTCAAAAGATCTTCTAGAAGATTATCCCCATACAAATGAAGCAGTCATCGAAAGCATCGACGACTATTCCAAAGACGACTTACAGAAAGCGCAGGCAAAAGATTCCATCAGAAACAAGCTTCGCAAGCTGATCTACAAGATCCCTGTCAAAGTCCGAGCTGCCCTCTTCGTTCCCCTTTGGGCAATGGGATCAGCGATCCTTTGGGCTGCAGATCTTCTTTTCAAGACACTGATCGCTCCGATCGCTCATATCTTCTTAAGTTTTGTCATACAGACATTCCTCTTGTTTGCGATCATCGGTGTCTGCATCAAGATCCTCTTCCCTGACCTTCCCTGGTCAAAGATCTTATCAAAGAAACTGTTCCTATCGGTCCTTGTCGGAAGCATTTTCATGAGTCTTTGTGATCTCATCGTTCCTCATTTCTGGCAAGATTACACGATGTACAGAAACCTTTCAAAACTGATCATCGGTATGATCACAGCCTTTATCATCTTAAAACCATTCATCAGAAACAAGCTGAAAAACCGGATCTCCTATCAGATCACATACGAAGGAAAAGTCATAGGATAACAATCAAGGACAAAAAGTCCTTTTTCTTTATAAAAAGACTTTACAATTCATACTATGTATTATATAGTATTATATGTAAGGAGGCATATATGGATATTCAATTAAAAAGAGGATCACTCGATGCCTGTGTCCTGGCATCGCTTCTGAATGAAGATTCCTATGGATATAAGATCATCCAGTCACTCGATGGAGTGGTAGAAATCTCCGAATCAACTCTCTACCCGATCTTGAGAAGACTGGAAAGTGCCGGCTGTCTGACATCCTATTCCGTTGAACATAACGGCAGGCTCAGAAAGTTCTACTCCATCACCGATGCGGGAAAAGACAGGATCAGAGATTATCTCTTGGATTTCAAAGAACTGATGGCCATCTACAATTTCATCGCCAAGGAGGTAAAAAACGATGTTGAATGAGTATTTAAACAAACTGGAATATGAACTCGATAAAAGGAATATCGAAGAGAAAAACGATATCTTACAATACTTCGAAGAAATGATCACTGACCGTGTTGAATCAGGTGAAAAGATCGAAGATGTCATTGCCTCACTCGGTGATGCATCATCTCTGGTCACTTCCCTATTTGGCCCTTCGGATCATGAAGAAACAAAGACAGAAAACACAACAAACAGAAAATTCGAAGAATTCTATGACGTCAGGGAGATCAAGATCGATAATGTCAGCTATGACATTTCCTTTACAAAAGCATCAGGCAGAACGGTAAGCGTAGAATATAACGATGACGAATACAACACCCTGAAGATCAGATACGAACACGGAAAGCTGAAGATCGAACAGGAGTGCTTCAAGGGTCTCGACAGATTCTTCAACGCATTCTCAAAACTGTTCTCTAACGATAGAAAAGAGATCTTCGGCAATTACAAAGCGGTCATCACCATACCGGAAAACAGTGAACTCGATCTGAACGTTGAGACGGTCAACGGAGATCTCGAATTTGAAGAGATCCAAGCCGGAAGACTGCGTATCAATGGGGTCAATGGTGATATGAGTTTCGATCACTGTGCCTTTGAAAGAAATGAGATCGACAGCGTCAACGGCGATATCGAGATCCGTGATATGAGTATCTTGGATCGTTTCAAGACTGATCTTGTCAGTGCCGATCTCAAAGCGGATATGCTCAGATGCGAAGAGATCAGGATCGAAAGCGTCAGTGGAGATGTCGATCTGCTGATCGATGGACAAGCGGACCAGTATGATGTCAAAATCTCCAAAGTCCTCAAGGAACAGTCCTATCGGGGAAGAGGAAAAGGAAAACTCAGAGTCGAAACCGTCAGCGGAGATATCCAATACAGCTTCACAAGATAAAGAAAAAACCACCGATATTTCGGTGGTTTGTTTGTGTTTGCTTTACGCTGGGTTTCATAAACCCGTAATTTTACACTTTTGTGTTTTTAAATTTTTAATATAGGCAGTGATGGAATTCTTTGTCTGATCTTCTCAGACAATAGCCGTACACCGGTCTTTCCTCCATAGGAATATCCGATGTTCTGATCAGCAACTTACCACTCATCGTCCGCTGATCAACCGGCCGATGAGGGATTAATGAATTTCCTTCAGAATCTCCTTCATCTTTAATTCCTCCTATTTTCTACTATCCGGCACCCACCGGATCTTACCTTATTAGCCTTCTCTTTACACCTTCATAGTAACAGTTTCTTTTAAAAAGAAAAGACTGTTTTTTCAGTCAATTCTGTGAGATAATAATTATGTTGGGGCAATCCTTATAGGGATTGTTTTTATTTTCTTATAATCATTAAAAACAGGTATCCGGTTTTTACTGAATACCTGTTGTACATATGCGAAATATTCCTCTGATTATTTTACTTCATCATAAGTGATAACTCTGATGTCGTTTTCTTTCAGCCAGTCTTTTGTTTCCTGTGCAATAGCCATTGCGACTTCCTTCGGACGAGGAAGAGTCAATGAAGAAACATCCAAGATATACTGGTCCAGATAACCCGGGTGGCATACAAACATCAGATATCCGTTTTCTCCGTAATCTTTCAGAGAAGCTTTCTTCAAAGACTCAAACGGATCATAATCCGGATTCATGGAATCCATTGAATTGTAAAGATAAGAATTCTTGAATTTCGTCGGTCCATTAAAATTCATACCGAGATAATCACATCCATGTCTTTCTGCCACTATCTGCAGCCCTTTAAAAAAGTTATCGGAAGCAACTGCGTGTCCTTCAAAATAGTGTGGCTTATCACCTGTCAGTTCAACAAAAGCTTGATACTGTGCTTCGATCTCAATGATGACTTCATCAAGATCTACAAAATCTATCCCCTGTTTAAACGATGCCCGATAAACTTTGGATGATTTCAAATTACCGTTTTCATCACAGATACTCGGTATCAGTTTCGGATCGGATAATGGCTTCCCCGCACAGATATTCGTATGCAAGCCAAAACATAAAGGCAGATCCTTGACAAGATCATATCCATGCCTTGTTGAAGGCATATTTGTCATGATACCAACCGATCTGATGATACCGTCTCGGCACGCCTTTTCAATACCATAATTGACGCCTTCGGAAAAACCGAGGTCGTCTGCTCTGACAATGATTTCTTTCATAATATATACCTCGAGGCAGCCTTAGCTGCCTCATTTTTCTTTATCTGATATTTGGGTCGTCCTTATCGAAACCGAAGAAGTAAACTAAAGCTGCAGTTCCGAACATTGCGATCGCATCAGCGATCAGAGCATTGACAAGGTTACCTGTTCCACCGGCAACATAGCCCAGAATTGATAAGAAGTTAGTTGCACCAAGCAAATAGACTGTGACATCAGTCAGTCCGGCATAAAGACCTGCGAGAGCTCCACCGATCATCAGACAGATGAAAGTCTTCTTATACTTCATACCGATACCATACAATACAGGTTCAGTAACACCACCGACAAAACCGGAAACGAAGTAACCGCCAGCTAAAGCCTTTTCCTTCTTGTTTCTCAATCTCAGGAAAGCACCTAAAGCCATACCGAAAGCAGCCCATGTTGCATTGCCGCCGGAAACCATAACACAAGAATCCGGATTACCCATCAGAAGGTTCATGATACCAGGCATCAGGATAACTGTATGCATACCAGTCATGACCAGGAATTCCCAGAGAGCGGAAATAACTATACATGCAACGAATCCGCCATGACCTGCCAGCCAGTTCAGAGCACCGCCGACAAAATCACCGACAAAGTTACCGATTGGAGCAGTAAAACATAAACCAACAGGCGCCATGACAAGCATTGTCAGGAATGGAACGAAAATTGTTGATAATGCATCAGGAATGACTTTCTTGAAGAACTTTTCAATAACACTTAACAGCCATACGCAGATCAGGATCGGCATAACTGACTGCGAATAATTGACCAGTCTCATCGGGATGCCAAACACAGTGAACGGTTCACCAGCATTAACGATATTGATCAGACTTGGCGCAACAAGGATGCCACCCATGAACATACCTAATACCTGGCTTGCGTTCAGTTTCTTAGCAGCTGCATAACCGATATAGATCGGCATGAAATAAAAGCCTGCTTCATACAGGAAATCCAGAAGTCTGTACATATCGGATTCCGGAGTGATGATCTTGAGAAGATCTGGTCCAAGAAGAACTTCCAATGTCTTGAACATAGCGGCGCCGATCATGATCGGGATCATCTGTACCATAGATCCTGACAGATAATTCAGAATGTTCTTGCCGACATTCTTGAAAGTCAGCTTTTCTTTTGGCCCATCAAGGTTCTCGTCAACAGAACCGCCTGCGGAAACACCCATCTTTACCACTTCATCATAAACTTTCGGAACAGACTGTCCTACGATGACCTGGTACTGTCCGCCGGCATGAGCAACACCAATGATACCGTCAACATTTTTGACTTTTTCATCGCTTGCGATCGATTCGTCTTTCAGAACCAGTCTTAAACGAGTCATACAGTGAGATACAGAACTTACATTGTCTTTTCCGCCGACTGCCTCAATGATTGCAGCGGCTTTTTCAGCATTTGCATTTGCCATCTTTTTATACCCTTTCTTTTTTGTTTTTATTCATACAGTTATGAGTGAACTGTATCAACCCTATTAGTTTTTCTTCTCCGATAATCTGTTGATATGCATCATCAGATAAAGCTTTTCACTGTCGGTCACTTTGATATTCAGTGCTTTCTGAAGGATGTCGCTGGTTTTTTCAGCCAGAGAGTTCGCCTCAGGATACTTTTCTCTGACGATCTCGTACATCTCTTCCCCAACCTGCTCGAAATCATTCTACTGCATCCTCTGTATCAGATATCTCAGATGAGTTTCAAATCGATATACATTGAAATCACCGTCATCGATATCGATCCCTGTCTCTTTTTTGATCAGCTGCATCACATCGTCAACGATCTGATTGATGTCTATCTCTCTTTGTGATCTGACAGAAACCTCCTCCGATTCAACGATGTGCATAGCAATGATTGAAGCTTCATCCTTAGGAAGATTAATTCCCATCCTGTGATTGATGATCTTCCAGCATTCCTGCGCAGCATTATATTCATCCTGATAGTTGAATTTGATATCTCTTGCCAGATTCATCGGCACATAGACATTGTTCTTGTATCTCTGAATGGAAAAATTGATATGATCGACCAGAACATAATAAAGAAAATCGGAAATATCCTTATTCACATGTGCTCTTATATAATCCAGCAGTTCCATGGATAAAGAAACGACCTTCTCATCTGCCTCCTTGAATAAAGGGATATGTTCTTCTTTGGCATCATAAAAAGTTCTATCTATTTTTGATAAATCATTTAATTCATATGGCATCTCCGGAAAGCCGATCCCTTTACCAAAAGCGACAAGGATCCTGCCATTTCCATCTTCAGCCATTGCACAATTGTTGTTGATCTTTTTAATAATTTTCATGAATTAAAAACTCCAACCAAAAACATCTCCCTTTAATCAACTTGGTGATGCCTCCGATTGGAGTAACAATCCTTATTGCAAAATCATTATTTCATTTTTCGAAAATAATGTCAAACGCTTTTCCACGTATGTGATTCCAAAATGAAAATGTCCAATTCATTCCAAAATGATTTTGTCCACTCTGGATCTGTACCATCATTCTTGATTTTTACAAGTTTTGTTTTTCACTCAATAAACCAGGATGATACCTTGGTTATCAAATAACACTTTAAATCCTTTAATATCAAGCTGACGTGAAACTATTAAATTGTCAGCTTGATATTAACCGGTACTTCGAATGACTTATTCAACTCAAATGCACCGTTAAAGAAGCATCGTTTAACAAGAACTATTCAGTCCTAAAAAAC
>JAFYHT010000051.1 GCA_017539025.1 Erysipelotrichaceae bacterium
ATTCCCTGATCAAGGAAAACAGCACCGATAAAGGCTTCAAACATATCGGAAATGATGGAATCTCTTTCTCTTCCGCCTGTCTTTTCTTCACCGATCCCCAAAAGAAGAAACTCATTCAGTCCGTTTTCTCTGACGATCTGAGCCAAAGCGGTCTCGGATACGAGGTTGGAACGTCTGACAGACATCTGTCCTTCCGGAAGCGGCGGATCGATCGCAAAAAGCCTTTGCGCACTGTATACCTGCAATACCGCATCGCCCATGAATTCCAGCCTTTCATTATCGCTTAATGAAGTCTTGTTTTCATTGACATAGGAAGAGTGTACAAAAGCCTGTTCGATCAGTTCTTTGTTATTGTATGGAATCTGATGTTTATCCAGAAAATCAAAAACATTCATGATTCAATTATACTCTAGCTGATAAAGTTTTGATTCGCCATTTTCAGCATTTTCTCGTAATATGATCTGTACTCAGGATGATCCCTGTTTTCTGATATCGTATGGGCATCTTTTCTTGCGGCATCGATAAAACGCGTGTCTTCGATCAGATTGCCTAATACAAAAGCAGGAATTCCGCTTTGCCTTGTGCCCAATATATCTCCAGGACCTCTTAATTTGAGGTCTTCATAGGAGATCTCAAAGCCATCATTTGTCTTGCATAAGATATTCAATCGATTCAATACACTTTCATCCTGATTATCACTTAGAAGATAACAGATCCCCTGTTCATCCGATCTCTGGACTCTTCCTCTCAACTGATGAAGCTGGGATAATCCGAAACGATCGGCATCATAGATGATCATCATCGTCGCATTCTTGACATTTACACCGACTTCTACGACAGTTGTCGATATCAATACCTGGATCTCGTTCCTGTTGAATCGATCCATGATTTCATCTTTTTCCTCACTGTCGAGCTTTCCATGCAACAAAGCCACCTGATATGGGCTCAGTTCTTTCTTCAAAGCCTGATATAAGCCATTGACATCTTTCGCCTTATAATTATCGGATCTTTCGATCGCAGCAGCGATCACATAGATCTGTCTTCCTTCATCCAACTTTCCTTTGACATCATCCAGGATATCAACGATGGAATTCTTCTTTATCAGATAAGTCTTACACCCCTTCCTTCCTGCAGGAAGTGTTGCGATCGTAGAGATATCCATATCTCCATAGATCGAAGAAGCAAGAGTTCTCGGGATCGGTGTAGCAGACATCAGGATAAAATCACAATCTTTTCCCTTATCTTTCAGAGCCTGCCTTTGTCTGACACCGAAACGATGCTGCTCATCAGCGATAACAAGTCCCAGTTTTAAATATTCCACATCTTTCGAAAACAGCGCATGTGTACCTATGATGATATCGATCTCACCTTCACTGATCATCTTTTTCATTTCTTTTTCTTCATCCATGGCACTGTATAAAACACCTACATTTACGCCATATGGGCTTAAAGCTTTTTTCAGTGATTCATAATGCTGCTTGGCAAGGATCTCTGTCGGAGCCATCAGAGCTCCCTGATATCCCGCAAGATAGTTGGCATATAAGCCAACCATCGCTACAGCCGTCTTTCCCGAACCAACTTCACCCTGCACCAGACGATACATCACCTTTTTCGATCTGAGATCTTTTAAGATATCGTCTTTTGAGCTTCTTTGATCCTCAGTCAGTTCAAAACCAAGTGAATCGATAAATTCATTCACTTTGTGTTCATCAAATACTTTTTCTTCTTTCTGATTCTTGGCAGTATTCCCTTTTAATATATCCAGCGCAAGATAAAATCTTAAGAATTCTTCATACTTCAATCGGCTGATCGACTTTGCCAGAAGATTCTTGTTCATTGGTTCATGGATATTCCTTAAAGCAGTGATCTTATCGATCAGCCCATGCGATCTGATCAGATCTTCAGGAACATCGTCTTTCAGTTCATCGATGCATTTATCAAATGTGAATTTGATCAGTTTCTTGATATCGTTCTGGCTGATTCCTTCTTTCAAAGGATAATACGGTATGATTGATCCACTGATGTCTTTTGAATAATAATTTGATGCGGTTACTTTATTGTTACCGTCATATTTACCTATGACGGTCAATGTCTCATTCATCTTCAGATTTCTGATCCACGGGCGATTAAAAATCGTTACAGAGATGATCTCATCATCATATAAAACCTTGAATCTTGTGGTAGATAAACTGCCTCTTCTGAAAGTACTCGGATAGGATGCAAGTTCCCCTACAAAACAGACCTGACTTCCAACTTTAAATTCCGAATAAGGAACTTTTTCATATTCTTCATAACGAAAAGGATAATATGTGATGATATCTTCACTGTTATTCAGTCCCAGTTTTTCACATATCTCTTTTCTTTTTTCGGTCAGTTTCAACTCTTTCAGATCCATTAATATTATTTTATCAAACTGTATTTTTTTATGTTAAAATAATAAAGTATCCCCGGATGGCGGAATTGGCAGACGCGCACGACTCAAAATCGTGTGGAGAAATCCATGTCGGTTCGACCCCGACTCTGGGGACCATTCGCAAGAAAAGCCCTTGAAATAGGGCTTTTTTTATGCTTTTGTTTATATGGTATCATTTTATTCGAGTACCCTGAAAAATCAATTTGTTACCAACGTGTTACCAACGGATAAAAAACGAATGAAAAAAATGGAGATTGAATCTGCTTGATTTCGGCATATTATTGACCATCTTTTTTTCAATATTACAGATTTTCACTGTAATCCTTCGGCGTTATTCGATTTGGAACTACATATAGAAAAATCTTGTATTCAGAAGTGATTCTCTGTCCTAATATCGGAATCCCTGAAGGAGAACTTTCAATTATCTTCCCTGGCCCACCAATAATGTATAGATTGAATTCTGGATCATAATCCCAATATCCTTGGTCTATTGATGTTATTCCGACAGGGTGTTCCTTATCATCGCAAACAGCATTGACTTCATATTCGTTCTCGTTAATCTTTATCAGTCTTGCTTCGATTCTTGGGAATTCATAAATATCTATGACTTCTCCGAACGATGATTCCTGTATCTCTTCTCTTGTCGGTGAATAATAAGGCACAGCATTTCTTCTAATCATCTCATCCAGAAAGCTCAAATCATATCCATCTATGTTCAAATTATATGAAGTTGTTTTTAACTGTTTCTGCTGTTTCTTTAATGCTTCATGGTATTCTTCAAGATCTTTTCTCGAAATTCTCTGAACTTGTTTTTTCATACTATTCTTCCACATTTACTTTTGGATCATCTGCGAAATCCCATCCAAAGCCATACGCTTTTTTCCTATATCCATATCCTGAAGTACATTTTCTTTTCAAACATACACCATTAATTGATGATACACAGTTTGTGTTTTTTGCGATGCCTTGTTCAACTAACCACCTAGCAGCATCATGTTGACTTGAGAAAGTCTTTAGGATTTCTCCTGTATTCAGATCCTTCATGTGAACAGGCCTTCTACAAGCTTCTACAGACGCTTCTGATCTCTTTCTGTCATTTGCTTTAGCTTGTTCAGGATGCTCAGCTATCCATTTGTTTATTGAATCCGAGTGTTTCTTCCTTGCCTCTTGTGTTTTATTTCCTTCTGCACTCTTCCGTAAATTCTCTCTATATTCATCTGGATGCTCTTCTACCCACTTTTGATGAGCTATTCTTCTTCTCTGTCTGGATTCCTCTGTTTGATTGCTGATTCTGTTGTTTTCTCTGGCCTTTTCATAAGCTTCAGGATTATTCTTTTTCCAGTCAGTAATACGTTTGCTCATACCTTTCCTGTACTTTTCATCACTCATGGTTTTCTTGATTTTTTCGGTTCTTTGGCGTAAAGCATCAGAATCTCCCTGACAGAATAAACGATTGCTTTCTTTGATCATTGATTGAAAAGATTCAGGATGATCAAGCATATATTTTCTTTGCTTCTCTCTTTTTGCTTTGTCGTTATTATGCTGATTAGTTCCACCGCCTCCAGAGACAAGATTCAAGCATTTCGGATCTTTCAGTAGCTCTTCATTTACGATTGATGCTTCAATTTCTTCCGATTCTTTTGCCGATCCACATAAAGCAATAAAGTACCGTATAAATTCTTCTCTATGCTTTTTAAACTTTTTGACAAACTTCAATCCTGATCCCTGATATTTTTTGATCTCCTTCAGTTTCTTTCTGTTTACCTTGCCGATATAGTATTCTCCAGTATTAAGATTGATTTGTATGTAAATGAAACGATAATATCCGTCTATCTTGCCCTTGCTTCTTGCCACGATATGTGGAGGAATCACATCAAACCATTGATTCCTGATGAATATCTTTGTAGGATTGATCCCAGCTACCTTAAAAGCCATGAGATCAGGATTGTTCATATATTCCTGTTCACTCAAAAACATATAATCGTATGGATTATATTTTTGTCGAATGATGATGTTATCGTTGACCACTATATCCATTCCATTAAATCTCCATTCTTATTTTACTTTGATTCTTTGATGTATTCTGAAAAAAGTGATTATACCAAAGGTGAAAACAGGACCATAATGAGATTGAAAGCAATACTTTCAGATAATGGATCAACAAGGAGGATCATTTCATATGCTATTGTTTTTAGAACAGATGGAGAGGCCATACAGGAACGCTGCAGAGATCAAAAAGACATGGATGAAATGCTATGAGGACCTGAAGAAGGAAACCCCGGATTTTAAGATCGAGGACTTCATCAAGGAAAACTACTATGATGAAGGAGAATATATCCTAGATACGGATTCAGGGATCTGCTACAGGGCAAACGATTTCTTCCACAAGGTGATGGATCAGGAATAATCAAAAAGCTTCCCAGATCAAACAAAAATAGGCTTCACGCCTATCTGCAATTTCTTAATTGATCGAACTATTCAAACCGATATCTTTTCCTGATGGCCTCCTTCAGGGATGGATCGGAGATGCTTTCAAAGATCCCTTCGATCTTCTCTGTGTAGTCCTTCAGGATCTTGTTCTCGGTTTCATATCCTTCGATCGTATCACTCAGCTTATAGTATTTTTCGATGTATTGATCCCTGTTGAAGGGCATCTTCGTTTTTGTATAGTCTACCCCTTTTACGTTTTCCATCTCATAAAGAAGGTTTCCGATCAGGTCCTGATTTGTACGATATTTCATCTTTGCTGAATGATAGCCTGAGAAGATAGTACAGTAGATCATAGGGATCTGGATAATAGGATTCAGCATTTTTTCAGTATTATCATCTGTCATGTTTGTGCCTCCTTCAATCAAGAAATACGCCTGTCTGCAATTGATTTGCTCAAGGGATCAAGGGAAGAATGAATTATTACACCTCCATTATAAACGCCTCTCAGATGGGCTGAAATAGGCCCAGAACAGAAAGTGAATTTTCTCAATTCCTTACAAGAAAAAGGAAGCTGAGATCCTCTTATGGAAATAAAGCCCTACCCTTTTATTGACTTCTTCTCTGACGGATAACAACTTCCTTATCTTGCTGATCGGCCGAGATCTTCAGCCTGTTGGATCACAGATATTTTTCGGTTTCCCTTTTCAGCATCTTCCACAGGCCATGATCCGAATACCCATAAACTGGAGCAATCTTTCTGTATGTCGATCCGTTGATATAGATCTCCTTCAGTATGATCTGGATCTGTTCAGGCATCCTGTTGAGGATATCCTCGATCAGCATGATGGCGTTCTCTGTGAATGTCAGTTCAAGATACTTTGATTCATATGATCTGCTCAGATCGGCCATTTCCGAATCCCTGTGAGGATCGTTCTTTTTCATTGAATGTTCCTCGGTAAGATTCATCAGATCTTCCTCCAGGGCTGTCAATGAGCTTCTGTATCTTTCCAGATTTGATAGATTGGATGTGAACGTCTGATAGTCCATTTGCTGATATTAACTGAATTCTATTTCTTCCCCACTAGGTAAAGTCTCTTTCCTTTTTGCAACAAAATCACCATTCTTCCTTTCTCGGATAATAGAACTGATCCTGTTGTTTGCATTCTGGCTGATCATGTCAATCAGCAACAGTTCGACAAATTCATCCAGACTTGTATTGCCTCCGTTTTTTTCATTGTACGCTTCATGCAATTTCTTCAGTGAATTATAAGTCTGCTCACTTACAGTAATGCTCTTCTTCATATACTACCTCCTTCTGATATTCTCTATTTTTGTTTCAAGTATTCCCTTTTTGAACTTTCTAAGCTGTTCGGTATTCCATCTTTCTTCTGCATCCGAAAGCATCTCTCTTATCATTGAACTGATCCTGATGCGAGAATCCAACACCTTCGCATGATTGTCAAAATCTCTTTTGCAAGTTGTTGGATATATTCTGCTATCAGCCTTCTCCAAACGTTTGAGAAGGTTTACCAATGATTCCAGATACTCCTTTTCTTCTTCTGTGAATGATGAATAAGGCATCAGCCTTTTTATGTCTTTTATTGTTCTGTCATAGTATTCAATCATATCTTCTATTCCTTAAATCTTTCAAATAACTATCTCTGGATCAACTCAGAAGCTGTTTTTTCTCCTGAAGCTGTCCTTTTCCAAATTCTCACAATTAAAACGGAAAAAAGACTTTAAAAAATGATATTTCCTGTTTTTTATCAAAATTTCTTTTTAAAAAATCGTTTTTCTGTTTAAATCCGTCCAAATATTCAGCCTTATGACTTTCCAAAAAACCTAGGGAAATGTCGCACAGAAATTTTTTATACAGGGCAATCGGTGTGGAGATACCCTTCATTTTTATTTTGAAGGAGGGGTACCCTATAGGCCATCTTTTGGGAAAACTCTTCCGTATTCATCAATGGTGTATCTAGTGATCGGTTTTCTCTTGTGCTTTGCCTCATGACATGATCGGCACAGGCATTGAAGGTTCTTCGGATTCAGAGTGATATCTGGATTGTCGATGTTGTACTTTGTCAGCTTCTTTATATGATGGACTTCCTCGGCTGGCGTTATCATTCCCCTTTTCTGGCATTCCTCACACAGATAGTTATGCTCCTTCTTGTAGGCTTCTCGGCATTTCTGCCACGCTGCAGAGCTGTAAAACTGTTTTATCTTGTTCATAGTTCCTCCTTCCATCAGGATCAATTTCAGGCCATTCCAGAGCGTTTTCTGAAGGAAAAGAATCTTTCATGAATTGATATCCGTCTAGATCCCTTTCTCTCCAGAATCGTTCAGTATGGCTTGAATTTCAGCTCAGATCCGATTCTATTTCTCCTTCTGTTCTCCCAAAGTGCTGATGTACGGAAGAGTGTTCATGTTGAAGGTATTTGCTGTTCGATCAAAGAAGTTATACATCGTTGTGATTCTTGTATCAATTCCGAATAATCCTTCATTCTTCTTTCTCAGCCTGTTCACAGAATTTCCCAGATTAATTGTCTCGTTGATCAGCTCCACTCCATTCTTTGCGATCTTGTCGATCTCCAACATAAGACTTTCGATCTTCTTCCTGTCTTCAATGAACTGACTTGTGATCTGATCATTCAGCTCCGTCTTGATCTCTCTGGCTTCTTCCTCGGTGATAAGAGGAACGCTTTGCCTCTTCTTTAGGAAAGTCTCATAGAAGTCGATCTTTGCTGTCAGCGTTGTTTTCTCGGCAACTAGGTTCTCTCCGTTGACATAATCTCCAGAAGAGAAGATCTGTTCAATCTGGTCCGATGTCTCCTGAAGCTTTCCCTTGAGGCTTTCGACCTTTGCTTTTGTTTCATTGATGAGATCGGCTTCATTCTTTTCGATCTCGGCAATTCTTTCCCTACAGTTTTTTGTTTTCATAATTCCTCCGTTTTCTTATTGTTTTCCGTTTTTGACAAGTCCATAAACTATGTACTCATAATGATTAAATCCGGGATTATTTTTCTTGATCCCAGAAGCCTTACTCAGGATCTTCCATACTGTGCTGTTCTTGAGCATATAATCGTTGATGATCTCCAAATATTCCTTCGTTGTGGAAGGATCATCCAGAAGGTTCAGTTTATAGAGCATTTCCGTCAATTTGATGTTTTCCATTAGTACATCCTTTCAATATCTGAATTTCCGATCACCTGTGTTTTAGAGGCTTCAAGGCCCATCACTTCATGGACGGACCTTATAAGCCTCAAAGAAATCGGAAATCAAAGAAATCTCTGATCAGTCATTTTTTGCTGAATCCTCAATAACGTAGAATGGCAGAGAACGATCGTTTGTTCTATCGGCTGATTGTTCGTTCTTGTCTTGAACGTATGACAGAAGATCCTGATCATGATCCTCATAGCCGATGCTGTGTCCGTTCTGGAAGGACAGCATGACATCATTTCTCTTCCTTCCGATCAATGAATGATAGCTGTTAAGGACTTCCTTTCTGTAAAACTGTGAGCTGTTTTCATCAGATCTTCCGATCTCATACAGCATCTGTGGTGTTACAGCCTTCTTTATATCCTCAGGCAACAAGCACCATTCATCATATGCAAAATTTATGTCATTCCTTGATGAACTCAAAACGATATCCCAGACTTCAAAATCATCCCTTTCCGATACATATTCTTCTGCTATGTCTCTCTTGATCATGGCTATATTCGGCCTGTGTTCGGAAGATGCTATCAGCCTCATAACAGATGAGCTTACAGTAGAATCATCAAGATCCTTGAACTGTATGTCCCAGAGCTTAACAAGGGAAGCGAATTCATTCGTTGTGTAGTTGAATCCTCCGTAGTTCGTTTTCAAAGCCGAGATGCAATCTATAATGCCCTGTTCAGTCATTCAATATACTTCCTTTCATTCTCTGCATATCCTCGATCGATATAGTTCCTGATCCGTTGAATGCAGATCCGTTTCTTGTCCGTTGGTATCTGCCTCCCTGATCCTGATTGGTGCACAGCCAGTTATTGATGAACTTGTCGATCCCTTTTGCTGTCTTTTTCTTGGTAGGATTCGCATTTAGCCATCCGACCATATTCCTGAATTCCTGTAGTATGTCAACATTCGGATATATGCCTGAATAGTATGTGAGATCCTCTTCGTAGATGTCCTTGAAGGTATTTTTCACATTCAACGGAAGAGATATCACCAGATTCCCTTTAAGGGATGAAGGTAATATATTTTCATTGACATTGATACATTCTTCATTGACATTAATACATTCTTCATTTTCATTTACATTAGGTATTCTTTTGGTTATCCTTTGGTTATCCTCAGGTATTCCTGTCTTAAGATCTGTATCTGGAACTGTTTTTCCCCTGTATTGATTCTTGCCAGAAGGATTATTCACAGTACCCTTTTTAGGACCTCCCTTGCATCCGTTCAGCCATTTTATGTAGTTCGCATCAAGCTGTGGCTTAATCAGAGTGAATATCGGCATAATGGTTTCATCCATCTCGACTATCTTCTGGTTCAGACCATATTCGTTGATTGCGATATACAGCTTCCCTAATGTTTCAAGATTCATGTTTTTTGTTGCTTCATAGAATGATCTGTACCATACGAAACTGTCCCTAGTTGGTTTTTTCTTTGCCATTCGTTACACCTTCACTCGTGTTTCCTGAGTGATAATACCCGGTCAGCTCATACAGTTTCTTCGGTATGATGTAATAGCAATAGTGAGAAGATCCTGGCCTTTTCACAGCCATTCCGATCGGCAGATACCCTTCGATCAGGCCCTGTCTGATGAACTGTTCAGACTTCCCCATGATCCTAGCAGCGTCCTTTACAGAGATGTTTTTTGCTTCAAAGCTTATGTTCTCCATCCGATCTAATCTCCTTTCTTTTCAGACAGCATATTTATGATTTCAATAACTTTCATCTTCTCTGGATCATTCAGCTCGTGTCGGAGCTTTCTAATGAACGTATCGTTGCAGATACCTAATGAATCTGCAATCTGCCAGAGATAAACACTATTCTGCTTCGCATACGATCTTATATCCTCATTGCATCTTGCCATATCTTCACCCCCTTCCTTTAACTGTTCTTTATCACATCCCTGATAGAAGGATTGTGATCCAACTATCAGGAATAAATCTGGACTTATTTATTGCGTTGTAGCATTTCATCCAGATGTTGCCACAGCGTTTCATCCAAATCTTCGATATCTCCATATAGATGAGCCTGAATCATATAAATGACCAATCTAATAAGTTTTGATATAGGCCAGTTCATCAATTCGGAAAAAGAGATCAAGATTTGTGCTATATCGGCAATATCCGCATCATCATCAAAATCAACAGAAATATCCCAAGCAAAATCTGAATCTTCCAGTTCATCAATGTCGGCAATTTCATAAACGATTGATTCATCTGGGGTGTAGGACTTTTTCACAGTCACAGTCTGAATTGTTGTGGTTTTCATACCATACCTCTTTTCTTTTTTATTCGGCCGTTGACATCATCTCTATCGACAGCCTATAATTATCTTGACATAGTAAATCACATTTACCCTCACATTTGAAAGAAATATAAACTGTGATTTACCCTTGCAACAGAAAGGAAAATGATATGTATAAAAATCTGCTTCAGGCAATATCTGATTTAGGAATCAAAAAAACTGTCTTAAAGGATCAGCTAGGATATGGAAATCTCAAAGCTCTTTCAATACGTTTGAATGGTTCTACAAGATTCGATCCTCTAGATCAGCAAATAATCTTTGACTATCTTATTCAGAATGGCTTTTCAGGTAACAAGGAATACCTTTTCGAATACTCAGATCCAGTTATTAAGAAGAAAAGCGAAAACAGACTTTCGAGAGTTATAAAAGAACTAATGAAAGAACAAGGCCTTAAAAATCGTGATATTAAAGAATATTTGGACAGTAATAACAGATACATCTCTGAGAATACAATTAGTGCATGGCGTAATGGAAAAGCCAGATCAATTGATCCCTATTACCTATATCCTCTATGCAATCTGTTTAAAGTACCTCCAAAATATCTGACTGGTTTTGATAGCTTTAAAGCATATGAATTTGATCCAGAAATAGATCATATAACTGAACGAATGTATTCCTATTACGAACAATTGCTTGATGATATTGTCAATCTGGTAATATATGACGATGCAAGATACAAAGAGATAGAAAAAGCTCTTCGTGATAAAGATGATCCATCTTTACGAAACAGTCTCATTCAAGATCTGGAAATAGATATTTATCCAAAAATCAAAGAAATGCTTGATAAGTCCTTTGGATTAAAACATCTTTCCGATCTTCCTAATACTCAATATTGGAAAACACGTTATGAGCGTAAAAGAAGAAATAAGGAAACATCTAAGGAAACGGATGAAAAAGATACAAAGAAAGGAGGCTAATTTATGGCCACAATGAAATTTGCGAATGGTTGTGGAAGCGTTGTAAAACTCTCAGGTAAAAGAAGAAAGCCTTACATCATCCGAGCTGGAGCTACATATCGGATTGATGAAAATGGCAACTTGAAGGAAGAACGTAAAATTATCGGATATGCTTCTTCCAAACAGGAAGCATTCAAGATCCTGACGGACTTTTTTGCTAATCCATATGATCTGGACAAGTCAAAAATCACCTTCTCAGAGCTTTATGATGAATGGAGCAAATCTTATTATCTTGGTGTTTCCGAATCAACGGTGTCCTACTATACCACAGCTTATAAACACTGTTACGCTTTGTATAATAAGCCCTACAGAGACATTAAGCTGATGGACTATCAAAGGATGTTTGATGAAGCAAAGTACAAAGATGGAACTCCGTTATCTCAGGACAGCCTTAAACGAATAAAGGTATTTCTGGGAGCTATGGGAAAGTACGCCTTACAGAATGAGATCATCACAAAGGACTACAGCAAGTTCATTGATGTCAAAAGGTATAAGAACAGAGAAAGCAAAAAGGTTGACAGAGAAGTCTTTACAGACAAGGAAATTGTCATGCTCTGGGCAAAACAAAGAGATCCAATTGCTCAGATCGTTCTGTGTCTTATCTATACCGGAACAAGGATCAAGAAGGAGTTCTTCAACATCAAGAAAGCTGATGTGGATCTGGATGAGCATTATATCCATATCGTTCAAAGCAAGACCGAGAACGGAATAAGATGGATTCCTATTCCTGATACCATCTACCCTTTCATTAAGGAATGGTATGAATATGGAGATTCGGAATATCTCTTCCATACCAAGAATGGCACGAAATTTGACTATAGCTATTTCCTGAAAGATTTCTGGAAGCCATTCATGGAAAGTATGCACATGGATCATAAACCTTATGATTGCAGACATACCTATAATTCCCTTCTTGCCAATCTGGAGATCAATACAGATATACGAGAAACGCTGATGGGACAATCATCAGGAAAAGTGAATGTGAAGGTTTATACCCATTATCAGAAAGAAAAGCTTCTGGAGATTGTGAACAGATTATAGTCCACTGTTACCAACTTGTTACCAACGCTATAAAAAACAGAAGAATTGAGATGTCAAAAAATGCCTATTTTTAGGGAAAAACGATATTAAAAGATACCCTTGAAAACATCTCAAAATCGTGTGGAGAAATCCATGTCGGTTCGACCCCGACTCTGGGGACCATCTGCATTCAAAAAGTACGGTTGATTCCGTACTTTTTATTTCATTTTCATTCTTCTGATCGAGCAATAGAAGCTGTCATATCACTGATATTTCCACATATCCCCTGCCGGGAAGAAGGAGATCGGCAGATCATCGTCACCGATGACGGGTCTCAGCCATTCTTCAGCCAGAGCCATACCGGCTTCTTCCGAAACGAAGTGGCCAGGAACGATCATAGCTTTAGCTTTACCAAGGTCAGCCGCATCACGGATGTATAAAGGCAATGTCCAGTCAACAGTCTCGCCCGGTATGACGACATCGTAGTTCCAACTGGCAGCGACCTGCGCATTGTTGCTCCAGTTGCTGTCAGGCCCCGGAAGCAGGTGTCCGCAGAATCCGACAGTCGAAACGATCGCATCGGGATCGCCGATGTAGCGGATATGTTCAAGTCCCATCGTCTTCTTCACATGAGCCACCAGATCCTTGAGACGGGTCGGAGGCAGTACGACTTCAAAGCCATACTCCTGAGGTTTGAGATATTCCAGCCATCCCAGATTCTTCATCATATAGTGGATGATACCGTCAGGACGATGTGCATGAATATGGTCATGGTCACGATAGATGGTAATACCCCTGTCCAGAAGAAGAGCCTTTTTCTCTTCATAGACATCGTTGCCTTCGAGCCACTCGCATTCATCGTCATAACCGCTGAAGAAAGTCGGTTCATGTACGAAGATGAAGTTTGCACCGATTTCAATTGCTTTACGAATTATTGGAACTGTCGGAGCAACGGAGATCAGAATTCCTGTGCATTCCCTGTTCGGATCAGCTCCAACGATAACGTCACAGGTACGTCGATCGCCTATATCCGGATGATAGGCAAGAATCTTGTTGATGATTTCTTGAATAGTCATATTTTTTCTCCTTCTATTGATATGCAAAATAAAAAATATTGGTTTCTATATGTATTTCTTTCCTTCGTTCCAAGCCTTTCCAACTTTTTCACCCAGCGTGACATAGCTGGAAGAGAAAGAATCAAAAAATATTATTTCGGCTTTTTCTGTATCAATCTGGCCGTTTTCATTCAACACTGTTTCATCAGCTGAAAAACCGATGATCTTTCCGGTTACCGCATGTGTATTTTCAGTAAGGATAATCTCAGCCAGCTCGCACTCATATACAAAAGGAGATCCTTCGATAATCGGCGCATTTACATATTCGCTCTTAATGGCGTTAAGTCCTGTTTTTTCGAATTTATCCGGTACGCGATAACCCGTCATGGTACCCAAGTAGTCGATCTGTGCCATCAACTCTTTTGTTGCTGGCGCTACTGTGAATGCTCCTGTTCTTTCAATGTTTTCATGAGTTTTCTTGCTTTCGCCAATGCAGCACACAAGATGTTTGTCCTCATTCATTGTGCACCAGTGGAGATTCATAACGTTGACGGAGCCGTCTTTATTATATGTTGCCACCATAAGCGTTGGCATTGGATACCCATATGATGTACCTTTGATACCCAGATCCTTCATCATGTTTTTTTCTCCGTTTACAGCGCGTCTCCGCGTTGTCCTTCCTCCATGTATTTTCTGCCTTCCTTCCATGCAGTTCCGACTCTTTCTCCCAGCGTCACATAACCTGTACCGAAAGGATCGTATAGAAGCATGCCGGTTTTCAAAGAGTCGATCTTCGCTGTTTCAGCAATTACCGAATCATAAGGTGTCCCGGATACTGCTTCTGCACCGCTTAGCATAGACTCATCTGCAGCAACATTCACAGCTTTCGCAAGCACAGTAGTAAAATTTTGTGCCTGTCACGATCTCAATCAGTTCGCATTCAATAACGACCCGGCTGCCTTCAATGACCGGTGCATCAATATGCTTGCTCCTGATTGCTTTCAGACCTGTCCTCTCGAACTTGTCCGGCACCCTATTCCCTGTCACGGTTCCAAAATAGTCTATCTCCGACATCAGTTTCTGGTCAATGAGCGCAACAGTAAATGCTTTTCTTTTTTCGACATTTTCATGAGTTTTGCTGCGTGGACCGATACACAACACCAGATCACCAGAATTAGTTCTCATAGCTTCGTGAAGGCTCATAACATTGACCGTTTGATCATCGTTATATGTAGCAACCATCAATACCGGTACTGGCCAACCAAAACCAAACGCATTTCTTCCTAAATCTTTCATCATAATCGGTTTCTCTTTCTCAAAGTTACCGTCTCTATCTAAATACACAATAACAGAACATTTGCAAAACAGCATATAATGTTTCAAATTTATAAATCATACACGATTTTTTATCTTCATAGATAAACTTCACCTTGTAGAAGATGCATCAGTTTTTTCATTGATCCATTTCTCAACCATTTTAACTACAGTTTTCATTACTGTCTATTTAATCCAGATCCTCACCATTGCTGGCAATGACCCTCTGATACCAATAAAAAGAATCCTTTCTGTAACGTTCATATGATCCGTTACCGAAATCATCCGCATCGACATAAATGAAGCCATATCGTTTCTTCATCTCGCCTGTTCCTGCAGAAACGATATCGATCGCCGACCAGGGAGTATAGCCGATCACATCGACCCCGTCTTTCAAAGCTGCCTTGATCTGAACGATATGTTCTCTTAAGAAATCGATCCTGTGCTGATCATGAATGGAATCATCATTCTCCTTATTCTCATATGCACCGATTCCATTCTCAACGATCATCAATGGCAGTTCATATCTTGCATAATATTCATTCAGCAGATATCTTAATCCCTGCGGATCGATCGCCCAGCCCCATTCCGTAGACTTCAGATAAGGATTTGGAATACCGAAATTGGTTCCGCTGTTATAATCACCGTCACTGATGGCTGCCGAACAGTCCGATTTATAATAACTGAAGGAGATGAAATCAACTGTTCCTTCTTTCAGGATTCTATGATCCTCTTCCTTTATCTTAATGCTGATCTCGTGCTCATCCCAGAAACGCTTCGCCCAATAAGAATATTTACCCTTGCATTGAACATCCATAGCGTAATAATTCCAGATCTCCATGTCGTGCTGAGCTGCCAGTACATCTTCCGGTTTACTGGTCAAAGGATAATAAGTGAAACCGCACTGCATACAGCCGATCTGATTCTCAGGATCGATCTCATGGCCAAGTTTCACAGCCAATGCACTGGCAACCAACTCATGATGCAAAGCCTGAAATCTTAAAGATCTCTCTTCTGAAGAAGCGTTTGGATCATCCATTACCACTCTTCTGTTTTCCGGCAGAACACCGGATGTGACGATCTGACCGTAAGTTACTGTTCCGAAGTTGATCTCATTAAAGGTCAGCCATCTTCTTACCAGGCCCTTGTATTCACTGAACAATGTTCTTGCATAGTTCAGGAACAGATCGATGACAGTCCTGTTGGCCCACCCGCCGTATTTCACGCAAATGTTCCAGGGCATATCATAATGGGTCATCGTAACTGTCGGTTCAATGCTGTATTTTCTGCAGCATTCAAACAGTTTCCGGTAGTGTTCGATACCTTCTCTGTTTGGAACCTCATCATCACCATTCGGATAGATCCTCGCCCAGTTGATCGAAAGACGGTAAGTTCTGAATCCCATTTCCGCAAATAACCTGATATCTTCCTCATATTTTTCATACTGTCTGCATCCTCTCTGAGTAGGATAGGAGTATTCCGGATCTATCACATCAGTTATCAGACGCGGATGATCCTTATCTCCCGTCGTACAGTGATCAAGAACCGTTTCGCCTTTTCCGCCCTCATTCCAGGCTCCTTCACACTGTGTTGCGGCAACCGCACCACCCCAAAGGAAACCATCAGGAAATTTCATTGTCTGCGTCATTTTCTAGATTCCTCCCTATAAATATCGTGATCATCACTTAATGATGATCACGATCTGTTTTTGATTCAAATATCAGTTTTCTTCTTCGACACCCATCACATAGGCAGCAGCAAACGCGGCAACAAATGCAATGATCATCGTGACGATCGCCATATAGAAATTATTCATCGAGCCGTCCGGATTCATGAAAGCAACGACGGTCAGAATACCTGGAGAAGCGAAGGAATACTCAACGACCTTCATCGCACCGGCGAATAAAGCTCCAATACCTGCACCGATGATTGATGCCAGGAAAGGTTTCTTGTTCGGAACCAGGACACCGAAGATTGCCGGTTCAGTGATACCGAAGACAGCAGTAATACCTGTAGAAACTGCAACCGACTTGTTGTCAGGATTCTTCAGTTTCAGGCTGGAAGCGATGGCAGCACCACCGATTGCCATGTTGGCAGCCAGCAAACCCGTCATGATGAAGCCTTCATAACCATTCTCTGCAAACGAGAGGAACAGTGCCGGATATAAACCTGCTCCGGTACCTGTCAGAAGCATGATTGGGCACCATGCACCCATCAGACCGACAGACAGCCAGCCAAGCTTATCACGGATCCAGAGGATGACTGAAGCAATGATCTGGCCGATCCACGTAGCTAAAGGACCGATTGCGATCAAAGCGACAGGAACCGAAATGACCATCGTCAATACCGGTACCAGAACGAATTTGACCTCAGTAGGAATGGCTCTGTCAAAAAACTTATAGACATATGACAGGAACAGTACACTGAACATCGCCGGCAATATCGAACTGCTGTAACCGACAGCCGTGATCGGAATGCCCAGGAAAGATAATCCCTCGACACCGTTGATACCGCTTGAGACCATGACTGCACCCATCAGTGCACCTAACATCGCCGGGACTTTCAGCTTCTGAGCAGTATTGAAACCAACATAGATCGGTAAGAACGTGAACGCTGCATCATAGATCGCATTCAGCACTTTATATGTACCACTGTCTGAACTCAGGCCAAACAGCGTTGAACACGCTACCAGTAAAGCACTCATCAATCCACCTGCCGCAATGATCGACAGAGCCGGCATGAATGATCCAGAGATAAAGTCAAGCAGCGTCATGAAAACAGACTTGATTGTAAATTTTCTATCCTCTCTAGCAGCAGAAGGATCATCGACCGTTCCCGCATCTGCAAAATCACCCAATTCTTTAAATGTGAGATATACCTGTTCAACACCTGGCCCGATCACGATCTGATACTGATCGCCAAGGACAGCAACACCAAGCACACCCTGGATCTTCTTGATCAAATCGACACTCTGAGCAGCTGCAGTATCAGCCAACGTCAGTCTTAAGCGCGTCATGCAGTGTGACACTGAGACAACATTTGATTCGCCGCCAACAGCTTCCAGGATCTCATTACATAATTTCTTGTTATCCATTTCTTTATCCTCCATTTTTAGAAAAGTGATACCTTTTTCTTTTCTAAAGTCAGTGTATAAAAACAGACGATAAGCATGGGGGACAAAAAACGCCCCAATCCTATTTAGCTATTGAGGCGTATTTATTGATATAAGCCAGTGAAATCTTCTCCAGATAATACTTTATTCCAAATAAAGCATAGATGCTTCTGGTCTCTTCATGAAAACCTTCGCTGATATAGAAGACATCGTCATACTCTTCTTCAAATCTCGGAGCTCTTAATGATGTCATAAGGATCTTCTGAACATTCAGATTTGAAATGAAATCCAAGCTCTCTCTGGCAAAAAAACCAGAGATCGACAGCACGACCAGCAGATCATTGGGATCCAGATCTCTCAAGACAACATGATTCTCATAGACATTGCTGACAATTCTGACCATCTTCCCGGCCATGATCATCGTTTTCTGAAAATCAATGCCCTGATTGCTGTAAATATCTGAGGTCAGGAAAACGATATCACCGCTCTCATTAATCCGATCAATCAGGATCTCAATCGAACCATCATCCAGCTGTCTGTCAATATCCTGAGCCATATCTGATATCTGCTGTGCCATAGGAGACCCATCACCGATCTGGCAAGCACGATAGAATTTGTAATATTCGTTGAAGTTCTCGAATTGTTCCTTCATCTCTTTAAAGTTGGCATAGCCAAGTTTTTGTGCAAACCTCCTGATCGTCGCCCTGTCGACAAAACACTCATCAGCCACATCATAGACATTGAGATCCTGCATCCTTCTGAAATTCTGCATAAAATATTTTGCAATGAAAATATCTGTACTGTCATTCCCCTCATTGAGGATCGCGATCAGCGAATTCATCAACCCGTAACGATTGAACCTGTCCATGATGCTTCCTTCCTTTTCTGAATATATTCTATTATTTTAGAAACGATACGAAATACCTTGTACCTTTAATACTCTACTGGATTGTAACTGCAGAGATGTAGTATGAAAAACTTGAAAATGCTTGTTTTTATTATACCACCACCTAAGCAGAGAAACTTCCGGCGAAAGCAGCAGAGTCCATATGAAAGACCCTGCTGCTTTACTCTTTTACATAAGAATCAATAAACAATTCATTCTTTTTATGTGTTATTTATACATGATTACTGTGTAAGTTTGTATTACACTCATCGGACTCTCACCGGTACAATCTGGCTGTACGCATTCCCTCGCAAGTATCATTGTCACAAAAACAGTATCTTATAAGAGTCATCGCAGTACTTTTGTGTATATCGCAAGCGCACGCAACCGCTCTTCCATAAAGACTTATATCTGATCAAGTTGTATATAATCATGCGTTATGATCAGTATCTATAAAACACCCTTTAGACTGATTTTTTTCAAAGAACATAGTTCGTCTAAAGGGTGTTTCACTGCTTTCAAAGCGGTTCTTTTTTTTAGGGGTCAGGGGACCAAGGTATATGAAAAGTACGGACAAATCCGTGCTTTTTTATGATTATTGTTTTTCTTTAGTTAGATAAATTCAGAATTTGTCTTTCTGCATCTACAATACTTTCCGCATGACAGCCTGTCCGTTCTCCCTTGCGATTTCGATGAATCCCGCTTTCTTATAAAGGCCATAAGGACCCTGGAAATCGAAATCATTCCGTTTTTCTGAAAGCATGGCATACCCTTCAACGGCAGCATATCCCTCTGACTTGGCGTCCGCACAGACTCTGTCGATGAATGCCGATGCGATGCCTATCTCTCGGTACTCCGGTGCGATCTCAAAACAGACGATCGATATTGTTTTTCCGCAGGTGATTTTCCTTGCGAAAGCCGGAACAAATCCGGCATAGCCCTCCATATCCGCCGCATTGCACCATCCAATCGCTTGATCTCCGTCATAAGCCAGGTATCCGTGAATCATGTTCCTGTCCAGCATTTCCACCGCATACCTGCGCAGTGTTTTTTTCACGCCATTTGATTCGAACTCGCTGACCATCTTCTGAATCTGCTCTTCATCCTGGTTGGGGGAAGTACAGTAACATGGTCCGTTCGGATTTTCGTCTGTAAATGCTCGATGATCGAAGAAGTCAAGATAATCATCCTTCAGTTTAGATGTCAGTGGCCGAATAACGATTGTTTTCATTGGTTATCCTCTCCATATCTTTCTGCAAATAAGGGCTTCTATACCTGATTCAGTCTGGTCTACACCGGGATTCTGGTTGGTCATTACCACAACTGTTTCTCCTGTGATGCAGTTGATCTTCAACATGCTCTGTCCGTTTTCACCCCAGCCTCGTGAGATGATCCCATTCTCTTCGTCTAAAAACACGCCAAGACCGACCCAGGAGAATTTATCCGCCGGCTTGGCAATCTCACGTGCAGAACCTTCCTTAAGCAAAGAACTATTCCCGTTATATGCATTAAAGAATTCACGGGCGATGATCAGGAGCTCTTTTGGGGTACTCCATAGTCCTGATGCTGCAAGATCCGGAATCTGGGGGTATTTTCCCGGGATAGGCACGCTGTTTTCGTCATATCCTGTCGCAAGAACATATTTCTGTTCATAATATGCGAGATTATTCAGCGATGCGAAAAAAGTATGGTTCAGACCTAATGGAGCAAAAAAGCTTTCTTTTCCAAAGTCCTCAAACGGTTTTTGCGTAACATCTTCAATCAGCATCTGCAGAACGCAATAGCCAGCATCAGAATACTCAAATTCTGTTCCCGGTGCTTTTTCAACACGTACAGGCCGATCATTATACGACGTTTTCCCTTCCAGAATATCTGTCAGACTGACTACGGGATCATATCTGCGAAGACCATAGAACGCATCCTCTCCGTCGTTGATCCCCGCCATATGATACAGGACTGACCGTATGGACACATTGCTCTCGTTTTCATCGGATGTACGCAGTTTCCAGCGGCTCAGGTACTTATTTACCGGTAAATCAATGTTTATCAAGCCCTGCTCACATGCTTTCATAACACATAAGGCCGTAACGTATTTTGAAATGGAACAGGCAGGAAAAACAGTGTCTTCATCCACTAAAATATTGTTTTCTTTGTCAGCAAATCCTGCATATTCTGTTGTGATTCTGCCGTCAAGATCCAGATAAGCGCAACTTATTCCTGTAAATCTGTCCTTTGTGTATTCCATCAGCGATAATCTCTTCGTATCATTCATAATCTAATAACTCATGCAGGGATTCGGATAATATTCTTTCCTGCAGATAAAGGATCTGTCTTTCTGATTCCATTATAGATAATGTCGCTCATATTTGTTAGATATCCCGCCATCATTTTCTAGATAGCGGGATACCTTTTATTGACATAAATCGTGTCAAAAACAATTCATTATTTTCCATATGTTATTTATACATGATTACTGTGTAAGTTAAGAATTACACTCATCGGACTTTCACCGGTACAATCTGGCTGTACGCATTCCCTCGCAAGTATCATTGTCACAGTACAGTATCCTCATCATGTCATCGCAGCACTTTTGTGTTGATCGCATGCGCACGCAGCCGCTCGATGACAAAGACTTGTAACTGATTAAGTTAAACCATGTAATATGATCAGTATTATTTATAAATACCCTTCAGACTGATTTTTTTCAAAGAACTTTTATCGTCTAAAGGGTGTTTTACTGCTTTCAAAGCGGTTCTTTTTTGGGGGTCAGGGGACCATATTAAAGATAAAAGTACGGTAGATTCCGTACTTTTTCATGATTATGTTTTTTTTAATTAACTGAATCGAATTCATCGAACCATAAAAAAATATCCCCAGGGGATATTTCAGGATCTTTCATTAAGCTTCTTCGATTTCGAAACGGTTGTTGTCTGCTTCGCCCATGGAAGCCAACAGTTCGATCTCTTTGCTGGCAGTCTTTTCGGAAGCATATGTCTTGGCATCAGCTTTATCATAAGTGCTTACGAAGTGACCTTCCTTCTTGGAAACCTTAGCGACATAACCTGTCTCATTGCTGTAGATGTTGATCCATTTCAGATTACATTTCATTTTTATTACTTTGCTCC
>JAFYHT010000052.1 GCA_017539025.1 Erysipelotrichaceae bacterium
AATAGAAGATTCCATGAATTTACGAAGCCCGGCATAAGTGCCGGGCTTTTCATTTATCTAGATCTTCAATAATCTTTCATAAACCTCATCAGGATCGATCAGTTTCCCATCGATATAACGTTCATAGATATTCCTGTCATCACCGATATAACAGAATCTCTCGAGCGCATCCTCCAAAGAAGTCATATATTCTTCATCCAACATGTTATCGATGACCAGCGCATTGAAACGATAACCCTTCTCTATCTTTCCGATCCGATCGAAAGCGGAGCCGCCACCCACGGTCGCCAGATAGAAGGCATTCGCCAGTCTGATCCTGCGATATCCTTCTTCATAGAATTCCTTCATCTTTGAGATCTGCGTCGCTCTGGCGATCTGACGGTAGATCCCCATGAAATGACCGCCGCCGACATCCGTACCCAAAGCGATCTTAAGCCCTTTATCGGCCATATCCGATACCGGCATGATACCGGCTGTGACATTGGAAGTCGCATCCGGACAATGTACGCTGATGCCGTTGTATTCTTTTAAGATACGTTCTTCCACCTCTGTCGGGAATATGACATGCGCAAAGATCTTCGGACCGCTGCCCTGAAGCAAGCCATACTTCTCATAGATCGCACCATCCGATCCGCATTCCGGGTAAAGTTCCCTGGACCAGTCCGCTTCCGCTCTTGATTCTACTAAATGGGTATGAACACCCAGATCATATTTCTTCGCAAATTCGCCAAGACCTTCCATCAGTCTCTTTGAACAGGTCGGCGCAAAACGCGGGATCAGGATCAGTTTTACCTTATCATCGCTATTATGATTTATGATAAATTCTTCCGTTTTTCTCAAAGATTCTTCCGTTTCATCCACATAGTAATCCGGAGAATTCATATCCATATTCGTTAATCCGGTATAGGCATAAAGTCCGCTTTCCTTCAGATAACGATACAGGATATCACAGGCATCATAGTGGATCGTCGTAAACAGATTGACCTGCAGACTGCCATGTCTGATGAAATCCCTGATCAGTCTGGCATAGACTGCTCTTGCGTATTCGTTATCTTTATAGTTTGATTCCTGCGGGAACGTATAACCGTTGAGCCAGTCAAACAGCAGACAATCCATTCCGATGCCTCTTTGCGTATATTGCGGGGCATGCATATGCAGATCGCTGAAAGCCGGAATGATCAGCTTATCACCATAGTCTTTTATATCCTCGCCAGCATATTCATCGCTTAATGAATCGCTGACCTCCAGGATCTTTCCGTCCTCAACGACGACATAACCGCGATTTATTACACTTAACTCATCATAAGACTTCGAAGAAATGATATTGCCTTTATATACCTTGATCCCCATTTTTTTTCATTCTCCTTTAATGAAATCATTATATAGAAAAAAGCCATAAAGTGCTTAAACTTTATGGCTTGAAATGATTACAGGTCTGTCAGTTTGCCATCCCTTAAGAGTATTCTCTGGTCTGACATCGCTGATACTGTATCGGAATGCGTAACGACGATGATCGTCTTGCCAAATTCATGGGACAGTTCCTTGAAGATCCCGATGATCTCCTTTTCTGTCGCTGTATCCAGGTTTCCGGTCGGCTCATCCGCAAAGATCAGGTTAACATTGGAAGCCAAAGATCTTGCGATCGCAACTCTTTGCTGCTCACCGCCTGACAGCTGATTGACCATACGGTCAGCCTTTGTCCTGACGATGCCGAATCTTTCCAGAAGATTGTAGGCAACGTTCTTTCTGTCTTTCGGAAGTTCGTTGTCTGTCTCCGACATCGCCAACATGACGTTCTCTAGTGCCGTCAGATAAGAGATCAGATTGTACTGCTGGAAGACGATGGAGATCGCATTCCTTCTGTACTTATGTAAACCGATCTGTTTGACATTCTTTCCGTCAAAGTAGATCTCACCGCTGTTAGGTGTATCCAGCCCGGCAATGATCGAAAGAAGTGTCGTCTTACCTGAACCGGAAGGACCAAGGATCGTATAGAACTTCCCCTGTTCAAAGTCATAGGAGAGGTCCTTGAGGATCTGTCTTTCGTAACCGCCATCGATATATGAATAATTGATATTCTCTAATTTCAATATTTCTGACATATTAACCTCCTAGTTCTGATTCATCAGGATCTTCTTCGGATTGTATCTCATGATCATGAACGAAGGAATGATGACAGAGATCAGCACGATCGCAAGACCCAATACATAGATCTCAGCGATGATCAAAGGTGAAACAGTCACTTCATATTCACTGACCAGATCATCCAGTGTGATATCGGTCGTGTAATCCGTTGACCATGGATCGATGTAGTTATAGTCATACATGTCATCTTCCGTATTGACATCACTGGAAGCGATCTGTGCTTCAAGCACCATATTACCGATCTGTCTAGAGATCAGAGAACCGGAAGCTACTGACAATGTGAAACCGATGATCGCAACGATCGCCAGCTCGATAAAGAACTGAGCGATGACCTTCAGTTTACTTGCGCCGACAGACAGTAAGACACCGATCTCGTATTCTCTTGTCTTAAGTGTCAATGCCGTAACCAGAGTGATGATGACGATCGCGTTGATGACGACCAGCCATACGATGAATTTCGCATACATACTCAAGGTATCCAAAGGCTTGGCAAGTCTGTTGAATTCATCGTTATTGGCATCCAGCGAAGTAAACTGTGACAGCTTGGACTGATAATCCTCAACAAACTTGTCAACATTCAGCGGATCATCCAGCAGCAGTGTTACGTTTTCGATATACATGTTTCTTTCCATAGTTTCTTCACTTGGCCTGTTATCAGGATTGGAATAATATTCCTCTTCCGGATACTGCTGCGCGTAGAAATCGTATTGCTTCTGCTGCATCGGAAGCTGTGCCATATACACGCTTGTTGAAGGCATGAAGATCATGTTGTCCGGATTCTCATATGGCGAAGCATAATCAAAATTGGAATTATCCGGAGTTAATGGATTGTTGTGGGTATAGATACCGATGACCTCAAAAGTACTCTCCAGATCCTCAGCTGTAATACCTGCCTGAGATATATAAGTGGAAAGATAATTTGAAGCCAGAGTGATATTATCACCGACGACCAAGCCGTTTGTGTTGGCCAGGTTCTGTGAGATCACGACAACCATTTCGCCCTTATCGATCTCTTCCTGATTATAGAAACGACCGCTGACAATCTGATAATCACCGTCTTCAAACTCGATCATTCCGGGATACATATTACTCTTGATGAAGAAAGTCGGTTCCTTGTAAGTTTCGCAATTCATGGTTCCGTTCATATCGGTCCAGCAGCTCTGGCCCTGGCTTTCTTCCATGTTCTGTTCCCTGGTATTTCCCAGGTGTACGAAATCAAGGGAGTTGTTCTGATCGGAATACCACATGTTGGAAGAAATGGAATTGGCCATCCTGACTCTTTCATCCTTCAGGAATTCCGAAACATCTTCTACCTTGACACGCGGATAATTCTGATAGAACTCTTGCAGTTCATCTTCATCCTCGATCGTATCGGCATAACGCCATACCTTTTCATAATCGATCTGATAGGTAACGACAGCTCTCATCTTCTGACGGGTCAAAGTCTTCGCACTTTTTGAAGCACTCGAAATACCCAGACCGATGATGACCAGATTACCGATCAGGAAAAAAGTAAGTACCAGCAGGATCGTCTTGGACAGCCTCCTGGTCACATTCTTGATTGCTCTGTTTATAAAATTCATATTCTTACCTTCTAATTCTTATAAGAGTCATCACACACTGTGATATAAAGGATGATATTCTCAGGCAGATAAGTACCGGCCTTGATCGGCTTATTGTCCCAGCGTCTGACACTGATCAGTTCACCGTTTGCCTTGCCTGCTTTGTAGGAATAACTGATATCAACATTTGTGAGTTTCGCCCAATCGCAAAGTGCTCTGGCATCTTCTTCGGTCAGATCACAGTTCGCCAGTCTATCCCAGGTGATCAGTTTACCGTCTGCATCGTATAGATCTTTCGGATCTTCCAGTAAGATATTCCTGCCCTTGGAAACATAGACATTCAAAGTACCGCCGACATAGACACCATTGTCATAACGGATGATGCAGTTGGCTGGTACGTCATCGGAGAATTCACCGATCCTGTTGACTGTGATATCGGCACCGAGTTCGTTCTGTTCATCTTTCCAGTCATGCAGGCCATGTCTGTCATGATATTCGGTTCCGATGAAGTTGTCCGGTACATCGACGATATTTCCTAACGATAAAGTCAGTTCGATCAGTTCAGCCGGATCGATCAGAGCGCCAGCCGATAATGACTGACGAAGTACGATGTCTTTTGCTTCAGAAGAATAGACACCGTTTTCCGTATCGATATAAACACCAGGATTCTTTCTGCACCATGCATCGACCTGTTTCTTTGTCCAGCCGATCATATTCGGCATGTAGACTGCCGTACCCTTGGATACGACGACTGTCATGGAATCGCCTTCCTTGATCGTCTTACCGGAAGCGATGGATTGTGAGATGACATAATCCATGTCTACCTTATCGGAATACTGTTCAACTTTGATCAGTTCGATCTTCTTGGACTTTGCCCAGGCTTCCACTGTCGCAAAAGGCTTCTTTTCAAAGTCTTCTACTGTGACCTTGCCGGCAGGAGCCGGTCCTTTTGATACGTTGATCTTTAATGTACAGCCTCTGGTGAAAGAATCTTCATCGCAGCCGCTGAACGCATAATCAATGACATTGTTTTCTACGACATAGTCGTTATATGCAGTTACTGTCTTCGTCTTTAAAAGTTTATTCTCAGAGATCCACTCCTGTATCTCCTGTTTTGTCATCGTCTCAAGATCGGGAACCTTGATCTGTTCATCAGGATCCGGTCCTAAAGACAACATGAAATTCAGTTTTACGTTTTTTCTGACCTTCTTGCCTGCCGGAACACTCTGAGTGAGGATCGTACCCTCATCAGAATCAAAATCATAGGTATCGTTGAAGATGACACCAGTTGTCTCAACGCCCTGCTGTTTTACCCAGGCAGCGACATCGCTTCTGGTCTTGCCGATGAAATCAGGCATCACGATCTTCGGTGCCAGGAACAGGAAATAAGAACCGATCAGTAATGCGATCAGAATCAATCCCGCAATGATCAGTGCTTTGATATTTAAAGGTTTCCTTTCCTTTACGACCGGGATCCTTTCTTCCTCTTGGAAGCTTGCCGGTTTTCCACTGTCGGAAAACTGATCCAGGAAGTTTTTATCATCAGGCATATACATGTCCTCCTTATTAGCTCATTCAAATACCATTATACTTTAAGAGGAACCTGAGTTCCTCTTAAATATCTACTAAGTTTTTATTAATCTTTCGTCACATCATTTGAATAATCAAAGATCAGTTCCAAAGTTCCATCCGAAAGCATCTTATATTCTCTATCAAAAGTCGTGATCGTGACGCTCACAGCCGGATCTTTTGCCAGTTTTCTGATCGATTCAAGATCCGGTGCATTCTTCAGATAATACTGATAATACCTGTTGTTTTCCTTATCGGTAATATACATAGAACCATTATCACTGTCTTCAAACTTCTTTTCATAGAAGTATTCAATCGCATCCTGCCTGAACTTTTCAATGATCTCCGATGTTTCTTCAGACATGTTTACTTTGGACTTCAGATCATTCTCATTGGAACCGACTTCGATAAAAGTCTGTACATATACCGGATCATATCCTGTTTCTTCCTTGAAATCGTGATACATCAGACTGCCCTCATCCGCCCAGGAATTGATCGTACAATAGTCTCTTTCCTTTGCCTTTTCATATTTCTGCGAAAGACCAAAGCCTTTATAATCCATGCATAAGGAAGCACATAAGAGCGATACAGCCATCACAGCAACATAGAACAAAGGAAGTTTGTAAGAGAAATAGAACTTTCTTCTGTATAAGAAGTAAGCTGCAACGTATACCGCAAACAGCAGAAGATATGGTACAAAGAGATCCTCAACGAATTCTTTGAGAGAGTCATATCTGATGTTGTAGAACGAAGCGATCAGGAAAAGACAGGTGATCAGATAGAAATTGATCACAAACGGGAACGAGAAGAAAGCCGTTGACTGGCTGTCAGCTCTTTCTGCAGCTCTGTCTACATACGATCTCTTGAGAAGATAAGCAGATACGATAAGGATCGCGATCAATGCAAAGATCGAAAGGATATCTCCGCCATCCAGTTGCACACCGGAATCAAACAGGTAGATCCCTGTGCAGATCGGCGAAAGATAACGGATCGTATAGAATTCGACCGAATTGATCCCCGCAACATAGGAATATACGAAGTTATTCATGACAGAAATGATCGCGATCGGCATGAAAGTATATGCCCCAGCCATGACCACTCCATCCACAAGATTGTTACCGATCAGATACAGCAGAGTATTGAATACGATCGTCGTCAGACAAGTCAAAGCCATCTCAGAAAGCAGAAGTAAGGTATTGACATCTTTGGCACCTGTTCCATACCTGATAATGCCGCAGGCAAACGGCAGATATACGACCAGGAAGGAAAAGAGAATACCTGTACCCAGCAGAGCCTTCCTTGATACCGGGATCGAAAAGAAGGTATCGACAGCTTTTTTGTTGTGAACGTGATAAAAGACATCAAATGGCACCGCAAAAGCCAGTACGATCGTAAAGAATCCCTGTAAAAGCATCATGACCGCGTTATGTGCGTTGCCTAAGACATTCAATAGTGTGATCAATACGATCAGCAACAATAAATACTTTTTCGATTTGAGCAGATATGTGAAATATTCTTTAGAGAACATTTTTCTCACCTCCCTCATGTTCATAGATGAAGAGCTCTTCAAAGTTGACAGACAGAGTATCCAGGATCACCGGATCCAGTTCATTCAGTTTCTCAACGATCTCATCCCTGTCACCCTTGATGACCAGAGAATAGACAGAGCCCTCTTTTGACTTATGCATCAGATCGAACTGATCGAAGAACGATTCGTCGATTTCCTTATTGAATGCGATCTGATACTTGTTGATATTGGCTTTGGACTCCAGCAGATCGCCATAAGTCGAGATCTTGCCGTTTTCCAATATTCCGTAAGAATCACAGATATCTTCCAGTTCTTTCAGGTTATGCGAAGAAATGATGATGATCGCATCATTGTCTTCAATGAAAGAATAGAGACTTCTTTTCAGGTTATATCTGACGATCGGATCAAGTCCGTCAAACGCCTCATCCAGTAAGAGGAGTTTTGGCTTGATGGCCAGCGCAAACAGTAATAAAGTCTGTCTCTTCATACCTTTGGAGAAAGAAGAGATTTGCTTATTCTCATCGAGATTGAACATCCTCAATGTCTTATAATAAGCTTCCTCATCGATCGGATAATACGAAGCATAGAATTCCTTTAAAGATCTGATACTTGAAGCCAATGGGAAATAAGGATCATCGGTAACAAAAAAGATATCTCTTCTGATCTTTTCGTTCCTGTATGTATCCTCTCCATTGAACTCCACATTGCCCGAATCCCCTTGATAGACTCCGGAAATGCATCTGAGCAATGTCGACTTGCCGGCGCCATTGACACCGACCAGGCCGAATATCGAGCCTTCATTGATCTCCAGTGAAAGATCGTTCAGTACTTTCTTTTCACCGAAGCTTTTATTGATACTGTTGATCTTCAACATAATTCCTCCTTATAGACTTCACTTAGAAGCCCTTGCAGTTCTTCCTTGGAAAAACCTTCATTCTTCAATGTCTGCAGCATATGCAATGCATCATTGCTGTTGCGTCTTTTCACTTCATCCGAATGTCCCGCAACAAAGACACCCTTTTTATTCAAAGTGTAGATATAGCCGTTTTTCTCCAGCTCCTGATAAGCCTTGATGACCGTATTGGGATTGATCCCAAGCTCCTGAGCCAGAGTCCTGACCGAAGGCAGTTTGTCATCGGGCTTCAATATTCCTGTTGTGATGAATTTCTCGATCTGTGATCTGATCTGTTCATAGATCGACTCTTTACCCTGTAAGTTGATTAGGAACATCTTTACCTCCAATCTGTATTATCTGTATTAATTGTATTAACTGTATTACATCTTGTCAACAATGAAGACAAAAAGAAAACCCTGATCGCTCAGGGTTTTGTTGAATCGGTTTTAAAGGGCGATTTAAATTTTTGTAGGGTGACCATACGCCTTTAAGAAAATGTAGGGTGATAAGACCTGATGTTTAAAACTCAGGTCTTTTTTATAATCTTCCTTAAGGAGGTTATGAAAA